>NZ_CP013387.1:0-1376057 GCF_001523745.2 Burkholderia mayonis
TCAAGCCGCGCGGGACTGGCTCAGCGTAAAGGCGAGCAGATCGCCGTCGGTCGGTTCGCCCCAGGTCTTTTGAGCGAGCCAGTCGAAAAAAGCTGTTTCGACGAGTTTCGAGTCCAGTCCGCGCCGACGCCAATCATCACGCAGATGCGAACCTAGCGCAGGCAACACGTCGGATTCGAACGACGCGCGCGCGACCTCCCGTTCCGCGTCACCTTGTTCTTCATACAGCTGCTTCGCTTCCTTTCGCCGGTAAGCGTCGTACTCGCTGCGCAGACGCGCCTTCGGATCGTCCGCCCGCCCGGCGTTGGCAGGGGCAGCGGCCAACTTGCCGCCGCTTGCAGGCGGCGGCGTTTCGACCGTGTCGACGGGCGGTGCATATCCTTTCTTCAACGCGTCCTTGAACAGCGCAGGCGCGCTGCGCACGGGCGGCAGCGTCGTGCTGCGCACCCGCTGCTCGGTCAATTGCAGCGCGGCGCGAATCCGGTTTTCCTCGTTGTCCGCATAGAGCGTCTGCGCTTCCTTCAACGGAATGCCGATCTTCACCATCCGGTCGACAAGCGTGCTGTCGAAGACGTTCGGATGCTCGTCGAGTGCGAGCATCGGCTGCTTGCGCTCCGACACGCGGAATTGGATCTCGGCAACTCGACGTCCTTCGCGATGCTCGACCAGTTCGACGAAGATGTTCGTCACTGCGTTCACCTCGGCGATCGCCGGACGCAGATAGTCGCGCTTGAAGTATTTGTACTCGCGCTTCGCCTCGTCGCCGGCCTCGGTGTCGGGCGTGCCCGACAGGATCGGGCGCCACCATTCCCAAGGCTCGCGCATCGTCAGATGGCTCGGGTTCGTCAGATAGCGCACGCAGATTTCGTACAGCGCGAGCCCCGCGCTGCTGCGCAGCTGGCTCTGGAACTGTAGACTCAGACGCGCATACTGCACCGGGTCGAGCAGTTTCTTCTTGATCTTCGGTGCAAACGAGAATTCGACCCACACGCGCCGCGTCGCAGGATCCTCGAGAATTTCGGCATCGGCGATCAGCGTGGAAATCCCCCATTTCCGACCGGGCTTCTGGCTCGACGTGCCGGTACTCCATTCGACCTGCACCGACACCATCCGCCGCAAGTGCTCCTTCACGAGCGCCGTGTCGTTGGAATCGAAGGCCGAGTTGGCGACGATATCCGACAGCAGCGCGCGATAGGTATCGCCGGAATCGTCGGCTTGCTGAGCGACCGCAAGCAGCACGTTGAACAGCTTGCGAGTCAGGAGGGTGATCTTGCCGTTTTTCGGCTGAATTGCGATTGCCTCGACAGCCTTACGCAATTCGGCGGAACTAGCACTCACCACATCCACATCGGTTTTCTTGGCGCGCTTTGTGGCCATGCATCGGGTCGGAGGAGAAGTTTCCGGAAGGATAGCGTCTGTGGTGATGCGCGTCCAGAACGGCATGCTCACCATATCCGGTGAAGCTCGGCGATTCGTCGCCACTCACCCGATCGAGCTCCCGCAAACGCTCACCGGTCCAAAATCCGGCCATCCTCGATTCACCTTTGCGTGCCGCGGAAAGCGCGGCGGGCGCCCGTTTTCCCGCGCGCCCGTTCCGCAGTGCAGCGGCTCCCGAATTATCTCACCTCAAATCTTGTCGCAAAATTGCTACGACGAATTTCGTGCATGCGGGCGTGTCCGCGATCGGCTCGCGGCGCCGATTTCGGGGGCGGCGAGCCGAGGGATCGACCGATATCGACTGAAATCATGCCCAGCATGTCGATCGGGCCGTCGGCCGGCCGGCGGATACCAGGAAGTCAGGCGGAATTGGCAGCAAGTCATATGCCCGACGTGACTCATCCCCGGATCATTAGGCGTTGAAGCTCGACGGGCACCGATTAACGGCACCGGGCGCCCGGAACGACCCGCGCAACGATCGCCGGATCGGCTCGGAACGGGCGGCCGACACCTGCCGCCGACGCAACTGACCCAGAAGTGGGCCGCGAAAACCGATCCGGCTCACCACTTACCAGCCCCGTCCCCCAAACATCGTGGGCTCAAGCCTCGAGCAGGCCACGTCGCTTCATTCAGCCGCACGTCCGATACAAGCAGCGCCCCGGTAGCGCACGGCATGCGAGCGCCGATGGGCGACGTGAGTGAGTGCGGCCTCATTCGGTTCACCGAACGGCAAAGCCGCCACAGGCGCGAAAGGACGCGATAAACGAGCCAGCGCCGGCCACCAGAACTCGATGCCATACGGAGTCCGCAGATCCGCCCAAGACGGCAAGCGTGAGCCCCGAAAGGCTAGATCCACTCACCGAAAACGCGACGGGCCGGCAAACATGAGCAGGATTGAGGCCAGGGACCAACCAGATACCCGGTGTGACGACAAACGTGAGCCGCACCGGGCTGCTTCGACTAACCGAAGAGTCGAGGGCGTCGTCAGTGAAACGCCGGCGACGGCACGCATTGACGACGGACATCGCCGCGCCTAGATCTGGCGTGAGTACTCGGCGCCAGTGCGACTCACCTCAAACCGGCCCCGGGGGAACGCGAAAGCGATCGCTAATATATGGGCAGCAAGCCATGTGTGCCATCCGCCCAAGAGCAGTGATGCGAACGATCGATTACCCGTTCGGAGCACCCGCCGGACCAACGTGAGGTCCCGGACGAGCCTGTGGCTCACCATCGGCGCCAGTGCCCCCACACACGGCATTGAAGCGACACCCGGCCGATCCGCGTCGCGGAAATGACCAGCGTGAGCCATCGACATCCGCTTGAACACACCCGACGTCGATTTCCCCCGCCCCGGCTCGACGACGCCGCGCTCGCAAGCCCATCGGCCCCGGAAAGAGGTCTGCCAACCGTCCGGGGGGACTTGGCCCAAGGCCGGACGTGGGCCACACAGCATACCGAAGTTGCCCAACGTGAAGACCCGCATCCGGTTTGCCTCACCACGAACCCCGCTTCCCGCCTGCGGCCAGGCCGACGACCCGCCAAGCGGATCGGTCAGAGCAGTTCGCCACCGCTCACGCCCCGCCATCCAGGCCCATCTCCCGAAAAAGCTCACCATTCGGATCCCGCGAACAAGCAATCAATCGCCGCTGCGGGACCGGCACACGGGCAGTCATCGGCAATTGGTTCCCGCAAAGTCTCACCTCAAGACGATTTTCACCCCTCATGACGATGCACCCGACGCTCCCGAAAAAGCTCACCATCGCATTCGTGACAAAAAATCTCCATTGCATCAAATACTTACATTGCATAGCTGAAGCAGCGATCGAGATTTTCCATCCCGAATTCCCTCACCTTTCGGCAAGCAGCCCTATGTTGATCTCGCGGCATTACTTCCTGAAAAACCTCACCTTTGATGGAAAACCGGTGTCGAAATGTCTCTCACCATTCAGCATCTACGGGCCTTTGCAGGTAAGTACACGCACACTTTTCCCGAAAAGCCTCACCTTTGACAAATCTCGGCCGCCTTCCAGGTCCCGAAAAACCTCACCTCAAGCACGATCGGGCGCCACCGGCCACTCCCCCGAATACCCTCACCATTGATAGGATCCGGAGTCCCGAGGCCAAAACCAGTCTCCCGAAAAATCTCACCTCTGGGTCGTTTCGGGCCACGAAGCCCCACCGGACAGGCCTTTACTGACGTTCTTTCCCGGAAACGCTCACACCAAAACGGGCTGGAATCCCGAGAAATCTCACCTATCCCCTAAATCTGCCTAAAAGAAGGGCAGAGTCGCTGCTTCACGGGCATCCCGAAAATCCTCACCCATGCCTGTGGGTGTCAAATGGATCGATTCAGGCTCCACGCGGCTTTACCGTTGCTGTGTCCCTGAAAAATCTCACCTTTATCAGTTTCGCCTGTGGGAAACTGTCCTGAACCCACTCACGATCTTTCCCGCATCGGCTCACGCTGATCCCCGAACCCCATCACGTCGGCTCCTGGAAGATGTCACCTTGTATCCCGTAAAACTTCACCTTCCCGGCCGCAATCCCTTGCTGAACAAGGCTTCCTGGTGGCGTTAACGTTTTTAACGATGGTTTCAAAGGTGTTTACTTCTAATACTCTCAAGACTCCCCCGACGAGTTTTCCACAGATCTCCAATTTCGCTTCCAGATACGCCCCGAGAACCACAGTCCCCGACATGTGAAACAATTGCTGTTATTCGGGCCTCATCCGATAATCTTTTAAAAACATGAAGTTAAGCTCGATTCTTCGCTTTGTTTCACGGTTTCGAGACATCTAAGCAAGCGAAACGGCACAAGATCTCTCCAAAAACCCTCACTGGTGGCAAAAGTACAACAAGTGCATCAGGAACGTATCAATCAGAACGTGTTTCGTTATGATTGATACGTATCGTTTTCCAACAGCAATGATGACCCTCGACAAAATCCGACAAACCATTCGCGAAGAACTCGATGCATTACGCTCGTCCGGCGCACGTCGACAAGATCTGTCACTCCATGCATGCAAGCGGCTGTTCTTCGATCTCGGTATACGGCCGTCTGCGGCGAACGTCCGCGATTTGACACAGACCGGCAGCGCAAGCGACATTCCGAAGGACATCGATTACTTTTGGGAGCGCATTCGCGCGGCGTCGAAAGTCAGGCTCGAGGGTGCTGCATTGCCTAAGCCGCTCGAGGAAAAAGCGGGGACGCTGCTTGGCGCACTTTATGAAGAAGCGCTGAAACAGGCGCGTGAGAGTCTCGATGCAGAACGGCGACTGGCCAGCGACGAAGTCGCCGCCACCGAGCAAAAATACCGAGACGCACTGATTCGTCAGGAATCGCTCGAAACCTCACTTGCCCGAAGCGATGCGCGCGCCGAGCGGTTGCAGAGCCAGTTGACTGAAGTCGAGGTGCAACTGGCGTCAGCGTCGACGCAAGGTCTCGCCCATCAGGATTCGCTGCAGGGCCTGATTCGTCGAATGGAAAATGAAAATGCGCTGCTGAATCGGCGTCTCGAGGCTGAACAGAGCCAAAATGCGGCGTTACGCGAACGGATCGACACCTTGCAAGCCGAGTTGAGAGAAAACACCGAGCACTACGCGCAGCAAATCAAAGATGCGATCGCGGAAGCCGAACGTCGCGTGAAGCCGATGCTCGTCGAGCTCGATTCGTTGCGCAGCATGGCGTCGACTTATCAGCAAGGATTGCGCGACGTCAACCGCAAGGAATTCGACTTTCTGCAGCAGCTGAGCGCCGCGAAGGCGCGTGCGGACCGGCTCGACGCCCAGTTGCATGAGCAAGGCGACGAATTGGCCGCCGCAGTGAAGGAAGCACAGACTTTGCGTGCCAGCCAGGGCATGACGCCGGAGATCGCGGCGCTGATTCGTCGCCTGGCGGACGCCGGCAGTCTCGACGCGGTAGCTTTCGATGCGATCGGTACGTCGCTCGACCAACATGTGTCGCTGCCCCTGCGCTGTCCGAAGTGCGGTGACGGCGAACCCGAACTGTCGCATGACGCTGACGGCTATGAATTGCTTTGTCCCGAATGTGAACACGCGTCGGGGGCGCGACCGTCGCGCTTCGCGGCGGCCGCTTATTTCTCCCGGACTTCGTGACGGAAGCCGCCCGATTTTCCCGAAGGTGAGGAAATTCGGGAGTCAAAAGGTGAGGGTTGTCAGAGGCTGAAAAGCCCCGGTTTCAAGTCTGGCTTGACGCGATCGGTGCTTCGTCGGCGAACGATTTGGCATCCGGCAGCGCATTCGCGAGGCTTTCTCGCCAATTTTTCCATGCCCGATGCAGCCGATTCGATGAAATCGGCTGCGCGAACCCCAGCCACTGTCCGACTTTCTCCGGCTCGACGCCGTTTTCGAACAGTTCGGCTGCGAACGTGTTGCGCAACGTCTGCGGACTGGCGCGCGCGGTGCGAGACTGCGCGATGTCGGCTGCATCGATGATCGCGTCGACTGCGCGCAGCATCGTCGCCTTGTGCATCGGTCGGCCGGACTGCGCTGCGGGGAAGACGAGTTCGCCCGGAATGCCGCAGCGTTGGCGTTCGGCGAGCCATGCGTCGAATAGCGCGATCGCGAATGACGCAAGATGCGTTTCGCGTGTGAACTCCGGCTGCGCGGCAGGGATCGTTAGCATCGTCGAACTCAATTTTACGCAACTAACCGTAAGTGCGCGCGCTTCGCCGGTTTTCAATCCGCCGCCGAGGAATGCGGCGATGAGCGCGCGATCGCGGCGTTCTTTCCAGAGCGCCGCGCCCATCGCCGGCAGCGGCGAAAACAGATACGCGAGCAACGCGGCGCGTTCGGCGGGCGCCAGAAAACTCGTCGGCTCGTTGTCGTGCGCGCTACGCCAAGTTGCTTCGCCATCCTGAGCAATGAAGCGAGCAGGATTCGTCGAGCCGAATTCACTCTTGCGCACGTGATCGAGCACGCGCTCGATGAGTCTCAAATAACGGACTTTTTGCGTCTTCTTGATCGGCAGTTCGCTGACGAAATGCGCGATCGTCTCGGTATCGACCGCCGCGAGGTTCTTCTGTCGTTTCGCGAGCCAGCCGAGAAACGCGCCCCATTGTGCGCGGTAGACGTCGGCCGACGAGCGGCGAAATTCTTGGGCTGCCAGCCAAGCATCGAATGCCGTGTCCGGATGGCTGAACCAGTCCGACGTATCGCGATCGAATAGATCGCTTGGTATGTCGGACGGCGGAGAAGGACTCGTCAGAATGGACGGCGACATGTCATTTATTCCGTTAGTTGCAATTCATCATAGCGTGTCGCGTTCGCTCGATAAAGGGCTTCGCGTGGGCGGCGAATGTCCGGCAGATATCTCGCTGCCGGCAATCGATCGAAGTGCATGCGAGGCGCGAGCGCTCGGCCGAACACAGCCGCCTGCCTAGTCGCCCCACGCGCGCGCGGGGCGCGCCGGCGCCTTTTTTGCGCCGTTCTGTGCGTTCGCAGCCCGCTCGTACGCGGCGACCGCGAACGAGAACACCGCGGGCAGCGCGTTCGACCGCCCGAAGTCGACGAGATCGTCGGTTTCGGGAAAGCACAATTCGGCCGGACGGTCGAAGAGGCAGCGCACCATCGGATCGTGCCGGCTCGCGAAGCCGAGATCGGCGAGCGCTTCGGCCTCGATCGCGTGCAGGAGCCGCCACGTCAACGGAACGCCTTGCCGGATATAGCGCTCGGCAATGTGGCGGACAATCGTTTCCATATCGTGCGCCGCAGCCTTGAAGCTGAGCGCGGCCAAATCCTGTTCGGTCATCGCGGGCTCCTGTTTCGCGTATACTGTACAAATATACAGTGTGCGCCGGGAGACCGGTAGAGATCAAGGGGTGCAAGTCCCCGACGTTGTAAGAGTTAGCGACTCACGATGTCCCCGAGTCATGCGTAGCCAGCCGCGAGGCGGGTTGCGAAGCGTTGACAGGGGTGCTGATAGGCCAGCCATTGAGCCACGAAATGTTTATAGACCCGAGTGCTGACGCACTACTGTATGCGGAAGGCAAAACCACACGGCGCGCTACCGCGAGCACCGTGTGGACTCGGCGCGGTCTTAGAGCCTGGCATGTCAGTACGATCTCTATGCGGGAACCGGGAGATCTCCCATTTGACCGCCGGCGGCAACATCGCCGAGCGGTCCGCATCGGGAAGGTGAGGAGCCGAAGCCGATGGTGAACGAACGGGAGAAGTCGGACTCACCCATAGTAGCGACGAAGCGGGCGAACAAACCCGGGCAACCGGGGGCGGAGCCGGTGGAGCCAAGGGGTGGGGCCAAGGGGAACACGGGCTGGTCACACATGCGCCGGACGCAGAGCCGGATAAGCGTGTCCCAGCGGCTAGACCGTGTGCGCCAAGCCGCAAGGCAAAGGAAGAAGGAGAAGTTCACGGCGCTGTTCCATCTGATCGACATCGAGCTGCTGGAAACGGCGTTCTTCTGGCTGAAACGGAAGGCGGCGGCTGGCGTTGATGGCGTGACGTGGCACGACTACGAACAAGACCTGGAGCGAAATCTCCACGATCTGCACGGGCGCTTACATCGCCAAGCCTATCGGGCACTCCCTAGCCGGAGGCGGTATATACCAAAGTCGGATGGGAAGCTACGCCCGCTGGGCATTGCTGCACTGGAAGATAAAATCGTCCAGCGCGCACTGGTGGCAGTGCTTAACGCAGTCTACGAGACGGATTTCTTAGGTTTCTCGTACGGTTTCCGCCCAAAGCGCAGTCAACATGATGCGCTCGATGCACTGGCAACGGGAATCGCGCGCACAAACGTGAACTGGATACTGGATGCCGACATCAGTCGCTTCTTCGACACGGTGAGCCATGAATGGCTGATCAAGTTCGTCGAGCACCGAATCGGCGACCAACGTGTGATTCGACTGATCCGTAAATGGCTGAAAGCGGGTGCGATGGAAGACGGGGTGATTGAGTCGACGGACGAGGGGACGCCGCAAGGCTCAGCCATCTCGCCCCTGTTGGCGAATATCCACCTGCACTACGTCTTCGACCTCTGGGCGAATCAATGGCGCAAGCGCCACGCCGAGGGGAACGTCGTCATCACTCGATACGCCGACGACATTGTTGTCGGGTTCGACAAACGCTGGGACGCCGAGCGGTTCAAGCGAGCCATGCAAGCGAGATTGGAGCAATTTGGGCTGTCGGTACACCCGGAGAAAACCCGTCTGATCGAGTTCGGACGCTTTGCGGCGCAGAACCGAGTCAAGCGGGGACTGGGCAAACCCGAGACATTCAACTTCCTAGGATTCACCCACATCAGCGGCCACGCCCGAGACGGTAAGTTCATGCTCTGGCGAAAGACCCGGCGAGACCGGCTACGGGCCGCGCTGCGGGCAGTCAAAGAGGAGTTGCGGCACCGATGGCACCACTCGATCCCCGAGCAAGGGACGTGGTTGCGGAAAGTGGTTCAAGGGTACTTCAACTACCACTCGGTCCCGACCAACTATCCCGCGATGAAAGCCTTCCGAGCTCACGTCATCGAACTCTGGCGCAGGGCGCTTCGGCGTCGCAGCCAGAAGGACGACACCACGTGGGCGAAGATGCAAAGGCTGGCAAAGCAGTGGATTCCCCGTGCTCGCGTCCTTCACCCTTGGCCCGTTGTGCGCTTCGACGCCAAACACCCAAGGCAGAAGCCCGGTGCGCGAATCGCGCACGCCGGGATCTGTGCGGGGGGGCCCGGTGACGGGCATTCCTACCGCAACATATTGCGCAACTGGCTGCCTGGCCGACTAGGGCGTGTTCACACTACATTGATTTAAGGTTATGCTTCGGGGATGGAAATCTCCGAAGCCCAATTCAAACAGATCGAACATTGCCTGCCGCGACAGCGAGGCAATGTGAGCCTGCCGAACCTGCAAGTGCTCAACGCGATCCTCTATGTTGCTGAGCACGGATGTAAATGGCGCGGCCTGCCGCCACGTTTCGGTCGCTGGCATACGATCTACACGCGCATGAATCGTTGGTCTCGCAACGGCGTACTGGACCGAGTGTTCACGGAGTTGCAGCGCGCACAGATTATTCGCGTCCGAATTGAAGCGGTATCGCTGGATAGCACGATCGTGAAGGTTCATCCTGACGGCACCGGTGCGTTAAAAAAAATGGACCCCAAGCTATCGGCAAGTCCCGTGGAGGATGGACAACCAAGATTCATATGGTTGCCGCGGATGCTCGAACAGCCATAACGTTCGCACTGTCGCCCGGTCAAGCCGGCGATGCGCCGCACGGACGTGCACTGCTCGAACGCCTGGGACCGCCGAATCGGCCGCTGCACCTGCTGATGGACAAGGCGTACGAAGGTAACGAAACCCGACAGCTCGCGCTCGATCTCGGTTTCATCCCGGTCGTTCCTCCGTTGAGCACGCGCGTCGAGCCTTGGGAGTACGACCGGGAAATGTACAAACGTCGCAACGAAGTCGAGCGGCTGTTCCGTCGATTGAAGGGCTTTCGTCGCATCTTCTCGCGCTTCGACAAACTCGATCTGATGTTCATTGCCTTTATCAACTTCGCCCTGATTGTCGAAGCCCTTCGATAGTGTGAACACGCCCTAGACGCCGTGCTATCGATGGATCACGACGAGGAGCGCTTTCGCTTCGCTCTTGCCCGCATTGCGGATCGCGTGCGGCCCGTCGGCCGCGTAGCGCGCGGTGTCGCCTGCTTTCAGGCGACGCGTGACGCCCGCTGCTTCGATTTCGATTGCGCCGTTCAGCACCGTCAGATGCTCGCGCGTACCCGGCTCGTGCGGATTCGACGCGAGCGCGCCATTTGCCGGCAGCGTCAGCTCGTACCACTCGAATTTGCCGGCGAGCTCGATCGGGCCCCAGACGCGCAACTGGTATTGCGCGTCGTGGCCGGCAAGCGTCGGAATGTCGTGCGGGCCGTCGACGCGGATCGTCTCGGGCGCTTTCGGCTGTGCGAACAGTTCGTCGAGGCTGATGCCGAGCGCGTTCGTGAGCCGCCACGCGACGGCGATCGTCGGATTCGCCTTGTCGCGCTCGATCTCCGACAGCATCGATTTCGACACGCCCGCCGCGCGCGACAGATCGTCGAGCGTCAGTTTGCGCTCGTTGCGCAGGCGCTGGATTTGCTCGCCGACCCGCGGCGGCGTGGCGCCGGTGGCGGCGGGCGCGGCTGTGCGCCGCGCGCCGGAAGAGCTTGCCATTTGAATTCCGTTCGCTTAGAGTTGTTCGGTATTTCGAATTTTAGTTCGAAATACAGGAAAAATACGCTAAACCCAGCGGCCGACTATAACAGTAGCAAGCTGCTTTGCCGCCGCCACGAGCGCGGACGAGCGCCGAGGCTTGCAGCCCATATCAGGAGCTTATGCAATGCGTGATGCCTTTCTCGCCCATCTACGCGGCACCCTCGACCAGATTCGCGCGGACGGTTTTTACAAGACCGAGCGCGAGATCGCGAGCCCGCAGGCGGCCGACATCCGGCTTGCCGGTGGCGCACACGTGCTGAATTTCTGTGCGAACAACTATCTGGGCCTTGCGGACGACCCGCGCCTCATCGCTGCCGCGCAGGCGGCGCTCGAGCAGGACGGGTTCGGGATGGCGTCGGTACGCTTCATCTGCGGCACGCAGACCGTGCACAAGCAGCTCGAGGCCGCCCTTTCCACGTTCCTGAAAACCGACGACTGCATTCTGTATTCGAGCTGCTTCGATGCGAACGGCGGCCTGTTCGAGACGCTGCTCGACGAAAACGACGCGATCATCAGCGACGAGCTGAATCACGCGAGCATCATCGACGGCGTTCGGCTGTCGAAGGCGAAGCGCTTTCGCTACAAGAACAACGACCTCGCCGATCTCGAAGCGAAGCTGCGCGAAGCCGATGCGGCGGGCGCGCGCTTCAAGCTGATCGCGACCGACGGCGTGTTCTCGATGGACGGCATCATCGCGAACCTGAAGGGCGTCTGCGACCTGGCCGACCGCTACGGCGCGCTCGTGATGGTCGACGATTCGCATGCGGTCGGCTTCATCGGCGGGCACGGGCGCGGCACGCCCGAATACTGCGGCGTCGAGGGGCGCGTCGACATCGTCACGGGCACGCTTGGCAAGGCGCTCGGCGGCGCGTCGGGCGGCTACGTCGCCGCGCGGCGCGAGATCGTCGAGTTGCTGAGGCAGCGCTCGCGTCCCTATCTGTTCTCGAACACGCTGACGCCGAGCATCGCGGCTGCGTCGCTGAAGGTGCTCGAGCTGCTCGCAAGCGACGAAGGCGCGCGGCTGCGCGAACGCGTGCGCGCGAACGGCGCGCGTTTCCGCGAGAAGATGAGTGCGGCGGGCTTCACGCTCGTGCCGGGCGAGCACCCGATCATTCCGGTGATGCTCGGTGACGCGCAGGTCGCATCGAACATGGCGGATGCGCTCCTCGCCGAAGGCGTCTACGTGATCGGCTTCTCGTATCCGGTCGTGCCGCGCGGCCGCGCGCGGATCCGCACGCAGATGAGCGCCGCGCACACGCCCGAGCAGATCGATCGGGCGGTCGACGCGTTCGCGCGCGTCGGCAAGACACTCGGCGTCATTTGACGGAGGGCCCGCGATGAAAGCGCTTGCCAAGCTCGAACGTGGGCCGGGCCTCACGCTCACACGTGTGAAGAAGCCCGAGGTCGGTCACAACGACGTCCTGATCAAGATCCGCCGCACGGCGATCTGCGGCACCGACATCCACATCTGGAAGTGGGACGACTGGGCGCAGAAGACGATTCCGGTACCGATGCACGTCGGACACGAGTATGTCGGCGAGATCGTCGAAATGGGCCAGGAAGTGCGCGGCTTCTCGATCGGCGACCGCGTGTCCGGCGAAGGCCACATCACGTGCGGCTTCTGTCGCAACTGCCGCGCGGGGCGGCGTCATTTGTGCCGCAACACGGTCGGCGTCGGCGTGAATCGCGAAGGCGCGTTCGCCGAGTATCTCGCGATTCCCGCGTTCAATGCGTTCAAGATTCCGCCCGAGATTTCCGACGACCTCGCTGCGATCTTCGATCCGTTCGGCAACGCGACGCATACTGCGCTGTCGTTCAATCTCGTCGGCGAGGACGTGCTGATCACGGGCGCGGGGCCGATCGGCGTGATGGCGGTGGCGATCGCGAAGCACGTCGGCGCGCGCAACGTCGTCATCACCGACATCAACGACTATCGACTCGACCTCGCGCGCAAGATGGGCGCGACGCGCGCGGTGAACGTGTCGCGCGAATCGCTGCACGACGTGATGACCGATCTGCACATGACGGAAGGCTTCGATGTCGGGCTCGAGATGTCGGGCGTGCCGAGCGCGTTCACGTCGCTGCTCGAGGCGATGAACCACGGCGGCAAGGTCGCGCTGCTCGGGATTCCGCCCGCGCAGACCGCGATCGACTGGAACCAGGTGATCTTCAAGGGCCTCGAGATCAAGGGCATCTACGGGCGCGAGATGTTCGAAACCTGGTACAAGATGGTCGCGATGCTGCAGAGCGGGCTCGATCTGTCGCCGATCCTCACGCATCGCTTTCCGATCGACGAGTTCGACAAGGGCTTTGCGGCGATGCTGTCGGGCGAAAGCGGCAAGGTGATTCTCGACTGGACGGTGTGACGTCGGCGGCGCGGCCCGGTTCGATAGAGCGCCGGGCCGCGAGTCACGAGTCACGTCGCACTACGGACTGCAAACGATGATTCGCGCGCCGCATGCGGCTGGCCGACGACCGTCGATCAGCTTCAATGCACGGCCCCCATCGTCACCTGCTCGACGCTCGGCCCGAGCGCGAGCGCGGGCAGATACGTCGGCAACGTCATCAACGAGATCGTGCCGATCAACATGACCACGAAGAGCGGTCCGTGCGTCGGCAGCGTGCCGGGGCCGGCCGCGCGCCGCACCTTCGGCGCGAGCGAGCCTGCGAGCGCGAGCGCCGGCACGATCGTCGCGAAGCGGCCGAACCACATCGCCGCCGCGAGCGTCATGTTGTAAAACGGCGTATTGGCGGCGAGGCCCGCGAACGCGCTGCCGTTGTTGTTCGCCGCCGACGTGAACGCGTAGAGGATCTCGCTAAAGCCGTGCGCGCCGGGATTCGCGATGCCCGCGACGCCGTCCGGCAGCAACACTGACGCGGCCGTGCCGACGAGCACGACGAGCGGTGTCGCGAGGATCGCGATCGCAACGAGCTTCATGTCGTACGGATCGATTTTCTTGCCGAGATATTCGGGCGCGCGGCCGATCATCAATCCCGCGACGAACACGGTGAGCATTGCGTGCATCAGCATTCCGAAAAGTCCCGAGCCGGGGCCGCCGAACACGACTTCACCGGTCTGCATCAGCGCCATCGGCACGAGCCCGCCGATCGGCGTGAGCGAATCGTGCATCGCATCGACCGCGCCGTCACCGCTCGCTGTCGCGATCGTCGCATAGAGCGCCGACGACACGATCCCGAAGCGCGTCCCCTTCCCTTCCATGTTGCCGCCCGGCATCGACGCCGATGCGCGCGTGTCGATGCCGGGTGCCGCAAGCGCTGCGCTGCCCGCCTGCTCGGCGCGTATCGTCACCGCCGCAAGCGCGACGAACATCGCGAGCATCGCCGCATAGATTGCCCAGCCCTGCCGCGTGTCGCCGACCATCGTGCCGAACGTGTGGCACAGCGCAGCCGGCAGCCGCAGAAGCGCGAGCATCTGCAGGAAGTTGCTGAGCGGCGTCGGGTTCTCGAACGGATGCGCGGAGTTCGCGTTGAAGCCGCCGCCGCCGTCGCCGCTCAGCAGCTTGATCGACTCTTGCGATGCGACGGAGCCCATCGGCAGAAGCTGCTCGCGGCTCGTCGTCGTGTGCATGATCGCGTGGCCTGCGGCGTCGTGCGACGGCACGCCGCTTGCGTCGAGCAATGGCTGCCGCCAGGTCACGCGCTGGGCCGTGTGAACGGTGCGATACGCGGAGAAATTCTGGATCGTGCCTTGCGCGATGAACGCAGCGGCGAATAGTGCGGACAGCGGGATCAGGATGTACAGCGTTGCGCGCGTGAGATCGGCCCATAGATTGCTGACGGTGCCGGCGCCGCGCGTCGCGAGGCCCCGGATCAACGCGAGCAGCACGGCGATGCCGACGGCGGCAGACAAAAAGCTCTGCACGGCGATGCCGCCCATCTGGCTCGGATAGCTGAGCGTCGTTTCGCCCGTATATTCTTGCCAGCTCGTGTTGGTGGCGAAGCTGACGGCCGTGTTGAACGCCGAATCGGCGCTGACGGCGGGAAGTGCCTGTGGATTGAGCGAGCAGATGCTGCGCGCGTTGCAACGCATAGAGTGCGATCGTGCCGAGCAGACTGAACAGCAGCAGCGCGACTGCGTAGGTTTTCCCGCTCATTCTCTGTTCGGGATCGATGCCCGCCGCGCGATATGTCCATCGCTCGACGGGCTGCAGCATTCGCATCGGCCATGGTGGATCGCCATCCGCGATTCGAGCGATGTAGCCCCCGAGCGGCTTGACGAGCAACGTCAGCACCACGATGAAAAGGCCGATTTGCAGATAGGCGTAGGTCGGCATCGATTCTCCCGCTTCAATCGTCGGTTCGGTCGCGCTTCACGTCTCCATTACAGCGCGGCGGATATCAAATCGTTCGAAAGAACGACGCTACGGGCGTAAACGAAGCGTCAATATTCCAATGTGGAGCACATTCGCGATGACGGCTCGCGCGTCATCGCTCATCGTCGAGCAGTTTCGGATTCAATTCGATATTCAGGATGACGAGCCAACGTTTCGGGCAATCGAGAGGGACGTTGAGCAGGATATCGGCATTCGGCGCTTTGCGCAGACCCCCGCTTGCCTGCGCTTCGAGATAGGCGCGCTGCGCATCGGATCGCAGCCAGAAGCTGACGAGCGCGCAACTGATGAAGTTGAAGAGAAGCAGCGGACCCGGTTCCACGTCGTAGCCGACGACGTGCGGGAGGCTCGCGAACGCCGCCGTCAACGCCTGACTCGTCGTTATCGTGATGAACGCCACTTTGGCGAAACCGCGCACGCGCATCGCGGCCTTCACATGTGCGAATTTGCGCGCGTCCCGTTCGCTAAGCTCGCATTCGCGGTCGCGCCGGCGCACATCGTCGTCGGATTTCATGCGGCGCATTCGAGCGGTGCCGGTGTAAGCGGCAGTTCGCAAGCCTTCAATGCGTACGAGGGCGATACCGTTGTCGGCTTGCTGAGGATCGCGCTGTCGTAGCCCTTGCCAGAGAAATGCATCACGTCGACGATTCGGAATCCTTGGCGTATGTAAAAGTCGACGAGATGCGCGGCGGGCTGCGGCGTGTCGAGCGCAAGGCGCCGGTAGCCGCGTGCGGCCGCCCAATGCGCGGCGAATGCGAGCAACGACCGCCCGATGCCGCGTCCTTGCCAAATCGGATCGACGCCGAACTGCCGCAGCGTCGCGACGTTGCCGCGGCGATAGAGCTCGCACGGTGACGACAGGTCGCGCGCATGTAGCGTCATCGTCGCGACGAGATGGTCGTTGCAGACGGCGACGAAGCATTCGCCCGCAAGCGCGCGCTGCCGCGTGACGGCGGCCGGCTGATCGGCACACGGGCAATTGAGTCCCATCCGGCCGAGCCGCGCGAACGCGCGATGCAACAATGCGGTCAGCTCGTCGTACGAGTCTTGCGCCGGATCGAAACGTCTCAGCACGACGCGGCCGTCCACGCGAGTTGCACACGCGAAGTGTGCGGGTCGTTCGGTCTTCGCTCGTTGCTGTTGCATGACACCTCCCAAACCTCGACGGTTGTCCGAAGTGTAGGGAGTCGCGAGCGAGTCCTTCAAGAAAAAATATCGTAAAAAAATTCGGCGCGACGATGTGCGTCGCGATGCATGACGCTCGTCGCAAACGTCACGCGTCGCGAAAGATGCGGAGCGTCATCGGCCCGTCATTGCGCGGGAGTCCCGCCTTCCTTGACGAACTCCGCTTCGATGCGCACGCGCACGTCGTCGCCGACGGCCGGATACCAGCTCGTCACGCCGAATTGCGCACGGCTGAACGTGCCGCTCGCGGAAAAGCCGAGCGTGTCCTGCTTCGTCAGCGGATTGCGGCCGTAGCCGTTGAACGTGACGACGAGCGTGACGGGATGCGTCGCGCCGCGGATCGTGAGGTTGCCGGTCAGTGTGCCTTGCGTCGTGCTCGTGCGGGTGAGGCGCGTGCTGTCGAAACGAATTTGCGGATGGCGGACGGCGTCGAGTGCATCGGCGCCCGCGACGAGCTTGTCGAGCAGCGGCACGTTGGTGTCGACGCTCGCCGCGTCGATCGACGCTGTCACGCCGCTGGCGGCGAGTCCGCCCGTGCGCCAGTCGAGTTGCGCGCTCGCGCGATCAAAGCGCATCGTGAAGCGCGAATACTTGAAGTGATCGACGTCGAACACGATGCTCCAGTGGTGTGGATCGAGCGTGTAGCGGCCGGCCGGAACGGCGGCTTCCGCCGTCGATACGCTGTGCATGACGACCCGCAGCGGCGTGCAGCCTGCCGTCGTTCCTGCGATCGCGATCGCACATGCGATCCATCCCGCCCATCTTGCCGGCTTCATCCAAACCTCTTTTGTCGAATGTGTGCGAAGACGATAGCTCAACGATTCGAGGTTGACAAAGGAGAATGATCGTTCTACCGTAAACGCATGGATACGAAATCTGACCTTTCTCCCGCCGCTGGCGCGCGCGAGCGCCTGCTCGAGGCGGCCGAAACGCTGATCTATGCGGGCGGCATTCACGCGACGGGCGTCGATGCGATCGTCAAGCTGTCGGGCGCCGCGCGCAAGAGCTTTTATACGCACTTCGAATCGAAGGAGGCGCTCGTCGCCGCCGCGCTCGAAAGGCGCGACGAACGCTGGATGACATGGTTCGTCGACGCAACGGAACAGCGCGGCAAGTCGCCGCGTGCGCGACTCGTCGGCATGTTCGACGTGCTGCGCGAATGGTTCGAGCAGACGGACTTCCACGGCTGCGCGTTCCTGAACGCGGCGGGTGAGATCGAACATCCGGACGATCCGATTCGCGTCGTCGCGCGCGAGCACAAGGAACGTCTGCTTGCATTCGTGCGCGAGCAGCTCGACGCATACGCGGCCGAAACCGGCGCGGACCGGCGGCACGTCGCAAGGCTCGCGCGTCAGTGGCTCGTGCTGATCGATGGCGCGATCGGCGTCGCGCTCGTGAGCGGCGACGCGACGGCTGCCCGCGACGCGCGCGCGGCGGCGGAGCTGCTGATCGACGCGACGTTGCCGAACCGGTCCGGCTGACGCCTCGCCCCGCTTTCATTCGATCGAATCGCAGCACCTCGACCTGCCCGCCGTCCACCGGCGAGCCGGGCAGGCCATTTCACGTCCTCAATCTGGAGAACACGATGTCCGATTCAACTGAAATCCGCCCGCCTGTCCCGCCGTTCACGCGCGAAACCGCCATACAGAAAGTTCGTGCTGCCGAAGATGGCTGGAACACGCGCGACCCCGAGCGCGTGTCGCTCGCCTATACGTCGCAGAGCAAATGGCGCAACCGCGCGGAGTTCGCCACGGGCCGTGCGGAGATCGTCGGACTGCTGCGTCGCAAATGGACGCGTGAGCTCGACTATCGGCTGATCAAGGAATTGTGGGCGTTCACCGATAGCCGGATCGCGGTGCGCTTCGCGTACGAATGGCACGACGACGCGGGCAACTGGTTCCGCTCGTACGGCAACGAGAACTGGGAGTTCGACGAGAACGGCCTGATGGCGCATCGGCATGCATGCATCAACGACATGCCGATCCGCGAAGCGGACCGCCTGTTCCACTGGCCGCTCGGCCGCCGGCCCGACGATCATCCGAGCCTGTCGGATCTCGGGCTTTGATCGACGGCGGGCGGTGTGCGGCATCGCGCTGCGCGAAGCAGCGATGTGCGGTATGCGATGCGATGTGGCATGAAAGGCCACGAAGCTTTGCTTCGCCGCGCCGCCTGATTTCGAATGCCGAGTGCTGAGCGCCGCATGTCCGGCGCTTGGCGGGGTATCGAACGGCCCGCCGTCCGCATCACTCTCGCTGCGGCACCTCGCGTTCGAGACGACCGAGTCGCACGACGGTCACGCCGGGACGCAACTGACGCAGCGACGGCATCACGAGCACGCAGTCCGGATACGGCGTCGTGACGGGCGCACCGTCCGACCAGCCGATCACCTCACCCGCTTCCGCGAAATGCTCGAGGCCAGTGTACGAACCGGCGAAACGGAAGTCGTAGCTCGCCGCGACGACGGGCTCCGTCACCTGGACGATCCGCATCGTTTTCGCGAGCGGCAGGAACCAGTCGACGGGCAGATCCCGCTCGTCGACGATGCCCGATGCGACCAGGAAGCGTGCGGTGCTGTCGCGCGCGACCGCCACCGCGTGCGTTTCCCAATGCTGACCGCATTCGATGAGGAGCGCGTTCTTCGCGCTTGCCAGATCGCCGAAGCCGCCGTAATCGCGCATGCGCTTGCCTTCCGGATGGCCTTCGTCGCGAATCACGGTCGACGGCGCGCCGATCTGCAGCGCGAGCGCCGTGCCTTTGTCGAGCGGCCCCGCGACGATCAGCGGCGCGCTGCGCTCATGCATCGAGTGCAGGTCGAGCAGCCAGTCGGCTTCGTCGACGAACGGCCGCAGCGCGCGCGCACGATCGAGCTCGACCGAGCGCTTCGACGAATCGTCGAGCACGGCCGGCATCCACACGCGATTGAAATCCTGATCGACGAAGCGCGCGGCGTCGGGCTCGGCCGGATCGAAGCGCTCGTACGCGGCGACGTTCGCGAACGACAGCGTCAGCACGCCGCGGCGCGGACGCAGTCCCATCTTCAGCAACGCGTCGACGACGATCGCGCCGCACACTTCGTTGCCGTGCGTGAGCGCGTTGATCATCACATGCGGGCCGGGCACGCCCGAATCGAAGCGATGAACATAGTCGACGCCGGCATTGCCGGCACGATGTGCATCGAGGTTCGGAAAGTCGACCTCGATCGAATAGTGAGGAAATTCGGGAGCCGATTCGGTCATGGTGAGCTTTTTCGGGAGTCGATGAATACGTCGCGGCGGCTCACGCGCGGAACGGGCGTGTGCGATCGCGAGCACGCCAGCCGACATGCCCGCGACATCGTTCGGTGAGCGATTTCATGCGATCGCACGCACGTTCGATCATGAGAGGTTTCAGTCGAGGCCGCCTTCGCATAGATATTTGATCGCGAGATAGTCGTCGAGCCCGTAGCGCGATCCTTCGCGGCCGTAGCCCGATTCCTTGACGCCGCCGAACGGCGCCGCCTCGCTCGCGAGCGCGCCTTCGTTGATGCCGACGACGCCTGCCTCGAGCCGCGACGACACGCGCGCGATCCGTCGCACGTTCTGCGTGTAGAAGTATGCGGCGAGGCCGTACGGCGTGTCGTTCGCGGCGGCGATCGCTTCGTCCTCGGTCGAGAAGCGGAACAACGCAACTACTGGTCCGAACGTCTCTTCGCCGCAGAGCTGCATGTCAGGCGCGGCGTCGGCGAGCACGGTCGGCGCATAGAAATGCGGGCCGAGCTCGGCGAGGCGCCGGCCGCCCGTCAGCACGCGCGCACCGCGCGTGACGGCGTCGTCGACGTGGCGTGCGATCTTGTCGACCGCGCGCGCGTTGATCATCGGGCCGATCTGCGCGGTGGAGTCGGTCGCGGGCGCGACGCGCAGCGCGTTCACGCGTGCGGCGACGCGCGCCGCGAGCGCGTCGTATGCGCCGTCCTGCACGTAGACGCGATTCGGGCACACGCAGGTTTGTCCGCCGTTGCGGAACTTCGCCGCCATCAAGCCGTCGGCGGCCGCGTCGAGATCGGCGTCGTCAAACACGATGAACGGCGCGTTGCCGCCCAGTTCGAGCGACAGTTTTTTCAGCGTCGCAGCCGATTCGCGCGCGAGGAACTTGCCGACGGGCGTCGAGCCGGTAAACGTGATCTTGCGCACGCGCGCGTCGGCGAGCCAGTCGCCGACCGCTTCGACGCCGCGCTCGCGCGACGCCGAGATCATGTTCAGCACGCCGGGCGGCACGCCCGCTTCCATCGCGAGGAACGCGAGCGCGAGCGCGGTGAGCGGCGTGTCTTCGGCCGGCTTCGCGACGACCGTGCAGCCCGCCGCGAGCGCGGGTGCGATCTTGCGCGCGATCATCGCGAGCGGGAAGTTCCACGGCGTGATCGCCGCGACGATGCCGATCGGTTCCTTCACCGCGCTCATCCGCTTGCCGCGCTGCTGCTGCGGAATGACGTCGCCGTACGCGCGCGTCGCTTCCTCGGCGAACCACTGCACGTACGACGCGCCGTACGCGACTTCGCCGCGCGCCTCGGCGAGCGGCTTGCCCTGCTCGCGCGACATCAGGCGCGCGAGGTCTTCGGTATGCCAGACGATCGCCGCGTGCCACGCGCGCAGGATCGCGGCGCGCTCGCGCGCGGTCGTCGCGCGCCATGCGGGCAGAGCGCGCGCGGCGGCATCGGTGGCGGCGCGCGCGTCGTCGGCGCCGCTGTCGGCGGCTTCGGCGATCACGTCGAGCGCGGCCGGATCGGAGACGGCATAGCGGCTGCCTGACGCGGCGGGACGCCATTCGCCGTCGATCAGGTTGCCGGTGCGGATGAGTGTGGTGCGGGACAGCGTGAGCGACATGGTGCGAATCCTGACGAAGCGATGCGGTTGAGACGATGCGCGGCGATCAGCCGAGCAGATGCGCGACGATCGCGTCGCCGACTTCGCTCGTCGACGCCCGACCGCCCAGATCGCCCGTGCGCGGGCCGTGCTTCAGCACGTGCTCGATCGCGGCGACGATCGCGTCGTGCGCTTCGCGGGCGCGGCCGACGCCTTCGCCGAGGAAATCGACCATCATCGCGGCCGACCAGATCATCGCGATCGGATTCGCGACATGCTTGCCCGCGATGTCCGGCGCGGAGCCGTGCACCGGTTCGAACAGCGACGGAAACTTGCGCTCGGGGTTCAGGTTCGCCGACGGCGCGATGCCGATCGTGCCCGTGCATGCGGGGCCGAGGTCGGACAGGATGTCGCCGAACAGATTCGACGCGACGACGACGTCGAAGCGGTCCGGCTGCATCACGAAGCGCGCGCACAGGATGTCGATGTGCTGCTTGTCCCACGCGACGTCCGGATAGTGCGCGGCCATCTCCGCCGCGCGTGCGTCCCACCACGGCATGCTGATCGCGATGCCGTTGCTCTTCGTCGCGACGGTCAGCTGCTTCGCGCGGCGCTGCGCGAGCTCGAACGCGAACTTCATCACGCGCTCGGTGCCGAGCCGCGTGAACACCGCCTGCTGGACGACGAATTCGCGGTCGGTGCCTTCGAACATCGCGCCGCCGACGGCCGAATACTCGCCTTCGGTGTTCTCGCGGACGATCATGAAATCGATGTCGCCCGCCTTGCGGCCGGCGAGCGGACACGGCACGCCGTCGAACAGGCGCGCGGGACGAAGGTTGATGTATTGGTCGAATTCGCGGCGGAACTTGAGCAGCGAGCCCCACAGCGACACGTGATCCGGCACCGTCTCGGGCCAGCCGACCGCGCCGAACAGCAGCGCGTCCATGCCGGAAAGTTGCGTTTTCCAGTCGTCGGGCATCATCTGGCCGTGCTTCGCGTAGTAGTCGCAGCTCGCCCACTCGATCGGCTCGTATTCGAAGCGCAGGCCGAAGCGGCGGCTCACCGCGTCGAGCGCGCGCAGCCCCTCGGGCATCACTTCCACGCCGATCCCGTCGCCGGGGATGACGGCGATCTTGTATACCTTGTCACTCATGCTGGATTCCTCGTCGTGTCGAGCCGTCCGCATCGGCCGAACCCGGCGCGAGCGGCATCAGGAGCGCGGTCGTCGGGACACGCGCCATCGTCGATTCACGCATTTTATTTATTTCTGGAAGGATTAAAATCGACCATTCGGTTAATCGACTTTCCACGAATCGTGAACAATGTGCCGAACCTCGACGACCTGCGCGTCTTCAGCGTCGTCGTGCGGCTCGCGAGCTTCAGCGCGGCCGCCGAGCAGCTCGCGGTGTCGCCCGCGTACGTCAGCAAGCGCGTCGCGCTACTCGAAAAGCGGCTCGGCACGCGGCTGCTGCACCGCTCGACGCGCCGCGTCGCGGTGACGGAAGCCGGCGAGCGCGTCTATGCGTGGGCCGAGAAGATCCTCGACGACGTCGACCATCTCGTCGAAGACGTGTCGACGACCCGCAACGTTCCGCGCGGCACGCTGCGGATCTCGAGCAGCTTCGGCTTCGGCCGGCACGTGCTCGCTCCCGCGCTGCTCGACTTCAACGAACGCTATCCGCAGCTCAATGTGCGGCTCGATCTGTTCGACCGGCTCGTCGACGTCGCGGGCGAAGGCTTCGATCTCGACATCCGGATCGGCGACGAGATCGCCGATCACCTGATCGCGAAGCGGCTCGCGACGAACTACCGGGTGCTGTGCGCGTCGCCCACGTACCTCGCGCGATACGGCACGCCGCGCCAGCTCGCGGATCTCGCCGCGCATCAGTGCCTCGCGATCAAGGAGCGCGATCATCCGTTCGGCGTATGGCGGCTCACGGTGCGCGGCGAGACGTCGTCGGTGAAGGTCGGCGGCGCGCTGTCGACGAATCACGGCGAGGTCGCCGTGCAATGGGCGCTGGCCGGACGCGGGATCGTGCTGCGCTCGATCTGGGAAGCCGGGCCGCTGCTCGCGAGCGGCGAGCTCAAGCGCGTGCTGCCCGATGCGATCCAGCCGGCGAACGTATGGGCCGTCTATCCGGCGCGGCTCGCGGCTTCGGCGAAGGTGCGCGTGTGCGTCGATTTTCTCGCGGACGCGTTTGCGCATCTGAACGAGCGCGCGAACAGCGGATAATCGTCCGGCGAACGTCGGAAATCAGGCGTCCGGCGTTGAATGGCACGCGGCAAAATCCGGGCGTTGGGCAACGGGTAACGATCGGCAGTCGGCGTTCGGCCTGTGATTGCGAACGCATCCGCCGCTAACGGGCCATCCAGCCGGCGCCGGACATCGACTCGCGAATCGATGCGCGATGCGCTACGCCCGACGCATGACGTACGGTTCGCCGTCGTCGCGCGACACGACATAGAAGGAGGAACCCGCAATGAACACGCTGTCGAAGCGCGTACTCGGCGCGCAGGCGCGCTTCGTCGCGGTGCTCGCCGTGCTGATCTTCGCGTCGGCGGGCTCGATGCGCTACTGGCAGGGCTGGATCTACTGGCTCGTGTTCTCCGGGGCCACGACCTTGCTCGCCCTCTATTTCCTCAAGCACGATCCGGCGCTCGTCGAGAGCCGGATGCGCGTCGGCGTGCGCGCGGAGCGCGAGCTCAGCCAGAAGATCATCCTTGCCGTCGTGAGCGTCGCGAGCGTCGGGCTCGTCGTCGCGATGGGCGCCGAATGGCGCGTCGCGCGGATGCCCGTCGATTGGCGCGCGGTCGTGTTCGGCAACGCGCTCGTGATCGCGGGCTTCGCGATCTGCTTCGCGGTGCTGCGCGAGAACCGCTTCGCGTCGAGCATCGTCGAGGTCAGGCGCGGGCAGACGGTGATCTCGTCAGGCCCGTACCGTTTCGTCCGGCATCCGATGTACTCCGGCGCAATGGTGATATTTTTCGGGAGCCCGATCGCCGCGCAATCGACATGGGCCTGGCCGTTCGCCGCGGTGCTCGCGGCGGGCGTCGCCGCGCGGCTCATCGACGAGGAGCGCTACCTGAGCGTGCACCTCGACGGCTATCGCGCGTATTGCGAGCGCGTGCGCTGGCGGCTCGTGCCGTGCGTCTGGTGACGCGGGCGAAGGCGGAACTTGCTTGCGCGCGGCTTGCAGGCGCATCGGTCCGCGCGCAGCGAACCGTACCTGTCGGCATCGCGCGTGCGCCTCTACAATCGTCGGCATTTTCGTCGAACGAGGTGGTCCGTGATGCTGAAAGTGCTCGGTAAGGCGCCGTCGATCAACGTCCGCAAGGTGTTGTGGACGTGCGCCGAATTGCAACTCGGATTCGAACGCGAAGACTGGGGCGCAGGCTTCCGGCCGACGCAGACGCCCGAATTCCTCGCGCTGAACCCGAACGGCCTCGTGCCGGTGCTCGTGGACGGCGATTTCGCGCTTTGGGAATCGAACGCGATCGTCCGTTATCTGGCGAACCAGTACGGCGGCGCGCACCTGTATCCGGCCGAGCCGCACGCACGGGCGCGCATCGATCAATGGCTCGACTGGCAGACGACCGCGCTGAACCGCGCATGGAGCTATGCGTTCCTCGCGCTCGTGCGCAACGAGCCGAGCCATCGCGATCGAGCGGAAATCCGCGCGTCGTGCGAGAGCTGGACGCGGCACATGGCGATCCTGAATGCGCAGCTCGAAGCGACGGGCGCGTTCGTCGCCGGTCCCGGCTACACGCTCGCCGACATCGCGATTGGCTTGTCGATCAACCGCTGGCTTCGCACGCCGTTCGACAAGCCGGATTTCCCGGCGGTGTCCGCGTACTTCGAGCGGCTCGCCACGCGACCGGGCTTCGCCGAGCATTGCGGCAACGGCTTGCCGTGAGCGCCGTGCCACGGCGCGCTCACCTTCCATCAACCGATTGCACAGGCCTGGACGATGAACGCGATGAACGCGAATATCGATCGAGCGGCTGACCGGACGACCTCGGCGCCCATCTATCAAGTCGATGCGTTCGTGAACCGGCGCTTCGCCGGCAATCCTGCGGCGCTCGATCGCTGCGGCGTGATCGTGACGGCCATGGACGGCGGTGATTAGGATTTCGTGAGCCGATATTTCGCGCCGGCGAAGGGCGTGCCGGAAGATCCGATGACGGGCAGCGCGCATTGCGCGCTCGCGCCTACTGGGCGGCGCGGCTCGGCAGGACCGCGTTTCGTGCGTATCAGGCGTCGCCGCGCGGCGGCGAGATGCGCTGCCGGTTGATCGGCGAGCGCGTCGAGCTCGAAGGATCGTGCGTGTTCTGTCTCGAAGGGCGCGTGACGTTCTGATGAACGGCGGCCGCTGCGGCCGTGGCCGGGCAGCCTGCGAGAACGGTCGTCGACGCGCGTCCGGCAGGTGCGCTCGCGGCCCGCGCCGACGCGTTTTTCGTCCAAAGGTGAGATTTTTCGGGAGCGGCTGCAGGCGCGTCCGAAGCGGGCTGTCCGTTTGCCGATCGCCGGCGAAATCGGGCTTTCCGGCACATCAATGCCGATCGGCGAACAGCGCTTCGAGCGGATAATGCCGCTTCACGAACGGCGACTTGATGATCACGTAGCTGAAGTACTTCTCGATGCCGACGTTGCGTTCGAGCAGCCCTTCGATGATCGTCTGATAGTGGCTCACGCTGCGCGTGACGAACTTCAGCAGATAGTCGTAGCCGCCGCTCGCGAGGTGGCATTCGACGATCTCGTCGACGTTGCGGATCGCCGCGACGAAGCGGTCGAAGTCCTCGCGGCGGTGATCGGCGAGCGTGACTTCGGTGAACACGATCTGCACGTCGCCGAGCTTCTCGAGCTGAATGTCCGCGCCGTAACCTGCGATATACCCCGCCTTTTCCAGACGTTTCACCCGTATCAGGCACGGGCTCGGCGACAGGCCGACCGCATCCGCCAACTCGACGTTGGTGATGCGGCCGCGCTTTTGCAACTGCGCGAGTATGCGCAGATCGATCTTGTCCAGCTTGCAATCGCCCATCATCACGGCGTCGGAGGAATGAAGAGTAAACGTCCGGTTACTTTACGGTCACAAAATTGCGTCCACAAGGCAGCGTTTTCCCAAGTGTCCCGAATATTCGGAACGCCTCGCGCGTCGCATCAAGCGGCCCACGCTTGCGCCGCTTCGAGCGCGCGCTGCACGTCGGCTTCGGCGAGCACCTCGTCGAGCGTCGTGCGCAGCCGCGAGAACAGCAGGTCGAAATCGCCGTCCGTATAGCTGAGCGCGGGCGCGAAGCCGAGGATGCCGTCGTTGAACGCACGGAACACGACGCGGTTGCGGTAGGCGGCGGCCGCGATCCGCTCGGACAGATTGAGCGACGGATCGAAGCGCGCCTTGCTCGTTTTGTCGGCGACGAGTTCGAGCGCGCCGAGCAGCCCGCGCGCGCGCGCGTCGCCGACGAGCGGATGCGCGCGCAGCGCGTCGAGCCCGCGCGCGAAGCGCGGCGCGTGCGCGATGCCGTTTTCGAGCAGTCCGCCTTCGTGATAGAGGCGCAGCACTTCGAGTGCGATCGCCGCACTCACCGGATGCGCGGAATACGTGTGGCCGTGGCCGATCGCGGCGTCGATGCTGCCGCCGTCGGCGATACCCCGATAGATCTCGTCGGATACCAGCACCGCGCCCATCGGCGCGTAGCCCGCGGTCAGGCCCTTCGCGACCGTCATCAGATCGGGCTCGACGCCCTCGGCTTCGCACGCGAAGAGCGGACCGGTGCGGCCGAAGCCGGTGATCACTTCGTCGGCGACGAACAGGATGCCGAGCCGCGTGCACGCGTCGCGCATCGCCTTGAGCCAGCCGGCGGGCGGCACGATCACGCCGCCCGAGCCTTGCACCGGCTCGCAGAAGAACGCGGCGACGCGATCGGCGCCCAGTTCCGCGACCTTCGCTTCAAGCGCCGCGACCGACGCGGCGATCAGCGCGGCGTCGTCGTCGCCGGCCCGATGGCGGTACGCGTACGGCGATTCGATGTGATGCTGGGTCGGCTGCGGAACGTCGAAGTGGCGATGGAACGTCGCGAGCGCGGTGAGCCCCGCGCCGACCGACGACGAACCGTGATAGCCGCGCTCGAGCGCGATCATGTGCTTCTTCTGCGGACGGCCTGTCGAGTTGAAGTAATGCGTGATGAAGCGCAGTGCCGAATCGACGGCGTCCGAGCCGCCGAGCGTGAAGTAGACGCGCGTGAGCGATTTCGGCGCGAGCGCGGTCAGCTTCTCGGCGAGCTCGATCGCGGGCGCGGAGCCGAAGTGGAAGTACGCGGTCGCGTACGGCAGGCGCGTCATCTGCTCGGTCGCGACCTTGATGATGCTGTCGCGGCCGTAGCCGACGTTCACGCACCAGAGGCCCGAGAACGCGTCGAGGAGTTCGTTGCCTTCGATGTCGCGCAGGAACACGCCGTCGGCGGAATCGAGCACGGTGACGCCGCGCGCCTCGTGCGCGCGGTAACTGACGACGGGATGGATCAGATGCTGGCGATCGGCTTCGATCAACGATGGAATGGTCATGGCGGTGCAGGCCCTCGTTCGAACAAAACGGTGTGGATCCATGCTACCGATCGGACCGTTCACGCGCGCATCCAATTGCCGCGCGGAAACGTACGGATGCGGCGTTTATGCGGGGCGGGACGGCATTTTCTGCTGCGTTGGTTGAGGCGGCATGGGCGTGGCGCAACGTGCGTCGTGCGTGCATCGCACGACGGCGAGGGGGCTGGGTTGGTCGTATGCCGCGTCGCGGGGCGTGCGCGCGATTGCGCGAGCCGCGTGTATTTACGTACGGCGCAGCGCGCGGCATGCGAATGCGTCGCGGGCAGTGAGGGAATCGCGCGTTGCGTCGCGCGCGGTGTGCAGGTTCGGTGCCGGTGCTCATGCCTATGCGCCGAGATCCACGCACCGGGTGCTGCGCAACCGACGAGACGCCCCGACGAGACGCTCAGACAGACGCTCAGACGAGACGCTCAGACGAGACGCTCAGACGAGACGCTCAGACAGACGCTCAGACAGACGCTCAATAACCGCGTGCGCGATCGACGACGCCAACCATCGGCTCTCCCGCGCGATGCCGCGCGAGATTCGCGAGCACCGCCTCGACCGCGGTGTCGGGCCGTGTCGCGCTGGCGATGTGCGGCGTGATCCGGATGCGCGGATGCGTCCAGAACGGATGGCCGGCCGGCAGCGGTTCGGGATCCGTAACATCGACGATCGCGCTGTCGAGCTTGCCCGACGCGAGCGCCTCGAGGAGCGCCGCGTCGACGAGCTGCGGGCCGCGCCCGACCTGGATCAGCGACGCGCCATCGGGCAGCGCATCGAACACGGGCGTGTCGAGCAGCCCGTGCGTTTCGGGCGTGAGCGGCAGCAGGCAAATGAGGATGTCCGAGCGCGCGAGCAGCGCGGCGAGCTCCGCTTTGCCCGCGTAGCATTCGATGCCTTCCAGCGTGCGCGGCGTGCGGCTCCAGCCGGCGCAAGGAAAGCCGAAGCGGCGCAGCGTGTCGAGCACCGCCTGACCGAGCATCCCGAGGCCGAGCACGCCGATGCGCCGCGACGCGGCGGCGCGCACGGGCTTTGCTCGCCACATTTGCATGCGTTGCAGCGTTGCGTAGTCGAACAGGTCGCGATGAATCGTCAGCACGGCCTGCGTCACGTATTCGACCATTCCTTCGACGATCCCCGGCTCGATCATCCGCACGACCGGGATGTGCGCGGGCACGCACGACAGATCGAACTGATCGACGCCCGCGCCGACCGAGAACACGACTTCGAGATTCGGCATCAGCCGCAGCGGATCGTCGGGCGGTTGCCACGCGGCCAGATAACGGACGGCGGCCGGGTCGCCGATGTCCGGCCACAAACGGAACGGGACGTCGGGCGCCTTCTCAGCGAAAAGACGCGCCCATTGCGCGCCGCGCGCGGGATCGGCCTTGTAGACGAAAGTCATCGGATGACGCGTGCGGTTGCGGTCGCGCGGGATCAGCCGAGCGCCGGATTGACGATCGCGAACTGCCGCAGCGACGGATCGCGCTCGGGCGCTTCGCCGCGCACCATCGCGAGGCCCGAATCGACGCGCCGCAGCCCGAGCCCTTCGAGCCAGTCGGACAGGCCGCTGTCGCCCGGCACGTCGATCCGCACGAACATGCCGGCGTGCAGCGCGAGCCAGTGGTTGACCAGCGCCTGCGCACGCAGTGCGTCCGACGCGATCACCGGACCGATCACGTGGCCGCGACCGAAGCGGCGGAACAGCGCGAAGCCGAGCAGTTCGCCGTCGCGGTCGAGCGCGATGCCGCTCGCGGCATCGCGCAGCGCGTCGATCACGGCGCTGCGGTCGTAGCCGCACGCGCGCGACGCGAGTGCACCGAGGTGCGCCGTGTCGTTGACGCCGATCGGCCGCAAGCGCTCGCCGGGTGGCAGCGAAATCAGCGGCGGATGGCACGCGGCGCCCTGGTGCTGCTCGATGGTGCCGATCGGCTTGAAGCCGAACTTCGCGTAGAGCGGCTCGCCTGCGGGCGTCGCGTGCAGGAACATCGTGCGCTCGCCGAGATCGTCGATGACCCGCGCGAGCAGTTCGCGACCGATGCCGCGGCCTTGCTGGTCCGGTGCGACGATCACCATGCCGAGCGACGCGTGCGCATCGCCGTGGCGCCAGCCGAGCGCGGTGCCGATCACGCCGCTTTCGTCCGCGGCGACGAAGCCGCTGCCGAGCTTCGCGACGAAGCGCCAGTCGTCGACGCGATGCGGCCACTGGAAGCTGCTGGACAGGCGCTGAGCGGTGTCGACGTCGTCCTGGGTGAACGGGCGAAAGGTAAGCGTGCGGGAGGCGTTGGTTTCGGCCACGCTGGACTCCGGTTTGAAAGGCTGACGCCGCTACTGTGGCAGGCGCGCCACGGGGTGGATAGGACGATCCGCTTGTTTTCGGCGGCGCAGGCGATTTTCTTCCGCGAATTTCGCGGCGAGACGATTTTGACCCTGGTTATGCTCGTTGAGTTCGACGTTCGACGTTCGACGTTCGACGTTCGACGTTCGACGTTCGACGTTCGACGTTCGACGTTCGACGTTCGACGTTCGACGTTCGCTCCGGCCGATGGGCCGGCCGGCGTCACCCGGTTCGGCTTCTCCCGCCATGAAGGCGCCGCCGATTTGATTGGCGCGGCATGCGTATCGTCCGATCGCGATGTTCAAAGCCTCGGCCCGCGGGCGGCGACGCCGTTGCCTGAGCGTCGGCATATCCGGCGCAGCACGTCGTCATCGCCGATCATCGGGGGACAGTCGGCGCATCGCGTCGTTCGCGACTCGCGACGGCGCTTGCCGTTTCGCGCATCGCGCGACGATTCGTTCCACGCGTGCGTCGGCTCACCGCGTGCACCTCACAGGCGCTGTCGCTTCGCGAGCGTCAACACCCGTTCCCAGCGCAGCGCGTCGCGCTTGTCGTCCATCGGCAGCTTCCATTCGGCGCGCCGATCGTCGCGTACGGCGACGACCAGATACCAGCGGCCGTCGAACGCTTCCGCGCGGCAGCCGCTCAGATCGGTGAGCGTGTAGCGGCCGTCGGCGCCGTCCTGCGACAGCCACAGCAGCCCCTTCGTCGCCGATACGCGCAGATCGCCCCACGCGCGCCGAAGCACGTGGGTCCACCCGTCCTCGCGCGTGTTCGGCGCGACGTCGCGCCGCCGCCGGACCCAGTGCGCGACCGCCGCGCCGATCACGGCGATCGCGCCGACCGCCGCGCCGATCGCGATGGCGTCGCCGAAGCGCGCGGCGATCGCATGAAACGTATGGACAGCGCCCCAGATCAATGCGACGAGTGCGAATAGAACGACCAGAATCGGCATGGCGAAGGTGCGAATGCGGCGAAGAATTGCGGCAAGGGAATGCACGGCCGGCATGCGCCGGCCGCGAGCGAAGACGTTACCGGATCCGGTGAATGTCGTGCGTGACGAAGCCCGCGTCGTTGTCCGGCAGCGTGAGGCCGTGCTTCACGGCGAGCGTCTTGCGGATGTCCGCGAGGCCCGCCGACCAGTGGTCGCGCATCGTCGACGCGCCGAACTGATAGTCCTTGTAGTGCTGCTCGTATGCTTTCTGCTGATAGATGAGATGCTGGACGTTGTAGCGCTTGCTGCACGACAGCGTCTCGGCCTGCTGGCACCACGGATCGTTCTTGCGCAGGTCGTCTGGCACCTGGTCGAGCACGCGGCGCAGCACGTTGCGAAAGCGCTGCTCGCGTTGCAGCGTGTCGGTGATCAAGCGTGTGCGGCTCGAATATTGAACGTCTTTCGTGCGCTCGGTCACTTCGTTCATCGATTCCGGCAGCGGCCCGCGCGCGCTCCACAGGTCGACCTGGAACGCGAGCGTGTCGCGGCGCGGCGACGCGCGCAGCACTTCCATCAGCGGCGTGTTCGATACGATGCCGCCGTCCCAGTAGAACTCGCCGTCGATCTCGACGGGCGGGAATGCGGGTGGCAGCGCGCCCGACGCCATGAAATGCTCGGGACGCAGCGTCGCCTTCGTGTTGTCGAAGTAGATGAAGTTGCCCGTACCGACGTTTACCGCGCCGACCGACACGCGCGTCTCGCCCGAATTGATCCGGTCGAAGTCGCACAGCTTGAGGAGCGTCGAACGCAGCGCGGACGTGTCGTAATAGCTGACCTTCTCCGGCGGATGCGTCGCGCCCGGCAGCGGCGGCGGGAAGCGCGGCACGAAGAAGCCGCGCTGTCCTTGCACGACCGCGCTCGCCGCCTGGCTCGCGGTGAAGAACGTGCGCACGTAATCGTGGCTGTTGAAGAGCGCGGCTTCGAACACGGCCGGCAACGCGGGGAAGAACGCGGGCTGGCAGATCGTGTTCCAGAACTCGCGCAGCCGCTCGACGCGCCGCTCGGGCGGATTGCCGGCGATCAGCGCGGTGTTCAGCGCGCCGATCGAAATGCCGGCGATCCAGTTGAGCGGAACGCCTGCTTCGTGCAGCCCTTCGAATACGCCGGCCTGATACGCGCCGAGCGCGCCGCCGCCTTGCAGCACGAGCGCGATCGTTTCGTACGGCAGATCGTGGAACGGCGCATGAGCCTGTTCGAGCGCGTGCGGCACGCTTGCTTCGTTGTGCAGGTCCGCCGGATCGACGGCCTGCTTTTCGGTACGGGCGTGCGGCTTCATTGCATGAACCAGCCGTGACTGACGATGAACGACTGGCCGGTCAGCGCCGCGCTCGGGAACGCCGACAGGAACAGCACCGTCTTCGCGACATCCTCGACGGTCGTGAACACCCCGTCGACCGTCTGACCGAGCATCACCTTCTTCACGACTTCCTCTTCGCTGATCCCGAGCTCCTTCGCCTGCTCCGGAATCTGCTTGTCGACGAGCGGCGTGCGCACGAAGCCCGGACACACCACGTGCGAGCGCACGTTGTGCTTCGCGCCTTCCTTCGCCAGCACGCGCGCAAGCCCCAGCAGCCCGTGCTTCGCCGTCACGTACGCCGACTTCAGCGGCGACGCCTCGTGCGAATGCACCGAGCCCATGTAGATCACGACGCCGCCGCGATCGTCCCGGTACATGTGCTTGAGCGCGGCCTTCGTCGTCAGGAACGCCCCGTCCACGTGAATCGCCTGCATCTTCTTCCAGTCGGCGAACGCATAGTGCTCGATCGGATTGACGATCTGGATGCCCGCGTTCGACACCAGGATGTCGACCGAGCCGAACGTTTCGGCAACCTTGTCGATGCCGGCGTTGACCGCGTCTTCGTTCGTCACGTCCATCGCGACGCCGATCGCCTTGCCGCCCGCCTGCTTGATCTGCTCGGCGACCGCGTTCGCGCCGTCCTGATTCAGATCCGCGATCGCGACCGCCGCGCCCGCGCGCGCGAGCTCCAGCGCGATTTCCTTGCCGATGCCGCTTGCTGCGCCTGTCACGACCGCGGTCTTGCCATTCAGATTGCTCATGATCGAATTCCTGTCCAGAAAGTAGTAGGGAAGGATGCAGCGCGCGTTACTGCGCGAGGTAATCGTAGACGACTTCGCCGAGGCCGAGCGTCAAATCGGCGATCAGATGGCGCGCTTCGACGATCTCGAGCACTGGCAGATCGGCGACGGGCGCGAGCGCATGCGGCGCGAGCTCCAGCGACGCGGGGCCCGTCCATGCGCCCTTCATCTTGATGTCCTGCAGGTAGTAGCGCACGAGCTCGCAGACGCGCGCCGAGCCGTCGACGTGCGGAATGATCTTCAGCAGGAAGTTCGCGCCGGCGAGGCGCTTCTGCTGCTCGTCGAGATCGAGCTCCTTGTGCTTGTAGCCCATCGTGCCCGTCGCGACGCGCACGGGGCCGTAGTCGAGCGTGCCGAGCAGCGTGTCGATGTGCGTTTCCAGCGTCGGCTGCGCGAGCTTCTTCGGGAATCCCCACAATTCGCGGCCGCCTGCGATCGGCGGATGATCGTTCAGATACATCGCGAGCGTGTAGCCGCCCGGCTGGCCGTTGTATTCGACGGGGATCACCTGTCCACTCTCGGTGTAATCGCCGAAGCCGGTCGAATCGGCCATGCGGATGAACTCGTAATGGACGAGCGGTTCCTTGACTTCGAGCGGTTCCGGCACGATTTCGCGGAGACGGTCGATGTCGGTGCGATAGGTGATGATCAGGAATTCGCGATTGACGAAACGATAAGGGCCCATCGGAAACGCCGGGCTCGTGAGCGGCATCGCGAATGCTTTCGATCGGACTTGGCTGGGCTTCATGCGGACTCCTTGTTGATCGCTTCGTTGTCGGGGTGCCGATATCGTATGCCTCTGCGAATCGATTGTGCGATGCCGCAACTGGAAAAGATTATTGCGCAAATCGAGGCAGTGAAATGACAAATATTGACAGTGTTGCGGACGTCGTAACGAACGCGCGCCGGCGGGTGACGGACAGCGGGTCGCCGGCGCTTCGTCGCGGCAAACGGTGAGTTTTTTCGGGGGCTATGGTGAGCATTTACGGGACACGTGAAACGAATGTGAACGACAGCCCGAAATCGCATGCTGCGCCGCGCGACGCGTACGATTGAACTTTTGGGGAATGACCGTCCTCGAAGAAGTGCGTTGTAGAATTTTCGATTTTCCTTTCGATCTCGCGGCGCTTCGGGTTAAGCCTTTCTTAAGCGTGCGCGTCCTAGCATCGTTCGAACCGGTGACCCGGTGCCGTTCGATTCGCTACCGTTTCAGCCCCATGCAGAACTTCAATCTCATTGTCTTTTCCGCGCTCAATGCGGGTTCCGCTTCGCATCTCGCCGCCGTTCGCTTCGGCGTGTTCGCCGCCGATTGGCTCGTCTATGCGGTGCCCGCGCTGCTGCTGTTGACCTGGGTAATGGGCGCGCGCCCGACGCGTCGCCAGGCGATCGAAGCGGGCGTCGGCGCATGTGTCGCGCTCGCGCTCGCGCAGGTGATCGGCCACTTCTGGTATTCGCCGCGGCCGTTCGTGCTCGGCATCGGCACACAACTGATTCCGCACGCGCCGGACGGCTCGTTTCCGAGCGATCACGCGACGTTCGTCTGCAGCGTCGCGGCGGGCTTGCTCATCGCGGGCACGACGCGCGCGGCGGGCCTCGCGCTCGCCGTCATCGCGGCAGCGGTCGGATGGGGGCGCATCTACGTCGGCGTGCACTGGCCGCTCGACATCGCGGGCGGCGCACTCGTCGGAACCGCCGGCGCGCTTGCCGCTCATCTGTATGGCCGTCCGGTGACGGCGCTGCTCGACCGGATCGGCGAATCCGTGCATGCGGTCGCGTTCACGCGATTGCACGAGCGGTCGATTCGTATCGACTGACGATAATCGGCGGGAATCCGAATCAACCGGGCGTTCTCGTCTGGGTGGCGTTGCTCGTCGAGTTGGGCTCGACGTCGGCGCCGCCGTGCAATTCGACGTTTTCGGTCTGTCGCTGGCGCGCGGCTTCACGATCGAGCGCGCTGTCTTTCAGGATCGCGCACATCGCGACGAACAGCGCGAGCGCGATTGCGCCGAGTCCGCAATAGCCGGCGATTCTGAGCGTCTTCGCGATGCCTGCGTGGGTGTGGTGGCGAGTCATGGTCGCGTATCCGGGTGACGACGCGCGAGGTTGCGCGCTCTCGTTCTCATTCGACGCGGAAAAATGCGGCGACGCGTCGTGCTTTTTCGATATTCGGATCACGGGCGGCGCGGGCCACTTTGCCCCGGAGTCCGCCGACGTGTGCCGCGACGGCTTTGCCGAACCGGCCTCGTGCCGTCGAGATAGGTATAGGACACGGGCGGCTCGGATGCAACTCCGTTCGTGTCGAGACGACGCTTGCATCGATGCGCGGGCGTCGAAAGGCGATCGACGGAATGCAACCGCATGGGATTCGACGGATGCGGCTGTGGCTTCCATTTACGGGAAATCGGCCGCGAAACGCATAAAGAGGTTTTGTCGAAGCCGTCGCGCGCATTGAAGTGCGTGGCGCGGTACGCACTTCGATGCGATTGCGCCTCGGCTGGCAGTGCGGCCGCATGACTCAATGCGTACGAGGATTGCGCGCCGCGATCCGTGCGTGGCGAGCGCCGCCGAGCACGATTATTTCGAGATACGCCGATGCGCGGTGGCGACGCGGATGCGATTTCGTTCGGACGAAAACGCAGTGCGATGGCCGATGCCGCGCGCGGGCGTCTTTCGATACCGGCGTACCGGCGCATCTATGCGCGCGCGCGCCGCCGACCCGATCTACAGAGGATTCAAGCGCGACGAGTGTGTGTCGGCAATGCCGCACTTCGTATCCGCGCCGTGCGCTCGGCAGCGGCATGACGCGAGCATGCGCGCCGCGGAATCGTCGAACGTCGAACGCGTGTGCCGCGTTCGACTCGCTCATCGCGTCAGTCTTCGAGTGATTCGTGAACCGCGACCGCGCCGTGCTTCCAGTAAGCGGATGCGCGAATCCTCGATTTCGCGAGGCCGCGCTCATTGCATAGGTGCTCGCGTACGCCGCGCATCGCGGCCGCTTCGCCTGCGGCCCACACGTAGCCTTCGCCGGCCGGCAGCGGCAGCGCCCGCAACGCATCGACCAACTGACTTGCACCGCGCTCGCCGTTTGACGCGTCGTCGCGATGGCGCCACAAGACGTACAGATCCGCATCGGTAGCGAAGTCGACCTGCGCAGACGGATCGGCTACTTCCAGCACTGCGGCGACACGCGTGCCGGCCGGCAATTCCTCGAGGCGTCGTGCGACGGCGGGCAATGCGGTGTCGTCGCCGATCAGCAGGTGCCAATCGAAATCCTTCGGGATAACGAACGAACCGCGCGGTCCGCCGATGCCGAGCGTCTGCCCGACGCACGCTTGCGCGGCCCACTGTGACGCCGGTCCTGGATGATGCAGCACGAAATCGAGATCGAGTTCGCGGGCGGCGCGATCGTAGCGACGCGGCGTGAAATCGCGTGCGACGGGCCGCGGCCGGTCTTCCGGAAACACGATGCCGTTCGGGCCGAACTCGGGACACGCGGGTGCGTCCTCGCCGGGCGGCGGGAAGAAGACCTTCACGTGATCGTCGAAGGACGCTGATTCGAAATCGTCGAGTTCGTCGCCCGTCAGCGTCACGCGCATCAGATGCGGGGTCACGGCAGTGACGCGCTTGACCTGGAGCAAGCGGAATTTCAGCGTATGGCGCACGCGTACGACCGCGCGCTCGGTAGTCGGTTGGGTCATATCGATGGGTTCTCCTTGATAAGCCGGATGCGGCTCGATCAGTCCTCGGTCCGGCCTTCGATGTCGGCGACGGCGCGACGCAGGATCGCCGCGATGCGGCGCTGTTCGTCGGCGTCGGCGCTGCTCCTGCGGAAGAGCGCTTGCTTGAGCGCCATCCGAGCTTCGACGAATTCCGGCAGCCAGCCGCGCGTATCGTCGTCGGAGGCGGCGGGCGCTTCGCCGGCGAACGCGCGGCGCATGAATTCCATCTTCCGGCCGAGATGCGCGAGCTTCGCGAACAGCAGGTCGACGCGTTCGCGCTGCGCATCGAGATACGCGCGGCCCGCGTCGGCGAGTGCATAGCGCTTGCGGTTGCCTTCGGCCTGCACGGTCACGTAGCCGAGCTCTTCCAGATACGTGAGCGCCGGATACACCATGCCGGGGCTCGGCGCGTAGAAGCCGCTCGAACGCGTATCGAGCGCCTTGATCAGCTCGTAGCCGTGGCTCGGCTGCTCGGCGAGCAGCGCGAGCAGCAGCAGTTGCAGGTCGTCGGCGCTGAATTGACGGCCGCGCGGCATGGCGTCGTCGCCGCCGAAACCACCGAAACCGCCCGGGCCGCCACCGAAACCGCCGAACGGACCGAAGCCGTGCCGGCCGCTGCCACCGCCGCGTCGATGGCCGCCGATCATGTGGCGGAACATCTCGAGCGGGCCGGCGCCGAACGAGGTATGCATGCCGCATCCGCGGCGCGAAAACAGATGAGTGTGGCGCATCGCCTTCTCCTGTGCATCTTTAGATGTATCGAAAGATATATATCGAAAGATATAAAGTCAACGGAATTTTATGGGGACGGATTGCCAAGGGTCTGGTGCAGGTTTGCGAATTTTGTAGGTTGGCAAAAAGGGTGGGTCTTTTTGGCATATTTGCACAATGCTATCGATATTAATTTTCGATAGCATTGCGCGGCGGCGTCACTATAGTTTCCAGCGCAAATCTGGGGCAAGAAGCACCTTATCGTTGCAAGTGGAAGCCCCGGGCGAACTAGCATGCTTTGGCATTGCTAGCCGACAAGCGGATGGGTTTTTGGAGCAGTCGGAGGTTCGGAACGTTCTATGACAGACGTCGATGTCGTAGCCGACCGTCCGTCGGCGTCGGACGCTTCGGCCGAACACGACGGCGGCGTCGACCGACTGCTTGCGCAGGATCTGCTCGATGCGCTGCAGCGCGCAGACTGGTGGCCCGCCTACAGTGACCGTCTTGCCGAACTGCTTGCGCTTGCCGAATAGCAAATCGCGAAAACGTGTGCCGCGCAGGCGCGCTGGCTGGCCGACGTCGATGGCACGCCGTACAGTCTGGTGACATGGGAGGCGATTTGCTGCCTGCGGGACCGACCGTTCCATCCGGTTGCGCGCGCGAAGCGCTGGCCCGGCAGCCCGGGCGATGCGTACGACGTCGAGGCAGGCCGGGTTGCACTGCACTGGGTCGCCATTTTGCCCGACGCGTTGCGACGTGGCGACGACAGTGCGCATGCACTGCCTGGCGTCCAGCCGATCGCTCGTGCCTGCCGTACTGGATGAGGATGCGTTCGCGGCGCTTGCGCATCGCGCCGCTCTGCTCGGAATCGATCCGGCGGCTCGCTGGCTGCCGGTTCATCCTTGGCAATGGGACTACCTTCAGCGGGAGCATCCCCGGCTTGTCATGCGGTGTATCGATCTCGGAGCCGGGTTCGGCACGGCTCGGCCCACCGCGTCGCTGCGCACGCTCGGCATCGGAGCGGACGAACGGATACATCTGAAGTTGTCGCTGAGCGTCCAGGCACTCGGTGCGTCACGCGTAATGCCGCCACGTTATCTGCACAACGCGGTACTGGCCGAGCGTTGTCTGCGCGCGCTTTGCGCGCGGGACACCTGGCTCGGCGAGCATCTCGAATTGTGCGACGAGCGTGCATGATGGGCGCTCGGCGACGACGGAACGCTGATCGAAGAGCAGGGTGAATTGGCTTGCATGTTGCGGCGGTATCCCGACGGCGATGGCTGGCTGTTGCCGATGGCCGCATGCGCGGCGTCGGCGACCGACGGGCGCCTGCCGGCATTCACCGTGCTGTGCGGGGCGAGCGATGCCGGTGTCTCCTCGGATGCCACGAGTGACGGTGCGTGGCGGATGTTCGAGCATATCGCGCGCTTGCTGATCGGGCTCGGGTTAAGGCAAAGCTGATTAAGTCCCCCAACCCCGTGTCTCAGCCGTTATAGATCGGTGGACATGACCCGAGAAAGGCAAACGACGATGAAGCAGCAGACGCTGGCGATGGCAGCCGATCAAGGCGCAGGCTTCGAGACGAAGCGCAAGCGTACGCGGCGCGACGAGTTTCTCGATACGATGAACCAGATCGTGCCGTGGGCGGCGTTGTGCGCGGTGGTTGAGCCGCACTACCCGAAACCTACCGCACCTTGTCCACTTTTCTCGAAAGGGGACTCGTCACCAGTGCATCACTGGGCGATTCGCGCGTCGTGTATGAACTGAACCGCGGCAAGGATCACCATCACCTCGTTTGTCGCAAATGTGGAGCACTCTGCGATCTCTACGAAGACGAACTGAACGAGCAGTTCGAGCGCATCGCTTCCGGGCGTCGCTTCAAGTTCCACGCTGCGTCTCTGGTGATAGCTGGGGTGTGTCCTGAATGTCAGGCGAAGGGCGTGTGATTCCCCGGATCGTCGCGAGCATCGGCCGGCTTGGTTGGTGTCGTAACGAAGGTGAACAGGAAGCTTGCGCGGGAGACAGTGGAACTGCAGTTGCCGCCATCGTGGCGCATCGCGAGCGGCAAGGCGACGAGACGTGCAGCATGCCGAAGCGGAAAACGCGAGGCGCCAGTCGAAATGTCTGATGTATCAAATCGTCTGATGCACCCGCCGACTTGATGCGGCCCCTAATTGCGAAATATTGCGTAAACCAATTGAATTGGTTTATAAGCGTGAATGATTCTTATTTGTCTTCTCGTCTCTCGCGTTTAAAGCAGAAGGGGTTGCTCCATGTCCGTCGCTCAACTCGCCGTCCATCAGGATGTGCAGGCTCTCTATCGCGACCACCATGGCTGGTTGCAGGGATGGTTGCGCAGGCGGCTGGGTAACGCTTTCGATGCGGCCGACCTTGCCCAGGACGCATTTCTTCGTCTGATCCTCAAGCCGGTGCCGAAGGGCTTCGACAGCGATGCCGAGGCGCGGGCTTACTTGCGGGCGATGGCACAGGGCATGTGTGTCGACCTGTTTCGCCGGCGCCAGGTCGAGCAGGCATGGGTCGAGGCGCTTGCCGCCCAGCCGGAGCCCTGCGAGCCTTCTCCTGAATATCGCGCGATCGTCATCGAGACGCTGATGGAAATCGGCGCGCTGATCAGCCGGTTGCCCGACAAGGCGCGGAACGCGTTTGTCCTGGCGCAGATTCATGGCTTGTCCACCCGCGAGATCGCGGGCGAACTGGGCGTTTCCGATCGGATGGTGCAGAAGTACCTCGCCCAGGCGATGCTGCAACTGGCCTTGATCGACGCCGGTATTACGCGCTGACCGATGGCAGCCTCGTCGTCTTCGGCGGCCGCCGATCCTGGCGTTCACGCAGATTTCGCAAGCCTCGAGCAGGCCGCCAACTGGTATGCGCTCCTGTATGCCGATGGCGGTAGCGGCGAGCACCGCAAGGCATGGGCAGAATGGCTGGCCGAACGGCCGGAACATCGTCGTGCGTGGGCACATATCGAGGCTGTCAGCCGCCGGTTCGAGCCGTTGAGGGGCGAGAGCCTGGCTGAGCGCAATGCCGCTGCGGCCGCCGTGCACGTTTCCGCGACGCGCGCGGCAAGCCGGCGCCATGTTCTGGGCAGTCTCGCTGCGCTGGCCGGAACCGGTCTCGCCGGGTGGCTCGCGTGGCGCTTCACGGCGTTGCCGGATCGGCTCATCGCATGGAGGCCGGATTACCGCACAGGTGTCGGAGAGCGGCGGGACGTGCAGCTCGCCGACGGTACGCGCGTCTGGTTGAACACGGACAGTGCGTTCGATGTTCACTACGACGATACCAAGCGCCTCCTGACACTGACGATGGGCGAAATCCTCATCGATACGGCCAAAGACGGCCAGGAGCGGCCGTTCTTTGTCGACACGCCGAACGGCCGGATGCAGGCATTGGGCACCCGGTTCACCGTACGGCAGTCCGGCACGCACACGCTGCTGGCCGTGTTCAAAGGCCGTGTCGAGATTCGCAATCTGGCCGGACACGCCGAAATCGTGGCGGCCGGTCAGCAGCGGCAGTTCACGGCGGACGCGATTTCGAGTCCGGAGAGGGCCGATCCCGCACGCGAAGCGTGGTCACGCGGCGTGATCCTGGCCGACGACGTCACGCTCGACGCGCTGATCGCCGAGCTGGATCGCTATCAGCACGGGCACATCGGCGTCGATCCCGAAGTGGCGGGCATCCGCGTGGTCGGCCGTTTCCCTGCCGACGACCCCGACCGGATGCTCTCGATGCTCGAACGCGACCTGCCGATCCGGGTGCGTCGCACGTTGCCGTGGTGGGTCACGATCGAAGCCCGCTGACGGGCATGTTGCCCGCCCAGTCGCGGTTCCCGGTGGTATTTCACCCTGTTGCAAAGAAATTTCCGATTTCGGTTCGCATTTCCGGGCGTCATCCGATTAACAGATGAAAGAGGACCATTCGGAGATCAATCAGTGCTCTGAATGCCGACCCGGCGCCATGACGCGGGGCATCCGCCCGGCTTGTCGACGCTTGTTTCCGACCGGAAACGGGTGTCGTCGCGATGGCGACAGTCGCAGCCAGCATGGCGCGCGCCCGAACGACCGGGTGCGGCCGCTATCAAGCCAAGGTATCCGGCTCTGTTAGACGCGCGATGGACCTCTCCTTGCCACTTCCATCTCGAGGAATGCCGTCCATGCTTCGCCCGTCGTTGTCGTCGAATCCCGATTTCTCGTTGTCCGTGCGCAGCCTCGAACGGATGCCCCGTGCGCTGCGCACCGCGCGCCGTCCCGCTCCGCACGCTGTGCGGTGTGCCGTTCTCGGCATCGCGCTCGCAGGTAGCGGCGCGTGGCAGGTGGCATCGGCGCAGTCGGCCGCCGGCGCGGCGCCGCAAGCTGCCAGCCGGCGCTATGACATTCCGGCCGGCCCGTTGTCGGCGTCGCTGAACCGTCTTGCCGATCAGGCCAACGTGATGCTCAGCGTGCCGGGCGACCTGACGGCCGGGAAAAACAGTGCGGGCGTGCGCGGCGCCTACTCGGTGCAGGGCGCATTCCAGGCGTTGCTGAACGGCACGGGCCTGGAGCCGGTGCAGCAGTCCGACGGCAGTTTCTCGCTGCGTCCGGCCGCTGCCGCGGCAGGCGCCGAAGCTGCCGTGCTGCCGGCGGTGAAGGTCGTCGGCAAGCGAATCGACGATGCCGTTCCCGAGCCGTATGCTGGCGGCCAGGCGGCACACGGCGCGAAGGTCGGCCTGCTCGGCAATCGCGACTACATGGATACGCCGTTCAGCATCTCGAGCTACACGGAAAAGCTGATCCGCGACCAGCAGGCGACCAGCGTCGCGGATCTCCTGACCACAACTGACCCGTCGGTCCGGGCGGCGATCGACAGCACCAACCGCTACGATGCGATCACGATCCGCGGGCTGCGCGTCGAGAACGGCGAGATCGCGCTCAACGGGCTGTACGGGCTCGTGCCGGCCTACCGCGTCGGCTCTGATCCGGTTGAGCGCGTCGAGATCCTCAAGGGGCCTGGTGCGTTGCTGAACGGGATGATGCCGCAGGGCAGCGTCGGCGGCAGCGTGAACGTCGTGACGAAGCGCGCCGGCGACACACCGCTCAACCGGCTGACCGCCGAATATGCTTCGAGTTCGGTGTTCGGCGGCCATGCCGACATCGGCCGGCGCTTCGGCTCGAACGGCGAGTTCGGCGTGCGCGTCAACGCGGCCCATCGCGAAGGCGATACGCCGATCGACGAGCAGTCGCGGCGCAACACGTCGCTGTCGGTCGGGCTCGACTACCGCGGCAGCCGCCTGCGCGCGTCCGGCGACGTGATCTACCAGGAAGACTTCATGCGGGCGCCGGTACGCGGCTACACGCCGATTGCCGGGATCGCGGTGCCGGAGGTGCCCGATTCCCGGACCAATCTCGCGCAGACGTTTTCCTATTCGAATTCCCATAGCCTGACGGCGCTCGGGCGGGCCGAGTACGACCTCTCGTCGAACTTGACGCTGTTCGGCGCGGTCGGCATGAACCGCTTCGGCTACGACAAGCTGGAAGACCCGGGCGCGACGATCGTCAATGCGCAGGGTGACGCGACGTCCACGTCGAGATACCAGTCAGGCGCGTCGCATGCGCTGTCGGCCGAGGCGGGCGCGCGGGCGCGCTTCAAGACGGGCCCGATCGATCACCAGCTCGTCGTGAGCGGCAACTACCTGCAGCAGACGACGTGGTTCGGTCAGACCGCCTACGGCAGCTACGCGACGAACATCTACATGCCGACCCGCCTCGCCGGACCCGGCGCGCCGGTTTCCGTGTCGCCGGAAGCGAAGGACAGCGCTCAGATCCTGCGCAGCATCGCCGTCGCCGATACGCTGTCCGTGGCCGGCGGGCTCGTGCAACTCACGGTGGGCGTGCGTCGCCAGCAGGTGAGCAGCCGCAACTTCGACACGTCCGGCGCGGAAACCTCGCACTACGACCAGGGCGCGACGACGCCGTCCGTGGCGCTCGTCGTCCGCCCGTTCGACCAGTTGTCGTTCTATGCGAACTACATCGAGGCGCTGACGCCCGGGTCGGCGCCGCCGCCTGACGCGGCCAATCCGAACCAGGTGTTCGCGCCGTTCAAGTCGAAGCAGTACGAGGTCGGGACCAAGCTCGATCTCGGCAAATTCGGCGCGACGCTCGGGCTGTTCCAGATCGACGTGCCGAGCGGAATCGTCGATCCGGTGAGCAAGCTGTACAGCCTCAACGGTTTGCAGCGCAATCGCGGTCTCGAGCTGTCCGGCTTCGGCGAGGTGACGCGCGGCGTGCGTCTGCTGGGCGGCGTCACGTGGCTCGACGCGCGGCTTCGCCGCACGCAGGGCGGCGCATACGACGGCAATCGCGCGATCGGCGCGCCGTCGCTCCAGGCCACGCTCGGCGCGGAATGGGATACACCGTTCGTGCCGGGCGTCACGCTGACGAGCCGGATGATCTACACGGGCAAGGCCTACGTGAGCCAGGACAACACGCAGCACGTGCCGAGCTGGACGCGTTTCGATCTCGGCGGCCGGTACACGACGAAAGTTGCCGGTCGCGACGTGACGCTGCGCGCGAACGTGACGAACCTGTTCAACCGGGACTACTGGCAGGCGAATCCGACCGGATACCTGTTCACGGGCGCGCCACGTACGTTCTGGCTGTCCGTGTCGACCGACCTGTGATGAATGCCGGCAGGCCGGGTACGCTTGAGCGCCCCGATCTGCCCGTCGTTTGTCAATCCGATCCTTGTCGCCATCGCATGAAATCTCACGAACAGTTCCGGTTCGACGCCCGGCACATCGGTGCGCTCGCCGCGCCGCTCATCCTTACCCAGCTTGCGCAGGTCGCGCTGACCACGACCGACGTCGTGATGATGGGGATGCTCGGTCCGCGCGAAATCGCCGCAGGCGGTCTTGCGCTGACGTTGTTCAACCAGCTGAGGACGATGGGAACGGGCCTCGTGACGGGCACTGGCAATCTCGTCGCATTCGCGAACGGGCAGGACGACCCTGCACGCATCGTGCGTCTCGTGCGTGCGAGTTTCGCGCTGTCGACGCTTGCCGCACTCGCGTTCGTGCTGTTGATGCTCGCCGTTGAACGGCCGCTCGTATGGCTCGGCCAGGATCCGGGCATCGCGCGGCTGACCGCGCTCTATCTCGCGGCGGCGGCGCCCGGCATGCTGCCGTGCCTGTGGTTCCAGTCGCTGCGCCAGTACACCGTCGGGCTGCGCAAGCCGGGGCCGCTGCTCGCGATCGCGGCCGTGTCGATCGTCGTCAACGCGGTGCTCGACTACGCGCTGATGTTCGGCCGCTTCGGGTTCCCCGCGCTCGGCCTGACCGGCGTAGCCTGCGCGACGAGTTCGGTGTACCTGTTGTCGTTCGTGGCGTTTCTCTCGATTGCCAAACGTCGAATCGGGCTCGCCGAACACCTGTCGCTTGCCGCGTGGCGGACCGATGCCGAAGCATTCGAGCGGACGTGGAAGATGGGCCTGCCGATCGCCGCCGCCTACGGCTCGGAGGCCGCGTTCTTCACCGTCCTTACCCTCGTGATCGGCACGCTCGGTACGGATGCGCTCGCAGCGCAGACGATCGTCAACCAAGTGATCTACATCGTGTTCATGATTTCGGTCGGGTTGTCGCATGCGTCGTCGATCAGCATCAGCCATGCATGCGCGCAGCACGATTATCGTGGCGCACGGCGGCTCGGCTATACGGGGCTCGTGCTGGGCATCGGCGCCATGCTGGCGGTCGCGCTTCCGTATCTCGTTGCGCCGACACACGTGCTCGCGCCGTTCCTGGATCGCGGCTCGGCCGCGAATGACGATGTGCTGCGACTTGCGACGGGGCTGCTGACGATTGCGGCCTTGCTGCAGATCTTCGACTGCAGCCAGAACATCGGCGTCGGCATCTTGCGGGGGCTCGGCGACGTGAAAAGTTCGTTCCGCATCTCGATCGTCGGTTACTGGATGATCGGGCTGCCGGTTGCGTGGGGGGCGGGCGTGATGCTCGGCTACGGAATCCATGGCATCTGGTTCGGGCTCACGATCGGACTTGCAGCGACGGCGACGATGCTGTTGCGCAAGTTCGAATATCGGCTGAGCGCGTTGGTGAAACAGGCCGGCGCGCCCCGATCATGAACGAACGGCATGTGACAAGAAATCGCGTGCGTACCTCGTCGTCGGGGTCGGGGCGGCTGGGTGTCGGTGCGATCGTGCTTGTGCTGATCGTCGGTCTCGGTGCGGTTGCGATTGCCAGCCTCTGCGCCGGCAATCTCGTTCTCGGTCCAGCTGCCGCGCTCGATGCGCTGGGTGGGGGTGAAACGCCCGCCGCGCAGATCGTCCATGCGCTGAGGCTGCCTCGCTTGATCGCGGCACTGATGGTCGGCGCGAGTCTCGCGGTGGCCGGCGCGCTGATGCAGGGCATCACGCGCAATCCGCTGGCCGATCCGACGTTGACGGGCGTGGTCGGCGGAGCGGCGCTCGCGGTCGTCGCGGCCACCGTGCTGGCGCCGGTCCGGGCGGCGGGCATGATGCCGTTCGTGGCGTTGGCGGGCGGCGGAATCGCGGCGACGCTCACGTTTGCGCTGGCGTGGCGCGCCCGTCTGTCGCCGTTGCGTCTTTCGCTGGCAGGGACGACGATCGGCGCGCTCGGCAGCGCGGGCGTCATCTCGCTGATGATCGTCGCGGGGCCGCAGGCCGGCCCGTTGTTCTACTGGCTGGCCGGTGGTTTCGCGGGTGTGGGTTGGCGGCAGGTCGCCATGGTCGCTCCGTGGACCGTCGCCGGTCTTGTCGCCGCGTTGTCCGGCGCGCGCGTGCTCGACACCCTCGCGCTCGGCGACGAGGCGGCGCAGAGCGTCGGCCTCGACCTGCTGCGCTGGCGCCTGATCCTCGGTTTCATTGCCGTCGCGCTGTCGGCGTCGGTGGTCTCGATCGCGGGGCCCGTCGGCTTCGTCGGGCTGTGCGTGCCGCATCTCGCGCGCGTCGCGCCCGGCGGCGGCTATCGCCGAACGCTGGCCGTGACGGCACTGGCGGGCGCACTGCTCGTCTCGGCAGCGGATCTCGTCGCCCGCACGGTCGCTGCGCCGCGCGAACTGCCGGTCGGCTTTTTGACTGCCTTGGTCGCGACACCGCTGCTGATCGCGATGATTCGCCGCGATGAAGGCGTATCGACATGACGGGCGTTCCGAACCGGCCGATTCGCACGACGCGCGCACAGGGCGCGGCCCGGTGGCGGACGTTCGCGCGTGGCGCAGGATGGGCGGCGATCCTGACGCTCACCGTTGTCTTGTCGGTGCGGCTCGGCGCGGCCGGCTTCCCGTTGACGTCGGCCGTTCAGGCACTGTTCCATCGCGACGTCGCGCGCGACGTCGCCTTCGTGATGTGGGAACTGCGCATGCCGCGCGTGCTGCTTGCGCTGATGATCGGCGCACAGCTTGCGGCGAGCGGACTCGTGTTGCAGGGGGCGCTGCGCAATCCGCTCGCGGAACCCGGTGTGATCGGCGTGTCGTCCGGCGCGACGCTCGGCGTGATGTTGCTGCTGCTCGTCGCGAATTTCGCGGGTTCGCTCGACGGCAGCCGGCTCGACGCGTACGACATCACATGGATACCGTTCGTCGCCCAGGCGGGCGGCATCGGCGCGGCGCTGGGCGTCTACGCGCTGGCGTGGCGCAACGGCACGGCGCCGTTTCGGCTGATTCTGATGGGCGTCGCCGTTAGCGCCGCGATGTACGCGGTCGCGATGACGATACTCGCTGGTTGGGGTTCGAGCCGTATCGAGGTGCTGCTGACGTGGCTTGCGGGCAACCTTTACGCACGCGGCTGGCAGCACGTGCTGCTGCTCGCGCCGTGGACGGCGGCGACGATCGTGCTGCTGCCAGCGATCCTGCCGGCAGTGCAGGTGCTGTCGATCGGCGACGACGCAGCGACGAGCGTCGGGCTGAATGTCGAGCGCTGGCGTCTGGTGGCGATCGTCTATGCAGGCTTCGCGGCCGCTGGTGCGATTGCGATTGCAGGCCCGGTCGCATTCGTCGGCCTGATCGCGCCGCATCTCGCGCGGCTTGCCGTGAGCGGGCCGCTCGCGCGGCAGGCGCCGTTCGCGCTCCTTTGCGGTGCGCTGATCACCGCGCTTGCGGATCTGACCGGGCGCGTCGTCGTCGCACCGGCCGAGATACCCGTCGGAGCCGTCACCGCGTTGTTCGGCGCGCCGCTTTTTCTTCATTTGCTGTCCCGATCTTCACGATGACACTCGTTGCCCGCGATCTTTCGCTCGGATATGGCCCGCGCCGCATCGTCGACACATTGTCGCTGTCGATCGAGCCGGGCCGGATCACTGTGCTGCTCGGTCCGAACGGCTCAGGCAAGAGCACGCTGCTGCGCGCACTGGCCGGGTTGCTCGCGCCGCGCGGCGGCGATGCGTTGCTCGACGACGTTCCGCTCGGGCAATGGCCGCGCCGCAAGCTCGCGCGGCGCATCGCGTTCCTGGCCCAGACGCAGGACATTCCGGCCGGCCTGACGGTGCAGGAACTCGTCCGCCATGGGCGGTTTGCGCACCGCACGTGGTTGCGAGGAGAAACGGACGACGATCGCGGCGCAGTCGAATGGGCGCTGACGACGACCGGTCTGTTGCCGATGCGCGATCGTCCGCTCGTCGCGTTGTCGGGCGGCGAACGACAGCGAGTAGGGATCGCGATGGCGCTCGCGCAGCGCGCGGACATTCTGCTGCTCGACGAGCCGACGACCTACCTCGACCTCGGGCATCAACTCGATGTGATGCAGACGTTGCGGCGGCTCAACGAGGAATTCGGGTTGACGCTCGTGATGTCGCTGCACGACCTGAACCAGGCGATGCGTTTCGCGGATCGGGCGATCGTGATGCGCGGCGGGCGGCTCGTTGCGGACGGTGCGCCGGTCGATGTGCTGACGCCGGCGTTCGTCGCGGACGTATTTCATGTGCGCAGCGAGCGGCTGCATGGCGCGAGCGATGGCGTGCCGGTTTGCCATTCGCTTGGCTATGCCGGGCCCGGCGGCGAGCGGAGCGATGCCCGGCAGGACGTTGGCGACGCCGTGTCGGCGATCGAAGAGGCCGGCGATGATTGATCGCAAGCGCCGTACGTTGGCGTTCGCGTTGCCGGCTTCGCTTGCATCGGTGCTCGCGCGGCCCGTTCGCGCGGCGGCGCCCGGTAAGCCGTTCAGCGTCGTTGACGATCGCGGTGCGATGCTTCGCTTCGAAGCCGCGCCGAGCCGGCTTGCGGCGATTTCGTATTTCGGCGCCGATACCGCACTGGCGCTTGGGGTGCAGCCGGTCGCGTCGACGTTTCTCGTGCGCGGCCGGCGGCCCGCCTATCTGCTGGACAGGATGGATCGCGTGATCGATCTCGGGCAGCGTGCGAGCCCGAACCTGGAATTGTTGGCGAGTGCGCACGCGGACCTCATCATTGCGATCCGCCGCTACACCGAAGCGAACGCGGCGCGGCTTCAGCAGATCGCGCCGTATCTTGCGCTGGATCTGGAAGTCGGTGAGGACAGCAATCGCAGCATTGAACTCGTCGGCAAGGCACTGGATCGTGCCGAAGCCGCCGCCGCGCTCAACCGGCGTTTTGCGGAAGCGCTCGCAGGATTTCGCGCGCGTGCGGGATTGGGCCGCGCGCCGCGCTACTTGTTTGTCTGGGGTACGGGCGCCGCGCCGTGGGCGTTCTACGATGAGAACATGACTTGCTCGCTGCTGAATGCGCTGGGTGGCGTCAACATCGCCGGACGCAATCCGCTGCCGTCGCAGCGCGACAATACGGCGTTCCAGATGAGCCTCGAGACGTTGTTGCTTGCGAAGCCGGACACGATTTTTGTCTACGACGACGGTGGGCGACGCAGTTTCGAGACGAATCCGGTATGGCAGCACTTGGCGTCGACGCGTCGGGTGAGTATCGTGAGCGTGGGCGATCACTGGATCGAATCGTTCGGACCGATCGCGCGGCATGCCGTGCTGGCCGAAGCGGCCGCGCTTCTGCATCCTGACGTGTTCGCACCGCCGGACTTGCGCGCGATCGCGTCCTCGTACCTTGATCGTGTGACGTGACGTCCTTCGCTGTGGATCTTTACCCCGGCGATGCATGACATCAGTGTGTCTGGCGGCGCGATCCCCTTTCGATCAACAGCAGGTGCAGTAGCGCAGGCAGTACAAGCAACACCAGCGGCAGTTGAACGATCAGCCCCGAGATGATCGCGACCGCCAGCGGCTGCTGCATCGCCGAGCCCTGCCCGAGCGCGAACGCGAGCGGAAACAGTGCGAGGATTGCCGCGATCGTCGTCATCGCGATCGGCCGCAGCCGGTTGCGGCCTGCCGCGAGCAACGCGGCATCGGGCGCCATCCCTTCGTCGCGCACGAGCCCCTGGAATTCCGATACGTAGAAGATCGCGACCTCGGTCACGATGCCGACGATCATCGTCATGCCCATCATCGCGGAAATGTTGAGCTCGATGCCCGTCGCCCACAGCCCGATGAACACCGCGCCGGTCGCGCACAACGGCATCGCCATCACCGCGAGCGCGACGCGGAAGCGTTCGTAGAGAAACAGCAGCAGCCCGAATACCAGCGCAACCGCCGCGCCGAACACCGCGATCAGTCCGCGGAACGCGATCTGTTGTTGCTGGTACAGCCCGCCCAGTTCGTAATAGACGCCTTGCGGCAACAGGTTCGCATCGCCGAGCGCGCGCTGCACGTCGGCGATCGTCGAGCCGAGATCGCGCCCGTCGATCCGCGCAGTGACGGCGACCATCCGCTTCAGGTTGTCGCGGCTGATCTCGGGCTGCCCGCTGACCGTGATGCGATCGGTCACGCGATCGAGCGGGAACAGGTGCCCATCGGGCGCGCGGATCTGCAGTGCGCCGAGCCCCGTGCCGTTCATCCGCATCGCGTCCGACACCCGAACGCGCACGCCGACCGTCTTCGGCCCCTGCTGGAACTGCGTCGCGACGCTGCCTTCGAGCAGATCCGACACCTGCTGCGCGATCGACTGCGGGTCCATCCCTTCGGCGGCGGCTGCGTCGGGACGGATGTGCAGATCGAGCGCGTCGCCGGCCGGGTTGATGCCGTCGTCGACGTCGACAATGCCCGGAATCTTGCCGATGCGCGCGGCCACGCGCCGCGCGGTCGCGTCGAGCACGTTCGGATCGTCCGAGTAGATCTTGATCTGCACGGGCTGCGGTACCGCGGTCAGATCGCCGATCAAGTCTTCCATCAACTGCGCGAGCTCGACGTTGACGCCGGGCACGTTCGTCTCGATCTTCGAGCGGATCTCCTCCATCACGGTATCGATCGGCTCGCGCGAACCCGATTTCAGGCGCACGAAGAAATCGCCCTTGTTCGGCTCGTTGAGGTCGCCGCCGAGGCCAGCGCCGGTTCGACGCGAATACGTCGCAACGTTCGGGTTCTCGCGGATGATCGTCTCGATCTCGCGCATCAGGCGATCCGTCTCGGTGATCGACGTACCGGGCGCCGTGTGGTAATCGAGCACGAATCCGCCCTCGTCCATCGACGGCATGAAGCCGCTGCCGACGCGCGTGAATGCAAACGCGGCGGCGACGACGAGCGGCAAAATGCCCGCGAGCGCGAGCATTGGCCTGCGACTCACGCGCTCGACCAGCATCGCGTAGCGCGTGTTCAGCCAGTGCGCGAAGCGCGACTCGCGAAGCTCCTCCGCGTCGGCCGGCGTGAGCCAGTGATCGCACAGGATCGGGATCGCGAGCCAGCTCACGACGAACGAGATGAACAGCGCACTCGCCATCGTGATCGATAGCGCCTTGAAGAAGGCACCCGTCACGCCGGACAGGAACGCGAGCGGCACGAAAATGATTAGCGTCGCCGCCGACGAACCCGCGAGCGGCCGCGTGAACTCGAGCGCCGCGCTCATCACGCGGCCGTGGAACGCATGTGCGCCCGCCTCGCGCATGCGCCGCGCGATGTGTTCGATCATCACGATCGCGTCGTCGATCACGAGCCCGACCGCCGCGGCCATCCCGCCGAGCGTCATGATGTTGAAGCCCATCCCGAACACGTCGAGCAGCAGGATCGTCGCGCTCATCACGACCGGCACCAGCGCGACGGCGATCGCGGTGATCTTCCAGTTGCGCAGGAATACGAATAGCGTCAGCGCGGCCAGCACGACGCCGATCAGGATTGCATCGCGCACGCTCGACGCGGATGCGATCACGAGCTGGCTCTGGTCGTACCAGTTTGCGAGATGCACGCCCACCGGCATCTGCTTCTGAAAGTCCGCGAGCTTTGCACGGATCGCCGCGGCCATCGCGACGCTGTTCGCGCCCGGCTGCTGGAATACGTTCACGAGCACCGCGTCCTGCCCGTCGGCCGTCACGCGGATCCATTGCGGAACCGTGCCGCGCGACACCGTCGCGACGTCGCCGACGCGCACCTGGTTGCCGCCCGACGACGAAACGACTGCATTACGCAGCGTGTCGAGCGACGTGATCGTCGTGTCGGCGACGACGAGATACAGCTTGTAGTGATCCTCGATCCGCCCGGTCGCCGACAGCACGTTGCCCGCGCCGATCGCCTTCGACACGTCCTCGACCGACAGCTTGTACGCGGCGAGTCGAGCAGGATCGATGTCTACCTGCAACTCGTCCTGCGCACCGCCCGTCACTTCGACGCGTGCCACGCCGTCGACCGACGACAGCAGCGGCCGCAACTGAAATTGTGCGAGATCGCGCAGCTGCGACAGCGACTGCCGCGACGACGTGAGGCTGTACGCAAGTACCGGGAACACGGTCGGGTCCATCCGCTTCACCTGCATCGTCGTGCCGGCCGGCATCGACGGAAGGATCTCCGCGATCGCCGACTGCGCCTGCAGTGTCGCCTGCGCCATGTCGGTGCCCCAGTCGAAATTCAGCGAGATCTCCGCCGAGCCGCGGCTCGTTTTCGATTCGACGTCGCGCACACCCGGCACGCGCCGCAGCGCCTCCTCGACCGGCATCGTCACGAGCGTCGCCATCTGCTCGGCAGGCCGGTCGCCCGCATCGAGCGACACGACGGCGCGCGGAAACGATACGTTCGGAAACAGCGAGATCGGCAGCCGGAAAGCCGTCAGCGCGCCGGCGACCGCGAGCAGCGCGACGACGAACAGCAACGATCGCCGGTGCATCTGCATCCATTGCCCGACATTCATTGGCGCGCGCCTCCGGCAGAACGGACGGCCATCCCGTCCTGCAATTCATAGTTGCCGGTGACGACGAGCGGCTCCGATGCATTCAGCGGGCCGTCCACGCCGTAATGGTCGCCGCTTTCGACGCGCACCGCGACATCGACGCGATGCGCGGCGTGCTTCGGCGTGACCTGGAACACGTACGACCCCTTCGCGTCGCGCAGGACGGCGGAGCGCGGCACGACCCACCACGTGCCGGTCTGCGTCGCGATGTCGGCGCTTACGCGGGTGCCGGGGATGAATGCGGTGCCGCCGAGCGGCACGTTCGCGCCGACGTCCACGAGCTGGCTTTGAGGATCGATCGACGCGCCCGCGACGACGATCTGCCCTGCCGGAGCCGCGTGCGCGAGCGCGGTGGACAGCCCGTGCAGCACGACCGTATCGCCCGCGCGAATCGACGCGGCCGCGGACGGATCGACGCCGAGCGTCACGTTCGCCTGACGGCTGGACGCGCCGCCCGTCGCCGCGAGCTGCGCAATCGTCGCGCCCGCCTGCACCTGGTCGCCCGGCAGTGCGGAAAGCTGCGACACGACGCCCGCGAACGGCGCGGCGATCGTTACGTCGCCGCTCCGCACGCCCATTAGCCGCTGCGCGGCCTGCCCCTGCTGAGCATCGTCGAGCGCCTTCTGCGCGGCGGCGAGCTGCGATTGCGTCGCCAGGCCGTCGTCGAGCAGCGCGCGCGTGCGTGCGAGTTCGCCGCGCGCCAGCGTCAACGCGCTCGCGGCCTGCGACGCAGCCAGCACCGCGGCGGGATCGGCCTGCACGACGACGAGCGGCGCGCCGCGCGCGATCGCCTGACCGGGCAGCACGAGCACCTTGCGGATGCGCGCCGTGTACGGCAGGTTCACCGACGCGACGCTGGCCGACGAGGCGGCGACGACGCCGTATGCACGCACCTGTTGCGAGATCGGCGCACGTTGCACGCGCACGGTATCGACCGCGGCGGAAACGGGTTCGTCGGCCCGCGCGGAGCCGGCGGCGAACGGCGCGAGTGTGGCAAGTGCGGCGGCCAGCATGGCGGCAAGCGCGGCCGTGCGACGGCGGGTAAAGCGATTCAGGACGGCTGGCATGAGGTCAACGCTGGGTGGAATCGGTGGAAAAGGCATCCGGGACCGCACTGCCGAGCAGCGCCTGCAGGCCGATGCGCTGCTCGGCCAGTGCATCGCGCTGCGTGGTCGCGTCGATCCGCTTCGTCAGCGCGGCGAGCTGCGCGTCGGTGTACTGCCCGAGCGTGATGTCGCGCGCGGCGTACGCATGCTGCGCATGCGCGGCCGCTTGCTCGAGCGCGGGTAACGCGGTCTCGTCCTGAGCAAGCTGCTGTGCGGCGAGCCGGGCATCGGTACGCAGATGCGCGATGTCCGCATAGGCGGTGTTCAGCCGGGTCTGGTATTCGTCGCCGAGCCGCTGGCGGGTCGCCTGCTCGATCGCGACGTTGCCGCGATTGCGGTTGAAGATCGGCAGGCTCAGCGCAATCTGGAAACCAGTCGTATAGATGCCCGACGTGTCGCGCGCGCGATTGAAGCCGATGTTCAGGCTCGGAAACTGGTTCAGGATCGCCGCGCGGTACTTCTGTTCCTGCGCGTCGTAGCCGGCCTGCAACGCGATCAGGTCCGGACGCCGCTTCGGCAATTCGGTCAGTGCGGCGTCGAGCGTCGCGTCGGTCACCGGCGCCGCCCGGTCGGAGCCGGCGAGCCGCAGTTCGACATCCGGCGCGAGTCCGAGCAGCGCATTCAGGTCGTGACGGGTCTGTTCGCGCGCCCGGACCATGTCGTCGTACTGCTTGCGCGCGTCGCCGTATGCGGCCGACGCGACGGTGACGGCGTCGTCGGTCACGTTGCCGGCCTGCCGCGCGCGCGCGATCCGTTCGTAGCGCGTCGCGCCGAGATCGCGCGTCTGCGCGAGCAGCGGCAGCACCGCGTCTTCGTAGCGCGCCTTCGTATAGAGCTGCTTTGCCTGCGCGACAACCTGCCACTCCTGCCAAAGCAGGCCGAGATCGGTCTTGCGCACGGTCGCGTCGGCGGAGCGCTTGTTCGCATTGCGCATGACGATCGCCATCACGTCCATGCTCAGGCCGTAGTTGAATGCACGCTCGAGGCCGGCCGCGCCCGGATAATCGCTCGACACCGACAGTTGCGGATCGGGCAGCAGCCCCGCGGAATACGCCTGCGCCTGCGCGATCCCGAGATCGTCGCGCGCGAGTTTCAGATCGGGATTGTTCGCGACCGCGAGCATTGCGACGTCCTCGATGTCGAGTCCGCCGGACGGATCGAAGCGATGCGCGGCCAGTTCCGGCAGCGGCATTTTCGCCGGGTCGATGCGCAGCCGGCCGAGCTCGGCGACCGTCGTGAATGTCGAATGCGCGGCGAGCGGCTGCGGGCGATAGGCCGCACAGCCGCCGAGCACGAATGTGTACGACGCGGCACATACGACGAGCGTGCGTACGAGCCGCGGCGACGCCGTCTGAGATAAGCGGGACAACGGGCGCTCCCTGTGCGGTTGTCATGGAAACGTCATTCCGGCGTGCCGGAACGCTGGTTCGGACGATTATGTCGGCCGCCTGCTTAACGATTGCTTAAGCATCGGCGGAACGTGATTGGCCGTGTACGCGTCTACTTGCAATGCGACGAACCCGAGCGGCTTGGCTTCTTCTGGAAGCCCGCCCGGGCGCAAAAATCCAGAAAGCAATGGCTCGAACAAGCTCGGCAAAGCGGAATCGCTGCGCCGCACTTGTTCGCTCAGCGCCTGCGAGGCAAGCGGCCACGAAATTCGTGAAATGGCGCTCTGAATTGCGCAAGCGACGACAAAAAGCGCTTTGGTTCCGCTGTGGAAATGAGACTGGTCAGATATTTGTGCCGCATGGAAATTGATAGGCTGGGCGAAGCAGTTTGTCCTCTATCTTTTTTTTCCCTTTGCGGAATGGATATGAAAATTACGCCGTCTATTTCAAGCCGCTCGTTTCATCATGAGCGAGAGCAGCGGAATTCACTAAGCGAGCGCGAGGCTGGCGGCGCAGTGACCAACGTTCCGAAATACGAACCGGAGCAGTCGGGTACTGAAGCGTCGTCCGGCTCGACGGAGCTCGACAACCGGAGGCGCAGTGTCAGCACGGTGGATGCAATCAAACCTCGGCAGGCGCCGTCGGCGCAAAGGCCCGAGGAGCAAGACGCGAAGGCAGCCAGCTTGGCGGATTTCCAGGATTTCGTGCAGCGGGAAGCCAAGCGGCTCATCAAGGAGAAGTTTGCCGGGCAGAACCTCGACCCCGGCCAGGTTTATGTCAACCGGCGCGATCCGGTGACGGGCCGCGTGACGGTTTCGCGGACGTTAACAGAGGAATTGCTGCATGCAATCCGAGACGGAACGCCGACCTACGACCTGAACAATGCCGGATTGTTTCGTTCGCCGAACTGGAACGATGCGGACAGGATTGCCCGGCAAAGCTCGCGCGGACCGTCGAACGCGCTCATCGATATCGAGGACTATGTGGCGCCTCGGTTGCTGAACGATCCGACTCGCGGATCGCTCGAGACGCGCTATCAAGCGCATGTCCGCACTCGGACCGAGCAGCGGCTGTATCCGAATGCGACCGAGCGGGATCTCGGGCCGTTGCGTCAATATGAAGCTCAGCGAAACAGCGATGGGGCGGCGGTCGATCGTCTGATGGCCGACGTCGCGCCCGAGGCCCACGTGCGCCAGCGAATTCGGCAATACATGGAGCAGCAGGGCGGAACGCCGGTGGATCCGGACCGCGTCAGGATTCGCGTGGAGAGCCGTGCCAGCGGTCGCACGACGTCGACCGAACTGTCGTTGACGGAGGCGGTTCTTCTGGGGCCCTATGCGAACGGAACGACCTTCACGCTGGGCACGCCGTCGGAGTCTGCGGCCGGTAATACGACCGCGTTGACGCCGGCATTTCTGAAGCGGATGTTGGGCGAACTCGACGTGCGGCCCGGCTATATCGAGACGCTGAGACAACGATACAACACAGCGAGCGCGCAGAGCGCGCTGAATGACGCGCTGGCCAGCCGGACGCAGCACGCGGCTTATAGCGCCAAGCTGAAGGGCGAAATCACGTCGGCCGATTACGAGCTGATTCAGCGCGTCCAAAACGGGTCCGGCGAAGCGAATTCGGGCAAGCGGGTCGAACTGGGCGGGGTAACGATGTTCGGCGGGGACCAGTTGAGGGACATCCAGGTCTATCGGGAAACCGATCCGCACACGCAATCCGAGCGCTATGTGATGTATGGGCCGGGTGCGCCGGACAAGGAGTTCTACGCGGCCAACACGCCATATCAATTGAGCCAAATGATTGCCGGATGGGCGGCCACAGAGGCGGGGCGTCGGTATTTGACGGACCAGTTGGACCCAAGCAATCGTCAGAAGGGCGAGCAGTTCTTCGGGCAGATCGCCCAAATGCCGTCCGAATGGAAGGGCGGTTTGGGCGAGGGCGCGTCAGTGAGCTGGAAGTCGTTCGGCGACGGCGGGTACCGGGCGCAACTGGGCGCGGTGGCGGCGGAAAAGGGCCGGGCGAGCGTGGCGGAGGCGGAGCGCGTGTTGTTGCCTCCGTGGTATGCCGGGGCGACGCCTAAAGAGCGCACGCAGTTCAATTCTCTCGATGCGGCGGCGCGATCGGCGCTGCAGGCTTATCAGGGATTGCGGCAGCCGGAGCCCTTCCATGAGTTTGCACAACGGGAAGTCGGCAAGTGGCTGAATGAGCGGTTGCGCGAGCAGGGAGTCAAGGAGAACATCGATCCCAATACGGTCAGGGTGGATCTGGACGGCACGGGGCAGAAGGTCATGACGCTGACCGATCTCGTGACCTTTGGCTACCGCGACCATCGAGGTGATATCGCGAAGACGATGCGATTCAGCTCGACGATCGGGCAGGATCTGTCCGGCCTCGAATCCGACGCGATGCGCGGCTATATCGCCACCAAGCCGCGAAACGCCTATCTCGGTGAACAATATATCAACAAAGTGACGGTGGACTTCCTGTCGGAAGGGCCGGCGCTGGACGAGCGGCGAGCGCTGTATCAAAGCAGCGCGCAATCGTCGATGGCGCGGGATGCGCTGGTGTCAAAGCTGAAGAATGAAATCACGGAGACGCAATATCGGACGGTACAGGCCGAGATCAACCGCCTGTCGGATCCCGATTCCGCTACCGTCGGCGATCGGCGAGAGAAGAGCGAGCGCGGCACGCGCGGCATTTACGAATTCACGCTGAACGGGAAAGTCGCGCGAGGCATTTACGTATTTCGATCGTCGCAACTGGGCAAGTCGGACGATGCGAATCTCGTCTACACACCCGGCGCGCCGGACGGTATCGCATTCCGTTCGATCGGCGAGCTTCGGTCCTTGTTCGGCGACGGCAAGAACCGGGAGATGTCGCGCTATTTGTACGGGCGTTTCGGCACGGCGGATCAGAACTCGGAGTCAATCGGAAAATTCTTCGACGATCTGCACCGGAACATCAAAGTTAGTGCGAAGCCGGCGTATGGCAACCGGCTGACGGACGGCTTCGAATCCGAATACGACAAAGGCATTCAGCAACTGACGGGAAACGTCGATGCAATCACGGAAAGTCGCAAGGAGGTGATCCAGTCGGTCGCCAAGGAGGTGTGGGACGGGATCAAGCTTGCGGCGACGATCGCAACGCTGCCGTTTCCGCCGGCCAGTGCGTTCGTGGGCGGGATTCTGGCGGCGGAAGGTCTCTATAACGGCATTCGGGCCTATCGGGACGGAGACCGCTCGGCCGCGCTCGAACATTTCATGAGCGCGTCGTGGGATTTGGCCGGTGCGGCGGGCGATCTTCTCGGCGGCGGGCTGAAAGGCGCCAAGGCTGGCGTCAAACTGCTGGATCAAGTTCCCGTGAAACGTTTCAGCGGCACTGCGGCATCCTCGACAGCGGCTTCCGCGTCGAGCGCCGCGACGCATTCGGCGGCGGCCGCCAAGGCGCCGTCCGTCGATTCGGCGCTGCATGCGCCGCTGCCGTCCGGCACGCAGACCATCCGGACGGACGGCTATATGAAGGATGTCGTCGAAATCCAGCAGCCGGGCGCGCCGAGCCGGTATTTCGTTCGCGATGGAAACGGATATCTCGAAGTCAAGCCGGATAACGATAATTTCACACTGCGGCTGGTTGATCCTCGAAAACGCGCGCAACAAATGTACTTCGAGCCGATCAGGAAAAACGAGCAGGGGCAGTGGGTTTACAACCCGAACGTCGGTGTCCGTGGCGGCGGCCGGGACGAACTGGCCGCGCGGCTTTCCACTTTGCCGTCCCGGATACAAACGGAGGGCATCGCGAACAGCGATGCGTTCGACCGCTTGCGTCCGGAGTTGGCCAGTTATCTTTCCGCCGACGCCAATCAGCAGGTTTTCACGCGGCTCGTGGATCTTTCGGTTGCGCAAGGCAGGCTGAGCTTGGCGGACCGGGCCCAGGCAATGAGCGCGTCCACTGCATACGAGCGGGCGCGCACGTTTCTCAGCAGCTTCCATAGCAGGAACGGCAACGGCGTCGACGCGTTTCCCGATCTGCTGTCGGAAGCGGTGCGCAACGGCGAGCGGGCCCGCTCGGCGCCGGCGGCGGTCCGTAACTTGGTTGCGCAGGAACGCTCGGCGTTGGCGGCGTTGCCTGCCAGTTTTACCGCGAGCGGCGCGTTCGATCGCGCGGGCTTGACGCAACATCGGCAGGAACTCGTTCGCCTGTTGTCGGCGGACAGCAATCGCGGCGTGTACGAGCGCTTCGTGGACATACTGGTGGCCAACGGCGGGCTGAGCGTGGCGGATCAGGTCGAGCTGGGCGGGCCGCTCCTGACGCCGTACGAGCGCGCGAGCCGCCTCCTGGATCGCGTACTCAGCCGTCGCGGCGAGCGAGGATTGGCGAGCCTGCCTGCCGAACTGCAGCAAGCCGTGAGCCGCACGCCTGGAGCGACGGCGGCGGACGGCCCGCTCGCTTTGCTTGCCACGCAGGAAAGCGAGCGCCTTGCCGGCGTGCCGCAACGAATTCGAGCGGAAGGCATCGCCAATGGCGCGGCATTTACTCGCTTGCGCCCTGAACTGGCCAGTTATCTATCCGCCGATGCGAATCAAGCAGTATTCACGCGGTTACTGGATCTTTCGGCTGCGGAAAGCAGGCTGAGTCTCGCGGACCGGGCACGGACAATGGCCGCTTCCACGCCTTACGAGCGAGCGCGCATCTTTCTCGACAGCTTCCTGAGCAAGAATGGCGACGGCGCATCCGCGTTCCCCGATCTTCTGTCGGAAGCCGTGCGTAACGGAGACCGGATTCGTTCGGCGCCTGCCGCGATCGACAGGCTGATTGCGCGAGAACAGCAAACTTTGGCGGCGTGGCCGGCGCGCTTGACGGCAGGCGCGCCGCTGAATTCGCAAACATTCGCGCAGCATCAAAACGAGATTGCCACGATTCTCGCGACAGGCGGAAACCAGGACATTTTCACGCGGCTCGTGGATCTTTCGGTTGCGCAAGGCAGGCTGAGCCTGGCGGACCGGGCCCAGGCAATGAGCGCGTCCACTGCATACGAGCGGGCGCGCACGTTTCTCAGCAGCTTCCATAGCAGGAACGGCAACGGCGTCGACGCGTTTCCCGATCTGCTGTCGGAAGCGGTGCGCAACGGCGAGCGGGCCCGCTCGGCGCCGGCGGCGGTCCGTAACTTGGTTGCGCAGGAACGCTCGGCGTTGGCGGCGTTGCCTGCCAGTTTTACCGCGAGCGGCGCGTTCGATCGCGCGGGCTTGACGCAACATCGGCAGGAACTCGTTCGCCTGTTGTCGGCGGACAGCAATCGCGGCGTGTACGAGCGCTTCGTGGACATACTGGTGGCCAACGGCGGGCTGAGCGTGGCGGATCAGGTCGAGCTGGGCGGGTCGCTCCTGACGCCGTACGAGCGCGCGAGCCGCCTCCTGGATCGCGTACTCAGCCGTCGCGGCGAGCGAGGATTGGCGAGCCTGCCTGCCGAACTGCAGCAAGCCGTGAGCTTCGTGCGCTGGTCCGAGAATGTTCCCGCGGATGTTCTCCGACGATTGGGCTGACAGCGGGATGCGAGCGGCGGCGTAATTGTGCCGCCGCTCAATCGCGCATGACGTGATCGGATGCGAAGTTGCGTGGCTCCTTGCGACAGTCGACGCGTCGAGCTCGATTCGGCGTACCGCGGCGGCTGAGATCCGGCGAAATCGAATCGCCCGTTGCAAGCGCGTTTTTCATACTGGTCAGATGTACCGCCGTTTCCGGGGGTGAGATAGTCGATCGCACGTCCTCCTTCGCGGAGGAGCAAATGCAAATGCAGGGGCGGAAGGTAACTACGTGCGAGAGAATCTCATGAATCGCTGGTCGACGGATCGCGGAGAAAAACGTCCGCGAGCGTTTCCGCGAATGCTGCGACACGTCTTGCTCGCCGTCTCGATGGCCGCTTCGGTTCCGGCGGCGGCCGCGAGCTTTCCGTGGAAGGACGCAGTGTTCTCGTACCAGGCCAAATCGACCGCGTTGTCGCGCATGCTCGAGGATATTTTCGTCACTCAGCAACGACCGGTGCAGATCTCCGAGACAGTGAAAGACCTCGCCCCTGTGAGCGGCGATTTCCGGCAGGCGCCGCGACAGATATTCAATGACCTGGCGCAGTCATATGGATTGGTCGGCTATTTCGACGGCACCGCCATGCATGTGACAGCGCTTGCGGAGAACCGGACCGTATTGCGCCCGCTGACCAAAGTCGGCGCGGACGACGTCAGGCGCGCCGCGCTCGAGTTCGGTTATCTCGACAGCCGCTTCAGGTTCAACGCGATGAGCGCTCCGTCCGCCGTGCAATTGAATGGGCCACCTGCCTACGTCGAGCGCGTATCCGATTTGATCGCATTGATGGAAGCGAACGCGACACGGCAGGCCGACGGCACGCAGACGGATTTTCGCGTGATTCCGCTGAAGAACGCGTGGGCGGAGGACGTTACTTATCACGTTGGCGGACAGACGACCGTCGTGCGCGGCGTGGCGAACACGTTGCAGCGTCTCGTGGACGGATTGGACGGACTCGACGGCGAGGTGGCGCGCGATCCGTTCGCCGCGACGCCGGGTCTTCCCGCGTCGCCCGAGCGGCGGCCGAGGTCGGCGTTGAGTGCCTTGTTCGACCAGACGTCGCCGGACGGCGACCGGCAAGAAGCAAGGCCGCCGCTGCCGGAACCGGAGGCCGCCACGGATCGCGCGTCGGGCGCGGATCTGCGGCTGAGCCGGCGGCCAGGCGCATCCATTCGCATCGTCGGCGACAGCCGCACGAACGCAGTCATTGTCATGGCGCCCGTCGCAATTTTGCCGAAGCTCGAGGCCGTTGTTCGCGACCTCGATGTCGAACCGGAACTGGTGCAGATCGAGGCAGCGATTATCGACGTGCAGGACGGGGCGCTCAAGGAGATCGGCTTCGATTGGGCGTTGCAGGCAAGCCGGTTTCGTATCGCGTCGACGACGTCCGGCGCGAGTATCGGCCGGGATCTTCCCGACGCTCAGGGTACGCGCGGGAGCGGGCCGAATTTCTCGATTTTTGGCGGCTCGGGCGCGCTGAACTTCCTGAGCCGCATTCATGCACTGCAAACGCAGGGCAAGGCGAGCGTCCTGTCGCGACCGAAGCTCGCGACGCTGAACGGCAACGAAGCCGTGTTGACGAATCAGCAGGTGTTCTACCCGCGCGTCAGCAGCGAGCGCGCCGCCCAGCTTTATCAGATTGACGTGGGGTTGCAGATGCGCGTCGTGCCGGCGGTCGTGCGCAAAAGCGACGGAGCGGCGGACATTCGACTGCAGGTGTTCATCGAAGACGGCATGCTCAGCAGCCGGCGCGTGGATGAATTGCCTGTCACGAGCCGCAGCACGATCACGACGCAAGCGATCGTGCGCGACGGCGAGAGCCTGTTGATTGGCGGATATGTTCGGAATGCAAACGATGGCCGCGAGGCGAAGGTTCCGCTGCTCGGCGACATTCCGTTGCTGGGCGCGTTGTTTCGTTTTCGCTCGACGCAGGTCGATCGTCAAGAGCGCTTGTTTTTGATTACGCCAAAACTGCTTGGGGCGAGCGATTCCGAGGATGCGCATCCGATAGCGGGCGCCAACGGCAGGGAACGCGCGCTGGCGGAACGCTTCTGCGCCGCGGCGAGCGTCGGGAAGAGCGGTGGCTTCGACGAACCGGAATGCCCGGCAGCGAAGCCGATCTCGTCGAAGCCCGCGGTCGAGCCGGGCGCGAGCGCCGCGGTCGTCCCGGATGCGTCGCGAGGAGATGCAAATTGAATGGCGCGTCCGACTTCGCGTGTCGCTTCGAGATTTTCGTCCTGACCGGGCTGCACGCGGGAGCGCGGCTTGTGCTCGACGGGCGCCGCCATACGGTGATCGGCCGTGATCTGGCATGCGACCTCACGCTGCGCGACACGAGTGTGGCGGACCGCCATTTGATGCTGGTCGAGCGCGACGGAAAGATTCGGGCGATGGGCCTCGATGGTGCGATCGAGGTGAACGGTCTGCCGGTGCCGGACGGCAAGGAACGTCTATTGCGCCGTGGGGAGCGGGTCAAGCTCGGCGACGTGTCGCTCGGCCTGGGCGAACCGGGAGCCGCGTGGGACGGAGCGCAAGCGGACGAGCCGAAGCTTGCGCGATCCCGGCTGTCGCGTTGGCGCGATCGAATCATGCATTGGATCGCGCAAGACGAAAAGCGTCGGCGCGCCGCGGCCGGATCGATCATCGTCCTGGCGGCGCTGTGTGCGTGTCTGCCGTTGATGGTCGTGCTGGCGCAATGGAAAAAGCGCAATGAGGTCGTCATGCCCGATACGGTGCAGATGGCGCAGCAGATCGGGCGGCGCCTGGCCAGCATGGACATGCGCGGACTTCAGGTTTTCGCCGATCCGACCAGGCACGTCGTCGTCATCGAAGGATATCTGCCTCGAGATGAAGACGTTCGACGCGCGGAAAAGGTCGCGATTTCGATGAAGGTGCGACCGACGCTACGTTTGCATTCGAACGAGCGAATCGAGCGACAGGCCCGGGATTATGTTCAGCGCAGCGTGCCGGAGGCGGTGGTGGAGGCGGGCGGGATGGGAGAGGTGCGCGTCGCGTCGCCTGCGGCGTTGCAGCCGCGCTTTCAGGCCTGGCTGCGCGACCAGATGTTGCGCGACATCACCGGTCTACGCGCGGTTACGTTTAGCGGTCCGGACTACAACCGGACCCAGGAGTTGCCGCCTCAGCCATTTTCGATTCTGTCGATCGGCACGACGCGCTTTTTGCTTGCGAAGGACGGCGAGCGACTGTTTCCCGGGGCGGAATTGCCGAAAGGTCTGGTGCTGGTGCGCATCGGTCAAGGATCGATTTTCGTCGAACGGCACGGGGCGGCCGACGACGGCATATGACCGGCTGCCGCCGACGATTAAGGACGACGTTTGCGGAAAGTCGGCACGAGCGGAGACGATGGATGAATCTGTTTGCGACGTTGATGGCGGGCAAGCCGTCGAAATTCGAAGCCGCGCTGGATCGGAGCGGTGGACTGGACGCGTTGATACGCCAACTGAAGGATGCGGAAGCGGCGATGCGAAAGCAATGGGAGCATCGTCCTGATTCGCAGGATCGAGCATCCGTCCTGCGCTACGCGGAAGCGATTTCGTGCGCTCGAGTGGAATTGGAGCGATTGAAGGCGTCCGAATAGCAGCGGGCGATGTGAAGTGATGAATCACGATTTTCAGATAGGAGATTTCATGATAAATCCCGTAAATGCGGGCATTCCGCTGCTGAAGCCGTCATCCCGCACCGAGCCGATCGGTGCGCCGGCGAATGCTCCCGTCGCGCCCTTCGCGACGCACGCCCAGACAGCGCACCGCGCGAGCACTGCCGAAACGCTGCAAAACGGCCTGAATGGACAGCGTTCGTCCCTAGCTTCGACGGCTCCGTCGCCGGAGCGCAGCGGCTCGAACGCCGCAGAGAAAAGCGGATTCAACTTCGGCGACATGCTGAAGAAGCTGACGGATTTGACCAAAGCGATCGGCGAACCGCTGTCCCAGATCTTCAAAGTGATTACCGACCTGATGAAAGGCGGGGTAAACATGGCGTCGTCGTTGGGTTCGCTCGCAATGAGCGCGATGTCGCCCGTGCTGGGCATGGTCAAATCGATCGTCAAATAACGCGATCTGACCTGTAGCGAACGATGCCGAATGGCGGCATCGAGATTTCTTTAAAGGAGAGTAGTTATGGCGTCTATTGGCGTGATTGCTAATGCGATGTATATCGTCCAAAAGAACGCAGCCGACCGGATGGAGCAGAAGGCTCAGTCGATGTCGGGGCAGACCGATCTCGATCAGAAGGATCTGAACGAGCTTCAGGTGCTGACCGAACTGTACAAGGCGACGAACCAGTCGACACAGGCGGTGATCTCGGCTGTGGGCGAAGGCATGTCGGTGGCCGCGCGCGCAACGAACCGATAAGCGAACGGCGGAAGCCCGTTCTGTCGACGGGCTTCCGTGCTCGGGCGTAAAGAGAGATTGCCGATGGACGACGCGAAGGTTATCGAGCAGATCAATCAGGTCGGCTATTTTCTGCGAAGAAAGAAGCGCTTCGACTCGGCTTTGCGAGTGTTTCAGGCCTTGCGGCGGCTCCAGCCGGAGTACGGCTATCCGCATTTGGGAGAGGCGCTCGTTCATGCCGAAGCGGGCGATTTCGCCGCGGCAAAGCTGCATCTGCAAATCGTGCTGTCGCGACAGCCGGAGAACAGCTTCGCACTGGCTTGTCTGGGGCTTGCAATGCTGCAGAGCGGGGATGGCAATTGGCGCGTTCCGATGCTGCAGGCGGCGAACACCACTGACAGTCTGGGGGGCAAACAGATGGCGCGCGAGATCCTCGCTGCGATCGACACGCGCGGCCAACCGCGTGCCGCGGCGCCAGTGTGCTCGACCGCAGGGCGCCTCAAGCGTTCCTTTTGACGATTGACGAAGGAATCTGGGATATGGAATCGATTTCTGCATTGACCCTGTCGGGTCATCGTGAATTACTGCGCACGCAGGCGCCGCGACCGCAGCCGGTGGACGCACCGATCGACTTGGCAAACACGGTCGAATCCGCGCGTGCGACGGGCCCCATCGCCGCTATTCGTCGTGCCGAGACGATGCTCGCGCGCGACGACGCGATGTTGATGCGGCACCTCGGACAAATCGACGCCGCGAAGATCGGCATCGCCAGCCTGCATCAGCTTCAAATTCGCACGATCCTCTTCAAGGTGAAACACGAGGCCGTGACGGGCATCGTCACGAACCTGAACCAATCGATCAAGACGGTTCTGAATGCAGCGTGACGACATCATCGCAAAGCGTCCGTTTCTTCGACGTTCCAGGTCGCTGTGGCTGGCGGCATTCGCCGCCGCGACACTGACCGCTTGTGGCAATGCCGCGCTGTTCGACCAGATCGGCGAAAGCGATGCGAACGAGATGCTGTCGGTGTTGGGGCGAGCGGGCATTCCCGCCGGGAAGGATCAGCGCAGCGCCGACGGATGGCGCTTGTCGGTGGCAAGCTCCGATGTCGCGCTCGCGCTCGAAATCCTGAACTCGGCAGGCTTGCCTCGCGAACGGTTCAAGAGCATCGGCGAGCTATTCCCGAAAGAAGGTTTGATCGCGACGCCTGTCGAGGAGCATATGCGCTCGATTTACGCGATCTCGCAGGAGTTGAGCAAGACGATCTCGATTATCGATGGCGTCATCTCGGCGCGTGTACATCTCAACATTCCGAAGCGCGAACCGTTGTTGCGCGCTCGGCAGACGCCGACTGCCTCGGTATTCGTCAAATACCGGGCCGAGGTCAACATGCAGCAGAACACGCTCGCGATCAAGGATCTCGTCGTCGGGGCCGTCAAGGATCTCGATCGGTCGAACGTGACAGTCGCGCTGTTTCCATGGTCTCCGCAATCGGCGATGCCCGCGTCGACCGAATATGTCCAGACACTCGGCATGGCGGTTTCGCCGCGCAGCTACGGGAGATTGATGTGGCTGGTTTTTCTGCCATGGATTTTGCTCGGCGCGGGCGTGGCGGCGGGTCTCTTCGTCGTGGCGCGCTCGATGGAGCGCGACTGGCTCGGACGGATGAGCGAGGGAAAACTGAAGCGATGGCTGAAGAGAATCAGGCAATCTCATGAATGATGCGAACTTGCCGCGCGGCGTCAAACGGATGCTGTGGAATCTGAACGTGAACGTCGCGCATGATGTCCACCCGTTATGGAGGGAGCGCTCGGACCGGGCGCCCGGCACGCCTTGCGTGTCGCGTGCGGAGACTTTTTCCATGCGCCTGATCGAGCAGCATCGGCTCGGCTTCGTGAGCACGGCGCTATGGGATGACGAACTGGGCCGGATCGCTTTGCTCGACGCGATAGATCTGCGTAGGCTGGCTCGCCTCGGCTCGGCCGTCGCCATGCGAGAGTCGATTCGACTCTGCGTGTTGGGCAATGACGTCCGGCACTGCACGCGCGTACTCGGCCGCGGTTTGGTCGACCGCGTACTCGCGCTTCCATGCAGCGTCGACGCTGTGCCGCTCGGCCGCTTGAACGGAACAGGCATGACGCAGCGGCTGCCGCTTCGCCTGCTGCGGTTCCAGCGACGCATATTGCGCGCCCTGTGCGACTGCCTGCCGGATTCAGCCGCGCGGCGGGTGCGATTGAAATTTCGTCCCGGATATTTCAAGCATGCCGAACCAGTCGATGACGCGCGCAAGTGCGCGAAAGTCGTATTGGCCATGCACGAGCATGCGGACCTGAGTGCACGCGCGAAATGTATTTTAGGGTACTGAAAAACGCTGTCGGCGAGAGCGATGTGTTTTCCGCGTCGCGAGTCGTCAAGGCGGAGGCGGTTGAGGCATTGTTCGAAGCGATCGACCTGCGTAAGCGTCTCGTTGCGGACCTCGAGCAGGCACGCGTCGATCGACTGGCCGCGATTGAAGACGCGCGTCGGGACGGTTACGCACAAGGCAAGCGAGAAGCCTTCCAGACCATGGCGGAGCGCTTGCAAAACGCACACGGTTTTTTCGATCGCGCGCACGCAACCTTCGAGGCGCAATTCGCGAGCTTTGTCCGGTTGGCAGTGACGCGACTCGTTGGCCAGCTATCGGATGGCGCGAGAGTGCAGGCGGTGATTCAGCATGCGCGCGCGGAATTTGAAGAGGCGCATGCGCTGAGCGTCGTCGTGCATCCCGACGACGCATCCGCGGCGCGCGACGCGATGGCGCGCTGGCCGTCGTCGGGACGATCGGTGCTCGTGGAAGACGCGTCGATCGGACGAGGCGATTGCCGACTCGAATCTCCGTTTGCCGTAGTCGAGTACGAATGGCGCGCGCTATTCGAGGGAATTGAACGAGCGGCGCTTGAAGCCTGGCGCGATACGGAGCCGCTCGAGAAGGAGAGAGGGTGAGTTTTACTGAACAAATCGCGACGAACGCGCACGTCGAATCGCCGCAGCCGTTCGATGGCGATTTCCGGCTTCGCTGCGCGGACGTCTTGTCGCGCGTCGAATGGCACACGCTGAATCAATTGATCGCGCTGTCGTGCCGACGCATCGGTTTCAGGCCGCTTGGCGATGCGAAAAGCAACGGAACGGAGCGTGCGACGTGCCTGGTGACGGATATCGGCGGAGTGAGGATCGCCATTTATTTCGCCGGATATCGGCGTGGACCGCATCGGCGCTGGTTTGCCTTCGACAGCCTGTCGCCGGCAATGCGCGCCGAGCTATGGTCATTGCGCAATGCAGGGTTGCTCGACGCGCTCGAACAGGTGTTTGCCGCACCGGTGTCGATACACGCCGTGGCCGACGAAGCGGTTCCCGCCGGCTTGATGCGGGTTTCATTGCGTCTGGCGTGGATCGAGATCGGCTGCTGGGCTGATGCGGCGACGGCGGCGCGTGCGCTCGTGCCGACGCGCGCGCACAGGCTGCCCGCGCTGCCCGCGCTGTCCGCGCTGCCCGTTGCTTGCACGCTGAGGCTGCGCGGAGTGCGTTTGGATCGCGCCGAATACCTGGCGCTCGGATTCGGCGACATCGTCGTGATCGGACGAGAGAGCACGGGGCCGCTGCGCGGCGAGTTGGTCGCAGATGGTTTGGGCTACCGATATCCGGTGGCTTGCGAGAAGGAAGGGACGGTGATGATCGAACAAGACGAAATGACGCTCGATACGCGCAGTGCGCGCGCGGATCTGGATGATCGGCACGTGGAACTGACGGTCGTACTGGCGACTTGCCGAATGACGCTGGGTGAGCTCGCGAATTTGAGAAGCGGGCAAGTGTTGCGGCTCGCGAAGGCCGCCGACGAGATGTCGGTTGATCTTTGCTATTGCGACTCGCGTTTCGCGCAAGGCCGTCTGGTCGAAATAGACGGGTTGCTGGGCGTGCGCATCGACGCGATGAGCGTGAGCGCTGCCGCATGACCCTCGATCAGCCGCTCGACCTGCTCGCGCTGGCCGTCGCGATGAGCATGCTGCCCGCAGCCTGCGTGCTCGTCACGTCGTTTACGAAGATCGCCGTCGTGTTCGCGCTCGTGAAGAACGCGATCGGCATTCAGCAGGTGCCGTCGACGCTCGTTACGAACGCTCTCGCGCTCATCGTAACCCTGTACGTGATGGCGCCCGTGCTGAGCGACGTGGCGGCGAACGCATCGAACGGGCCTGCACGCGGGCAAAGTCGGATCGAGTGGCTCTCGGGGGCCGTGAGCGGTCCGGTTGGCGGATTCATGAAAAAGCACGTCGATCCTCGCGAGCAGGAACGCTTGATCGCCAGCGCTGCGCAAATCTGGCCGGACGCCATGGCGAAGTCCGTGAAGCCGGACGATTTCTTCATCCTCGCGCCCGCATTCGCGATTTCGGAGCTGACCGCGGCGTTCAAGATCGGTTTCGTACTGTATCTGGCGTTCGTCGCCATCGACTTGATCGTCGCCAATATTCTCATGGCGATGGGAATGATTATGTTCTCGCCGACGATCGTGTCGATTCCGTTGAAGATCGTGCTGTTCGCCCTAGCGGACGGCTGGTCCCGGCTCATTCAGTCGCTGATCTTGACCTATCGCTAATGGATACGTTTTCGCTCGGGCACGCAGTCGAGCAGGTGATGGCGTCGGTCGTGATCGTCAGCGGGCCCGTGGTGCTCGCGGCCCTCGTGGTCGGCGTGCTCGTGGGCATCGCTCAGGCCGTGACTCAGGTCCAGGATCAGTCGATCGGATATGGCGTCAAGATTGCGGTCGTGCTGTTCATTCTCGCGCTCTTCGGCAAGTGGATGGCCGTCGAGATGCTCGCCGCGTTCGAGCGCGGCTTCGAATGGATTCCGCAAATCGGTTCGGGGAGCGCCGGCACGTGAACGGGCTGGACGATCTCGAGAAGGCGATCGCCGTGCTGGCGTTGATGCTGCCGCGCGGCTACGGATTGCTGCTCGCGATTCCGCCGTTGATGAAGGCGGGGCACGCGTGGACGATGCGCTTGCCGATCGCGCTCGCGCTCGCGTTGCCGTCGCTTCCGTTCGCCTATCACATGATGCCGAGCGCGCTGCCGGCCGGTCAGATCGCATTCGTGGCCGTCAGGGAGTTCGCGCTGGGCGTTCTGACCGGCATGTTTTTCCTGCCGCTCTTCTCAGTGCCGCGGGCGGTCGGAACGTTCGTCGATCAGCAAGCGGGCCTGATGTCGGTGCAATTGTTCGACCCGACCTCTACCGAACGATCCGCGACGGTTTTCGCCGACGTGTTCGAGCAAAGCGCGCTCTTCATGTTCGTCGCGTCCGGAGGATTCGGCGCGCTCGGTGAACTGTATGCAATGTCGCAACGCTTTTGGCCGGTGACGGAAATGAATGCGCCGCCGATCGCTGATGTGACCGACATCGCAAGGCAAGGCTTCAACGCGATGGTGGATACGGCGATTCGTCATGCAGGGCCGTTCGTTGCGACGTTGATTCTGGTCGAATACGGAATCGGCCTGATCGGGCGCGCCGCGCCGCAATTGAACATTCTGACGACGTCGGTCGCGATCAAGCTGGTTTTCGCGTTGGTCTTGATCGCGATCGTCGATCCGGGGTTTACCGATGCGTTCGTCGACGCGTTTCATGAAGCGCAGGCGTTCGCCGCGCAGTTTCTTCGTCGGGTGGAAGGGACATGAGCGAGAAGACCGAACAGCCGACCGAAAGCCGGCTGCGCCAGGAGAGGCGGGCGGGGCGGATCTCCAAGTCCCGCGATCTGACTCAGGCCGTCGCTGGCGCAGCGTGGCCGCTTGCGCTTGCGTTGTCGTTCGACTTCGTGTTCGGGGCGGCGGTGCGAGTGCTGCACGGCTTGTTCGAGCTGATCGGCGAAGAAAGGCTGCCCGATTCCGTGCGAATGGATTTCGCGATGAGCAGGGTGATCGTGCCGACCATCGCATTGAGCGTCGGTGTGGCTGCGGCGGGAGCGGCAATCTCGATCGCGCTCGAACTGATGCAGACGAAAGGCCTGCTGAGCATGAAGCCCGTGACGCCGAACTTCGGCAAGCTGAATCCGATCAATCAGCTCAAGAGCATTTTTTCTCTGCGCACGCTCGTCGAACTGGCGAAGAATCTCGTCAAGGTCGCGGCGGTCGGGGCGTGCACGCTCGTGGTGATTCGCGTCGCGCTGCCGGATCTGGCCGCCGTCGCAACTGTCGATTTACCGTCGACCCTGAATTTGACGACGAGCCTGCTGTTCAGGATCGCGACGGCGTCGATCGCCGTGCTCGTCGCGCTCGCGGTGATCGACGTGGGCTATCAGCGGTACGAATACATCAAGGGTTTGAAGATGACGAAGGACGAAGTGAAGCGGGACTACAAGCAGCAGGAGGGCGACCCGCTCGTCAAGGGAGAAAGGCGACGGCAACACGCCGAACTGGCCGATCGATGACACGGCATGGGCAAAACGACTGGAGCGAAGACGATGGCGGACGAACAATACGGACGGCGGCTGCAACGCGCGCTCGGGCGGCACGTGGACAGCATTCCGATCGTCTCGGTGTTAGGCGTGCTCTGCCTGATTATTTTTCCGCTGCCGATTCCGATCCTGGATGTCGCGCTTGCGCTGAACCTCACAGCATCGGTGCTGATCCTCGCATTGAGCGTGTACATTCCGCATGCGCTGCATCTATCGACATTTCCGACGCTGCTGCTCGTAGCGACACTGTTTCGCCTCGGATTGAACATTGCAACGACGCGTCAGATCCTGCTGAACGGCTACGCGGGCGACATCATCACGACGTTCGGTAAGCTGGTCGTCGGCGGGGACGTCGTCGTAGGCTGCGTGGTCTTCATCATCATCGCGATCATCCAGTTCGTCGTCGTTGCGAAAGGCGCGGATCGCGTCGCTGAAGTGGGCGCGCGCTTTTCGCTCGATGCGTTGCCCGGCAAGCAAATGGCGATCGACGCGGATTTGCGCGCGGGCATGATTAGCAAGGCCGATGCGTTGGAGCGCCGGCGGCAGCTCGAGCAGACGAGCCAGTTTTACGGCGCGATGGACGGCGCAAGCAAATTCGTCAAAGGGGATGCGATTGCCGGTTTGCTGATCGCAATCGTCAACGTGGTGGGCGGAATCGTGATCGGCACGGCGGTCAATGGTCATGCGCTTGCGGACACCGCCCGCCTGTATACGGTGTTGACGGTCGGCGACGGCCTGGTGTCGCAGATTCCATCGCTCCTGATTTCGTTTGCCTCAGGCATCCTGATTACGCGCGTCGCGTCGATCGACAGCGCGACCGCAGTCGGTGCGGATATCGGCACGCAGATCGCGAGCCAGCCGCGAGCGATTTTCGCGGCGGCGATCGTGGCGGCCGGCTTCGCGCTCGTTCCCGGCTTCCCGGCGATGGCGTTTCTTGGTCTGGCCGCTGCGCTTGCGCTGCTGGCTGCGTTGATTCCGCGGCTGAACGTCATGAGAGGCGGCAGTGCATCGGCTCGCCAGCATTGGGCGCGCCGGGACGGCGGCGCGAACGCGGTCGTCGACGGCGATCTCGGCGTATCGGTGCCGTTGCGTGTGCGACTCGGCCTCGATCTCTTCCATCGGCTGAGGCCGCTTGAACTCGATCGTCTGCTGCTTGCGCTGAGGGAGCGCTTCAGGGAAAGCGGCGTGCCTTATCCCGGACTGACACTTTCGGCCGATCCTGCGCTGCCGGCATACGGCTATGCCGTGGATGTCGACGAGGTTCCCATCGCGGCCGATCAACTGGAACTCGCATCGGATGACGTCGAGCGCGCGCGGCGGATGCCGCTTGACGTCCTGGCCGGACGGCATCGCGCGGACGACGAGAAGCCCGTTGCGCTCGAGGCGGCGCTCGTCGAGCGGATCGGCGAGGCGATTTGCTCGAGGCCGTGGCGTTTCCTCGGCATTCAGGAAGCGAGCTATCTGCAGGATGCGCTATCCCGGCATTATCCGCAGCTCGTCAACCTGCTCGCCGAGCGGATTCATCTATTCGTCTTTCGTGACGTGCTCGTCGAGCTGCTCAGATCCGGCATCGCGATTCGCAACACGCGCGCGATTGCAGAGGGGTTGACGAAGGGCTGTGCGCAACCAAACGACATCGATGGCCTCGTTTCGTCGGCGCGGCAAGCTTTGTCGAGTCAGATCTCGAATCAGTGGGGCGGTGCGGAGCACTGCATTCCGATCGTCGTGCTGGCCCCCGAATTGGAAGCGATATTGAGGCAGAAGTTGATCGTCACCGGGCAGGGAAAGTTTCTCGATCTGCAGGTCGACGAACAACATCTGTTTGTCCAACGGGTGGTCGACGGGATGAAGGAAGCCTGGTGCGAGCAGCGCGGCGCAGTACTCGTGACCGGTCAGGATCTGCGCCGCTCGGTCGAGATGTTGGTGGCTGGCGGAGGAGGACGCATGACGGTGCTTGCGGTCGAGGAGATTTCGGACGAAATCGAGTATCGGGTGCTGCATACGATTTGCGTCACCGAGCTCGAGCAGCCTGGAGCTTGCATGAGCGGCAGCGTCGAAGGATTCCGCGAATGAGCGACGCCGGATACGAATCGCTTGGCGCGTCGTTCGAGCGGCGCCTGAATCGTGCGCTGCGGGGCCGGCGATTCGGCAGGCTCGTCGAAGTGACGGGGGCGCAAGTCAAGGTCGCGGGCGTCGATCTGCGCGTCGGTCAGCTATGCGAGCTGTCGCGTTCCGGAAGTGATGAGCGCGTACTGGGCGAGGTCGTCGGACTGACGCGCGAAACCGCGCTCGTCACGCTGCTGGGCGACGTGGCGGGACTCGGTACTTCGACGCTCGTGCGACCGTGCGTGGACAGCCATCGCGTCTGCGTCGGCGCAGGTTTGCTCGGGCGCGTGCTGGACGGGTTGGGGCGGCCGCTCGACGGCGGTCCGGCACTCGATGGCATGGCCGCGCGTCCGAGTGCGGCGGCGCCTCCTCCGCCGTTGACCCGGCCCTTGATTCGGGCGATTCTGCAGACCGGCGTCCGGGCGATCGACGGATTTCTGACGATGGGGCGCGGGCAGCGCATTGGCATATTCGCCCCGGCGGGCACCGGGAAAAGCACGTTGCTCGGCATGATGGCGCGCAATATGGCTTCCGGGACCGTGTGTGTCGTTGCGCTGATCGGGGAACGGGGGCGCGAGGTGCGCGAGTTCCTGGACGAGATTCTCTCGGTGACGCAACGGCAAAGCACAGTCGTCGTCGCAGCGACGTCGGATCGACCGTCGATGGAGCGCATCAAGGCCGCATATACAGCAACGACGATTGCAGAATATTTTCGCGACGAAGGGTACGACGTGCTGCTGCTGTGCGATTCCGTGACGCGTTTCGCGCGCGCGATGCGCGAAACCGGGCTGGCGGCCGGGGAGCCCGCGGTCCGGCGCGGCTATCCGCCGTCCGTATTTGCCGCGCTGCCTGGCCTTGTCGAACGGGCGGGCCCGGCGAAAAACGGAAACATCACGGCGTTGTACACGGTGCTATTGGAAGACGCCGAGATAACAGACCCGATCGGAGAAGAGATTCGCTCGCTGCTGGACGGACATATCGTGCTGTCTCCCAAGCTGGCGAGTGCCGGACATTATCCGGCGATCGACATACGAAGCAGCATCAGCCGTGTGATGCCGCAGTTGGTCGACTTCACGACGGCAAGGGCGGCGGCCCGATGTCGCGAATGGATCGCGCGCTACGACGATGCCGAATTGCTGCTGCAAATCGGCGAATATCGCGACGGGGGCGATCCGGTATTGGATAGTGCGATTGCGGCGCATGGCGATCTGACCGGCTTTCTCAAGCAAGGCACGCGGGAATCCGTAGCGATCGAGGAAACCACGATGCGTTTGCGCGACATTGCACAGCAGTACGCGGGAGCGGGCGATTGAACCCGATCGACCATTCGAGGCGGCGCGCGTGAGCGAGAAATCGAAAGTGCTGCTTTCGATGAGCCGGGTGACCGGCATGCGAAGCGAGCGGACGAGGAATGAACTCGCGGGAACGCTACGCGCGCTTCGCGCGATCGACGACAAGATTGCCGCGTTGCGGCAGCGGTTCGGCAAGCTTGTCGCGATGCAGCGAAACTGGATGCGCGCCGTGCCCGAAAATGCGGGCAGGCTGGCCGGCACGTCCGACGAGATGCGCATGCCGCTGAAGTGGATCGAGCAGCAGATCTTCGAGACGTTGGACGCAGAGCGCGAGCTCGAGCGGGGAAAAGCGGCATTGATCGAGGCGCGCGATGCCCAGAAGCGTGCGATGCTCAAGCACGACGAATTGGGAAACGTTTACCGGATGAGGCGCGCCGCTCTCGGAAAATGGCGGGAGGCGGCAGCCGAAGAGGACCACGAACATGCCGTCGCACGGCGCGGCCGCTAAGGCGCGCTGCTGCGCGGCCCGAGCATCGCGCATGCCGAGTCGCCGGTCGGGCGATTCGCGAAATCGATCCCGTTTCGGGACCTTTGTACGTACAACTTTCTAGACTCAGTGAGGCGGATGATGGAAATTTTGTTTCGAAAGCATGGATGGCGCCCGGCGATGGGCGTACTGTCGTCGTGTCTGGCATTGACTGCGTGCACCGGCGTGTCCGAGGCCGTGCGTGGCGGCCTCTCTCCGGACGGCGCACAAGAGACGCGCGCGCAATGCCGAGCGGATGCCTTGCCGGACGACGCGCTGCAAGGGAAAACCGAAGCCGAAGCGGTAACGCTGCTGTCGGGTTGTACCTGGCGAATCGGGGAAAGGGACGGAAAGGCGCTGCCCGGAACGATGGACTATCAGGCGCAGCGGCGGACCTTGGGAATCGAGAAGGGCAAGGTCGTCTGGGTAAGGCGCGGTTGAATTCCATTCGACGGCGTCGCGTTGCTCGAGGCCCTGGGTTTGATCTTGCCTTCCGTCGCGGCGCCTGCCTGGGCGACGTCCCGTTTCTGCCGGAAGATCGCGCCGGCGATTATCCGTTAGCAATCCGCTCACCTTCTACGCCTTACGCAAAGTCTTGCGCGCCATCCACAGGTTGTCCGGCGCAAACAACGTGGTGATCTGGGCGACGTTCTTCATCAAGCTCCAGTAGCGCGTCTTCATATAGCAGAACTGGCGCTTCAGGACGCGAAACGGATGCCCGACCCTGGCACGGATGCTGCCTTCCGAGGATAGCTCACGGCATCATCAAATCCAGGGCTTTTGCAAACCTTCCTTAACAGCAACTGTGCGTATTTTTGAAACCGTCTCTAACGCACAATTTCGTATGGAACAGTCTTTAACCTCAGCACGCGTGCAGCGGCAAGCCGGTGATTGCCGTTAACGATTTCGAATTTGGTTTCCCCTTCCAAGGAAACAATTTTTACCTGAACTGGTTCAATGCGCACTCCTTTTTTTATTGCTTCGATTACGCTCCCGTAACGCTTCCCATCCAGCGATTCACGGCTCTGAGCAAATTTATCGATCGGTGCGTATTTCTGATCTGGATTTCCGGTTCTCCATGTATAAATTTCATGATAATTATAAGTCTCGGTGGGATACCAAGTCTCATTTGATTCGATGGAGATGTAAGCTTTATCATCCAGATCATAAATCAGATATGTCTTTTCGCCGGTTTTCGACGTATGAACTCGCACATCCAGAGAATATTCAAATGTCTCATTAATTTTCTGAACTAAATCATCGTTCAGATCGTCCTTCGATTGACGATTCCAAGTTTCTCGGGATAACGATTCCGGCTCTCGCTCGGCGGGTAGATGGGCTCCGCCAGTTGGCTCGGGCGCCACACCTGAATCCTGGATCACCGCGCCACTCTCTCCACCTGACAAGCCACCACCTTCATTGAGTTCGATCTGTGGCCTCACAGGGGACGGCCGCGCACTAATTTTAGTCGGGGCGCCGGATTTTGGTGGAATCAACGGTGTGTTCTCGAAGGAAATCGAAGACGATCGCGATGCAGCGAGGGACGGGCGTGGTGACGGGATGGTGGACGGACGCGGCGATGGACGGACCGGAATTGGCCTGACACTGGGGCCCCCTCCTATCGGCCCACCAGCAGCAAAAGTAAAAATCAGTTCTAATACAATGTCCCACGGCGATCTACGAGACTCCTGAGGATCGACTGGATAACCCGCCGCCATTCTTCGTTTTTGATAGTCTGAATAGCTTTCGTTAATATGCCGTATAGGTTCTTGCAGCGCCCGCGGCCTTCTGTTCGATCGTTCATTTTCGTATTTTGTCAGTCGATCGACAGTTGCGTCTGAATGGCCGGTGCGGAACACCTGTGAATTTGCGACCGGAATGACGTCGGCCGATATGGGTTCACCTGCGCCTCGAACATCCGTACTGTCATGAATCGGAAGTGTGAGCGACCCAAGAGGCTTGGAATTAACTGATGTCATTCTGCCCTCCATGCAATGGATGGTTCTCATCGAATTCTGGAAGCCATCCCGGTAGCGAAAATCGGCAGAGACACAATATGAGGTTTCTCGTGCGCAGCAAATAGGACTGGCACGAAAATCATCTATCGAAGACGGCGAATGGATGCTCGGAGACGAGGCGAATGGAACGAAGCATTTCTGTCGCCGCGCTCGAAGTGGGCGAACTCTGCGCAACGACGCGATGTGACAAGCCAGATCGAAAGTCGAACAACTCCAAGTCAACCTGCCGCGTCGCCAGCGCGTCGCGTGGCTACGGGAATAGCGGCAACCTGATGACGAATTCGGTGCCGCGTCCGAGTACGCTGGACACGTGAATCGTTCCGCCGTGGCGCTGAATCACTGCTCTGACGAACGGCAGACCCAGGCCGACGCCCCCATCGATATCGTGCTGACGCTCGGCCTGATAGAACGGCTCGAACAAATGCTGGAGCGTGTCATCCGACATGCCGATGCCCTGATCGTTGATGTGCAGCGCGACGTGACGATCGTTGGTTTCCTCGATCCGCACGCGAATTTCCGTTTGATGAGCTGAATATTTGATGGCGTTGTCCAGCAAGTTGACGATGGCGCGCACCAACATGTCCGGGTTTGCGCGGATCAGCAAAGTATCGGCGCTCACTTCGGGGCCATGCAGCTTAATGGCCTTTCGCTCTGCCGCAAACCAGACCTGATCGATTGCGTCGCGAACAATGTCCGCGGGAGCGATCGGCACAAACGTGTCTTTTTCCAGCCGCTCCGCACGCGCGAGCTGCATGAACTCCTTGGCGATCCGAAGCGAATAGTCAGCATACCGGCGCAAGTTCCGCAGGAATTCGTGATCGTGTTGCGTCGCATCGGCCACGGCGGTTTCGGCGCTGCGCCGCTCGATCAGCATGAGGATCGTCGTTAGCGGACTGCGCAGATCATGTGCGACGTGGCGCAGCATTTCTTTATCGTACGCGACGTAGTTTTTCGCGTCAGCAAGGTCGATGAGGCTGATGAGTTGCGACGCGGGCCAAGCGTTCGTTTGTCCGTGCTTGTCGGCTGCTTCGGCAAGCGGTTCGCAAAGCAGGACGTATTCCCGGCTCCGCCATACGATTTCGCGAGGTGTGCCCGGCGCAGCATGCAGCGCAGCGTCGATTTTTTGCTTGAGCATGTTGAGCGGAGCCGTTCGTTTTTTCAATGAGCAGTCAGCGGCGTCTGAAGCGTCGGGAAGCAACAGGTTGTTTGCCTTGTCGTTGCGCACCGCGAGCCGACCCTCGAGCTCGAGAAAAACCGGATAGGGCAGCCGATCGATCATGCTCACATAGGTGCGTTGCCATAAGCGGATTTCGTGGATCATGCTTTCTATGTGACGCAGTTCGCCATGTGCCGCGAGCGCCGGGATCGACGTCAGTTTGGTGACGTCGGACGATTGAATCGACGCGAGAACCGTATTGAGCTCGGACACTTCGCGACGCAGCAGCATGAGGGTACGGTGATGGCGCACTGACGCAAAAAAGCCGTAGATCAATATGCACACGACCGGCAGAAAGCCAATGGGCAGCCAGACATGAAACAACAGCAGCCCGAGAGCAATTGCGAATATCAGCGGAACCCAGGCGAGCGCGGCCAAGTGCATCGCACGCCCCGGCACGACAAAGCAGATGAGCGCGATGCCGATCGTAATGACGAATTGGATCGCCACCTCGGCCGGATAGGCTATTTTCCGCGTGAGACTGCCGGACGCCACCGCTTCCGTAATCAGTGCGTCGAGTTGCACGCGCGATATCGCTTCCGAATGCAGCGACGACGTTTGATAGGTACCCTCGCCTAGCCAGGCTTCGTGTCCGACGAATACGATCTTGCCGGCGAACGCGTCGCCGGGAATGCGCCCTTGCACGACGTCGAGATAGGAATATTGCCGCGTCGCTTCGACGGGCGGCATCACGATCGACACTGCCTGAACGCGTTCCGCATCGACCGACGGCGCATACGGTTCCAGGTAGTCCTCGAACGGGACGGGCGCTTCGATACGCGCGACGCGCAGCGCATCGAGTGCAATATGCGAGATGGTTCCGCTCGCAGTGCGAATGTACGGCACGAAGCCCGTCACGACGCCATAGTGGCCGATCGTAACGTCGCGCTGGCTGATCGCGGCAGCATGATCGGCCAGCGCGCGCGGCAGCGGCAGGACCGGATTGCCCGAGACGTCGGTGGCGTTGCTGGGCCGTACCAGAATGACCTGCGGATGATCTTGCATGCCTCGTTCGAGGCTGCCGTAATCCAAGCCGGGCGCAAGGGGCAAATCCAGCACGATGCTCCGGGCAAGACCCATTCGATCGAGCAATGCCTTCGAGTAGGCCGGCAAGTTGCGTGCGCCGAGCGCTGTGAGCGTGGGTTCGTCGATGTTGACGACGACGATGTCGCCGGTTGGTTTGTGTGCGACCATGCGCGCCATCAAGTCGAACAGAACGCGGTCGAGCGTGCCCGACACGACTCCGCCTGCGGGATACGAGCCCAGCAGCGCCAGCGCAAACATCGCGAACATGAATACGATCGGGCCGCTTCCGAGCGCCGCGAAGAAGTTCAGTAGCTTTCGCACGCGGCAATTCTTCGGAATAGCGACCGCCGCACACGCGGCGGCGGAGCAGAGAACAATCGTGCGGCCGCGCTAAGTGGTCCGTTTCTCATCGCTTCCCTGGCCGCGGATCTGTTCCAGCCGATAGCCATATCCGTAGATGGCGGTTATCACGACCCCGTGGCGTGCGCCGAGCCGGAGGAGCGTGCGTAATTTGCTGATATAGGTCGAGAGCATCGCTTCTTGACTGCGATTGCCTTTTGCCGATTCTTCCAGTTTGGCATCCGAATCGGTGCTCCAAATTTTCTGAATGAGCGCCTTCTTGGTGACGATCCGGCCTAGATTCGAAAACAGTAATTGAGCAAGCCTGAATTCCCGTTCGGGCAGATCGATCGATTGGCTGCATAGCGTGATGACTCGCGAGCCCCTCAATTCGTAGTCTCCGGCTTTGATGACCGGTTCGGCCGGAGCCGCGGGATAGTAGCGGCGCAATTGCGCGCCGACGCGGGCGATCAGGATATTTTCAGTGACGGGCTTGACCAGATAATCGTCCGCGCCGTGCTCGAGGCCGTAGACGACGTCGGCTTCTTCGTCATGCTGAGTGACGAGCACGATCGGCATTGCGTGCGCGATGCGTTCGCGAGTTCGTTGCAGGACGTCGATTCCGGACGCGCCCGGAACGTCCCAATCGAGGAGCAACATGTCGAATGGTTGTTGCTCGATGAGATCGAGAAAGCGATCGCCGTCGTCGCAGGCAGCCGTGTCGTAACCGGCTTTTTCCAGCCAGGCTGCGAGCGTCTTGGCTTGATTGACGTCGTCTTCGAGGATCGCAATGCGTTTTCTGAATTCCGTTTGCATGGACGAGCCCGTGATCGTAACTGGGGTTAGGTGATCTTTTGAAAGGTTATTGTTAGAAAATCGAACGGAAGCAAACTGCATGATAGTTGCATAAATGAATATTAATTCGCGACGACTTTTATGCAAGCTCGTCGGCGCTGATGAAATCGCCAATAAGCAAATCGGAAAAGATCACGCGGACGTTTTTTGACGTTCATGCCGTCTGAGGCGGCTATCGGAAGACGGCACGGCAGATCTTTCGATGCGCCTCGTTTCTTTTTATCTGGCCGGCTCTCGGAGACTCCGAATGAAAATGTCCGCAACTTCATGAACGAGACATTGCCGCCGGAAAGGCATGATGCCCGCGGCGCGTGTCACGAAGCGGTTGCGCTGATTGAGCAAGCGAGCTTCGTGTCGACGGCATATTTGATGAGATCGATGTTCCGCTTGATGCTCATCTTGCGCATGGCGTTATTTTTTTGTGAGCTGATCGTTTGTTTGCTGCGACGCAGGCGAGCGGCGATTTCGTTGATCGTGAGACCGGACACGAAAAGCCGCACGACTTCCAGTTCACGAGGCGTCAATGCGAGACCGCGGCTCGAGGTCGGGGCGTCCGTCTTGCTCTCCCGAACAATCGAGGCGATGACCGGCGAAAGATAGGCTTCTTCAGACTTGGCCGCGCGCACGGCGGCCGGCATTTCGTCGGCATGGTCTCGCTTGCTGAAGATGCATGAAATGTGTTTCGACAACAGTGAGCGAATCACGCCGGGATTGTCGATTGCCGTGAACACGACGAGGCCGACACCGGGATGGCGGCGTCGAATCAACGACAACATCGCGATGCCGTCGCTGTATTTTTCACAGCCGGAGGACATCGTGTAGTCGGAGATGACGACGTCGCACTCGCGCCGTGTCAGCATGTCGACGAGATCGCCCGGACTCCGTGCGGTGCCGACCACCTGTATGTTCGGATCACGTTGGAGCTCATATGCGAGCCCGGAAATCATGACGGGCTGGCTGTCGGCAATGACGACTTTGGTCGGGGGTGAATGCACGGATGTTCCTCGCTATGGAAACGGTGCTGCGGCATTGGACTCCTCAAGCGGCGCTGCCATTGCGCTGGGACAACCTGGACGTTGTCGCAGCCGCGGTTCCCAACACGGGGTGGACAGCGCGGATGCACCGGTAATGACGATGACGCCATTCTCATCGGGGAACTCGGATAGGGGAAATATTCTGGACGTTTGTTAAATTCGGTGGCTGATCATGAAGAACGCAGCCGCCCCGGCCGGACGTTCAATCGCTTTTGGCGTCGAACGAGTGCGTTTCGATTCGCTCGTCAGGCCGTTGCGGGCCGGCGCCCGCAACGGATAAAGGGCTCAAACGGCGGCGCTTCGAACAGAATTCGCCGCGAATTGAACGACGCTGGACGAATGCCGATTCATCTAACGAATGCCGACTCCCAAATGGCTGCCGTAGTGATAGTTATGTCCCTCCTGCCCGGTCACGATGTTCTTTATCCAGTATCGCGTGAAAGGCAGATAGGCCTGTATGTCGGAAGACCAGTACCAATCATTTCCCATCGGCCAGCGGCTTCCGTATAGCGCATTCATCTCGCGCAACTGCGCCATGTTGGGGATGTGCGCCCCTTGCGAGCCGGCGACGCTCGAGATCTGGGAGTAAGTGCCTTTGCCGAGACCGACGCACTGTATGACGCCCGTTGCCGACACTTGATAGCTCTTGGCCGCGCCGGTACTGTCCCGGACAGTAATGGCCGTGGTGCCGTTGCCTCGCACCGTCACGTATCCGTTGTTGTCGACGACTGCTATGCCGCTGTTGCCGGATTGATAGCTGTACGGCGGAATTCCACCGGTCGCGGTACGTTGAATCGTGGTGTTGGCAGGCCACGCGCCCGGCAGGAGAGCCGGGTAAGCCGGCAAGAGATAAACCCGGCCACTGAGCGTGACGGGCGTTGTGTCGATTGCGAGCGGCGGCGGGCCGCCGTCGCCGACGGCCTGGTCGTCGCTGCTGTACGCGAACGTCGCCTTGCCACTCGAATTGGCCGGGAGGGTCAAACGAACGATCGGCACCACCTCTTTGTAACTGCCGTAAAAACGCAGCTGGTCGTTTTGCGCGTTGGCGAGGGCGCCAGGCTTTCCGGATATATAAAAGAACGACTGAATAGGGAGGTTGGCGCCATGGCCGGTCGGCCAGGTCGCCAGACGCAGTTCGTTCTGGACGGCCCACCATTGCGGAATCATGGCTTGCCTGGCGAGGATGGCCTGATAGAAGCGATTCGCCGTGTCGATCTGCCCGTCTCTCACGTTCCAGCCACATTGGTACTGATACTTGTTCGCGCCAAGATTGAAGTGGTCGATCCACTGCTGGGCGGTGATGATGCCCTGCTCATTGCACGGCCGGCTTTCCAGCGGATAAGTGTTGCTCGGGCCGCATCCCTGAAGCGAATTCCGGTTATTCGTGTCCGCATCCATCGGGAAAGCGCAAAGCACGGCGATGTTGCTGTCCTTGTCAGAGGGGGTTTCAAGGGCGGGAAAAAAAATGAACCCGTTGTTGTAGTTGAAAACCAGATTCGCGAAATTGTTGTCCGTGCGCAGCCACGAGAAGGAGACACCGCCGCTTTGTATGGAGCCGGGGCTGGGATCCCATGGAAAGAAGGCGGGGTTGGTTTCCGTTGCACGAAGCATCACGCCGCTGCAGAGAAATGCCGGTTTGCTTAGGCCGCCACAGTCACGATCCGTTCGGTTGTACCATCCGTTCAATTGGGTTGCGGCTTCGGGCCCTGCGACGGCCAATGACGTCGACGGCGCCTGCGCCGTTTGGGGAGCGCCTGGTGCGGGCTCGATCACGACGACAGGCGGGGGCGGGCTGGTTGCGCATGCAATCAGCAATGTGCACAGCGCCGCGACCAGCACATATCTGAAGCCATCTGATTTCATGACTAAAGTCCTTTGTCAAATTTCATCGATCTCATTTTATTTCACATGCTGTTTGTATATTTTTCTCCTGCGGGAATCAGAGATTGATGCGCAATACTCGAGAGAATTGAAGTTGTGCATCGGAGTCGATCCATCCGACGCTGTAGTTGATCAGCACTCTGGAGCCGCTATTCTCTGTCACCCACGCCGCCGGAATATCGAAGACGGAGGGTTGTCCCTTGACGACACGCTGGATTTCAGTATGCCGCGTTACCACGCCATCCCATCGGACCCGAACGGTTTGGTCGTCTTCCATACCGGAATACAAGACCGTCACTTGTGTGCGCGCCCCGTCGAGCGTGGGAGCGGGAAGCGTCAGCGACTGCCCCTCGACATGCAAGATCAAGGTGTCGGACGGATGAACCGGGCCGCCTAGACGCTGCTGTACGGAATAGCTGATGCGCGCGTCGCGGCCGATTGCGTCGATGACCTCCATGCGCGGGATTCGGAAGTCCATATGCCCGGGCAGCACGACAGGACGAACGTCTGTGTTGTAGGTTACGGCCGCTACCCATTGAACCCGAACAGTGTCTGCGCTGGCCATGTCGTCATACCGGCGCACTTGAACGATGATGTACTCGGCGTTGTAGTAGGCGGCGATGCGGAGCTGGTCGTGATTGGGGCCCGTTGCTTCGAGCACCCAGGGAGCAGGAAGTCGCAACTGTGCTTCATTCACGGTCACGGGAAGCCGCTGCGATTCGGTCGGGTCGCTTGCGTCCGACGCGACATCGTAAAAGATGGAGGCCGGCGCGGCAGCACCTTCGATGATCGTTGCCCGGGGGACATTGAAGCTCAGCGAGCTTTCGCGGTTGACGATCTTAGGCTCGCTGTCGAAATTCGTGCGGCCTCGCCAACGCAATATCACGGTATCGCCCGGCAGCATATCGTATGTCACCAGCACCGGTTCGCCCGAGGGAGGAACGTCGACCGGATCAAGCACGCCGTCCGGGCCTACGTGCTCCGCTGCCGGCGCCGGTAGAACGAGTGGCCGGCCGATCACGCGCACCGTCGTTCGGCGCGACCGCTGCGTGACGCTCGCGAGCGTCGCCGTATACGACAGCACCGCCAGCCCCTGCGCGACCGCTACCGCTGCTTCGTTCGGCACATTCAGGAATAGGAACGCGCCCGTATAAGTCCCCCGCACCGTGCGCACCACCGGATTGCCATCCGCCGTCTGGCCGTTCCACGTCAGCTCGATCTGGCTTTGCGGCGCAATCTTGGTATCCGTCACCATCACTTGCACGTCCTGACTGCCCAACTCATCGAGATTCAGTTCCCCGTTCGGCGCGAGCACCACCAACGGCGCCGCCAACAAGTTCGGATCGACCTCCACGTTCACGCGCACCTCGAGCGACCACTTCGACCAGTTCTTCACCCGGTCGTAGATTTCATAGCGCACGATCAGGCCATCACCGTCTCCTCCCGCCTGAATTGTTTCCGGCGGCACATGCACCACCACCCGCTGATTCACGTCGTCCGATTCGAGCGGCGGATGGCTGATCCGCTGCATGCTCCAGGCCAGCGTCAGCCGGTCGCCCTCGTCCATGTTCTCCCACGGCGCGATCGACACATCGACGCCCTTCGCCGCTTCGTCCTCGCCAATGTCGGTCGACTCCGGCACCGGCGGCGACAGGTTCTCGTTGATCCACTCCGTCGACGACTCCGGATCGAAGCCGCCCGGCACGTCGAGCTTGACGTCGATCGGCGTCACTTCCGAATAGAGCCACGCACTCGACGTCCTCAGACGGAAGAACACCGGTTGCATGCCGCTTCCGACCTCGAAAACGAACGCGGCCCGCACGTTCAGCACGTAGTACGTCGTAACCTCTTGGATCGTCAACTGAGCCGCGGGCGGCTTCAGGTCCAGGTTCGGATCGTTCGGATCCTCGCCCCAGAACAGCTCGATCAGATCGCCCGGAATCGGCTGCGGCGACAAGACCGGCCCGAGCCGGACCTGGATCAATCCGTCAGGCGCCTGCACATCCTGATAGCGGATGCCGCCATTGGCGTCCGCGCTCGGCACCTGCGGCGCCGGATATTCCGCGAGCATTCGCTTTGCCGAACCACCGCCGTCCATCCGAAATTCAGACATGATCCCGTCTCCTTCCCGCTCGTTCCGAGACATACCAATTCAATTTGCTGCCGACAGCGCGTCAACTCTCAGGCTAAGGTTTCCATCCGCGCACATCGGTAACTGCCGTCGTGGCAGGCGAAGTCACTGGAATAGGGTTAGGCCGATCTTGCGTGACCGTGTAGGTCACCACGACACGTCCTATCGATGCATCCAACGGATCGATGAGGAAAAAAGTCTGCGGCATTAGAAAATTCACGGGGTCATTTTCTTCGCCATCCTTAACGGTAATCGGTTGTTCCAGCTTGTCACCCACAGGTGCGCCCCCTGAAAGCCCGGTATAGGCCTGCGCTTCAAGGAACACGGTATCCCCTGCTACCTGATTCAGGTAATGCGCCACCTGAAACAAGGTCCCGCCTTGGGCGACTGCGATCGTCACGACACGGTTGCCAGGCGTTCCCTGCGCCTCCGGAAAATCACCTGCAGACAGCCCAGGCGCGCCTCCCGGCAGGTCATCCGAACTCTGGACGTCCACCAGTTGATCCGGCGCAAGCGAGGTATTGCTCTGATCGGCAGGGGGCGGCTGGAGGGTGCGCGTAACCGTGTAATGAACCGGCAACCTGGGATTGCTGCCCCCGGCCTCGATAACGGTCCCTAGTACGGTCTGCGGAGGAACGGCTCCCGCGACTACGTCGGCGGCCTCTATCGTATAGGGAGCCGCAAGTGCGGCTGCGCCGTCCCAGTAAACTTGAATTTCATCTCCTTCTTCGAACACCGGATCGCCGTCCTTGTTTTCCCACGGTATAACGGCTGTCGCGTCATCGCCGAACTGATCCGGAGGAATGATGTTGTCGGGCCCCGCGCCGGATGGCGGACGGATCGTCAGCGGCAGCAGCAAGCCGTGCACGGGATCGGTCGGATCGGGATCCTCTCCGCCCGCGAGCGTCAGGTCGATCAGCACGTCGTCAAGATCCGGTGACGTCCCAATCGTAAAGCCGTCACGCAGTACCTTGTAGGCGACGGAAACCGTGCCCCGCGTGGCGCCGTCCAATGCGGCCAACACCTCCTCGTACTGCACGGCAATGCCACCGTCCGGGCCGAACACGAAATCCGGATCAAGCAGGTCAGCGGCGAGCACCTCGCGCGCCTCCTGATCTCGCCCTCCCCACACCACGACGATTTCATCCCCGGCTTCGATGCGGTCATGAAATGGAATCTGCACGAGCACGCCGGCACGCGCATCGGCGTCGACAATGATGTCATTCTGTGCAAACACAGGAACTTCAGGCTGCTCCAGGTCGTCAATGGCAATCTTGAGCAGCACCCGGATCGTCGTCGGATCCGAGTCGGTCGACATATTTCCGGCGCGATCCTCGACTCTATATTTGAAATCCACAGGACCGTCATCCGCCAGCTCGATCAACGCCCGCGGATATTCGACAACGAAATCGTTCGTCACGTCATCTCGTGTAATTGGCGCCGTCGACACGATGTCGTTGACCATCAGATAAACGTTGTCCCCCAGTGCCTGGAAACCGTAGCTATAGATTTCGGCAGGCAATTTGTCACCCAAATCGGTCAACATTGCCGAAGTCAATCCGCTTTTCACGATGTCCGGATCGATGAACGGATTCGATAAATGTGGACCGGGTGGCGTCAAATCGACGATGAACTGTATGGCCGTCGGCCAATCCGTGTATTGATTGAGAAATGACGGTCCTTTCCACTTACGGTATCGGACTCTGTACGGCGTCTGCATGATCTTCTCCCGGCGATCCGCCGCGGCGATCACGAGATTGACAAAGCCCGCCGTCAGGTCCGCATCGACCACATCCTGCCGGTTGTCATAGAGACTATCGTCGATGAACAATTGAAATCCATCCCAATCCGGCACCGTTTCAGTCGGATCGGTCTTGATCGGAATCCTGATGTTCAGCACATCGTTTTTGATCGATGCAAGAAGCAGACCGTCGGCAGGGGCCCCTCCACGAAGCGGGGCCAGCGCTGCAGGATCGATCTCAGGTTCAAACAGATCCTCCACCACGGATGCCTCGTCTTGCCGAGATAGGCTTCGAACTACCCTGGCAGCACGCTCACGCGCAGTCTGACCAGATACGGTCTTTCGCTTGTTCATCATGCCCTCCGACTCAAATTGAAAGCCCACGAATCACCGCACACATCTCGCGCTCGAAGGTTACGTGCCACCGGGACCAGTCATTATCCGAGCAGGTAACAAATACAACCTCGACGAGCCCCAATTCCACGAAGTTATAAAATTTACATCATCAAATCTGAATTTTGAAGTTAAATTGTAATTTTTAACTCAACCACTTAATTATAGAATTCAACGAAATTCCCGCAAGAAAAACAATTATCATACAATTTATATTTATACATTATACGGTGGCGATTCAGAATTCTTTCGAATGGATTGCGACTTTTTATTGTCAATAAATAGCCACAAATTCCCCAAATTCGGCATCCTCAAGCCTCCCAGGGCGGCGCTGCGATGTCGCTCGCGCGAAATACACATTCCGGCTCTCCCGCAGTGCAATATCAACAATTGATGTGATGAATAGGATGTTCTATCTAGCGTGGAATTAAGTAATTCCATAATTTGACTTTCTTAAAGATTTGAATAAAATTCAGATCGCAGAATTCAGGTCATCATGGCCTGCTGGCCGTGCTGCGATATGTCTCCGAGAGAGGTTTTCGTACCCGTCCTATTTGAAATGCCAAAAGCATCCGGGAAAATGGCTGATATTTTCTCTCACAATTTGCTCGGAGTTCTATGTCCCCCTCTCTCATCTCTCCCTGGCGCCGAACACCGTGGGCACTCGCTGTAGCACTGGCATTCACTGCGACGGGCTCGCATGCCGGCACATTGATTGGCCCCGGCGCATCCGCGACCGTGAATGCCGGCTCCCCTATCGAGTCTTGGACTTTGGATGACGGCGCGTCCCTTAAAGTGAATTCTGGCGGTCAAACTAATGCCATTTCTGCGAATTCAGGCTCGAGCGTTTCCGTTGTTGGCGGTTCGGTTAGCGCTTCGAGCAGCGCCCCCGCGCTCAGCCTGGGCGACAGTACGGCTACGCTCAGCCAGGCATCCGTCGTCAATACGTCAGGCGCAGCGTTAGCGTTGAATCGCGCCGCGGGCAATTTCAATTTGTCGAGTTCGAGCGCCCAGGTTGCCAATAGCACGCTTTCCGGCGCAGGCGCCGCACTAATCACGTTCGCGGGCGCCGACTTGACATTGGCCAACACTCAGGTCAACGCCACGCGCAACGGAACTAGCATGCTAAATTCGGGCATCGGCGGCACATTATTCGGCGGGAACGTAAGCGCGACGAACGGAACTCATATCGCAGGGGATACAAACGGTCTATTGATCACCGCCGAACGACAAACCAACGTCAATTGGACCACTAACCTGAACCTCGATCAGTCGACCATTGAGGGACGCTCGGGTGCAGCCATTGTGGTTGACAGTGTCGTCCCGAGCTTTCCCAGCGCCACGGCCAATCTCATGGTCGCAAACGGTTCGAATCTGATCGGCGGCAACGGCAACTTGCTTGAAGTCAACCATGGAAACACCGCCAACCTGACAGTCGACAACAGCGTGTTGAACGGCAACGTCGTTGTCGACAACTCCAGCGCGGCAACTGTCACCTTGCAAAAAAGTGCCGTGCTCACGGGCCAGCTGACTAATGTCGGCCACCTCGCGGTCAACAGCGCTGCGATGTGGAATATGGTCGATAACGCGTCGGTGGCCAATGTCTCGCTTGGCGGCGGCACGATCAACCTGAGTCAGAGCGGCGGGCCTTTCCATCGCCTTGATGTTGGCGAATTGTCGGGTAGCGGCACCTTTGGAATGCATGTCGATTTGGCATCTCTGCAGGGCGACTTCCTGAATTTGTTCGGCACTGCTTCGGGCAATCATGGGCTGGCTATTCAAAATACCGGTATAGAGCCGCGCAAGGGCGCAGCTCCCCTGCAGGTCGTGCAAACCAGCGGTGGAGACGCCACATTCCAGGCAGTCGGCAACGGCGGCATGGTCGACGCCGGAGCCTTCCAATACTCACTGGAGCGGCAAGGCAACGGCTGGTACCTCGTGCAGGCGCGCGGCGACGACGGTAATCCGATCCCGACGCCGTCGACGGAATCGACGCTTGGTCTATTCAACGTCTCATCTACGGTGTGGTACGGCGAATTGGCATCGCTGCGCAGCAGGATGGGGGACGTGCGCCTGGGGCGTGACGGCGCCGAGGTTTGGGCTCGGACTTACGGCAATCGGCATCTGGTCAATTCAGGCGATCTGTCGTATCAGCAGAATCAGTATGGCCTTTCGCTCGGTACGGACGCGCCGGTACACGTTTCCAACGGTCGTCTGCGGGTCGGCGTACTGGGCGGATACAGCCGCAGCGATCTGGATTTCGGCAGCGCGACCACGGGTTCAGTCGACAGCTTTTACTTGGGCGGTTACGCGACCTGGTTGAGCGATAACGGCGTATTTGTCGATGGTCTCATCAAGGGCAACGTGTTCCGAAACAACGCGAAGGTCACGATGAGTGACGGCACGCCAGCTAATGGCGGTTATACCAACTACGGATTGGGAACATCGGTAGAAGCGGGGCGGCACATCCCGCTGGGTAATCGATGGTTCGTCGAGCCGTCGATAACGTTGTCCGCATTTCTGGCGAGTGGCGCCAGCACGACGCTGGACAATGGATTGCAGGCGTCGGGCAGCACCAACAAGTCGTTGCAGGCCCGCCTCGGCGCGGCAGTCGGGCGCAATTTCGAATGGGCGGACGGAAGCGTGATGCAGCCGTATCTCAAGCTCGGTGTCGTGCAAGAGTTTGCGCGCAGTAACGACGTCAACGTCAACGGCAATCTGTTCAACAACAATCTGGCGGGTACACGGGTGGAGATCGGAGCCGGCGTCGTCGCTCAGTTGTCGTCGAAATTGCAGTTGCATGGCGACGTGACCTACGGCAAGGGCAACAGGATTGAACAACCTTGGGGATTCAACGCCGGACTGCGCTATGTTTGGTGATTGATACATCGCCGTGCCGCCGAAGGTTGCGGCGAAGCCGCGGCGCCCCTTTGCTCGAATTCCTTCAGCGCCTCGATTATCGTCCTCCGGACGGCAAGCCGTTGTTCAAATCGGCTCTTCACGGTGCGAGATTCTCGGGGCGATGCAGATGCGCATCTCGACGCTACTGAATTTGTCGAGTCAGTGATAGGACGCTCGTTCTGCTGCGTCGCGCCTGGCCACGCCATCCATGAATACTATCTGTTCTCTGCTATTCGCAGGATGTGAGCGATTCATTCATCAGTCGATTATCCTCCAAGAGTCTCTTTTTGCCGTTACGGCGAAAAATGCGCTCGGTTGGACGTTGTAAATGGAATGTTTCACGCCTCTCGTTGAGAACGATGGAAATATCTGGAATCAATCACCTGTTCGGAATTACAGGTAAAACAAATCGGAACGACTTCGTTGTGATCGCAATGTAAGAGCGAAGTGGACTGTCGCCTTCCATTTTGTAAAATGTAATTTTTTTAAAATACTTGAATTAATGATCGCGCCGCCTAGACTTGCAGAATGAATTTCAGAAAAATAAGACAGATTTGGGTTGCAAAATAAGCAAAGATACGATGAATTTCGCTTGAAGTCATTGTGCGGAGACTGATTGTCGGCACCTTGGATTGATCGAATCCAGGAAGTTTTCGGCGGGTGAACAGACCCTAGTTTTACTGTGTCAGTATAGGAGCCTCTTCATCCTTTGCATGAGGAAGTGATGGACTGGGAGACATCGTGTTCGGTAACGTGATCTGCGTCCATGATGTCCTCTGTTGAGCAAGCCTTGGTGCCGTCAATCTTACGACTCGGGCTCTGACGACTCGCGCTACACAGGATCTGATTATAAAAATAATCTTTATATTTACATTGTATTATTGGCTAATACATGTCAAGCGGGCTGATCTATGGTTTGCATGCGCAATTGAAAATTGCAAAAGGATTTTCCAACCTATTTGCCTGATTGGTCGAATATTTATTGATGCGATTTTGTAATTTTTACTGCTTGAATCATCGCGTGTATTGATGATTTTCACTCGTATCGACACTCACTTAATAAGGTGCGACTTGCCCCGTGCTCCTTATCGAGAGGTGATGTATGAAACCGCAGATTCGTCCGCCCAGTTTGATGCTTCGCCGCCCGATCCGCGTACTACGACACAGGCCGGCCACCGTGAAGGGCATCACGAATCCTCTTTTCATTCCATCTCAATTTTTAGGACGTTTGCCAACTGGCATGACGCCGGATGGCCTGTTGTTAGCGAGTTCCGCGGGTGTTGACATTGGTGTTTTGGCTCCCTTTCCGCTTTATTACATAGAGCCAGATCTCGAAGATACAGCCGCATTGCTACTTGATGGCCGATATGCTGCCGGCGATACAGTGACGTTACATTGGCGCGGTCGCACGAACTTCGGCAGCGAGCCCAAAATCGTCAACCGTGAAAGCACGTTGGGCTTCAATGTTTCCAGAGCAACGATAGTCGCGGGCGCTGCCGCGCCGGCAATCATCTTCTGTGACGTCGCATCGGACGCCAACGACGCGACTGCGCCACGACCGCTCACCCTGACCGTGAATGAGGCACAGTTGCGGCTTCCTGTTCCGTGGATGCTCGGAGCGACGGGCGAAAATCATGACCAGCTTGGTATCGACGCGTATTACAACGCCGAGTTCATCACGGTTCAAGTGTGCCGATATAACGACATGGCCGGAATGGATACCGTGCAGGTCCAGTGGGTAGGATCAGTGACTTATAACGCGGAAATTCGTCAAGTCGGCCTCCCCGGGCCGATGGATTTTCGAATTCCGCGCATGGAAATCATTGATGCAATCGGTTGCGATGTTCGTATCAGCTATAGCGTGCAGCAGCGACTGGGTGGCCCGGTGTATCCGTCCGATACTTTGACCTTGCATGTCGAGGGGCAATCGCTGACGCTTCCTGCCTCCACCCTTAACGGAGCTCGCACACAAGTGGCGGTCTTGTATGCAGGGGTGGAAAACGACCAAACGGTTCGAGTCCGATGGGATGGCGTGGTGACGCGGCACACCGAAATACAGCGCGTCGTCACAAGGGACAACCCTCTGTATTCGAGATTCCAGCGACATGGGTTACCGAAAATAGCGGCTCCAGTGTCCTGATCAACTACAGTGTCGGCTGGATGATTCCGATGCGCCGCTTCAATTTTCGCGTGTATTGCGGGGAAATTTATAATTATAGATAACACAATGACAATTTTTCGGCGGGAAATCATTGTAAGGACATGATCAACGAAATCAAAATCATTAATAATAAAACGTTAGCATGATCACCAGACTCTATCGATAGCCAAAACCGGGAAGATATCGACATGACGAGCGTATGGACGAGCATGAATTACCCAACAGGCGTCGACGCTTCGACATTGAAGCGATGCTTGCCGATCTTCAAGTGATGCCCGGCTCCATGCCGACCATGTACGGTGCAACATGGATCTTTGCCCTTGAACGGAATTGGCACTGACCAAGAATCAGAAATAATCAGTCAAATATCATTTTTTGGAGACTGATCATGCGATATAACGGAATTCTAATCTGGCTTGTACAGATTATCGCCGTACTACTCAGCGCATGCGCAACATCGCCTCCACACACGCCGGAAACAGGAACATTCAACGAATCGCGATCGCCGAAATCGCTTCTCGTCGAGCGGGGACCGGAGGCCGCTGTTCAATTGAATGGCTGGTATAACAGAACCGATCTAAACTGCGGCAATCCAGACCGCCCGTCTTTCCAGTGCAGTGGCGTAATGCTACGGGCAACCGAAACCAACCCTGCATTTTTGCCATGGGATCCCAGTCCTGGCTCCATACAAAGCGGTGGCGTCTCCTTCTCGTGGCTACGCATGGATAACAATTTTTCGAGCCTGGTCTTCAATTATTCGAATGGGTTTATTTTTTACCCGGCTCTCGACACCCCGCCGGGGAAAGATGACAATATCGCTGTCCTTTGCGCTTTCCCGATGGATGCAGACACATTCAACCGAAATACACTTCAGGGATGTGGTTCGAACACCGCCTATCCGTCGGAAAGTCGGCCGTGTGAGGAACAAGGCATCACGACCGCTCAGCAATGGATCAGTCATTTTAACCAGGGTGCTAACAAATACCGATATCAGTGCGGATGGAACGTAAGAGGGGGACAGCAGGATACGGCAAATCGTTTCTATCAGAATATTCTGGCCAGGCAAGCCATGAGCCAGCAATGGTGGGCAATCCAGAATGAATTGCGACTAGCTACCTGGCCGACCGCCTACGGTGCCAATCTTCCTATCCAGTCGTTTTTTTATCAGGTTGGCAAATCCGGAGCTCTTGCCAACGCGCGAAACGATCAAATGCGTTACTACGAAAATTACGGGCAGGTCATTCCTATTATTCGTTTGACCCTACCGTCAACCATCAATGACAAAGCCACCTTTGCGTATAGCGAGGCCGATCAAGGCATCAGCGAGCCATTGACACTGGATACATCTCCCGCATATCTGCAAGGTGTGGCTATCGTTACATCGACACCGCCCCCCTTGCCTTACACAGATGCATCAATGCAACGTCGGGCTTCCGGAGGGAAGCCTCCATATCATTATCGCTCGAGCAATTCCTCCATCGCTTATGTCGATTCAATAACAGGAAAGGTGACATCATTCGGAAATGGATCGTCTGCAATTACTGTTCGAGACCAATCTGGTCAAGAAAAATCGTACCCTCTTTCTGTATCCAATGTTTTCATAATAATTAAATCTGGCCGATTTGCTCAATTCTCTCTTTGCTCAAGCATACTGAGTGACATGGGAGCCCGCTTGCCATCTATATCTGAATGGACTGAGGCATACGTGTCCTATAATGGGAAGCCGCAGATAGGCATCTATTATGCATGGTCGGCCACCCCAACAAGCGTCTCTAATTCCCATTGGGCCTTTGATCCATATGACGGATCTTTTGCGTCATATATATCCGATGGGCCAAATCAGGTTGCTGCAGAATGTATTGGTGTAAAACTTAAATAAATTATTATCATGATTGACATTTAATTTGATATGTAAATCATAAATTGCGCTAGAGATGTTGTCATTATATTTGGGGTGGTTGATAAGATAAATTTTTATAAATTGAGGCTAATTGTGTGGAAAAAATGAAAATGTGGTGAACTTTGAATCAGCGCCAACAACTGACGCAGTCGGCGATTTCATGAGCAGCCCGTGTTATGGCGGCGAAGCTCTCGATTCGAATTCTCAGGCATCTAAAGTTGCGCGGCAACGCAAGGGTACACATCTCTTCCGTGTATATCTGACCTGGTACATTGAACATTCCTTCTTTCTCTCCTTTTAGTCGATTTTATACGCGGCATCATGGAAAGCGAAATTTCGGGGGAGGTTCATTTCCGTGCTTACCCTCACCCTTGGTTCTCGAAGACATCCATGTGTACCTTTACCATCTCATCGTAAGCCGGTTGTTGATATTGTTCTTCAATGCCGGGGCCGCTTCAACGAACAGATCGCGTTCTTCCTGGGCCATCCGCAGGATGTTCTTGCGCTTCCGCACCGGATCAGGGTTAGCTAGATCGGGAGGCTCTTTGGACGTTTGAGATCGCATTGGAAGCTCGAAGTAAGATAAAGCACAATCACAATTTTGATCGAAGCGAATTGTTTGTAAAATTGTAAAATGTACAGTTTCGAAAGGCTTGAATTTATGAACGACCGACGTAGAATTTGAAAGGCATCTGTGGCGTCATGAAATTCATTAAATGACAAAAGGCATATATCTGATTAATACCATCTGAAATCCATTTTTGGCTGTCAGCGGCTTTGTTGAGCTTCATTGCATAAATCGAGTGCAAGAAGGAGGTATTGCTCATGGTCATGATCACAGGCGATGCGACCGGATTGCGGGCGTGCGATGTCCGCCACGCGGTTCAGGACGCATACGCGGATGGCGGCCTTGGTCGCCTGCGAGTCAGTGCGACGCCCGCACCGACGATTACCCGTGAGCGTTTTAAAGCGGGACATCGCATTCTCCGCGAGCGAGCGCCGATGATAGCCGCTGCTCTTCTTCCATTCGCGACGGCCGAGTTGTGCGATCGCATCGACGGCGTCGTTGCGCCATGTCGCGCCGGAGGTATTCATCGACTCATGAAGTGGGTCTTCGCGCGGCGGAATCGAGGGCGTCGCGCCGCACGCGGCGATTGTGGCGTGATATGGCCTGGAGTCGTCGGGCTCATCACCGTCAATGACATCGGGCCGCTCGTCGACCGGGATCTGGTCAAGCAGTTCAGCCAGGACGCCGCCGGCGGCAACGTCCTGGTGTGTCATCAACGCGGCGCGCAGCTGGCCGGCGTTCGCGTCAAGCGCAAGATGCACCTTGCGCCACGTGCGACGCCTCGAGTAGCCATGCTGATGCACCTTCCATTCGCCTTCGCCATAGTCCCTGACGCCTGTGCTGTCGACCACCAGATGGATCGGCGCGCTGTCCCGGACGATTGTCAGTTGGACCTCGGGCGTCCGCGCGCGGCGGCACATCGTCGTGTAGTTCGGCACGGGCAAGGTGGCGAAAGCCTGGTCGCGCAGGCTTGGCGCGCAGCCCCGCGGCGCGCGCGGCGGCAGGCGGAACACGCTCTTGAGACCCGGCAGCGCCTGAATCAGCGCATCGCCGTAGAGGCGCGGGCAACCGCGCCGGGACTCCGAGTCGGGTGTGCACGCACGGGCGGCTTCATCGATCCACATCGTGACGTTACCTCGGTTGATCAGGCCAGCGTTGTAGGCCGCCCAATTACTGACGCGATAGCGTGCCTTCGGTACGCGCGTCTTGCTTGCGTCCCTGCGCATCTTCTCGGCAAAAATCGAGAATGTCCGCAGGAACTCAAATTGTTAACAGAGCCCGCCTCCGGATGTTGTGCGTATGTATGTTAGGTGATATGCAAATGTCATGCGCAATAATGGCGAACGAGAATTTATTTTCAACGCGAATGGGTGCAAAATGAATCGTTCATTTCGCGGAATTGTCACTATTGTCGGCATTTCCACAGTGTTATTTGGATGTGCTACCAATTATCAGGAAGGGTATAACCAAGAGATTCTAAGAAATTCGGAAACGTATCAATCTATATTATCAGTTCGCGGGCCAGAGGCGTCTCATCAATTAACTGAATGGTATGGCAAGAAAGACGTAGATTGTGGCAACCGAGGTCGTCCGGCTTTTCTTTGCAGCGGGGTAATGCTTCGCGCGACAGAAACCAATCCCGCATTCCTCCCTTGGGATCCATCTCAGGGAGCAATAGCAAGAGGTGGAACATCATTTTCTTGGCTCAGAAGCGACAACAATTTTTCTAATCTCGTTTTCGGATATCACAATGGATATATATTATATCCAACATTATACGTCCCATACGGAAAAAAAGGAGACATTCAGGTATTTTGTGCATACACAATGGATGCTGATACATTTAACCGGCCGACGCAACAAGGATGCGGGCCGAGTACAGCGTATCCAAATCATAGCGTACCATGTGAAAATCAAGGGATCACCACTGCGGCGCAATGGATTGCCCATTTTAATAGCACGCCTAGCAAATATGCATATCAATGCAGCTGGGGCACAAGAGAGAATCAGCAAGATGCCGCCGATCATTTTTATCAAAATATTCTTGCCAGAAATCTGATGGATATGCAGTGGTGGCCAGTGCAAAATGAAATAATGCTTCAAACCTGGGCAACCGGCATCGGCGCCACATTGCCAATCCACTCTTTTTTCTACCAACTTGGATTTGCGAATGCCTTGGCCAACGCAAAAACTGACCAGCGCCGATATTTCAATTCCTATAGAGAAAAAATTCCAATTATTCGACTCGAGTTACCGTCAACTAAAACCGGGCAGGCGAAATTTACGTACAGTAATGCAGATCAGGATGTGCCTACAACTTCGGAAGAAACTTTCGAGTTTCTGCCCATCGGACCGGCCGGAACTTCCATCAGGCTTAGGTACTTTAGCGTAAGCTCAAGGACGACGGCTTTAGAGATTGATTCAGGGTTCAACAGTCCTCCATTTTTGACTGGAAAGGCACTTCGATCTGACGATAGTTATATAAACTTCACACTTTGGCCGCATTCTGTAAAATTTGGGTATAAATCTGTGTCCGGGCCAATAACTGTATCTACGACCGACAACACTGGAACGGAAAAATGCTGCATTACATTGCGAGACACTCAAGTTGGAGAGTGGTTTTCGAACTCGGCCGATACTGGAAAGACGATAAAAAGCCTGAGAATAAAGGGAGGCATAATAATTGATAATGTATCACTTGTTTATTAATTTATTTTAAATAAATGTGGATCAATTAATTTGTCGCGGCATTGTCGGCGGCTCAGCAAGCAATTGTCTGAATGGCGCAGTAATTCTGTTGAGATTGAGGTGAGTGTTGTTCGGATACGAGGTCTACTTCCCGCACTTTTATGCGTATACCGGATTTCCCTCATGAGGCGAGCGCAGCAGATTTTTCGCGATCACCAAGTGTGCCAAAGCGAACAGGCTGAACAACTGCGTCGTGTTCTTGAAGGCGTTGTTACATAACTTGGCTGGCGACGAGGCATGCTGACGTACATACGCACAACATCCGGAGGCGGGCTCTGTTAACAATTTGAGTTCCTGCGGACATTCTCGATTTTTGCCGAGAAGATGCGCAGGGACGCAAGCAAGACGCGCGTACCGAAGGCACGCTATCGCGTCAGTAATTGGGCGGCCTACAACGCTGGCCTGATCAACCGAGGTAACGTCACGATGTGGATCGATGAAGCCGCCCGTGCGTGCACACCCGACTCGGAGTCCCGGCGCGGTTGCCCGCGCCTCTACGGCGATGCGCTGATTCAGGCGCTGCCGGGTCTCAAGAGCGTGTTCCGCCTGCCGCCGCGCGCGCCGCGGGGCTGCGCGCCAAGCCTGCGCGACCAGGCTTTCGCCACCTTGCCCGTGCCGAACTACACGACGATGTGCCGCCGCGCGCGGACGCCCGAGGTCCAACTGACAATCGTCCGGGACAGCGCGCCGATCCATCTGGTGGTCGACAGCACAGGCGTCAGGGACTATGGCGAAGGCGAATGGAAGGTGCATCAGCATGGCTACTCGAAGCGTCGCACGTGGCGCAAGGTGCATCTTGCGCTTGACGCGAACGCCGGCCAGCTGCGCGCCGCGTTGATGACACACCAGGACGTTGCCGCCGGCGGCGTCCTGGCTGAACTGCTTGACCAGATCCCGGTCGACGAGCGGCCCGATGTCATTGACGGTGATGAGCCCGACGACTCCAGGCCATATCACGCCACAATCGCCGCGTGCGGCGCGACGCCCTCGATTCCGCCGCGCGAAGACCCACTTCATGAGTCGATGAATACCTCCGGCGCGACATGGCGCAACGACGCCGTCGATGCGATCGCACAACTCGGCCGTCGCGAATGGAAGAAGAGCAGCGGCTATCATCGGCGCTCGCTCGCGGAGAATGCGATGTCCCGCTTTAAAACGCTCACGGGTAATCGTCGGTGCGGGCGTCGCACTGACTCGCAGGCGACCAAGGCCGCCATCCGCGTATGCGTCCTGAACCGCGTGGCGGACATCGCACGCCCGCAATCCGGTCGCATCGCCTGTGATCATGACCATGAGCAATACCTCCTTCTTGCACTCGATTTATGCAACAAGACCGTTCTTGACCAAACCCTTGTATCGAGTTTTGCGATAACGGAACGGGCTTTTGACGACATGAAAGGGATGCCTGACCCGCGTGCGGATCTGTGTCTTGGTTCGCTCGACTGCGATCACCAGATCCTTCAGCGGGATTTCTGGCATCACTTTGATCTTGCCGCGCTTGAGTGCCACGTGCCACGTCACCGGCTTTTTCATTTCGTCGCGCATGTCCAGGCCAACGTAGCCGGCATCGTCGAAGGCACCCTCTTCATTCCCGGGCGGCAGAACGTGGGCTCGCAACATGTTCGAGATATTCGCGGCGGTGCCGACCACGCTATGCACCAACCCCGACTCGGCATCAACGCCAATGTGCGCTTTCGTTCCAAAATGCCATGCATTACCTTTCTTCGTCTGATAAATCTCCGGGGCACGGCTCTTCTCCGCGTTCTTGGTCGGCGGTGGCGATTCAATGATCGTCATGTTGGCCAGCATCCCTTTCTTCATCATCGGCCCACGCTCGCACAGCGAGATGCCGATCTTCTCGAACAACTTCCGTGTCAGCGCATGCTCGATCAACAGACGCCGGAATTTCAACAGCGTGGTCGCGTCCGGTCCGTTCTCGACAGCGAGATCGATACCGCCGAATGTGCGCATCGCGATGCTGTCACACGCTCCGCAGGAAGTCCCCTTGGGGGGCGGCGCGTTTTCCAGGCTGTCTTCCGACAGCCCGTCCCACTGCTGCAGAAAGTAGATGCGCAGTATTCGTTCAAGCTTGATTGGCCGCCGGCCTCTCTCGCCATTCGGATAGTACGGCCCGGTGGTCGACAGCAAACGCTGCCATGGAACTACCTTCTCCATCTCTGCCTGAAAGCACTGCCGTTTTATCACATGCTTCTTGCCAGAACATTCTGCTTCTGCAAAGCCGATCTGCCGCCTCACGGTCGTGGACCGGTTCCGTGAACTTCCTTCTACAACGTACTCTGCTGCGTCATCGATGGCCGCCGAACCTGATAAACCGATGTTTCCTTAAATTCCTCGATTCGTATTTTTAGAACTTCCATTTTCAAGCAATCGGAGGTGGTGCCATGAATAAGAAAAAAAGCTCTACGTTAATATCGATAGCGCTTATTTTATTTTTGGGTGCATGCACATCGATCGGCAGCTTGACGGGAGTATCCAGGGGTTTGGGTGAAGATAAACAACTCATTCAGGCTAATCTCGAAAAAACCGGCGCAGACGCCGTTACTCAGCTGGTTGATTGGTATAATCACACTACTCACGATTGCGGCAGCGCAACTAATCCAGCTTTTCTTTGTAGTGGAGTAATGATTCGCGCCACGGATTCTAGTCCTGATTTTCTTCCATGGGATCCTAGTCAGGGATCAATCGATAGCGGCGGGGTTTCTTTCTCTTGGTATAGACGTGATACCAATTTCCGGGAATTCTATCCATTCCACAATGGATTTATTTTTTATCCAGCCCACGAAACTCCGCCCGGAAAAATTAATAACCTCGAAATTCTATGTGTTTTTCCTTACGATGCGCATACAAACGTAAGGGATGAAAAAGGATGTGGCGGCGTGCAGAACATGCCGACAAGCATTCCATGCGAACGCCAGGGCATTAATACTGGTCAGCAATGGGTAAGTCGATTTATACCAAATATCACATACACGACAATATGTGGATGGGGGGTGCGTATTGGCTCATCCAGCGACACAGCAAATCGCTTTTATCAAAGCATTGTTGCTCGAGAGTTGTTTCGCCCTTATCCTGGAATATGGGATGTTCATAATGAAATTCGAATTTCAACCTGGAGGCGGGGGGAAGGTGCATCGCTCCCAATTCAATCTTTCTTTTATTTATCTGGCGATAGCGGTGCATTAGGGAAGGCAAGATATGATCAACAGCGATATCATGAATTATATGGCGTTGTTATTCCTATAATTCAGCTCAGTCCTCCGAGAACCAATGATGAAAAAGTTTGGTTTTCGTATGATGATTCAGATCAAGTTGCCGGGAAGAGTCAATCTGAAGATTTTGAGTCATCTCCCAGCGGAAATGCGGGAACCAACCTTTCAACCGCTCGCTTCGATATTAAATCACTATACAATATAGACGTTCTGACAAATCAATCTTATCCACCTTTTTTAACCAGTAAATCGGCGTTCGCTCGTGATGGCAGATTGGAATTCAAAGGATATCCAAAATCAATTAAATTTGGATATATTTCATTGTCCCCGGTAATTTTGGTGCGCACGGCAACCGATGCCGGAGAAGATATATGTTGCATTTCTCTCAATCAAAGTAATTCTGGCATGTGGGCATCTGTTACGGCCCCGCCGGGAAAATTTATACGCCAGATTCAACTGGACGGGTCAATTATTATTGATAACATCACGATGAATTATTAATACATTCATCAGATTAATTATCTGATGAATCTTGCATCTGTTTCGGGGCATTCATGATTGTGAATTTTTGTCGTTTTAATTTTTGCGAAGATTCATGATGTAGGAGAAAGGCAATGAAACTGCATGTGAGCCTTGGGAGATTGGTAATATTGCTTGTCTCTCTTTGTTTGTCCGGGTGCCTTGAATTTCCGGTTGCGAGTACGATAGCCAGTCGAGACCCAGATGCAACAATACCATTGCGACAATGGTACAATACCTCGGTTAGCGATTGCGGCACACCCGGGCGCCCGGCGTTCTTATGTAGTGGCGTTATGATTCGCGGCACTGATTCTGGCAATCCAGCATTTCTTCCTTGGGATCCCTCTCCGGGATCAATAACGCGAGGAGGGATTTCTTTCTCTTGGCTTCGGACAGATAACAATTACTCAGGAAGTGGATTTCATAGTGGGCTGATTTTCTATCCGGTTTACTTTACACCGAATGGCAAGAGCGACTCTATTGGGGTTTTATGCGTATTCCCTGTGAATGGTGTTACCGCTAGCCGGCCAACGGAGCAAGGGTGCGGCCCTTCTACTACGTATCCCGCTCAAAGTGTTCCATGCGACAGACAGGGAGTATTAACAGCTGACCAATGGATATCTCATTTCAATCGCGGAAATGGTTCGCAAGCGTATCAATGCGGATGGAGTACTCGGGAAGGCGGTCAGGATACTGCCAATCATTTTTTTCAAAATATTCTTTCGAGAGATAAATTAACGCAAGCTCAGTGGGCGGGCCATAATGAATTGGTTTTGGCCACGTGGCCTGCTGGCTCAGGGAAAACTTTACCAATTTACGCATTTTATTATTTATATGGAGATACCGTTGGCCTAAATAACGCCAGAGACGACCAAAGAAGATATAATTCTCTTTATGGGCAAATGATCCCGGTCGTGCGAGTTCAGCTTCCGATAAATAAAAATGGTAGGGTTGCTTTCTCTTACAGTGATTCCGATCAAACTGCCGCCATTCTATGGGGAGAGGGGTTTGAAGAAATTCCCCAGGGTGGACTTGGAAGGCATGTTAGAACGCGATACATTGATTTTACGTCAGAAAACAACTTTAGCTTGGAAGGTGGTGTAAATTATCCGCCATTTATAACTGATCATGCTTTACTTGTAAGAGATGGTAAGCTGGAATTTACGATTTTTCCTCGCCACGTTGAGTTTGGATACAGATCGCTGAGCTCTCCCATTCGCCTGCATACATTTTATAGTGACGGATCGGATGCGTGCTGCATTACGCTTCGAGATGCTGCCACGGGGGATCGATTTTCAAACACCGCCCCACCGGGAAAACTAATCAAGTCATTCGAAATTGATGGGGCGCTATACTTGGACAATTTTTCAATGTCAAATTAGAAAAATCTACCATTTGTCTGATATTTTGCATTTTGACCGCGGTGTTGCATAATTCTGCTGGCGGCGAGTGGGCCGGCCCCCTCACGAAAACTGGACCCGAGGTGACGCTTAAACTATGAGGTAGTCCTACGCCTATGTTTAAGCCTATGCCTAACGGGGAACCCGTCGAGGTTCTGAGGCAGCTTGAACAGCGCCGCCGCCGTTCCGTTGAAGAAAGGCTCGCGATAGTACGCGAGACTTTTGAGCCCGGAGCCACGGTTTCCGGGGTTGCCCGTCGTCGTCAAGTGAATGCGCACCAAGTGTTCGCCTGGCGCAAGCGCTCTCACGATGGAAGCCTGCCAGCCGTCAGTGCCGGTGAATAGGTGTGGTGCCGGCATCGGAGCTGGCCGACGCGATGAAGCAGATTCGTGATCTCCAGCGACTGCTGGGAAAAAAATTGATTGCGCACTTACCATTGCTGCTGGGGGACGACCGATGAAGAGGGGGGGGTGACGTCCTGGGTGTGTCGCGCTCGAATCTTGCGGTCAAATCGAAGCGCCCTGCTGAATGGGTCGACCGGCGCAGGACGCCCGTTCTGGATGACATGCCGCTCGTCACCGAACATCAAGAGCTGGTGCTGACCTGCCCACATACGGCTACCGGCAAGCATGGGCGCTGCTGAGGCGAAATCGGGACGCGCTGAGCCAACCTCGTGTCAATGCAAGACGGGTTATCGCGTCATGCGTCGCCACGGCATGTTGCTCGAACGTCGGCCTCGCCATGCCCCTTCTATGGGGCGACACGACGGCAAGGTTGCGGTGGACAGGAGCAACGTCCGCTGGCGTTCGGACGGTTTCGAATTTCGCTGCGACGACGGCGTCCCCTTGCGCGTCATCCTCGCGCTGGACTGCTGCGACCGGGAAGCCGTGAGTTGGACTGCGACCACGGGCGGGTACAACAGCGACATGGTGCGCGACGTGATGCTCCAGGCTGTCGAAAACCGCTTCGCCGGTGAGTTGAAGGCTGACGACGAAATCGAGTGGCTGAGCGACAACGCTTCCTGCTACATTACCGACGGGACGCTGACGTTCTTGCAGCAAATCGGCTTGAAGCCCGTCACGACACCCGTGAGAAGTCCGCAGAGCAATGGAATGGCCGAGAGCTTCGTCAAAACGATGAAGCGCGATTACGTGTCGTGGACGCCCAAGCCCGACGCCAGAACGGCGCTGTAAAACTTGGCCATTGTGGTGTTCGCCACTACAACAAGTCGCATCCACACAGCGCCCTGAAATATCGCTCACCACGCGAGTTTCGCCAGCAAGCAAATTCTCCAACCTTAGCGTGACCGCCTGTCCGGTCATGCAGGGGCAAGTCCATGAGGCATACTTCGCGACACTGCCTGCGATCAAATCAGCAGCATGATTGCCTCGGATGCTCCACTCAAAAATCTCAGAACACTGACCGAACGAGCGAGGCCACCTCTCTCGACTTTTGTGCGACATGACCTTCAGTGGTCCAGTGATCTCCACCATGGCGGAATCCCGTTATCCCACCATTACCCGGATGCGGGCACCACGCCGCGGATCTAGCCGCCCAAGGATGCTTGACACACCGCATGGCGCCGAATGCCTGCGCACAATCGGTGCCGTCATCAAGGCCGCCCCATGGCGCATTCCATCGTGTCAAGGCATGTACACTTCGGCTGACGACAGGGAGCCTAGGAGGCCGCCAGCACTGACGTGCCCCCCCTCGACCAGCACTCGGCCATCGGGCAGCAGCGTCGCAGCATAAACGGCGCGCCCCTGATTCAAACTGGCGACGTCCGTCCATGCGTTATTGGCGGGATCGTACACTTCGGCTGACGATAGTGACGCGCCACGTCCGCCGGCAACCAGCACCTTGCCATTGGTCAGTGGCGTCGCGGTATGGGCGCTGCGTGCGTGATTCATGCTGGTAACCGGCGCCCATGCGTTATTGGCCGGATCGTACACTTCGACCGAAGACAATGACACGGGCAGGATGCGGCCAACGTCGTCTACGCCGCCCGCAATCATTACCTTGCCATTGGGCAACAGTGTTGCGGTATGGGCGCTGCGCGATGCGCTAGGTTCGAGGGAACTTGCCTCGGGAACCACCGTCCATGTATCGCCGACCGGATCGTACACCTCGCTCGAAAATGAGATGCCTACGCCGCCGGCAACCAGTACTTTGCCATTGGTCAGCCGCGTCGCGGTATGGGCGCTGCGTGCGTGATTCATGCTGGTAACCGGCGCCCATGCGTTATTGGCCGGATCGTACACTTCGACCGAAGACAATGACACGGGCAGGATGCGGCCAACGTCGTCTACGCCGCCCGCAATCATTACCTTGCCATTGGGCAACAGTGTTGCGGTATGGGCGCTGCGCGATGCGCTAGGTTCGAAGGAACTTGCCTCAGGAACCACCGTCCATGTATCGCTAACCGGATCGTACACCTCGCTCGAAAATGAGATGCCTACGCCGCCGGCAACCAGTACTTTGCCATTGGGCAGCAGCGTCGCGGTATGGGCGCTGCGCGCCTGATTCATGCTCGCAACGGTCGACCACGTGTTAGTCGCCGGGTCGTATAACTCAGCGGAAGCCAAGGAGCCGCCAACGCTATTGGCACCGCCGGCAACCAGCACCTTGCCATTGAGCAGTCGCGTCGCGGTGTGGGCGTGGCGTGCTTGGGCCAGATCGTCGACGGACAACCACTGCGCGGTCGCGGTCACGGTGATCGCAACCTGCGCTGTCACATTGCCCGCGCTGTTGCCGGCGGTGACGGTATAGATCGTTTGGGTCTGCGCGGTTTGAGGCGTGCCGCTGATCACTCCGGTTTGCGCATCGATACTCAAACCGGCCGGCAGCGTCGGCGATACGGCGTACTCAGCAACGGCGCCGCCGCCGGCCTGCGGGATGTCCTGCGTGATTGCCTGCCCGACCACGTAGACCGGCACCGGGTCCGAATACGTCAAACTCGTCGGCGGGATGGCCTGTGCCCGCACTTCGATGCTGACCTGCGTCTGCGCGCTGCCCGCGCTATTGCTGCCGGTAACGGTGTAGTTCGCCGGCGCCGTCACGGTGGTTGGCGTGCCGCTGATAATGCCAGTCTGCGGATCCAGAGCGAGCCCCGCCGGCAGCGCGGGCGCGACAGCGTACTGCGTGATCTCTCCGCCAGAAGTCGTCGGCATATTCGGGCTGATCTGTGCGCCTGCCGCATAGACGACCGGGTTATCTTGATAGCTAAGGCTGTCCGGCGGAGCGACGCCATCCTCCACTTCGATCTGCACACGAGCCGTGACACTGCCGGCGCTGTTGCTGCCTGTGACAACGTACACCGTGACGGGCGTGGCGGCGGACGGCGTGCCCGAGATCACGCCGGTGACGGGATCGAGGGCAAGTCCGCTGGGCAGGGCGGGCAATACGCTGTACTTCGTGATGGAGCCGCCGCTACTGTGCGGCAGATTGGGAATAATCGGCGCCCCTTTATCGTAGACCACCGCCGGAACGCTGTAATTCAGGCCGGCAGGTGGAGAAACCGTCGGATGGAGATCGCTGCCGCCACACGCAGCAAGGAACGCCACAAGCAACAGAACCAGTACAAGAAGGGGATTTCCACGAGTCATAATTGCCTCGCGCTCAATAGAATTGGCCACTGATTCGGATTCCTGGACACATCATGAAAGACTATTAACAATAGTAGCGAACGTCAATGTCATTGTTTGATTTGCGCGGCATGACAATTGACTTGACACAAGAATTGTCGTCATGAAGGCAATCGTCATTTCCAGAAATACGCTCGGCTATTCCTCGTCGTCGCGTCTATCGTTCCCGCACTTTGCGGCCGGAACGTTCAGTCAATCCTCCTAACAATCAAATGGCCGACGACGAGCCCGATCTAGTGGTTTCTCGTGGTCAGAATGGGGCCTTCGCTTCAGTGTCGATCGGCAGGATTCTTGTTTCGGGCGGGTGATATACCGCCCGTGCGTAGCGAGGTTTCTCACCTCTTTGTTCCGAAATCGACGACAAATTGACGCGCCTATTCGAGGGCAATGTCACGCATCGATGGGATGCGATTTCGTCGCATGGATCGTCGCATGCGTCATATCGGTGCATGGTGAATTTATTTCGTAATAACTATGTAATATAGATGGAATTTATTGACCACATATTGGGATATTCATTCAATGCGACCGGAAATGGTACGAGGCTGAGCGGGTTAAGGCGAGTCGTGTTGAAGTGATTGTTCGCTATAAATAGTGACGCGGAGAATTGCGTCCCTTAAACTAGTTTCACTGGTCTTGGTGAGGGGAGTCGGGATGAAAGCAAAACGAATGCAATGCGGCTTGGTGACCGTTCTGCTGTCGATGGTCTTCATCGGCGCGGCTCATTCGCAGACCGCCACGACCGGCACCATCAATTTCACCGGCAGCATCACCGACGTCCCGTGCGAAATCGATACGGCCGCCACCAGCAGCACCGTGACCATGGCGAAGGTCTTTGCGAACGACTTCAGCGGAGCGGGATCGACCACCGGCGCCACCGCGTTCAAGATTGTCCTCAAGAATTGCGGTGCGTCGACGACGGGCGCGACAGTGCTGTTCACGGGCACGACGGACAGCACGAATTCGACGGCGCTGCAAACGACGGTTGGCGGAGCGGGCGGGGTCGCGCTGCAACTCGTCGACGATGCCGGAACCCCGATCAGCATCGGCTCGAGCAGCAAGGAATACACGATCGCCGAGGGCGACAATACGTTCAACTTCGAGGCACGCTATATCGCGACCTCGGCGACCGTGACGGGCGGCGTGGCCAATGCCACGGCGGTCTTCGCGCTGACGTATAAGTAACGGACTCCGAACCGTCCGGCGCATGTGCGCCGGTCGAGCATGCAAGACCGTTCCACCGACGCGGCGCCCTGGCCGTGATTTTCCAGAGAGAGAAGACGAAACATGCGCTTGCCTATCGTTTGTCATGCCGCCGTTGCCACCGTCCTCGCCCTGAGCTGCGTCGCCGCTTATGCCGGCATTCAGGTCGGCGGCACTCGGGTGGTTTTCGATGCAAAAGTTGACGCGCGCGATACGTCGGTCGCCGTGCGCAACAAGGGCGAGACGCCGTACGTGATTCAGATTTTCGTCGACGACGGAAACGGCAACACCCGTCGCATGCCGTTTACGGTCACGCCGCCGCTCTTTCGTCTGGACGGCGGCAAGGAGCAGCTCGTCAGCGTGCGCCACGTGAAGCGGGGCGCGGGATTGCCGCAGGATGTCGAATCCGTCTATTGGATCAACGTGAAGGAGATCCCGCCCACCGGGAAGCGCAAGGTGGACGTCAACACGCTCAGGATCGCCGTGCTCACGCGCATCAAGCTCTTTTATCGGCCGACGGGTCTGGCCGGCAGCGCGGCCGACGCGCCGTCGCAACTCAAATGGTCGGTCGTGCCGAGCCCGATCGGGCAGGGAGCGGCGTTGAAGGTCAGCAACCCGACGCCGTATCACGTGACCTTCTCGACCATCGTGGTTCAGGCCACGCAGAACGCGAGCGTCAACGCGGACATGGTGAATCCCAAAAGCGATTTGATCATCCCGATTCCATCCAGGACGATCTCGCAGGTCGGTCCGGTCAAATTCAGCTATACCACCATCAACGATTACGGCGCCGTCACGCAGGCAACGGAAGTGACCGCGCAACCTGCCGGATCGCCCGAGGCTTCGCCACAGTAGGATGCGATGATTCGGCATCGTGTTGCCGATGTCGGCCCTTCGCGCATTCGAGTCACCATGCTGGCCGCCGCGCTGACGGCGCTCTCGTCAGCCGCTCATGGCGAGCAAGCGTTCGAGTTCGATCCGGCCTTTCTCGAGCTGGGCGGCGGCCGGGGCGGGGCGGATCTTTCCGTGTATGCGACGTCGAATCGCGTGCTGCCGGGCGTCTATCTTGTATCGGTCTTTGTCAACGGCGAGGCGATCGACCGGCGTGACATCGCGTTCATGTTCGACGGCGCGCATGCGGATGGGGAGGACGCGACTCCCTGTCTGACCGCGCGGATGCTCGACGAGTGGGGTGTCAACGTTGCCACGTTTCCCCGGCTGGCGCAGGCTGGCGGGGACGCATGCGTCGACATCGCCGACAGCGTTCCCGACGCCCGCGTCGACTTCGACAGCCATCAACTGCAGTTGAACGTAACGGTGCCTCAGGCCGCGTTGAAGCGCCGCGCGCGCGGCTCGGTGGACCCGGCGCGCTGGGATCAGGGCGTGAACGCGGCACTGCTCGACTACCAGCTCAGCGCCGCGCAATACGCGGGCAGCAACTACGCGTCCGTCAACTCGCGCACGACGCTGTACGCCGGCCTGCGCACCGGCATCAATCTGGGTGCGTGGCGGTTGTCGCACACGTCGTCGTTCCTGCGCGGGCTCGACGGTAAGAGCCGCTTCCAGATCATCAACACGTTCGTGCAGCGCGACATCACCGGCTGGAATAGCCGGCTGATGGCGGGCGAAGGTACCACGCCCTCCAACATCTTCGACGGCTTCCAGTTTCGCGGCGTACAGCTCAATACTGACGAAACCATGCTGCCCGACAGCCTGCAGGGTTACGCGCCGACCGTGCACGGCATTGCACAGACCAACGCGCAGGTGACGATCAAGCAGAACGGTTTTGTCATCTACAGCACCTACGTGCCTCCCGGACCGTTCACGATCGACGATCTCTATCCGACTTCGTCGTCGGGCAACCTGGAAGTGACGGTCACCGAGGCTGACGGGCACGTCACGACGTTTACCCAACCGTATTCCGCCGTGCCGATGCTGTTGCGCGACGGCTCGTGGCGCTACAACGTCACGGCCGGTCAATACCGTGACGGCATTTCGGGCTCGCACCCGAGCTTCGCCATGGCGACGGTTGCACGCGGCTTGCCCGGCGAATTTTCGCTATACGGTGGGTTCATCGGGTCGGGCATGTATCAATCGATACTGGTCGGAATCGGCAAGAATCTCGGCAACATCGGGGCGGTATCGTTCGACGTGACGCATGCGCGCAGCGCCGTTGATCTGATCGACAGCAGCACCGTGTCGGGGCACGCGTTTCGCGTGCTTTATGCGAAGGCCGTGGGTGGTTGGGGCACGGACTTCCGGCTGCTCGCGTACCGTTACTCCACCGTCGGCTATCGAAGCTTCGCCGATGCGGTGCAACTGCGCGACGGCAGCGAGCCGGCCGCGCTGGGCGCGAAACGGCAGCGCCTGGAAGGCACGGTGAACCAGAGCCTTGGCCGTTTCGGCTCGATGTACGCGACCGTGGCCGTGCAGACGTACTGGGGCAGCGCGGCGCGCAGTACCGTGTACCAGCTCGGACATAGCGGAAACTGGGGACGAGCCAGCTATGGACTTTATGCGGGCTACAGCAAGGGAAACGGCGTGCCGTCCAACTGGAACGTGTCGTTGTCGCTGTCGATGCCGCTGGAAGTGCTTTTGGGTGGTGCACGAACGCATGCGGCGGGCGGCGGCAGCTCGAACGTCACGTATTTCGTTAGCCGAAACAACGAGAACCACGTCAATCAGCAGATGACGGTCGGCGGCAGCAGCAGCGATCAACGGTTGAATTACAGCGTGGGCGTTGCGCATTCCAACCAGTCGGACGTCAGCGGGACGGCATCGACGAGTTACCTCGCGCCGTTCGGCCGCTACGACGCGTCGATCGGCAGCGGCCGCGGATATTCGCAGGCCGCGTTCACGGCGGCGGGTGGACTGCTATGGCATGAGACAGGGCTGTTGTTCACGCAGCCGCTTGGCGATACTGTGGCGGTCGTGGACGTGCCGAACGTGAAGGGCGTTCACTTCGAAATGCATCCCGGCGTGAGCACGAATCGGGCCGGCGAAGCGGTGATTCCGCGTTTGAATCCATATCGCGTCAACCGCATCGTCGTCGATCAGCGCCGGATGCCGCAGGACGTGGAGATCCGGAACCCGGTGAGCGAAGTCGTGCCGACTCGCGCAGCGGTCGTTCAGACCCGCTTCGATTCCGTCGTTGGCCTTCGGGCCTTGTTCGCGTTGACGCGCCCCGACGGCTCGTCTCCGCCACAGGGCGCGACCGCCGAAAACGACGAAGGACAGGCGCTCGGCGTCGTCGGATTGGACGGCGAAACGTTCGTGGCCGGATTGCCGGACCTCGAAGGACATTTCATCGTTCGCTGGGGCGCGGAGCGGCAGAACCGATGCCGGGTGAACTACACGCTGCCCGGGAAAGGAGCGGTCGGTACGTATCCGGCCATGGAGGCGACATGCAATTGAAACGAGTATGGCGCGCGCGATTCCGTGATTCCAGTGGCACGCGCACGGCGGCGCGCTGCGTGTGGATTGCCGTTGCCGCGCTGCCGATCGGCGCGCAAGCGGCGACTTGCGAAGGCGACAAGACGCTCGCCACGCTTCCGGCCATCACGGTGGCGTCCGATGCTCCGGTGGGGACGGTGTTGTGGAGTCAGAAAGGAATCGCCTTCAGCACCTATTGCAAGCTGATCCTGATCGATACCAGCAATATCTATCTATGGCGCGCCGACTTGAGCTCGACGCTTCAGCAATACGGGCTGACCTTCTGGCTGACCTACGAAGGGCAGGGCGGCAACACCGCGCAGCAAATCAAGAGTCCGATGGTCGTCGACCTCGGCGGCAAGAACGGCTATGCGAGCGGGGCCGTCGACCTGGAATTGAGGAAGACCGGTGTCACGCCGGCGCAAGGCGCCGTCAGCGCGGCGGACATTCCCGCGTTCTATCTCGATAGCAATACGAACAACAGGAAAGGCTCGCATTACATCCGCGGGCTGACCAACATTTCGTTCGTTTCCTATACCTGCGACATCGATACGGGCTCGCGCAGCATGAATGTGCCGCTCGGCGACGTGCGGGTCGACCGCTTTTCCGGGATCGGCTCCACGTACGGGGATCAGAATTTCAACATCGGCTTGACCTGCACGCAGCCGGCCGGAACGTACAACGTCGCACTCACGTTTTCCGCAACGGCGGACAGTACCGGTGCGTCGGGCGTACTGGCGCTCACGCAGCGCTCGGATGTGGCGTCCGGGGTCGGCATTCAGCTGCTGATGGGCGGGGCGCCGGTGACGTTCGGTACGGCCCTCGATGCCGGCAGTGCGACCGCGGGCACGACGCTGACGATTCCGATGACGGCGCGCTATTACCAGACCGGCGGCATGGTGACGCCGGGCGCGGCGAACGGCATTGCGACGTTCACCATCAGCTACAAGTGACGCACGCCGCGGCGACGGTCAGTCGGCTCACGCGCCCGCATCCGTTCGATTTCTCTTCCACCCGCACGACGTAAGCCGCCGAAACGGCGTTGGCACTCTGCGTCCACATTCGTAGAACTTCGATATCCGGACAGGGTGTCCATCGTTAATCTTGCGGGCGAAACATGGCCGCGCCGGTCCGTGGCCCCCGCCTCGCTTCGGCGCGCATCTGTCTCCAGCCGGTCAATGCGCGCGGGCCGCACGCCTCCTCCGCCGTGGCCGATCGCTCGTCCGTCAAAACACTGATTCATCATGAAATATATCGCGCTGTTGCTCGTCGCAGCCCTTGCCGGTTGCTCGTCTTACTCCACGCCTCTGACCGATATTTACTCGATCAGGGCGGAAGACGGCGTTCAACGATATCGGGTGACGTGTTCCGGGCTGCTCGGCGGAACGGAAGTCTGCAAGCGAAGCGCGACGGTGATCTGCGAAAAGTCGCGCGTCAAGGTAGTCGGTGAACCGGAGCCGAGCGCCATCACCTTTATGTGCGAAGCGCCTCAAGCGGCGGCGCGTTGACGCGCGGCGTGAAGCCACCGGATCGAAGAAATAACTTGGTTGAACATGAAAAATCTCATCATTACTTTCGTGCTATTCGCGTTCGCGGGATGTACCGTCCATTCCGGTCCGACGGTGAATGCGCGTCCGATCAACAACGGCGACGCTGCGGCGAAGATGTTCGAAGTCGAGTGTACCGGCCTGTTCATCGAGACCGGATCGTGTCTGAAGAAAGCCCAGGAACTTTGCGCGATCCAGCCCGGATCGCCGTCCGTGCACGTTCTCGAGACGAGCGGGCCGAACGGCCGCACGCCGGATCGCCTGGTGTTCCGTTGCGATGCGCCGGTCAAGCTTCAACCGCCGGCGCCGATCGTGTCGTCTGTGCCCGTGCCAGGCCGGCCGGCGGCGAACGTCCTGCTCCGTGGCGACGCGCTTTTCGATTTCGATCGCTCCGACCTCAAGCCGTCCGGGAAGCGCGATTTGGACGATGTCGTACGACAGGCGGAGGGCAAGCGCTTCCGTGTCGTGCAAGTGTCCGGCTACACCGATGCCATTGGATCGGACTCCTACAACAACACGCTTTCCGCTCGTCGCGCGCGTACCGTGGCGAACTATCTGCGCGAGCGAGGATTGCAGGCGGATCGCTTCGTCGTGAGCGGATTCGGAAAATCGAATCCGGTCGCGTCAAATGCGACCGACGAAGGACGGGCTCAAAACCGGCGCGTCGAAATCGTTCTGGAACAGAAGTGACGGCAAGCGTCGAAGCCGTCGGTGGCTTGCGCCTCGACTTCCTTGCGAACGGGATTCTGCCGAACGATGCCGTGCGTCAGGCGTTCGTACAGCATTCGACGGAATTTGGCGGAATTCGGCGTGTTCTCGATTGCGTTGATGTGCCGGTCGTCGCTCGCGGAATCGAGCGCGCGACGTAAGGCAACCGAGGGCGCACGCTTCGATCCGAGTTTTCACTTCCGGTAAACGCCGGACAACTATCCGGGGTCCTGGAAAACCGGTGGACCGTTCCGATTCCAATCTGAATGCGACGCACCTAGACGGATGCGTGCGTGGACGTCGAGATTGAGCGTTGATCGCGAAATCCAACGCGGTCCTTTATCTCGCCAACGCGGACATTCCTGCAAATGAACCAGCGCCGCGTGCGCGGTCGCGCGTTGCTTGACGGAGCGCGAAAAGACCATGCGGCGTGGTTCCCCGTGTGAAGAGCGACGCGAGAGCGAACGACCGATTGGCGGCGCGCGTTTTTTGATATTTCGAAAACGCCAAAAGGATGATCCATTCTCTTTGAGGGTCGTATGCCGATACGACATTTCGTTATGCGAATGGAGATTCGGTGTGACGACATGCCGCACATGAAGGCCGATGCTCGGCGTATATCGACGCGCTTCCTGCACGCGACGGTCATTTCGAACTATTGAGATGTATCCGGAAGACGCGCCTCTGTATCTTTGATGATCGGAATCGGTCGTTTGGAACGGACGTAATCGGCCTCGGGCGAACGTCAAAAATCCATTCTGCATCGTCGATTGACTTCATATCCGTCGTGTCTTCCAGCGGGACATCTCAGATCCGGGTATGCGTTTTCTGATCCTTTTATTCGTGTAGCAGTACGAAACTAATATAGCGAGGAATGAATCGTGAACAAGATTTTCAAAACAGTCTGGTGCGAAAAGGCGCGTACGTGGGTTGCGGCGTCGGAGCATGCAGTGGGGCGGAAGGGCGGAACTTCGAGTGTCGTGGAGTCCGCTTTCGGACTGAAAAAGGTGCTTAAGCTGTCGCTTCTGGGCGCGGCGTCGCTGGTTGCGATGGGCGTTGCCGGGCCGTTTGCCGGCGAGGCAATGGCTGCGAATAACACCGGTCTGTGCTTGACGTACAACGGTGGTAGCAATAATGTTGCCGGCAGCGGGGGCCTTATAACCGGGAACGGTTGTAATTCAGCCGGTTGGATCGATGGCATGGTCGCGGGTAGCTCGACGAATTGGATGGGGATGACCGCGGACGATACGCAGATTGTTCTCAACGGTAGTTCGGGCAACATTTATTTCCGGACGGGCGGCGTGAACGGCAACGTGTTGACGATGTCGAATGCGACCGGCGGCGTATTGCTCAGTGGCCTCGCTGCCGGTGTCAATTCGACTGATGCAGTCAACATGTCCCAGTTGACCTCGTTGTCGACTTCGACGGCAACCAGCATCGCTTCGATTTCGACGAGTCTTCTTTCAGTCGGTGTGGGCGTCGTGACACAAAATTCATCTACCGGGGAGATCGACGTCGGTGCAAATACGCCGGGCACGACGGTGAATTTCGCAGGTGGCCAGGGCGCGCGTACGCTGACGGGCGTTGCCGCTGGTGTCAACGATACCGACGCTGTCAACGTCGCGCAGCTCACGTCGCTGTCGACCGCCAGCTCGGCGCTGGTCACGTCGCTGTCGACGGTTACGTCGGCGAGGCTTTCCACCGCCGATAGCGGCATCGCGTCGTTGTCGACGTCGCTGGTCAGCACGGCGAGCGACCTGACGTCGCTGTCGACGGCCACGTCGGCGGGGCTTTCCACCGCCGATAGCGGCATCGCGTCGTTGTCGACATCGCTGCTCGGCACGGCGGACGACGTCACGTCGTTGTCGACGAGCCTCAGCACGGTCAATGCGAATCTGGACAGCCTGCAGACGTCGATGGGGAATGCCGTGTCCTACGACGATTCGTCGAAGTCGACGATCACCCTCGGCGGCATGGGCGCCACGACACCTGTCCTCCTGACGAACGTGGCAGCCGGTACGATTTCCGCAACCAGCACGGATGCAGTGAACGGTTCGCAACTCTACACACTCCAGCAGAATTTCGCGCAACAGTACGATCTGCTGACGTCGCAAGTCTCGTCGCTCAGCACGTCGGTGTCGGATCTGCAAGGCAGTGTCGCGGCAAGCGCGGGAACTGCATCGGGCGACAACAGCACCGCAAGCGGAAATAACGCGACCGCGTCGGGTACAAACAGCACGGCCACTGGCGACAACTCGTCGGCGACAGGCGATAACAGCACGGCGAGCGGCACGAACTCGACGGCGACCGGCGAGAACAGCACGGCGACCGGTACGGACTCCGCGGCGTCGGGCAACAACAGCACGGCGAACGGTGCGAACTCGACCGCGTCGGGCGATAACAGCACGGCGAGCGGCACGAACTCGACGGCGACCGGCGACAACAGCACGGCGAGCGGCACGAACTCGACGGCGACCGGCGAGAACAGCACGGCGACCGGTACGGACTCCGCGGCGTCGGGCAACAACAGCACGGCCAACGGTGCGAACTCGACCGCGTCGGGCGACAACAGCACGGCGAGCGGCACGAACTCGACGGCGACCGGCGAGAACAGCACGGCGACCGGTACGGACTCCGCAGCGTCGGGCAACAACAGCACGGCGAACGGTGCGAACTCGACCGCGTCGGGCGATAACAGCACGGCGAGCGGCACGAACTCGACGGCGACCGGCGACAACAGCACGGCGAGCGGTACGGACTCCGCAGCGTCGGGCAACAACAGCACGGCCAACGGTGCGAACTCGACCGCGTCGGGCGATAACAGCACGGCGAGCGGCACGAACTCGACGGCGACCGGCGACAACAGCACGGCGAGCGGCACGAACTCGACGGCGACCGGCGACAACAGCACGGCGAGCGGCACGAACTCGACGGCGACTGGCGAGAACAGCACGGCGACCGGTACGGACTCCGCAGCGTCGGGCAACAACAGCACGGCCAACGGTGCGAACTCGACCGCGTCGGGCGACAACAGCACGGCGAGCGGCACGAACTCGACGGCGACCGGCGAGAACAGCACGGCGACCGGTACGGACTCCGCAGCGTCGGGCAACAACAGCACGGCCAACGGTGCGAACTCGACCGCGTCGGGCGATAACAGCACGGCGAGCGGCACGAACTCGACGGCGACCGGCGAGAACAGCACGGCGACCGGTACGGACTCCGCAGCGTCGGGCAACAACAGCACGGCCAACGGTGCGAACTCGACCGCGTCGGGCGATAACAGCACGGCGAGCGGCACGAACTCGACGGCGACCGGCGAGAACAGCACGGCGACCGGTACGGACTCCGCAGCGTCGGGCAACAACAGCACGGCCAATGGTGCGAACTCGACCGCGTCGGGCACGGGCTCGACGGCGACGGGCGAAAACGCTGCCGCAACGGGTGACAGCTCGACGGCGATGGGCAACAACGCGTCGGCATCGGGCACGGACAGCACGGCGAACGGCGCGAACGCAACCGCGTCGGGCGACAACAGCACGGCGAACGGCGCAAACTCGACCGCATCCGGCACGGGTACCACGGCGACGGGCGAAAACGCTGCCGCAACGGGCGACAGCTCGACGGCGACGGGCAACAACGCGTCGGCGTCGGGCACGGACAGCACGGCCAACGGTGCGAACTCGACCGCATCCGGCACGGGCTCGACGGCGACGGGCGAAAACGCTGCCGCAACGGGTGATAGCTCGACGGCGATGGGTAACAACGCGTCGGCATCGGGCACGGACAGCACGGCGAACGGCGCGAACGCAACCGCGTCAGGCGAGAACAGCACGGCGAACGGCGCAAACTCGACCGCATCCGGCACGGGTACCACGGCGACGGGCGAAAACGCTGCCGCAACGGGCGACAGCTCGACGGCGACGGGCAACAACGCGTCGGCATCGGGCACGAGCAGCACGGCCAACGGTGCGAACGCAACCGCGTCGGGCACGAGCAGCACGGCCAACGGTGCGAACGCATCCGCCACCGGCGATTCGAGCACGGCGCTGGGCGGAAATGCGGTTGCATCGGGCACCGACAGCACCGCGACGGGTGTCGGCGCGGTCGCCTCCGGCACGAACAGCTCCGCGTATGGCGCGAGCTCGAGCGCGACGGGTAGCGGCAGTGTCGCCATCGGTCAGGGTGCGGTGGCGTCGGGATCGAATTCGGTCGCGCTGGGTACCGGTTCCGTCGCGTCGGAGGCCAACACGGTGTCGGTCGGTTCCGCAGGCAACGAGCGCAGAATCACTAACGTCGCGGCCGGCGTCAATGCGACGGATGCCGTCAACGTCGGCCAGTTGAACAGTGCCGTTTCGGGCATCCAGAATCAGATGACCGGCATGCAAGGCCAGATCGACTCGCTTGCGCGCGATGCCTATTCCGGTATCGCAGCCGCTACCGCGCTGACGATGATTCCGGACGTCGACCCGGGCAAGACGCTGGCGGTGGGCGTCGGCACGGCCAACTTCAAGGGCTACCAGGCGTCCGCGCTCGGCGCGACCGCCCGCATCACGCAGAACCTCAAGGTGAAGGCAGGCGTCAGCTACAGCGGCAGCAACTACGTGTGGGGCGCCGGCGCATCGTATCAGTGGTAATCGCATGACGACCCGCGGGCCGGTGCTTGACGCCTGGCTCGCCGGGTCTTGCTTGGTCACCGCATGCGGGGCGCGCGGTGACTTTTTTTGACGAGTTTCGTTGTTTCTCGTTTCAAGCGTAGCCGTCCACGTACGCGGCGTCGTTCGGGACCGGGCAGGCTGTACGAGCCGGCACGTGTCGGACGCCTTTGCTTGTCGAATTTGCAGATTTGCAGGCCGCTCGGAACGCGCCGCCATGCTCGCGGACCAGAGTACGTGTATCAATGAAGGATTTGACGCATGCATGAAATGCAGCAGTTGCGTATTGGTATTTCGATCGACACGCGCACGCAGGACATCTGGCAGAACGGCTTGTATCAGAACGCAGTCTTTCTTGCCGCGGCCTGCCTGCGTCTTCCCTTCGTCGACTTCGTCGAGTTGATCGACGTTGCTCCACATGCCGAGGCGACGATGCTCGAAACGTCCGTCGCCGGAGAACTCCGGATCATGCCGGCGCGCGAAGCGTGCCATACGGTGGACGTCATCATTGAGCTCTCGGGCGTATTCGAACGTTCGTGGCTCGAATTGATGCGGGCGCGCGGCAAGAAGCTGGTGCTATATCAGGCGCGCCAACCCTACGCGCAACTCGCGGAACCGCCGATCTTCGGCCGACGCGGCGAGAATCGCTGGGGCATCCAGTTCGACGAGATCTGGATGCCGGGCATCGTCTGGGACAGCGCGTTTGCGCCGATGCTACGCACGGCGTACCGCTGCGACGTGTTCGACGTGCCGTTCATCTGGCATCCTGAATTCGTGGACCAGCGTGCGGAGAGGCTTCGGAATCATGGGCTCAAGTACGGAAGCTTGGCGGATTCGGGCACGGTCGGCCATGGCGTCGCGGCGCGTGTTGCAGTATTCGAGCCGAACGCGTCCGTGGTCAGAAGCTGCATCGTCCCGATGCTGATCTGTGACGCGGCCTATCGCCGCGATCACACCGCGGTGCGACACATGCACGTGCTGAATACGCAGCACATGAAGGATCATCCGACGATGCTTCATTTTGCTGCTTCGCTCGACATCGTCAAGGATGGCGCGGCCTCGTTTCATGGCGTGCACGACGTCGTGAGCTTCATGCCGCAGTTTGCCGACTTCGTCGTCGCGCACGAATGGCGCAGCGCGCCCAACTACACGGCGCTCGATCTGCTGTACGGCGGCTATCCGCTGATTCATAACGCCGAATGGATGAGGCAGGCCGGTTACTACTATCCGGACGCCGACATCGAGGAAGGCGCCCGGCTCGTCGGTCGCGCGGTCGCGCATCACGCGGAATTCGTCGACGACTACGAATTCCACTCTCGCTCGATCTTTACCGCCGTCGATCCGTTGCGCCAAGACAACCTGGACGCATATGCCGAACGATTGAAGCGGCTGTGCGCGTCTTCTCGAGCACTGGGGTACAGATGAGCAACGTCACATCGAATTCGCTTCCGTCTCGCAAGCTGCGAGTCGGCGTCACGATACATGCGCAACAGGGCGAGCAATCGCTGTGGGACAACGGCATTTACCAGAACTGCATTTTTTTGGCCATGCTGCTGGCGCGTTCGCCCGTCGTCGCCGAAGTCTATCTCGTCGTCTGCGGTCCCAAAGGTCGCATGGAGCGGGCGAAGCACTTCCTTGCCGACTCTCCGGCGCCCCTGATGGACGTAGCGGACGCGCTCGTGAATCTCGACGTCCTGATCGAGATGAGCGCGCAGCTCGACCGGGACTGGAGCGTCGAGTTCCGGAGGCGTGAGGGCAAGATCGTATCGATGCGCGTCGGCAACGATTACGTCATCGATACTGAGCGCGCGACATTCGGCAAACCGAGCGGGATGCTCGTCACCGGCGCGCCGTATCACATGGTATGGACACTGCCGCAGTACGAAACAATCGGCTTGCCCTACTATCAGCACGCGCTGCGCGCGCCGGTGCGGTTATTGCCGCATCTATGGAGCCCTGTCGTGCTGGAACGCGAAATCGCACGCTTTCCCGCCGGCCTTTCGTTCGGGTATCGGCCGGGACGCCGGCGTTGGCGCGCTGGCATCTTCGAGCCCAACATGTGTGTCGTCAAAACGAGCTTCATCCCGATACTCTGTTGCGAAGGCGCGCACCGCGCATACCCGGACATGCTGGAAGCGGTCAAGGTTTACAACACGCTTCATCTGAAAGACGAGCCTGCCTTCGCGGACTTCGCTCGCGCACTCGATGTCGTCAAGCACGGCATCGCATCGTTCGAAGGCCGTTACCCGTTATGTCGCGTTGTCGCGTCCGACGTCGACGCGATCGTCACCCATCAATGGGAAAACGCGCAGAACTACGTCTATTACGAGGCGCTCTACGGCGATTACCCGCTGGTGCACAACTCGCATCTGATCGGCGACTGCGGATATCGGTATTACGACTTCGATTGCGAAGGCGGCGCTGCCGCGTTGCAGCGCGCTTACGCGCTTCACGACGCCCATCTCGGGCACTATCGACGAACTGCGCGCCGTTTCCTGCGCGGCCTCGCGCCGGACCACGAAGAAAACGTGCGCGCCTATACCGAGGCGATTGTTTCGCTATACGAAGGTCCGTGAGTGGAACGGGCTGCGTTCGAGCGTTGTCGGCCGCAGCGACGTGCGCCGAATCCGCGGACGAGAGCGGCGGGATTTCCTTCCGGGCGCCGCTCGTCCGCAACGCGAAAGTGGACGCGGAGACGCGCACCGGGTTGGCTGCGACCGGCCACGCGCGACACGGTTTCGCCGCGGGCCGGCTGGCGGAATGTCAGGGATGCAAAGCAAGGGATGCTTTGTCATGCCGGAGACGCACCGCCTGGGGCGCGCCGAGATCGTTCCGTTCAAAATTCTAACTTCTTTGATATTCGCTCGACGCGCCTTCGCATATAAATGGATATCGGCTGCAACAAGGCGGCCGCAAAAAAAAGCATGCGATGCATCCGATTAAGAAAATAGCGGCACGTTAATTCGGAGGCGACCGTCGATCGACAACGGGATGTCGGTGTCGGAGCAACAGTTCGGCAGCGGACGCCATTCCGCCGCACGCGCGTTCGAAGGTTCGGTCGCGAATCGTACCGGATTCGGATTCCAAAAGAGTCGCGAATATCGTACGCGCTTCCAGAAGCGCGCGCTTTCGTCGCGACGGGCTCGCAGACCGTTTTCCCGTGGAGGCAACCGACTTGGCGGTCGTCGATCGCCGCTCGATGCGTCTTCTTTCTTTGAAATTCTGTTATTTGCGCTGTCCGGATGCGCGTTCATCTTCGTGAAATCCAGGCGTGAAAATACATGAAATTTTAAATCATGTTAATTCTCGCTCGATTCGACGAGAAGGCGCATTTTTCTCTGGATCAGGATCGTGTTGGACAAGTTGCGCCGGTTGATTTTCGCGGCGCGGTCGATGGGAGAGTCATATGCTGGATCAGAGAGCGTCGATTGAGTGGGCGACTCACTCGCATGCGCGTTCCGAGGACACGTGGGACAGGATTTCCGTATGGCTTCTTTTTTTGATGCCTGTCGTTTTTATCGCGTTCTGCGTACTCTTGCTCTCGCTTTGGTACATCGATATTCTGAACGGATGGCTGATCGTGGCTTTCGCTTTGCTCATCGAAGCCATGTTGATCGGCATCGGTTTTTTCGTTTTCATGATGGCGGGAAGATCGCGCTGGCGGTGGTACGGACGCGACGCGAAAACTGCCTTATGCTGCACGGGGCAGCCGGCGGATGCGGACTCGCCGCTTCCGGTGGGATTCGACGGCGTGAAGACCGTTCACTGCATGTTCAAATCAGGGCAGATCGGCGCGTTTCGGGTAAGCTGTTACAACACGAATTGCCCGCTCATGCGTGAAGCAGAGGAAGCCGAACGGTGATCCCGGCACGCGAGGCTCACCCATTCGAACGGAACGCCGCCGTATGAAAAATGAAAGCGAATCGAAATATCGAATGCGTAGCGGACGCGCCCGTGATTTGAAGTCGATTCACGGCGTGAAGCGGCGAGCCGGACAAACGCCAATGTCGTGACTTCGAGCAAATCCTGCTCGAGAAGTATACGCAGGAAAGCAGGCAATCGTTATCGTTTTGCATGGAATGCGCATGACGGCGCGCCGGACATCTTCGGGCGCCGGGTCTGCGCCTTCCGCTTTTTTCGGAGCCGCCATGTCCAACGTTGCCCTGCAGACAAGAAGAGTCGTCGTAGCCGACGATCACCCGATCGTTCTCCGTGCGGTGACGGACTACGTAGACTCGCTGCCGGGGTTTCGGGTGGTGGCGTCGGTCTCGTCGGGGGATGCGCTGCTATCCACGATGCGGGAGCAGGAAGTCGATCTCGTCGTCACCGATTTCGCGATGCATCGAGCGGACGACGACAAGGACGGCTTGCGCCTGATATCGCATCTGATGAGGGCGTATGAACACACCCCGGTCATCGTGTTCACGATGCTGACCAATAGTGGCGTGATCAGCCAGCTGTGCCGCATGGGCGTGGCGGGGCTCGTCGGCAAGGAAGAGGAGATCGCCGAGCTCGGGCGGGTATGTCTCAACGTCGTGCGCGGCACCGGCCAATCGTTGTCTCCGGGCATGGCCCATCGGCTCGCCGTCGCCGGCAGTATCAAGCCCGGCGAGGCCGCGTTCAACGCATTGACGCCGAAGGAACTGGAGGTCGTGCGGCTGTTTACGGGCGGCATGTCGCTGACGGACATCGCCCGGACGCTGAATCGCTCGCTGGGGACGGTCTCGACGCAGAAGCGTTCGGCGATGCGCAAGCTCCACGTCGACACCAACGTCGATCTCATCAACTGCGCCCGAGAGCAAGGACTGCTTTGATGCAAAGACTTCTGCGAGAGCTCGACGGGTCGCCGCTCAGGAAATTCTATTCGCTCGAGTCCAATCTGAAGCGCGAGCGCCGCGTCTTCTCGATCGTCATCGTGCTGCTCGTCTCGGCGGCCCTCAGCGTCGCGGCCATGACCGTCACCGGATTGTTTCAGACCGCCTTCCGTCAGGAAGAGCAATCCGCGCGCATCCACGAAAAGGAAGTGGTCGATGTCTTCCTGCAGCGCCGCATGATGTTGACGACGGCGAGTCTCGTGCTGCAACTGCGGATGAACGGCGCGCCGTCGGCGCTGAACGTGCTGGCGCCGAATACGTGCACGCCGATGACCCACAACGCCCGCGACGACGCAATCCTGCGTGAGAGTTGCGATTACACGGTGCAACTGCTGACCAACTCGGGGCAGACGCCGAGCGTCGAGATGATTACGGCCGACGGTTCGGTCGGCTACGGGTATCTGTTTCCGACGGGCGACCTGGGTGCGCTTCGCTCCGGCACTCCGTCGGAAATCGTTTCGGCCGTGCTCGAGCGGTACAGGAAACGCGGCGTGGATCCGCTGGACGCCGCGCGCAAGAAGCCGATTCTCTGGTTCGCTGTTGGAAGCGGGGGCCGTGGCGAAGAGCTTCACATGATCGGCGCGTCCGTGGTGTTCAAGAACGACAAGCTTTATGCGCTCGTTCTGACGAGCGTGGACCTGTACAGCCTGGTTTCTCCTATCGAGCGCGCCGGCCGCGTTCAGCAGCCGGTCGTCGTGGATTCGGACGGCGTGCCGCTCGTGGAGGCGGACGACGCGGAAATGGTCCGGAAAGTCGACGAACGCCTCGTCGGGAAACAGGACGGCCTGTATCACTGGATTCCCGGCTTCGGATGGGCGCTTCGCCGTCCCGCGCTGTTCGCGGGTTTCGGGCACATGATGTATCTGCTTCCGCTCGGGCTGCAGCTTCGGTCCATGAGATACGAGCTGTGGCTCGTCGGCGGCGCCACGCTCGTCCTGATCGTGTTGTTGTTCGTCGCATTCCGATATTGGAACTATCGGTTTTTGACGCGAATCTATGCGGAGGCGTCGCGTGCGCTCGAAAGCGAGATGCTCAACCATCTGCTGGTTCATGCGACGCCGGTGGGGCTGTGCATCGTGCGGCGGGCGACGCTGGAAATCGTCGTCGCCAATCCGATCGCGCGTACGATGCTCGGCTTGCGGATTTCGGACAGGCATCTGCCGCAGGAACTTCAGAGCGCGTTCGAGTCGTCGCTGGCCGAGCAGGAAGCTCAATCGGACGATGCGCGCATTTTCCAGTTCCCGTTCTCGCTGTCGCGCACCGGACATTCGGCCGTCCACATCGAAATCACGTACGCGCCCGCGACGTTGAATGCGCAGGGCGTGTTCTTTTGCGCGATCACCGACATGACGGCGCACCATCAGGCGGAAATCCTGCTGCGCGAGGCGAAGTTGACGAGCGACGCGGCGGCCAAGGCGAAGGTGGCGTTCTTCGCATCGATGAGTCATGAGATCCGCACGCCCCTGTCGTCGCTCGTGGGCAACATCGAGCTGATCGCGCGCGGTCCGCTCGCGCCTGAGCAGCAGGCGCGAGTGAAGGCGATGGAGACGTCGGCCCGCGGATTGATGCAGGTCGTCAACGACGTCCTCGATTTCTCCAAGATCGACGTCGGCGAGCTGAGCCTGATGGAGGAGTGGTCGAACATCTCCGATCTGCTCGACCGGCTCGCGCTCTCGCATGCGCCGCTTGCGACGCAGCAGGGATTGAAGTTCTACATGGTGTTCGAGCGGAACCTGCCTGCGCGGCTTTACTTCGATCCGGTTCGGGTATCGCAGATCGTGAACAATCTGCTAAGCAACGCGCTGAAGTTCACGCCGTCGGGCAAGATCGTGCTGCGCGCCGGCTGGCACGCCGGCGAGCTCGAAATCAGCGTGACGGACTCTGGCATCGGCATCCCGGACGACCTGAAACACCGGCTGTTCCTGCCGTTTACGCAGGGGGACAGCAACCGGCTGAGGCAGGCGCGCGGCACCGGCCTGGGATTGTCGATCTGCGCGCGCCTTTGCGAGCTGATGAAGGGGCGCATCGATCTGGAAAGCACTGTCGGCGTGGGAACCCGCATCGCGGTGGTTTTGCCGCTCAACGCGTCGGAGGCCGATTCGAGCAGCGCGTGCTGGACGCTTCCCCATCGTCGTGTCGCCGTGCTCGGCCGGGCGCAGGAAAACCTCGAGTGGCTGGGTAATCTCTTCGACCCGGGCGTTACCGCCGTGACCGCTCTCGCGAATCCCGTCGACCCGATCGACGAACATACGCACGACTTCCTGATGGTCACGGACGAATTCGCGCCGGCCGAGGTGCTGTCATGGTGGAAAAGGCCGGATTCGATCGTGTGGGTCGGGCAGGCCGGGCCGCTCGTGCCGAGGCGGCGTGGCGACGGGGGCGTGGAAGTCAGCATATACAGCCTCGCCGGTCTGAAATCGGCGACGCAGATGCTTGCTGCCGGACGTACGGCGCGCGTCGATACCGGGCACGAGCCGCAAGGATCGGCGGCGGGAGTCACGGTGCTGATCGTCGAGGACAATCTTCTCAACCGCAGCCTTCTGTTCGATCAGCTGACGACGCTCGGCGTCCGGGTTATCGAGGCGAAGAATGGCGAGGAGGCGCTCGCGCTGCTGTCGAAGGAGCCGGTGGACGTCGTGATGACCGACATCGACATGCCGGTGATGGACGGCTTCCAGTTGCTTGCCGAGATGAGGAAGCTCGGCATGACGATACCGGCCTACGCTGTGAGCGCGAGCGCTCGTCCGGAAGACGTCGCGGACGGCCGGGCGCGCGGCTTCACGGACTACCTCGCGAAGCCGGTCCCGCTCGAAAGGCTCGAGACGGTCATTCGCGCGTGTTGCAGCGTGTACGAACGCGAGCTGGCCGAAGACGACGCGCACGACGTGCTTCCGGATGTCCCGGAAGTGCCGGCCGCGTACGCGCAGGTGTTCGTCGCGCAGGCGGGCCGGGAAATCGCGGAATTCGACGCGATCTTGGTCGAACGTGCGCTGTCGAAACTGAGGCGGTGGCTTCATGGCGTGTCGGGCGGCATCGCGGTCCTCGGGGCGTCCGCGCTGCACGAGCAATGTCAGGAGCTGCGGACCTACGTGCGCGAGTCCACTGAGTGGAATCACGAGATCGAGCTGCAGGCGTCGGCCATTCGGGATGCGCTTCAGCGGATGGTCGCGACCCTGAAGGGCGAATGACCGCCGGACGCGCGGCCGGCGCGGCGAGCCGGGCCGGCCCCGTCCCGGGGCGCGTTCCGCTGTCGATTCCGGTTAGGATTCGAAGATTTGTGATTCTCTCCGCTCGCGGCATGATTTAACGTTTCCTGAAGATTGGAGTCCGATTGGACCGACGGATGTCGGTCTCGCGAGGCGACGCCGCCTTCGGGCCGGCGCGAAGCCGCGACAGACGACGCCGTGCAGTGTCTTTGGGAGAGTGATATGGAAGCGGGCATCACGCGCTGTAGGGGTGCATTTTTTGCCCGAGAACACGAAATCGTACTTCCTTTGGGCGAGGCCGACCTCGAGCGGGCGCTTGAAGTCGGAGAATTCGTCATGGATTACCAGCCGATCGTTTCCGTCCGTTCGGGGGCCGTGACCGGCGCCGAAGCGACGATACGCTGGGACCACCCGCATTGGGGCGCGCTGTCCCAGCGCGCGGTGTACGCCGTCGCGGACCGGCTCGGCGCGTCATCGCGGATCGCCAGCCATGCCGTCGGCGAGGCCTGCCGCCAGCTTGCGCACTGGAAGCAGGACGGCGTCGGCGTGTCGGCGCTTTCGATGAGGCTCTCGGGCGCCCAGTTGAGTGCGGAGAGCGTGTTCGAACGGCTCGCGCAGTCGATCGCGAAATTCGACATATCGAGCAGCCAGTTGACGCTCGAGGTTCCGGAAATGTCGGCGCCGGAGGAATCGGCGAGCCTCATCGACCGCCTGAAGCGGTTGAGGCAGAAAGGATACGGCATCGTGCTCGGCGATTTCGGGGCGCACCATACGGCGATGTCGACGTTGATGGTGTTGCCCGTCACCGGCGTCAAATTTGGCGAATCGTTCACCGGGCGTCTGCTCGGTTCGCCGACCACCGAGGCGATATTGTCGAGCGTCTCGAGGCTCGCGCATGATCTGGGTTTCACGTTGACTGTGTCCGGCGTCGAAAACGGACGCCAACTGGAGTTGCTGCGTCGATATCGTGACATCGAGCTGCAAGGCGCCTATCTGTTCAAGCCGATGCGCGCGGAAGTTTGGCACGAGCACGTGAACCCGCGTGCTCTCTCGCAGTTGAATCTACGCGAGTCGTTGTTCTGACACGCCGACCTCGACTGCTACGGATTCACGGCGCCGATCACGATTGCGTGCGTCCACAGATCGACCGGAGGGCGTTGCGGATCCGGTCGCGAATCCGCAACGCGCGCGCTGACGCGATGACCGCAGTCAGGCGCGGCCGGCGCGATCCACGCCGCGCGCGGGCGCGCCGATGTCTGCGCGGATCGATGCGAACGACGCTCATGCCGCCGTCGCCCGGTCCGAAATCGCTTCCATCCGCTCGATCAGGAACGCCTGAAACGCGTAGACACTCTCTGCGCTCGCCAGTGCGGGAAGGCGCTCGGCGAGCAGCGTCCGGTATTCGTCTCTGAACGCCGCATCTCGCGCGTGGCGAGCGCAAAGATCGATCAGTTCGGCCTTGTCGCGCGCGACGAGTTGAGGGAAATCCAGATGCCGCATCAGCGCCGCGGCGTGACGCTGCCGCATGAACGATCCTTCGACACAGAGCACCACGGCGCCGCCGTGCAGCGCGTCGAGAACCGTGTTGTGGCCGGACCACGCCGGATTGTCGAGAAATAGATCGCCTGACGCGCACAATGCGATGAATTCGGGCTGCGAGAGGGGATCGCGCAAGCACGTCACATGCGCGTCGTACGACAGGCGATGGCGTGCAAACGCTCGTCGCATCCGATCTTCGAATATTCGGACACTCGACTCGTCCGAACGCGGGAAAAAGGCGAATCTGCACCGCGGGCCGACGCGCAGGGCGATCAGCGGATAGATATCGTCGTCCTCCGGAACGTACTTGAACGTCGACTGCGGCGAAACGAACACGATATCGTCGGGGGCGAACCCGAAGAACGCCCGTGTGACCGCCGCGGGCTTCGGATAGTCGAACGAATACGCGCATCCGAGACCGGGCAGCCGCAGCAGCGTCTCGCGGTAGAACGCGTCGGCGCCAGGAGACTCCATCGCCGACGGCGACACGACATAGTCGATCGCGGCAGAGCCGGACGTGTCGGGATGTCCGAGCAACTGCACCTGCAGCGGCGCGAGACGCAGGCATGTCAGGCAATAGGCGACGAAGTGCATGCCGACGTCGGGAAAAACGATCGCGTCGGGCGCATCGACCGTCAGCCGCTCGATGACTTCGTGGATCAGCGTGCTCGCAAAAAAGGCATCCGACAGCCGTCTGGCGTCATCCGTGAACCGGTCGCTGACGGTCCCGACGTGGTACGTGAAGATTTCGACGACGTCGCGGTCCAGATGTTCGTAGTACCCGACCGTCGGAATTTTCCAGATCGAATGTCCGTTGAAGAACGCCGATACGAACGCCAACCGGATCTTGCGCCCGCCCGCTTGACGCCGCCTCGTGCGCCAGGCGCGCGCGGCGCTTGCTTCGGCGGCGGGGAACGCGGATCGCATCAGGCGACCGAGTTGATCGCTGAACCGGCCGATCAGGTCGACATTGGATCGTCCGTTATATGTCAGGTAGAACAGCGCGTCGCACCAGACGTCCCGGAATGCGTCCGGCGAGACTGGCGACAGCGCGACGGCCCGGTCCACGTCGTCCGCCATGTCGTCCAGCGCGTCGCGCAGCTCGCTTCGAACCGCATCGATCTCGTCGCTCGAACGGTATGCTACCGGAAGACGAAACGCCACTTTCTGGACGATTCCCGCCACGCACTGGGAATCCAGCTCAACCGCGCGCATCGCGCGAGTCAGCGCGCGCTCGCGATCGCCGAGATGGAAATGAACGTAGCCGAGCTTTGCGTGAAGACCGGCGTCGGCCGGATGGTGCTCGAGCAAAGCAGCCAGGTGCTCCGCGGCGATTCGGCGGTAGTGCTCGGTTCCGAGGTTGAATGCCAGAAACGCGGCGTTGCGGACGACGTTCTTGTCGCGCGGCGCGCGCGCCGCCGCCATCGCGTAGCAGCGATAGGCGTCCTCGCGGCGGTTCCGTCGCTCGTAGCACACCCCGAGGTTGTTCAACGGTGCGTCCCATCGCGGCGCGAGTTCAGACGCGCGCAGGAACAACCGCATCGCGCGCTCGAAATTGCCCGCGCGCAGCTCCACGTTCCCGGCGAGGTAGTACATGTCCGGGTCTGACGCGGCGTCGAGCAGTTCGGACGTGAGTATGTTTCCGAGCCTGTCGGCGAGCCCGCCGGCAATGGACACGCGCAACAGCGCAACCAGCGAACGTTTGATGAGATCAGCGCTCATTTTTCCTGTCCCTGCGTTCGGTTGAGCGACAGACTCGCGTCTGCCGCAGTCGGGTGTTTCGGCCGAAGGCCGGGCTTGCGTTCGAGCCGCAGTCTTCGCCAACGCATCGCCTGCCTGCGTGCCTATGCAGCCGGGGCGAGCCGTGTCGGCGGATCTCGACGGAAGCAGGATCGCGACCGACCGCCGCCGCGCGCCGGCGGCATCGCATGATGCATGCGCGGCCGGCGACATCGAGCGCGTTTCCCGCCGCCGGACGCATACGACGTCGCGCAACGAGCGGCAGCCGCGCCGAGAGCGAACGCGTGAATCAGACATTGCCTTGCTTTTTTTCCGGCGGGAATCGCAATTGTTAGAGACACGGCCCTCGGGCCGCCGCACGCTCGCGATTCCGTCGTCCGTCGTCCGTCGTGGCGTTGACCTGCGTCAGGCGAGCGCATCGCACCGACGGGACGGAGCCGAATTTTCTAAGAACTTTGATTCAACGGCGGACTGGCAATCTGTACAGTCGAATGCAGATCGGCGAGGTGGACGCGGAATGCGATTTTGCCGCTTATCGCGACGGTATTCGCGTTCAAGGCGGGTGCCGACGATTGCGTTGGGGAATGTCGAGCCAGGACTCGCGTGATCGCGCCAAGTCCGGTTCATCGGCGATGAGGGAGGGCAGCATGTCGGTTACGGCGGATGATTGGGTCGGCTTCCAAGGCGCGTTGGGGATGCCTTCGCTGTCCGCGCTGACGTTGCTGAACTGTCGCGATTGGGCGTTGCGTCCGGCTGGAGAACGGTCGCGGACCCGGCGGAACGGCTTTCCTGCGGCGATGCATCGGGCTCGGTTCGTGCCGGGGATGAGCCACTGGAAGCCGCGATATTTCCCGAAGGTGCCGAGGCTGTCGATGCCGGCGCCGTCGATCCGTTCGCGCGGCAAAGCGGACGCCGAGCCATGCGGGATGGCAGCCGCCGACGCGAGCCTGCAGGTTTCGCGTCGCAGGTCGGCGCCGAAGGCGATCGGCCCCGGCGTCGCGGGCGGCGCAATCGTCGTGTGGGCGTGGTCGGTTGCGCTTCGCCGCGCCGGCGAACGAGCAGCCTCGTGCCGATAGCGTGCATCGCCCGAGCGCGCAAATCGATCGGCAACGCCCGGTTGCTCGGCATCTCACGTTTGATTGACACCAGACTCGCAACGCGGACAGCCTCATATCGTCGACACAGCCGGCTGATCTGCCGCTTGCCGAGCTGCAGCCGGTCGGCCGCCTGACCCCGCCTCGGACGGCCGGCGATGGCTGTCGCGATGGTCTCGCCCGCTCGAGTTCACGCATGCTTGCCGTGATCAGTTCACGTCCGTTCATGTCGGGTTCCCGCCGACGCCAGCGTGGCATGCGCTCAGGACGCCTTCAACGAATGACTTTCTCGTTCACGACACGATATCTCGCTGGTTTTGACCGGCGCACAGGAGAGCACATGCCGTCAGCAGCGGCCGCATACGCAAACACTGCCGTCAGCGGTTACGGCGGCCGTTCCGCGACCGGCCGCGTCGTTATCGCGGCGAGTGGCGATTGCAATTCCGCGACGAGAAGAAACCGCGCGCGGCGACGATCGTTCTTGGCGACAGGCGGCTCGGCTCAGGAGCTCGATGCGAACTCGAAATGGAATATCACGATCGATGGAGGATCGACGTTTGGCCCGCTGTCGGCGGCAACGGCGCCGGCATTGGCGTTCGACCACGCGGCGCCCGTTTCCCGCGAGGCGGGCGGCGGCGCGGCGTCCGGTTCCGGTTCGAATCCGTTGCGTCGACGGTGGCGCACCCGGCACGGTCACAAGGGCCGTCGCGACGAGCGCGCCCCCATTGAGCCCGATGGCGCCCGCCGATGGCGGGACATGTCGTCAGCCCGAACTGAGGAACAGCGATGCCCGCCATTCTGATTGTCGATGACCATCCCGCCATTGGGCTGGCCATCCGTACCGTGCTGTCCAGAGGCCGGGATTTTGGGCAGTTCTACGAAGCAGCCAACGCAGCCGACGCCCTGGCACTCCTGCGCGAGCACCCCATCGAATTGGCCATTCTCGATATCGAGATCCCGGGCGGCGACGGTCTCCGTTTGCTGAGTCGGATCCGTGCGGAAGGACTGAAAACCAAAATTCTGATTTTTTCCGCGATGGACGAAAAAATCTATTCGGTGCGAGCCAGCCAGGCTGGAGCCAATGGCTTTCTTAGCAAGCGAAACGACATGGACCAGATCCTCAACGCAGTGAAGACCATCCTGTCGGGCTATTTGTTCTTCCCGGCTGAAGCCGTCTCGGCGCTTTATCTCGATCGCGCCGAAAGGGCGGCAAACAGAATCGGAGGACTGACGGATCGCGAACTGACGGTGCTGCGCGGACTCGCGCGAGGCTCGTCGAACAGGCAGATCGGCGAGGATCTGTGCATCAGCAACAAGACGGTCAGCACGTACAAGTCCAACATATTCGAGAAGCTTGGGGTGTCGTCGGTCGTGGGCTTGGCCGATTACGCAAAGAAGAACGGTCTGATCTGAAAATGACTCGCGGCGAGCCGCACCGCCGATCGACGGCGAGCCGCATCGATAAGAACAAGATGCCATCCTGCATTTGGTCGAGGTCGCGCCACGCTGGGCGCCGCAATGCGGTCAAATTATTGGCCGCTGCATGCTTCGTATCGGTTGACGCCGACGCGGTTGCGTCGAAGCCGGAAAACCCGCCGCGCAAACTGCAACTGCATAGCAGCGCGGATGCCTATCAACGGCTGCCTGCGAAGCTCGAGCATCGGAGCCAAGCGCATTCGCCCAGAACGGTGCGGGTAGCGGTAGCGCGCGACGGCGGCGTCCCATTCAACCTGTATCGCGATCGCGACCTGTACGAAGGCATGACCGCAGATTACCTCTACGTTATCCAGCAGGCCGGCGAGCTCCGCTTCGAGATCTGGATGTTCGACACGCGTGTACAGGCTCGCGCCGCATTGATAAGCGGCGCGGTCGATCTGATCGGCGGCGTCTCGCTGGATGCCGACCGGCATTTACTCCGATCGCTGCCCTACTTCAAGGATCGGCAGGTCGAAGTGCGCCTGCTCGGAGCAAAAGGCAGGGTGGAAGCCGCGCCGGCGCCGCCGGAAAACTACGCCGTGACGGCGGACGAGTTCGGCAACGCGGCTTTTCGCACCCGGTACCGGCACGAAAAGATCACCGCCTACCCTACGACGCTCGGTGCGCTGCAATCGGTGGCCTACGGCACAGCCGACGCATTCATCGGCTCGGCCACCGAAGCGAACTACTTGATCGATCAATTGCAGTTGCCGCTGTCGATCACCAATTTCGCCGGCTCCGACGCGCCGCCGTCCGTGTTCGTCGCCCGCGTCACCGACACGAACCTGATCAACCGCATCAATGCGACGCTGCAAGCCATTCCGATCCGCATGGCCGGGGAAATTCAGCGACGCTGGTTCGGCTCGGCGAGTCATTTCAAGATCCGTCGAGATCTGGTGCTGACCGACGAAGAGCGCACGTACGTCAGGACGCATCCCGTCATTCGCTATGCCACCGCGATCGACCTGCCGCCCTATATATTCGTCGAGAGCAGCCGCGGAGACGTCACGGGCCTGGGCGTCGACGTCATGGACCTGATCAGCGAACGCACCGGTCTGACGTTCCAGCCCGTGTCCGTTGGCACCCGGCGAGAATTCTTCGGGGCGCTGACCGACGGCAGGGTCGACTTGCTGCCGAACATTGCGATCGGCGACGTGCTCCAGCACCGGATGTCGCCGACCGCGCCGTACGCGCAGACTCTGTGGGCCGTCCTCGTCCGGGCCGGTGACAGCTCCGTCACCAGCACCGCGCATCTCGGCGGCAAGCGCGTCGGCATCATGGCGGAGACGCGCGAGTTCCAGCAGTTCAATCCGGAGCCTGTCGCGGGCAAGCCGCAGCTCATCGAGGCGCGCGACATCCCGACGCTGTTCCGCATGCTCCTCGACGGCAGCGTCGATGCGATTTCCCTGCCGGGCGCCACCGCCAACTACTTCATCGCGCAGTACGACCTCACCAAACTGGTCAAGGTCGTGACGACGGTCAACGAGTCGGTCACCAGCATCGCGATGGCCGTACGGCCCGACAACGAGCTGTTGCTGGCCATCATCAACAAGGTGCTGCAGGGCGTGCCACCGGAGGATCTCGACGCTTTGCGGCGCGACTGGATGCGCTACCATTCGACCAGCGTGATTGCAGGTTGGTCCACGCTGCAGCGGCAGCGGATAGTCAAGGCGCTCGCGGCGCTGTCCGCCGTGCTAAGCGTGAGCGCGGGCGCGCTCGGCGTGATTCGCTACCGTCAGCGACGTCGCGCGCGCGGCTTGCGCGAGAGGATCGCGTTGCAGGACGCGCTGATCAACGCGCTGCCGTTTGCGGTTTTTCTGCGCCAGGCGGATGGGCGCGTCGTTAGTTGCAACGCATCCTTCGCCGAGGCATACGGGCTGCCGCGGGACGCGCTCGTCGGTGCTGACGTGCTGCCCACGCCCGCCAGCAGGCAACAAGCGTTGAACGCGATGCTCGAGGAACTGTACCAGGCCACGCTGACGGAGCGCGAGGCGCAATTCGCCGACAGAACCTTGCCGGATGGCGGCGGTGATTCGGATCTGTTCATCTGGACGATTCCACTCAGGTGTCCGAGTTCGGGCGCCAGCGCCGTACTGGGCGGCTGGATCGACATCACGCTTCGCAAGCAGACCGAACGCGCGCTGAAGCAGGCCATGCTCGATGCGGAGGCCGCGAACCGGGCCAAGAGTACGTTTCTCGCGACAATCAGCCACGAGATTCGCACGCCGATGAACGCGATCCTCGGCTTGCTCGAACTGGAGCTCGGCGCTTCTGGCGCGCCAAACCGGGACACCATCCGGATGGTGCGCGAAACCGCGAAATCACTCTTGCGTCTGATCAACGACCTGCTCGACACGTCCAGGGCCGAGGCGGGGCAGCTTCAGCTCGATCCCGGCCCGTCTGACGTGTCGAGCTGCGTCGAGCGGCTATTGTTGATATATCGGCCGCTCTGCGCGGAAAAAGGCCTGACGCTCAAGGCCGCAATTGACCCCGGCGTGCCGCAGACACTGCAGATGGATAGCCTGCGGATACGCCAGGTCGTCGGCAACCTGCTGGGCAATGCGCTGAAGTTCACCGACAGCGGCAGCATCAGCCTGAGCCTGCGATGGCAATCGCGCGGCGATTCGCATGGGACGCTCGAGATCGCGGTGCGCGACACCGGGATCGGAATACACGCAGAAGACCAAGCCCGGCTGTTCCAGCCATTTGAACAGGTCGCCGGTGCCGGAGCCGACTTCGGCGGGTCCGGCCTCGGGCTCTGGATCTGCCGCTCACTGGTTGCTCAAATGCGCGGCCAGATCGTGCTGGATAGCCAGTTCGGCGAAGGCACGGAGGTGCGCGTCTCGGTTCCGCTGTTGCGGGCTTCGTCGGTCGATGCAATGCCGGGGGCACTGCCGATACCGCGAGATTGGGTGCAGAAGCTGCGCGTGCTCGTGGTCGACGACCACTCACCGAATCGCATGCTGCTGGTGCGCCAGCTACACGCGCTCGGCTTCGAGGAAACGATCGAGGCCGGCGACGGGGAAGAGGCGTTTGCACTGCTGGAACGGGAAACGGTGGATGCGATCCTGACGGATTGCTCGATGCCGCGCATGAGCGGTTATGCGTTCGCCGCCGCGGTGCGAGCGGACGAGCGATGGCGCGATCTGCCGATCTTCGGATGCAGCGCCGACGCGCGCGCAGAAGCGCACGAGCAGGCGCTGTCCGCCGGCATGACTGTCTTTCTGACCAAGCCGGTCAGCCTGTCGGATCTGGCGCATGCATTCAACGTCCATCTGCGCGGCGCGACTTCCGTCGACCGCAGCACCGGGGACACGGCGGGAGATCCGGCGTCCGATACGATGGCGCTTGCCGCAGGTCCCACGCTGGCGGCGATCGCCGGTGACGACGTCGACGCCCGCAACGCGCTGATTACAGCCCTGGTGCAGAGCAATGACGCAGATGTCCAGGCTTTGCAACAAGCAATGAACAGCGGCGGCATCGAAACCGCGATCCGGATCGCGCACCGCATCAAGGGCAGTTGCCAGATCGTGGGCGCCGCGGAGCTCGAGCACGCCTGCATCCAGCTGGAGCGGCATTTGCAGGAAGGCGACATGACGGGCTCAAAGCGCCAGGCGAGGCGCGTCATCGCGCTGTGTGCCACCTTGCACGCGCATCTGCACACGTTGCAGCGGGAAGCGGTCGCGTGAGCGAGCGTGACCCGAGCAGGCTGCTGACGTGAAGCCGCCGCGGCGGCCAGCGGCTTGACGCCGCGCGGCGTGCCGTTTGCCGTGTGCGGCACGTCCCGTGCCGTCGCGCTTCGGCAGCGAAACTGCAAGCACCTCGTTCCGTTCCTCGTGTCTTGCATCGAATACCCGCAAGAGCATGCATCCCGCCAACGCGACGAGGTTGCCGCGAAAGCATCTGCGCGGGACCGGCGCGACGCGCCGCCGCGCCCGGCGGAACGGGACCGCGTTCGACCCGATTCGATCCGGCCGGCGTCACGACACGTCGCGGCGGATGCACCGGCGCCCGGCGCGATCGGGAATTCGTCGCGCCCCGCGCGCAGTCTTGCCGCGAACGTCGCAAGCCCGTCATCCCGACCTCTGCCGCCAGGCGCGGAAATGAAGTCGGACAGGTTGCTCCGTGCGACGACAATCGACTTCGACTTCGACATCGACCGCCGCCGACCGGCGATCCGCAAACCGGACAGGCCCGAAGGATTCCGTCGAGTCGATCCGGCATAGCCGCCTCGACCGGCGCCGCGCGACACCCAGGAAAATTCCGATGCCATTCTCGGAAAAACGCTGCCGGGTTTTCTGACGCCGCTTATCGCGCGCGAACGGCCTGACGAGAAAAATACAACGTTCAAGCGGTCCAGCACCTGCGCCCGGCGTGAACGGGCCACGCGGGACAGTGGCTCATTTCGTGCCCGGCTCGTATTGGCGGTGCGACTCACACGTTCATTCATCTGGATCTCACATGGCAAGCATCACGTTATCGATCGCCGACGATCATCCGATCGTCCTGCATTCGATCAAGCTGGTCGTCGAACGCCAGCCGTTGCTGCAATTGCGACATGTGTGCGACAGCGGGCGCGAACTTCTTTCCGCCTTGACTCGTGAGCCGACCGATCTGGTGCTGACCGATCTCACCATGCCCGCGCAAGGCGGTTCATACGACGGCCTGGCGCTGCTGCGCGCAGTGCGCGCGGCAGCGCCGCGCAGCAGGGTGATCGTCCTGACCGCGCAAAGCAATGTCGCGATGCTGACGAAAGCGATGCAACTCGGCGCGCTCGCGCTGGTCGGCAAGTCCGATCCGGCTAAGGAAATCATTCGGGCCTGTATGCATGTCTACGCAGGCGCGACTCACCATCTGTCGCCGGCGATGCGCAAGAACATGGAAGACGACCGGTCGGCGCACACGCGGGATTGCAACCTGACTCAAAAGGAACTCGACGTCGTGCGCCTGACGGCGATGGGACTCTCGTTGTCGGAAATCGCCATGCAATACCGGCGTTCGGTAAGTACGGTCGCGTCGCAGAAATCTACCGCGATGCGCAAGCTCGGCGTCCATTCCACGGCGGATCTGATCCGCTATGCCACCGAGAACGGATTGGCATGAAAGCGACCCTGAACATCGCGATGGCGCAACGCGAAGCATCGGCATTCGAAAGAATGGATGGATTGCGATTTTCGCCACGGGCGTCGACGTTCAAACTGCATGCCTCGAACGCCGCCGAAACGGGCATGAGCATGAGCGTCGCTGGCGCTCCACGCCCGCGACGCAGAAGCTCATGGACGCTGCTGTGGTTCGCGTTCGTCGCACTGGCGCCGGCGGCGCACGCAACGACATTGGCGCAGGCGGTGGCGACGGCGCGCACGTTCGACTCCGCGATCTCCGCCGCGCGTCACAGCGAGCGTGCGGGCGCGCAGAAGCGCTGGCAAGGATTGGCCGGACTGCTGCCGAAGGTGCAGCTCGAAGGTTCGTACACGCGCCAGGATCAGCCGAGCGCGACGTATGCGGCCGGCGTGCGACGCCACTACTATGCGGTCACGTTGACGCAGCCGCTGTTCGACCTCAGCCGCTATGCCGACTACCAGCGTGGTGTCGCGCAGGCTAGCGGCGCAGAGGTGGAGCTCGCCAGTGCGCAGCAGCAACTCGTGAGCAACGTCTCCGATGCGTTCTTCGAGATCCTGTACCAGCGCGAAGTGCTGCAGGCCGCGCGCGCGGCCAAGGAGACCTTCGGGCAGGAACTCGGGCAGGCGCGTCTGGCGCTGAAAATCGGCGAAGGAACCCGGACCGACGTCGACGAGGCGCAGGCCAATTACGACGACGCGCAAGCGCGCGAGATCGGCGCGGTCAACGATCTCGAAGTCGCCGGCGGCGCCTATGAGCGCCTGACCGGATTGCGGGCGGCCGACATCGATCCGCTCGCCGGCACGTGCCGGCCGCCGCCCCCGATGGCCGAGCTGGAGCAAACCCTCGCGCGCGCGGAAGCGGACAACCTCGAAGTCCGCGCGGCCACGTTCCAGCTCGACGAGGCGCAGGCCGATATCTCGACGGCGCGCGCGGGACATTTGCCGGTAGTGAACTTGCAAGGCAGCTACGGCAGCAACTGGAGTCGCGCGCAGAACAGTAACGCACTCGACGAACTGTTCGGCACGACCTCGAAGACGCGAACGTCGATGATCGGCATCACGGTGACGATCCCGCTGTTTTCCGGCGGCGCCGGAGTGGCGACGTCGCGCGAAGCGTACAGCCGCCGCGCGCAGCGCCGCGACCTGCTCGAGGACGCACGCCGGCGCGCACGTCAGGATGCGCGGGCCGCGTTCCTCGGCATCGTCAACGGCGCGGCCAAGCTCAAGGCGCAGCAACGAGCGGCGGAGTCCGCGCACAGCCGCGTCCAGTCCACGCATTACGGTCGCGAGGTCGGGCTGCGCACCAATGTCGACGAACTGACGGCACAGCAGAAGTATTTCGAGGCGGTGCGGGACCTTGCCGACGCGCGTTTCCGCTATATCACCGCGCGGCTGAAATTGTCGGCCGTGCTGGGCACGATCGCTCAGGACGACCTGAGCGAATTTGGATGTTTGACTGTTGACTAGGCGCATGCCGCCGAGGGTCTCATTGATGGATTGTTATGTCTGACTCGCTGTTTCGCCCCGAGGCGCTGGAAGCCGGCAAGGGCAAGCTGATTGGCACGGTTGCGCTGTACTCGCCGCCTTACCGCTGGCTGCTCATCGCCATCGTGGCCGTGATCACCGTTTCCATCGCGGCCTTCATGGTGCTCGGTTCTTATACCAAGCGCGAACGCGTGATGGGGCAGCTCGTGCCCATCGCCGGCGTACTCAATGTCAGCCCGCCGGTTTCCGGCACGGTGGAAAAGATCGATGTCCGCGAAGGCCAGCGCGTGCACGCAGGCGATCCGCTCATGACGGTGTCCGCCGAAGTTGCGACCTCGTTGGGCGATGCTCGCGAGATGGTGCGCGCGCAACTCGAGACGCAACGCGAGCGTCTCCAGAGCGATCTGGGCGGCCAGACGGTGCTGGCCGAGGAAGCGATTCGCGGCCTGAAGGAACGAGCGGCGACATTGGAAGGCCAGCTACGCGAACTTCAACTGCAGCACGCGCACCGCGTGCGCCAGGTGGAGCTCGCCCGAAGCCAGCTCGAGAAGCTGTCGATGATGCGCACCCAAGGCTATGCCTCGAACTCGCAGGTCGATCAGCAGGAAACCAATGTCCTCGATGCGGAGGCTCGCCTGCAGGATTCCGTGCGCGCCCAGCTCGACGTGCGGGGCCAGTTGATCCAGGTGCGCCAGCAATTGCGCGAGCAGCCGCTGAATGCGCGTCAGCAGCGCAACGAGACGGGACGCAAGCTGGCGGAAACCGAACAGGCCATCGTCGAGAACGAAGCGCGCCGCTCCGTCGTGCTGCGCGCGCCGACCGACGGTGTGGTGGGTGCGATGCTGTTCAAGGCCGGGCAGAACGTCAACGCAGGACAGACCGCGGTGTCGGTGCTGCCTGCCGACGGCATGCTGGAAGCGCAGCTCATGGTGCCGAGCCGAGCCATCGGGTTCATTCATCCGGGACAGACCGTGGTGCTGCGTTACGAGGCTTACCCCTACCAGAAGTTCGGTCAGCAATTTGGCCGGGTGTCGGGAATTTCGCGCAGCGCGCTGTCGCCGCAGGAAGTCGCGGCGTTGACCGGCCAGCCCAATGTGCAGGAGCAGCATTACCGGCTGACCGTCGCGCTGGATCGCCAGGACATCGCCGTCTACGACCGCACGGAGCGCTTGCGGCCCGGTATGGCACTGGATGCCGATCTTCTGCTCGACCGGCGCACGCTGATCGAGTGGGTGCTGGAACCGATCTATGCGCTTGGCCGTCGGGCCAGCGCCTGAAATCGAACTGTTACGAATTACCGGCTTGCCGTCTGCGGCGTGCATGCCGGCACTGAAATCTGAACGATGAGTATTTTGAATGCCTTACGCTTTGGCTGGGGACGTCGGCTACCGGTGATCCTGCAAACGCAAGCGGCCGAATGCGGTCTCGCTTGCGTTGGCATGGTGGCGGGATTCTTCGGCCACGACATCGACATGATGCATCTGCGCCAGCGCTTCACCACCTCGCTCAAGGGCACCACCCTCGGCGACGTGATGCGTATAGCCCAGCGTCTGGGGCTGGCGTCGCGCGCGCTGCGACTCGAGCTGGACGAACTCGGCCAACTGCGCCGTCCCTGTATCCTGCATTGGGAGATGAGCCACTTCGTGGTGCTCAAGCGGGTCGAGCGCGATCACATCGTCATCCACGATCCCGCGCGCGGCGCGCGCAAGGTGCCGATGGACGAAGTCTCGCGCTGCTTCACCGGCGTCGCGCTGGAATTGCTTCCGACCGCCGCGTTCGAGCGCAAGAGCGAGCGCGAATCGATTTCGATGCTGCGGCTGATCGGCAGCGTACTCGGCGTCCGCTCGGCCTTCGTCCAGGTGCTGACCCTGTCGGTGGCGCTGGAATTGTTCGGCATCCTGACGCCGTTCTACATGCAATGGGTGATGGATCATGTGCTGGTTTCGTCCGACCGTGATCTGCTGACGCTGCTGGGCATCGGCTTCGCGATGGTGGCGCTGTTCCAGACCGCCGTCACGGCGCTGCGCTCGTGGGTCGTGACGTGGTTTTCCAGCCTGCTGAGTGTGCAATGGAGCGCCAATGTCTGCGCGCATCTGCTGCGGCTCCCCATGGCTTATTTCGAGCAGCGCCATATCGGCGACGTGGTGTCGCGCTTCGGCGCGGTGGGCACGATCCAGAACACGCTGACGTCGCGTTTCGTCGGCACTTTGCTCGACGGTGTGATGGCCGTCGTCACGCTGGGCATGCTTTTCTTCTACAACCGCACGCTGACCTGGCTCGTGATCGCGCTGTTCGTCGCGTACGCGCTGCTGCGCGCGGTTGCCTACCGTCCGTTCCGGCAAGCCAACGAGGACCAGATCGTCTACGCGGCACGGACCGAGACCCAACTGCTGGAGTCGATTCGCGGCGTCCAGGCGATCAAGCTCGCCAACAAGCAGGATGAGCGCGTGGCGGTCTACGCCAACACCATGGTCGAGACCACCAACAAGGGAATCGCGATACAGCGCTTGTCCATCGGCTTCTCCACCGTCCACGGACTGGTTTCCGGCATGGGTCGGGTTGCGCTCATCTGGCTCGCTGCGCAGCAAGTCATCGACGGCAGTTTTTCCGCCGGTATGCTGATCGCCTACATCAGCTTCGCGGATCAATTCATCGGGCGCGGTTCCGGCCTGATCGACGCGCTGATTGAGTTCCGCATGCTGCGGCTGTACGGCGAACGCCTGGCCGATATCGTGCTGACGGAAGTCGAGGCCGACATGGAAGGGACCGTGGCATACGTGCCGAGCGCACAACGGGATGTACCGCCCGCCATCTCCGTGCGCAATTTGCGCTATCGCTATGCCGAAGGCGAACCCTGGGTGCTCGACGGCTGCTCGTTCGATATCGCCTCCGGCGAATCGGTCGCCATCATCGGCCCCTCGGGGCAGGGAAAGACCACGCTGGCCAAGCTGCTGCTGGGGTTGCTCGATCCTCAGGAAGGCACGATTGCCGTGGACGGGGTCGATATTCGCCATGTCGGTTTGCAGCACTACCGCGACCGCATCGGCTGCGTGATGCAGGACGACATCCTTTTCGCGGGATCGATCGCGGACAACATCTGCTTCTTCGATCTCGACCCGGACCAGGCGAGGATCGAGGAGGCGGCACGGCTGGCGCAGATTCACGACGACATCGCCGCGATGCCCATGGGCTACCAGAGCCTCGTGGGGGACATGGGTTCGTCCCTGTCGGGCGGCCAGTGTCAGCGTGTGTTGCTGGCGCGCGCACTGTATCGGCGTCCGGACATTCTGGTGCTGGACGAGGCCACGAGCCATCTCGACGTAGCGCGCGAACTCGCGATCAACGAGGCCGTCGGCGCAATGCCGATCACGCGCATTCTGATCGCCCATCGCCCCGAAACCATCCGTAGCGCGGAGCGGGCCTTGCTGCTGGAAAACGGGTGCGCCACGTTCGTGCCGCTGCCGGTTGCAACGCAGTGAGGCGCGTGTCGCGCATCGGCGCGAGGCGACGAGACCGATGACGATTCAAGCCGTCGGCGAACCGGCTTTCTTCGTTCGCCAATCAACTATTTCAAAGGAGTAATTCAATGCGTGAACTGACCATGATGGAACTGGAACACGTCGCCGGTGCCGGCTTTTGGTCGAGCCTGGGCGCCAGCATTCTCGGCGGGCTTACGGGCTTCGCTACCGGGTTCTTCAAGGGCGGTGTGACCGGTGGCAGCACGGGCGGCATCGTGGGCGCCGGCATCATTTCGGCGGGTGTCGGCGCAATCGCCGGTGCGATCGTCGGCCTCGTAGGCGGTGCCATTTACGGTCTGATGAACGACTGGGACTCGACGGCTTCGTGGTTCAACCAGAACATGAACAGCCTGCTCGATCCGACCTATCCGGCACTGACGTAAATCCGATGGCCGCCTCGTTCCGCACGGCGCGACCGCAGCACGCCAAGCGCCCGGGACGGCGCGGCTTTGTTTAACAATGTCGGAGTCCAGACGATCCGACGTTAATGAAGGAGCTGAAAATGCGTGAACTCAACCGCATGGAAACGGGGAAGGTCGCCGGCGCCTGGAGCTGGTCGGATATCACGACCAGCTCGATCATGTCGATGTTCCGTCCGGCGTCGTCCGCCGAACTCACCGTGAGAGAAGCGCCGGAGCTGACCGGCGGCGCGGTCGGCTTGGGCGACACCTTCGGCAAGGTCGCCGCGGCGCTGCTGGTCGGCGGCGTGTTGCTCGCCAGCGGTATCGGCGCGGGCCTGCTGTCGTTGGTACGTCGTTGATCCACCTGACCGGTCTGTATTGACCGTTCCCCTCGCGCCACGGCATGTGAGCGCGAGGGGCATGGCGCCACCGCCATTGCCAGTTTCACCACTTCGAATTTGGACGTTTTGCGATTTAAGGATTCCGAATGATAGGCCAGAATGAATCGTTGTCCGCAGTGTCGTTGCATGGCGAGACAACAATCAACACCTGTTCAATCAACCTGAAAACGTGAATCAAATGAACCAGAAAATCGCATTCGGCATTCTCTCCGCCGCACTCGCACTGCCCATGGCCGCTCACGCATCGGACGGCACCATCACGTTCAACGGCGCAATCGAAGCACAGACCTGCACGATCAGCGTGAACGGCGGCAATCAGGATGCTACCGTCCAGCTCCCGACGGTCGCGGCAAGCACGCTGAGCACGAAGGGCAGTACCGCTGGCGCCACCAATTTCACCATCGCGCTGAGCGAATGCTCTGGCGACGCCACGCAGGTCCGCGCTTTCTTTGAGGCAGGCCCGAACGTCGACGCCACGAGCGGCAACCTGAACAACAACGGTTCCGCAACGCAAGTGCAGGTTCAGCTTCTGAACGAAGACGGCGTCGTGCTGCAAGCCGGCGACGAGTCGCAGCGCAGCAACGCAGCTTCGACGCTGACGGATGGCGCGGCAACGCTCGTCTACGGTGCACAGTACTATGCAACTGGCGCTGCCACCGCGGGTGACGTTCAAACTTCGGTGACCTACTCGATCGACTATCTGTAAGCACCGTCGGCAAGGCTCCATCATTTGCATGGAGCCGTTTTGCGACAAGGAGGGCTTATTCCAGTCCTCCTTCGTAGGCTGGAATCCACTATGCTCTCATTCAGAACGCCGAAGCGCGGTCGCTCGCGGCCGCATCTCTTCGTCCTCGTCCTTGCTCTCGTCGTCAGCACTCACGCGGCAGCCAATATCGTTCTGTTCGGCACGCGCGTGATTTATCCCGAGGGGCAGCGTGAAGTGTCCGTGCGCATGAACAATCGGGGTGAACAGCCCGGACTGGTTCAGGCATGGGTCGATCGCGGCGACACGAAAGCGACGCCGGACAAGGCCGACGCGCCGTTCGTCATCACGCCGCCGATTTCCCGCGTCGAGCCCGGCAAGGGGCAGACGTTGCGGCTTTCCTTTCTCGGCGACAACGTGCCGGAGAACAAAGAGTCGCTGTACTGGCTGAACGTGCTCGATATTCCGCCCAGGCCGAAAGCTGCCGAAGGCGAAAACCTAATCCAGCTCGCGATCCGCACGCGCGTCAAGATATTCCTGCGTCCGGCAGCGCTGACCGACGAGGGAGCGCTGGCCGCCCCGCAACAAGTGCAATGGCAGGTGCAGCGTGATGGCAATGGCCGCGTTCAGGGCGTCCTGGCGAGCAATCCCAGCGCTTACTACGTCAATATCGCGGCGGTCGAGGTCGGTCCCGAAGGCAAAGCCGTACCTGCCAGCGACGGGGCGATGATCGCTCCGGGCGAGACCCATCTGTTCCGCTTCGCTTCGCCGCTTCCGGCACAGCTCGAGAAAGCGCGCGTGGCGTTTGGATATATCACCGACTACGGCGGCATTGCTCGCGGCGAAAGCACGCTCGGCACGCCCTGACCACTCCCGGTTCCGCTCCGAGCCGCGACCCGCCCCGTAGTCGGCGGCGGTTCCAGGTGCGGCGCACTTCAACCTTCAGCCACCATGGAAATCAATCACTCGGCCCGTCCGAGGGCGGTGCGCGCTCGCGCGCGTCAGCCGGTTCTCAGACCTCTCCCCGCGGCGGTGTTATTGGCCAGCATGAGCGTGGCCCAGTATGCGTCGGCCGCGAACGATAGCGCATCCGCTCCCGCGCCGGGCCGCCAGCCGACCACGACGCTGGCCAGCGCGGACTTCGACCAGAGCTTCCTCCGGTCCGGTTCGGGCGAGACCGTCGATTTGTCCCGATTCGCCAACGGTAACCCGCTGCTGCCTGGCGAATACCGTGCGGATGTCTATGTGGCGGATCGCTTCATCGGCCGAGAATCCGTCACTGTCAAGTCGGGCGATGGTCCCAACAGCGCCGCGCGCATCTGCGTGTCGCGCACGCTGTTTGATCGTCTGGCCATCGATCCCGCACAGGTGCCCGCGGACTTGCTCGCGCGGCTTGCCGACCCGGCGGGTTGCGTCACCATCGAGGCGCTGTCCGACGACGCGCACGCCAGCCTCGACACCGCGGAGCTTCGGCTCGATGTCAGTCTGCCGCAGGCATTGATGCGTCGCCACGCCCGAGGTTACGTCGACCCGGCGCTGTGGGATTCGGGTATCACGGCGGGCATGCTGGGCTACAACGCCACTTTTTACCGAAGTGAGTCCGGCAACCTGACGCAGCAGTCGGCCTACGTCGGCATCAATGCCGGCTTTAACGTCGGCGGCTGGATGTTCCGCCATAGCGGCTCCTACCAGTGGCGCGAACGTGAACCTTCGCGCTACAGCTCGATCCGGACTTATGTGCAGCGTGACATCACGCCGATGAAGGCGCGCGTGACGTTGGGCGAATCCAACACCAGCGGCGAGATCTTCGACACCTTTGCATTCCGCGGCGTACAGCTCGCCACCGATGACCAGATGTGGCCGGAGTCGATGCGCGGGTACGCGCCGGTGGTCCGCGGCATCGCGCAAACGCATGCTCGCGTGACGGTGCGTCAGGGCGACGCCGTGCTGTACGAAACCTCGGTTGCGCCGGGCGAATTCGTGATCGACGATCTGTACCCGACCGGGTACGGCGGCGACCTCAATGTCACGGTGACGGAGGCCGACGGCCGCGTCCAGGAGTACAAGGTGCCCTACGCGTCGGTCGCACAGCTGCTGCGGCCCGGCAGGACGCGCTACAGCGTGGTCGCCGGCATGGTGCGATACAGCGGGTTGAGCTACTTGCCGAGGGTGATCCAGGCAACCGTGCAGCGAGGCCTGTCCAACAGCTTCACCGCGTACGCGGGGGCCCAGGTCACGAATGACTACGGCGCCGTGCTCGCGGGCGGAGCGTTCAGCACCCCAGTGGGTGCGTTCGCGCTCGACGTGACCAAATCGTGGGTGTCGTCCGCGGGTCTCAGACGCAACGGCACCAGCGTGCGTGCGACGTACAGCAAGCTGATCACGTCGACCAGCAGCAATCTGTCGGTGGCGGCGTACCGTTTCTCGTCGTCGGGCTACATGGACCTGCAGAACGCGCTGCAGTACAGCGACCAGGCGCGGCGCGGCACGCTGAGCGATAACTCCTGGACGACGAGCCGGCCGCGCAACCGGCTGTCGGTAACGGCAAGCCAGGGCTTCGGCCGGCGCGGCGGCAATCTCTACATTAGCGGCTACAGCCAGAACTTCTGGGACCGTTCGGGCAGCGACACCCAATTCCAGATCGGTTACAGCAACAATTTCCGTTCGCTTGGCTATACGGTCTCGATCAGCCGCAGCCGTACTTCGCTGGGGCAGATGGAAAACATCTACATGCTGTCGCTGTCAGTGCCGCTGGGGGGCAGGTCGCACGCGCCGACACTCAACATGGCCGTGACCAACGGGGCGGATGGCACCAGCGTGCGCTCCACCGTCAACGGTACGGCGCTGAATGACAACGCGCTCGACTACAGCATCGGCGTGACGCGCAATGCGAACCGCGACGTCGGCGCCAACGGGTCGGTGTTGTACCGCTCGCACTACAGCGCGTTGCAGGGCAGCTTCGATGTGGCCGACCGCTATCGTGCGATGTCCGCGGGCGCCAGCGGCATGCTGGTCGCCGACGGCGGCGGCGTCACGGCTTCGCCGTACAGCGCGCAGTCGATCGCGATCGTGGAAGCGCCCGCGGCCGCCGGTGCGCGCGTGCTTGGGTATTCGGCCATCGTGCTCGACCGCAACGGCCGTGCGGTGGTGCCGTACCTGAATCCGTACCGGCTCAACGAAGTGTCCATCGATCCCAACGGGCTGTCTGACGACGTCGAGCTTCTCACGACGCGGCAGCAGGTTGCGCCCCGGAGCGGCGCAATCGTCAAGGTTCGCTACGGCACCGTGGTCGGACGGCCGGTCCTGGTGCGGGGGACGCTGCCTGGCGGCAACGTGCTGCCGTTCGGGGCCTCCGTGGTCGATCCGGAAGGCAATGCGATCGGCATCGTCGGTCAGAACGGGCAGTTGTACGCGCGCCTCGCCGATGGGCTCGAGAAGCTGATCGTCAAGTGGGGCGAGCACGAACGCAATACCTGCATGCTCACATTGCCCGAGCAGGCGCCGGACACCGCTGACGGCAAGAAGGGGCCTCTCAAGCACCTGCAACGTTTCGACGCGATGTGCCAGCCGCTCGCGTCGGAAGCGAACCAAGCCGCGTCGATGCGGCCGCGCAGAGTGATGCAGACATCCGGTTGAGCATGCGTTCCCACCACCGCGATCGCCACCTGCGTGGCGATTTCCCCTGATGATGAAAGGACGATTGTGATCAAGGAATACATACTGAAGCTCGGGCGCTCGTCGGTTCGGCGTCTTCTGCCCTGGGTGGCGCTGAGCCTGCTTTGCACCGGGACGGCGCATGCGACGCTGAACTGTTCGGTGGGTAGCGGCGAAAGCGTCGTGCTGCTTGACTTGACCCAGAAAATCCTGGTGCCGGAGGATGCACCGATCGGAACGGTGCTGATGAGCGCCCATGGCGTCAGCCGTACCGCTCAATGCATGCTGAATGTCACGTATCCGTTGACGAGCGAGTATGCGTATGTGCGCCGTCCCGACCTGACCACCAGCAACCGGATCGGCAGCGGCTTGGCGATCTACGTGACTTACAACGGCGATCGCGGCAATTCGGCGGCCAGTTGGAAAACCGACGTGCTGGTCGACTCGGCGGTCAAGAGCGTTTCCGTACCGTTCACGGTGGACATCGAGCTGGTCAAGGTCGGGGAGACGCCCACGAGCTCCGATATCAAGTTGCCGAGCAACTATGTTCACGTGCTCAGTGTGGCGGACCCGAATCAGAATTTGCTGGTTCAGGGTGGAAACGCGATGTATTTCATTAGAGGCCTGCAAGATGTCGTGGTGTTTACCAAGAGCACTTGCTCGGTCGTCGGAGACGCCAATCCCGTGGTCAATCTCGGCACGTTTGCGGCCAATGGCCAATCGGGCCTCGGTTCTGGCATCGGTTCGACCTCGCCGTCGCGGGATTTCACGCTGGAACTTGATTGCAAACAGGGCAATACCGGCGCGTTCTCCGTCGCGCTGACACTGGACGGCCAGACGGCATCCGGTTATGACAGCGCCGGCGTGCTGGCGCTGTCGTCGCAGACCGGCGCGGCGACCGGCGTCGGCGTGCAGGTCCTGAAAGGCGATGCCGGTTCGCAGACGGCCGTGCAATTCGGCTCGGCATGGGACGTCACGTCGCGATGGCAGTCGGATGGACGCATACAGCTTCCGTTCTCGGCCCGCTATTACCAGACCGCCGACACCGTCACCCCTGGGCCGGCCAACGCTACGGCCACCTATACCATCAGCTACATGTAGCGTCCCCGTGCTTCGGGGCGGTAGTCGGCGCCGCGGCCGGATGACCGCGCCGGCTGCTCGCATGCCGCCTGTGCGGCGTCGTGGACGGCATGGAATCAGACTCGCCGCGACGGAAACTTCCGTTGCGGCGAGTCCGTTTTCGGCGCGAACCTTGACTCTGGTGCTGCGCGCCTGATTACCCACGCGGGGGATGGCATCGCGCCAGTGCTGTGCTGGTTATTGGCCTGGCCATCAGGGATAGCGAGGATAGCCACGCCCATCACGCCCGCCGGCTCCGCCTTTCGCGGTGTCTCCACAAAAGCGAACAAACTTGTTCCGATTATTTCGCTTTCTGCGGATCGTTTCCTCCACTTACCCTTGCTGCACCCGATCGCGCGCCGTCGCCCGCCGCTGGCATGCACACGGGCAATGGAGACAATCGAAACCGGAGACATCACGTGTCGCAAGCCCGCCCCCTTGCAACTGCCCCCTATTCCCAGCAGGCCGGGACCTTCGCCCGCCTTCGTTCCATTTTCAGCGGATCGGTCGGCAATCTGATCGAGTACTACGACTGGTACGTGTATTCGGCCTTTTCGCTGTACTTCGCCAAAGTTTTCTTTCCGGCCGGCAGTCAGACCGTGCAGCTGCTCAACACTGCGGCCATCTTCGCCGTCGGTTTCGTCATGCGGCCCATCGGCGGCTGGCTGGTCGGCCAGTACGCGGATCGCAAGGGGCGCAAGGCGGCCTTGCTGATCTCGGTGCTGGCGATGTGCTTCGGCTCGTTGATCATCGGCCTGACGCCGGGCTACAACAGCATCGGCATAGCGGCTCCCATTCTGTTGGTCGTCGCGCGGCTGCTGCAGGGGTTGAGCCTCGGGGGCGAGTACGCCAGTTCGGCCACTTATCTGAGCGAAATGGCCGACAAGACGAATCGCGGCTTCTATTCCAGCTTCCTGTTCGCCACGCTGTCGCTCGGCCAGTTGCTCGCAATGGCGGTGTTGGTGGTGCTTCAGCAGTGTTTCCTGAGCGCCGCGCAACTGGAAAGCTGGGGCTGGCGCATGCCCTTCCTGATCGGGTCGCTGGCGGCGGGCGTCGCGATCTTTCTGCGCCGCAATATGGAAGAAACGGAATCGTTCGAGCAGCACCGGCAGGGCAAGCGCAGCCGCACGTCCGTTACGGAGCTGTTCAGGCACAAGCGCGAATGTCTGATCGTGGCGGGCCTGACGCTCGGCGGGACGGTCGCGTTCTACGCCTACACGACGTACATGCAGAAATTCCTGGTCAACAGCGCGGGGATGAGCAAGGCGGATGCCTCCATGGTGTCTGTCATCAGCCTGATTGCCTTCGTGTTGATGCAACCGGTGTTCGGCAGCCTGTCGGATCGCGTCGGCCGTCGTCCGCTGCTGATCGCCTTCGGCGTGCTGGGAACGGTATGCACCGTTCCGATCTTCAATGAGCTGAAGATGGTCCGAAGCATGGGCGGCGCGCTTGTGCTGATCTCGGCTGCGCTGCTGATCGTCAGCCTGTATTCGTCCGTCAGCGCGGTGGCCAAGGCCGAGCTGTTTCCGGTCGGAATACGCGCGTTGGGCGTGGGCTTGCCTTATGCGATCACGGTGTCGCTGTTTGGCGGCACGGCCGAGTACATCGCGCTGTGGACCAAGAGCATCGGGCACGAATCCTGGTTCTTCTGGTACGTATCTGCGTGCGTTCTGGTGTCGCTGCTGTGCTATCTCTGGATGCCCGATCCGAAGCAGGTGTCCTGCATCGATCAGGATTGAATCCGGTTGACGGCATGTGAAGCGCGAGCGCAATGAATGCTGGCGCCATCGGCGGCCATTGACGCAACATGCGATTTCCACGCGCGCCGCACGGAGAATCGCGAGGCGCCCGACCGGAACGAGCAAGTGAAAAGTCGCGCAGCACGGAACAGGCGCGCTCGACGACTCGGCAACCTGTCGCGCAGGTACGGCGGTCTCCGTCTTATTTGCGCAGGGATTTTCTTACGCAACAAGGACGCAGCGATGATCGAACTCTCCCGCTTTCCAACCGCCTCCATGTGCGCGGCGCCGCTGCCGAATATCGAGCCGCCGAGTTTCAGGATTCCTCACGGCGCGGTCGACACGCATGCCCATGTCGTTTCGGCCGACCTTGCGTACCGGATGGTTGAGGACCGCAGCTACACGCCGCCGCCGGCACCGGAAGAGAAGTATCTCGCGATGCTCGACGCAACCGGGATGACGTATGGCGTATTGGTGCAGATCAGTGTCTACGGAACCGACAACCGCTACATGCTCGAAGTGCTCGACCGCAATCCGCAGCGATTGCGCGGTGTCGCCGTGGTCGCGCCCGACGTGTCCGATCGCGAGCTGGAGGCAATGCATGCCGCCGGCGTGCGCGGCCTGCGCATCAACGTGCTGTTCGGCGGCGGCATAGGCTTCGCGGCCATGGAGACGCTCGCCAGCCGCGTGAAGGATCTGGGCTGGCATCTGCAATTCCTCATGGACGTCAAGGCCCTGCCCGAACTGATGCCGCGCATGATGAAGCTGCCGGTGACAGGCGTGATCGATCACATGGGTCACACGCCCGTGGCCGAAGGCCTCTCGGCTCCGGGCTTCGTTGCGTTGCGTCATCTCGTGTCCGCGCACGGCTATTGGGTCAAGCTCTCCGGCGCGTATCGCATCAGCGACAGATTCCCTACCTTCGAAGACGCGACGCCCTTTGCGCGAACGCTGATCGACGACGCGCCCGAGCGCATGGTCTGGGGCAGCGATTGGCCGCATGTGTCGCTTACGCCGGAGCGCATGCCGAACACCGGCGGCCTGCTCAATCTCGTTGCCGACTGGGCGCCCGACGAGGCCACTCGCCACAGGATCCTCGTGAGCAATCCGGCCCGCCTGTACGGCTTTGAGTGAAGCCGCCCGACAGCCCGGGCTGCGTGGCGCCATTCGCGCCCAATGACAAACGAGGAGACACGAAATGAACAGCAATAGTCAGATGTCGGCGACCGAAAAGCCGAACTGGTACAAGCAAATGACGGTGACCGAGAAGCGGACGTTCATGGCCGCGTTCGGCGGTTGGGCGCTCGATGCACTCGATTTCATGGTGTTCACGTTCGTCATCACGACCCTGATCTCGGTGTTTCACATCGACAAGGCCCAGGCCGGCATGCTGGCCACGATCACGCTGCTGTTCTCGGCGATCGGCGGGTGGCTGGCCGGCATCCTTGCCGACCGTTTCGGTCGCGTTCGCGTGCTGCAGTTCACGATTCTCTGGTTTTCCGTGTGCACGGCGTTGATCGGTTTCGCGCAGAACTTCGAGCAGATCTTTGTCCTGCGTGCGCTTCAGGGGCTCGGCTTCGGGGGCGAATGGGCGGTCGGTTCCGTGCTGATGGGCGAGATCGTGCGAACCGAATATCGCGGCCGAGCGGTCGGCACGGTGCAAAGCGGCTGGGCGATCGGTTGGGCAGTCGCTGCGATCCTGTACACCTTGTCGTTTTCCGTGCTGCCCGAAGACTACGCGTGGCGCGCGCTGTTCTGGGCAGGCGTCGTGCCGGCGCTGCTCGTCGTATTCATACGCAGGAAGGTGCCGGAACCGGAACTGTTCCAGCGCACGCGCAAGCGCGAAGACGCCAGCGCCAACCCGATGTCGACCTTGGCGATCTTCTCACCTGCACTGATCCGGACGACCGCCCTGAGCGCGTTGCTCTGCACGGGCGTCCAGGGCGGCTACTATGCGGTGACGACGTGGTTGCCGACCTTCCTGAAGACCGAACGCCACCTGTCGGTGATCGGCACGGGCGGTTATCTGCTCGTCATCATCGTCGGTTCGCTCGCCGGATACCTGGTTGGCGCTTACCTGACCGATCGCCTCGGCCGCCGCGCGAACCTGCTCGTGTTTTCCGTGCTGTCCGGCGCGTGTGTCTTCGTCTACACGCAGCTTCAACTGTCGAACCAGCAGATGCTGTTCCTCGGTTTTCCGCTCGGTTTCGCGGCATCGGGGATCTTCAGCGGCATGGGCGCGTACCTGACCGAACTTTTCCCGTCTGCGGTGCGAGCCAGCGGACAGGGGTTCGCTTACAACTTCGGACGCGGAATCGGTGCGCTGTTTCCGAGTCTGGTCGGTTATCTTGCGAAGACGAGCGGCCTCGGCACGGCCATCGGCATGTTCGCGGGTGGCGCCTATCTCATCGTGTTGATCGCCGCGCTGCTGCTGCCTGAAACGAAAGGGCGCGAAATAGCCTGACGCGCGCCGGACGCCGAGTCAGCGAAAATCCGCATGCTGCCGCACGAGCGCCAGCATTGACGGAATCAACCCGCGCATGTCGCCGCGCCGCCACTGGAACGCATAGTGGAGAGGCGACAACGAGGGCTCGCTCGTCAACTGCACGAGGCCGCCGCCCGTTCGCGCAGCGGCCCAATCGGCGGGCAGGAAACCGATGCCGACGCCTTCGCGCAGCATGCCGGCCACCGCGCCCCAGTTGTTGCAGGTGATCCTTCGAGGATGGTCGATGCCGCACGCCAGCAGCCATTCGTCGAGGATGCGCGTGACACCCGAGCCGGCAGGCAAGATGACGAGCGTTTGGCTCGCGATCAGCGCCGGCGTCAACGTGCGCTCGCGGCCGACCAGTTTCTCCGCCGCCATCCACGCGAAGCGGGCCTCCGTCACCGGCTGCGACAGGATGCTGCCGCGCGACGAACGGCCCGCGACGACCGCAAAATCCAGCTCTCCCGCATCCACCTTGTCTTCGAGCGCCGCGCCGACGTCGACATACGGCTCCAGGATCAATTGCGGATGCAGTTTCTGGACGGCTGCGACGAAACGGGGCAGCCAGGTCAGCGCCGACAGTTCGCCTACGCCAAAGCGCAGACGGCCGGTCAATCCCTTGTCTTCAGCAAACGCGTCCTGCAGCGCCGCCACGGACTCCAGAACCCGAACCGCGGCTGGCAGCAGCGTTTCGCCGTCCTCGGTCAACACCGCCCGGTGACCGCTACGGTCGAACAGCGTACGCCCCATGACCTGTTCCAGTTCGTTGATCCGTTTGGATAACGAAGAGATGGACAGATGAAGCCGCTGCGCCGCGGTCGAGAAATTGGCGCATGTCGCCGCCCAGTAGAAGGCGTCCAGTTGCTTGAGCGTCGGAGTTGCCATGGTTCTTCGCTTTTATCGAACGATTTTATTTGAAGATTATCGCTTTTTATCGACACTTCGGCTGCATAGAATGGCGTCGTCGCTTCAGGAAAGCCCATAGATGACCACTGTTACCTCCCCGATCGTCGAAGAGAGCCGGCCCGTGGCCAGCCTCGGCAAGCCGCCGCGCGTTCTGCAAGACGTACTGAGTCTGCACGACTTCGAGGCCAAGGCGCGTCGTGTGTTGCCGCGTCCGATCTTCGGTTACGTCAGCGGCGCGGCGGAAGACAATCGCACCCGTGACGACAACCGCGCCGTGTTCGATGAATACGGCTTTGTGACCCGTGTGCTGTGCGACGTTTCCCAGCGGCAGCAGGCAGTCGAATTGTTCGGTCAGCGCTTTGCGTCGCCGTTCGGCATCGCGCCGATGGGCATCAACGCGCTGTCGGTCTATCGCGGCGATGTGGTGCTGGCGCGCGCCGCGCAGCGCGCGGGGATCGTCTCCATCATGAGCGGCTCCTCGCTCATTCCGCTGGAAGATGTGGCCGCCGCTGCACCGGGGACGTGGTTCCAGGCGTACCTGCCGGGAGACGCGAGCCGCATTCGCGCGCTGCTCGAGCGCGTCGCGCGCGCCGGCTACAGAACGCTCGTGATCACCGTCGACATTCCGGTGTCCGCGAACCGTGAAAACAACGTGCGCACGGGTTTTTCCACGCCGCTGCGTCCCAGCCTGCGCCTTTTCTGGGACGGACTGACGCGGCCGAGCTGGCTGTTGGGCACCTTCGCACGCACGCTGCTCAAGCACGGCATGCCTCACTTCGAGAATTCCTTTGCGACACGCGGCGCGCCGATCCTTTCCGCCAACGTACTGCGGGATTTCTCCGCGCGCGACCACCTCGACTGGACGCACGTGCGAGAAATCCGCAGGCAATGGACGGGCGAGCTGGTGATCAAGGGCATTCTCAGCGTCGAGGACGCCGTCGTTGCGCGCGAGGCGGGCGCCGACGGCATCCTCCTTTCGAACCATGGCGGCCGCCAGCTGGACGGCGCTTCGTCGCCGATGCGGATCCTGCGGGACGTGGTGCAGACAGTGGGCGACGATTATCCGGTGATGATCGACAGCGGCTTTCGCCGAGGATCGGACGTGCTGAAGGCGCTGGCGCTGGGCGCGCGCATGGTGTTCGTCGGGCGACCCTTCAACTATGCGGCGGCCGTGGCGGGAGAGGCCGGCGTGGCGCATGCGATTCGCCTGTTGCAGGAAGAAGTGGACCGCAACATGGCTATGCTGGGGGCGAACGGCTGCGGCCAGCTCACCCCGGACATGCTGATCCGCAAGCGTTAACCGCATTAGCCAACCTCACGCGCGCTCGATCGCGTCAACGCCGCATTGCCGCCGCATTTGCGCCGGACGCCGCAGCAAAGGCTGCAACGAAGGGCAGTCGTCCGTGTTCCGCCGATCCACTCGTTACCGCCGCAGTGGCGTTTCGGGCGTCGGGATCGGGCCACAATTCAGTGTCGTGCGCGTATCAATTGCAGCGTGATCGATTCGCGACCCGACGGCCGCGGATGCGGCGCCGGATCGCATCGTTTGTCGATCGCGACCGTGTCGCCGCCGATCATGCGGCCGACCGCAAATTTCGGAACGTAAGACGAATCGACCGGCGGATATCGAGACGGCGCATCTGATGCTTCCGCGTTGGCGGGACGGCGATGCCGAAGCATGGGCGATGTCGAATTCGGATTCCGAAGTCATCGCGCGGCTCGGGCGGCGTAGTCCCACGACGCTGGCCGAGGCGCGTGACGACATACACCGCTTCGATGCGCATTTCGATGCGCACGGCTTCGGCCCGCAGGCTGTCTAAACGCGAGCCGATGGCACGCTGATCGACCCTTGCGGGTTTCGATGCGTGCTCGCGGACGATCATCCGATGACGCCGTGTGTGGAGATCGCGTGGCGGCGCGGCTACATGACGGAAGCCGTGCGTGCGGCGCTCATCGACGGTTTCGACAGTATTCAGCCAAACGAAGCATTCGCGTGGACGGCCGCAGAGAATCTTCCTTCGGTCGCAACGCATCATGTGCAGGATCGGCGTGCAGCGAACGGCTTCGCGCGATTTCGATCATCCCGCGCTTGCGGACGGGCATCCGCTGCGCCGACACGTCGTGGATTCGATTCGGCGGCAAACGTCGCGCTGCTCGAGCCGCGGAGCATCCCGACGTTTGCGTGCGGCGCGCCGATCGTCGCAGCTTGCGACATACGAGACCCACGCGCTCGCAGGCCGCGCGAAGCACATCACACCCTCAACGCAACTGCACGGCCGCGAGAAACAGCACCATGCCGCCGATCGCGCCATCGAGCACGCGCCATGCAAGCGCGCGCTTGAACCACGGCGCGAGCAAACGCGCGCCATATCCGAGCGTGACGAACCAGATCGCGCTGACCGTCATCGCACCGATTGCGAATGCGCTGCGCGCGCCTTCCGGCTCGCGCGCGCCGGCCGTGCCGATCAACAGGAACGTGTCGAGATACACGTGCGGATTGAGCCACGTGAACGCGAGCGTCATCAGCACGATCGGCCATGCGCGCTGCACGGGCGGCGCGACGGCGGCGCCCGTCGCGTCGAACGTCTCGTGGCCGGGCTTGAACGCGCGGCGCAGCGCGCTCAGGCCGAACCACGCGAGATAAGCGAGGCCGACGTACAGCACCGCGTGAACGAAGGTCGGGTAGCGTTCGACGAGCACCGACGCGCCGCCGACGCCCGCGCCGATCAGGATCATGTCCGACAGCGTACAGAGCAGAATGATCTTGCCGACATGCGAGCGCATGATTCCCTGCCGAAGGATGAACGCGTTTTGCGCGCCGATGGTGACGATGAGCGATGCGCACAGCATCGCGCCGTGAGAAAAAGCGATCCAGTTCATGTTCGTTGTTGCTTCAGGCGATGGACTAACGGAGCGAGAGGCGCTAGTCTGCGATGATCGCTTGAGTAAGAAAAGCTAAATAATCTAATGCTGATTAAGGAAAACTGATGCTCGACTACGCGTTGCTCGATGCGCTCGCCGAAGTGATCCGTCACGGCTCGTTCGAACGGGCGGCGAAAGCGCTCAACGTGTCGCCTTCCGCAGTGTCGCAGCGCGTGAAGCTGCTGGAGGAGCGAGTGGGGAGCGTGCTCGTCAAGCGCGGGCAGCCGTGCGTCGCGACGACATCGGGCGCGCTGTTGTGCCGCCACACCGAGCGCGTGCGGATGCTGGAAGCCGAACTGTCCGGACACATGCCAGGATTCGCCGGCGTGGAGACGGGCGCATGGCCGATACTGCGCGTCGCCGTCAACGACGACAGCGTCGCGACCTGGTTCGTCGACGCAGTCGGCCCGTTCTGCGCGGAAAGCGGCACGCTGCTCGATCTCGTGATCGACGATCAGGACTACACGGCGGAACGGATTCGCGACGGCAGCGTGCAGGGCGCGGTGACGGCGCTCGCCGAGCCGATCCAGGGCTGCCGCTCGACGCGCCTCGGCCGGATGCGCTATCACGCGGTGTGCTCGCCCGCGTTCCACGCGCGCTATTTCGGCAACGGCATCAACCGCGACGCGCTGCGGCGCGCGCCGTGCGTGATGTTCAATCCGAAGGATGGCCTGCAGGCACGTTTCATCCGGCGCGTGACGCGAGTGGATCTCGATCCGCCGCAGCACTGGATTCCGCACGTCGCCGGCTATCTGCGCGCGTGCGAGGCGGGGCTGGGCTGGGGAATGTGTCCGGAGCGGATGATCGAGCGTCAGATCGCCGCGGGCGAACTCGTTGATTTGTCAGAAGGAAAGAGCATCGACGTCGAACTCTACTGGCAGAGCTGGCGATTGTCGATCGGCTGGCTCGATGAGTTCAGCGCGGCGCTCAAGAAGCGTGCCGCGCAGTTTCTCGATTGATTCGATGTGATGCGATGAAAAAAACGAGCCGCGCGGGTTTACAGGCGATGGAGGCCGTCGAAATCGACGATGCGGACCACCCGGCCCTGCATCTCGATCAGCCCGCGCTTGTGGAATTTCGACAGCGTGCGGCTGACGGTTTCGAGCGTCATGCCGAGATAGCTGCCGATGTCTTCGCGCGTCATCCGCAGGTTGAATTCGTTAGGCGAATAGCCGCGCTTCATGTAGCGCGACGACACGTCGAGCAGGAACGCCGCGACGCGCTCCTCAGCGTTCAGCGAGCCGAGCACCATTGTCTGCGACGTCTCGCGGACGATCTGCTCGCTCATCAGCTTGTGCATTCGCAATTGCATCGTGCCGGCTTCCGAGCACAGCGTCTTCAGCGCGCTGTACGGAATCACGCAGACCGAACTGTCTTCGAGCGCGACCGCGGTGCGCGGATGCGCGTCGTCGCAGATGCCGTCGAGGCCGAGTGCTTCGCCCGCGAGATGCAGGCCGGTAACCTGCTCGCGGCCGTCGTGGCGTGTGGCGATGGTCTTCAGCGATCCGGAGCGAACCGCGTACAGGTTGTCGAAATTGTCGCCTTCGCGGAACAGCGTTTCGCCGCGCCGGACCGGGCGTGCGGTGCAGATCACGGATTCGAGACGCGCGAGCGCCTCGGGTGCGAGCCCTTGGGGCATGCAGAGATGGCGCATCGCGCACGTCGAGCAGTGTGCGGCCTGACGCGGTGCCCACGTGCTGGAGGCATGGACGGGAGCGGCGGCGGCGGGTCGGGCGACGGGCGTAAGCATGATGGATGGCTCTGAGGTTGAATCAACAGGGCCATTGTCCCATCGTGGGCAAAGCCTGTTTAGCGACAAAACGCCGCGACGCTCCGTGCGATTTCCTTGTTCGGCCGCAACGCGCGGTTGCGGCGAAACATCGCATCCATTGCGTTCGGTCAGCTTTCCTGATCTTCCGGATGGGCGGCGGACGGGATCAGCAGCACGGGCAGCGCCGAGTGACGCACGCACTGTTCAGCGACGCTGCCGAGCACGAGTCGTTTGAAACCGCGGCGGCCGTGCGTGCCGAGCACGAGCAGATCGGCGCCGAACGCCTTGGCGCCGTCGACGATGAGCGACGGCACGTCGGCGAGCGACGACGCTTCGCCGATTTTCATCGCGCCCGTCACGCCGGCTTCCTGCATCTTCCGCGCAAATTCCTTCGCCAGATCGTTGCCCTGCTGAAGCAGTTGCGTGCGCAGGATCGACGGATCGTAGCCGGGCACGTTGTAGTAGATCGCAGCATTTTCCACGACGTAGAAGGGCTGCAGTTGCGCGCCGCTCGTCTTCGCGATGTCGAGCGCCGCGTCGAATGCGTGGCGTGCCGTTTCGCTGCCGTCGACTGCAACAAGAATGCGCTGGTACATGATGTCTCCGTGGTGCGGTTGAGAAAAGATCGGCCGTTCGGCCGATCGAGTTTGACGATGTCTTTTTACAAGGTAAACGATTACTGACTACGGTGCAGCCAACTGACGCAGCCGAGTAAACGCGGCGCCCGACTTTTCCGGTTTCGATCGAATGCGGCGTTTTTTTGCGCGCGATTTGCGTGTCGACCGGGTCGGCTCATGCCGCGTTCCTCAATGCCGTAATAGACTTGACCGGATCTCGGGCTTGCTCGCCTGCCGACGCGAGCCGATGCTGATTTGAAACACATCGGGCGATACCGTTCCCGGTGTTTCGTGCGGCGTTCGATGGAGGACGGCCGGCGCTGGCGTCGGAGATGCGTGCCGATGGGCGTAGCCGCTGCGCCCGCTTGTTCGTTTCGTTCAACCGGAAAAGGAGGAGACCAATGCCGTATGTCACGCTCGAACTGCTGACCGAAGACGCAGACCGGTACTCGCTGCCGGACCTGATCGGCGTGGACAGCGCGTCGCCCGATATGCCGCACGTCTGCGAAATGCTGCTCGCGGACGCTCAATGGCCGACGATTCAGGCTTATCTCGATCGGCAGGAATTGCCGTACAAGTTCGCGCGGCCGAGCACGGCGCGGCGGGTGCCGAGGAATAATCCGCGTTGGTAGCGGTGTTGGGGGCCGGCGATTCGGACATCGAGCCGGTTCAGCGCCGTCGCGGAATCGCGAGTGCTCGCGCGGCTTGTGCGTTTCCCAGCGCAGACCCGAGTGCGCGCGTTGTCTGCGAATGGCTGGAAAAGCGCGAGCTCACGCTGTTGTCGACGGGTATCGCACTTCGTGCGAACCGACCACGACCGACTCGAACTGCTCGATACGGTGCAACGCTTCGGGATTGATGAAGGCGCGCCGCGCGTGTCGTGGATATTTCGAAGCAAGACTCATCGTGAATTCTTGCAGTCGATGCAACGGCGCCGCCGCCGCGTCGCTCGCATGTCTTTCATCTTGCGCCGAGCAAGGGATCTCATCGGAGGCGCTTGCCATGCGTCGTCAAGGGCCTGTTCGAGCCTCCGTCCATCGCGGTTGCGGCGCGCCGCGCCCACGTGTCGACCGATCACGGAACAGGGCCTGCGCGTGACGTATCCGGCGCTCGTGCGGGTGTTCGCCGCCGCGCTCGCCGATTCGAGCGACACGGCGCGTCGCTCGCTCTGGCAGGATAATGCGATTCGCGTATGCCGGATCGGCGCGTCCGATCGAGTCGCTCCGATTCGTCCGATTCGCCCGCATGACCCGATTCGCCCAATTCATCCGCAGGCGGCGCGCGTCGCGACGCGCGCCCGTCCACGGCAGATTTTTCAATCCGGAGGAAGCATGCAGATCACTGGGGAGATGTTGATTGGCGCGGCCGCGGTGCGCGGCACCGAAGGCACGATGCGCGCATACGATCCAGCGCAGGGCGTCGAGCTCGAGCCGGCGTTCGGCGCGGGCGGCGCGGCCGACGTCGACCGCGCGTGCCGGCTCGCGAGCGCCGCATTCGACACGTTCCGCCAAGCGCCGCTCGAGGCGCGCGCGCGTTTTCTCGAAGCGGTCGCCGAGCGCATCGCCGGGCTCGGCGATCAATTGATCGAGCGCGCGCATGCGGAATCGGCGCTGCCCGTCGCGCGCCTCGAAGGCGAGCGCGCGCGCACGGTCGGCCAACTGCGGCTGTTCGCGTCGATCGTGCGCGACGGCCGCTGGCTCGACGCGACGCTCGATTCCGCGCAGCCCGAACGCAAGCCGCTGCCGCGCGCCGACCTGCGCTTGCAGAAGATCCCGGTCGGCCCCGTCGCGGTGTTCGGCGCGAGCAACTTCCCGCTCGCGTTCTCGGTCGCGGGCGGCGACACTGCATCGGCGTTCGCGGCCGGTTGCCCAGTCGTCGCGAAGGCGCACCCCGCGCATCTCGGCACGTCGGAGCTCGTCGGACGCGCGATCCGGCAGGCGGTGGCCGATTGCGGATTGCCCGAAGGCGTGTTCTCGCTCGTCGTCGGCGCGGGCAACGCGATCGGCGAGGCGCTCGTCGCGCATCCGGCGATCAAGGCGGTCGGCTTCACCGGCTCGCGCGCGGGCGGCGTCGCGCTGATGGGCGTCGCCGCGCGGCGGCGCGAGCCGATTCCGGTCTTCGCCGAAATGAGCAGCATCAATCCGTTCTTCGTGCTGCCGGGTGCGCTGCGCACGCGCGGCGCGAAGATCGCGCAAGGCTTCGTCGATTCGCTGACGCTCGGTGTCGGACAGTTCTGCACGAACCCGGGGCTCGTCGTCGCGCTCGACGGGCCGGACCTGAAGGCGTTCGTCGACGCGGCCGCGCAGGCGCTCGCGCAAAAGGGCGCGCAGACGATGCTGACGGCGGGCATCGCGTCGTCGTACGAGAGCGCGATCGCGGCGCGTCGCGCGACGGCCGGCGTGAGCGAAGTTGCGCAAGGCACGCGCCGCGACGCGCGGAACGCTGCGCTGCCCGCGCTTTTCACGACGACGCACACGCAGTTCGTCCAGGACCCGCAACTCGCAGGCGAGATCTTCGGGCCGACGTCGCTCGTCGTCGTGTGCCGCGACGTCGACGATATGATCGTGCTTGCCGAGCACGTCGAAGGGCAGTTGACCGCGACGCTCCATCTCGAAGACGACGATGTCGATCTGGCACGCAAACTGTTGCCGACGCTCGAGCGCAGGGCGGGCCGCATCGTCGCGAACGGCTATCCGACGGGCGTCGAGGTCGCGCATGCGATGGTGCACGGCGGGCCGTTTCCGGCGACGTCGGACCCGCGCAGCACGTCGGTCGGCGCGCTCGCGATCGAGCGTTTCCTGCGGCCCGTCTGCTATCAGGACCTGCCCGCGGCGCTGTTGCCGGCCGCGCTCGCCGACGCGAATCCGCTCGGTCTCTGGCGCTTGCGCGACGGCCAGCTCGGCAAGGCGTGAGCGCGATGGACGCAATCGATTCCCGGCGCTATCCGGATCCGGCCGTCCGCGTGCTCGATCCGCGCTTCGATTCGCTGCGCATCCGGTCCGCTTCCGTCGAATGCCTGTATCAGGGCGCGCGCTGGTCCGAAGGCCCGGTGTGGTTCGGCGACGGCCGCTATCTGCTGTGGAGCGACATCCCGAACAACCGGATTTTGCGTTGGGATGAACAGAGCGGCGCGGTCGGCGTATTCCGGCAGCCGTCGAACAACGCGAACGGCAACACGCGCGATCGTGCGGGATGCCTCGTCACGTGCGAGCATCTGACGCGCCGCGTCACGCGCACCGAATACGACGGGGCGATCACCGTGCTCGCCGAGCGTTTCGAAGGCAAGCGCTTCAATTCGCCGAACGACGTGGTCGTGAAGTCCGACGGCTCGATCTGGTTCAGCGATCCGGACTTCGGCATCCAGAGCTTTTACGAAGGCGAGAAGCAGGAATCGGAGATGCCGGAGCGCGTCTACCGTATCGATCCGCACACAGGCGCGGTCGAGCCTGTCGTCGACGGCGTGCCGGGGCCGAACGGCCTCGCGTTTTCGCCGGACGAATCGGTTCTGTACGTCGTCGAATCGAAGGGGCGGCCGCGCACGATCCGCGCATACGACGTTGCGAGCGACGGCAAGTCGGTGCGCAACGGACGCGTGCTGATCGACGCGGGGCAGGGCACGCCGGACGGCTTTCGCGTCGACGCGCGCGGCAACCTGTGGTGCGGCTGGGGGATGGGCACCGACGAACTCGACGGCGTGCGCGTGTTCACGCCCGGAGGAGACGCGATCGGGCACATCGCGCTGCCCGAGCGTTGCGCGAACGTGTGCTTCGGCGGACGGCATCGGAACCGGCTGTTCATGGCGGCGAGCCATGGGTTGTATTCGCTGTATGTGAATACGCAGGGGGCGATGGGCGGTTGAGTGCCGGCGCGCCGCGCTGCACGTGGCTCGCGTTGCGGCTCGGCTCGGTGTGCCTGGTGTGCTTGAGGGCGCGGCGTATGAGTTGCATCGCGATGCAATGCGCCGCGTCGATGCGCATCGCTTGCGCGCGGATTCGGATGCGCATCCGTTGGCGCGGCGGTCGCTGTCGATGCTGGGACCGGCGCTATTGCCGCTTCTCGGGGCGAGCGCGCATCGATATCGGCGCTGGTACGGTACCGATTTCGCGGATATAGCGCGAAGACCCACGGCGTTGCATCGACGCGGGCGCCAAAAGAGAATTCGAACGCGCGTTTCATGATGCGCGCCGAAGCAGCGCTGCATCGATCATCATGAACCGCGAACCGCGAACCGCGAACCGCGAACCGCGAACCGCGAACCGCGAACCGCGAACCGCGAACCGCGAACCGCGAACCGCGAACCGCGAACCGCGCGAGCTCGACATCTTCCATGCGTGCCGCGTTCATTTCGAGACAACGTTACGACCGACGACCGACGACCGACAAAACGCGACGCTCGCTGGGCGCGCACATTCAAACGCCCGAATCAAACAGCGGATCGGATTCGACGCGCGGACGCGTGAACGCGTCGACGTAAAAATGTTACCAAGGCCCTGCTGCGCGACGACCGCGCAGCGACAGCAATCACACCATGCGCGAACCGGCCTCGCACCGGCACGCACACGGCGATGGCGCCGACACCGACATCAACGTGGAATCGGCGCGAACTCGATGATGCGCCCCGGCCGCCGCGGCGGATGATACGGAGACGGAAGCTCGCCGTCCGCGTGCGCGCCGCCCGATGCGGCGGCGTCGAACCCCTTGTCGACGACCGTGTAGCCGGCTCGCGGCGCGAACTGCGGATGATTGCCGCCGGGCCGGCTGTCGAAGCCGGCAAAGCCATCGGGCGTTTCGGGCATCGCATTGACGAGCGACGCATTGCTCGTCGTGATCTGGTCAGGAGAAATCGGTTCGCCGTTCGCGATGCGGGCGGCCTCGCGATTCTTACCGTCCGTGTCGACAGTGCTGTCGTGTGTCGCGTCGTTGTACAACTCGACGCTGCGCGGATGCGCGTGGCCGGCGTCGGCGGGCGTCTTGCGTTCGAACGGATTCATCGCGGTCATCCCAGCGGCGCGATGCCCGGAGCATTGCAAGACCCGTTCCGGGCACGACGGGAAAAGGCGCGCGTGCGAGCGCCGCTGCCGCGCCGCGTGCCACGCTTTCCAAGTAATTATTTCAGCTAGAAGACGCGTTTTCTACAGAGTATGATTCTTTTCCGACGAAGCGGTGCGCGACATTCGGCGCACCCGCTTCCGCCCGCACCGGGCGCCGCAGCATCCTTAACGGACGGTAGCGAAGAAGAAGGTAAAGGGGGACTTAAGGTGGGCGGACTTATGCACTCTACGACAACTGCATTCACGCATCGCGGGTATCTGCTGAATTGCGCGCCGGCGCGCGCGAGCGATGGCTCGTTCCAACCGTATGTCGTCATCTCCCGATCGAGCGACGGCGAACTGGTCGCCAATCGTTTCTTTCCCTCCGATCTGCATTTCAACGACGAAGATGCGGCGATCGCGCATGCGCGCGATTGGGCCGTCCGATGGATCGACGCGAGCAGTCTCACCATTTAGGACGGCGCGACGACACGTCCGGCGGCCCGCGTTCTGCTGACGCGGCAAAAACGCGGTAATCTTGCGGAACCCGTCACTTTTATCAGACGGCCGTGCGACGAAGCGCGGCCGTGTGTTTTTGCCTATGTCGAAATCCGCTCGAAACTGGGGCCTCGAACAGATCGTCAACGAGCTGCGCGAATCGCGCGAGAAGCTGCATCGCACGCGCCATCCGCGCGGCATTCGTGAGCTGCCGTCGCGCGACGCGATCTGCACGATCGTCTCGGGCCTGCGCGCCTCGTTGTTCCCGACGCATTACGGCGCGCCCGATCTGACCGACGAAACCGTCGACTACTACGTCGGCCACACGCTCGAAAGCACGCTGCGCCTGCTCGCCGAGCAGATCCGCCGCGCGCTGCCGTTCCTGCCCGAGCACGCGGAGACGCCGTCCGCCGCGCTCGGCGAACGCGCGTTCGAGATCGCGCGCGAGTTCGGCACGCAACTTCCCGGCATCCGCGCGCTCCTCGTCAGCGACATCCAGGCCGCCTACTCCGGCGACCCGGCCGCGCAGCACATCACCGAAATCCTGCTCTGCTATCCGGGCGTACTCGCGGTGATGCACCATCGGCTTGCGCATGCGCTGTATCAGCTCGGCGTGCCGCTTCTCGCGCGCTTCATCAACGAGATCGCGCACTCGGCAACGGGCATCGACATCCACCCGGGCGCGCGGATCGGCCCGAGCTTCTTCATCGACCACGGCACGGGCGTGGTGATCGGCGAGACCGCGATCATCGGCGAGCGCGTGCGGCTCTATCAGGCGGTCACGCTCGGCGCGAAGAGCTTCCCCGCCGACGGAGAAGGGATGCTCGTCAAGGGCAACGCGCGGCATCCGATCGTCGAGGACGACGTCGTGATCTACGCAGGTGCGACGATCCTCGGCCGGGTGACGATCGGCAAGGGCTCGGTGATCGGCGGCAACGTGTGGCTCACGCATAGCGTGCCGCCCGGCAGCAGCGTCGCACAGGGGAAGATCCGCGAGGGCGAGAAAGAGAACGCCGAGAAGGATTGAGCGGGCATCGAGCAGGCGGCGCGGCTGCCGTTGGCCCGCGCCGCGCTTGTCGCTTGCTCCGGTTGCTGGCTGCCGCTGTTGCCGCTTTCGCTCAGTGCTTGCCGGCGGGCGACCGGTGCTTGTACAGCACGTCCTGATCGACGCGGATCAGGTTCTGTCCCGCATCGACGACGAAGTCCGCGCCGTTGTATGCGGGCCCCGTCAGCAGCAGGATCGCGTCCGCGACGTCGTTCGGCCCGGCGATCCGCGCAAGCGGCGTCGATGCGCGGCTCGCGTGCTCGAAGTCGGCCGGCGTCTGGTCGTCGCTCGGCAGCATCAACCCCGGAAACACCGCGTTCACGCGCAGCACCGGGCTCGCCGACAGCGCGAGCATCTGCGTGAGATTGCCGAGCGCCGCCTTTGCGACCGTGTAGCTGAAATGGTCGCGATGGAAGTTTTCCTTGATCTTCTGGTCGACGACGTTGATCACGACGCCCTGCGCGCCTGCCGCCTTCGCGCGCTCGTAGTACGCGCGCGTCAGCAGGATCGGCGCGCGGCAGTTGATCGCCCACGCGTTGTCGAATGCCGCGAGATCGAAGCTCGGCAGGTGGTCCTGCCAGAACACCGACGCATTGTTCACGAGCACGTCGAGACGGCCGAAACGCGCGTAGACCGCATCGACGAGATGCGCGATGGCGTCCGCATGGGCAAGATCGGCTTGCAGCGCGACGGCTTCGCCGCCCGCCGCTTCGATCTCTCGCACGAGCGCGTGCGCGGCGTCGGCCGACCGGTCGTAATGCACGGCGACGCGATAGCCGCGCGAGGCGAAGCGCAACGCGAACGCGCGGCCTGCACGGCGCGCGGCGCCCGTCACGAGTACGACGGGTGCGATGGCTGGTTTCATGCTCGACTGCATTTACGTATTCGTCAGATTGACCGAGGACGGATTTGCGACGATCGACAGGAATTCGCGACGCGTTGCCGGATCGGTGCGGAACGTGCCGAGCATCCGCGACGTCACCATCTCGACGCCGGGCTTGTGGATGCCGCGCGTCGAGATGCACTGGTGCGCGGCTTCGAGGATCACGCCGACGCCCTTCGGTTGCAGCACGTCGAACAGCGTGTCGGCGATCTGCACGGTCATCTTTTCCTGGATCTGCAGGCGCTTCGCGAATGCGTCGACGAGGCGCGCGAGCTTCGAGATGCCGACGACGCGATGGTGCGGCAGATAAGCGACGTGCGCGCGGCCGATGATCGGCACCATGTGGTGCTCGCAATAGCTTTCGAAGCGGATGTCCTTCAGCACGATCATCTCGTCGTAGCCGTCGACTTCGCTGAACGTGCGCGCGAGGATGTCGCGCGGTTCGAGCGCGTAGCCCGAGAAGAATTCTTCGTACGCGCGCACGACGCGCGCCGGCGTATCGACGAGGCCTTCGCGGCCGGGATCGTCGCCCGCCCAGCGCAGCAGCACACGCACGGCCGATTCGGCTTCGTCGCGGCTCGGCCGGTTCGCGGGCACGGGGGCGGGCGAGGGCGCGGCGGCGCGAGTCGTCTGCTTGCTTGCCGTTTTGTTCGTTGCCTTGCTCGCCGCCTTGTGCGCGGTCGGGGCCGCTGTGTTGCTTGCGGTCTTTCCTTTAGCCATATGCTCTGAACTCCGTAAGGACCGCTGACGTCGCGGCCGGTCGATCATTGTTTCATGCTTTCGCATCGAGCGTGCGCCGTGGTGCGCATTCGCGAATGCCGGGCGTGCGCTGGCGCCCGCGTAACGGGCAGGCGTCACTTCGGCCATTCGTCCAGCGCGTCGTTGAACAGATCGGCGACGACGCTGCGCAGCCACGCGACGCTCGCGTCGTTGTGGAACTTGCGGTGCCAGTGCTGCTTCAGGTCGAAGCGCGGCAACGGCAGCGGCGGCTCGACGAGCATGATCGACGCGTGCTCGGTCGCATACGCATAGCCGATCGCGTGCGGAACCGTCGCGATCAGATCGGTGCGACTGAGGATGAACGGCAGGCTCATGAAGTGCGGCGTCTCGAGCACTGCGCGGCGCGCGAGCCGCCGCTTCGCCAGATATTGCTCGAGCACTTCCTGGCTGCGGCCTTCCGCGCGCACGACCGCGTGGCCGCACGCGAGGAACTGCTCGAGCGTGAGCGGCTGCGAGGCGAGCGGATGGCCGCGCCGAAGCAGGCAAATGAAACGGTGCGTGAAGAGCCGCTGCTGGAAGAAGTTGGTGCCGCCGAGATCCGGAAAGTAGCCGACCGCGAGATCGACGCCGCCGTCCTCGAGTGCGCGCCCGACCTCCGCATGCGAGAGCGATACCGAACGCAGATTCGCATGCGGCGCGCGTTCCGCGAACGCCTGGAGCAGCCGTGGCAGGAACACGATCTCGCCGACGTCCGACAACGCGATCGCGAACGTGCGCGTGCTCTTTGCCGGGTCGAAATCGTGCGGCGCGACGAGGCCGCGCTCGATGCTCGCGAGCGCGTCGCGCGCGGCCGGAATCAGCGCGAGCGCGCGCGGCGTCGGCTCCATTCCGCGCGACGTCCGCACGAAGAGCGGATCGCCGAAATGCTCGCGCAGCCGCCCGAGCGCGGCGCTCACGCGCGGCTGGCTGACGCCGAGCAGATCGCCCGCGCGGCTCACGTTGCGCGTCTCGTTGAGCGCGACCAGGTACGGAATCAGGTTCAGATCGAGTTCGGGCATCGGATCGGTACTATTGGATATCCGTATACAACTTATCTTCTAAATCGCATTGCCGCATAGTCGGGATAGCGCTGACAATCGATTCACTATTCGAATCAATGATCACATTGCATGGGACCGTTGTAAGCGCTAAAGCGCTAACTCCGGTCGACACAGGAGACGAACAATGCGCACGCAAATCGCGATCATCGGCGCCGGTCCGTCCGGGCTGCTTCTTTCCCATCTGCTCCGCCTGCAAGGCGTCGAATCGGTCGTGCTCGAGGCGCGCTCGCGCGAATACTGCGAGAACCGGATTCGCGCCGGCGTGCTCGAGCAGGGCACCGTCGACACGCTGAACGAAGCCGGCCTGGGCGCGCGGATGCGACGCGAGGGCCTTGCCCACCGCGGCATCGAGCTGCTGTTCGATGGCCGCCGCCACCGGATCGACTTCGGTGAGCTGACGCCCGGCCGCGCGATCATTGTCTACAGCCAGCACGAAGTGGTGCGCGATCTGATCGCGGCCGCGCTCGAACACGGCCAGTCGATCCATTTCGACGTGCGCGATGTCGAGCTGCACGACGTCGCGACCGAGCGGCCATCGGTGACGTTCACGCACGCGAACGGACGCACCGAGCGGCTCGACTGCGACTACGTCGCCGGCTGCGACGGCTTCCACGGGGCCGCGCGCCAGACGATTCCCGCCGAGCGGCTGCACACGTTCGAGCGCGTGTATCCGTACGCGTGGCTCGGGATTCTCGCCGATGCGGCGCCGTCGCTCGACGAGCTGGTTTATGCGCATCACGCGCGCGGCTTCGCGCTGTTCTCGATGCGCTCGCCGACCGTTACCCGACTGTACCTGCAATGCCGGCCCGACGAGAACCTGGCCGAATGGCCGGATGCGCGGATCTGGGAAGAACTGCGCACGCGCTTTGAAAACGACAGCGGCTGGACGCCGAACGAAGGCCGCATCACGCAGAAGAGCGTGACGCCGATGCGTAGCTTCGTGTCCGAGACGATGCAGTATGGGCGGCTGTTCCTTGCGGGCGACGCCGCGCACATCGTGCCGCCGACGGGCGCGAAGGGGATGAATCTCGCGGTCGCCGACGTTCGGGCGCTGTCGTGCGCGCTCGGCGCGCACTATCGCGAAGGTCGCGACGAATTGCTCGATGCGTATTCGTCAACCTGTCTGGAACGGGTATGGCGCGCCGAGCACTTTTCGTATTGCATGACGAATATGCTGCACCCGTCCATCGACGACTCGCCGTTCGTCAACCGGCTGAAGCTCGCCGAGCTCAGGTACGTGACGCGCTCGCGCGCGGCCGCGCAGTCGCTCGCGGAGAACTACGTCGGCTTGCCGTTCGACGATGCGGCAGGCGTCGCGTCATTCGACACGGCCGCCGCCGCGTGGGCACACGGCGGGGCAATAGCGGGCGCGACCGCAGTCGCAGACACGGCGTCGCCTTGACAATCCTGCGCGCGCGCCTCTATGATCGACGCATCGTTCGCTAATCGAATCTGAGTTCGAATTTCGAACAAATCGGATCGTTTAGCGAGGCGCGCAGCCATGCGCGAACGTGTGTCGCAGCGGGCGGCACGCGCGGATTCGCATAGGAAGAGACATGGTCAACAAGATTTTCGATTCCCTCCAGTCGGCGGTGGCCGACGTTCACGACGGCGCGACGATCATGATCGGCGGCTTCGGCACGGCCGGGATGCCGTCCGAACTGATCGACGCGCTGATCGCGCAAGGCGCGCGCGACCTGACGATCGTCAACAACAACGCCGGCAACGGCGAGACGGGCCTCGCCGCGCTCCTGAAGGCGAAGCGCGTGCGCAAGATCATCTGCTCGTTCCCGCGCCAGGCCGATTCGCAAGTGTTCGACGCGTTGTATCGCGCGGGCGAGATCGAACTCGAGCTGGTGCCGCAAGGCAATCTCGCCGAGCGGATTCGTGCGGCGGGCGCGGGCATCGGCGGCTTCTTCACGCCGACGGGCTTCGGCACGAGGCTCGCCGAAGGCAAGGAGACGCGCTTGATCGACGGCAAGCAGTACGTGTTCGAGACGCCGATCCATGCGGATTTCGCGCTCGTGAAGGCGCTCAAGGGCGACCGCTGGGGCAACCTCGTTTATCGGAAGACCGCGCGCAACTTCGGCCCGGTGATGGCGATGGCCGCGAAGACGTCGATCGTGCAAGTGTCGGAAGTCGTGCCGCTTGGCGCGCTGAATCCCGAGCACATCGTGACGCCCGGCATCTTCGTGCAGCGAATCGTCGGAGTGCCGCAGGCCGCGCATGCGGCCGAGCTGGCTGCCGAACGCGCCGCGAGCGCCGCCTGACCCCCGAGGAGAACACGATGAAACGACTGACCCGCGACGAAATGGCGAAGCGCGTCGCGCAAGACATTCCTGAAGGCGCTTACGTGAACCTCGGGATCGGCGTGCCGACGTTCGTGGCGAACCATCTCGATCCGAACAAGGAAATCTTCCTGCACAGCGAGAACGGCCTGCTCGGCATGGGCCCCGCGCCCGCTCCGGGCGAAGAGGACGACGAACTGATCAACGCCGGCAAGCAGCACGTGACGCTGCTCACGGGCGGCGCGTACTTCCATCACGCGGATTCGTTCGCGATGATGCGCGGCGGCCATCTCGACTATTGCGTGCTCGGCGCGTTCCAGGTGTCCGCGCAAGGCGACCTCGCGAACTGGCACACGGGCGCGCCCGATGCGATTCCCGCGGTCGGCGGTGCGATGGATCTCGCGATCGGCGCGAAGCAGGTGTTCGTGATGATGGAGCACCTGACGAAGCAGGGCGAAAGCAAGATCACCGCGGAATGCTCGTATCCGGTGACGGGCGTGCGTTGCGTCGATCGCATCTACACCGATCTCGCGATGCTCGACGTGACGAGCGACGGGCTCGCGGTGCGCGAGATCTTCACCGACATCTCGTTCGACGCGTTGCAGAAGCTGACGGGCGTGCCGCTCATCGACGCGACGCAGAAGGCCGCGGCGTGACGCGGCGGCGCGCGCCGTTCGCGTCGTGCGGCCGCACGGCGTATCGCCGCGGTTGCCCGAACGGACGAGTGCGCAGCGTCCGATGCTTCGGTGGACAATAAGCGCATTCCGTCTTTCCAATCGATCCCATGCTCGAAGACAGCGCCCGCCTGACTTCCCTCATCTGCGGCAGCGAGCCGCTCAACCGGATCTGGTCGCCGCGCGCGACGCTGCAGCGGATGCTCGACGTCGAAGCCGCGCTCGCGCGCGCGCTCGCCGCGCACGGCGTGATTCCGGCGAGCGCGGTGCCGCCGATCGAGGCGACGTGCGTGGCCGACGCACTCGACGCGGAAGCGCTCGCGCGCGACGCGGCGCTCGGCGGCAACCTTGCGATTCCGCTCGTCAAGCAGCTGACCGCGCGCGTGAAGGCGCGCGACGCCGAAGCGGCGAAGTACCTGCATTGGGGCGCGACGAGCCAGGACATCATCGATACGGCGACGGTGCTGCAATTGCGCGATACGTTCGATTGGCTCGAGCCGTTGCTGCGCGATACGTGCGCGACGCTCGCGTCGCTCGCCGCCGCGCATCGCGCGACGCCGATGATCGGCCGCACATGGCTGCAGCAGGCGCTGCCGATCACGCTCGGATTGAAGTTCGCGCAATGGCTCGATGCGCTGCTCCGTCATCGCGAGCGTCTCGCCGCGCTGCGCGCGCGCGCGCTCGCGTTGCAGTTCGGCGGCGCGGCGGGCACGCTCGCGAGCTTGCGCGACGCGGCGCCTGCCGTCGCGCGTTCGTTCGCCGACGACTTGCAACTCACGCTGCCCGCCGTACCGTGGCACACGCAGCGCGACCGTATCGCCGAGACCGCCGCCTGTTTCGGGATGCTGATCGGCACGCTCGGCAAGATCGCACGCGACATTTCGCTGTCGATGCAGACCGAAGTCGGCGAGCTGGCCGAGCCGGCCGCGGCCGGCAAGGGCGGCTCGTCGACGATGCCGCACAAGCGCAATCCGGTCGGCTGCGCGGCCGTGCTGACCGCGGCCGTGCGCGCGCCGGGGCTCGTCTCGACCGTGTTCGCCGGAATGGTGCAAGAACACGAGCGCGCGCTTGGCGGCTGGCAGGCTGAATGGGACGCGCTGCCCGAACTCGCGCGGCTCGCGGGCGGCGCGCTCGCGCAGATCGCGCAGATCGTCGCGGGCTTGAACGTCGACGTCGCGCGCCTTGCCGAAAACCTCGACGCGACGCACGGCCTCGTGCTCGGCGAAGCGGTGATGCTCGCGCTCGGCGACAAGATCGGCCGGCTCGATGCGCATCATCTCGTCGAGCGCGCATCGAAAGAATCCGTGCGAAGCGGCCGCTCGTTGCATGACGTGCTCGCCGCGGACCCGGACGTCGCCGCGCACCTCGCGCTCGACGCGCTGCGGCAGTTGCTCGACCCCGCTCACTACGTCGGCGAGGCGCACGCCTACGTCGACGCCGTGCTCGCGCTTCACGCGAGCCGCCACTAAGGAGAGATTCCCATGCCTTTCGCTTCAGTCAACGGAGTGCGGCTGCATTACCGGATCGACCGCGCGACGCGCGCTGACGCGCCGTGGCTCGTGTTGTCGAATTCGCTCGGTGCGGATCTGTCGATGTGGGCGCCGCAGATCGGCCCGCTGACGGCGCACTTCAACCTACTGCGCTACGACACGCGCGGCCACGGCCACTCGGATGCACCGGCAGGCTCGTATACGATCGATCAGTTGACGGGCGACGTGATCGGCCTTCTCGATCACGTCGGGATCGCGCGCTCGCACTTCTGCGGAATCTCGATGGGCGGCCTGACGGGCGCGGCGCTCGCCGCGCGCCATGCGAACCGAACCGATCGCGTGGTGCTCTCGAACACGTCGGCGAAAATCGGCTCGCCGGAAGTATGGGGGCCGCGTGCGCAGAAGGCGCGTGCCGAAGGAATGGCGGCGCTTGCCGACGCGGTGCTGCCGCGCTGGTTCACGGCCGCGTTCTTCGAGCGCGAGCCGCGCCTCGTCGACGTGATCCGCGACACGTTCAATCACACCGACAAGGACGGCTACGCGGCGAACTGCGATGCGCTGAACGCCGCCGATCTGCGCGACGAAGTGAAGGGCATCGACGTGCCGACGCTCGTCGTGACGGGCACGCACGACATGTCGACGCCGCCCGACCAGGGCCGCGCGCTCGCCGCGGCGATCGAGGACGCGAAGCACGTCGAATTCGACTGCGCGCACATCTCGAACATCGAGTGCGCGGACGGCTTCAACCAAACGCTGATCGATTTCCTGACGGCCTGACGCGAGAGCATCGAGATGAACGACGATCAACGTTACGAAGCGGGCATGAAGGTGCGCCGCGCTGTGCTCGGCGATATGCACGTCGACCGCTCGCTCGCGAATCGCACCGAGCTGACCGATGAGTTCCAGAACCTGATCACGCGCTATGCGTGGGGCGAGATCTGGACGCGCGACGGGCTGCCGCGCCACACGCGCAGTCTGCTGACGATCGCGATGATGGTTGCGCTCAATCGCGGCGAGGAGCTTGCGCTGCATCTGCGCGCGGCGAAGAACAACGGCGTCACGCGCGACGAGATCAAGGAAGTGCTGCTGCAGACTGCGATCTACTGCGGCGTGCCTGCGGCGAATTCGGCGTTCCATCTCGCGCAGCGCATCTTTGGCGAAGAAGACGCGGCCTGACGCCGCGCGACGCGAAACACGAAGCACACACCGCACGGGCGGCCCGCCGAACGGCTGCTGCCCGTGCGCGACGACATGCGCCGGCATCGCATCGGCGCAGGACGCGAAAGGCGTCGATGACAAACCCAACGGAGACAGCAATGACCGATTTCGCGCGCCAGCTCGATGTGCAGCAGTTCATCGACGAGCGGCGCTTCTCGCCCTATCAGTGGCTGATTCTGATCCTGTGCTTTTTGATCGTCGCGGCGGACGGCTTCGATACCGCCGCGATCGGCTTCGTCGCGCCCGCGCTCGGCCAGGAATGGCACGTGACGAAGGCCGCGCTCGGACCGGTGATGAGTGCGGCGCTCGTCGGCCTCGCGTTCGGCGCGCTCACGGCGGGCCCGCTCGCCGACCGGATCGGTCGCAAGCGCGTGCTGGTCGGCTCGGTCGTGTTGTTCGGACTCTTCAGCATCGGCTGCGCGTTTGCGCAATCGGTGACGGAGCTGGCCGTGCTGCGCTTGCTGACGGGACTCGGTCTCGGCGCCGCGATGCCGAACGCGACGACGCTGATGGCCGAGTACGCGCCGCACGCGAAACGCTCGTTTCTCGTCAACACGATGTTCTGCGGCTTCACGCTCGGCTCGTCGGCGGGCGGCCTCGTCGCCGCCGCGCTGATCCCGGATCACGGCTGGCGCAGCGTATTCGTCGTCGGCGGCATCGCGCCGCTCGTGCTCGGCGCGTTGTTGATCGCGTTGCCCGAGTCGATCCGATTCATGGTGCTGCGTGGCGCGCCGCGCGAGCGGATCGCCGCGGTGCTGCGCCGGATCGCGCCCGGCACGTCGTTCGACGGCGTGCGCTTCGTGCTGCCCGAAGACCGTGGCGAACAGCAGCGCTCGGGTGCGGCCGTCGTGCTGTCGCCGCGCTACCGCGCGGGCACCGCGATGCTGTGGCTCACATACTTCATGGGACTGCTCGTCTACTATCTGCTGACGAGCTGGCTGCCGACGCTGATCCGCGACACCGGCTTCACCGTGCGCGATGCGGCGCTCGTCACCGCGCTCTTTCCGCTCGGCGGCGGCATCGGCGCGATCGCAACCGGCTGGCTGATGGACCGCTTCGAGCCGCATCGCGTGATCGCGGTCACATACGCATTGACGGCGCTGTTCGTCTGGATGATCGGGCTGCAGGCCGGGCATCTCGCGCTGCTCGCGACTGTCGTGTTCGTCGCGGGCGTTTGCATGAATGGCGCACAATCGTCGCTGCCGGCGCTCGCAGCCGCGTTCTATCCGACGAGCGGACGTGCGACGGGCGTCGCCTGGATGCTCGGCGTCGGACGCTTCGGCGGGATTCTGGGCGCGTTTTCAGGCGGCTTGCTGCTGCAGGCGCAGCTCGGGTTCGGCACGATTTTCTCGATGCTCGCGGCGCCGGCGTTGATCGCGGCGGGCGCATTGATGGTCAAGCGCACGGCCGCGTTGCGCGACGCGGAACCGAACGCGCCGACGCGGGCGGCGTGACCGGTTGAGACGACAGGCGGGGCGGCGCGGGGCGCGTTTGGCCCCGTTATTCTTCGGCGTCGTGGATCTTTGCGAAGTGGCGCAGATACGCGCGCAGTGCGGCTTCGCGGCTGCGGTGATCGGCAGGCGTCGACGCGCCCATCTCCTCCTCGTCGCCGAACAGCGCGGACGGTGCGCCGTAAGTACCCACTTCGACGCGCTCACGCAGCACGCGAATCAAGTGTGCGCGATGGCGGTATTCGGCGACCCAATGCAGGCCTTCGATCCGATCGCCTGCTTTCAGCAGTGGCTTCATCTGCGTTCTCCCGGCCGGGACGGGGTCGCGGAACAGCGAACCGGCGTCCGGAAGAACAGCGTACGCTTTACCGGATCGGATCACAACGGTGCGCCGCGTCTCAGTGGCCGGTGATCTTGGCGAACATCGGATAAAGCGACAGAACGAGCAGCGCGGCCATCGTGATGTTGAACACACGCAACCAGCGCCGGTTCGACAGGAAGCCGCGCAACCCTTGGCCGAACGCGGCCCAGACGCTGATGCTCGGCAGACCGACGAAGACGAATACGAGCGCCATCCAGACGGCGTTGCGGCCGTAGTCGGCGGAGAGCTGGATCGTCGTGCCGGCGGTCAGCACCATCATCCATGCCTTCGGATTGACCCATTGGAACGCGATCGCCTCGATGAATGTCATCGGACGCGATTTGCCGTTGTGAGCGCGCACTTCGCCGGACGTGCCGATGCGCCACGCGAGATACAGCAGATAGGCGACGCTCGCGGTCTCGAGCAACGTATAGAGGACCGGGATGCGCTTGAATGCTTCGCCGAGACCGAAGCCGACCGACAGCATCAGGATCGCGACGCCGGCGCTGATGCCGAGCATGTGCGGCAGCGTGCGGCGAAAGCCGAAATTGACGCCGGATGCAAGCAACATCGTGTTGTTCGGGCCGGGGGTGATCGAGGTGACGAGCGCGAACAGCATGCCGGCGGGCAGCGCACTGATGGTGAGGTAGTCCATGGTGATGCTCTCTTCGTCTTTGGAATTCAAGGATGACGAAGGGAGTTTAGTGGACTGTGGCGGTACAGTACCGATACAGTTTGTGGGATGGTTGCCAGTACGGGACGGGGCATCGGCAACAACGGTTCGCACAGTTGTGTCGGCCCCTCAATTACGATGCGCCGTCTTGTAGCGGATAGCTGCGGAAACTCCATTTGAAGGGGCGCGCGGCCCGATTGTGCTCGCTGACGAACCGCTCGGTCCGCTCGCGCAGGTGCGCAGTGCTGGCGTGACTGGCATGGCGCAGCACCCGGCGGGTATAGCGCGCAAACCAGAGTTCGATCTGATTGGCCCAGCTCGCGTGCAACGGCGTGAAGTGGAAATGAAACCGGTTGCCATGCCGCGCGTTGAACTCCTGCCAGACGACCTGGGCGCGATGCGTGTTCAGGTTATCCCAAACCACGTGCACTTGTTTGCCCGGGTGCGCGACTGCCACGCGCTCCATGAAGGCGACCAGATCGTCCTGGGTGCGTCGATCGCGGCACTCGGCGAGCACCTTCCCGGTATGCGCATCGAGCGCGGCAATCAACGTCTGGGTGCCGTGACGGATATATTCGAATTCACGACGACGCAGCCGTCCTGGTGCGGGCGAGCGTTCCGGGTGCTTGCGCTCGATGGCCTGAATGCCGGTCTTCTCGTCGATACTGAGTACCACCGCGTTTCGAGGCGCCTTGCGATACAGCTTGCAAATCCAGTTGACCGTTTCGCGAAAGGCCGGGTCTGAGCTGTGTAGCCATTGCTGGACCCGGTGCGGGCGTACATGCCGGCCCGCAAAATGCGCTGTACCTGGCTGCGGCTGATCTGCCCGACGACACCGCGCTCCACGGCGCGCCACAATCTCGTCGAGCGTCGGTGTGACCCGTCCCTCAGGTTCCTGCGTTTCACACGCCAGCGCGATCAATTGCAGCCGCGCTTCGTGCGTGATGCGTGGCGGACGGCCACTTCGCTCGCCCTCGCGAATGCCTTGGACACCTTGCCGCGCAATGCGCTTGCGCCACAGGCAGACCGTTTTCACCGATACCCCCAGCTCCCGCGCAATGACCGTGTTGGAGTAACCCTCGTGCGCCCACAACGCGATTTGCGCGCGCATCACATCTCGCTGCGCAGCGGTCTTGCGCTCGATCAGCGATAGCAGTTCCTGTCTTTCTTTCCTCGCCAGCTTCACTGGCATTGCTTGGTGGCCTCGGCTCATCCCGCCATCATGTCCGAGGCGATCAATTATTCAATCTATTTATGGGATGTTGTGCTAGGGCGAACTTCTCGTTGGCCCGCCCAGAACCACCTCGCGCGCGAATCGATGCAAAACGCATGGTCCGGCGCGCGAGAACGCGTCGGTTGTGCCGAATCGACTTTTTTGTCGACGATTGCCGGGACGCGCGCCCCTTTACGATTTTCGCCAGGACGTGACGCGTCAAACCGGCGTCGCCGGAACGCCGCTCGCCGCCGGGGTTTTCGCGGACGCGCAGCAAATCGTGCTGCGCTGACCACCTAAAACGGTCGAATCATGTCGTCAAGGCGCGTCGAATCGCGACAATCGGCATTTTTTTCGATGCTTAAATCGTTTTGAAGCGCGCATCGCGGGAACCGGCACCAGCAGGCGGACCCGGACCATACGTCGGAACAAGAAACTGCTGGACACCCAGGATCAACCTTCTCATTGTTAGGAGCTGTTCGGATGAGCGACGAAATCAAACATGGCGGTTTCACGCGCCGCGACATGATGCGTGTGATGGCCGCGGGGGGCGTGTTGGCGACGGGTGCCGCAGGCGGGTTGCTGGCCGGCGCGAAATCCGCGTTCGCCGCTCCGGCGCCGAAGCGCGGCGGCAAGATCCGCGTCGCGTACGACGCGAGCTCGACCGCCGACACGCTCGATCCGGCGAAGGGCTCGACGGGCGCCGATTACATCCGTTTCTTCCTGTTCTACAGCGGCCTGACGCAGCTCGACGAGAGCCTGACGCCGCAGCCGAACATCGCCGAATCGGTGCAGACGAAGGATGCGAAGACCTGGGTCGTCAAGCTGCGCCGCGGCGTGACGTTCCACGACGGCAAGCCGCTCGCGCCCGCGGACGTCGTCTACTCGCTGATGCGCCACAAGAACGCGGCGACCGCGTCGAAGGTGAAGTCGCTCGCCGACCAGTTCGCCGACATCAAGGCGACCGGCCCGAACGAGGTCACGCTGACGCTCGACAACGCGAACGCCGACCTGCCGGTGATCCTCGCGACGCCGCAGTTCGTGATCGTCAAGGACGGCACGACCGATTTCTCGCAGGCGATCGGCACGGGCCCGTACAAGCTGAAGTCGTTCAAGCCGGGCGTGTCGACGGTCGGCGCGCGCAACGACGGCTACTGGAAGTCGGGCGCGCCGTACCTCGACCAGATCGAGCTGATCGGCATCGGCGACGCGGCCGCGCGCGTGAACGCGCTCTTGTCGGGCGACGTGCAGCTGATCAACGGCGTCGATCCGCGCGCGACGCAGCGAGTCGCGTCGACGGCGGGCTATGCGGTGAAGGAGACGAAGTCGGGCCTTTACACCGACTTGATCCTGCGCCGCGACAGCGCGATGACGGGCAACATGGATTTCGTCAACGGGATGAAGTACCTGTTCGATCGCGAGCAGATCCGCTCGGCCGTGTTCCGCGGCTACTCGGTGGTTGCGAACGACCAGCCGATTCCGCCGGGGCATCGCTACTTCAACGCGTCGCTGGCGCAGCGGCCGTTCGACCTCGACCGCGCGAAGTTCCATTTCCAGAAGGCGGGTGCGATCGGCACGACGCTGCCGCCCCTCTATGCGACGACCGACGCGAACGGCTCGGTCGAGATGGCCGTGCTGCTGCAGCAGACGGCGGCGAAGATCGGCGTGAACCTGACGGTGAACCGCGTGCCCGCCGACGGATACTGGTCGAACCACTGGATGAAGCATCCGCTCGGCTTCGGCAGCATCAATCCGCGCTCGAGCGCCGACGTGCTGTTCACGCAGTTCTTCAAGTCGGATGCGACGTGGAACGAGTCGGGCTGGAAGAACCCGAAGTTCGACCAGCTGCTGCTCGCCGCGCGCTCGGAAACCGACGAAGCGAAGCGCAAGCAGATGTACGGCGAGATGCAGGCGCTCGTCGCCGAGCAGGGCGGGATCGGCATTCCGGCGTTCATCAGCATGCTCGATGCGCACGACAAGCGCCTGAAGGGCCTCGGCTCGATCCCGACGGGCGCGCTGATGGGCTTCCAGTTCGCCGAGCACGTCTGGTGGGAAGCGTGATGCGCACGTGATGGAGCCGGCATCGCCGGGCGCCGGGCGCGCATCGCTCCCGGGCCCGGCCCGCGTCGTTTCGAAGAGGCCCCGCAGATGAACCAGACCATAGTCGAGTTGATCGGCAAGCGGATCGCGCTGACGGCGCTCACGCTGCTGATCGTGTCGGTGATCATATTCGCGATCACGAACCTGCTGCCGGGCGACGCCGCGCAGGCGGCGCTCGGCCAGTCGGCGACGCCGGAGACGGTCGCCGCGCTGCGCCTGCAGTTCGGCCTCGATCAGCCGGTCCATCTGCGCTACGGCCACTGGCTCGCGCAGGTGCTGCACGGCGATTTCGGCAAGTCACTGTCGAGCGGGCTGCCCGTCGCCGAGATGATCGACGGGCGGCTGCCGAAGTCGCTGACGCTCGCCGCGATCACGACGGCGTTGTCGGTGCCGGTCGCGCTCGTGCTCGGCATTCTCGCGGCGGTGAAACGCGAGACCGTGATCGATCGGATCGTGAGCCTCGGCACGCTGTCGCTCGTCGCGACGCCCGAGTTCCTGATCGCGACGGTCGCGGTGCTCGTGCTCGCGGTCAAGCTGCACTGGCTGTCCGCGCTGTCGTACAACGGCGAGATCGACAGCGTCGATCACGTCCTGCGCGCGTATGCGATGCCGGTGCTCACGCTGTGCGCGGTCGTGATCGCGCAGATGGCGCGGATGACGCGCGCGGCCGTGATCGAGCAGCTCGGCGCGTCGTACGTCGAGATGGCAATGCTCAAGGGCGCGAGCCCCGCGCGCGTCGTGCTGCGCCACGCGTTGCCGAACGCGATCGGTCCGATCGCCAATGCGGTCGCGCTGAGCCTGTCGTATCTGCTCGGCGGCGTGATCGTCGTCGAGACGATCTTCAACTATCCGGGCCTCGCGAGCCTGATGGTCGACGCGGTCGCGAACCGCGATTTCCCGCTCGTCCAGGCGTGCACGATGATCTTCTGCTTCGGCTATCTCGTGCTCGTGCTGCTCGCCGACCTGTGCTCGATCGTCTCGAATCCGAAGCTGCGGACATGACGAATCCCGGACCCCTTTCGACGGAGACGCGGCCCATGAACCACGCCGATCTGATTCAACGCAGCAGCGCCACCCCCGCCGACGGCCGCGAGCCGTCGTGGAGCGGCGGCGCGCCGTCCGGCGCGCCCGCCTCGCGCGCCGCGCGCAAGCCATTCGCCGCGCGGCTGCGGCTGTCGAAAGGCGGCTGGGTCGGTCTCGCGATGGTGAGCATCGCGCTCTTCGTCGCGGTGTTCGCGCCGTGGCTCGCGCCGCATTCGGTCGGCTCGATCGTGTCGACCGACGTGTTCGCTCCCTTCAGCGCGAAGCTGCCGCTCGGCTCCGACTACCTCGGCCGCGACATGCTGAGCCGCATCGTCTACGGTACGCGCCTGACCGTGCTGCTCGCGCTCGCCGCGGCGCTACTCGCCGCGATCACCGGCACGTCGCTCGGCCTGTTCGCGACGGTCGCGGGCCGTGCGGTCGACGAGACGATGAGCCGCCTGCTCGACGCGATCACGTCGATTCCGTCGAAGATGTTCGCGCTGATGCTCGTCGCGGCGTTCGGCTCGTCGCTGCCGCTCCTGATCCTGACGGCCGCGATCAGCTACATGCCCGGCTCGTACCGGATCGCGCGCTCGCTCGCGCTCAACATCAGCACGTACGAATACGTGCAGGTCGCGCGGGCGCGCGGCGAGCGCCCGGCCTACATCGCGTGCGTCGAGATGCTGCCGAACATGATCCACCCGATGCTCGCCGATACGGGCCTGCGCTTCACGTTCGTCGTGCTGCTGCTGAGCGGCCTGAGCTTCCTCGGCCTCGGCGTGCAGCCGCCGTACGCGGATCTCGGCTCACTCGTGCGGGAGAACATCGCCGGGCTCGGCGAAGGCTCGCCCGTCGTCATCATGCCGGCGCTCGCGATCGCGATCCTGACGGTCGGCGTGAACCTGCTGATCGACGGCCTGCCGCATCGCGGCCGCCGCAGCGACGCGGCAGGCGCCGCAGGAGAATACTGAATGAACGTCGATCGCGACAATCTCGTCGAGGTGCGCGGGCTGCGCGTCGTCGTCGGCCGCCCGGGCGAGCCCGTCACGACGATCGTGCACGGCGTCGACTTCGACGTGCGGCGCGGCGAAGTGCTCGCGCTGATCGGCGAATCCGGTTCCGGCAAGACGACGATCGCGCTGTCGCTGATGGGCCATGCGCGAAGCGGCTGCCGGATCGCGGGCGGTGCGGTCCGCATCGGCGACGCCGACGTGCGAGCCTTGTCGGACAAGGCGCTCGCGTCGCTGCGCGGCCGCAAGGTCGCGTACATCGCGCAGAGCGCGGCCGCCGCGTTCAACCCGGTGCGCACGATCCTCGATCAGGTGATCGAGAGCGCGCTGATCCACAAGACGATGACGCGGCGCGCCGCCGGGGCGAAAGCGGTCGAACTGTTCCGTGCACTCGCGCTGCCCGAGCCGGAGAAGATCGGCGCGCGCTATCCGCACCAGGTGTCGGGCGGGCAACTGCAGCGGCTGATGGCCGCGATGGCGCTGATCACCGATCCTGAGCTCGTGATCCTCGACGAGCCGACCACCGCGCTCGACGTGACGACGCAGATCGACGTGCTGCAGGCGTTCAAGCGCGTGATCCGGCAATGCGGGATGACGGCCGTGTACGTGTCGCACGATCTCGCAGTCGTCGCGCAGATGGCGGACCGCATCGTCGTGCTGAGCGACGGCCGGATCCGCGAGATCGGCGACACCGAGCAGATCCTGCACGCGCCCGCGCATCCGTATACGCAGAGCCTGATCGCGGCGGTGACGCCGACCGATTTCGAGCGCGCGGCCGCGCAGGCGAAAGCCGACGCGGGCCCGCTCCTCGAAGTGCGCCGCGTGACCGCCGGCTACGGCCGCAAGGACGGCAACGGCCGGCCGGCGAAGACGATTCTCGACGACGTCGATCTGAGCATCGGCCGCGGGCAGACGGTCGGCGTGATCGGCGAATCGGGCTCCGGCAAGACGACGCTCGCGAAGGTGATCGCGGGCCTCGTGCCGGCCGCGGGCGGGCAACTGCTGCTCGACGGCGAACCGTTGCCGAGCGACCTGGGCCGCCGCACGAAGGAGCAATACCGGCGCATCCAGATCGTGTTCCAGAACGCGGACACGGCGCTCAATCCGGTGCATACGGTCGAGCGCACGCTCGCGCGGCCGCTCGCGTTCTATCACGGGATGAAGGGCGAGCGCGCGCGGCGGCGCGTCGCCGAGCTGCTCGAGCTCGTGCGGCTGCCGGCGTCGATCGCCGCGCGCCGCACGGTCGAGCTGTCGGGCGGACAGAAGCAGCGCGTGAACCTCGCGCGCGCGCTCGCCGCCGAGCCGGAGCTGATTCTTTGCGACGAAGTGACGTCCGCGCTCGACACGGTCGTCGGCGCGGCGATCATGGACCTGCTGGGCGATCTGCAGCGCAAGCTCGGCGTGTCCTACCTGTTCATCACGCACGACATCGCGAAGGTGCGCGCGATCAGCGACGACATCGTCGTGCTGTACGCGGGCCAGCGCGTCGAGACGGGCAGCCGCGAGGCGCTGTGCGCGCCGCCGTTCCATCCGTATTCGCATCTGCTCGTGTCGTCCGCGCCCGAGCTGCGCGCGGGCTGGCTCGACGACGCGACCGAGCGCTGCCGCCGTCCGCTCGCGCCGATCGGTCCCTCTGCCGGCAACCCGGAGCTGTGCTCGTTCCTGTCGCGCTGCGCGGTGCGGATCGACGGCGTCTGCAATCAGGCGACGCCGTCGCTGCGCACGCTCGACAACGGCGCGCAGGTGCTCTGCCATCGCAGCGAGGCCGACCTGATCCGTTTCCAGGCGCCGCCCGCGAAGGCGGCGCTCGCGCCCGCGGGGCGCTCGTGATGAGGGCGGCGCGTCCTGAAGCGCGGCTTCGGGTGGTCTTTCCTGTCGCCCGGCGGGCCGCGCCTGCCGGGCATCAATGAGCAAGGAATCTTCGTGGGAATCAGAATCGGGGTGGACATCGGCGGCTCGTTCGCCGATTTCGCGGTACTCGACGACGCGACGGGCGAACTGAAGACGCTGAAGGTGTTTTCGCGGCCGGACAGTCCCGGCAGCGAAGTGCTGTGCGGGATGGCGTCGCTCGGCGAGCGCTACGGGATCGCGCCGCGCGATGTCGCGTACTTCACGCACGGCACGACGGTCGGCGTCAACGCGGTCGTGCAGCGCAAGGGCCTGCGGCTCGGTCTCGTCACGACGCGCCACTTCGAGGACGTGCTCGACCTCGCGCGGCTGAAAGGCCCCGACATGTACAACCTGCTGTCGAAGCGGCCCGCGCCGCTCGTGCCGCGCGAGCGCGTGTTCGGCGTGATCGAGCGGCTCGCGGCGGACGGCAGCATCGAGACGCCAGTCGAAGAATCGAGCGTGCTCGACGCGATCGCGCGGCTGCGGCGCGCGAAGTGCGACGGCGTCGTCATCGCGCTGCTGCATTCGTATCGCAATCCAGCGCACGAGCACGCGGTGAAGGGGATCGTCGAGCGTGAGATGCCGGGCTTCTTCGTGTCGTGCTCGTCCGACGTGTGGCCGATCATCCGCGAGTACGAGCGCACGTTGACCGCGGTGATCGGCGGCTATGTGCAGCCGAAGGTGTCGCACTATCTCGGCTCGCTGCAGCGCGCGCTCGCCGAGACGGGCGTTTCGTGCGACATGAAGGTCACGAAATCGAACGGCGGCGTGATGAGCGCCGAAGCGGGCAAGACCAACTGCGTGCAGATGATCCTGTCCGGCACCGCGTCCGGCGTGATCGGCGCGGCATACGTCGCGAAGCAGAGCGGTCTGCCGCGCTGCATGAGCCTCGACATCGGCGGGACGACCGCCGACGTCGCGCTGATCGTCGACGGCGAGCCGCAGTACGCGACCGGCGAATACATCGGCGACTTCCAGATTCACATTCCTTCGGTGTCCGTGTCGTCGATCGGCGACGGCGGCGGTTCGATCGCCTGGGTCGACGATTTCGGCGTGCTGAAGGTTGGCCCGGACAGCGCCGGCTCGAATCCGGGCCCCGTCTGCTACGGGCGCGGCGGCACGCGCGCGACGATCACCGACGCGTTCGTCGTGCTCGGCGTGATCGGCAACGCGAGTCTCGGCTACGACTCGGTGAAGGTCGATCGCGCGGCCGCGCATCGCGCGATCGACGCGCTCGCCGCGCGGCTCGGCAGCGACGCATACCGGACCGCCGAGGCGATCGTCGACGTCGCGGTGTCGGGAATGTATGCGGGCGTGAGCCGGATCGTGTCGCGCTTCGGGATCGATCCGCGCGCGTTCGCGCTGCTGCCGTTCGGCGGCGCGGGGCCGATGCTCGCGTGCCACTTCGCGCGTGCGATCGGCATCGACGAGATCGTCGTGCCGGCCGCGCCGGGCGTGCTGAGCGCGCTGGGCGGCCTGATCGCCGATACGCGCAACGACTTCGTGAAGACGACTTACTACGACCTCGACGCGGCGTCGCTCGCGCAACTCGGCGCGGACGCGCGCGCGCTCGAACGCGCGGCGCGCAGATGGATCGTCGGGCAGATCGGCGACGATCGCGACGCGCGGATCGTGGTGTCGGCCGACATGCGCTACAAGGGCCAGTCGTTCGAGATCGACACGCCGCTCGAGCTCGGCTGGCTGCACGGCGACGATCCGGCGCCGCTGCGCGACGCGTTCGATCGCGAGCACGCGCGCCTGTACGGCCACAGCGATGCGTCGGCGCGCGTGCAGGTCGTCGCGCTGCGGCTCGTGATCTCGGCCGCGACGCCGAAGCCGGCGCTGAAGCCCGTCGACGCGAGCGACGCGCCGCCGACGCCCGCGAACACGATCCGCGTGTTCATGAACGGCGCATTCCACGACGCGGCGCTCTATCTGCGCCGCGACCTGAAGGCGGGCCAGCGCTTCGACGGCCCGGCCGTGATCGCGCAGGACGACTGCACGACGACCGTGCTGCCCGGCTACCGGGCCCGCGTCGACGCGCTCGGCCAACTGATCCTGAACCGTGCGAGCTGATCCGGAGGACGCAATGCAACTCGACAAATCGGTGCTGCAGATTTTCGCGAACTATTGCGTCTCGGCGGCGGAAAGCATGGCGTACACGCTCGTGCGGACCGCGCATTCGACGTTCGTGAAGGAAACCGAAGATTTCTCGTGCGCGATCATGACGCCGGACGGGCTCACGTTCGCGTCACCGAAGACGCTCGGCGCGACGTGGTACGTCGGGCTCGACTACGGCTCGGTGATCCGGATGATCGACGATTACGCGCCGGGCGACGTCTGCATGACGAACGATGCGTACAGCGGCTTCGTCGCGACGCACACGCCCGACATCGTGATCTGGAAGCCCGTGTATTACGGAGACGAGATCGTCTGCTTCGTCGGCGGGCACATCCACAACACCGACATGGGCGGCGCGGTCCCGGCTTCGCTGTCGCGTACGCTGACCGAGATCCAGCAGGAAGGCGTGCGCTTTCCGCCGTGCAAGATCGCGCGCGCGGGCGTCGTCGACGACGCGCTCGTGCGGATCATGGCGACGAATGTGCGCGCGCCCGAGCAGAACGTCGGCGACTTGCTCGCGCAGCTCGCGTCGCTGCACACGGGCGAGCGGCGCGTGCTGGAGATCGTCGAGCGTTTCGGCCTCGACGGCTTCAAGGCCGGGATGCGCGCGCTGCTCGACTATTCCGAGGAACAGGCGCGCACGATCCTGCGCGGCATCCCCGACGGCGACTACGGCTTCGCCGAATACGCGGACGAGGATTCGGTAAACGGCAAGCCGATGCGCGTCGCGCTGACCGCGCGCATCCGCGGCGGCGAAGTCGAGATGGACTACTCGGGCAGCGATCCGCAACTGCAGTCGTCGCTGAACATGCCGACAGGCGGCCACGAACGGCATGCGCTCGCGCTCGTCGGCCTCGTCTACGTGCTGTACACGCTCAATCCCGACATCCTGTTGAACACCGGGATGCTGCGCGTCGCGCGCTGCGTGCTGCCCGAAGGCTCGGTCGTCAACGCGGCGCCGCCCGCCGCGGTCGGCATGCGCAGCCTCACGTGCAAGCTGCTGCATCTGCTGACGTTCGGCGCATTCGCGCGCGCGGTGCCCGAGCGTCTCGCCGCTTGCCCGGCGGGCGGGCTGTCGATCCTCAGCGTGAAGACGATGAGCCGCGAAGGCGAAACCGTGATGGCGTCGATCGGACCGATCGGCGGCGGCGCGGGCGGCAGCGCGACCGACGACGGCGAGGACGGCTCCGGCGCGAACAACGCGTTCCTGCGCAACACACCGGTCGAGATCAACGAGGCCGAGGTGCCGATCCGGATCACGCGCTACGGCGTCGCGCCGGGCTCGGGCGGCGCGGGCCAGTATCGCGGCGGGCAGGGGCTCGTGATGGAGTTCCAGGTGTTCGCGCCGAACACGCTCGTGACCGCGCGCAATCGCGACCGCACGCGCTTCGCGTCGTGGGGCCTCGATGGCGGACTGCCGGGCGGCAACGCGCGCTTCACACGCAATCCCGACACGCCGCAAGCGGAAGCGCTCGACAACAACGATCTCGTCGTGTGCGCGCCCGGCGACGTGATCCGGCTCGTCGGCGCGGGCGCGGGCGGCTACGGCCGGCCGATCGACCGCGAGCCGGCGAAGGTTCGCGACGACGTGCTGCGCGGCTATGTGAGCGCCGATGTCGCGCGCGACGTGTACGGCGTCGCGCTCGACGGCGACGAGGTCGACGTCGAGCAGACCGCCGCGTTGCGCGATGCGGCGCGCGAACGGCTCGCGGGCGAATTCGCGCCGGCGTTTTCGTTCGGTACGTACCGCGAAGCATTCGAGGCGAAGTGGACTCGCGCGCGCTACGCGGCGCTCACGCGCATCCTCACCGGCGTGCCGGTGCCGTGGCGCTACTTCATCAAGCATCGCTTGTTCGATGCGCTCGACGCGCGCATCGCGGTGGATCCGTACGGCTGCGGGGACGGCGGCGGCGAGATCGTCGACGTGCTGTTCGCGGAGCTGTGCCGCGCGTATCCGCAACTGACGCGGGCGGCGTGACGCGATGGGCCGCGCCGCGCGCCGGGAATGCATGAGGCGGGCCGCGTGCACTGCGTCGCGGGCGTGGCGCGAGGCGGCGGTCGCGACGCGGCTCCGGTTCGCATCGCACGAGGCGTTCGCATTGCCTGTGTCGCTTGCGGCGGGAGGTCGCGACGCCGCCGGGCACGGCGAAGCGTGTCGCCGCGCGCCTCGCCGCTCCCTTTCCCTACGTTTCAGGAACACACACGATGGATAGTTTCGATCCGGCGCGCGTCGCGGTACGCAGCGCGCATTTCATCGGCGGCCGGCATGTCGACGGCCCGGGCGTCATCGACGTCAAGCGGCCGTCGGACGGCGTCGTCTATTCGGCGCTGCCGGCGGCGGACGCATCGCTCGTCGACCAGGCGGTCGAAGATGCGTGGCGCGCGTTCAGGACGAGCGACTGGGCGCGCCGCGCGCCGCGCGAGCGCGCGCGTGCGATGCGTCGCTGGGCCGATCTGATCGAGGCGGACGTCGCGACGCTCGCGCCGCTCGAAGCGGTCGGCTCGACGCGCCCGATCGCCGATGCCGCGCGCTGGGACGTGCCGTTCACCGCCGAAGGAATTCGCTTCTTCAGCGAATACGCGGACCGCGTCGGCGGCGAAGTCGCGGCGACGCGCACCGACCATCTCGGGATGACGATCGCCGAGCCGTACGGCGTCGTCGGCGCGATCGCGCCGTGGAATTTTCCGCTCGTGATGGCTTCGTGGAAGGTCGCGCCGGCGCTCGCCGCCGGCAACGCGGTCGTGCTGAAGCCGTCGGAGCTGACACCGTTCTCGTCGGTGCGGTTCGCCGAGCTCGCGATCGAAGCGGGCATTCCGCCCGGCATCTTCAACGTCGTGCACGGCGATGGCCGCACGACAGGCGACGCGCTGTGCCGGCATCCGAAGGTGTCCAAAGTGACGTTCACCGGATCGAGCCAGACGGGCGCCGCGATCATGACCGCGTGCGCGCAGCACGGCACGAAGCCCGTGACGCTCGAATTGGGCGGCAAGAGCCCGCAGCTCGTGTTCGCCGACGCGCCGGATCTCGAGCGCGTCGCGCGTCGCGTCGCGGCGGCGATCGCGGGCAATGCGGGGCAGGTGTGCGTCGCGGGCTCGCGGCTCATCGTCGAGCGCAAGGTCGAGGCGCGCTTCGTCGGCGCGGTCGCGGCCGCGTTCGCCGAGCTGCGGGCGGGCGCGACGTGGGCGCGCGGCACGACGCTGCCGCCGATCATCTCGATGCCGCAGCTACAGCGGATCGACGGCATCGTGCAGCGGACGCTCGACGGCGGCGCGCACGCGGCGACGGGCGGCGCGTGGATCGAACTCGCGGGCGACGGCGCATTCTACGCGCCGACGATCCTGACGGGCGTGACGCCGCAGGCGGAAGCGGTGCGCGAGGAGATCTTCGGGCCGGTGCTGACCGTACAGACGTTCGATGGCGAAGAAGAAGCGCTCGCGCTCGCCGCGCACGACAAATACGGGCTGGCGGCGGGCGTGCATACGGCCGACGTGAGCCGTGCGCTGCGGATGATGCGCGGAATCGAGGCGGGCACGGTATGGATCAATCGCTACGGCCGCACCGCGGATTTCGTGATACCGACGGGCGGCTACAAGCACTCGGGAATCGGCAAGGATCTCGGGCGGCAGGCGTACGAGGCGAATCTGCGCGTGAAGAGCGTGCTGATCGATTTTGGCGAGCACGCGTGATGCGGGGCGGACGGCGAACGGCGCTCTGTGATTGGACGGTGGCCACGGCACGCGCCGGCGTCGCGATCGCGGCTTGTACATCGCTTGCCGCCGCCCGCGATGCAGCGTGCAAGCGGCGGCAAGCCGCCGAAACGCCGCTGAAAAGCGATCGAAAAATGCCGCGCCGCGGCCCTGAAACCCGCGCCGCATAGTGTGCTGCGCCGGCCGCGAAAAACGGCGGATTCTATGCTGCGCGACCGCCAATACAAGACAACTTGGCTTTTTGAAGGTGATTAAATGCTTGGCAACAGGCGTAGTCGACAGCGTGATCGCGGTGCGCCGCAGCTTCGCGACGACGAATGTCCAGCACGCGCTTCGCGCCGGTCGCCGCATGGTTTTCGCGTTTCGAATGGCCCCGTCGCACGGGTTCGATTTTGCTGACAACAGGACAAGGACATGACCCGTTTCAAGCCCAAATACATCACGTTCGATTGCTACGGCACGCTGACGCGCTTCCGGATGGGCGACCTCGCGCGCGAGCTGTTCGCCGGCCGCGTGAGCGCCGGGAACATGGAGCAGTTCGTCATGGATTTCGCCGCGTACCGGCTCGACGAAGTGCTCGGCGCATGGAAGCCGTACCAGGACGTCGTGAAGAACGCGGTCTACCGGACCTGCAAGCGCTGGAACATCGCATACGACGATGCCGAAGCGCAGAAGTTCTACGATGCGGTGCCGACGTGGGGGCCGCATCCGGACGTGCCGGAAGGACTCGCGAAGGTCGCGAAGGAGATTCCGCTCGTGATCCTGTCGAACGCGTCGAACGACCAGATCCAGCGCAACGTCGACAAGCTCGGCGCGCCGTTCCATCGCGTCTACACCGCGCAGATGGCGCAGGCGTACAAGCCTCGGCTGCAGGCGTTCGAGTATCTGCTCGACAACCTCGGCTGCGGCCCCGAGGACATCCTGCACGTGTCGTCGAGCCTGCGCTACGACCTGATGTCCGCGCACGACATGGGCATCGAGCACAAAGTGTTCGTCTCGCGCGGCCACGAGCCGTCGACGCCGTTCTACGGCTACACCGAGATCAAGGACATCGGCGGCCTCGCGGGCGTCGTCGGTCTGTGATCGGCGCGGACCGGCGTCGTGTGACGCCGGTCCGCAACCGTTGGCGAATCGTACGAAGGAACCGATGAAACTCGAATCGTACTGGCTGGATACGCGTCCCGCATTCGACGGAGGCTGCAATGCGCCCGTCGAAGGACGCGCGGACGTCGTCGTGATCGGCGGCGGATTCACCGGGTTGTCGGCCGCGCTCGAACTCGCGAAGCGCGGCGTGCAGGCGGTCGTGCTCGAAGCGGGGCAGGTCGCGGCCGAGGCGTCCGGGCGCAACGGCGGCCAGTGCAACACGGGGCTCGCGCAGGATTACGCAGCGCTCGTCGCGCGAATCGGCGCGCCGCGCGCGCAGGCGTTCTACCGGGCTTACGAGAGCGCGGTCGCGACGGTCGATTCGATCGTCACCGAGCATGCGATCGACTGCAACTTCCTGCGTACCGGCAAGCTGAAGCTCGCCGCGAAGCCGCAGCATTTCGAAGGGCTCGCGAAGACCTGCGAGCTGCTGCGTCGCGACGTCGATCCGAACGTCGAGCTGATCGAGCCCGCGCGGATGCGCGACGAAGTCGGCTCGGACCGTTTCTACGGCGGCCTGCTGCAGCGCACGGGCGCGCAGATGCACATGGGCAAGTTTGGCGTCGGGCTCGCGCGCGCGGCCGTCGCGCACGGCGCGCGGATCCACGAGCACGCGGGCGTCACGCAACTGAAGCGCCTCGACGGCGAGCGCTACGAGATCGCGAGCACGCGCGGCACGATCCGCGCCGATCGCGTGCTGGTCGCGACGGGCGCGTCGCAGTTCGGCCCGTTCCAGTGGTTTCGCCGCCGCATCGCGCCGGTCGGCAGCTTCATCGTCGTCACCGAGCCGCTGCCGAAGGCGCAGCTCGACCGCTTGTTCCCGCAGCGACGCGCATACGTGACGACGCGCCACATCGGCAACTACTTCCGCGTGACGCCCGACGATCGCCTGCTGTTCGGCGGGCGCGCACGCTTCGCAATGTCCAATCCGCGCTCCGACGCGAAGAGCGGCGACATCCTGCGCGCGGGAATGGCCGCGTATTTTCCCGAGCTCGCGAACGTGCGCCTCGACTATTGCTGGGGCGGGCTCGTCGACATCACGGCCGACCGCCTGCCGCGCGCGGGCCAGCACGAAGGGCTGTATTACTCGATGGGCTACAGCGGGCACGGCGTGCAGATGTCGGTGCATATGGGCCGCGTGATGGCGGACGTGCTGTACGGCGCGACCGCGAGCAACCCGTGGCGCGGGCTCGACTGGCCGGCGATGCCGGGCCATTTCGGGCATGCATGGTTCCTGCCGCTCATCGGCGCGTACTACCGCTTGCAGGACATCCTGCATTGATGCCGATGCCGACCGACGCCCGTTGCGCCGCTTCCAACCACGACGCTTTTCGCGCAAGCGAAGCGACTGGAGTGCACGCATGAAATCGCGATTTGTTCGGCTAGCCGAGACCGAACGCCGAACCGTGACGTTTCGCATCGACGGACGAAAGGTCGACGCGCTCGAAGGCGACACGTTGCTCGTGGCGATGCTCTGCAACACGGACCGCGTTCGGCAATCGGAATTCGGCCCCGAGGTGCGCGCGGGCTTCTGTCTGATGGGCGCTTGTCAGGACTGCTGGGTGTGGACGGCCGACGGCGAGCGCGTGCGCGCGTGCACGACGGTCGTCGACGCATCGCTCGACGTCGTCACGCGACAACCGGAGGCGCAATGGCCGAATCTCGTGTGATCGTCGTCGGCGCGGGGCCGGCGGGCGTGCGCTGCGCGGAAGCGCTGGTGCGCGCGGGCGTCCGTCCGCTCGTGGTCGACGAAGGGCGGCGCGACGGCGGGCAGATTTATCGTCGGCAGCCCGAACCGTTCGTGCGGCCGTATGCGAAGCTCTACGGCACCGAGGCGGAGCGCGCACGCAGCCTGCACGACACATTCGAGCGGCTGCGCCCCGTGCTCGACTACTCGCCGGATACGCTCGCGTGGAACGTGTCGGGCGGCGCGCTCTACACGATGCGCGCGGGGCGCTCATATCGGCATCCTTACGATGCGCTGATTCTGTGTCCTGGCGCGACCGACCGTCTGATTCCCGTCAAGGGCTGGCAATACGCGGGCGCATACAGTCTCGGCGCGTCGCAGATCGCGCTGAAGGCGCAGGCATGCGCGATCGGCTCGGAAGTCGTGTTCATGGGCACCGGGCCGCTGCTGTATCTCGTCGCGAGCCAGTACGTGCAGGCGGGGGCGAGCGTCGCCGCGGTGCTCGACACGTCGCTCGCGAGCGACCGGCTGCGCGCGCTGCCGAAGCTCCTCGCGCGCCCGGACGCGCTGTTCAAGGGGACGCGGCTCGTCGCGTCGCTAAAGGATCGCGGCGTGACGATCGAGACCGGCGTGACGCCCGTCGAGATTCACGGCGACGACGCGCGCGGCGTGTCGGGCGTCAGCTATCGCGATGCGCAGGGCGAAGTCCGCCGCATCGGCTGCGATGCGATCGCGCTTGGCTACCACCTTCGTCCCGAGACGCAACTGGCCGATCTCGCCGGCTGCGCGTTCCGCTTCGACGAACAGACGCGCCAATGGCTGCCGCAGCGCGATGAGATGGGGCGCGGCTCGGTCGAGCGCATCTATCTCGCGGGCGACGGCGCGCGGATCCTCGGCGCCGATGGCGCGGAGGCGGCGGGCGAGCTCGCCGCGCTCGCCGCATTGAACGACCTTGGCCGTGCGGTCGACGCACGCCGGATCGCCGCCTTGCAGCGCGTGCTCCAAAAAATGGACCGCTTCCGCGCGGGCCTCGCGCGGGCGTTTCCGTGGCCAGCGCGGCAGGCGGCGCAACTGTCCGACGACACGATCGTATGCCGCTGCGAGGGCATCAGTGCGGGCGAGCTGCGTCGCGTGATCCGCGACGAAGGCGCGTGCGAGGCGAATCGCGCGAAGGCGTTCAGCCGCGTCGGGATGGGGCGCTGCCAAGGGCGCTATTGCGGCCATGCGGCGGCCGAAGTGATCGCGGATGCGGCGAAGCTGCCGCTCGAGGCGGTCGGCCGGTTGCGCGGGCAGGCGCCCGTCAAGCCGCTTGCGATCGCGACGCATGAGATCGCGGACGCGCCGCGGACGCGCGCGACGGACGAAACAGTGGAGGAATCGTGATGCGGGCCGATGCGGATGTGGTGATCGTCGGCGGCGGTTTCATGGGCGCGGCGGCCGCGTTCTTCCTGCGGCAGCGCGGACGCTCGGTGATCCTGCTCGAACGCGCGCTGATCGGGCAGCAGGCGAGCGGCACGAACTTCGGCAACGTGCGCCGGCAAGGCCGCTATCTGCCGCAACTGCCGCTCGCGAACCGGTCGCGTGAGATCTGGGGGAGGCTGCCCGAGCTGATCGGGCACAGCGCGGAATTCCTGCAGACCGGGCACATCCGCGTGTGCTACCGGCAAGAGCAGGACGATTCATTCGAAGTCTATGCGAAGGAAGCGAGCCACTACGGGCTGAAGCTCGACCTGTACCGCGGCGCGGCGATGCGCGCGAAGTTCCCGTTTCTCGGTCCGGAGATCCTGAGCGCATCGCATTCGGAGAAGGACGGCCATGCGAACCCGCGGCTCGCCGCGCCGGCATTCGGCCGCGCGGCGGCGCGCGCGGGTGTGCGGATCGAGGAGAACACCACGATCGCGACCGTCGAGAAGGACGGCGACACGTTTCGCGCGACCGCCGTCGACGGCCGCGTGTTCTGCGCGCCGAATCTGCTCGTGACCGCGGGCGCGTGGGGCAGTCAGTTGAGCGCGCAATTCGGCGAAGCGGTGCCGATCGCGGTGAATGGTCCGCAGATGGCCGTCACGGAGCCCGTGCCTTACGCGATCCGGCCGGTGGTCGGCGTGTCGTCGCCGCACATCGAGGAAGTCGTGTATTTCCGGCAGGTCGAGCGCGGCAACATCGTGATCGGCGGCTGCGCGCGCGCGCCTGCGTATCTCGACGAACGCCGGGCGAAGGTGTTGCCGGAGAGCACGCTGCTGCAGTTCCGTCAGCTCGCGCGCGTCGCGCCGGCGTTGACGCGGCTGAACATCATCCGCGTGTGGAGCGGCGTCGAAGGCTACATGCCGGACGATCGGCCAATCATGGGGCGCAGCGCGAAGGTCGACGGCCTCTATTACGCGTTCGGTTTCTGCGGGCACGGCTTCCAGCTCGGACCCGGCGTCGGCGACACGATGGCTGAGCTGATCGACACGGGCGCGACGAGCACGCCGATCGAGCCATTTTCGATCGCGCGCTTCGTCGAGCCGGCCGCGGTTGCGCACGCGGCGACGTGACGGAGCACGCATGGCGAACGTTCCGGATCGCATTGACGGCGCCGCACCCGCTGCGGCGCGCCCCGGGGCGCGCCCCGTGTCGCGCGCCGTGCGTTGCGCGCTGCGCTTCATCGACACGCACTTCGCGCAGCCGCTCAATCTGCACACGCTCGCGGACGTCGCGGGCCTGAGCGTGTCGCGATTCGCGGCGCGCTTTCGCGACGAAGTGGGCCTGTCACCGCATCGCTATCTGTGCCGCGTGCGGATACGTCGCGCGCAGGATCTGTTGCTGCGAGGCATGCCGCCTTCCGTCGTCGCGACCGAAGTCGGCTTCTTCGACCAGAGCCATCTCGGCCGGCATTTCCGGCGGGCGGTCGGGCTCACGCCGTGCGACTACGTCGCGCGGCCTGTCGCGCAGCTCGGCGAACCGAATCTGGATGCGCCTGACGATGCGCCCGCGCTTACGAGCCGCGCGCGTGCGGCTCGACGCCTGCGCACGTCGCCCGTTGCCGGATAGTCGTTTGCAATGAGCATTTCGCAAATCAATGTTTGTTCCGCTTCGGGCGATTCCATAAGCTTGGCGTTTCGTCGGTCGTGCGCGGCAACGCTTGTTCGAGAGGCTTCCGCCGATGAATCGTCGCGCTTTCCCGCCGCCGTTCGCCGCCCGCCGCCGCGCGTCGGCTCGCCTGCGTCGCTCGGCACTGTCGTGCAGCCCGATTCGCCGGTGCGCGACGTCGCCGACCTGAAGGGATGGACGGTTGTCGTATCGTCCGCGCGCGGCAGCATTTCGCAGTACCAGCTAAACGGGCGGGGCGCTGGGCGCTCGCGCATCCGGACGATCATGCGAAGGTCAATGCGTCGCTCACGCGTCTGTCGCTCGACACGGCCGCCGACATCACGCGCCGCTCGGCGCTCGCGTAGCGGGCGTTCGGCGCGGCCGACGTCGCGGCGCAGCAGCCGGTGGCCGATCGCGCGGTGCGCGACGCGATCCTGCCGCGCCGTGCCGCGTCGACATCGCGTCGATCGCGGTGCAACGCATCGGCGTCGCTTGATCCGCGAGCGGCCTTCGTTGCAGCGCGATGCGATGCCGCACGGCGCGCGGCTTATCGGCCGCTCTGGCGATAAGCGTCGGCTTCGATGATCGAGACGCCGCGCCGGCCCCGCTACGCATCGCGCCGTCGAATCAGGCCGTTCCCGATCGCTGTCGTTTCGATGAAATCCGTCTGTTCGCCGGTCGGCGTCGCGCGCGCTGGTAGGTTGCGCCGACATAGACGTCGCGCTTTCGCAAGGACAGCTTCTTCCGCCGAAATTTCGCACCTCGACCTATTCTTGTATTCGGAGACGATTCTCGCGATCCGGGTGCGACTTACATGGGGTCGCATTCGGCAAGGAGACGACATGAGTGCGCAACTGAACCATACGATCGTCTGGTGCCGCGACAAGCGGCGCTCGACGCAATTCCTGATGGACATCCTCGGCTTGCCGAAGCCCGTTACGTTCGGCCCGATGCTGGTCGTGTCGCTCGCGAACGACGTGTCGCTCGATTTCTACGAAAGCGGCGGCCCGATCTCGACGCAGCATTACGCGTTCCTCGTCGGCGACGACGAATTCGATCGCGCGTTCGCGCGCATTCGCGAACGGGGGCTGACGTACTGGGCCGATCCGGCGAGGCAACGCGCGGGCGAGATCAACACGCACAACGGTGGCCGCAGCGTGTATTTCGACGATCCGGACGGACATTTCCTGGAGTTGCTGACGCGGCCCTACGACGTGTGAACCAAGCTGTTGATCCGTCGAGTCGAACGATCGCATCTTTGCCGTGGTCACTCGGGCCGTCGCTTCGGGCGAGGCGTTCATTGTTGACTACGGATTTGAAATTGCCGAACGCGATCTCGAACGGGCGCGCCGCGAATGCGCTTGCCGTTGCGGCGCCGTAAAGTGCCGAGGCGCGATGATAGCGCTCGAGTGATCGCGACGGGCCAGGATCAATCGACAGTGACTTTTGACCAGCGCTTCATTGCCCGGCTAAACGCGGATGTGTTCTTGTATCCTAATCTCGCCGCAATCTCCTTGGTCGTGAACTGATTTTCAGCAAGATATTGTGACGCGATATCGCGGCGCACCAGATCAAGCAAGGCGCTGAAGGATGTACCCATTTCCTTTAATTTACGCTGCAAACTGCGCGGCGACATTCCTAGCTTTTCTGTAAACCTGGCCACATCTTGGTACATCGGATTCTCGTACATTACTCCGAGTAATCGCTCGACGAGATCGGCAGGTACCCAATGTGACAGCTCGAACTCACGCTTGACGCAAGCTTTTCTCGCGATCTCAAATTCAATCGAATGTGCAAGGGGTAATTTTGTATTTAACAGGTAAGCGTCGAATTCCAGAAAATTATTCCCCGCCTCAAATATCACCTCGCATTTGAATATGTCAGCGTAAACATCGGCATGAGGAGGAGGGGGGAAGGCAAGTCCGACTCGCTTGAATTCCGGAACCCGCCCTATTAGGTCGATCATTTCCCGTCTTACCGCAGCGAGGCACATATCGGTATTGAGAACTAGAAGATCAGTACGATAGGTGTACTCGCCAACGGTAACGCGTGCAGTATCCCCATCCACGTCTAGCGATATCCGAAAATAGCTAATCGCCAGAAGCGGATGGTCGTACGCCAGCCGCATCGCATCACCCAGCGTCGGGCTGACCAACATTGCATGCCCTCTGAGACCATATGCGGTTACCGGTATTTCGCTTCCAATATGAAGTCCGATAGCCGAGTTCCCAGTCGCATCGAGTGCATTCGCAAACAGCACCATTTCTTGAGCGTGCGTTACCATTGCGTTCGCTTGCTCGACCTCTGCCGGTGAAATGCCGGTGTCCCTTAAAAGAACTTCGGCGGGCACACCCATCTCGTTCATCACGTTGAGCGCGATGATGATGGTGTGAAGTGGCGCGGGGCGCTGCGCAGCTGTGCGACTCGACACGTTGGCTACTGGCTTCATCTGAATCCTTCAGGTGGTTCAGTATTTTAGTGATTTCGTGAATATGACCTGACACCCATATTCGTCCAATCCGCCGCGCGTCCAACCGAGGCGTTGATAGAAGCCATCAGCTCGCGAACCTGGATCAGTGACCAACGTAGCTTGTTCCGCACCGTTGTCTTTCAGCCATTTCAACGCACGCTCGAGCAGTTCACGTCCGACGCCCATTCCGTGAAAGGAAGGTCTCACGAAGAGCGCGCAGATAAACGGCGTAGCGGTAATGACAGGAAGGCATACTCCGGCTGCCTCGCCTCGAAATTCGCAGATCCAGCCGCCCTCTTGCCTGATCTGCTCGATCAGAAGATCTCGATCAAGCAGATGGATCTGATGTGGGTGTATCCGATTTTCCCGTACGGAGAACCGCACGTCGTAAAACATTCCGATATCGCTTTCTCTCATGGAGCGGTATTCCAGTTTGTCGGCCATGGTCATATTGATTATCATCACTCTTTTCATAATGTGAAATATTCGAGCGCTAACGCTGAAGCGCCAGAGTCAGTGCTGTAATTGTTGCATAGATGCCGCAGCTGTTCCGTATCGGTGGTTCGAAGCATAAGCTTTGCTACCGGACATCACTCAGTGCATACGAGCCAGCACGACAATTGCGATATCACTACCACAGGTTAATAAACGAATTAGTACGGGAAAGCTGCGTGACTCTCGGGCAATAATCAGTCTGAGAATATTTTGCTATGTGAAACATAGGGGGTGATTGATGCCGGACTGATTATCTGTAACAAATTTGACGCTTAGGGATAACAGATTGGCGCGTTCAGCACAGACGCGCCCTATAAATATGACAGCCAATTTGCTATGCTTTCTATCCGATGAGCTGACCGATTCGAGGTAATTGGTGGTTTTTCGAATATTTATTCGAAATCGACTTAAATCATGGCGAGTGATTTGTGATCCGACAGTACTCGTCACAATTTTCGGCGTCGTGATTCCGTTTATCGTCCTAGCAGTCGCATCGCTTAGCGCCCCGCTCGAATTTGGCGGTATGGCGTGGGGGGGGGATTTCACGATCCGTGCATATGAACGAGTGGCATTCGATCGGGATTGGGACGGCTCGCTCGTGCTCCAGCAAGGCTACGTAAACATCTTTCTTCGTCTTGTGATTACCCACGATTTGATGGTGTTTTCCATGTTCGCATTCGAAGTTGGCTTCGTTGCAGTCCTGTTTGCACACGTGGTCTTTTGCGTGCCGCTCGCGTATCTCACGATCAACGCCCGGGTGAAAACGATCGACCGCACATTGCTCGAAGCCGCTGCCGACTTATCGGCGCCTCCGTGGGCGGCATTTCGACAAATCATCGTTCCTTTGGCTTTGCGCGGCATCGTCGCGGGCGCTCCGCTTTCGTTCGTCGCGTCGATGAACGACTACGTCATGAGCTATTTCCTGGCTGGGGCCGGCATGACTACCTTGCCTATGTACATCTTCAGTGCGTTGCAGATCGGGACTACACCGAAGGTAAGCGCCATTTCAACGGCGGTTATCGCGCTTTCATCGGCTCAGTTGCTCGCGGTCTGGGCTCTCGGTATGCGAGGAGAAAAAAGGGCGCGCCTGAATTATCCGAAACGTACCAATCGAACGTCCAAACAATAGGAACGGTATGAAAAAAATAGTTGGGGCAATGTTGCTTCTTGCTGCCGGTAGTGCGGCGGCCGCTGAGCTTCACATCGGGAGCTGGCCGGATTATCTACCCGACACGCTGATCAAGAGGTTTCAGGCAGAGACAGGGATCAAGACGACACTCGACACGTACGCGAGCGATGCGGCGCTGACTCAGAAACTGCAGTCTGGCGGAGGCGGGTACGATGTCGTGATCGCCGGAGACTACTACGTGCCCGTGCTCGTGAAATCCGGACTCCTGCTTAAGCTCGACAAGAGCAAGTTGCGGAACATCGCGAACATCAAGCCGGAGTATCGACACCCATCGTTCGATCCCCAACGGGATTATGCGATGCCATATACGGTCGTGTTGACCGGTTTTGCCTACGATGGTGCACGCGTACCCGGTGGAAAACTCGATGACAGCTGGAAGTCCTTTTTCGATCCGCCTGCAGAATTGCGCGGGCAGATCGGCGATCTGGACGTCGAAGAGGAACTGTACATGGCCGCGAGCTGGTATTTGGGACAGGACGAATGCACCGAAAACCCTGCCGATGCGAAGCGCGTGCTCGAGGTCTTGCAAAAGCAGAAGCCATTCGTGAAGACGTATAGCAACGATGGAACGATCGATCGCCTCGCCTCCAAGCAAATTACGGTACAGCACATCTGGAGCGGCGCCGCTGCACGCGCCCAGGAGCGTCTTTCGACTGTCACATTCGTGTATCCGAAGGAGGGCGTCCGTCTATTCATGGATAGCCTGCTCATCCCGGCGAAGGCGCGGAATGTCGATTCGGCTTATCAGTTCGTCGACTGGATGATGCGGCCTGAGAATATCGCTCAAGTGACGAACGCCGTTCGCTATAACAGTGAGATTGTCGGGGCCGACCGCTACGTAGATGCGGCGCTGCTGAAGAACCCAGCGATCAAGACGCCGGACTCATACAAAGAGCGGCTCAAACCATACAAGCTGTGCTCACCAACAGCGATTCAGTTGCGAAACAAGGTCTGGTTGAAGTTGAAGGGAAATCGATGAACTGCGGCGGCGCCCGCCGATTGCTGAAAAGGCGGGCTTTGCCGAGGGAAGGAAATTGACCGCTACGGCGACTCGTTCAGTTACCTGGGGCGAAGCGAGTCGTCTTGACCAGAGATCCGAGATGAAGCGGCCGCGGGCGATGCTGTGAACATTGCCCACGGCCTAACCTGGGTGTACACATTGAGAGACCACCATAGCTGCCCGTATTCTACGGCAACATTTGTGTCGTCGCATGTTCACAACGGTGACGATTACCTATGAGCACAAGCGATCCACCCAACGTGTCCGATCTTCGACAAGGGCGCTTCGTTGCGCGATCACGCTGTCCCGACGAAATAGAGCAGTGCTCATGGACCGTTCACACCAAGTGCGTCGAGCGCCGTCGCTTCGCGACCGCCGGTTCAGCGAGATTTCGATTCTCCACTCCAGATGCACTCACGTCTGGGCGTTCGCCCGTACCGTGTAAGCGATTCATAACCACATCGCTTGCGTAGGTCACCGCCTGCTGCTCTCCGATCTGCCTCGGAGCAGGCGGTTTTGCGATCGTCGGTCTCGACGATCGCCTTTTTATTCCTATCGTGCGGACCGGAGCCGTCCGCCCGGAATTGCTCGGCCAGTGCGTCTCGCGACGAGTGCGCATGCCGGGACGACTGCCTATTGGAGATTGACCGTGGCAACCTATGAAGAACTGAAGGTGAAACTCGATGCACTCAATAAGGAAGCCGAAGCAGCCAGGCAGCGAGAGATTTCAACGGTCCTGTCGGATATTCGAGAGGCAGTGTTGAGATATGAGATCCGACCTGAGCAGATTTTCCCGACGTGGACGAGATTGCGTTCGCCCGAAAGGAGACGTGGCCCGCTCCCCTCAAAATATCGAAACCCGATGACGGGACAGACGTGGAGCGGCCGAGGCCGAGTGCCGAAATGGCTTGCCGGTCCGTCGCGCGATGATTTCCTCGTCGATCGGCCGACGCCGTAAGCCACTGGGCCTCGGCGCGAATTTCGGGCCGCAGAAATGGCTGCGCAAATTCGGACAGCCGGATAAGTGGAACGCCCGGGGCCTGAGCCAGCGATAATGCGGGTGAGGGAACCCAGAGGATGACGAAGAGAAACCGGCGGACGCATTCGGCGGCGTTCAAAGCAAAAGTTGTACTGGCAACGATCAAATGTGAGCGGACACTGGCCGAATTGGCGCAGCAGTTCGATGTACATCCGAACCAGATCACAGAATGGAAACGGCAGCTGCAAGAGTGGGCGGCGGACGTGTTCGGTGCAGCCGGCACGTCCGCGAATGAGCCGCCGGTAGATCTGAAGGCGTTGCACGCGAAAATCGGGGCAGTAGTCGCTGGAGAAAGTTTTTTTAGAAGGTGCGCTCACCAAGGCGGGATTGCTGAGCGCAAAGCGATGATCGGCCATACGCGTGCGCTGCCTGTTTCGCAGCAGGCCCGGCTCGTCGGCATCGCGAGATCGAGCGTATATTGCCGGCCGCGGCCGGTGAGCGAGGCGGATCAGTTGTTGATGCGGCGGATCGACGAGCCGCACATGGAGTCCGTTTGCCGGCGCGCGGACGCCGGTGCGTCTCTTGCGCCGCGAGCGCCATGAGGTCGGCAGTCGGCGCGTGCGCATGCTGATGAAGCGCACGGGCGTGGAAGCGCTGTGCTGCAGGCCGGACACGCGCCATCGCAATGCAGAGCACAAGATCTGGTCGTACCTGCTGCGCGGTATGAAGATCGACCGAACCAATCAGGCGTGGGCACTGGACAAAACTTACATTCCGATAAGCTGTACAACCGGAAACGGTCCCATTCGAGCCCGGCGGATCAGACGCCGGATGACGCATACTTCATGACGCTGCCTGCGATCAAATCGGCGGCATGATTGCCTCGGACGTTTCACTTAAAAATCTCAGAAAACTACCCGAGCGAGCGACGCTACATTTTGATGAGTGTGCACTTCGTCAAAATCTTTTGTGGATCCGCATTGAGAATGCCATTAATACGCCACGTCGACGGGATGATTTGCATGCCAGCTGGTCGCCGATTGGTATGCAATGGACGCGTTCACCAATGCCGCTTCAGTAAAGGGCGCGCCGATCAACTGGAAAACAAGAGGCATATTGTTAGCGGAGATTCCACACGGCAAGACCACCGACGGCACGCTCGCCATATTGAACGGGCACGTGAAACGGTGGATGTCGGCAATAAGCTCGTCGTCGATTTTCGACATGCGCTCAATCGTGGGCACACCGGCGGGCAATACGGGCAGCGCCACGACATCGACTCGATCAAACAGCGCGAGCAGCCTTCTACGGAACCCCCGACGGCGCAGCAACAGTCGCTGGTACTGGGTGCCCGACAGCGCGCGCCCTTGCTCGATCAGTGCGGCGAGACTCGGACCGTATTCATTGCTGCGGGATGGGTAGGTTACTTCATGCGCGACCGCCGTTTGCACCGCGCAAACCGGAAACCAGTCCCAGATCATCTCCTCGACGCTTGGCAGGGCAATCTCGACGATCGTGGCGCCAAGGTCGGAGAGTGTCGCAATGGCATCGGATATGGCCGCAGACGTCGCATTGTCAAGGCGCGCGCCGAGCCACGTCGTGTCAACGCCGAGTCGAACGCCTTCGATGTGGCGGCAAGGTTCGACGGGGAATTGAGGCACGGGCCGGGTCGACGTAGTGGGATCGGCAGGGTCCGTGCCGGCGACGGTCTGAAGGACGGCCGCAGCATCGGCGGCCGAGCGTGCGATCACGCCGACGTGGTCAAGCGTCGAGGCCAGCTCGAATGTTCGATGGCGGGATACGCGGCCCCATGTCGGCTTGATGCCCGTGACGCCGTTGGCCGCGGCGGGCAGGCGGATCGAGCCGCCAGTTTCGGACGCGAGCGACGCGTAACAAAGGCCGGCAGATACGGCAACCGCGCTGCCACTCGACGATGCCCCCGGCCAATGGCCCGCATGCCAGGGGTTGCGTGGCGTCGGAAAAGGCGGCCGATGCTCGGCATAAGCGCCTTCCGTCATAGCCAGCTTGCCAAGAATCACAGCGCCCGCCTCGCGCAGACGCCGGATGACTGTGGCGTCTTCTGTTGCGACGGCATCGGCGTGAATACGCATGCCGGCCGTTGTTGGAACGCCTTTCATGTCGAAGATGTCTTTCACGGCGATGGGCACGCCATGCAACGGTCCGCGATTGATTCCCCGCGCGATTTCCTGGTCGGCGCGGTCAGCCTCGGTGAGCGCCGAAGCTGACGTCACCTGGATGTATGCGTGCAGGAATGGGTCGAGCGCGTCGATACGCGAGAGCATGGTCCGCGTAAGCTCAGTCGCGGAAAGTAGTCGGCTCTTCAGCATCGACGAGATCTCGGTCAGGCCTAAGTGTGCGATTTCCATGATGATATTAATTCTATTTATACAGGGGGATTTATAAATTACATTGAGGAGGATGAGTTGGCGGGTCGCTCGATTCATTTGGCGCGATCTTGGGTTGCAAATCGGATCGACGAATACTCTCAAGCATGCTACCGCATTTCTTAAGCATTCATGTTGAAGTTGCTCGTCTTTCGCAGGTGCTTATTTGGGTTGAAAAATTCTGCGGATATGATGCCGGCTATTGGATATCTATCACTATTCCGTGTGAGATTTAACAATCATGATCGAACGGATCGATACTATTGGAAAGGTTAAATGTGAGCATGCGATATATTGGCAGGATGTTATTCGCCGAATATATTGCCGATCAGAATCAATCATACAACCAGACGCGTCGAGAGATTTTCAGGCATCGTTGATTCAACAAGTTTTTGGTCAAGTCGGCGTAGGCTTGCCGTGTCGACCCGTTCGTCTCCCATCGCCGTCGCCGGCAGCCGGCGCCGAAAACACCGCCAACCGAGTCTCGATCCATTTGAGCAATTCGAGCGGACCGGGCGCGAGCGGCCGTCCCGACTTGACGAGCACTCTCGCATGCGTCTCCTCGAATAGCGGATGCGCGATCGGCACCGTCGTCAGCTCGCCGTTCGCGATCTCCCGATAGGCGGCGAATTCGCCGATCAGCGTGATGAAGTTCTCCGCGGTGACGATGCGCTTCAAGGCCGTCAGCGAATTCGTCGTCAACGTCGGCCGGATCGCGACGTTCTCGGCCAGCTCCAGCATCTTCACCACGTGACCGATGCCGAACGTCGGCGGCATCAGCGCGAGCGGGTACGCGCGAAGATCGTCGATGGTCGCCGGCCGCTTGCGCCGCGCGAGCGGGTGATCGCGCCGCAGCAACAGCACGACCGGCTGCGGCGAGCTCGCGCGATACGCGATCTGCGGATGGGGCGGCGGATTGTACGCGAGCCCGATGTGTGCGCGGCTATGCGCGACCTCTTCGAGAATCGAATCGACCGCCAGCATGTCCACGCCGATCGCGAGCTTCGGGTATGTCGCGCAGAACGGCGCCAGCACGTCGTCGACGAGCGTGTCGACGAAGCCTTCGCTGACGACGATCCGGACGTGCCCCTGCTGAAGGTCCTTCAGCACGTGAAGCTGGTCTTCGAGCTTTTCCTGTTGCGACCGGTAGCCCCGCCAGAACTCGAGCAGATGCGCGGCGGCCTCCGTCGGCCGCACGCCGCGCGCCTGCCGCTCGAACAGCGCGGTGCCGAGCTCTTCCTCGAGCAGCCTGATCTGCCGCGTGATGACGGACGGCGACGTGTTGATGTGCTCCGCTGCGCCGCGAATGGCGCCGTGCGTCAGCACTCCATGAAAGTACCGGAGACGCTGATGGTCGATGTCTCGCATCGGGGGCTCCCGTGTCGATCTGTCGTGGCTCACGAGTCAACGATATGTGAACTGAGTTGCTCTTGCCAGTGGCGCCACGCGCTGCCAACATGAACGCCATGCAGCGATCGTCCGACGAAGGCAAGCACGAGATGCCGTCCTCCATACGGAAAAGCGAAATGAACATTCTGATTGCAGGCTTCCAGCACGAGACCAATACGTTCGCGCCGACGCGGGCGTCGTATCAGAGCTTCGTTCGCGGCGAAGGCTTTCCGCCGCTGGCGCGCGGCGCGGACGTGCTGTCGCTGCGCGACGTCAACGTTCCGGTCGGCGGCTTCATCCGGGCCGCTCAGGCGAGCGGACACGTGCTGCTGCCCGCGATCTGGGCGGGCGCGTGCCCGTCCGCGCACGTCACGGCCGACGCGTTCGAGCGGATTGGCGGCGAGATCGTCGCCGCGGTCGAGGCGGGCGGGTTCGACGCGATCTATCTCGACCTGCACGGCGCGATGGTCACCGAGCAGCACGACGACGGCGAAGGCGAGATCCTCGCGCGCGTGCGGCGGATCGTCGGCGGCCGGATGCCGATCGTCGCGTCGCTCGATCTGCACGCGAACGTCACCGCGCGGATGGCCGCGCACGCGAGCGCGCTCGTCGCGTATCGCACCTATCCTCACGTCGACATGGCGGCAACCGGCGAGCGCGCCGCGCAGGTGCTCGAGCGAATCGTGTCCGAGCGCCGGCCGCTGCATTGCGCGATGCGCCGGCTGCCGTTCCTGATCCCGATCAACGCCATGTGCACGCACGCGGAGCCTGCATGCGGCGCGTATCGATTGCTCGCGCAACTCGAAAAGGATGGCGTCGTATCGATGTCGTTCGCTCCGGGCTTTCCGGCAGCCGATTTTCCGGAATGCGGGCCCACGGTGTGGGCGCACGCGTTCGACGGCGATGCGGCCGAGCGCGCGGTCGACGCGCTGTGTGCGAAACTCGTCGACGACGAAGCGCGCTGGAGCGTGCCGTTCCTGATGACCGACGCCGCAGCAGCCGAAGCGATTCGCCTGAGCCGCGGCGCGACGAAGCCCATCGTCATCGCCGACACGCAGGACAACCCCGGCGCGGGTGGCGACGCCGACACGATGGGCATGGTGCGGGCGCTGCTTCGCCACGCGGCGACGGACGCGGCGGTGGGCGTGATCTGGGATCCCGACGCCGCGGCCGCCGCGCACCGCGCGGGCGTCGGCGCGCGCATCCGCCTGCGCCTCGGCGGCCGCTCTGGCGTGCGCGGCGATGCGCCGCTCGCGGCCGATTTCGAGGTCGAGCATCTGTCCGACGGGTGTTTTCGTTTCGACGGCCCGATGTTCAACGGCGCGCGCGGCGATCTCGGTGCGGTGGCCTGCCTGCGCATCGACGGCGTCAGGATCGCGGTGAGCACGAACAAGATGCAGACCTTCGAGCGCAACCAGTTCCGTGTCGCGGGCATCGAGCCCGAGCGGATGCGGATCGTCGTGAACAAGAGCTCGGTTCATTTTCGTGCGGACTTCGAAGCGATCGCCGAGGCGATCCTCGTCGCGAAAGCACCGGGGCCGATGGCCGCCGATCCCGCAGACCTCGCGTGGACGCGCCTCGATCCGGACATTCGCCTCCGGCCGAACGGGCAGACCTTCGCGGCGTTTCGCGCGGCGATGCGTTAGTTCGTTTCTGCTTCCATTCGATTGCACGTCACCGGCGCGCGCGACGTTCGCCTGTCGGCCCGGTTCGCGCCTGCCGTTCCGCGAATGCGGGCGCGGCCCGCGTGTCCGGTGACGCCGATGGTTCGCAGTCCGTCGATTCGATGCATTGCTTCGTTCCGGGAGACCGGGCGATGCCGCGCAATGCCGATCGATCGCCTGTTTACGCGGCGCGCCATGCGCCGCGCATTTTGCCGCCGCGTGCGATTCGGCATGTTCCGGCAACCTTGAAGGAGGACTGATCATGTCCAATGCGATAACGTCCGGCGCCGTCGGCTGATGGGAACCGCGCTCGCGGGCGTCAGCGTGATGAACCTCGGTCTCGACGGGCTCGCCCGCGCGCAGTCCGCGCTGCGATCGACGGGCGCGAACGGCGCAATGGGCGTTTCAAGCGCCCCGAACACCCCGAGCGCCGCGACGTTCGACACGATCGATCAGATCGACGCCGGCCCGCTCAACGTCGGCTACGCGCAAGCCGGGCCGAAGGACGGTCCGGTCGTTATCCTGCTGCACGGATGGCCGTACGACATTCACAGCTTCGTCGATGTGGCGCCGTTCCTCGCATCGACCGGCTATCGCGTCGTCGTGCCGTACCTGCCGGTTACGGCTCGACGCGCTTCCTGTCGGACGGCACGCCGCGCAACGGCCAGCAGGCGGTCATCGCCGCCGCCGTCGTCGCGCTGATGGATGCGCTGAAGATCGATCAGGCCGTGCTCGGCGGCTTCGACTGGGGCGCGCACGGCGGCCGTCGTCGCGGCGTTGCGGCCGCAGCGATGCAAGGCGCTCGTATCGGTGAGCGGCTATCTGATCGGCAGCCAGGAGGCGAACCGCAAGCCGTTGCCGCCGAAAGCCGAGCTTGCATGGTGGTATCAGTTTTACTTCACGACCGAGCGTGGCGCGGCCGGGTATGCAGCGAACCGCGACGATTTCAACCGGCTGATCTGGCGGCTCGCGTCGTCGAAGTGGCAATTCGACGACGCGACGTACGAACGCTTCGCGCAGTCGTTTCGAAATCCGGATCACGTGGCGGTCGTCATCCGCAATTACCGATGGCGTCTGGGGCTCGCGCAGGGCGCGCGTCGATACGACGCGCTCGAGAAGCGTCTCGCGGCCGCGCCGGCGATCTCGGTGCCGACGATCACGCTCGAAGCCGACGCCAATGGCGCGCCGCACCCTGAGCCCGCCGCTTACGCGAAGAAGTTCACCGGCAAGTATCTGCATCGCGACGTCGCGGGCGGCATTGGACCCGCTTCGCCTGCCATCAGGCCCGGGTGAAGGACCGCGATTTCATCTTCACGCGGTTCGCGTCGTAGCGCGTCCGTGCGCGGGCGGTTTTCTTTGTCGCCGTTCGGTTTTATATTCCGACGAATCGAACGGCGCTCGCCCCCCTCGCAAACCCGTACGCAATGCTACGTAGCCGCCGTACGTAGTCATGCGCTTGTTAGGTTTGTTCCGAAGGCGAACAATATGGCCCCATCGCTACGTCCCGACGGAGCGTGACGCTTGCCGTCGTTGCGCGCGGCCGCCCGCCGCGCATATTTCGAAAAATAGACAGGAGACGCCATGAATCGGGCTTCCAGTTATCTGCTCTGGATTGCAGTCGCGCTGCTCGGCGCGTTCGCGTTCGGCACGATCGCGCTTGCGCACGGCGAGCGGGTCAGCGCGCTGTGGATCGTGATCGCCGCCGTTTGCGTGTATTTGATCGCGTACCGCTTCTACAGCCGCTTCATCGCGAGCAAAGTCGTCCAGCTCGACGGCCTGCGGATGACGCCCGCCGTCAAGTTCAACGACGGCCTCGACTACGTGCCGACCAACAAGTACGTGCTGTTCGGCCATCATTTCGCCGCGATCGCCGGCGCCGGGCCGCTCGTCGGCCCCGTGCTCGCCGCGCAGATGGGCTACACGCCGGGGATGCTGTGGATTCTCGCGGGCGTCGTGTTCGCAGGCGCGGTGCAGGATTTCATCGTGCTGTTCATCTCGACGCGCCGCGACGGCCGTTCGCTCGGCGATCTCGTCAAGATGGAGCTCGGCACGGTGCCCGGCGTGATCGCGCTGTTCGGCGCGTTCCTGATCATGGTGATCATCCTCGCGGTGCTCGCGCTGATCGTCGTGAAGGCGCTGACGAACTCGCCGTGGGGCACGTTCACCGTCGCCGCGACGATTCCGATCGCGCTCTTCATGGGCATCTACACGCGCTACATCCGGCCCGGCCGGATCGGCGAAGTGTCGATCATCGGCTTCGTGCTGCTGATGGCGTCGATCGCGTACGGCCAGCACGTGCACGATTCGCCGGCGCTCGCCGCGTGGTTCACGTTCAGCGGCACGGAGCTCACGTGGATTCTGATCGGCTACGGCTTCGTCGCATCGGTGTTGCCGGTGTGGCTGCTGCTCGCGCCGCGCGATTACCTGTCGACGTTCCTGAAGATCGGCACGATCGTCGGTCTTGCGATCGGCATCCTGATCGTCGCGCCCGAGCTGAAAATGCCGGCGCTGACGAGGTTCGTCGATGGCACGGGCCCGGTGTGGTCGGGTAATCTGTTCCCGTTCCTGTTCATCACGATCGCGTGCGGCGCGGTGTCGGGCTTCCATTCGCTGATCGCGTCGGGCACGACGCCGAAGCTGCTCGACAACGAAACCAACGCGCGCTTCATCGGTTACGGCGCGATGCTGATGGAATCGTTCGTCGCGATCATGGCGCTCGTCGCCGCGTGCGTAATCGAGCCGGGCGTCTACTTCGCGATGAACGCGCCCGCGGCCGTGCTCGGCGCGACGCCGGAGGCGGTCGCGCAGACCGTCACGCAATGGGGCTTCATGCTGACGCCCGACATGCTGACCGAAACCGCGAAGGCGGTCGGCGAGACGACGATCATCGCGCGCGCCGGCGGCGCGCCGACGCTCGCGGTCGGCATGGCGCAGATCCTGCATCAGGTGATCGGCGGCCAGGCGATGATGGCGTTCTGGTATCACTTCGCGATCCTGTTCGAAGCGCTCTTCATCCTGACCGCGGTCGACGCGGGCACGCGCGCGGGCCGCTTCATGCTGCAGGATCTGCTCGGCACGTTCCATCCGGCGTTGAAGCGCACCGAATCGCTGCCCGCGAACCTGATCGCGACGGCGCTCTGCGTCGCCGCGTGGGGCTACTTCCTGTATCAGGGCGTGGTCGACCCGCTCGGCGGCATCAACACGCTGTGGCCGCTGTTCGGCATCTCGAACCAGATGCTCGCCGCGATCGCGCTCGTGCTCGGCACGGTCGTGCTGTTCAAGATGAAGCGCGAGCGCTATGCGTGGGTGACGATCGCGCCGACCGTGTGGCTGCTGATCTGCACGCTGACGGCCGGCTGGCAGAAGGTGTTCGACGCGAATCCGAAGGTCGGCTTCCTCGCGCACGCGGCGAAGCTGCAGGCGGCCGCGGCCGAAGGCAAGGTGCTTGCGCCGGCGAAGTCGCTCGCGCAGATGCAGCGGATCATCTTCAACGACTACGTCGACGCGGCGCTTGCGGGGCTCTTCATCCTCGTCGTCGTGAGCATCGCGGCGTACGGCGTGATTGCGGTCGTGCGCGCGCGGCGCGTCGAGCAGCCGACGTCGCGCGAGACGCCGTACGAGCCGATGCCGGCCGCGCCAGCGCTCGGCAGCGGGCGATAAGGAGGCTGCGATGTTCTCCGATCTCGGCGGCGAATTGCGCACGGCGGGCCGTTATCTGGGGCAGGCGTTGCGGCTGATGGTCGGCCTGCCCGATTACGACGGCTATGTCGCGCACATGCGCGCGACGCATCCCGATCGTCCGGTGATGTCGTACGAGGCGTTTTTCCGCGAACGGCAGAACGCGCGGTACGGTTCGGGGGCGGGGAAGTGCTGTTGACGGCGTAGTTCGCGGGCGGTGGTGCTTTCGCGATTTCTGCGATAAAGGAAAAGCGTCATGGCGTAAGCCGTGGCGCTTTTTTCTTTTGCGGTTTTGCTTTGCGGAACCGAATCGATCGAGACGCACGGCTGCGGCCGCTCAGCGGCGTTTCGGCGGATCACCGTAAAAATGCTCGATCAATTCCTGCATCAAATAGCGCTGATGCGGCGACAGCGCCTCGATTTTCGACGCGAGTTCGATCGTCTCCGGCGTCGGCGCGTATTTCTCGTTGCGCCGCAGCGGTTCCGACGTCTTGCTGCCGGGCGCGCCGGGCGGCGGGCCGTAATGGAGCCAATGCAGGTCGACGTGCAGCCAGTCGGCGAGCGTGCGCAACTTGTCCGGCGTCGGGATCGTGCGGCCCGTCAGCCATTTGTGCGCGGTCTGCGGCGAAATCGGCAACGCGCCGCGATGCCGCAGGTTGAAGTGCAGCGCGAGGGCGGTCGCACCGGGGATTTTCTCCGGATTGCGCTTCAAGGCGAATTTGAGGCGTTCTGCGAACGCCGCTTTTTCTTCGAGCGTCGGCATGGCCGCATTGTGCGGCTGCACACCCTCGATGCGGACAACCAAATAAGATATTAATATCTGATATGAGATAAATTTGGCTTGGCGCTGAAAGGTCGTCCAGGTGTTTTTGGTCGCCAGATTGCTTGTTTAAATAGTGTTTATTCTTTTTTGAGGTGTGTTGTGTTTTTCGATTGTCAGGTTTTAATTAACTCGCATGAGATAATCGATGCGCCGTTTAGGCGTTCGCGCAAACCGGCATCTCGTTTTATGCCGCCCCATTTTTCTACGGCATTGCGCGACTGCGCCGCGCGTATTGATCGCTGTCGGCGCGGCTTTCGCACGTTCCGACGCGGATTCGGAATCGAATTATCGATCTTGCCATAGTTGCCAGCCTCGAAGAGGCCACGCAACAATGTGGCGAGTGTTTTGTTTGTGGCAGCGGATTGCTTGCGTGGCTTCGTTGCCGGGAGGCGGGGCGTTTGCGACGCGTGTACATGCGGCCGCGCGCCGCCGTGGAGTGACCGGTCTGCGGCAAGAACGGCCCGCGCAACGGCGGCTTGATCGTCGCACGCCGACGCGCACCTCGATGCCCGTCCGCCGGACGGCCGCCGAGTCGGCCGATCGCGACGCAACGCATGTCCGGTGCGCGTTCCCGCAACGCGCACGCACGCGCCACTCGCGCAACGCCGCTCAAGTCATCTCGCCGACGCACGCGTCGAACGCCGCGATTAGCCGATCGACGTCGTCCTTCGTCGTTTCCGGGCACACCAGCATCATGTTGTGGAACGGCGTGATCAGCACGCCGCGGTTCAGCAGATACAAATGCACGATGTGCTCGAGTTCGCTGTCGAGCTGCTTCCCGGCGTCCGTGCCATTGCGCGGCGGCGTCGGCGCGAACTGGAATTCGGTGCGCGCGCCGATCCGCGTCACGCACCACGGCAGCCCGCGTCGCGCGATCACGTGTTCGAGGCCGGCCGCGAGCCGCTCGGCGAGATCGAACATGTGCGCGTAGGCGGCGTCCGTCATCACGCCGGCGAGCGTCGCGCGGATCGCGCGCATCGCGAGCATGTTCGCGGTCAGCGTCGTGCCGATCCCGGAGTGGCCAGGCGGCGCGCTCGCCTTCGCATGCTGCGCGCGCTCGGCGAACGACGCGCTGAAGCCGTACACCGCGCACGGCACGCCGCCGCCGATCGGCTTGCCGACGACGAGCAGATCCGGCTCGAGCCCGTGCGCGGCCGCATAGCCGCCGGGGCCGCTGCTGATCGTGTGGGTTTCGTCGATCGCGAGCAGCGTGCCGTAGCGGCGCGTCAGCTCGCGGGCTGCGCGCCAGTAGTCGGGATCGGGCAGCACCATGCCGATGTTCGTCATCGCCGGCTCGGCGAGCACGCACGCGACGTCGCCGTCCTCCAGCGCGGCTTCGAGCGCAGCAAGATCGTTGAATTCGACGACGCGCGTGTACGCGAGCAGATCGTGCGCCTGGCCGAGCAGGCTGTCGCGCTGCACCGGCTTGCCGTCGACGAGATCGACGAATATGTCGTCGACGGTGCCGTGATAGCAGCCGTTGAAGACGACGATGTGCTTGCGGCTCGTCGCCGCGCGCGCCCAGCGCAGCACGAAGCGGTTCGCGTCGCTCGCGCTCAGCGCGAACTGCCAGTACGGCAGCCGGAAGCGGCGCGCGAGCTCCGCGCCGACCCACGCGGCATCCTCGCCCGGCAGCATCGTCGTGTAGCCGCGCGTCGCCTGCTCGGCGAGCGCGCGCGCGACGGGCTCGGGCGCGTGGCCGAACATCGCGCCCGTGTCGCCGAGGCAGAAGTCGACGTAGCGATGACCGTCGATGTCGGTGAAATGCGCGCCGCGCGCGTGATCGACATGCAGCGGGAATGGCGTCGACCAGTCGCGCATCCAGTGCAGCGGCACGCCGAACAGCAGGTGTTGCGCCGCTTCGGCGGAGCGTGCGCGCGACTTCGGCATCGCCCGTTCGAAGGCGTCGCGTTCGCGTGCGAGGAGCGTGCGTGCGCGCGCCAGGTTGACTCCGTGGCGGATCTCCAAGTTTGGCTCCTAGTGCGGGGGGAAATGGAATCGCGAAACATTGACGAAAGCTTCGCATATTCGTTCGGGTTGGTCGATCCGGGCGGGATGGGGTTGGGCGGGTGCGGGTGGGGTCGGCGAACGCCGACGCGCGTCGCATTTTCGCCGGCTTCGGGCGAATGGCGGCGACAATGACAAGCGCGACGAGAAACGCCAATGCCGGGCGGACGGATGCCGGATGCGTCAGTGCGGCGTCGACGCCGGCATGCGTCGGCGGCGTGCAGCCGGCGCGCGCTCGCGCCGTCGCCGACGGCCGAGCGTCGCAACCTCCGCCCGGATCGCCGCCGCGCGCATCACGTCTGTCGTGCGTGCGTCGCGACGCCGGTCGTGTCGCTCATGCGCGTGAGCCGTGCCGCGAGCGCCGTCGCCTCGTCGAGCGTCGCAACAGCCTCGTGCGGAATCCCGAACGCCTTGACGGCAGTCTTCCCCTGGTCGGCGACCGCCGCGCGCCGAGCAGGATCGGGCTCGACGCTGATGAGCGCCTTGCACACCACGCCGAGCTCGGTCTTGTTCTGCTTGAGCCACATCGCGCGGTGCTTGCGGTCATCGTGGCTCTCGCCGGCTTCGAGCGATGCGTACACGACGACGAACGGCGCGCCGTGGCGCATCAGCGCGTCGATTTCCTTCTCCCATTGCAGCGCGTAGCCGGGCGTCGCGGCGCTCGCGCGGAACACGCACATCGGAAACCGGCTGACGTCGTGTACGACGAAATCCTGCGGATCGAGATTCATGGCAATTCTCCCGGGACAGATGAAAAAAGGCGACGAAAACGGCGAGGCGGGAAGCGGCGCGCATCAACTCGCATCAACGCGCGCGCGCCTGCGGCGGGCCGTCGGCTTGCGCGACCGGCGCGTCTTGCCGCCAGCCCGCGCCGAGCGCCTTGTATAGCGCGATCACGCCTTGCACCTGCGCGAGCCGGCTCAACGCGAGCGCGTCGCGAGCGCGGTAGGTCGCGCGCTGCGCGATGAGCACCGACAGGTATTCGTTCAGGCCGTTGCGGTAGAGGCGCGTCGCGCGCGACTGCGCGTCCTGGCTGCTGCCGACCGCCGCAACGAGCGCCGCCTGACGGTCGCGCTCGGCATAGATCACAGTCAGCGCGTCTTCGACCTCGCGGAACGCGGCGCGGACGCGTTGCGCATAAGCGATTCGCGCCGCTTCGGCCGCGGCCCGCGCGGCGCTGACGCCCGCCTTCGCGCGGCCGCCGTCGTAGAGCGTTTGCGTGCCTTCGAGCGCGACGGACCACGCGATGCTCGCGCTCTTGAACAGGTCCTGCATGAGGCTCGCGGTCGTGCCGAGGCTCAACGGAATCGCGAAACGCGGGAATTGCGCGGCGCGCGCGAGGCCGATCTGCGCGGTCGCGGCCGCGAAGCGCCGTTCGGCGGCGCGGACGTCCGGCCGTTCACTGATCATGTCCGACGGCAGCGTGACGGGCAACTGCGGTGCGACGGGCAGCGTCGCGCCGGGCGCGTTCAGCGCGTCGCGCAGCTCGCCGGGAAAGCCGCCCGTCAGCACGCCGATCGCGTGCGTGAGCCGCGCGACGTTCGCCCGCAGCGGCGGCAGCGCGGCCTGCGCGAGCTCGCGCTCGGCGCGCGCCTGCGCGACCTCGAACGACGCGCCGAGACCGCGCCGCTCCGAGCGCTCGGTCAGTCGCCGCGTCGCATCGAGGCTCGCGACGTTGTCGGTCGCGATCTGCAGCCGCGCCTGGCTCGCGCGCAGCTCCGCGTAATCCGACGCGAGCTCGGCGAGCAGGCTCACGAGAATCGCGTGGCGGTCTTCGTCGATCGCCTCGACCTGCGCATCCGCCGATTCGATCGCGCGCCGCGTGCCGCCGAAGATGTCGAGTTCCCACGACGCGTCGAAGCCGAGCCGGTACGTGCGCGATTGCCCGATGCCCGGCGGCCAGTCGAGCGCGCGCGACGAGCGCAGCGCTTCGATGGCGCCGCCCGCGGAGACGGTCGGGCCAAGCCGGCTCGCGATCTGGTCGCGCTCGGCGCGCGCCTGCAGCAGCCGCTGGCGCGCGATCGCGAGATCCTGATTGCCTTCGATCGACTGTGCGATCAGCTTGTCGAGCAGCGGATCGCGGAACGCTCGCCACCAGTCCTGCAATTGCGCGGGATCGGTTTGCACAGCGCCGTCGCCGCGCTCGATCCAGCCGGACGGATGCGACGGCTGCGGCGGCCGGTAGTCGGGGCCGACCGTCGTGCACGCGGTGAGCGCGATCGCGCAGGCGCCGGCTGCGAGCGCGGCGGCGAATCGTGCCGGACGAAAAGGACTGAATCGCATCGCAGCCGCCTACATCAACGTGTGCAGCCAGGACGCGAGCCGGCCGCGCGGCGTCGCGCGGCGACCGGTCTCGCCGATCTCGACGCTGCAGGTCATGCCGGCCGCGAGCAGCACGCCGGCCGGCACGTGATCGAGCTCGATGCGCACCGGAATCCGCTGCGCGAGCCGCACCCAGCTGAACGTCGGATTGACGGTCGGCAGCCCGAGCGCGTCGAGGTTGCCGTTCGCGTCGGCGATGCCGCGGCCGATGCTCGTCACGTGGCCGCTCAGCAGCGGATCGAAGCCCATCAGCTTGATCTGCGCGGGCGCATCCGTGGCGATGCGGCGCAGCTTCGTCTCCTCGAAGTAGCCGGTGATCCAGAAGCTGTGCGCATCGAGCACCGAGATGTCCGGCTTGCCCGCGACCGCGTAATCGCCGTGACGCATGCGTAGATGCGTGACGTAGCCGTCGACCGGCGAGCGCAGTGTTGCGCGTTCGAGGTCGAGCTTCGCGATTTCGCGCGCGGCGAGCGCCTTCCGATACTCGGCCTGTGCGATCGACACCGCGCGGCTCGAACGCTGGATGTCCTCTTTCGGCACGAGATCGTCGAGGCCGGCGCGGCGGCGCGCCTCGTCGTTCTTTTGCCGCATCGCCTCGGCGGTTGCGGCGACCTGCGCGTCGGCCTGCTCGATTGCGAGTGCGAAGCGCCGCGGATCGATCCGGTACAGCACGTCGCCTTTCGACACGCGCTGATTGTCGACGACCGCGACTTCGATCACGGTCCCCGACACTTCCGGCGCGATCCGCACGACATGCGCGCTGACGCGGCCGTCGCGGGTCCAGGGGGCGAGCACGTACGCGCGCCAGAGCGCGGCGACGAGCGCGATCGCGAGGCCTACCGCGACGAGCGTCAACAGGGAACGGGTCAAGGGTTTGAGCGACATGACGCAACTCGGTGAACTAGAGATAAAGAACCAGGGCGGCCGCGAGCACGAGCGAGACGGCGAACTCGAACAGCGCCGGGTGCCACACGCGGCGCAGCAGGCCGGCGCGGGCGAGCGCGGCCCGCACGGCCATGTAGAGCGGCACGGTCACGCATGCGTAGACGAAGAACGGCGGCAGGTAGATGCCGGCCACGGCGAATTCACTGAGCACGGCGAGGCGTCTCCGGAGCGGGGGTGAAATACGCGGCGTGCGTGTGCAGCAGCACGTGCACGTCAGCGAACGCGGCCATCAGCCGCTTCAGCTCGGCGTCGTGGCCGGGATGCGCCGTGACGAGCCGGGCGATCGCGCGTGCGGCGCGGCGTGCGTGCATCGCGGCACGCGCGGGTTCGGCGGCGCGGCGAGCGAGCCGTGCGAGACCGGCGCGCGCGCAGTCGAGCGCGGGCGCGGGCAGATCGCCGCGCGCGACGAAGCGCCGGATGCGCCGCAGTTCCTTGCCGACGTGCAGCGCGGCGAGCCCTTCGACGCTCGCCTGCGTCATTGCGGCCGGCTGGCTCTTCAAGAGCGCGCCGAGCTGCGCGATCCGGTGCTGCTGCCGCTGCTGCCACTCGGACGCCGCAGGACGCTTGTCGACGAGAAGCGCGAGCGCGTCGTCGCGGATCGTGCGGCGCAGCCGCGCGATGTCGGCGGTGAGATTGCGCGGCAGGATGAGCTGGAATGTGAGCAGCGTGATGAACGTTGCGAGCACCCACGCGACCGATTGATTGAGGAACAGGCCGACGTCCGGACGGAACGGATTGGCCGCCGCGTTCAGCGTGTTGAACGCGACGAGATAGGCGAGGCCTGCGAGCGCCGTCTTCGGCACGCTCGTCGCGTAGATGCCGGGCAGCCAGAACAGGGCGAGCGCGACGACGAGGAGCGGAAAACCTTCGATGCGCGGCAGGACGCCGAACGCGCAGACGAACGCGGCAGGCACCGCGACGACCGTGCCCTTGATGAATTCCTTCGCGCCCGCGGCGGGATTGCCGGCCGTCGCGAGCAGCGCGCAATACGGCGCGACGACGAGCAGCATCATGTCGCCCTGATCCCAGCCGGTCGCGATCCAGATCGCGCCGGTGATCACGATCGCGCACATCGAGCGCACGCCGTTCCGCACGGCCGAGCGCACGTCGCGATGAAAGCGCACCGGCGCGGGCTTGCCGTACGGCCGCGGTCTTTGCAATTCGGCGAGGCCGCGCAGCGCGGCGAGATAGTCGTCGATCTGCTCGAGCAGGCGCTCGCCCGCGATCAGCAGCGCGGCTTCGTCGCGCGGATCGGCGAACGCGATCTCGGCGAGCGCGGCCTGAAAGCGCGTGCGCGCATCGCCGAGCAGCGTGACTGCGCGCGCGGTGCCGTCGGGGCCGAGGGCGAGCGCGTCGGCGGCGGCTTGCCACGCCGCTTCGAGCCGCGGCTGCAGGCGCGCGATCGCGCGCGCGCTCGGACTGTCGGCGGGCAGCGGCGGCGTGCCGCCAGCCAGCGCGCCGAACAGCGACGCCATTCCGTGCCGCACGGCCATCGCGCGCTGCGCGAGATCTTCGGATTCGGCCTTGCCGAGCGCGAGCAGATCGTCGATCCCGTAGATGTCGGCAAGCAGTGCGAGCCGTTTGTCGTCGCCGGGCGCGGCCGCGATGCCGCCGCGCTGCACGGCGACCGCGCGCGCGACGGCGGCGGCGAGCCGCGTCACCAGCGCTTCGAGTTTCGCGCTGACGTCGCGCGTGCTGACCAGCATCGACACGAGGCTCAGGCACAGCACGCCGATCACGACCGTCGAGCCGCGGCCGATCACGTGCTCGAAGGTCAGCGCGGGGCGCTGCATCGCGCCGTACGTCGCGAGCCCGATCGTATAGCCGGCGACCACGGTGCCCGACGCGCGGAAGTGCCGCAAGAGCGTCATGCCGGCAACGCACAGACCGAGCCAGAAGCCGAAACCGAGCATGAACAGCAGCGGCTTCTGCGCGAACAGTTCCATCAGCACGAACGCGACGAGCATCCCGGCGATCGTGCCGACGATGCGCCACACGCCCTTGCCGATCACCGCGCCTTGGACCGGATTGATCACGAGCAGTACGGTCGACGCAGCCGAATACGGCGTTTCCAGCTCCAGCCGATACGCGACGCCGAGCGCGAGCGCGGCCGCGACGGTCGAGCGTGCGAGATAGGCGCTGCGCGGCGTGAAGAGGTCGATGCGCGCGAGCAGCGCCGCCGTCGCTCGGCTCATGCGTCCGGGCGCCGCCGCGACGGCGGCCGTCTGATCTGCTGCGTCACGCACTGCTTCCGCTCCATGATGAATGACGAAAGCAGTCTATGGGCGTCGCTCGTGCTCAGAAAAGTGAAGTCTTTGCAATCGACGAGTGCGTAGGACGCACGGATCGAGCGCGCGTTACGCGTGCGCCGGCTGCAACGCTGTCTGCCCGGTGCACAGCGCGCGCACGACGCGGCGCAGCCATTGGTGCGCGGCGTCGCTCTGAAAGCGCGGATGCCACGCCTGCGTGATCAGCACGGTCTCGAGCGGCACCGGCAGCTCGAACGCGCGCACGCCGAGTCCCGCCTGTACCGCGCCGCGCGCGAGATGCTCGGGCAGCGGCAGGATCAGGTCCGACGCCTGCAGTGCGAAGACCGCCGCGTACGGTGTCGGCACGACGAGCGACACGTGGCGCTTCAGCCCGCGCTCGGCGAGCGCGGTGTCGACCGGCCCGGACGACTTGCCGCGCCGCGACACGCCGATGTGCGGCCAGCGCGCGAAGCGCTCGGGCGTGATGTCGTCGTCGAAGATCGGATGATCGCTTCGCGCGAGCCCGACGAACGTCGTCGTGAAGAGCGGCTGCACGCGGATTTCGGGCCCGAGGCGCCGCGCCGCGCTGATGAACAGGTCGATGCGGCCGCTGCGCAGCGCGTCGTCGTCGACGTCGTCTTCCTCGGGCGTGAAGCGCAGCATCGCGCGTGGCATCCCGCGCTCCATCTCCTCGAGCAGCCGGCCGCTGTGCATGCCGACGAAGATGTCGTTCGCGCGCACGTTGAACTGTTTGTCGAGCGTGCGCAAATCGACTTCGGCGCTCGGCGCGAGCAACTGCGACGCGCGCTCGACCGTCTCGCGCACGACGCCCCGCAGCGCGAGCGCGCGCGGCGTCGGCACCATCTTGCGGCCGGCCTGGACGAAGATCGGGTCGCCGACGGTTTCGCGAATGCGCGCGAGGGTGCGGCTCATCGCGGGCGGACTGAGATTCATGCGGCGCGCGGCGCCGGCGACGCTGCCTTCTTCGAGCAGCGCGTCGAGCGCAATCAGCAGATTCAGGTCAGGTGCCATCGGCTCCTCCGTGTCGTAGCGTGCATGCCATGCAATGGTAGTGCGAGAGCCGATCGTCTGGCGATCCGCATAATTGCATGTCACGCATGCGACGCGTGTGCGCGACGGCATTGACGATCCGGCTTCGCGGACGCGCGCTGCTTGTCGCCGGAACGCTGCGCGCGGCGTACGGCGGCGCGCCGTCTGTCAGCCGCCGAGCGCGTCGAGATTCAGCGTGTACGAACGGCCGATCCAGACTGCGGCGTCGCGATGATCGCGCAGTTCGTCGCCCGTGTTCGGATGCAGGAACACGTCTAGCGCGTCGTGATGAAGCACGAGCCACGGAACGACTTCGGCGAATTGCGATGGTTCGAACGCGATCTGATACGACCACGCCGGATGCGGCCCGACCAGGCGTTCGTGAAAGCGGCCGAGCTGCACGGTCGCGCCGAAGCGCCGCTCGATGATTTCGCGAAGCGCCCACGCTGCGTCGCGGCTCGCTGCGTCGAAATACACGTGGGCATGCCAGCCGGTGACGGCGGCTACGTTGGATGAAGTCATGGCGGTTCTCGAAATGTCTGCGCGTGCATGGCGGTGTCGGGCGGTTGCACGCGGCGTTGTCGATGGCGGCGCGTGATCGGGCGCCGGTTCGAGAGGATCGTAACGCGACGCGGGCTAGCGCGCTCGCCGACGGGCAACGTCTTCGTTGCCGATCGATGTGCGACGGGCGTCGCGCTGGTCGTCGTGCCGGAAAGCGCGGCGATGGGCGAAGCCGAAGGGCGCGCGCCATGGATTCCGGGTTGCACGCGCTCGCGATGGACGACGCCGCGGGCATCGCCCGAACGCGTCGACTGTCGCGAGCGGCGCTGCCTGTCGTCGGACACACGCCGCACGCCGCACGACAACACGCCACGCACCGCGAAACGCGCGGCACGTCGACCGACGCATCGCAAAGCGCGATGAAAACGCCGGTCCAAACCGTAAAAATTGCGCCCAAAACAAAAGGCGCCCCGGATTCCATCCGGGGCGCCCTCGTCGACGACGGCGGACGCTGCCGCGTCCGCATCGCCTGCGGCCGTCAGGCAGTCGCGGCCGGCTTCACCGACTTCTGCAGCTTGCCCTTGCCCGCGCGCTGGATCTCTTCGAGCTTGATCTCGACGTGGCGCGAGAACACGTACTCGGCCGGACGCTGCTTGTCGATCGAGATGTCCGGCGCGAACTTGCCTTCCGTCTTGATGCCGCTCATCGACACCTTCAGCGCCTTCAGCGGATGCGCGATGGTGTCCATCACGGCCGTCGCCTCGAAGCCGCAGTGGACCATGCAGTCCGCGCACTTTTCGTAGTTGCCGACGCCGTAGTTGTCCCACTCGGTCGTTTCCATCAGCTCCTTGAAGGTCTTCACGTAGCCTTCGCCGACCAGGTAGCACGGCTTCTGCCAGCCGAACACCGTGCGCGCCGGGTTGCCCCACGGCGTGCACTTGTAGGTCTGGTTGCCGGCCAGGAAGTCGAGGAACAGCGACGATTGGCTGAACGACCAGCGCTTGCCGCCTTCGCCGCGTTTCAGGATCTCGCGGAACAGGTTCTTCGTCTTGTCGCGGTTCAGGAAGTGCTGCTGGTCAGGCGCGCGCTCGTACGCGTAGCCCGGCGACACCGTGATGCCGTCGACGCCGATCGGCTTGAGCGTGTCGAAGAACTTCGCGACGCGCTCGGGGATCGCGTCGTTGAACAGCGTGCAGTTGATGTTCACGCGGAAGCCGCGGCGCTTCGCTTCCTTGATCGCCGCGACGGCCTTCTCGTACACGCCTTCCTGCGACACCGAGTGATCGTGCATCTGCTCGTCGCCATCGAGGTGGACCGACCAGACGAAGTACGGGCTCGGCTGATAGTCGTCCATCTTTTTTTCCATCAGGAGCGCGTTCGTGCACAGGTACACGAACTTCTTGCGCTTCATGATGCCCTTGACGATTTCCGGCATGTCCTTGTGCAGCAGCGGCTCGCCGCCCGCGATCGAAACGACGGGCGCGCCGCACTCGTCCACGGCCTGCAGGCATTCCTCGATCGACAGCCGCTGGTTCAGGATCGGATCCGGGTAATCGATCTTGCCGCAACCGTTGCACGCGAGGTTGCAGCGGAACAGCGGCTCGAGCATCAGCGCGAGCGGATAGCGTTTGTTGCCGGACAGATGTTGGCGCACGATGTATGCGCCGACGCGGGCTTGCTGGAGCAGCGGAATAGACAAGAGATGTCCTCCTTAAACTTCGCGGGCGACAGCTTGCGTGAGCTTCGCCGGCAACTTGAATTCGACTTTTTCCTCGCGGCCCGACATCGTCGCGACCTCGACCGGACCGAGCGCGCGCAGGGCGGCGATCACGTCCTCGACCATCTCTTCAGGCGCTGACGCGCCGGCCGTGAGACCGACCGCGCGTGCGCCGGCGAACCATTCGGCGCGGATTTCCGAGCCGTCCGCGACGAGATAGCTAGGCACGCCGCTTTCGGCGCCGATCTCGCGCAGCCGGTTCGAGTTCGAACTGTTCGTCGCGCCGACGACGAGCAGCACATCGACCTGTTCGCTCAGCTCGCGCACGGCCGCCTGGCGGTTCTGCGTCGCGTAGCAGATGTCGCGCGTGTCCGGGCCGACGATGTCGGTGAACCGGCGTTGCAGCGCCTCGATGATGCCGCGCGTGTCGTCGACCGACAGTGTCGTCTGCGTGACGTACGCGACGGGCGTATCGGCGGGCAGCGTCAGCGTGTCGGCCTCGGCTTCGCTCTGGACGAGGATCACCTCGCCCGGAATCTGGCCGATCGTGCCTTCGACTTCCGGATGGCCGGCATGGCCGATCAGAATCAGCCGGCGGCCGGCCGCAACGTACTGGCGCCCCTGCACGTGCACTTTCGTGACGAGCGGGCAGGTCGCGTCGAGGACGTCGAGGCCCCGGGTCTCGGCATCCTTTTCGACAGTCTGGGCGACGCCATGCGCACTGAAGATCGCGACAGCGCCGTGCGGCACTTCGTCGAGTTCCTCAACGAATCGCGCCCCTTTATTTCTCAGGTTTTCAACGACGTGCCGATTATGAACGATTTCGTGACGTACATAGACCGGTGCGCCGTGCTGTTGCAGCGCGCGCTCGACGATCTCGATCGCGCGGACAACCCCCGCACAAAAGCCGCGAGGCTGGGCAAGGATGACTCGCATATTTGGGCGAACTCCGACGACTGACGCGGGGTGCGAGCGGCCGGCAGGCCGGCCCGATCGCCCCAACTTGGATGTTATGAATGCAGGAACGGGCCCGGCACCCCGAAGTAATCGCGCATTTTAACCCTATCGGCTTTTGCGTGCTTTACCGTTCCTGACGTTGTGGCAATTGGAGCAACCCCGGAGGTCCGGCGCTTGCGCGCGTCAAACCCAGTAAACTAGGTAGTTTTCACCGATCCTTTCGGTTCGCTGACGCCGGAAGGCACTTAAAGGGCTGATTTGCATGGAAGTCGATCGTAACGAAACGGGCGCGGCGGCGCGCCGGGCCGCCTGCGCGGGCCGCGCGCCGGGGCGCCGCGGCGCACGGGCGGAGGGCCGCGCATGACGCTGATCGTCGTGTTTCTGCTGTCGTGCCTGTCGCTCGTGATCTGGCTCGTGCTGTTGTTCGTGCGCGGCGGCTTCTGGCGCGCGCGCCCCGCGCGGCGGCTGCCGCCCGACGCGCGCGGCGCGGCCGCCGACGCCGGCTGGCCCGCGGTCGCGGCCGTCGTGCCCGCCCGCAACGAGGCCGACGTGATCGGCGAGGCCGTCAAATCGCTCGTCGAGCAGGACTATGCAGGCCCGTTCCATCTGATCGTCGTCGACGACCACAGCGCCGACGGCACCGCCGACGCCGCACGCGCGGCCGCGGCGGCCGTCGGCCGCGCCGGCCGGTTGACCGTGCTGACCGCCGAGGCGCTGCCTGCCGGCTGGTCGGGCAAGGTGTGGGCGCAGTCGCAGGGGATTGCCGCGGTGCGCTCGCTCGGGCTGCCCGCCGACTATCTGCTGCTGACGGATGCCGACATCGGCCATCCGGCGGACGCGGTCGCGCAGCTCGTCACGCGCGCGCAGGCCGAGAAGCGCGATCTCGTGTCGCTGATGGTGCGGCTGCGGTGCGATTCGTTCTGGGAAAAGGCGCTGATCCCGGCATTCGTGTTCTTCTTCGCGAAGCTCTACCCGTTCTCGTGGGTCAACGATCCGCGCAACAAGACGGCGGGCGCGGCGGGCGGCTGCATGCTCGTGCGCCGCGACGCGCTCGAGGAGGCGGGCGGCATCGAATCGATCCGCGGCGCGCTGATCGACGATTGCAGCCTCGCCGCGCAGATCAAGCATCGCGGCGCCGGGCATCATCCGATCCGGCTCGACCTGGCCGAGCGCAGCGTGTCGTTGCGCCCGTACGATAGCTGGCGCGACATCTGGAACATGATCGCGCGGACCGCGTTCACGCAGCTCCGCTACTCGCCGGTGCTGCTGCTGGGCACGCTCGTCGGAATGACGATCATCTATCTGGCGCCGCCCGTCGCCGCGCTCGCGTATGGCGCGCGCGCGTGGCCGGCGTGGCTCGCGTGGGCGTCGATGTGCACCGCGTACGCGCCGATGCTGAGCTATTACCGCCGCTCGCCGTGGTGGGCGCCTGCGCTGCCGCTCGTCGCGCTGTTCTACGTCGGCGCGACGGTCGCGTCGGCGATGCGCTACTGGCGCGGCAAGGGCGGGCAGTGGAAGGCGCGCGTGCAGGCGCCGGTGCAGGATCGTTGACGCGTCGTGACGGCGGCGCGGTCGTTATGCGCCGCCATTCGGCTGCAGCCGCTTCGCCCGGTTCGGCGTGCGCGTTGGCGTGTGAAGCAAGCGTTTCCGCTATCTCCGGGCGATGCGTTGTCTCGATCAGTCCGTCCGTCTCGGGGCGATTCGGCGGCCGAAGGCATTCGCATTCGGCGATCTCCGGCTGTCACGGTCGTACCCGATTTTTCCTGCAACCGCCGTTTGCGCCGTCGCGCCGGCCGCTCGATCGCCTCGGACGCCTCGATCGCCTCGGACGCACCGGCCAATCCGGGGCACGCGGCGTGGACACGCCGTTCGCCACATTCATTCCCGTGTTTTCGGGGTGACGGTTTTCGCCGTTGTCCCAGTCGCTCGATCAGTCCGGACGCTCTGGCCGATACGCGCCATGCGGCCGCCGTTAGCGGTTCGGCGCGCCGTCAACGAGCCGTCGCGCCGTCGCCTCACTTCTGCGTGAGCAGCATGTATAGCTGGATCACGACGTCCGGCGAGAACGTGAACGGCACCCAGCCGTAGCCGCTGTGCCGCGCGACGAGCAGGCGGTCGCCGTTCACCTGTTTCTGCACAGCCATCAGTGGATTGCGTGTCGACACGAAGCGCCAGCCGTTCGGCAGACCGGTCGGCTGCTCGATCGTCATCGACGCACGCGCGTGCGCCAATTCCTCGATCAGTTGACTGAGCTGCTGCGGCGGCAGCGACACCGAGCGCTCGCCGAGCGCGAGCGTGATTTCGTCCTGAGACGGCCGTGCGACATGCAGCGACGGCTGGCCCGGCTGGCCGTTCGTCGCTCGAATCGTCGCGACCGGCGCAGCGGCTGCGGCGACCGCGCGGTTCTGCTCGGCCTGCGACGCGAGCGATTCGGCCGTCGCCTTGTAGTTCGCGGCGCGCGCGGCAGCGGCTTCCGCGGCCGAGCGTTCGGTCATGGCCTGCGCGAACAGCGACTCCGCCGCCTCCTTGTCGGCCGCCGCCTGGGCGGCGGCCTGCTCGGCAGTAGCGCGGTCCGCCGCCGCTTGGGCGGCGAGCGACTCGGCTGCGGCCTTGTCGCTGGCGGCCTGCGCGGTCGCGGCATCGGCGGTTGCGCGGTCCGTCGCGGCTTGTTCGGTCGCGCGCGCGTCGGCGGCTGCGCGCTCGGCGCTCGCCTGCGCGGCGAGCAATTCCGCTGCCGCCCGGTCGGCCGCTGCGTGCGCGGCGGCCTGCTCGGCAGTAGCGCGGTCCGCCGCCGCTTGGGCGGCGAGCGATTCGGCGGTGGCCTTGTCGGTCGTGGCCTGGCTTGCGGCTTGTTCGGCTGCGGCCCGGTCGGCGGCTGCTTGCGTGACCGCGTGCTCGGCGGTCGCGCGCTCCGATGCCGCCTGTGCGACGAGCGATTCGGCAGAGCGCCTGTCGGTGGCGGCTTGAGCCGCCGCGTGTTCCGCGGCCGCTTGCGCAGCAAGCGCTTCTGCAGTGGCCTTGTCGGTCGCGGCCTGTTCCGCTGTCTCGCGTTCGGTTGCGGCTTGTGCGACGAGCGACTCGGCGGCTGATTTGTCCGCCGCCGCTTGCGCCGCGGCGTGCTCGGCGGCTGCGCGATCCGCTGCCGCCTGGGTGGCGAGCACTTCGGCCGCGGCCTTGTCGGTGACCGCCTGCGCAGCGGCGGCTTCGGCCGCGGCCCGGACGGCGGCAGCCTGTGTCGCGAGCGACTCGGCGGCGTGCTTGTCGGCGGCCGCCTGAGCGGCGAGGGCTTCGAGCGTCGATTGTTCGACGGACATTTCGGCCGCTTCCGCGTGCATCGCGGCGGCTTCTTCGGCGGCGGCCTGCGCGGCGGCCTTGTCCGCGGCGGCAGCGGCGGCGGCTTCCTGGGCTGCGCTCGCTACCACACACACCGTATGGATGAGCTGATCGACGCGGCTGTCGAGCGTATCGATCTGATCGTTCAAGTTCATGCGTGCATTCTCTAGTAAGACCCGCGATTTTACCCGCAGGCCCTGCGTAGGTTCGAACGTTGCATGTAACAAAATGCTGGTAGTGCCGCTGCGACGGTTGCCGGGCGCGTTGGTTTGCGTCGTTGGAGGCGGCTCGGCACGATTCGCGCCAGCATCGGACAAGATGTCGATAGATGGCGGCATGAAGGTCGATGCAAGCACGCTTCGCCGCCTTTGGCGGTCATCCGATTGCCATTTTCTACGCCGGCATGTGGCGGCGCGCTTCACGCCGGTTGCGATCGGATGGCGCTGGCAGACGCTGCCGGCGACAGGCCGACGATATTCGTCGCCGTGTCGGCCGGGATATGTACAAATAGCGACAAGAATGTCGATGCAGGTGGGGCTGCGTCGTGTTTGGCGATCTCGAATCGCGTGTAATTCTCCTGTCGTCGGCCGCACGAGGTTGCCGGCATGGCTTCCGCAGCCGGATGCTCCGGTCGGCGCCGTTGACGACATGGCAGCATCGATCGCGTCCGTCTTGCGCGAGATGCGGGCGGATGGCTGTGCGAAGAGCGGCGATGCGCGCATGGCCGCATGCCGCTCGTGCACCCCACATACCGCGCGACATGCCTTCGATCGTCGATTGCCGCGTCGGCGAGCGGGCGCCGGACTTCGCGCTTTCCGCAAGGAGAAGGCGACGTGCAGAAGGCGACGTGCCGATATCCTGCTGCGAGCCGCGAAAGAACCGGAATGTCGCAAGGGCCGTGAGAAGCGCGTGCCAAAGCGCCGCCTGGTCGCCGCCCGTTCGACTCCGAAGCGCGTCTTCAAAGCGCTCCCAAAGAGCGCCTCCGAATCGCCTCCGAATCGCTGCGGCGATCCGCCCACGCTCGCGCGCCGCTCAGCGCAAGTAGCCTGCCTGCCGGAACCAGTCGAGCGCGTCGCGGATGCCTTCGCGATACGGTCGCGCGCGATAGCCGAGCTCGCGTTCCGCCTTCGTCGACGTGAAATACATCTTGTTCTTCGACATCCTGAGCGCGTCGACCGTCACGAACGGTTCGCGCTTCGTCACCTTCGCGACCGCCTCCGCGCCGAGCGCGATCGGATACAGCGGCCAGCGCGGCAGCGCGAGCGTCGGCGTCTTGCGGCCCGTCAATTGCGCGATGTCGGCGAGCATCGTCTGCAGCGGCAGGTTCTCGCCGCCGAGGATGTAGCGTTCGCCGATCCGCCCGCGCTCGAGCGCGAGCAGGTGGCCAAGCGCGACGTCGTCGACGTGCACGAGGTTCAGCCCCGTGTCGACGAACGCCGGGATCTTGCCGAGCGCGGCTTCGACGATGATCCGGCCGGTCGGCGTCGGCTTCACGTCGCGCGGGCCGATCGGCGTCGACGGATTGACAATCACTGCAGGCAGCCTGTCGTCGGCGATCATCCGCTCGACCGCGCGCTCCGCGAGCACCTTGCTGCGCTTGTATACGCCGATTGCCTGCTCGGCCGCGAGCGGCGACGATTCGTCGGCCGATGCGCCCGACGGCGTCACCTTCAGCGTCGCGACGCTGCTCGTGTAGACGATCCGCTCGACGCCCTCGGCGAGCGCCGCGCGCATCGTCGCGACCGCGCCTTCGAGATTCGCGCGCTCGATCTCGAGCGGGTCGGGCGCCCACAGCCGGTAATCGGCCGCGACGTGCAGCAGGTAGCGCACGCCGCGCAGGGCGGCGCGCATCGACGCCTCGTCGCGCATGTCGCCCGTCGCGATCTCGGCGTCGAGATCCGCGACGTTCGTGCGCGGGCTCGTCGGCCGCACGAGTACACGCACCCGATAGCCTTGCTGCCGCGCGGCGCGCGCGACGGCAGAGCCGACAAAACCGGAAGCGCCGGTCACCAGAACGAGATCGCGTTGTATGTCAGTCATAGTCCTCATGGCCGCGCGGTCGTGCGGCGCGGCTGGCTTGTTGTGCGTCGTGCGAGATTGTACGTGGTCGCCTCGCATGGGCGGCGCGCCGTCCGTCGAGCGCCGTTCACGGCGCGCGACTACAATGCCGGGCTTGATCGATTGGATGACACGGGGGATGCGATGAACGGCGACGATCTGGACGAACGGATCGAAACCTATTACGTGCGGGTGCGCGGCGTGGTGCAGGGCGTGGGCTTCCGGCACGCGACCGTGCGCGAGGCGCATGCGCTTCGTCTGCGCGGCTGGGTTGCGAATCTCGACGACGGCTCGGTCGAGGCGATGCTGCAAGGCACGGCGCCGCAGATCGACCGGATGCTCGCGTGGCTGCGGCACGGGCCGCCCGCCGCGCACGTGACCGAGGTGACGTTCGAGGAGCGCCGGACCGACAAGCGCTTCGAGCGCTTCCAGCAGCATTGACCGCCGCGTCCGAGTATTCGCGGGCGGGGCGGGGGATCGCGCTGTCGGTGGCGGCGTCGGCGCGCATCGATCGCGCGACACGCATGTGAATCCCGCTCATCGCCACAGCGGGCACGCCGCATGCCCATCCGCATCCGCATCCGCGACGAGCGGTCCGTCTTGTAATCTGTCTAAAGATTTCGTTTCATTTTGTTACTTAGGGCATGCCCTTAGCGGCGATTAGAATTTTTTGAACGAATTCTTGCGCCTACGGGCCCGCCCATGAACGGTCATGTTTTCACGTCGCAGGGGCGCTGCTCCTTCACGTCGGCGCATCGCCGGACAATCCCCCGGTACTCGCTTCCGATCGCGGCCGAACGGCTCGCGAGCCTGATTGTTCCGCTCCTCGCCGCCGACGCCGCGCTCGCCACACGCATCGGCCCGGCCGTGCGATGAGTTTTCCCGCCACGTCTCCCCAAGCGGCCGCCGGACGCTCGATCGAGGTCGACTTCTTTCGCGGCCTCGTGTTGCTGACGATCGTCGTCGATCACATCGGCGCGAGCGTGCTGTCGCGCGTGACGCTGCACGCATTCGCGCTGTGCGACGCGGCCGAGGTGTTCGTGTTCCTCGGCGGCTTCGCGACCGCGAGCGCGTATCTCGCCGTTAGCGCGCGGCACGGCGCGGGTGCCGCGCGGCGGCGTTTCGTGCGGCGCGCCGCGCAGATCTATCGCGCGTTTCTCGCGACGTCGACGCTGATGCTCGTCGTGTCGGCCGTGCTCGACCATTACGGGATCGACGCGCCGAACATGGCGCTCGACGACATCAGCGTGCTGCTCGCGTCGCCGCTCGCGGGGCTTATCGAACTGCTGACGTTCAAGCGCCAGCCGTATCTCGCGTCGGTGTTGCCGATGTACGTGCTGTTCGCGCTCGCGACGCCCGTCGTCGTGCCGCTCGCGCGGGCGAAGCCATGGCGGCTGCTGTTCGGCAGCGTGCTGCTGTGGAGTTGCGCGGGCTGGCTCGCGGCCGAGCTCCTCGACACCGATTCGTTCCGTTGGAATTTCAATCCGTTCGCGTGGCAGCTGATGTTCGTGCTCGGCGTGCTCGTGCGCTGCTGGCCGCTGCATCGCGATGTCGCGGCGGGGCCGGGTGGCGCCGCGATCACCGCAGTCGCGCTCACGGTCGTACTCGCGTGCGCGTACTACAAGCTGTTTTCCGGATTGCCGCTGCCGGAAGGCGAGCTCAAGCGCAATCTCGCGTGGCCGCGCGTGATGAACTTCATCGCATTCGCGTGGCTGATGGCCGAACTCGTTCGCTACGGCTGGATCGCGCGGATCGCGCGCGCGGCGTGGCCTGTCGTGGCGGTCGGGCGGCGCGGGATGCTGTGCTTCGTCGTCGGCGCGGCAATATCGCTGACGCTCGATTCGGTGCTGCACGGGATGAACGGCAACGCGCGGATGCTGCAGGTCGGAGTCGGTCTTGCCGCGGATGCGTGCGCGCTTGCGCTGATGCTGACCGTCGCGAGCTCGGGACAATTGTTCCAGCGCATTCGCAGGAGCGTGGCCGCGTAACGCAAGCAGGTGATGCGCACTGCCAATCTTTTTCACGTGCGCTTGCTGTCCGCGTCGTCGTATGCGCCGCACGTATCGCTCATTGCGCGATGAGCATCGGCGGCACCGCCGCGACGTCCTGCCGGTCGTCGAGCCGCCACGGCCCGCCGCACGCTTGCGTTCGGCGCTTGAGCGCGTGTCGCCACGCTTCGCGCATATCGCTTCGAAATCCTCGCGTTGCATCGGCCGGAGCGGGGCGAGCCGTTCAGCGCCGCGTTGCGTGCCCGGGATTCGGCGTCGGCTGAGCGCTGTTTGGCGCGCGGCCGCTCGCTCACGCAGGTCGCCTCGCCTTTAACCGCGCCGTCATGGGCAGTTCGTATACTCGGTCCCCGCCGCGTTGCCTTGCAGCGGACGAAATCGATCGAGGAAAAATCGTGCGGACAACGAAATCAATCAGAATCTTCGCGGCACGTCTGCTGCCCGTCGTCGCGTTGACGCTCACGCTCGCGAGCTGCGGCGGGGACGATCTGACGCCGGCTGCGCAGCGCTGGGCAATGCCCGCGAACGAGATGCCGCTCGGTCCGCAAGGCCTTGCGCAGGGCGTGTCGTCGCAGTCCGTCGCGACGGGCGTCACTTATTACCAGATCAAGCGCGGCGCACCGAGCGCGGCCGACTTCTGGACTGTCAACATCGGCTTCTATGCGACGCAGGCCGCGACGCAAACCGATGCGGCGAATCTCGCCGCCGCCGGCTTCACGGCGCGCGTCGACGCGTCGGCGGGCACCGACCTGCAGGGCAACGTGCTCGGCTACTGGCTGTCGGTCGGCCGCTACGCGGCGCAGGCCGACGCGACGGCGGCGGCCGTGCAGATCGCGCAGGCGACGCAGAATCGCTACAAGCCCGGCACGCGGCATACGTCGCTCGCCGGCAATCCGACGACGGGGCCATGGATCGTCAACGTGCTCGCGATCGATCCGTCGCGGGCCGGCGCGGCGTTGTCGGTCGCGCTGCCGGGCGGCAACGATCTCGGCGCGGGCGGCGAGACGGTATCGGCGGCGCAGGCGCGCGTCAACGCGCTCGCCGGCATCAACGGCGGCTTCTTCACGAACATCAATCCGTTCGGCGCGCCGCTGCCGCCGCGATCGCCCGTCGGCGCGACGGTCGTCGACGGACGCCTTGCCGCCGCGGCGATCGGCAAGCGTCCCGGCCTGCTGCTCGCGCGCGACGCGAACGGCCGCCAGCGCGCGACGATCGTGCGCAACCTCGCGACGACGATCACGCTGACCGACGCACAGGGCAGCGCGATCGCGGTCCAGACGCTGAACCGGCCGATCCTCGGCGCGGTCGTCAATTGCGGCGTGCAGGCGCAGACGCCGACGCGCGAGCCGGCGCAGGACACGGTCTGCACGAACTACGACGACCTGGTGATGTACGACGCGCTATATCTGCGCGGCGGCGCGTCGAACACGCTCGTCGACGCCGGCTATCAGGGCGCGCGCTACGAGCTCGTGGTCGATGCGAACGGCGCGGTGGTGTCGGGCCACGCGACGCTCGGCGCGGCGCCGCCGCCGAACGGCTACGTGCTGCAGGGGCTCGGCGCGAGCGCCGCGTGGCTGCAGGCGCACGCGACGCCCGGCACGCGCCTTGCCGTATCGCAACGGCTGTCGGCGAACGGCGCGGACCTGGCGCTCGCATCGGGCACGTCGCTCGTCGAGGCGGGGCCGACGCTATCGGTATCGAATCTCGCGCAGAGCGCCGCGCAGGAGGGATTCGCGCCGACGGTGGGCGGCGTCGACGCAGGCGAAGGCGGCACCGCGAACGGCAACTGGTACAACGGCTGGTATGTTGCGCGCAACGGGCGCACGGCGGTCGGCGTCGCGGCCGACGGCACGATCCTGCTCGTCGAGATCGACGGCCGGCAGCCGGCGCTGAGCGTCGGCACGAGCATTCCGGAGACGGCGGCGGTGATGGCGTGGCTCGGCGCGACGTCCGCAGTCAATCTCGACGGCGGCGGCTCGAGCAACATGGTGATTGGCGGAAAGACGGTCGGACATCCGTCCGACACGACGGGCGAGCGAGGCGTTGGCGACACACTGATGCTGTTGCCGAGCTGACGAAGAAGCCGCGCGCAAGCGGGGCACGCGGCGTGGCGGCATCAATGGCGCAGATCCGTCCTCGTTTGCCTTGCGCTCGCCGCATCGTCCTGCGACGCGTCGTCCGCGTCGGGGGGATCGTCGTCGCGCTCGGTCAGCAGCGCATCCACGTCGGTTGCCGCAGCCGACGCGCGCAGCGCCGTGCAGCGTTGCGCGCGGCGGATATCCGACAGCATCCGCCAAAGCCTCGTTGTCTTGTTTTTCATCGTTCTCTCCCTGCCGATGTCGCCCGTGCCGGCGAGTTGTTTCAGTGTAGGACGCTTACGGGCGAACCGTAGGGAGAATGTTGCGCGCAAGTCACATGTCGAGGGATTTCACTAGTGCGCGGCGACCGCCTGCGCGTCGCGGCGCTCCGCTTCGCAGCGAAGATGCTCGCGCGACAGCTTGTTCATCAGCGGCAGTAGCAGCAGGCCGATCGCCATGCCGCCCGCTGCGAGCCAGCCGAGGCCCGTGAACAGCTTGATGTAGAGCGGCAGCGACGCGGTCGCGGGGAGATCGTGCGACGGCATCTGCGCGAAGTTCGCGATGACGCTGCCGAGATATTGCGATACGCCCGTCGCGACGAAGTACGCGCCCATCATGAAGCCGCCCATCCGGGCCGGCACGTAGCGCGCGATCATCGCGAGGCCGAGGCCGCTCACGAGCAGTTCGCCGAGCGAGTAGAAGCCGTAGCCCGCCACCATGAACCACGACGACACGCGGCCGTCGACCGCGAAGCGTCCGCTCATCGCGAACGCCAGGTAGCCGAGCGCGACGACGCCGAAGCCGAGCGCGTACTTCCCGGCGACGGGCAGATCGCGGCCGCGCTTCGCGAGACCGTTGTAGATCACGACGAGCAAGGGGCTGAGCAGCATGATCCAGATCGGATTGAGCGCCTGGAACTGCGCGGCGCTCCACGTGAAGAGCGTCGTGCCGAACAGGATGAAACGCGGATCGACGTTGCGCAGCGCGAACAGCGTAAGCGACGTCGACATCTGCACATAGAAGACGAAGAACAGGATCACCTGCGCGATCAGCAGCAGCGCGGCGATGAGGCCCGCGCGCTCGGAGCGGTTCGACTTCACGATCATGTACACGAAGATCGCGAGGATCGCGAATGCGGCGGTCCACACGCTCGCGACCGCGAGCTGCTTGTGGCCCAGCACGTACATCGTGACGAGGCCGAGCGCGACGCCGCCCGCCGCGACCGCCGCGAGGCGCCGCCAGTGGACGCGCTCCGCGTCGGGCTGCGAGCCGATGTGCGCGAGCGTGCGATGCATCAGCACGAAGTTGAGGATGCCGAGCGCCATCCCGGCGCAGCAGACGGCGAACGCCGCGTGCCAGCCCCAGTGATCCTTGATCCACGGCGTCGCGAGCATCGACGCGGTGGAGCCGATGTTGACCGCCATGTAGTAGATCGTGAACGCGCTGTCGATTCGTGCGTCGTCGCCTTCATAGATGCGGCGTACGAGGTTCGCGGCGTTCGACTTGAAGAGCCCGTTGCCGACGACGATCACGCCGAGCGACGCATACATGAACGCGAGATGATCGTTCGGAATCGCAAGCATCAGGTAGCCTGCGCACAGCACGAACGCGCCGGCGATCATCGAGCGGCGCGCGCCGAGCACCTTGTCGCCGATCCAGCCGCCGATCGACGGCGACGCGTAGACGAGCGCGGTGAACGCGCCCCAGGTCAGGTTCGCATGGCCGTCGGTGAAGCCGAGCTTGTCGACCATGAAGAGGACGAGCAGGGCCGCCATCCCGTAATAGCCGAAACGTTCCCACATTTCGATCAGAAAGACCGTGGTAAACGAGCGGGTCTGCGACACGCGAGTATTCATTGTGCACCTCCGGATTGAGCAGACGAAACGCCGCGCGCGACGACGCGGCGGATAGCGGGCGAGACGCCGGCCGCGACGCGGCGGCTAGCCGGGCCCGGCGGATCGGCGCTGGCGCGAGGGCGGTGCAGTGCGGGTGGCGAGATGCGAAAACGTGCGCGCGCGGCGCGCGAGAAAGAGGAAAGGGAAGTCATGTCGATAGGCAGGCAAGCACCCGGATCGGGGCGCACGACGGGGCGCCGCGCGCAGCGGATGGGCTGCGCGCCGTCGCCGGTGAAAAACGAGCGGTCCGCGAGATCGTCGCGGTTCGCGAGGCGGCCGCGATTCTCGCGGCCTGTCGGATCTTCGTCACTCAGGGTAATCCCCGAAAAAGAGGGCTGTCTTCTTTGCTGCTCATGGTCGTGGGCTGATTGAAAGCCGATTGCCGTCATTTGTCGCGATACGCGCAAACCCGCGTGGAGCTTGCCTGTGAAGGCGGCGAGTCTGGCAAGATAGCGTGCCGTCTCGAACTCGGCGCTGCGGCTCGCGGCATCCGATTCGGGCTGGCGGCGCTGCTCGAGACGACGAAGAGTAAGTCATATCTATCAAACTTCGTTATTTTCCATCAAACATTTTTTGACGATAAGATTTCGGCCTGCTATGGTTCCTTCCACTGAAAACACGCGGCCTGCCAATGTCGGCATCGCGCTCGGCAGCAAGATTCGGGCGCTGCGGCAGCGGTTGAAGCGCACGCTCGACGAAACAGCGACCGCAGCGGGCATTTCCAAGCCGTTTTTGTCGCAGGTCGAACGCGGGCTCGCGTCGCCGTCTATCACGTCGCTGGCCGGCATCGCGCATGCACTGGGTGTCACGGTGCAGTATTTCGTCGAGACGCCGAGCGAAGAGCGTTCGGTTTGCCGCGGGGATCAGTTGCGCTTCTTCAGCTTCGCCGATTCGGCGAATCTGTTCGCGCGGATGACGAACGTGATGGAAGGGCGTCAGCTCGAGGCGATTCTCGTGCGGATGCCGCCGGGGCAGAAGCGGTCCGAGGTCACGACGCATGCAGGCGAGGAATTCCTGTATGTGATCGAAGGTGAAGTGTCGTTGACGCTGGAGGGCAAGACGTTCGTCCTGTACGCCGGCGACAGCGCGCATTACCAGTCGACAGTTCCGCATAGCTGGGTCAACACCGCGAAGATCGAGTCGGTGGTGGTCTGGGTCGGGACACCGAGGTTGTTCTAAGGCGGGGCATTCCTTCGTTTCTTCGAACGGGGTGCCTGTCGAAAGCAACGTAAGGAGGACTAACATGAAATACAGGCACCAGGGGCCCCCCGTTTCTTCGCAGCCTTAAGCGTTCTTCGCGCCGCGCACGGCCTCCTTGTACCGCGCCGCGCGTCGCTTTCCCGCTACCACTACTACCTATCGCACACGATGAAACACACGCATGCCTTCGCGGCCGTGCTGGCCGCGCTCGCCCTGACCACGGCGCAGTTCGCCTCGGCCGTCTCCGTTCCCTCGAATGTCGTTCTTGCCGATCAGCAGGATCTGACGCGGCAAGTGCCCGCCGAAGTCGAATCGCTCGATCCCGCGTACATCGAATCCTGGACCGCCAATACGATCGGTTTGGATCTGTTCGAAGGGCTCGCGCGCATCGCCGCGGACGGGAGCGTGGTGCCGGGTGTCGCGCAGTCGTGGGAGCACAAGGCGCCGGATACGTGGATCTTCAAGCTGCGCCGCGACGCGAAGTGGAGCAACGGCCAGCCGGTGACCGCCGCCGATTTCGTGTATTCATGGCAGCGCCTCGCCGATCCGAAGACGAGCTCGAAATACACGATTCTCGTCGAGTTCGTGAAGAACGCGTCGGCGATCATCGCGGGCAAGCAGCCGCCGACGAATCTCGGCATTCGCGCGGTCGACCCGTACACGGTCGAAGTGAAGACCGAGGTGCCGGTATCGTACTTCCCGGAGCTGACCGCGATGGCGCCGCTTGCGCCCGTCAACAAGGACACGGTGACGAAGTTCGGCGGCGCATGGACGCAGCCGAAGAACATCGTGAGCAATGGACCGTACACGCTCGTCGACTGGCAGCCGAACAACCGCATCGTGATGGCGAAGAGCGACAAATACTGGAACGCGCGCAACGTCGTGATCCGCAAGGTCACCTATCTGCCGATCGAGAACGACGAGACCGCGCTACGGATGTACCAGGCGGGTCAGATCGATTACACGTATTCGATTCCCGCGGGCGCCTTCGGCCAGGTCAGCAAGCAGTTCGGCAAGGAGCTGCGGCCGGGGTTGCAGCTTGCGACGTACTACTACTACCTGAAGAACAGCGCCCCGGCGCTGAAGGACAAGCGCGTGCGGGAGGCGCTTGCGATGGTGCTCGATCGCGAGATCCTGACGTCGAAGATCACGCAGGCGGGCGAAGTGCCGATGTACGGGCTGATGCCGAAAGGCGTGAAGGGCGTGCAGCGGCCGTTCACGCCGGACTGGGCGTCGTGGCCGATGGGCAAGCGCGTCGAGTATGCGAAGAACCTGCTGAAGCAGGCGGGCTACGGCGACTCGAATCCGCTCACGTTCACGCTGACCTACAACACGAACGACCTGCACAAGAAGGTCGCGCTCTTCGCGGCATCCGAATGGCGCACGAAGCTCGGCGTGACGGCGAAGCTCGAGAACGTCGAGTTCAAGGTGCTGATGAAGCAACGTCATGACGGCAAGGTGCAGGTCGCGCGCGACGGCTGGTTCGCCGACTACAACGACGCGATGACGTTCTTCGACCTGATCCGCTGCGGCAGCCCGCAGAACACGGTCGGCTATTGCAATCCGAAGGTCGACGCGCTCGTCGCCGAAGCGAACCAGAAGCTCGACGAGGGCTCGCGCACGACGCTCCTCACGCAGGCGCACGATCTCGCGATGAGCGACTATCCGATGGTGTCGCTCTTCCAGTATTCGGCGGACCGTCTCGTGAAGCCGTATGTCGCCGGCTACACGCTGACGAACTACATCGACATGCGCGCGTCGCAGGACATGTATCTGACCAAGCACTGAGCGGAGCCGATCATGCTGGCCTATGCATTGCGGCGCACGCTTTGGGCGGTGCCGACGATTCTCGCCGTCATCACCGTCTGCTATCTGCTGCTGCACTTCACGCCCGGCGGGCCGTTCGACAGCGAGAAGCAGCTGTCCGCCGCGACGCTCGCGAACCTGAACGCGAAGTACCACCTCGACGAGCCGCTGTGGAAGCAGTACTTGCTGTATCTCGGCTCGCTGCTGCACGGCGATCTCGGTCCGTCGTTCCGTTATACGGACTGGACCGTCAACGATCTCGTGCGCAAGGCGCTGCCCGTGAGTCTCGGCGTCGGCGGCGTGTCGATTCCGCTGTCGATCGTGCTCGGCGTGCTGCTCGGCACGATCGCGGCCGTGCGGCGCGACAGCATCGTCGATCGCGTCGTGATGCTGATCGGCAACTTCGGCAACGTGATTCCGCCGTTCGTGCTCGGCCCCGTGCTCGTGCTGATCTTCGCGATCCTGATGAAGACGTCCGAGGGCGCCGGCTGGCTGCCCGCAGGCGGCTGGGGTGACGGCGGCTGGCGCTATCGCGTGCTGCCCGTCGCGCTGCTCACGCTGATCAACGTGTCGTTGCTCGCGCGCGTGATGCGCGGGTCGATGATCGAGACGCTGTCGAGCAACTTCATCCGCACCGCGCGCGCGAAAGGCCTGCCCGGCCGCACGATCGTGATGCGCCATGCGCTGAAGCCCGCGCTGATGCCTGTCGTGTCGCTGTTCGGCACGGTCTGCATCTCGTCCATCACCGCAGCCGTCGTGACGGAATCGGTGTTCGCGCTGCCGGGCCTCGGACAGCTCGTCGTCAACGGCGCGATCAATCGCGACTACACGCTCGTACTCGGTCTCGTCGTGCTGACGACCGTCTGCGCGGTGCTGTTCAACCTGCTGGTCGACCTCGCATACGCGTGGCTCGATCCGCGCATCCGTTATTGAGAGGGCGATGCGATGACGCCTGTTTCTCCTTCGATCGAGCTGTCGCAGCCGGCCGATGCGCCGCTGCGCTCGCGCACGCCGCTCGAGCTTGCCGCACGGCGCTTCGTGCGCAACCGCGCTGCGCTCGCGAGCCTCGCCGTGCTCGTGCTGATCGCGCTCGCGTGCTTCGTCGGGCCGCTTCTTTCTCCTAACGATCCGGCCACGAGTGACTGGTCGTCGATCAGCCTTGCGCCGAGACTCGCGAACATGCACTGGTTCGGCACCGACGAGCTCGGCCGCGATCTGCTCGTGCGCACGCTGGTCGGCGGGCGCGTGTCGCTCGAAGTCGGCCTGCTCGGCACGTTCGTGTCGGGACTCTTCGGCGTTGCGTGGGGCGCAATCGCGGGCTTCGCCGGCGGACGCGTCGACGCGACGATGATGCGAATCGTCGACATGATGTATGCGATTCCGTATCTGCTGATCGCGATCCTGATGATGACGCTGTTCGGCCGCTCGTTCATCCTTGTCGTGCTGACGATCAGCGCGTTCTCGTGGCTCGACATGGCGCGCGTCGTGCGCGGCCAGACGCTGTCGCTGCGCACGCGCGAGTTCGTCGACGCGGCGCGCGCGATCGGCGTCGCGCCCGCGACCATCGTCCGGCGCCACATCGTGCCGAATCTGCTCGGCGTCGTGGTCGTCTACGCGACCGTCAGCGTGCCGACGATCGTGCTGACCGAATCGGTGCTGTCGTTCCTCGGACTCGGTGTGCAGGAGCCGATGACGAGCTGGGGCGTCCTGATCCAGGACGGCGCGCAGAAGCTCGAGGCGATGCCGTGGCTGCTCCTCGCGCCCGCGGTGATGCTGTGCGTGACGCTCTACTGCGTGAACTTCGTCGGCGACGGTCTGCGCGACGCACTCGACCCGAAGGACCGCTGAGATGGCGCTACTCGAAGTCAAGAATCTCGGTGTGCGCTTCACGCGCCGGGAAGGCGAGCCGGTCGATGCGGTGTCGGGAGTGTCGTTCTCGCTCGAAGCGGGCAAGACGCTCGGCATCGTCGGCGAATCGGGCTCCGGCAAGAGCCAGACGGTGATGGCGCTGCTGGGCCTGCTCGCGGGCAACGGCTCGACGTCAGGCGAAGCGCTGTTCGACGGCGAGAATCTGCTCGACATGAGCATGCGGCAGTTGAACGAAGTGCGCGGCAACCGGATCGGGATGATCTTCCAGGATCCGATGACGTCGCTCAATCCGTTCCTGACGATCGAGCGGCAGATGACGGAGAGCCTGCAACTGCATCGGAAGATGTCGCGCAAGGATGCGATCAGGCGCGCGATCGAAGCGCTCGAAGCGGTCAGGATTCCTGACGCCGCGCGCCGGATCCGGATGTACCCGCACGAGTTCTCGGGCGGCATGCGTCAGCGCGTGATGATCGCGATGGCGCTGCTGCTCGAGCCCGAGATCCTGATCGCCGACGAGCCGACGACCGCGCTCGACGTCACCGTGCAGGCGCAGATCATCGAGCTGCTGCGCGAGCTGAACCGCGAGCACGGCACGTCGATCGTGCTGATCACGCACGACATGGGCGTCGTTGCGGGGCTCGCGGACGACGTGATGGTGATGTATGCGGGCCGTACGGTCGAATACGCGAGCGCCGACGCGATCTTCGCCGCGCCGTCGCATCCGTACACGATCGGCCTGCTGAACGCGCTGCCGCGACTCGACGCGCCCGACGACACGCCGCTTGTCGCGATTCCCGGCAACCCGCCGCTACCCGGCCAAGGCATGCTCGGCTGCGCGTTCGCGAAGCGCTGTTCGCATGCATCGGATCGGTGCGGCGCCGAGCGCCCCGAGCTGATCGCCTATTCGGACACGGGCGCCGTGCGCGCGTGTCATCGGCCCATTGCGGAAATCATGGGAGGGCTGCGATGAGCGCCGCGACCGATCTCGTTTCTTCTGTTTCCTCGTTCGTTTCCGCTTCGCCGGACGCGCCGAGCGGCGTCGGAACCTCCAGTTCCGGCGCGCCGGACGCCGTTGCGCGAGGCAACGACACGTCGCACGACGCCGAAGCGCTGCTGTCGGTGCGCGATCTCAAGGTGCATTTCCGCGTGCCACTCGGCGGCTACCCGTGGTCGCCCAAGGGCACGCTGCGCGCGGTCGACGGCGTGTCGTTCGACGTGAAGCGCGGCGAGACCGTCGGGCTCGTCGGCGAATCGGGTTGCGGCAAGTCGACGCTCGCACGCGCGCTGATCGGCCTCGCGCCGGTCACGGCGGGCACCGTGCAATGGCGCGGCGAGCCGATCGTGAGCGGCGCGCGCCGCGACGCGCGCAAGATCCGCCGTGAGATGCAGATGATCTTTCAGGATCCGCTCGCGTCGCTCGATCCGCGGATGACGATCGAGCAGGTCGTCGCCGAGCCGCTCGTCACGCATCGGCCGGGCATCGGCCGCGAAGAAGTGCGCCGTCGCGTGCTGACGATGCTCGAGCGCGTCGGCCTGAACGTCCATCATCTGCTTCGTTATCCGCATGAATTTTCCGGCGGCCAGTGCCAGCGCGTCGGCATTGCGCGCGCGTTGATCGCCGAGCCGCATCTCGTGATCTGCGACGAGCCCGTGTCCGCGCTCGACGTGTCGATCCAGGCGCAGATCGTCAACTTGCTGCGCGATCTGCAGCGAGAGCTGTCGTTGTCCTATCTGTTCGTCGCGCACGATCTCGCGGTCGTCAAGGCGATCAGCCAGCGCGTGCTCGTGATGTATCTCGGCCGCGTGATGGAATTCGGCACGCGCCGCGACGTGTACGGCGCGCCTCAGCATCCGTACACGCGCGCGCTGCTCGCCGCCGCGCCGACGCCGGAGCCCGCGCGCGAGCGCGCGCGGCGGCCGCTGTTGCTCGCGAGCGAGATGCCGTCTCCGCTCGATCCGCCTTCGGGCTGCGCGTTCCGCACGCGGTGTCCGGACGCGATCGACGCCTGCGCGCGCGAGGTGCCGCAGCCCGAGGTGCGCGGCGGATCGGCCGCGCGCGTCGCTTGCATTCGGGCCGGCGTCGCAGGCGCGCAGCGCTGAGCAGTACCGACAAAGACACAACAAGCCAACAGGGGTGTGGACGGCGCGGATGATCTTCGCGTCGTGGGAAGGCGCGTCGTCACGGCGGCGCGCCGGGGTGTCGCCGGCCGCGATGCGCGGCCGGCGAGTGGGTAGTCAACATAAAAAGAGAAGCGCAATGACACAACATCAATCGATGAAGAGGGTCGCGCGAGCAGTCCTGCTCGCGTGGGGACTGCCGATGCTCGCCGGCGTGTCGATCGCAGGCGCGGCGCGTGCGGATGACGCGGCGCCGGCCGCGCCGGCCCGGGCGGCGCCCGCCGCGACGCTTGCGCAGCAGGCGACGACGCCGAACGCGATCATCAACGCCGACGCCACGCAGGAGATCATGCCGCCGGAGCCGGTGTCGAGCCAGTCGACGTCGAAGGGCTTCATTGCCGACAGTCATTTCGACGTGCTGTTCCGCAACTACGCGGACGTGCTCGATTCGAAGGGCGGACCGCATCGCCACGCGTGGGTCCAGGGTGTGATGGCGAACTTCGAGTCCGGCTATACGGGCGGGCTGATCGGCTTCGGCGTCGACGCGTCGATTTACGCCGCGCTGAAGCTCGACGGCGGCGCGGGCGCGAGCAACATGGTGCACATCGCGAAGGGCGGCGGCGGCTCGAACCAGTTCGCATGGGCGTTTCCCGGCATTTATGACGTGAAGGCGCGCATTTCGAACACGGTGATCAAGTACGGTCTGCAGGCGGTCGACAATCCGTTCATGGAGCAGCACGACAACCGCGCATTGCCGCCGACGTTCCTCGGCGCGACGATCGTCAGCAACGAATTCAAGAACGTGATGCTCGAAGCGGGCAGCTTCACGAAGACGGACGCGCGCGGCTACGCGACGCTCACGAACCTGACGACCCAATACGGCGGCACGCGCGTCGATCGCTTCACGTACCTGGGCGGCACCTGGGATTACTCGTCGACGGGCTCGGCGTCGTTCTACGCGGGTCAGGCCGACGACGTATGGCGTCAGTACTACGGCTCGGTCAAGCAGAGCTACGGCTCGCCGCAGGCGATCAAGTGGACGGGCTTCGGCAACTTCTATTCGACGCACGACACGGGCGACGCGCGCCAGGGCAAGATCGACAACAATGCGTACAGCTTGTCGCTCGCCGCGCAGCACGGTCCGCACGAGCTGCTGCTCGGCTATCAGCAGGTGCTCGGCGACCAATTCTTCGATTACCTGAACGAAACGAACGGCATCTTCCTCGTCGATTCGATGGATGTCGACTACAACGCGCCGCACGAAAAATCGCTGCAGTTGCGCTACACGTTCTACGGCAAGGAGGCGGGGCTGCCCGGCTTCAAGGCGATGGTGTGGGGCGTGACGGGCTGGGGCGCGGACGGCTCCGCGGGCGCGGCGCTCGATCCGACGCGCTCGAGCATCTACTGGAAGGACGGCGCGCCGGTGCAGGGCCGCCACCACGAGTTCGGCTTCATCCCGTCGTACACGATCCAGAGCGGCAAGTTCAAGGACACGAAGATCACGTTCATCGCGATGTGGCACGTCGGCTCGACGCACTACTCGGACAGCACCAACCAGGAATACCGGCTGGTCGTGAACGTGCCGGTGAAGGTGTTCTGAGCATTCCGAAACGATTCGCGCGGCGGCGCAAGCTCGGCTGCCGCCCGACATCGGCATTTCTGCGGCGGCATGCGGCTCGCGTCCGAATGCAAAAGCCGCCGCCGTTCTCCGCGCCCCGGACGATGCGCGTGCACGCTGCTGCGCGTCCGTTCGATCAGGCGGTTTTCGGTGCGGGTGCGAGCACCGCTTCGCTCGCTGCCTGCGGATCGAGCTCGATCAATTGCCGGCCCGTGTCGCGCCATGCGTCGAGGCCGCCGCGCAGCGCGAGCGCGTCGGCGAAGCCGGCTTGCTTGAGGCGCTGAGCCATCAGCGCCGCCGTCACTTCGTTCGGGCACGAGCAATAGATCACGAATTTCTGCGTCGCCGGATAGTGCGCGACGATGGCGTGCAGATCGCGTTCGTCGGCGAACTGCGCGCCCGGGATCGCGTACGGATCGAGCTTGCGGTGCTCGGGCGAGCGCGCGTCGACGATGACTGGCGAGGGATCGGCTTGCAGCAACTGGTCGAGTTCGTCGACATCGATCCGCGCGTTCGCGAGCTGGCGAATCAGCGCGCGGCGGCGCATCCAGCGCACGGCCGTATAGAGCGCGAGCAGCACGACGATCACGACGAGCACCGCGCGGCCGAGCCGGTTCGCGCCGGTGAAAAGCCAATCGATCTGTTTCGCGAACACGAACCCGACGGCGATGCCGCAGCCCGCCCACAGCAGCGCGCCCAAGCCGTCGTAGCCGACGAACGTCCGATAGCGCGTGCCGAGCGCGCCCGCCATCGGCACCGAGATCAGCGACAGGCCGGGGATGAAGCGCGCGACGGCGAGCACGCGCACGCCCCAGCGGCCGAAGAAGCGTTCGGTTTTTTTCACGCAGCTGTCGCGTGACAGCGAAAGCTTGCATAAGGTTTTCAGCGCGCGGCCGCCGAAATGCCGGCCGGCGACGTACCACGCGGTGTCGCCGATCAGCGCCGCGAGCACCGCGAGTGCGAGCACGGGCGCGAGCTGCGCGCCGATCGCGTCCGGATGCAGCGTCGCCATTGCGCCGAACAGCACGAGCGTCGGCATGGCGGGCACGGGCAGGCCGATCGCGGCCGCGAGCACGTTGGCGAACACGATGAGCGGCCCGAAACGGGCGACGAGATCATGAAGCATGACGAAACGATGGAGGGTCGCCGCGAGAAGCGCGCGGCATGGAGCGCGTGGATGTGCCGATTATCGGCTATTTTCGGGAAGGGGATCACAGCGCGCATCGGCGCGCGGCGGAGACGGTGAGGGCGCGGGCCGGCCGCGGCCTCACCATGGCGGCGGGATCAGGGTGTCGTGCTGCGGACGAGCGGGGTGGCGCCGTGCGTTTCGCCCGGCAGCTCCGCGCCGTGCGAACGAATCGCGGCGATCAACTCGGCGGGCGTGATTTCGTAGCGTACTTCCCGATGGATGCCGGGCTTGCGTTCGTCGATTTCGATGAGCAGTACGCTTTTGCCGTCTTCGGTGGCCGCGAGACGCAGCGAGCGAAGCTCGCGGCCGTCGGCCGGATCGAATTCGGTCAGCAGGGTCATGGCCCCGGAAGAACCGGTCGTGCGCATTGAACGTGTCCTCGTGTCGTGAAATAGGAAATGTTGCTTTGCGGACTGCTTGAATGCAGTTTAACCGAAGCGGGCGGCCGCAATGAGAATTTCGCGAGGCGTTCGATCGGTATGGTCGGGCGGCTTGCCGGAGCGTTGCCGCGCGTTGCGCGGCGGGCCCGCCGGCGTTCGCACAAATCCGCATGTTGCAGCGGCGCGTCACGATAAAAGTATGAGAGAAAACGGAATCGGCCCGGCGCGCCGTCGAGCGGCGGGCGCCGGGCCGATTTGTTCGCCGGCGCTTCGTCGAAGCCGGCCGGCGGCGGTCGCGAGACGGGCGCGTTGCGCCTGTCGTCAGATCATACGAGCCCTGTCAGATAATAGACGGCGATCACGAAGAACACCGCGAGCGTCTTGATGACGGTCACCGCGAAGATGTCGCGATACGACTCGCGGTGCGTGAGGCCCGTCACCGCGAGCAGCGTGATCACCGCGCCGTTGTGCGGCAGCGTATCCATGCCGCCGCTCGCCATCGCGACGACCCGGTGCAGCACTTCCATCGGAATCTGCGCGGCCTGCGCGCCCTTGACGAAGAGATCCGACATCGCCGCGAGCGCGATGCTCATGCCGCCCGACGCCGAGCCCGTGATACCCGCGAGCGAGCTGACCGACACGGCGGCGTTGACGAGCGGATTCGGGATGTGCTTCAGCGCATCGCCGACGACGATGAAGCCCGGCAGCGCGGCGATCACGCCGCCGAAGCCGTATTCGGACGCGGTGTTCATCGCGGCGAGGAGCGCGCCGCCGACTGCCGCCTTGGTACCGGTCGCAAAGCGCTCGTGCACGCGCTTGAACGCGGTGATGACGACGAGCAGGATGCCGAGCAGCAGCGCCGCTTCGACCGACCAGATCGCGACGACGGTCTTGATCGGCGTCGTGATCGGCGCGTGGACGCCGGGCAGCACGTCGGGCGGGACCGTGTACGATGCGCCGCCGTACCACACTGGAATCAGTTTCGTCAGCGTGAAGTTCGCGACGCCGACGAGCACGAGCGGCGACACCGCGAGGATCGGATGCGGCAGCGACTGCGTTTCGACGCGCTCGGGCTCGTTGATGAGCGAGGTGCCGTAGCCTTCGCCGCGCGCGAGCGCCGAGCGGCGGCGCCATTCGAGATACGACAGGCCGACGACGATGATGAACACCGACCCGATCGTGCCGAGCGCGGGCGCGGCCCACGCGGTGGTCTTGAAGAACGTCGTCGGGATGATGTTCTGGATCTGAGGCGTGCCCGGCAGCGAGTCCATCGTGAACGAGAACGCGCCGAGCGCGATCGCGCCTGGCATCAGCCGCTTCGGAATGTTGCTCTGACGATAGAGCTCGGCCGCAAACGGATAGACGGCGAACACCACGACGAACAGCGACACGCCGCCATAGGTGAGGAGCGCGCAGACCGCGACGATCACCGCATTCGCGCGCGAGCGGCCGATGTAGCGGATCGCGGCCGCGACGATCGCCTCGGAGAAGCCGGACAGCTCGATGACCTTGCCGAACACCGCGCCGAGCAGGAACACCGGGAAGTAGAGTTTGACGAAGCCGACCATCTTTTCCATGAAGATGCCGGAGAAGACGGGGGCGACGGCGGCGGGATCGGTCAGCAGCACCGCGCCCAGTGCGGCGACGGGCGCGAACAGGATCACGCTGTAGCCGCGGTACGCGGCGAACATCAGGAAGGCCAGCGCAGCGAGGACGATCAAGAATGACAAGAGAGTCTCCTAAACCTTGGTTGTTGTGCGGGCGGGCGCGCCAGACAGACGGCGCGACGCTCCGGCAGCTCTTCCGCAGGATTCGTGCCATCGGACGTGCGGCGGGCCGCAGCCGCGCCGGCAGCGGGGCGTGCTGCGCCGCCGGCTGCCGGCTGCGTCCGATTCTACAGAAAACGTCTCTATATGTAGACGAATGCGGCGCGGCCGGCGTCTCGATCGGCCCGTCAGGCTTGCGTGACGGCCTCTTGCTGTCTGTCTCCTGCATGAGATAATCCGTCTCGCTTTGTGGACAAGAAAGAAATAGTGGAGACGAACGCACAGATTTCGAACGGCTGGGCCGCGCTGCCCGTCGATTACGGCGACGTGCTGCGGCGCGCGGCGGAGTCCCTTTTCAAGACCTTCGAGCATTCGAGTGTCGGCACGCTGATCGTCGACAAGGATGCGCGCGTCGTCTGGATCAATCAGCGCTATGCCGCGCGCTTCGGCTTTGCCGATCCGCAGCAGGCGATCGGCCGCGATTGCGAGGCGGTGATTCCGCACAGCCTGATGCGCGAGGTGGTCGCGACTGGCCGCCCGATCCTGCTCGACATCATGGAGACCGGCCGCGAGCCGCTCATCGTCACGCGCCTGCCGCTCACGGGCGAGGCGGGCGAAACCGTCGGCGCGATCGGCTTCGCGTTGTTCGACGAGCTGAAGACGCTGACGCCGCTCTTTTCCCGCTATATGCAGGTCCAGCAGGAGCTGATTGCGACGCAGCGCTCGCTCGCGCAGGCGCGGCGTCCGAAATACACGTTCGCGAGCTTCGTCGGCACGAGCGCCGTGAGCCTCGAAACGAAGCGGCAGGGGCGGCGCGCCGCGCAGGTCGATTCGCCCGTCTTGCTGCTCGGCGAGACGGGCACTGGCAAGGAGCTGCTCGCCCATGCGATTCACGCCGCGTCCGCGCGCGCGCTGAAGCCGCTCGTGACGGTCAACGTCGCGGCGATTCCCGACGCGCTGCTCGAAACCGAGTTCTTCGGCGCGGCACCGGGCGCGTATACGGGCGCGGACCGCAAGGGCCGCGTCGGCAAGTTCGAGCTCGCCGACGGCGGCACGCTCTTTCTCGACGAAATCGGCGACATGCCGCTGCCGCTGCAGGGCAAGCTGCTGCGCGTGCTGCAGGACAAGGAGTTCGAGCCCGTCGGCTCGAACCGGATCGTGCGCGCGAACGTGCGGATCATCGCGGCGACGTCGGCCGAGCTGCCGGCGCTCGTCGCCGAGGGGCGCTTTCGCGCGGACCTTTATTACCGGCTGAACGTGCTGACGATCCATGCGCCGCCGCTGCGCGAGCGCGCATCGGATATCGAGGCGCTCGTCTATACGATGCTCGAGGAGCTTGCCGCGCAGCACGGACTTGCCGAGCACTGCGAACTGACCGACGATGCGCTGCGTCTGCTGTGTGCCTATCCATGGCCCGGCAACGTGCGCGAACTACGCAACACGCTCGAGCGTGCGCTGATGCTGTCCGATCGCGCGCTGATCGATGCGCGCGCGCTCGCGCCGTTCATCGGGCCCGGGCGTGGGGCGGCCGCGGTTTTCGGCGCCGCGCCCGCTGCCGGCGCAAGTGCGACGGCCGGTGCGGGTTCGGTTTCCGGCGCGGTATCGACGGTTGCGTCCGATGCGCGCGCCGCATCTTTGTCCTATGCGTCCGCGTACGCCGCGTGGGAGCGCCAGTTCCTGATGGACGCCCTGGCCGCATGCAACGGCAAGGTGACGGAGGCGGCCGCGCGCATCGGCATCGGGCGCGCGACGTTCTACAAGAAGCTCGCGGCGCTCGGCATCGACACATAGCAGACCGATGCGCGGGATGCATTCGCCGCGCAGGTGTCGACGCTCGCGCATGAGCGGGCGTATCCGCATGGAGGTTGCGATGAAGCGCATCGAGATCGCCGCATCGTGCGTGACGCTCGCGGCCGCCGCGCATGTTGTGTTCGCGCAGGACGGCGTGCCGCCTGCATCGTCCGTATCGACTGCGGCGTCGAACACTTCGGCGCCGACGGCATCTGAGTCGCCTGCGTCATCGACGTCGTTCGCATCGTCGGGATCGCCTGCTTTGGTCGAGCGACGCAATTGGTACGGCGATCCTTTTTTTGCATTGTCGAATGCGATTGCCGAATGCCCGGTTCCGCTCGGTCCGTTGATGACGCGTGCGCAAATGGAGGACGATGCGCATTACCGCGTCGAGCGCGGAACGACTTGCTGGCTCGCGCATCGCTGCAGCAAACCGAATTCATATTTATACGACAAGCCGATTGCCGGAGAACTAAAAAAGGAATTTGCCGGCGGCGATGCGGCTTTGGCCGGCACGAGCATCTGGATCACGATTCAGCGCCGCTTCATTTATGCCGAGGGATGCGCGCCCGCATCGTTCGATCGCGATGCGTTGCGACGCAGGCTCGAGGCGCTGCCCGACGTCGAGCAAGTATTCATTCGGCTTACCGACGATCCACGCGGCCGTGCGCCCTATAAGACACTCGTTGCACCCGATTGACCCTTTGTCGCGTGGCTTGGCATATACTCGCGTCGTCCAAGAAGAAAGCGGAGCGATAGGCAGATTCATGAAACAGACGGGTGCGCCGGCGCCGGGGCAATGCGGCGCGTTCTTGCGGACAGGATTTTTGATTGCTTTAATAGCGGGGCTTTCAGGCTGCGGAGGTAGCGCGCCGCTGTTTACGTCCGACGGGCGTTCGACCACGATGGTCCAATGCCCCGCCGGCGGTCCTTGGGACACCTGCATTCAGAATGCGCGCGGCATTTGCGGCGGCGATTTCGACACGATCAGGCAATCGGTCGATAACGGCGTGCGGTACCTTCTCTTCGCATGCAAGGCTGGAAATGGCTTTTGAGCATCGCTTGCGGGATATGAAAGCAATGCGAAAAATGTTCGATTGATTTGGAATTGATTCATATACTTCCATCTATAAATAACGAGACGGAGCTTCATCCATATGGCGACCTATAGGCAACTGACTGCACAGCTCGAAAAACTTCAACAGAAAATCGACAAGGAACGCGAAAAAGCGATCGCGGACGCCATTGCCGATATCAAGGCGAAGATCGAAGAATACGACATCACACCGGACGAATTGGGATTCAGGAGTATCAAGACGACGGCGAAGCCGAAGCGCCCGCTGCCGCCGAAGTACCTCAATCCGAAGACGGGCGAGACCTGGAGCGGCCGCGGCCGTGCTCCGGCTTGGCTCGGCAAGAATCGCAACCGCTTCCTGATCAAGGACTGATCCCGGAAACTCTCACCTTTGGCGCCTTGAACGACGGTGCGAACGGCAAACTGGCCATTCGCACCATTTTGTTTTTGGCACGCGGTTCGTTTGTTTCACGGCGGCCGCGCGATTTCATGCCGCAGGTGGTTGTGCGTAGATTTGACGTTGAAGCGAGCGGATTTAGCCAGATATTGCGTTATTCCATGTTCGACTCGAACTTGCCGATTCGGCGAAGTTGTTTCACGCTGCATCGTGCAGACGGGACGCCGTATGCGTTTTTTTCGTTTCGATTTGCGATATTTGCGCAGCCCGGTGCGCAATCCCGAATATCCTCACCTTGGCTCCCGAAAACGCTCACCTTTGGCGACGAGACGTGAGTCCTGTTTTCGTACCATCTGTGTTTCGCCTTACGCTCGGATCGGGAGCGCGAAACGCGATTCGATTGCGATGCCAATAAAGCGGCGGCGCGCCGACACGTTGATTCGTCTGTCCAATCCCGCCATGCGATGTGCGGGAATGGACAACGTGTCCGAACCGTGGACCCGCGCAGACGACCTTCTTGAGACGGGGTTCTCAATCGAACGGCATTCCGCTTGATGCATGTCGTAGTCGGTGCGAATGGAAAACGATCGTTATTCACGGAAGAAGCGTTTTTCGATGCCTCGCAGCGCCGGTTAGCGCACATTTGCGTTCGTCGTGAAGCGCGAGCACATGCGTATCGCGAGCGGCGCATCGTTTGCGAGACCGCGAACGAAGGGCCGTTCGACGGTGCGATACGCGATGCGGCGGCTGTTCTTGCACCTGGCTGCGCCACGATTTCGACTCCACTCGAACTTCGAACTGTGTCGTTCGATTGCTCGCGTAGCGGGCCTGCGCAATGCGCGAAGATTGTCTGCTATTCGGCAACGCATCAATTTTTCTAGCCTGGCTTTTCCGATTCTTCATTCGGTGCGATCGAATTTTCGAGACGGCAGTTTCAAAACGAATGCGCGTGCCTTTTTAATGCCGTGCGGCGAGGCACGGCGAGAGGCGAGTCTGGACGCAGACGCGTAAGCAGTTTCGAATTTCGACTGCTGGAATCGAAACCGCGAGGGCGGCGGCCATTCGAGCGGACCGTGGTTGGCCGCGTTGTCGGTAGCCGTGTCGCCGGCCGAGTCGGCGGGGCAAGCGAGTCGAGCATCGCGCGCAGCGTGCCGGCGACGGCGTGTTTGCGGTGCGAGCAGCACGCAATTTCGTCAAAGAGGCGGGGCGTCGTCGCCGGGAGCGCGGTTTGCCCGATGCATCCGTTCATTCTCGTTTTACTCCATTTCGAAAGACCGGTATTCCCGACCCGCGTTTTCGGCGGAGAAGGGCTTGTTCGACACCGACGGGGCGGCGTCGGTATTGATGATGCCGATGCTTGCGCGAATCGGCGATTCGGCCGAACGGCATATAGGCGTCGCCCGGCGCTTCGCCTATCCTATGGACTCGCAGGCTCGGTCCGGCAGGGCTGCGCCTTCGATCGTCGTCGCTCATTCCTTTCAGCGGAGCTGCCGTGACCGTTCGCAATCTCGATGCGTTGTTCCAGCCGACCTCCGTCGCCGTGGTCGGCGCGTCGCCGCGTCCCGGCAGCGTCGGCGCGATGGTCTGGGCGTGCGTGCTCGATGGCCGGTTCGGCGGCGCGATCTGGCCCGTCAATCCTAAATACGGCGAACTGAACGGGCACAAGGTGTACCCGTACGTCGATCAGCTACCGAGCGCGCCGTCGGTCGCGCTCGTCTGCACGCCGCCCGCGACGTGGCCCGGCATCGTGCGCAAGCTCGGCGGCCTGGGTGTCCGTGCGGCGATCATCGTCGGCGAGGCCCGTTCGAGCACGGACCGGGCCGCGCTCGAACGCACGCTCGCCGCGGCGAAGCCGTACCTGCTGCGCATCGTCGGGCCGGGCAGCCTCGGTGTCGCCTCGCCCGTGCTGAACGCGCATTTCGGCGCGCCGGCGTGCATCGTCAAGGCGGGCGGGGTCGCGTGGGTATCGCAGTCGAACGCATTGACGAACGCGGTGCTCGGCTGGGCGCATGCGCGCGGACTCGGTTTCTCGCACGCCGTCGCGCTCGGCAGCGAGGCGGACGTCGACGCGGCCGACGTGCTCGATTACCTGGCGAGCGATGCCGCGACGCGCGCGATCCTGCTCGAGCTCGATACGGTGAAGTCGGCGCGCAAGTTCATGTCGGCCGCGCGCGCGGCGGCGCGCAACAAGCCGGTGCTCGCGCTCCGCACCGGACGCGGCGATTCGGGCGATCTGCTCTATACGGCCGCGTTTCAGCGCGCCGGGATGGTTCGCGTCGAGGCGCTCGACGATCTCCTCGACGAAATCGAAACGCTCGGCGTCGGCCGGGCGGCGGCGAGCGGCGCGGCGACGCTCGTGACGAGCGACAAAGGCGTCGCCAAGCTGGCGGTCGATGCGCTCGCGGCGGCGGGCGAGACGCTCGCGCAATGGCCGCAGGCTGCCCTCGACGAGGTCGCCGGCGCGCTGCCTGCCGGAATCGCCGCCGGCAATCCGTTGCTGCTCGGCGACGATGCGCGTCCCGAGCATTTCGGCGCGGCATTGAAGGCCCTCGCGCAGCATCCGCCGACGGGCACCGTGTTCGTCGTTCACGCGACGTCGCATAGCGCGCCTGCTGGCGACGTCGCGCGCGCGCTGATCGAATCGCGCAAGTTCGCGCGCCGCGGCATGCTTGCGTGCTTCTTCGGCGGCGTCGACGCCGCCACGCGCGATGCGTTGCACGAGCACGGCATTCCCGTGCACACGACGCCGCAGCGTCTCGCGCGCGCACATGCGCGTCTCGTCGACTATCAACTGGGCCGCGAGTTGTTGATGCAGACGCCGGAGGGCTCGCCGCCGCAACCTGCGGCGTCGATCTCGGCTGCGCAAGAGGTCGCGCGCACGGCGCTCGCGCAGGGGCGCGACGCATTCGAAGGCGATGCGGCGCTCGGCTGGCTCGCCGGCTTCGGCGTCGAGCGCACAACCGATACGGACGTCGGCGATGCGATCGTCGACATCACGGTCGACATGTTCGACGACCAGAACTTCGGTCCGGTATTTCGTTATTCGGTGCCGCCGGCGGATGGCGTTTCGGCGCCGTTCGTCGTCTACGGGCTGCCGCCCTTCAATACCGTGCTGGCGCGAGCGGTTGTCGCGCGGTCGCCGTATGCGCGCCGCGCGCCGCCCGAGCCGCTGCTGCATGCGCTGACCGCGCTTTCGCAAGCCGTGTGCGAGGTGCGCGAAGTCGTGCAGATGTCGCTCGTGTTGCGCGTGCGGGCCGAGCGCGTCGTCGCGGTCGCGCCGCACATCCGGCTCGCGACGGGGCGCAGCCGGCTTGCGATCGTCCCGTATCCCCGCTACCTGGAGCAGAAGATCGACTGGCGCGGCGAGCACGTCACGGTGCGCCCGATTCGTCCCGAGGACGAGGATGCGCATCGGGAGTTGCTGAGCGCGATGACGCCGGATGATTTGCGGATGCGTTTCTTCGGCGCGATACGCAACTTCGATCATTCGCAGATCGCGCGGATGACGCAGATCGATTACGACCGCGAGATGGCGTTGATTGCGACGGTCGACGACGCCGAAGGCCGCGCGCATACGCTCGGCGCTGTACGCGCGGTGACCGATCCGGACAATGAAGCAACGGAATTTGCGATCGCAGTGCGGCCCGATCAGAAGGGCAAGGGACTCGGACGACTGCTGATGGGACGCATCATCGAATACGCACGTTCGCGCGGAACGGGTTGGATGATCGGCGAGGCGCTGCGCGAGAACACGGCGATGATCTCACTTGCGAAAGACAGCGGCTTTGCCGTGTCGGCGACGCAAGAGCCGGGGGTGGTCGGTTTCAGATTGAAGCTGCAGCAATGATGCGGCCGTACGGCGTGCGTCGTTGCACGCGTGCATCCGGTGGGCGAGTCGGGTTGTCGTCGCGGCGGTATGCGGTCGGTGTAGTCGGCGCTTCTTAATCCAGTGCTGCAAGGGCTGCCGACGAGTTGGATGTTGCCGAAGCCGTCGGGGCTGCCAACATCCCTGACGGCTGACGGCTGACGGCTGACGGCTGACGGCTGACGGCCTCGACGCCCCACGCACCCCACGCGTTCCACGCGTTCCACGCGATTCACGCGATTCACGCGATTCACGCGATTCACGCGATTCACGCGATTCACGCGATTCACGCGATTCACACGATTCACACGATTCACACGACCAACACGACCAACACGACCAACACGACCAACACGACCAACACGACCAACACGACCAACACGACCAACACGACCAACACGACCAACACGACCAACACGACCAACACGACCAACACGACCAACACGACCAACACGACCAACACGACCAACACGATTTCTCGACGGTGAGATCTTACGGGATATGAAATCGGGAGAGAGGTGAGGTTTTCCGGGAGAAGACTCGACCGACGCGCATCGCGCAGCGCTTTTCATCGACCGCATCGGGCGGCGACGCACCGGTGGCATGCACGAACGCGCATCCGCCAATCCATCACGCCCGAATGCGTGAGGAAAAGAATCAAGCCGCGAGCTTCGCCGCTGCCTCGTCCACCTGCACGCGAGAGATCGCGAGCTCTTCGAGCAGCGCTTCCGCGTAGACGGCGCCCGTCTCACGCTCGAGACGCGCGACCGTCAGCGCGCAGCGGGCAGTGTCCTTCGGCATCGCGATGAAGCGCTTGATCGATTCGCCCGCCTTGAACGCGTCGAAGAGCGGCAGCCGCACTTCATCCGGCAGCGTCTTCGTCCATTGATACGGCTTGCCGTTGACCGTCAGCGACGGCGGCAGCGAGCGCTCCTTCTTGCCCGCCGCAATGAGGCCGTACGTGCGCGCGGCTTCGCCGATCTGCTCGGGGGAGAAGAGCTCGTCGGGCGTGATTTCGAATTGCGCGACGTAGTTTTCGATCGCATGCATCGCGGCCGCGCGGTCGTCGCGCTTCTGCTGCGCGCGCGCGACGATGTCGCGCAGTTCGTCCGCTTCCCCGGGCGTGATCGTGAAGCTTGCTTGCTTCTGCTGAAGTTCGGAGAAACGTTGGAATTCGAGATCGGTCAGAAGTTTGGCCATGACGTCCATAAGGCGCCCGCCGTCAGTGACGACAGCGGGCGGTATTTTGAAGGGGGCGCTATTTTAGCGTAGCGCCGCGCGCACGGCGGATTCGCGCGCCCGATCCGCATCAGTACGCCGGCTCGTGCGCCAGCCTTGCGTCACGCCGTACGCGTGAGCAGCCGCTCCACTTCACGCGCGATCGCGAGCAAGCGCCGGTCGCTGCCCGCCGGTCCTTCGAGCATCAGTCCGACGGGCATGCCGGTGTGCTTCGACAGCCCCGCGGGAATCGACACCGACGGCACGCCGCCGAGCGTCGCCGGCCCCGTCTGACGGATCACGCGCGCAAACAGCGCATGCGCGGCGTCGGGCGGCAGGTCGTGGCCGCTGTCGGCGACGAGCGGCGCTTCGCATTGAACGGTCGGCAGCACGATGCAATCGACGCCCGTCCGGTGGAACGCCTGGTCGTACCAGCGCACGATGTCCTGCAGCACGCCGAGTGCCGCCGCGTACGCGTCGCTCGACGGCGGCGCGTCGAGCAGCATCTGGAAGATGTGCCGCACGTCGTTGCTGCCGAGCCGTGCAACGAACTCCGCGAACGGCAGATCGAGTTGCTCGGCGCTGAAGCGCCGCCAGTACGCGAGCGCCTCGAACCCGGCGATCGCGAAGCCGCACGCGTCGTCCGTTTCATACAGCGCGCGGGCGGCGAGCGGGATCAGGCGCGCGCCCGCGCCCGTCAGTGCGGCGAGCGCGCGCTCAGTCAGTTCGGCGACGGCCGGGTCGAGTCCGTCGAAGTACGGCGCATCCGGCACGCCGATCGTCAGTCCCGTAAGCGCGAGCGGCGCGGGTTCGCTCGCGTCGCGCGTCAGTACGGCATCGAGCAACAGCAGATCGTCGATGCCGTGCGTGATCGGGCCGACCGTATCGCGTGTCGGCGACAGCGCGAGCACGCCTTCCGTCGAATAGCGGCGCAGCGTCGGTCGCAGCCCGGCGACGCCGCAGAACGCCGCCGGAATCCGTACCGAGCCGCCTGTGTCAGTGCCGAGGCCGAACGGAATGCCCGCCGCGACCACGGACGCCGTGCCGCCGCTCGAGCCGCCCGCGATGCGCGCCGGGTCGTGCGGGTTGCGGACCGCGCCGAAATGGCCGTTCGCGCTCGTGACGCCGAACGCGAGCTCGTGCATGTTCGCCTTGCCGAGCGGCACGGCGCCCGCGTCGAGCAACTGCTGGACGGCCGTCGCGTTGCGCGTCGCGTCGAAGCCGAGCAGCGCGGGGCTCGCGGCGTGCGTCGGCATGTCGGCGGTGAAGAGGTTGTCCTTGATGACGAACGGCACGCCCGCGAGCGGCAGCTTGCGGCCGCTCGCGATCTGCGCGTCGACGTGCGCGGCGGCTTGCCGCGCGATCTCCGGCGCGACGTGCGTCATCGCGTCGAGCGGCTCGATGAGCGCGAGGCGCTCGAGCGCCGCCTCGGCATGCTGGACCGCGCGCGTCCGCCCGCTGTTCACGGAATCCGCGACGTCCCGCACGCCGGCGGACTGAGCGAAGGTTTCACGATGTGACGTCATTGGCCTGTCTCCATGTGATGTGCGCCGCCGGAGGCAGCGCTCGTGATCGGCATGATCGGAACGACGAGGCCTCGATGATTTCACATTTTCGTCAGATCGATGTCAGGCGGATGTCTCCTTGAACATCGACAGATGCTTCGCGGTGTCGCGCAGCTGCGTGGCGACTTCGTCGATCGGCGGCGCGACGTATGCGTCGATCCGGCGCATGTGCGGACACGTGAGCGCGGCGATCGCGTGGCCGGCCGGCCCGAGAACCGGATAGGCGATGTCCGTGACGCCGAACGCCTGGCGGCTCTCCTGCTTGAGCCAGCCCGTCGCGCGGATCTCGCGCAACTGCGCGTCGAACCCGTGCATGTCGAGCGCGCTCTCGCCTTCGGCCTTCGTATGCTCGGCGAGCATCTGCGTGCGCAGCTCGGGCGTCTGGAACGCGAGCATCACGGGGCCCGACGCGGTGTCGACGAGCCCGACGCGCGAGCCGAGCCGCACCGAGATTCCCCATGCGCCGGGTCCGTCGACCTGCGCGATCACGAGCAGGTTGCCGCGATCGAAGACGGACAGATGGCACGACTGCTCGGCCGCCTCGGCGAAGCGCTGCATCGGCGGCAGCGCCTCGGCGATCAGTCGCTTGAGCGGCGGATGGCGATGCGCGAGCGCGTAGAGCTTCAGGCTGAGCGTGTAGCGGTCGCCGGCCGGCGAGCGGATCACGTAGCGGCGCGCGACGAGCCGTTCGAGCATCCGGTAGATCTCGCTCGCGTTGCGGCCGAGCTCCTTCGTGATCTCGGTGCGCGTCAGGCCTTCCTTCTGCTCGGCGAGCAGCTCGAGAATGTCGAGCCCCTTGTCGAGCGCGGGCGCGCGATAGCGCTCGATCTCTTCGCAATCCTGCGGCTCGTCGACGTCGTCGGCCGGCCGGTCTTTCGTGGGTTTCATCGGTGGGTTGATCTTGTGGGACGCGACGCGTCGATTGCCGGTGCTGCGCATGCTTCGCGGCGGCGCGGCGTGTGTCGATGGACCGTTGATTCGTAAATCAATTAAGCAACTGCTCCAACAGCAATGATAATCAACAAATGCAAAACCAATGCTAGATTTGTATGCATTTGTTGAATAAAAAACGCCGCCGGAGCATCGATGCGGTCAAAGTGTGCGTTGGAACGGCGCGCCGGCCGCGTACCGGCAGTCGGCGCGGAATGTGGAGTCGAAGCCGAGCTGACGTCAGACGCGCACGCGCACGCGCGTCGCGCCTGTCGGCCGCCGGCACGGGCGGCAGACGCAGGCGGCGACTCGCCCGTGGCCACGAACGCCGCCGGCTGCCGTCGCCACCGCCGAGCATGCGCGTCGCCAGTGTCTGCTCCAATAGTCGTTATCCGCGATGCAGCGTTTCTTATCGCGCCGCGGATGGTACAAATTCCGCAACGGGCCCACGCGACGCCGCTGCGCCGCCTGAATTGAGCTCGCTGGGTTTTCGTCCGTCCTGAACTGAAGAGGTCGCTTGCCATGAAACTGCTTCGATACGGCCCCGTGGGCCAGGAAAAGCCCGGTCTGCTCGACGCCGACGGCCGCATCCGCGATCTGTCGGCACTGATCGGCGACGTCGCGGGCGATGTGCTGTCCGATGCGAGTCTCGCGCGGCTCGCGGGCGTCGATCCCGCGTCGCTGCCGCTCGTCGCGGGCGAGCCGCGAATCGGCGCGTGCGTCGGCCGGATCGGCAAGTTCGTCTGCATCGGTCTGAACTACGCGGACCACGCGGCGGAAGCGGGCCTTGCGGTGCCGGCCGAGCCCGTCGTGTTCGGCAAGTGGACGAGCGCGGTGAGCGGCCCGCACGACGGCATCGAGATTCCGCGCGGGTCGGTGAAGACCGATTGGGAAGTCGAGCTCGGTGTCGTGATCGGCCGCGCGTGCAAGAACGTCGACGAAGCCGACGCGCTGTCGTACGTCGCCGGCTATTGCGTCGTCAACGACGTGTCCGAGCGCGAATGGCAGATCGAGCGCGGCGGCCAGTGGGACAAGGGCAAGGGCTTCGACACGTTCGGGCCGCTCGGTCCTTGGCTCGTCACGCGCGACGAAGTTGCCGATCCGCAGGCGCTCGATCTGTGGCTCGACGTGGACGGCCGGCGTTATCAGAACGGCAACACGCGCACGATGGTGTTCACGGTCGCGCAGTTGATCGCGTATCTGTCGCGCTGCATGAGCCTGCAGCCCGGCGACGTGATCTCGACCGGCACGCCGCCCGGCGTCGGGATGGGCGCGAAGCCGTCGCCCGTCTATCTGAAGCCGGGGCAGACGGTGCGCTGCGGGGTCGCGGGTCTCGGCGAGCAGCGGCAGACGACGCGCGCGGCGGAGTGACGCCGCCGCGCGTCGGTGCGCGGCAGCCGATGTGCCGGCAGCGGTTCGCGTTGCACGGCCTCGTCCGCTGCTTCGCGTGACGGACGGCGTGTGTGCGACGAGGCGTCGATCGTCGCCGTTGCGCGCGTTGTGTCGCGTCGTGATCGAACGCGCGGACGTTCGATCACGATGTCGTTCGCACCTTCGCCAGCGCCTGATCGAGATCGGCGAGCAGATCGTCGATGTGCTCGATGCCGATCGACAGCCGCACCGTCTCTTCCTTCACGCCCGCCTTCGCGAGCTCTTCCGGCGATAGCTGACGATGCGTCGTCGAAGCGGGATGCGTCGCGAGCGACTTCGCGTCGCCGATGTTGACGAGCCGCGTGAAGAGCTTCAGCGCATCCTGGAACGCGGCGCCGCCCGCGCGCCCGCCCTTCACGCCGAACGTGAGGATGCCCGGCGCGCGGCCCGACAGATAGCGGTCGACGAGCGCGTGATCCGGATGATTCGGCAATCCGGAATAATCGACCCATTCGACCTTCTCGTGCCCCGCGAGATGCTGCGCGATCCTCAGCGCGTTCTCGCTGATGCGGTCGATGCGCAGCGCGAGCGTCTCGATGCCTTGCAGGATCTGGAACGCGTTGAACGGCGAGAGCGCCGCGCCGGTGTTGCGCAGCGGGACGACGCGTGCGCGGCCGATATACGCGGCGTCGCCGAACGCTTCGGTGTAGACGACGCCGTGATAGCTGACGTCCGGTTCGTTCAGCCGCTTGAAACGGTCGGCGTGCTTCGCCCACGGGAACGTGCCCGAATCGACGATCGCGCCGCCGAGGCTCGTGCCGTGTCCGCCGAGATACTTCGTCAGCGAATGGACGACGATGTCCGCGCCGTGCTCGAACGGACGCAGCAGATACGGCGTCGGCACCGTGTTGTCGACGATGAGCGGCAGGCCATGGCGATGCGCGACGTCGGCGAGCGCGGCGATGTCGGTGATGTTGCCGAGCGGATTGCCGACCGACTCCGCGAAGATCGCTTTCGTGCGCGAATCGATCAGCGCTTCGAATGCCGCCGGGTTGCGCGGATCGGCGAAGCGCGTCGTGATCCCGTACTGCGGCAGCGTATGCGCGAAGAGGTTGTAGGTGCCGCCGTACAGCGTGCTCGACGAGACGATGTTGTCGCCCGCCTCGGCGATCGTCAGGATCGAATAGGTGACGGCCGCCTGGCCCGATGCGAGCGCCAGCGCGCCGACGCCGCCTTCGAGCGCCGCGACGCGCTGTTCGAGCACGTCGTTGGTCGGATTCATGATCCGCGAATAGATGTTGCCCTGGACCTTCAGGTCGAACAGGTCGGCGCCGTGCTGCGTGTCGTCGAACGCGAACGCGACCGTCTGATAGATCGGCACCGCGGCGGCGCGCGTCGTCGGATCGGGGCGATAGCCGCCGTGCACGGCGATGGTCTCGAGGCGCCAGTCGGCGGATGCGGGTTCGGTCATGACGAGTCTCCGATCGGTCTGCTTTTGTGAAGGTGTCGGCCGATTATAGGAGCCGCGGCCGCGCGCTTTTAGCTTGTTTGGTGCCAAGCTTATTCGCGGACAGGACAAAATGCCGGGGCGGTGTGCGCAGGCGTGCGGACGACGGGCGACGAGCCGGGCGCGGACGTATCGTGCGTGCGCTTTCGTCGCTCGTTTGCTTCGCGTGCTCGTTTGCCGGCTCGTGCGCGAGCGTTAGCCGTCGGCGTCCGCCATGAAATTCAATTCGACGCCGTTTCCCGCCGGATCGTCGAAGAACAATTGATGCTGACGCGTCAGCGGCACGTCGGCGCTCGTGTATCGGATGTCGAATTGCTGCAGACGGGCAATCGTTCCCGGCAGATCGCTGCAGGAGAACGCGACGTGGTCGAACGTGTTCGTGACATTCGGCGCACGCGATTCACCGGGCCCGGCTTCCGACAGATGCAGCACCGCTCGCGCGCCGGCATACAGCCAATAGCCGTGGCTCCGGAACGGCGGGCGATCGCCGAGCCGCAAGCCGACCGCGTTCACGTAGAAATCGCGCAGCGTGTCGAGGAGCGGACGAGGCGCGCGGAGGTTGTAGTGATCGAGGCCGGTGACGGGCATGGCGGGCGGTCGGGGAGGGAACCGGAGCGGTCATTCTAGCGCGTGTCGAAGGCGATGTGATGGGGCGCGTCGAATGGCCGGCGCGGTGTTTCGACGGTTGATTCGCCGCATGCAACAGAGACGAGGCCAATTGCTCGGGACGTGCGAACAGGGCTGCGGATTCGCCAGGCGACGGGCGTCCGTCCGCCGCCCGCCGCGATGTTCGGATCGTTCGCCGCTGTCGCCGTGTGAAGCGCCGGTTGCGGAACGATATCGAGCTTCGTCGAGGGGGCGCAGGCGCATCGTTGCGACGCGCGATTCGTCCCGAGGGCGGCGGACGGCCGCAGCGCCCGCGTCCGGGCGGGCGATTGTCGGAACAGCTTCGACGGCAGACGTTGCTTGCTCCCGAAGGCCGGCGTCGCGATGTCGATGCGTGCGAAGCCGCTTGCGCAAGTTTCCGGCGCTGCGCGACTGCCGCGCTCGCCCGCCGCGTCATCGACTGGTTCCGACCAATCGCACGGCCAGGTATCGTGTCGCGCGGTGCGGCTTCATGGACGCTTCCGCCACGTCACGTCACGCCGTGGTCACGCCGCCCCGCCCCGCGGCTTCCGCGCCTAGCCGCCCGCCCGCCCCTGCAAATGACGCGCGACCGAAGCGAGCTTTTCGCAAGTCTCCGTCCATTCGCGATCGGGCGTCGACAGCGGAACGAGCCCCGCACCGGCCTGTAGCCAGCAGCGTTCGCCGTCGCGATACACGGAGCGCAGCACGAGCGCGGCATCCATCGCGCCTTCGCTGTCGACGACGAATACGCAGCCGCTGTACAAGCCGCGCAAGCGCTGCTCGTGGCGTCGAATGCTGTCGAGCGCCTCGCGCTTCGGAATGCCCGAAGCGGTGACGGCGGGGAACAACTTTTCGAACGCATGCCATGCGTGGCGGCCCGCCGCGAGCCGCCCGCGCACGCGCGATGCGAGATGCTGGACGGTGCCGCGCCGATAGACGCTCATGAATTCGCTGACGCCGAGCGTATCTGCGTCGCAGACCGACGACATTTCGTCCATCGCCAATTGCACCGACACCGCGTGTTCGGCGATTTCCTTCGCATCCCGCAGCAGTTCGCGCCGCAGACGCGCGTCTTCGGCGTCGTCGCCCGTCAATGCGCGCGTGCCGGCGAGCGGTTGCGTGCTGACGAAGCCGTCGGCGCTCACTTCGACCACCGTTTCGGGGCTGAAGCCATATGCTTCGAAATCGCCGTCGCGGAGCAGGAACGAGCGGGCCGGCGTGTTCGTCCGCCGGCCCGCGACGTAGCTCGACACCGTGTCGAGCGACGCCGGAACCTCGACCGCGCGCGACAGAATCACTTTCTGATACGCGTCGGCCTGCATTTCGCGCACCGCGGACGCGACCTGCTCCTTGTACGCGCGCGCGTCGCGTTCGCCGTCGATTGTTTCGAGACGCGCGCCGGGCTCGGTCTGCTGCGCGGCGTCCTGTGCGTCGACCAATTCGACGAGTGTCGCGAGCGCGCCGGGGTCCAGGCTGCGGATCAGCGCGCGGCCGCTCGATACGCGAATCTCGCTTTGCGGAATCGCGAGCCGCAGCAACGGCTCGTCGCCGCGCGCGCCGTCGATGCCGTACGTCAGATGAGAAAACTCGAAATGGGCGCGCCCGTATGCGCGCCAAGCGTCGATCTTCACGTCCGCGAGCGCGTGTGCGATCGCGTCGCACGGCCGCGCGTCGCGCCAGCATGCGCCGTCGCTGCGGCGCACTGTTCCGTCCGGCTCGACGATCACGCTCAGCGCCGAATCGATGCCGATGCTCCATTCGCCGCCGCGCTCGTAGAGCATGCAGTGCCGGCTCGGCAGTGCGCGCATGATGCGCGACGCCAGATCCAGCGGGTCGCTTCGCACGCTCAGATGGCGTTCGACGTAGCGTCGCGCCGGGGCGGCGTCGCGCGCCTTGGCGATCGCGATCAATCGTTGCTTGTCGATCTTGCCGACCGACGTCAACGGCCAATGCGCGGCGATTTCGATCTGATCAGGCAGCTTGAATTCGCTGAGCCCGCGTGCGCGCAGCGCCTGCTTGAGCGTCGCTGCATCGAGCGCGTCGCGTCGCGGCCGCACGAATGCGCAGATGCGTTCGCCGAGCAGCGTGTCGGGAACCGCGACGACGGCCGAGTCCTGTACATCCGGCAACGCGTCGATCAGCAGCTCGATTTCCGCGGCGGAGATTTTTTCGCCGCCGCGATTGATCTGCTCTTTGATGCGCCCTTCGACGATCAGATTGCCGGCCGCGTCGCGGCGCACGAGATCGCCCGTGCGGTAGTAGCCGTCACCCGTGAAGCTGCGCGCGTTGTGCTCCGGCGCGCGGTAGTAGCCTCGAATCGTGTACGGCCCGCGAGTCAGCAGCTCGCCGACGTCGCCAGCGGCGACGTCGCGGCCGTGCGCGTCGACGATGCGGACTTCGTCGCGCGGCGACAGCGGCCGCCCCTGTGTATGCGCGATCGTGTCGGGCGGATCGTCGAGCCGCGTGTAGCACAGCAGTCCTTCAGCCATCCCGAATACCTGCTGCAGACGGCAGCCGAGCACGTCGGGCAGGCGGCGCGCGAGCGCCGGGTCCAGCCGCGCGCCGCCGACCTGGACGAGCCGCAGGCTCGACAGATCGCTGCGTTCCCATTCGCGCGCTTGCACCCAGAGCTGCGCGAGCGGCGGCACGAGCGCGACTTGCGTGACCCGCTCGCGCGCGATCAGCGGCATCGCTTCGTCGCAGCTCGCCGTGTCGGACAACACGACCGTGCCGCCGCTCGCGAGCGTGCCGAGTATGCCGGGGCATGCGAGCGTGAAGTTGTGCGCGGCGGGCAGCACCGCCAGATAGACGCTCGTATCGTCGAGTCCGCAGAGCGCGGCCGACGCGCTGAAGTTATACGCGTAGTCCGCGTGCGTGCGCGGAATCAGCTTCGGCGTGCCGGTCGTGCCGCCCGACAGGAGCAGCAGCGCGACGTCGTTCGGCGCGGGCGGCGTCAGTGCGCGCGGCGGCGCGTCGAGCGACGCGAGCGGCACGACGCGCTCGTCGGCATCGTCATCATCGTCGCGACGGCCGGGCTCGCCGTCGACGACGAGCCGGCGCAGCGACGGATGCGCGTCGAGCATGTCGGCGGCGAGCGATCGGGCGTCGAAGCCGTCCATTCCGTCCGCGATGAAATAAGCGGCGGGCTCGGCGATGCGGCAGAGTGCGTCGATGTCATGCGAGCGTTGGGCCGGCATCGCGAGTACGGGCACCACGCCGAGACGGAACAGCGCGAAGCAGACGGTGACGAACGCGATGCCGTTCGGCAACTGCACCATCGCACGGTCGCCGGGGCGCAGGCCCAGCTCGTGCAGTGCGGCCGCGAGCCGGTCGACCCGGCGATCGAGCGCGACGAACGGTACGCGTTCGCCGCCGGCGACGAGCGCGGTGCGCGTCGCATGGTCGGCCGCCCAGCGGCGCAAATGCTCGCCGAGCGGCAGCGCGGCGGACGAGATGTCGGGTTCGGCGGCCACGGCGTCGGCCGTTTCGTTCGGATTCGGATGAAGAAGAGTTTCCATGAGCTTCTCTGAGGGTCATACACACGCGGAGGTCGACTCGAGCCGGCGCAGGATCTGTTGCAGAAAGGCGCGCGGTCTGCGGGTCACGTAGAAGTGGTCGCCGGGCATCGCGATTGGTTCGTCCGCGCGACGCAGCCAGTCGCGCCACGCGGCGACTTCTTCGCGCGACGCTTCGATGTCGCGGCTGCCGTGGACGAGCAGCGTCGGCGTGTCGATGCGGCGCCGGTCGGCGCGCGGCATGCGGCGATAGGCTTCGGTGATCCGGAAATCGGCGCGCAGCATCGGCAGGAAGATCGCGAGCAGCGATGGATCGGACAGCAGGGTGGCGTCGCTGCCGCCGATCTCGACGAGCTGATCGACGAACGCGCGGTCGTCGAGATGGCTGAGCAGGCGACGTCCTTTCAGGTGCGGCGCGTGGCAGCCGGACAGCACGAGCGCGAACGGCGGCGCGCCGCGCCGCTCGAGACGCTCGCAGGTCTCGAACGCCACTTGCGCGCCCATGCTGTGGCCGGCGAGGATCAGCTTGCCGGGCGGCGCCTGCGCATCGACCAGCTCGTCGGCGAGTTGATCGGCGAGCCAGCCGATGTCGTCCGCGCCCGGCTCGCGCATCCGGTGGTCGCGGCCCGGATAGATCGCGAGCGAGACGTCGATGCCGAAGTCGTCGACGTTGCGCCAATCGCGGAATGCACTGCTGCTGCCGCCCGCGAACGGGCACATGACGAGCCGCCACGCAGCCGGCTCCGGCGACATGATCCACGGGCGCAGCATCCGCCGCTCGTTCATGCCGCCACCTGTTCGTCGGGCGCGGCGTCGACGAGCGTGCGCGGGTCGATCGCCGGCGGCGGCGCGACGCGGCGCTCGCGCGCGGGACCCGCGCATTGCAGTGTCTTTTGCCAGACGCGGGCGAGCGTGAGCTGATAGGCGGGATCGAACGCGGCGGGCGCCGCCGCGCCGTCGAGATGCTGGCGCAGCGCGTGCAGCACGTGCGCGACGCCCGCGGGGCCGTCGACTTCGAGCGCGTCGCGCCAGCTTGCCGGCGCGGGATGCAGCGGCAGGGCGGGCGGCCGATCGAGATGCGCGCTTTCGGCGCCCGTCGTCCGGTACGCGCTGCGATTGCCGTCGCGATGCTGCGGATCGTATAGCGCGGCGGTCCAGACGACCGGGCCGTAGCTCGCGTCGAGCGACAGATAGCCGGAAGGCCAGCCGAGCGTGAGCTGATGCATCGCGAGGCTGTGCAGATCGGGATCGTCGGGATCGAGATAGGTCTGCAGACGCAGCGTCGCGCGGCAGCCGGGCAGGCCGACTCGCAGCGCGTGGAACGCGGGATCGTCGTCGTCCACGGCGTCGACTGTCGCGTCGACGGCGCCGCTCGCCTGCAGCAGCAGATCGAGCGACGAGTAGAGCAACTGTCGGCTCGTCGCGAGATGCGCGAAGTGCGCGTGCTCGCCGCCGAGCGCGCGCCGCACGCGCCGAGCGCGATCGATCCAGCAGCGGCCGGCCGGCGTGTGCGCATAGAAGCTGTTGACCCAATAGGCGCGCTCGCGTTGCGCGGCGAGCCGCTGCAGGCGGGCGACGTCGTCCGGATGCAGCGGATGCTCCTGCACGACGTGCGCGCCGCGTTCGAGAAATGCCTGCGCGAGCGACGTGCCGGCGCCGCCGACGACCGTCGAGCGGATGACCACGCATGCGATGTCGATGTCGCCGGGCACGTCGTCGATCGACGTGTAGAGCGGAATGCCGAACGCGTGAGCGAGTTGCCGCGCGCGCGGGCTGCCGTTCGCGAGGAGTCCCGCGAGCTCGAGCCCCGGCTGCGGCGCGAGGAACGCATTCAGATAGATTTCGCCGAATTTTGCGCCGGCGACGAGCACGCGCCTGTTGCGCGGGTTGAGCGGTTTCATGCGACTTTCTCCTGCGGGCGGCGAGGGTTGTCGCGCCACTGCCGGAACAGGGCGGCGACGTTCTGTGCTCGTGCGTCGTCCATCACGAGCGTCCAGTGGTCTGCGTCGAGCGTGTGGCGTTCCGCATGCGTGTCCCAGCCTTGCCAGTCGAGTTCGGCCGATCGCCAGCGGGACGGGCGGTGCGCGGCGGCGATCCACAGACAGCGGATCGGCAGCGGGGCGGGCGCGTGGTGGCGCGCGAGCAGGCCGAGCAGGTCGCCGATGCGCGTCAGCCAGCGCTGCGCATCGGCGGCGCTCGTGCGCTCCGGCAGCAGCCCGGCCGTTTGCGCGGCGCGGACGAAGCACGCGGTCTGCTCGTCGGCGTCGAGCTGTTCGAGGTCGTCGGGCAGCGGCACGACGGCGCGCCCTTGTGCAAGCAGACGCAGCAGCGACGCGCGATCGGCATGATCGAAATCGGCGCGGCAGACGGGATCGAGCAGCGCGAGTTCGACCGTCTCGCCGCGCTCGTGCAGCAAGCGCGCGGCCTCGGCGGCGACGGACGCGCCATAGGACCACCCGATCAACGTATACGGCCCGTGCGGCTGCGACGCGCGGATGGCTTGCACGTAGCGATCGGCGAGCGCGCCGAGATCGTCGGGCAGCGTCGCGTCCGTCGCGCGCAAGCCGTGAACGCGGCAGTCCAGATGCCGCGCGAGCGGCACGTACGCGGCGAGCTCGCCGTCGGACGCGTGGAACATGAACACACGCGCCGGATCGCGCCCTTCGGCGAGCGCCACCAGGCAGCCGCCCGCATCCGCTGCCACGGCCGCTTCGGACGCGGGCGGCGCGTTCAGCGTCGCGCAGAACGCGCCGAGCGTCGGTTCGGCGAAGAGCGCTTGCAGACTCGCGTTGCGCATGCCGTCGCGATTGAGCTGCGCGATCATTCGCGTCGCGATCAGACTGTCGCCGCCGGATTGGAAGAAATCGCTGTCGCGATGGACCGGGCACTTCAGCAGCGCCTGCCACACCGCGCCGACGCTGCGTTCGAGCGCGGCTTGCGCTTGCGGATCGCGCGGCGGCGCGACGGCCGCGGTCGACGTGTGCGACGCGCGAGCCGCGCGGCTCGGCGCGCCTTCGTTCGCTTCGTCGCGCTGCGCCGCGTGGCGGTCCGCATGTCGATCGATGCGCTCGCATTGCCGGATGCGCACCGGCGGCAGCGCGTCGCCGCAGCGTGCGCGCAGGCCGCGTTCGAGCGCCCCGAGATCGAGCCGGCCGACGTGCGTCGCGCGTGCGAGCACCAGGTGCTGACGCAGCGGGCTGGATTCCTGCTCCGGCCACGCGAGTTCGACCGAAAAGCCCGCTTGCCCGAGCGCGTCGCGCCACGTCGGCAGATCGAGCATCGGCTTGTCGTCGGCCGTGCGGAAATCGTCGTAGCCGTTCAGGCCTTCGATGAAGCCGATGCTCGCCATCTGCAGCGCGCTGTCGCGCTCGGTCGCCTCGATCATCAACAGGCGGCCGCCCGGTCTCAGCAATTGCCCGAGGCGGCGCAGCGACCGCACGACGTCGCTCGCGTCGTGCAGCACGTTGACCGCGACGACGACGTCGTAGCCTGCTTCCGGATGCGTATCGAAATCGACCGGCGCGTTGATGTCGAAGCGCGCGTAGTCGAGCTTCGCGTGGCCGGCGAAGCGTTCGCGGGCGGCGTCGAGGAACAGCGTCGACACGTCGGTGAAGCGGTAGCTGTGCAGCCGGCCGTCGAGCGCCGGCACGAGGTGGCGCGTCGTCGCGGCGGTGCCGGCGCCGACTTCGAGCACGCGCAGCCCGCCCGAGCGCTCACCGAGCGCGCGCGCGATCTGCGCGGCGCCGCGATTCAGGCAGTCGATCGCCGGATTGTCGCTGTACAGCGCGCGGGTGACCGCATCGTCGTCGTCGAACAGCAGCGCGAGCGGCGCTTGCGTGCCGTCGAACAGCGCATCGTGACGTGCGATGCACGTATCCAGATACGCGCCGAGCGCGCGGCTCCAGCCGGCTTGCGGTAGCGCCTCGGCCGGGCCGGGAACGGTATCGAGCGCACGTTCGCCGACGAACGCGTCGCCTTCGCGGCGCAGCCAGCCGCGCTCGGCCAGCGCGAGCAGCCATTGCCGCGCGAGCCGGCGGTACTGCGGTTGCGCGCGCAGGCGCGACTGCACTTCGTCGAGATCGTGGCGTTGCCCGGCCTGCGCGAACAGGCCGTGGCGATGCAGCGTCCGGGCGATGCCGCGCAGCGCGCGCGCTTCGAGCCAGTGCCATGTCGCATCGATTTCCGCGAGCTGCGACGCGTCGAGCATCGGCAGCGCAGACGTCAGGGCCAGCGGCGCGTCGATCGCGGGCGGCGGCGCGACCTGCGCGCCGGCGGCCGACACGACGATGTCGAGCGTGCGACCGTCTTCGGCGAGCGCCGCGTCGGCGTCGGATACGCCGTCCTGCGCGCGCAGCAGGTCTTCGATGTCGCGCAGATCCATGCCCGCGTCGCCGGCTCGCAGCGGCCAGCGGTGACGCGCGAAATCCACCCATGCGCCGTCGTCGCGCAGCTTCGCGAGCCCGGGCTGCGTCATCCGTTCCGGTTGCGCGGCGATTCCGCGCAGCAGGCATCGATAATCGTCGAACATCGCCTGCGCGGCGCCGTGCGCGAGCACGTCGTCCATGCAGTACCAACTGAACACGAGATCGCCGTCGACTTCCATCACCTGATGATCGAGCCAGACCTGCGGCGTTTGAGTGAACACATGGACCGGCTCGCCGAACAGGCTCGTCATCGCCTGATCGATGCTCAGGCCGTCGAGCGACATCCCCAGCATGCTCGTGAACACGATCGGCATCAGCGGCCGGCGAGGATCGTGCGCGCGGCCGCGCGACAGCTCGCGCATCAGCTCGACGCCGTTGACCTGGCTGTGCGCAAGGCGCTGCCAGAGCCGCTCCTGCGTGCGCTCGATCGTGTCGCGCAGCGTCGGCGCGCCGTTCAGTGCGAAGTCGATCAGCAGCACCGACGTAAAATCGCCGATCAGTTGAGAGACCTGCGGATGATCGGGACGCCGGTTGAAGAACGTCAGGTTCAGCGTGAAATCAGGATGCCGGCTCCAGCGTTCGAGCGTGTGCGCGAAGAGCGCGAGCAGCGCGGCCGACGGCGTCGCGCCCCAGCGCTGCCATTCGCGTTTGAGCTTGTCCCAGTCCGCGCGTTCGAGGCGCGCCTGATATGTGGTGAAGCGGGGCCGCGCGCGGTCGGCGCGTTCGGGGTCGAGCGGCAGCGCGGGCGCGGGCGGCAGTTGCGGGAGCGTGCGCTGCCAGTAGCGCCACGATGCCTGCCAGTCGGGCGCGTCGCGGCGCGCCTGATCGGCGAGCACGTAGTCGCGGAACGTGATCTGCAGCGGTTCGAGCGTCGCGCCGCGATAGGCGCGCGCGAGGTCGTCCATCATCACCTTGAAGCTCTGCACGTCGAACAGCAGCAGGTCGAGGTTCATGTGGAGCCGGTAGCGCGCATCGTCGAGCTCGGTCACGACGAGCTCGAACAGCGGCCAGCGGTCGGCGGGCAGCACGCGGTACGACAGTTCGTCGCGGATGTGTTCGAGCGCGCGCGCCTGCTCGTCGGCGGCGAGGCGCTTCAGGTCGTGCCGCCGCGGCCGGTAGGCGGGCACGTCGCGCAGGATGCGCTGGCGGCCGTCCGAATCGACGATCATCCGCAGCATGTCGTGACGCGCGACGAGCGCGTTCCAGGCGGCCTCGAAGCGTGCGAGGTCGAACGTGTCGCGCCGCATGTCCCATTCGAACAGCACGTGACACGCGACGCCGCCGTAGGCGATCAGATCGGTGCGGCCGAGCCAGTACGCGTGCTGGATCGGCGTCAACGGGAACGGCTCGAAGCGGTTCGCGGGATCGTGGATGAGCGCGCCGGCGTCCGAAGCGGGCGCGCTGGCGTCGGCGGGCGCGGATTCGACGATCAGCCGGCCGATTCCGGCGACCGTCATGTCGCGATACGCGCGCTCGGCGTCGAGCTTGACGCCGAGCTGTGATTCGACGGCGCTCCGCAATTCGAGGAACAGCAGCGAATCGAGGCCGAGCTTCAGCAGATCGCGTTTCGGCGTGAGTTGAGCGAGATCGTCGAGCTTCAGCTGCGCGGCGATGCGCGCCGTCAACCATTGGCAGACGGCATCGGCATCGCGCGGATCGGGGCGTGCGGCGGCGGGTGCCATAGCGGCTGCCGCTGACGCCGAAGCGGCGCGGGAGGCCGCCGCCGGCGAGCGCGCGAGCCGGGCGGATGGCGTATCGGCGCCGGCGTTGATGTCGGCGTCGAACAGCGCGCGGCGGCCGGCGTCGAGCCGCTCGCGCAGCACGCGCATCGCGAGCCGGTATGGCGCGCCGCGCATCACGGCCTGTTCTAGATGCCACAGGCCTTCCGCGCTCGACAGCGCGCCCATCCCGCTTTCCGCGAGCTTGTGTTGCAATGCGGGCTCGGCAGCGCGTCCGGCTTCGCTCCACGCGCCCCACGCGATGGAGATCACCGCCGGTGTTTCGCCGCTTGCGCGCGCTTCGGCGAGCCCGTCGAGATAGGCGCTCGCGAACGCGTGCGCGCCTTGTCCCGGCGCGCCGAGCGCGGCGGCCGCCGACGAATAGAAGAGCAGATAGCGCGCGTCGTGTGCGCCGAGCCAGTCGCGCAGCACGCGCGCCGCGTCGGCCTTCACAGCGAGCACGGGTGCGATGCGTTCGGCGTCGAGCGTGGCGAGCGGCGCGTCGTCGAGGACGCCGGCCGCATGGATCGCGCCCGCGACGCCGCCATCCGCGTGCAGCGCTTGCAGCGCCGCCGTCAACTGCGCGGGCTCGGCGACGTCGCAGCGCACCCAGCGCAATTCGCATGCATGGTGCGCTTCGACTTCATGCTGGAACGCAGACCAGTCGTCATGCGCGCGAGGCGCGACGAGCGCGATGCGGCGCGCGCCGTGGCGCGCGAGCCAGCGCACGCTCAGCCGGCCGAGACCGCCGAACGCGCCGGTGACGACGTGCCAGCGTTCGCCGGCGAGCGCGCCGGCGGGCAGCGCGGGCGCGACGTAGGGTTCCGCCGCGAGCGATGGCGCGTGCGCGCGGCCGTCGCGGACCGCGAGCCAGCGAGCGCCGCTGCCGAGCGCATCGAGCGCCGGCAGCAGATCGCGCCACGCGGCGGCCGGATGCAGGTCGATCGCGGCGAGCACGCGGTCCGGCCGTTCGGCGGCCGCGACGCGCAGCAGCCCCCAGGCGGCGCGATGCGCGGCGTCGACGAAATCGTCGGCGTGGACCTTCCATGCGCCGCGGGTCACCACGACGAGCGGCGCGCGGCTTGCTTCGGACAGCGCGGCGAGCAATGCCGACGCGATCGCCTGTAGCGGCTTCTCATCCGGATCGAGGATGAACAATCGGCGATCCGCGTGCGGCGCGATCGGCATGCCCGCGTCGCGCAGCGCGTCGGCGAACGACGCCGACTCGGCGTGCAACGCGATGCCGTTCGCATCCGGCGACGCATCGGACACGGGCCGCCACTGCCAGCCGTAATGCGTATCGCGCGCAGGCAGCGGCGCGGGCAGGCCGTCTTCGGGGGAGTCGGCGTCGAGCGGCCGCCACGCGCCGGATTCGTCGCGCGCGTCGAGCGCGATCCGCGCCGCGCCGAACGGACTGGCGCACCAGCGCAGGCGCACGAGCGTCAGCCACGCCGGCGCGCGCTCGGGCGCGCGAATCGTCGGCGCCGTCTGGCCGCCGCCGTGGCGGCCCGCCAGTTCCGCGCCGCCGCGCGCGAGCCGTTGCTGCCAAGCCTCGCGCCGGCCCGCGCAATCGGACCAGTCGGCGAGATACACGCCGTCGTCGGTGAGCGGCTGACCGAGCAGCGGATCGGCGTCGTCGGCGAGCCACGGCGCGACGCCCGCCGAGCGGCCCGGCGCGGACGCGAGCACGATGTGCTCGCTGATGCCCGACGTCGGCGCGCCGTCGTCCGGCAGCCAGTCGATGCGCTCGAAGCCCGCCGCGACGCATTGTTCCTTCCAGCGCGCGGTCGACAGGAACAGCTCGCCGCCGCGCGCGTCCTCGTCGTGCAGCGGCAACACGAGCGGGCCGAATACGAAATCGAAGAGGCGCATCGGCCGCGTGATCTCGCGCATCAGCAGACGGCCGCCCGGCTTCAGCAGCGGCGCGAGGTTCGCGAGCGCGCGGCCGACGTGCTGCGTCGCGTGGATCACGTTGGCCGCGACGATCAGGTCGTATGCGCCCGCTTCGAAGCCTTGCGCTTGCGCGTCTTTTTGCAGATCGAACACGCGATAGTCGACGCATTCGTGAGCGGCGAATTTCTGCTCGGCGCGCCGCGTGAAAATCGGCGAGATGTCGGTGAAGTCGTAGCGGACGTTCGGCTCGCCGTCGAGTTCCGGCAGCAGCCACGCGGTCGTGCCGCCGGTGCCGCCGCCGACTTCGAGAATCCGGAACGGGCGGTGCCGGCGACGGTTCGTCCGCCGCTCGCGGACCAGCCCCGCGACGACGCCCGCGGCGATCTGGTTGAAATAGCGCCCGAAGCTGAATTCCTGATACAGCACTTCGACGCCGCTCGACGCGCTGTCCGGGAAGATCACCGCGACCGGCTCGATGTCGCCGCTCATCATCGCGTGCAGGCTGTCTCCCGCGCGCGCGACGGTGTCGGCGATCACGTCGAAGCCTTCGCAGCAGTCGCGCAGGATCTGCAGCAGCGCGTCGCGCTCCGCGTGGGGCGCCGCGAGCGCGGGTGCGTAGCGGTCGTCGTCGCGGCGGTAGTAGCCGTCTTCGACGCATGCATTCAGGAGACGCACGAGCAGCTGGCGATGGCGCGGCAGCAGACGGCCCGCGCGCAGGATGTCGAGCGCGGTCGCGCCCTCGTCGAAGCGCTCGCCGATGCAGCGGCGCACGAGCCGATCGACGTAGATCGCATGCAACTGCGTGACACAGTCGTAGAGTCGTTGCAGGCGCGGCAGATCGAGCGATGCGGCGGCTGCGGCCGCGACCCGGCGGCCTTCGGCGAGCGCCGGGTCGATATCGCCGCCGTGCGCCGCGGGCGGTGTGACGGCCGCCGGCTGCGCATCGCGCCAATAGCGTTCGGCATCGAACGGATAGCGCGGCGCGTGCAGCTTGCGGCCGGACGAAGGCAGCACGTTCGCCCACGGCAGCGCGACGCCCGCCGCATAGAGTTCGAGCGTCGCTTGCCGCGTTTGCGCGAGCGCGGGCTGTTGCCGGCGCGCGCTCGCGATCCAGCGCGCGCGTTGAGGCGACTCGCGCAGGCCGATCCCCGTCAGCTGCGCATCGGGCCCGAGTTCGAGAAACACGCCCGCGCCCTGTGCGATCGCGTGACGGACCGCGTCGGCGTAACGGACCGGTTCGCGCATGTGCCGGCGCCAGTAGCCGTGCGCGTTGAGCCCATCGGCGTCGATCGGCTCGCCGACCAGCGTCGATACGAGCTGCACACGGCCGGGCGTCGCATGCAGCTGCGCGGCCGCGCGTTCGAACGCGTCGAGCACCGGATCGAGCAGCGCCGAATGCGCGGCGCCCGGGACCGTAAGCCGCGCGTGGCGGATGTCTTTCGCGGCGAGCGCGGCGGCGAGCGCGTCGACTGCATCGCGACGGCCGGAGAACACGAGATGACGCTCGCCGTTATGCGCGGCGACGTCGACGCCCGCTTGCCTGGCGAGCGGCAGCAATTCGTCGGCGCACGCGAACGCGGCGAGCATCGCGCCCTCCGCGCAGCGCTGCATCAGCGCGCCGCGCAGCCGGACGAGCGGCATCGCCTGCTCGATCTCGTAGTGTCCGGCGACGACCGCGGCCGCGTATTCGCCGACCGAATGACCGATCACGATCTGCGGCTCGAGACCGAGTGCGCGCCAGTGCGCGGCCATCGCGAGTTCGAATGCGACGATCGCGGGTTGCGCGTAGTCCATCCGTTCGAGCAGATCGCCGCGCTCGCCGAACATCGCGTCGCGCAGCGGGACGTCGAGCTCGCCGTCGCAGGCCGCGAAGCAGCGGTCGAGACACGCGGCGAACGCGGGCGATTGCCGATAGAGCGCCTGTCCCATGCCGGGCCAGTGCGAGCCCTGGCCCGTGAAAAGCCAGGCCATTTGTCCGGCTTCGCCGCTGCCGCGATGGACGAGCGCATCGTCTTCGCCCAGCGCGAACGCGTCGAGTGCCGCGACGGTTTCTTCGCAGAACGGCACCGCGAGCCGGTGCGGCAGGTCGAGCTGCCGTCCGCGCAGCGCGGTATGGAGCAAGTCGCGCGCGCTCGCATGCTGCAGCGCGTCCGCGTAGCCGCGCGCGAGGCGTTGCAGCGCGGGCTCGCTCGCCGCGCTCAGCAGCAGCGCCGCGCCCGCGTCCGGCTGCGCACGGTCGTCGCCGCCAACCGCCGCGCGCAACGCGTCCGGCAGCGACGCGACGACCACATGGCAGTTCGTGCCGCCGATGCCGAACGACGACACGCCCGCGACGCGCGATGCGTCGTCCCAGGGCTGCGCTTCGGTGGGCACGTAAAACGGGCTGTCGTCGAGGCCGAGCGCCGGATTCGGCTTGCGGAAGTGCAGGCTCGGCGGAATCGCGCGCCGCTCGACGGCGAGCACGGCTTTCAGCAGGCTCGCGATGCCGGCCGCCGTATCGAGGTGCCCGATGTTGCTCTTGACCGAGCCGAGCGCGCAGCGCGGTCCTTCGCCCGCCCGATGAAAGACGCCGCGCAGCGCTTCGAGCTCGATCGGATCGCCGAGCGGCGTGCCGGTGCCGTGCGCCTCGACGAGGCCGATCTGCGTGCTGTCGACGCCCGCGAGCATCAGCGCGTCGCGGATCGCGTCGCGCTGTCCGGCCGCCGACGGCGCGGTGTAGCCGACCTTGCGGTCGCCGTCGTTGTTGATCGCGCTGCCGAGCAGCACCGCGATGACGGGGTCGCCGTCGCGCAGCGCGTCGCCGAGCCGCCGCAGCACGACCGCGCCGACGCCGTTGCCGGCGAACGTGCCTTGCGCGTCGGCGTCGAACGGCCGGCAGCGGCCGTCCGGCGAGAAGATCATGCCCGGCTGATGCAGATAGCCCGCGTGCTGCGGAAACGATACGGCCGCGCCGCCCGCGACGGCCATGTCGCATTCGCCGGCGCGCAGGCTTTCGCAAGCCAGGTGCGTCGCGACGAGCGAGCTCGAGCACGCGGTCTGCACGGCGAGCGCCGGGCCGCGCAGGTTCAGCTTGTACGCGACGCGCGTCGCGACATAGTCCTTGTCGTTGCCCATCAGCGACTGCAGGCCCTTGACCTGCGCGACTTCGGCGATCCGCAGCGGCTCCCTGCCCGGATACGTGCTGATGCGCGCGGACCCGAACACGCCGGTGCGGTGCGGAACGTCGCGCGGCGCGTAGCCCGCGTGCTCGAGCGCGTGCCAGACGATCTGCAGGAAGAGGCGCTGCTGCGGGTCGATCGATTCGGCTTCCTGACGGGAATAGCCGAACAGCGCGGCGTCGAACGCGTCGGCGTCGCGCACGACGGTGCCGACGTTGACGAAGTTCGGCGCGTCGATCGTCGCGGCGTCGAGGCCCGCGTCGAGCAACGCCTGCCGCGTGAAGCGGCGGCTGCATTCGGCGCCGGCGAGCAGATTGCGCCAGAACGCGTCGCTGTCGTCCGCTTCCGGAAAGCGGCATGCGTGGCCGATCACGGCGATCGGCTCGCCGTTCGGGTAATGCGTCGCGAGCAGCGCGTCGAGGTCCGCGGCCGGGCGAGCGGACGAGGTGGCTTTATCCATGACTGGTTTCGAGAGAGGGTTCGTGGGCGGCGGGAGAAGGCGCGGGCGTGGCCGGCCGCGCGAGCCGGCGGCACAGCCGGATCGCGGGCCACAGGCTCGCGACGGCCAGCGCGGCGAGCAAAGCGAGCACCGGGCGATAGCCGACGGCGTGACTGACGCGCAGGACGGCCATCGACATCAGCATGGCGACGGCCATGTCGGTCGACTGGAACAGCGCGTAGTCGGATGCCGGCTGGTGAGGGCGGGTGAGTCCCATCAGCACGTTGTAGAGCGTGACGAAGCCGATCGCCGCCGCGACGTTGACGAAGCCGAACGCGAGCGTCCATTCGCGTATGCCGAAGCGGGGATAGCCGATGGCGAGCACGCCCGCGAGCAGCGGGAACGACAGCATGACGGGCAGCACGCACCGCCACGCGCCGAAACGGCGCATGGCCCAGCCACCGAGCGCGATGCCGACGCCGCTCGCGACCGTGCTGTAGATCGTGACGACTTCGCCGAGCGCGCTCAGGCCGAGCCCCGCATCGACGAGCAGCACGGTCTGCAGCGCCATCAGCCCGCGCATCGCGACGAGGTAGATCGCGGTCAGCGCGAGCGCGGGCCCGATCCCGCGCAGATCGCGCCAGTGCAGGCGCGGGCGCGCCGAGCCGACGGGCGCGGCCTGCATCGGCTGGCGGATCAGCAGCGACGGAATTAGCAGCAGCAGCGACAGCGCGGCGATGCCCGCGAAGCCGCAGCGCCAGCCGGCGCGCTCGGCGATCGCGAGGAACACGAACGAACCGAGCGGAATCCCCAGATAGCTGCCGCCGACTTGCGCGACGTTCGCGAACGGGCGGCTGCGGGCGTCGGTCGTGCAGATCGCGATGCCGTTCGCGTAGATGCCGTGGCTCGCGGACAGCAGCGACAGCAGTGTCAGCGACACGACGATCGCGCCCGCCGCGTGCGCCGGCGGCAGCAAGCCGATGCACGCGATGAGGGCCGCCATGCCGAGTTGCAGCAGCGCGAGGCTGCCCTGATAGCGGTTGCCGCGCAGCGGCAGCGCGTGACGCTCGCACCACGGCGCCCACAGGAATTTGCCGACCCAGGGCAGCATCGCGAGCGACAGCCAGCTCAACTGAGCGAGGTCGGCGCCCGCGTGCCGGAAGTAGCCGACGACGCCCTGCATCGTCAGCGCGCTGACCATGCCCTGGTGCGCGTAGTACGACCAGTACGGCAGATAGCGCTTCATGCGGCGGCTCCTCGCCGGCGCTGCAGCTTCGCTCTGCGTTGGTCGAGGAGCGTGCGCCGGTTCGCGTCGTCGGCCTGGGCCGGCGCGTGCGCGCCGCCGAGATGCGCGGCGAGCGCGTGCGGCGACGCATGCGTGAAGAGATCCGTCACCGCGAGCGACGCGTAGCCCGCGTGCCGAAGTTTGACGTGCCATTGAACGAGTTCGAGCGACGACGCGCCGGCTTCGAAGAAGCTCTGTCGCGCGGCGATCGGCAGGCCGAGCGTCTGTTCGAAATGCTGGCGCAGCCGGCCGACGAGCGCGGCGTCGACCGGTGCGTCGTCGCGAAGCGCGGTGATCGGCGCCGCAGGCGCGGCGGTGGCGGAGCCGACGGCGCGCGCGTCGCGCATCGACCGCGCGCCGGCCTGGCCGACACGCGGCACGAGGACGTCGAGCGGCAGCCGCCACGCCGATGCGTCGGTCGCGAGCCGCTGCAGCAGCGCGACGTACTGATCGAACATCGCGCGCAACCGGTCGGGCTCGAACAGCGCTTCGACCGCATCCCAGTTGAAGCGCAGCTCGCCTTCCGATTCGTAGACCTGGTGATCGAGCCATACCTGCGGCGTCTGCGAGATGCCCGAGCGCGGTTCGAGCCACGACGCGTGGGCGAGGAAGCGGTCGTGATCGAAGCCGAGCGCGCTCGTGAACACGACCGGCATTTCGGCGGCGGCCCGGCCGTGCCGCTGCGCGAGCTGGCGCATCACCCAGAGCGCCGACACGTCGCGGTGCGCGAGGTCTTGCCACAGCCGCTGTTGCAGCCGCTGCGCGCTCGCGAGCCAGTCATTCGCGGGCTGCCACGCGAGCAACAGCAGCGACGTGAAGTCGCCGAGCACCTGCTCGATCTGCGGATGCACCGGCTGCCGATCGAACAGCGTCAGGTTCACGCACAGCTCGCGCTGCGCGCTCCACGCGGACAGCACGGCCGAATACGCGGCGAGCAGCAGGGCCGACGGCGTCAGGCTCGCCGCGCCGGCGCTCGCCTTCAGCGCGTGCCATTGCGCGCGCGACAGGCGCGCCGACAGCCGCACGAAGCGCGGCGTCCCGATTTCCGCGGGCGTGCGGCGAAGCGGCAGTTGCGGCGCGGAGGGCAGGCCGTCGAGCCGGCGCTGCCAGTAGGCGAGCGACGCTTCGCTGGCGCGCCGGCCGGCGACGTGCGTCACGTAATCGCGAAAGCCGATGTCGAGCGGCGGCAGCGCGCGATCGGGCGCGACATACAGCTGTTCGAGCTCGGCGAGCAGGATCTGCATGCTGAGACCGTCGAGCATCAGATTGTCGAGACACACGTAGAGCCGGCTGCGCTCGCCGCCGTCTTCGGCCGCTTGCACGTCGAACACGGGCCAGCGCGCGGGATCGAGGACCTGATGCGCGAGCCGCTCGCGCAGCGCGGCGGCGTCGGGACCGTCGAGGCTCGCGACGCGATGGCGCGTCAACGCGAACGGCGGCGCTTCGGCGAGCACCTGCTGCCGGCCGTCGCGGACGACCGCGCGCAGCATGTCGTGGCGCGCGATCAGGCGGTTCCACGCCGCTTCGAAACGCACGACGTCGAGCCGCTCGACTTCGAATTCGACGAAGAAGTGCGAGCCGACGCCGCCCAGCGCGAAGCCGGCCTGGCGGCCGACGAGATACGCCTGCTGGACGTCGGTGAGCGGGAACGGCTGGAAGCGCGACGCGGCGTCGGGCCGCAGTGCGTCCGCTGCCGGCTCGATGCGCGGGCGCAGCGTCGCGGCGAAGGCGGCGAGCGTCGGGTAGTCGAACAGATCGCCGAGCCGCGCCGTGTAGCCCGCCCGATCGAGTTCGCCGATCAGGCGCGTCGCGAGCAGGCTGTCGCCGCCGAGCTGCAGGAAGTGGCTGTGCCGATGCACCGCATCGACTTGCAGCAGGCGTCGCCACAGCGCGGCGACGGCCGTTTCGGCGTCGCCCTGCGGCGCTTGCCGCTCGGTGTCGGCATCGGCATCGGCATCGGCGACAGCGGCAGCGGGCGCGCAGCGGGCCAGCAGCGCCTTGTGGTCGATCTTGCCGTTCGCGGTGAGCGGCAGGGCGTCGATGAAGTAGAGGCGCTGCGGCAGCATGTAGGACGGCAGGTGCGCGGCGAGCGCTGCGCCCAGCTTTCGCGGATCGGGCGTGCGCACGATGGCGGGCGCTCGTAGCACGAAGCGCCGGTGCGCGCCGACGTCGTCCGACTGCTCGCATGCAAGCGCGCGATCGTCGAATGCGCGTCGCCAGTCTTCCGCGCGGCGCAGGCTGTGCTGCGCGGCGGCGCCGCCCGCGAGCAGGTCGGCGCTGACGAGCGCGAGCGCCGACGCATCGCGCAGCTCGGTCACATAGATGAGCGCCGACGGCGCGGCCAGCTCGACGAGTTCGTCGAGCGCCGCATCGCCGAGGCGGTGCAGCGCGTTGTTGGCCCAGATCACGTCAGCGCCGTGCGCGAGATCGTTCAGCGACGCGGGGGCCGCGCGCCGCGCTTGCGCATGTGGGAACGCGGCGAGGCGCGCCTGCGCGCGCAGCACCATGTCCTGCGACGCGTCGATGGCCGTGTAGATCAGCCGTTGCGCGTCGAGGCGGCGCAGCAGCGCTTCGCCGCACAGGCCGCTGCGCGCGCCGATCTCGACGAGCCGTGCGGGCCGCCCCAGCGAGCGGGATAGCGCCGCGACCGCGGCGGCGAGCGCATCGATCGCTTGCCCGGCGCCGTCGCTGCGCAGCAGCAGCGATTCCGGCGACCAGAACGGATGGTCGAGCAGCGTGTGCGCCGGGCGCAGCCCGCGCAGGATCGCGCCGAGCGCGTCGTGGTGAGTGAGCAACGCGTCGGCGGTCGTGAAGAGCGGGTCGTCGGCGCGCGGCCGGCGGCGCGCGTGGTCGTAGCGCGGGCCGCGGCGATACGCGCCGTCCTGTTCGACGAGGCGGCCGTGCGCGGCCAGCAGCGCGAGCCAGCGCGCGAACAGCGCACGCCACGCCGGCTGCGCGCGATAACGCGCGAGCGCCGCGTCGACGTCGAGCGGCGCGTCGAAGGTCACGCCCTCGCGTTGCAGATGGTCGTGCAGGAAATCGGCGATGAGACGTTCGATAGCCGCGTCGGACTTCGCGATGGTGTAGGCATCGGCATCGGCATCGACATCGCGGCTGGCGTCCGCGATTGCGCTCGCGTTGCCGATGGCGTCGATGGCGTCGATGGCGTCGATGGCGTCGACGGCGTCGATGGCGTCGACGGCGCGGCCGGCGTGTGCGTCCGCATCCGCATCCGGATCGGCTTCCCGAGCGGCGCCGCAATCGCCCATGGGCGCGAACAGCGCGCGAAAGTCGGACGGCCATGCCGGATCCGCGCGCCGTTCGTCGAACAGCGCGTCGCCCGATGGCACGACGAACGCCGCAAGCGATTTGTCGCGTTCGCCGACCGCGAGCGCGATGCCGGTCTTGACGCCGTCGATGCGATTGAGCGCCGCGTCGATCTCGCCGAGCTCGATCCGGTAGCCGCCGATCTTCACCTGCTTGTCGCGCCGGCCGAGAAACTCGAGTGTGCCGTCGGGCCAGTAGCAGCCGTGATCGCCTGTTCGATACCAGCGGCTGCTCGCGTCGTCGACGAATTGCCGCGCGGTGCGTTCGGCGTCGTTGAAGTAGCCGAGCGCGACGCCTTCGCCGCCGATCCACAGTTCGCCCGGCACCCAGTCCGGGCAATCGCGGCCCTGCTCGTCGACGACGCGATAGCGCTGGTTCGCGAGCGGATAGCCATAAGGGATCGAGCGCCAGGGCGGCGGCACGTCGCCGACATCGTAAGCGTTCGACCAGATCGACGCCTCGGTCGCGCCGCCCATGGCGACGAGCTCGCCGTCCGCGCGAAACGCGCGGTAGCGCGCAGGCAGATCCAGACCGATCCAGTCGCCGGACAACATCGCGACGCGCAGCGTCGACGGCGCGCGCAGCTCGAAGCCTTCGGCGTACGTGACGAGCATGTCGAACAGCGCGGGCACGCTGTTCCATATGGTCACGCGATGGCGGTCGAGCAGTTCGCACCAGACGGCCGGATCGCGCCGCTGCGCTTCGTCGACCAGCACGAGCGCGCCGCCCGCCGCGAGCACGCCGAAGATGTCGTAGACCGACAGATCGAAGTGCAGCGCGGACAGCGCGAGCACGCGATCATCGGAGCCGACGCGGTAGCGCCGGTTCAGCTCCGCGCACGTGTTGAGCGCGCCGCGATGCGAGATCACGACGCCCTTCGGCGTGCCGGTCGAGCCGGACGTGTAGATCACGTACGCCGGCGTGCGCGGATCGACCGCGACGGGATCGCGCAGCGCGTCGGCCGCGACGGCGTCCTGCCACGCGAGATAGCGCGCCGGATCGTCCGGCGCCGCGATCGCCGCCGGATCGTCGCGGCAGACGAGCACCCGCTTCACGCGCGCGTCGTCGTAGATCTTGCGGCGGCGTTCTTCCGGCTGGTCGAGCGGCACGGGGACGTAGACCGCGCCCGCGTGCAGCACGCCGAGCACCGCGACGATCTGCCCGATGCCCTTCGACATGCTGACGGCGACGGTGTCGCCCGCTCCCACGCCGCGCGCCGCGAGCGCGCCCGCGCAGCGGCGCGCCTGTTCGGCGAGCGTCGCGTAGCTGATTCGCGCGTCGCGATGGATCAGCGCGACGGCGTCGGGCGCGCGCCCGGCCGCGTGGAAGAAGCCGTCGTGCAGGCAACCGTCCGGCACCGGCCGGGCGGTGTCGTTGATGCGCGCGCGGACCGCGCGCTGCGCGTCGGGCATCGGATCGGGCAGCGGCTTGCGCCAGGCGCCGGCGTCACGCACGAGATGCCGCACGAGCGCGACGTACGCATCGAACAGCGCATCGACGAGGCTTGCCGGAAAGAGCGCGTCGACGCTGTCCCACTGCAGCCATACCGACGCGCCGTGTTCGAACGCGAGATGGTCGATCCATACTTGCGGCGTTTGCGAGATGCCCCACGCGGGCTCGCCGAGCGCGGCGGCGGTGTCGCGGCCGTACAGCGGGCGGCCGAGATTGCTCGTGAACACGACGGGCGCGCCGTGCGGATGACGTTGTTCCTTGCGCAGCTCGCGCAGCAGCTCGACGCCCGACCAGTGGCGATGCTCGTATGCGTCGGCGAACGTCGCCTGGTTCGCGCGCGCGAGCGCGTCGAACGGCGCGCCTTCGGCGGCGAGATCGATCAGCAGGATGTTCGTGAAGTCGGCGATCATCCGCTCGACCGCCGGATCGAGCGGCTGTCGATCGAACAGCGTCAGGTTCAGCAGCAGGCGCGGCTCGCCGCTCCAGCGCGCGAGCACCGCGCCGAAGCACGTCGCGAGCGCCATCGTCGGCGTGACGCCGCACGCGCTCGCCTGCGTCTTGAACGCGCGCCAGTCGGCCTCGCCGAGCGCCGCGCGGCGGCGGCTGAAGCGCACCGGCGCGACGCGCTCGGGCTCCTGGGCGAGCGGCAGACGCGGCGCGGCCGGCAGTTCGGGCAGCTTCGCGCGCCAGTAATGCTGCGCCGTTTCGCGCGCGGCCGCGCTGTCGTGCTGCAGATGCGCGACGTAGCTGCGAAAGTCGTAACCGCTGCCGATGGCCGGCAACGCGCGGCCGCCGGCGAGCGCCGCGAGCTCGTCGAACACCAGCGTGAAGCTCGCCGCGTCGAGCACGAGCAGATCGAGGTCGACGTGCAGACGATGCCGCCCGCCGGGAAGCAGCGACAACTGGAAGTCGAACGTCTCGCCGTGCTCGACGTCGAGCACGCGATGGCCGAGGCGTTCGCGCAATGCGGCGAGCGCGTGCTCGCGTTCCGCATCGCCGCAGGCGCGCAAATCGTGCACGGCGACGCCGGGCCAGCTCGAACCCGCACGCCATTGCTGGCGGCCGTCCGCGCGGAACGCGACGCTCAGCATCGGATGGCGGGCGATCAGCGCGCGGACGGCGGATTCGAGCCTGTCCGGCGTGAGTCCCGCGCCGTCGAACTCCTGATACAGATGGCAGCCGACGCCGCCGAGCGGCTGCTGCGCGGAGCGACCGACGAGATACGCGTGCTGGACGGGCGTGAGCGCGAACGCTTCGCCGTCGCGCATCGTCGGCCATGCCCGCGGCGCGGCGGGCCGCTCGGCGACGCGCGCGGGGCTGCGCCGCATCAGCGCGAGCCAGCCGGCGAGCGTCGGCTCGCGGTACAGCTCGCGCAGCGTCAGCGTGTGGCCGCGCGAACGCAGCCGGTTCAGCCAGGCCATCAGGCGCATCGAGTCGAGGCCCAGTTGCAGCAGGTTGGCGTCGGCGTCCAGCCGTTCGGGATCGACGGACAGATCGGCGGCAAGCTCGCCGCGCAGCGATGCGCCGTCGAGCGCGATGCAACCGGCTTCGACGGCTGGATCGGGGGCGAGGCTCGTATGAAGGTCGGACATGAATGAAGATCTCGAGTCGGTTGTGATGCGAAACCCTGAACGCAAAGACACCCCGTCGACGTGTACGCCGCCGCCCGTTTGCGGGCGATGGCGCGATGCGTCGTGCGGTCGTCGGTCATTGGATGAGTGGCGGCGGCATGCGCACGCGACGCGGAGCGACGGCGGCAGCGGCGTGTGCGATGCGCGACGCCGCGTGCCGGTTCGATCGGCGCAGCGTTCCCGCGCGCGTCGCTAAGGACTTCGGCGCGCGCCGCGCGTCGCGGCCGACGTGCGTGCGCGGCCGCTGCGCTGCTCGAGCCAGGCTTGCGCCTGCGCGCGCGCTTCGATGTGCGTCGCGGCGATGCGGAACGGATAGGGCGCGTGCTCGGCGCGATCCCACGCGCGGGCTTTCTCTGCGTAGGCGCGCCGCCGCGCGACGTCCGCCTCGATGCGGATCGCGCCGGCGCAAAGCCGCTGCTGCGCGACGTTGTCGCGACTCCATTGAACGTAGGCGGATACGAAGCGCGGCGAATGACGCGGCAATTCCTCGCCGTCCATCAGCAGCACGAACGGCTCGGCGCGCGTGTACAGCGCCTTGAACTGCGCGAGCCGCGCGTCCGCTTCCGTATCGGGAACCTGCGCAGGCATGTGCAGGTACACGAGCGGCCAGGAGCGGGTGTCGATGAAGTCGTTCATGAGTCCCTCGTCGGTAACGCCACGCAAGCGGCAAGACTCGGGACAGACGATGCGTCGAACGGTTTCGGGCGAGACGCGCAATCGATTCGCGGTTGCCTGAAAGAACCGTTGACGGATCTGCGATCCGTCATCTGCCTGCCCCGAGTGCAGCGGCGCTGTGCGACGCACGCTGCCTCGATTTGCGGTGCCTCTTATGACTGTGAACGATAAGCATTGTTGTTTAGAAGCTCTACCCGAAACGGATTTATTTCCGCTCGCATCGGTATCTTGCCGCCGCTCCAATAGGGCTCGCCCGGCACGGATGGCGATGCATCCGCGCCGGGCGAGCAAGGCGGGCAAGGGCGGCGAAAAGCGCGTGCGGGCGCGGACGGGCCGCGCCGCGAAAGAGAACGTCGCGAAAAGCCCGAACGCCGCCGAACCGATCGTCAGCGACGCTGCTTGAACGCCGAGGGATTGACGCCGAACTGCTTCTGGAACGCCGCCGTGAAGTGGCTCGCGTTCGCGTAGCCCATGTCGGCGGCGACGGTCATCACCGGCATGTCGGCGCTCGACAGCCGGCGGCGCGCTTCGTGCATTCGCTCTTGCTGGAAGAGACCGTAGACGCTGTGATCGAACAACTGCCGGAACCCGCGCTTGAGCTTGAGCACGCTGAGCCCCGTTTCCTTCGCGAGCATCGCGATCGTCGGCGCGCGGCTCAGGTCCGCGAGCAGAAGATCCCGCGCGCGCAGCAGTTTCTGCCGCTCCGCCGCCGGCAGCGGCCACGCATGCGGCGCGGCGTCGCCGTGCGCTTCGATCACGAGGCTCGCGAGCGCGAGGCTCTGTCCGAGCAGCCACATCGACGGGCGGCCCGCGCGGCCGTGCGCGCACCGATGCCTGTCCTGCAGCGCGTGGCTCAACGATTGCGCGGTCGCGCGCATCTCCGCGTCGCACCGGCACGGCGCGCAGCAGCGCGCCGAATCGAGCTTGCGCTCGAGCGCCGCGTCGAGATCGGGTGCGAGCTCACGCACGAGATCCGGCCGGATCGACACAGTCACGCTTTCGATCTGGCCCGAATGCATTGCGCGGCCGCTGCAATCCGGTGTGTAGCTGATGCATCCCGTGCCCGCCGACAGCACGTGCTCGGTTTCGCTGCTGCCGGCGTCGATCGAGAAGCGCGAGCGACCTTGCAGCGCGCAGCAGAAATGAACGCGGCCCCAGTCGTCGCGGATATTCATCGAGATCGGCTGCCGCAGCGCGCCTTGCCAGACGAGCACATCGATGCCGTCTTGCAGCGCGACTCTGAGCAGCCGGCAATCGGGCGCGGACTCGGCGGGCGGCGTCGGATCGGCGAGCAGCGTCGATATCGCGACTTCGGGTTTCGCAAGCGTAGAACTGGAAGAAGGCATCGGTGATCGTCTCCGCGCGGCATACCGATTGGGGTAGAAGTCGACCCGATCGGGGTAGAAATGTAAATGAGAATTGTTATCATTATTGCAATTCCAGTCGCCGCCGTCGAGACAATCTGCTCGTTCCGGAGAGTCAGTCTGTCTCGGCGGCTTCTCGCGCCCTTCGGGCGCGCGACGGTCTCGTCTCGCCATGGCGCGCGCCCACGGCGAGACAGGATTTCTTCGTGACGCACGATTGCACGATGAGTCCGCCCGGCCGTCTTTCGAGATCAACAAGGAGTGTGTGTGATGCGGTATCAGCGAGCCTGGCGGGGCAGGCTCCCGGCGTCGAACGCCTTTGCGATGGCAGTCGCGATTTCCCTCATTCCTTTGTCGAGCGTCGCTCATGCAAGCGCCGCCGGCACGCCGTCGGCGAAGCCGTCGGGCAGCGGTCCGGCCGGGGCCGGCGCGGCGTCCGGCGTGACGGCGGCCGGCGAGCTGTCCGCCGTGACCGTCACCGCGAGCAAACGCGATCAGCCGCTCGCGACGCTCAACGGCGCGGCGGTCGTCGTCGAACAGCCGGCGCTCGACGATGCGCAGGTCGCGAACACACTCGATCTCGCGCGGGTGCTGCCCGGCGTGCAGATCACGAGCGGCGGCTCGATGCTGTTTCCGATGATCGGCCTGCGCGGCATCTCGTCCGCACAGGATTTCTACAACCCGGCGTTGACCGTGTATGTCGACGGCGTGCCGCAATTGCCGACGTTTTCGTCGCAGACGCTCCTCAGCGTCGATCGCGTCGAGTTGCTCAAGGGTCCGCAAGGCACGCTGTATGGCAAGAGCGCGGAAGGCGGCGTGCTGAACATCGTCACGCTGCCGCCCGACAACACGCCGCGCGTGCATCTGCGGGCGGGCGTCTCGAGCCGCGGCGGCAACGTCGAGCAGGCGGAGGTCGCGGGGCCGATCGTCAAGGACTTGCTGTACGGCGCGGTGTCGCTCGCGCACGTCGACGCGCCCGGCGACCTGCGCAATCCGGCCAGCGGCGCGAATCATCAGGGCGGATCACGCTCGTTCGCCGGCAGCGCGAAGCTGCGACTCGCGCCTTCCGGCGCACCGTGGGAAGTGAACGTGTCGGTCGGGCGCGATTGCGCGAAGGCGACGCAGGACATCTATGTGCCCTTCGACGACATCGGCAGCCGCACCGCTGACATCGATCCGCGGCTGCCCGCGCAATATGCGGAGTCGTACATGCGCCGCTGCGGGAACAGCTATGCGCTGTCCGGGCGCTACGATTTCGGCCAGTGGCGTCTGTCCGCGATTTCCGCCTGGCAGACGGTCGACATCGAGCGGCGCTTTCCGTTTCTCCAGTATTTCACGCAGCAGCCGGAGGACTGGCGGCAGAACGTGCAGGAACTGCGGCTCGCGACGCACGCGCCCGGCCGGCGCTGGGACGCGGTGTTCGGCCTCTATCGGCAGGACGTGCATCAGTCGCGCACGTACGTCAACGACATGGTGATTCCGTCGGTCGTCAATCTGTCGACGACCGCATCGAGCAACGAGAGCAAGTCGCTCGCCGCGTACGGCGACGTCACCTGGCACGTGACGGACGCGCTCGATCTGTCGGCCGGCCTGCGGGCGTCACGCGATCAGGCGTGGACGCAGTTCGCCGGCGCCGCGATGGCGTCCGCGTCGACGTATGCGCCTTTCGCCGGCGTGAACGGCGCGGCCGGCAACCGGATTCTCGGCAAAGTGTCCGCCGGCTATCAGATCGATCCGGCGTGGCGCGTCTATGCGAACGTGTCGCAAGGCTATAAGCCGGGCGGCTTCAATCTCGCGCCGTCGAGCCTCGCGGATGCGCAGGGCTACGGTCCGGAGCGTGCGGTCAGCTATGAGCTCGGCGCGCGCTATGACGGGCGGTCACTGCGCGGCAGCGTCGCGCTCTATCGGATCGACATCCGCAATGCCCAGCTCTACAGCAGCGATTCACTCGGCTATCAGTCGCTGCGCAACGTTGGCGACACGCGCTCGACGGGCGTCGAGTTCGGTGTCGAATGGGGTATCGCGCGAGGCTGGAAGGCCGGGCTCGACGGCTTCGTCAACCACGCGACGTTCCGCAGCTACACCGATCCGTTCGGCTGCGCCACGTGCTCGGGCAACGACGTTCCGTTCGCGCCTCGCTACGGCTTCACGCTGAACGTCGGCGGCGAAGTGCCGACGCTGGCCGGCACGGTCCGGCCGCGTGTCGCGGTGCGCTGGCTCGGCGCGCAGTACTTCGACGTCGCGAACAAATTGCGCCAGGGCGGCTATGCGCTGGTCGACGCGTCACTCGGCTGGCGTCCGCGCCGCGACGTCGAGCTTACGCTCTATGCGCAGAACCTGACGAACCGCGACTACCGCACGTATGCGTTCCGTGCGCCGACAGGCAATCTCGCGCAGGTCGGACTCGGACGCACGGTCGGCGTGACGGTTGCGTTCGATTATTGACCGTGCGCGACGCGGCCGGCCGTATGGCTCGCCGCGTCGCAAGCGATGAGCGCGGCTGCGTGCCGCGCGTAGTGTGTTTCGTCGGCGCAGGCCGCGTGCGTCGTTGCGTGTTGTCGTGGCGTGCCGTGCGTTGTCGCGCGTTCATCGCGCGCCGTCGCGCATCGCCTGCGTCGGGGTTCGTCATCGTGCGGCACTGCGCCGATCGCCGTGCGTCGTCGCATGCCGTTGCAAATCGTCGCGCGCGCACGTGGGCGCGCCGCTTCGATGCCACTTAGCTCCGCCCGCTGCCGGGCTCACGAGGAATTGCCATGTCCGAACCACCGACCGAAGCCGTCCATTCAGAGCGCCGAAGACGCGCGGATGCCCGCCCAAACCCGTGGAGCATCATGCGCCCGGTGCGGGCGCAAATCCGTTTCGCGATGGTCGTCTCGTCGCTCGCGACGCTGCTGAACGTCGCATTCCTGCTGTCGCTCGCATGGACGGTCCGGCAGCTCGTCGAGCGGCCGCATGTCTGGCCGGCGTGGCCGGTCGCAGGCGCCGTCCTGTGCCTCGTCGGCAGCTATTTTCTGCGGCTGGGCGCGTTCAGCCAATCGCACTACGCGGCATTCCGCCTCGAAAAGTTCCTGCGCAGCGATCTGGCGGATCGCCTGACGCGCGTGTCGCTCGGCACGCTGCAGCAGGTCGGTGCGGGCGCGCTGTCGAAGGTCATCCACGACGACGTGAAGGCGCTTCACATTTTCGTCGCCGACAGCACGCCGCTCTATGCGCGCGCGTTCGTCGGGCCGGCGTGCACGCTCGTCGTGCTGCTGTGGCTCGACTGGCGGCTCGCCGCCGGCGCGGCCGCGGTGATGGCGATCGGATTCGGCGTGCTGACGCTCGCGATGCGCAACGCCGTCGAGATGAGCCGGCTGTACAACGACGCGCGCGAGCGAGTGAGCGCGGCCGTCATCGAGTTCGTGCAGGCGATGCCTGTCGTGCGGACGTTCGACGCCGGCTATTCGACGTTCGGCCGTTTTCAGCACGCGCTCGACGCATATCTCGACGTGTTGACGCGCTGGTATCGGCAGGCGGGTTTCTCCGCGCGTTTCTCGTTCGCGGTGCTCAATCCGCTGCCGACGCTGCTCGTGCTGCTGTGGCTCGGCGCGTGGCTGATTGCGCGCGATGCCTCGGATTTCGGCGCGTGGATCGCCGTGCTGCTCGTCGGCACCGGGATGGCGGAAGCGATGATGCCGATGATGATGCTCAATCACATGGTCGACAAGGCGAAGCTGAGCGTCGCGCGGATTCAGCAGACGATGGCGCTGCCGACGCTGCCGATGCCCGTCGATGGGCGCGCGCCGGCCGATGCGAGCGTGACGTTCGAGAACGTCGGCTTCGGCTATGGCGCGCCCGCGGATGCGAAGCCGGGAACCGTGCCCGCCCGCCGCCATGCCGGCCATGACGATGATGGAGACAGCGACAGCGACAGCGACAACGCGCGCGTGCTGCGCAACGTGAGCTTCCACGTCCCGCAGGGCTCGACGACCGCGCTCGTCGGCCCGTCGGGCGCGGGCAAGACGACCGTCGCGCGGCTGATTCCGCGCTTCTGGGACGTCGATGCGGGGCGCGTGCTCGTCGGCGGCGTCGACGTGCGCGACATGACGGCCGACGTGCTGATGTCGCAGCTCGCGTTCGTGTTCCAGGACACGTTCCTGTTCGCCGACACGATCGCGAACAACATCCGCCTCGGCTCGCCGAACCGCACGATGGACGACGTGATCGCGGCAGCGAAGGCCGCGCAGGCGCACGACTTCATCATGTGCTTGCCGAACGGGTACGACACGCTCGCGGGCGAGCGCGGCGCATTCCTGTCGGGCGGGCAGCGGCAGCGCATCACGATCGCGCGTGCGATCCTGCAGAACCGTCCGATCCTCGTGCTCGACGAGGCGACCGCGTTTTCCGATCCGGAGAACGAGGCCGAGCTGATGCGCGCGCTGTCCGAGCTGATGCGCGGCAAGACGGTGATCATGGTCGCGCATCGCCTGTCGACGATTCGTCATGCCGATCAGATTCTCGTGTTCGATCGGGGCGCGCTCGTCGAAGCGGGCCGCCACGACGCGCTGTTGTCGATGCGAGGCGTTTACGCGCGGCTGTGGGACAGCCATGAACGCGCGCAGCGCTGGGCGCTGCGCGGCGGCGCGCAAGAGAATCGGACCGGCGTCGAACTGGAGCGCACGCGATGAAACACGAATCGACCGAAACCCGGCGTCCCGCATCGTGGCGCCTGACGTATCGACGACTGACGAGCGTCGCGGGCCCGAACGCAGGCGCGCTGCGCGCGAGCATCGTCGGCCTGTGCATCGCCGCGGCCGCGCAGGGACTCGCGCTTGCCTGCCTGTTTCCGCTGTTCGCCGCGATCGTCGACGAGCGGCCGGCCGCGTCGGCGTTCGGCTGGCTGATTGCGATGACGCTGATCGCGGCGTTCGCGACGTGCGCGCGCTGGCGCGCGCAAGGCTTCGAATACAACGGGCGAATGGCGTACACGACGCACGCGCTGCGCATGCGGATCGGCGAGCAACTGCGCCACATGCCGCTCGACCTGCTGCAGGACAAGCGCTCGGGCGAGATGAACGCGCTGCTGCTCGGCAACGTCGACGAGAACCTCAACTACACGCTCGCGATCGTCAACATGATCGCGCTCGCGACCATTACGCCTTGCGTCGTCGCGCTCGCCACGCTGTTCGTCGACTGGCGCATGGGCCTGATTCTGCTGCTCGTGTTCCCCGCGATCGTGCCGCTTTACCGCTGGCGCCGGCCGGCGCTCGGGCGCGGGATGCGCGCGCTCGCGGACGCGCACAGTCGATTGAACGCCGACATCGTCGAATTCACGCAAGGGCTGCCGGTGCTGCGCGCGGCATGCAGCGACGCGGCGAAAGCGTCGACGCTCGCCCACGGCTGCGCGAAACTGCTCGATATGCAGACGGCCGCGCATCGCAGGAGTGCGAAGCCGAATCTCATCGTCGCGAGCGTCGTCGAGCTCGGCCTGCAACTCGTCGTCGCGGCGGCCGTCACGTGGGTGGTGATGGGCACGCTCGAACTGCCGGTCGTCGCGGCTGTGATGGTGATCGTCGTGCGTTTCTCCGAGCCGATGGCGACGTTGATCGGCTATACGGCGGTCGTCGAGATGATCGAGGCCGCGCTGGAACGCATCGAGGCGCTGCTCGCGATCGAGCCGCTGCCGTCGCGGCAGCCGCCGTGCGTGCCGACCCGCTTCGAGCTGCGTTTCGACGACGTGTCGTTCCGTTACGCGCGGGCGACGGGCGACGCGCTCGGCGGCTTCAGCGCAACGCTGCCGGCGAACGGGATGACGGCGCTCGTCGGTCCGTCGGGTTCAGGCAAGTCGACGATCGCGCGCTTGCTGCTGCGTCATGCCGATCCGCAGCGCGGCTCGATCGAGATCGGCGGCGTCGACATCCGGCAGATTCCGGAAACGGCGCTGAATGCGTTGATTTCAGTCGTGTTTCAGGACGTCTATCTGTTCGACGACACGGTGCTCGCGAACATCCGCATGGCGCGGCCGGACGCGACCGACGAGGAAGTCGAAGCCGCGGCGCGCGCCGCGCAGTGCCACGAATTCATCGAACGCCTGCCACAGCGCTGGCAGACGCGGCTCGGCGAGATCGGCGGCAGGCTGTCGGGCGGCGAACGCCAGCGCATCTCGATCGCGCGCGCATTGCTGAAGGACGCGCCGATCGTGATTCTCGACGAGCCGACCGCGGCGCTCGACGTCGAAAGCGAGCTGGCGGTGCAGCGTGCGATCGATGCGCTCGTGCGGGACAAGACCGTCGTCGTGATCGCGCATCGCCTGTCGACGATCGTCGGCGCGGACCGGATTCTCGTGATCGAAGGCGGGCGGCTCGTGCAGCAGGGGCGGCACGACGAGCTGATCGCGGTCGATGGACGCTATCGAGCCATGTGGGAGGCGCAGTATCGGGCGAAGGCGGCGTTCGACGGGTTCGGCGCCGGGCCGGGCGATTGTCGCGCACCGTCGCCGGCGACGACGGATGGCGCGGTGGCGCCAAGCCGCTGACAAAGGCAAGGGCGATTGGAATGCATGCGGCTTCGTTCGGGCGAAATCGCGTGCGATCCGATTGCTGCGATTCGGCGTGACGGCGCGCGCGCCCGTGCTCGCGCTCGCGCCCGGCCGCGAGTGGCCACGTCAATCCGCGGTGTCGCCGCCCTTCGGCACTTTCGCATGCGCCTTCCTGCCCGGCGCGGGCGACCATGCGGGACGCGTCTTGCGCTCCGAATCGACGACGACGAGATAGCGGCCCGCCCAGGGCGTGATTTGCCGATGCGCGCGCAGCACCCACGGCGCTTCGCCGCCGGCGGCGCGCGCTTCGTACTCGGCGTCGAGGATGCCGTGCTGATCGATGAAGACATTCAGCGACGCCGGAATCCGCACGCATCCCTTCGAGTGGCGAATGCCGAGCAGCGGCTCGAGAAATTCCGGGTCCGTCGCATGCATCTGGAAGCGCATCTGCGACACGCCGCCCTTGCCCCAGCCACGCTCCGCGTTCGCCCAGCCGAAATCGTAGATGCGCATGTCGTGCTGCCCGTAGCCGCGGATGCCGTTGTCGTTCATCGTGCCTTCCGCGCGGAAATCCATGTTCGCCGGCGTGTGCTCGAACACGCCGAGCGGTGTCACGAAATGGTCGTACTGGCCGGGCAGCCCGGTCGCGACGGGCGACGCGCCGATCATCTGCCATGCGTTGTTCCGCGTCGTGCGGAAGTAGATGAACGCTGCCTGCACGTTCCGGGCGCGATCGACGAGCACGACGTATTCACGAGCCAGTTCGCCCAGACCGTTCGCATCGAGCATCTGCTGCAGGCGCTCGCCATACGCGCGCTGCTCGGCGAGCGGCACTTTCAGGCGTCGCGTGACTTCCTGCGCGAACGCCGTGCGCAGCGCGAGCGCGCGGCGTGTCACGTCCGCGGATTCGGCTTCGGACAGCGGCGGCACGGGTGGGACGGTGAGCGCTCGGGGCTGTGTGGCCTGCGCGCCCGATCCTTGCGCGGGCGCGGATGCGGCGGGCGTTTCGGATGTGGCCGATGCGTTCGATGCAGCCGATGCAGCCGACGCAGCCGATGCAGCCGATGCAGCCGATGCAGCCGATGCGCCGGACGATTCGGATGTCCTCGATGCGCTCGCACGAGTGTGAGGCGTCGATGAAGCGGAGGATAAAGACGAAGAAGGCGCGGCGGATGCGTCATGGACCGATTGCGCGGCCCCGGCGGGTTGCATGATGGACGCCGCGATGCTCGCGAGCGCGACGCATATGATCGCGCAGAGCGTACGAACACGTTCAAACGAGCGTTGCCGTGTGTCGCCAGGCTGATTCATCAAAGCAGTGCCCCGGGTCGTTCCAGCCAATGAGACATCGGTTCGGCGCGAGTCGGTATCGTGGGTCGCAAGCGTCGAATCATTTATCTACTTGGTTCGCATTTTCGATGCCGAAGTTCCGGCTTTTTCCCGCTCGCATTCACGAATGCGTACTGTCCACGCAATGACGCTCGATATCGTGTCGATGCTTATTTTACGTATCCCGGTGAGCGTTTTTTTTGATCGAGATCTGAATTCGAGCATTCAATGTTCAGACATGAAAGGCGGCGGCGTCTCGTTTTAGGCGCGGCCTGGCCGCGCCGCCGCCGCTCGGCGCAGCATCACATCTCCCGCACGAACCACGCCCGCTTCGCCGACACGAGCATGCCGCGATAGACGATCCACGATACGGCGAACGTCGCCGGCGCGGACAGCGATTGCACGAAGCCCGACGCCATCGTCAGCATCATCCCGGCGAATACGCCGGCGAACCACGCGGTCAGCCCGCCCGGATTGAACGCGGGCACATGCGTGTCGCGGCATTCGATGTCGCCGCCGAGCAGTTCTTCGTAGCGCGTCGACAGGATGTGCGCGAGCGCGACGCCGACCCACGCCACGATGAACACGCCCTGCCACGCGAGCGCCTGCAGCAGCTTCGAGAAGACGTCGGCCATCATCAGCGCGTAGACGACAGCGCCGACGACGAGCGCCCACACGTATTTCGGCGCGCGCAGCCCGGCGGCTTTCTGGAAGAACGCCTGCATGTTGACGGTCGCGAGATAGTAGTTCGCGGTGTTGATTCGCGATTGCGTGACCCAGACGAACAGCAGCCCCCAGACGCCCATCAGCTTGAGCAGCGCGGTGACGACCGATACTTCGGATAGCGTACCGAGCCCCGGAATCGTGCTGACGAGATAGATGCCGGCCGCGCCGTTGACGACGAACGTAACGAGATAGAACGGCATTCCGAAGTTCCAGCGGCCGTGATAGGTCGCGTCTTCCCGGCGGCCGAAGCGCGCGTAGTCGAACGTGAACATCATCAGCACCCATACGCCCATGTAGTAGACGAAGCATTTCCACCAGCCGTCGGCGGGCACGCTGCCCTTGGGGCCGAAATCGAGCCATGCGGCGTTGTAGCCGTAGCGATGCGTCGCGAGCACGACGGCTGCGAGCAGTCCGAACAGATAGAACGGCAGCAGCACGCCATTGAACTTGTCGAGCCAGTGCTGCACGCTGCCGAAGATCAGCGGCACGCTGTAGCAGACGACGATCAACGCGGCCCATTTATAGTCGAGCGACGGCATCAGGCCGTGCGCGGCGACCGCGATCACCGAGCCTTCGAACACCGCGTAGTAGATCGCGGTCGCAAAGAAGATCAGCGTCGCGAGCGCGGCGCCCGCGCTGCCGAACAGCACGCGCGAGAACAGTGCGACGGACAGGCCGGTGCGAATCGCATAGCGGCTCATCGCCGCGTTGATCAATCCGTACGAGACGACCGACAGCACCATCCCGATCAGCGCGTTGCGCGCGCCGTAGTCGAGTGCGAGCGTCGCGCCGACGACGATGTAGAACACCGCGCTGCATACCGCCCACCACGCCATTGTCAGCGGAAACGCCTGCATTCGCGCGCCGTCCGGCATCGCGACCGTCGAAAGATCCAGCTCGCCTTCGGCGGCTGCTTGAGTGGTATTGGCCATGATCCTGCTCCGTTGGCACTTGCATTCGGGAAATGCGCCGCGTCCGCCGCGACGAGCGGCGGCGACACGGCGCACGCGTCACAACGTCAAGGCATCCAAAACAAAGGATGCAGGCCCTCGCACGCGGTGCGATGCGCCGCGCGATTCGTTATCGACATCGACGGGAAGAGCGGGGCGGCGTCAGTCGCCCCGAGCGGCAACCATCAGCCGCCGTGCGGCCATAACGCGTCGCGCAGACGCGCGAGCCGGCGCTGCGCGTCTCGCCGGGCGGCGAGCGCATCGGCCATCGTCACCGCGACGAAGCGCGCGTGATGGTTCGGCTGCATCTGGCCGATCAGATCCATGTCGGCGCTGATGACCGTGCCGATCGTCGCGTAGCCGCCGCCCGACACCGCGTCGCGATGCAGGATGATCGGCTCGATGCCGGCCGGCACCTGAATCGAGCCGATCGGATAGCACGCGTCGACGATGTTCGACGGATCGGCGCCCGCGCCGAACGGCTGCTCGCGCTCGCAAAAGCGCAGCGCGCGGCCTTGCCGGTAGCGATAGCCGATGCGGTCGGCCTCCGGCGCGACGACCCACGTGTCCTCGAAGAACGTGCGCGCCGATTCGTCGGTCAGCCGGTGGTGGTAGAGGCCCGGCAGCACGCGCAATTCGACTTCGCGCGCGAGCGGCGTGCGCAGCGTGTCGGGCAATGTCGCGCCTTCGCGTCCGGCGCGCTTCGCCGCGCCGATCGGCAGCGTGTCGCCTTTCTGAAGACGCCGTCCTTCGTGTCCGCCGATCGCGCCGAGCGTGTACGTCGAGCGGCTGCCGAGCACGACCGGCACGTCGATGCCGCCCGAGACCGCGAGATACGCGCGCGCGCCTTGCTTCACGTAGTCGAACGTCAGCGTGCTGCCCGCGCGGATGCGCAGCGCGACGTTGCACGGCTGCGCGGCGCCGTCGATTCGCGGCGCCATCTCCGCGCCCGTCACAGCGATCAGCGCGTCGCGACGAAACAGCAACTGCGGGCCGAGCAGCGTGCATTCGAGCACTGCGGCGTCTTCGTCGTTGCCGACGAGCAGGTTCGCCGCGCGCAGCGAGAATTGATCGAGCGCGCCGGACGGCGGAATGCCGACGTGGTAGTAGCCCTGTCGGCCGGCGTCCTGCACTGACGTCGCGAGACCCGGCTTCACGACCTCGATCACGTTGAGCGAATCAGTTGGCATCCAGCACCTCGACGAGAGAACGGTTGTACGCGTCCGGATCGCGCAGGAACGCATCGAGCGCGAACTTCACCGGCTTCACGCGCAACGTGAACGTGCCCGCTTCGACCTCGGCGATCGCCGCGTCGTATGCGGCGCGATCGATCGGCTTGAACTTCACGATGTCGCCGGGGCGGAAGAACACCATGAAGTCGCGCAGGTAATCGAGCCGCTGCGCCGGATCGAAAATCGGCGCGGGCGTCACGCCGAACATCTGATAGCCGCCCGCGCCGCGCACCGAATAGATGCAGCCGAAGCAGCCGCCGTGGCCGACGGTGAGTTTCGGCGTATCGGTGCGCGGCCGCAGATATTTCGGCACCTGAAGCTGCCGTCCGCGCTCGACCATCTGGTACATGAACGGCAGGCCCGCGACGAAGCCGACCATCGACACGAACCACGGCGAGCCGGAATGCGCGGCGATGAATGCGTCGACGTCCCGCTTGCCGTTGATTCGCGCCGCGTATTCGAGGTCGGTCGAGTCCGGGTCCTGATGCCGTTCGCGAAAGCGCATCAGCGTCTCGTGCGTCCACGGATCGTCGTAGAGCACGGGCACTTCGACGATCCGCGTATCGAGGTTCAATTCCGCATCGCCGACGTCGGCTTCGATGTCTTTCAATAGCGCGAGCAGCGCGTCCGGCGCGATCACGTCGGGATCGTAACGAACCTGGTAGGACGCATTCGCCGGGCAAATCTCGCTCACGCCCGGCATCTTGCGGCGCTGCAGCTCGCGCGTGATCGCGGTGCCCTTGAAGAATGCGTCGAGCGACATCGATTCGCTGATCTCGACGAAGATGAATTCGTCGCCGCCGAACGTGTATCGGATCGTCATGCTGCCTCTCCCAGCCTCGGCGATGCGCCCGCGTCGGCGTTGAGCCGCGCGCGCCATGCGCTCATCCAGGCTTCCAGGTAATTCGTGTGATAGCGGCCCGCGCGGACGTCGTCGTCTTCGAGCAGCGCACGGTGCAGCGGCGCGGTCGTCTTCACGCCGCCGATGCGCAGTTCGCGCAGCGCACGTGCGAGCCGCGCCAGCGCGGCCGCACGGCTCTCGTCGTGCACGATCAGCTTCGCGAGCAGCGAATCGTAGAACGGCGGCACCGTGTAGCCCGGATAGAGCAGCGTATCGATCCGCACGCCGGGGCCGGCCGGCCATACCAGCTCGTCGATGCGGCCGGGATTCGGCCGGAAATCGTGCACCGGGTCTTCCGCGTTGATCCGGCATTCGAGCGCGGCGCCGCGCAGCACGATGTCGTCCTGCGCGAAGCGCAGCGGCTCACCGTCCGCGATGCGCAGCATCTCGCGCACGAGATCGACGCCCGTGATCGCCTCCGTCACCGGATGTTCGACCTGGATCCGCGTGTTCATTTCGATGAAGTAGAACTCGCTGCGCGATTCGTCGAACAGATATTCGAGCGTGCCCGCGCTGCGATAGCCGACCTGCCGCGCGAGACGCGTCGCCGATGCGCACAGCGCGTCGCGCAGTGCGTGCGTCAGCGAAGGCGACGGCGCCTCTTCGAGGATCTTCTGACGCCGCCGCTGCAACGAGCATTCACGTTCGAACAGATGAATCGCGTTCGTCCCGTCGCCGAGCACCTGCACTTCGATGTGCCGTGCGCGTGCGATGAAACGTTCGAGATAGACGCCGCCGTCGCCGAACGCGGCCTGCGCTTCGCGCTGCGCGAGCGGCAGCTCGGCGTCGAGCCGCGCGTCGTCGTGCGCGACGCGGATGCCGCGCCCGCCGCCGCCCGCGGCCGCCTTGATCATCACCGGGTAGCCGATGCGCTCGGCCACCGCGCGCGCTTCGTCGAGCGATGTCACGACGCCGTCGCTGCCCGGCACCGTCGGCACGTTCGCGCGCTGCGCAGTCTCGCGTGCGCGGGCCTTGTCGCCCATCGTCGCGATCACGTGCGCCGACGGACCGACGAAGATCAAGCCCGCCGCCTCGACCTGCGCGGCGAAGCCCGCGTTCTCCGACAGAAAGCCGTAGCCCGGATGAATCGCGTCGGCGTTGCACTGCCGCGCGGCGGCGAGAATCGCGGCCGGGTTCAGATAGCTCTTCGCCGCATGCGATGGGCCGATGTGCACCGCTTCGTCGGCCATCCGTGCAGCGAGGCTGTCGCGATCCGCGTCGCTGACCGCCGCGATCGCGCGCATGCCGAGTTCCTGCGCGGCGCGGATCACGCGCACCGCGATCTCGCCGCGATTCGCGACGAACACCGTCCTGATCCGCGATGGTCGGTAGAACGAATCGTGCGTCGAATTCATGTCGTTCATCGCGTTCACGCCTCGATTCGCATCAGCACTTGCCCGGCGTCGACGGGCTCGCCGTCGTCGACGAGCACCTCCGTGATGCGGCCCGCAGTCGCGGTTTCGATCTCGGTGAACTGCTTCATCACTTCGACGAGCCCGACGACCGCGCCGAGCCCGACCGTCGAGCCGACTTCGACGTAATGGTCCGCGTCGGGCGACGGACGCCGATAGAACGTCCCAGGCAGGGGACTGACGATATCGTGTAATGCCATCTTGGTACGCTCCTCAAGCCTGATCGATGCGGATTGCGGCCGCGGCGGGCGCGGCGATGCGGATGTCGTGCGCGACGAGCGCGTCGCGGGTCGCCCGGACGAGCTGCAGCGCGCCCGGCGTATCGCTGTGAATGCAGATCGAATCGAAATCGATGTCGATGTCTTCGCCGTCGACGGTCGCGACGCGGCCGTCGACGCACGCGCGCAGCACTTTGTCCGCGACCTGTCGCGGATCGAGCTTGCCGACGCGGCGCGTGAACACGATCGAGCCGCTGCGGTCGTAGTCGCGGTCCGCGTAGAACTCGCGAACGACCGGCTGGCCGAGCTCGCGCGCGATCCGGTGCGTGACCGACGCTTCCATGCAGAAAAGCAGCAGCGTCGGATCGAGTTGCTGCAGCGTCTCGACGAGGAGCCGCGACAGCGCCTCGTCGCGTGCGGCGCGCATGTAGAGCGCGCCGTGCGGCTTCACGTGCTGAACGCTCACGCCGTGAAAGCGTGCGAACTCGCGCAGCGCGCCGAGCTGATACAGGATGTCGTTGACGAGCGCTTGCGGCGCTTCGTTGACGTCGCGGCGGCCGAAGCCCACGAGATCGCGAAAGCCGGGATGCGCGCCGATGCCGACGCCCGCGTTCTTCGCGAGCTGCACGGTGCGCGCCATGATGTTGGGATCGCCCGCATGAAAACCCGTCGCGATGTTCGCCGAGCTGATGAGCGGCATGATCTCGTCGTCGACCCCGTCGCCGATCTTCCACGGACCGAAGCCTTCGCCCATGTCGGAGTTCAGGTCGACGCTGTGTTTTCGCATGCTGAATGCCTCCTTCGTCGCCGGCCCGCGCACCGGAAAGGGCGCGTCGACCGTGTTCGAAGCTAGGTTAGTCGGGCCGCGGTCGCCAAAATAGTTCTATTTTTATATGTCTCGATATCGATTTTTTCGATATCGGCCGATATGCATGGATTCGTCAGATCGTTGTGGGCCGCGTGCCGGCGGCATTTTTGGCGGATGCGCACGCGATGAAGATCGACTGATAAGATACCGCCGGCTGCGTTATCGATTTTTCAGGTGGTCGCCATGGCGTTAACCCTCAGGCAACTGAAGTATTTCGTTGCGACCGCGGAGCTCGGACAGATCTCACAGGCGGCGATCCAGTTGACGATTTCGCAATCGGCCGTCACGAGCGCGATCCGCGAACTCGAAGACAGCCTCGGCACGCAGCTCTTCATGCGCACGGCGACAGGCGTCACGCTGACCCACACGGGCCGGCGCTTCCTGAATCAGGCGTACACGATCCTGTCGTCGGTCGACGAGGCGATGCGCATCCCGAACCTCGAAAGCACGCTGACGGGCACGCTCGCGATCGCCGCGAGCTACACGGTGCTCGGCTACTTCCTGCCGCATCATCTGCTGCGTCTGAACACGCAGTATCCGCGGCTGACGATCCAGCTTCACGAGCTGAATCGCGAATCGATCGAAGAAGGCTTGATCGCCGGGCGCTACGACATGGCGGTGCTGCTGACGTCGAACGTGTCGAATCCCGAGCTCGTGCTCGAGCCCGTCATTCATTCGGCGCGCCGGCTGTGGGTCGGTGCGCATCATCCGCTGCTCAAGCGCGAGAGCGTGACGTTCGCCGACGTCGCGCCGGAACCGTTCGTGATGCTGACGGTCGACGAAGCCGCGTACACCGCGTTGCGCTACTGGAACGAGACGCCGTACCGGCCGAACGTGATCCTGCGAACGTCGTCGGTCGAGGCGGTGCGCAGCATGGTCGCGAACGGCAGCGGCGTCGCGATTCTGTCGGACATGGTCTATCGGCCGTGGTCGCTCGAAGGGCGGCGGATCGAGACGGTGCTGTTGCGCGATCCGGTGCCGCCGATGAGCGTCGGGCTCGCGTGGCGCAGGAACACCGAATTCAGTCCGGCGATGCATGCGGTGCGCGAGTATTTCCGGCACACGTTCATGGAGCCGCGCGCGGGCGGCGGCGTTTGACGCGCACGGACGCCGATCGCGAGTGCGCCGTTTTTCCGGCGACTCGGCATAATGAGGCGTCGCTTTCGACGTCGAGCCGAACCGGAGCCGTCGGCGGCCAGCGCGCACGTGCGCGGGCTGGCCGCGCCCGATCGCTCCGGTCGTTTTCTTCCATTTATCCGGAGCGTCTCTTGTATCCACCGATCGAACCCTATGCACAAGGCTTCCTCGACACCGGCGACGGCCATCGCGTGTACTGGGAGCTTTGCGGCAATCCCGACGGCAAGCCGGCCGTCTTCCTGCACGGCGGCCCGGGCGGCGGCTGCAACGCCGATCACCGCCGCCTTTTCGATCCCGCGCGCTACAACGTGCTGCTGTTCGACCAGCGCGGCTGCGGCCGCTCGACGCCGCACGCGAGCCTCGACAACAACACGACCTGGCATCTCGTCGACGACATCGAGCGGCTGCGCGAGATGGCCGGCGTCGAGCGCTGGCTCGTGTTCGGCGGCTCGTGGGGCAGCACGCTCGCGCTCGCCTATGCGGAAACGCATCCGGCGCGCGTCAGCGAGCTCGTCGTGCGCGGCATCTTCACGGTGCGCCAGTCGGAGCTGCTCTGGTATTACCAGGAAGGCGCGTCGTGGCTGTTCCCGGACCTCTGGGAAGCATTCGTCGCCCCCATTCCGCTTTCCGAGCGCTCGGACCTGATGGCCGCCTATCGCCGCCGCCTGACGGGCGACGACGAAGCCGCGAAGCTCGAAGCCGCGCGCGCGTGGAGCGTCTGGGAAGGCCGGACGATCACGCTGCTGCCGAATCCCGCGCACGAAGCGCATTTCGGCGACGCGCACTACGCGCTCGCGTTCGCCCGCATCGAAAATCACTATTTCGTTCATCAAGGTTTCATCGAAGAAGGGCAGTTGCTGCGCGACGCGCATCGTCTCGCGGACATCCCGGGCGTGATCGTGCAGGGGCGCTACGACGTCGCCACGCCCGCCCGCACCGCATGGGAGCTGGCGAAGGCGTGGCCGAGGGCGTCGTTCGAGATCGTGCCCGACGCGGGCCACGCGTACGACGAGCCGGGCATCCTGCGTGCACTGATCGCGGCGACCGATCGCTTCGCGCGAGAGTGATGATCCTGCATCGAACGCAGGCGCGCGGCGGACGTTGCCGCCGAACGAAGGAGCGGCGCGCTCGATGCGCGCCGCGTCGAAGCTTCCTTCGAAATCTCCCCCAATGTAAGCCGTAGAACAGAGACGCGTCCCGGCCGGTGACGATACTCGAAGTGAGTTCAACGAAGTGCGGCGATTCGCCGGGACCGTCGGCGAAGAGGGGGAGTCGTGAACGAGGGTTTCATGCAGGACCGCATCAATCAGGCCGTCTGGCGCAGCCGCAGCGCGCTTCGCGGATACGGGAGCGCGACCGGCTGGACCGATCCGGGCGAGGCCGCTGCGCTTGCGTGGATCGCCGAGCGCGTGCGCGCCGAGCCGATTCTCGACGTCGGCGTCGGCGGCGGACGCACCGTGCCGATGCTGAAGGCGATCAGCGCCGATTACACGGCCGTCGATTACACGCCCGAGCTCGTCGAGATCTGCCGGCGCAATCATCCGGGCACGCGCGTCTATCAGATGGATGCGCGCGACATGTCGACGTTCGCGGACGAAAGCTTCTCGCTCGTCGTGTTCAGCTACAACGGCATCGACGCCGTCGATCACGACGGCCGGATGTCGATCCTGAAGGAATTCGCGCGCGTGCTGAGGCCGGGCGGCTTCACGCTGTTCTCGACGCATAATCTCGCGGGGCCGAGCTATCGCGAAGGGCCGTCGCGGCTCGTTCGGTTGCCGCGGCGCTCGGCGAATCCGTTTTCGATCGCGCTCGACGCGGCGCGCATCACGTATTCGCTGCCGATCGGCGTGTTCAACTATTTCCGCAATTCGCGTTTCAACCGAGCGTTCGATGGTTATGCGATGCGCGTGTGCGCTGCGCACAAGTTCGGGATACTCATCATGTATACCGATTTCGCGACGCAGCAGCGGCAACTCGCCGACGCCGGCCTTCGGCTGCGCGCGGCGTTCGGCGGTTCGACCGGCAAGCCTTTGCGGTGCGAGCAGGATTTCGGCGATGAAGCGTGGTTTCACTTCGTCGCGAGCAAGCCGTGCATGTAGGGTCGGAGTGATGCGTAGGAGCGGCGCGTCGGCGAACGCCACGCCGGATTCGAGGCATCGGCGTGCGTTTCGTGCGCAAATCCAAACGCAGCGACAGCGCGTGCATGTGGGTTCGCATCGGCGTCGAGTCGCGGTTGTCGACGCACGCATCGTTAGAAGGCCGATGGAGCGGCAGCCAATGACGCTTTACCGAAATGCTTCCCGCTGACGTAGCGGCAATGCGCGGCCGTTTCGCCGCGCACGATCCGGTCAGGTTGCGCCTAACCGGCGCTTTGCCGCTCCGCTCGCTTAGCCTTCAAGCGAATGCGTCCACTGGCCGCGGATCGCGCTCGGCGGGCCGCCGCGTATCGCGCGCGCCGCGCACAGCGTCGCGCTCGGCGGCGCGGTCGCCATGCAGCTTGAACACCGCCACCGCGCCGTGCAGCGCGCGCGCCTGTTCGGCGAGCGCATGCGCGGCCGCGGACGCCTCTTCGACGAGCGCCGCGTTCTGCTGCGTCACGTTGTCCATTTGCGCGACCGCGTGGTTGACCTGCTCGATGCCGACGCTCTGCTCGTTCGACGCCGACGCGATCTCGCTGACGATGTCCGTCACCTGCCGCACCGAACCGACGATCTCGCCGATGATCCGCCCCGCGTCGCCGACGAGCGCGGAGCCCGCGCCGACGCGCTCGGTCGACTGCTCGATCAGCGTCTTGATTTCGCGCGCGGCCGTCGCGCTGCGCTGCGCGAGTGTGCGCACTTCACCCGCGACGACCGCGAAGCCGCACCCTTGCTCGCCCGCGCGCGCGGCCTCGACGGCCGCATTCAGCGCGAGGATGTTGGTCTGGAACGCGATGCCGTCGATGACCGCGATGATTTCGGCGACCTTGCTCGAGCTGTCCGCGATTCCGTGCATCGTGTCGACGACTTGGCGCATCACGTCGCCGCCGCGTATCGCGGTCGTCGACGCCGCGCCCGCGACCGCGCACGCATGCTGCGCATGCTCGGCATTGCGGCGCACGGTCGACGTGAGCTCGTCCATGCTCGCGGCCGTTTCTTCGAGCGACGCCGCCTGCTCCTCGGTGCGCGACGACAGATCGAGATTGCCCGACGCGATCTGCGCGCTCGCCGTCGCGACGCCGTCGGCGTTGTGCCGCACGTCGCGGACGACGTGCGACAGGCTCGCCTGCATGTCCTTCAGCGCGGCGAGCAGTTCGGCGATCTCGTCGTCGCCGCGCGCGTCGATCGGCGTCGACAGATCGCCTGTCGCGATCCGGCGCACGCACGCGAGCGCGTGTGCAAGCGGACGCGCCACCGTGCCGCTGAACCACACGCCGCCGCCGAGCGCGAGCGCGAACACGACGAGCGTCGCGACGATGCCGACCGTCGTCGCGCGCACGGCGTCGCTTGCGGCATCGGCCGATACGCGCGCGCTGTCGGCGGCAATGTTCTGCGCGGCCTTTTCGAGCAGCGCGGCGGGCGCACGATCGACGCCCGCGACTGCCTGATCGCCGGTGGACGGATCGAAGCCCGATGCCTTGAATGCTTCGAATCCCTTACGATAGCCTTGCCCCATTTCCGCGTGCGCCGACGCGAATTGCTCGATCAGCCTGCGGCTCTCGCTGTCGGGCAGCTTCGACTTCAATTCGGCGGCGAGCGCATCGACTGTCTGTTCGCGCTGCCGGAACGCGCTCCAGTACTTGTCGAGTTTCGCCGGATCCTTGCCGCGCAGCAGCGTGTCCTTCCACTCCTGAACTTGCAGCTTGAATGCAACGAGCGTCGCGGACACCATCCGCTCGTTCGCGACGTTTTGCTGGACCGTCGTGCCGTATGTGTCGAGCGAGCGATTGAGCGCGTGGATGCCGTAGAACGCGCCGGCGGACGTCAGGACGAGCGCTGCCGCGAAGGCAAGGGGGATTTTGCGGCGGAGCTTCATCTGACCTCGGGAATGGCTGGGGAATGCGGTGTCGCCTGCTGGCGATGGCTGGTTATCGGCGCGACCGCGCGTTCCTTAAATAAGAAGAATGGCTGCGTATCGATGTAAATCGTAAACGCCGAAAAGGGCTGGAACGTGCGTTCCGTCGCGCGATGCGCGCGCGTCGCCGCTCGCGTTTCGCGCGACGCGAACGGCGAATGGCGAGCGGAAATCAGAATGACTCAAAAGCCGGAGTGAAAGAACGCCGCCATGAAACCGCGATTCGCGAGCGTCACGCGCCGCCGCCGCGCTTCCGGTCGCCCCGAACGCCGCGCGCTTTCCCTTCGTCCGCGGCGAGCTTGCGCCACAGTGTCGTCTTGCTGATGCCGAGCATCGCGCACGCGCGATCGCGATCGCCGCCGCATGCGTCGAGCGCGGCGCGGATTTCGTCCGCCTCCGCGCGCCGGCGACGCTGCACGAGCGTTGGACCTTGCGCGGCGCGATCGTTGCCGCCCGCATCGACGTCGCCGTCACCGCCCGTTGCGAACGCATCGGCCGCGAGCACTTCGGGCGCTATCGCACGCAACGTGTCGACGCTCACGGCCACATGGCCGCGCTCGTCCGCATCGGCGAGCTCCACCGCGATCCGCTCGATCACGTTCTGCAATTCGCGCACGTTGCCGGGCCACCGATAGCGCATCAGCGCCGCGTTCGCCGCTTCGAGCGCACGCGCCGCGTCGCGTGCGTCGCGCAATCGCTCGGCGAGCCGCGGCTCGCGGCGCGCGGCTTGCGCCAACAGCGTCGCGGCGAGCGCGGGAATGTCGGCCGCGCGCTTGCGCAGCGGCGGCAGCCCGATGTTCAGGATGTTCAGCCGGTAATACAGATCCGCGCGGAACGCGCCCGCTTCGACGGCTGCGAGGAGCGGCCGGTGCGTCGCCGCGACGACGCGGATGTCGATCGGAATCGGCTCGGTCGAGCCGACGCGCACGACTTCGCGTTCCTGCAGCACGCGCAGCAGCCGGCTTTGCAGCGACGGCGGCATTTCGCCGATCTCGTCGAGGAACAGCGTGCCGCGGTGCGCGGCTTCGAAGAGCCCCGCCTTGCCGCCGCGCCGCGCGCCGGTGAACGCGCCTTCCTCGTAGCCGAACAGCTCACTTTCGAGCAGCGCTTCCGGAAACGCGCCGCAGTTCACCGCGACGAACGGATACTTGCGGCGCGCGGACAGCGCATGCAGGCTCTGCGCGATCATCTCCTTGCCGGTGCCGCTTTCGCCGAGGATCAGCACGGTCGCGTCCGATTTCGCGTAGCGCCGCGCGAGATCGCGCGCGTGCGCGATCGCGGGCGACGCGCCGACGACGTCGTCGAGCCGGTAGCGCGCGGTGAACTGCTGCGCATGCTGATGCGAGCGCAGCGTGCGGTCGAGCCGCTCGACCGCGCGCGATTCCTGGAACGTCAGCACGCTGCCCGGCGCGCCGGCGCTCGCGGCGAGCGGGCCGCGATGAACGACGTAGCGCACGCCGCGCACGGTCGCGAGCGTGTCGCCGTCGGCCGCGCGCAGCGTGCGCAGCTCGGGCGTCAGGTCGTGCAGCGCGCGGCCGACCGCGGTCGACGGCTCAATGCCGAGCGCGAGCGCGAGCCGCTCGTTGATCGCCTCGACGCGGCCCTCGCCATCGAGCGCGACGACGCCGTCGCGCAGATGCTGCAGCAGGTTGTCGAGGCGCTCGCGGCGCAGCGCTTCGCCGTGCGTCGCGTGCGCGACTTCGAGCGCGGTGTTGACGGCCGCGCGCACCGACGCGTGCGAGTAGAGGAACACCGCGCCCATCCCGACGTTCGCGGCGAGATCGGTGACGAGCCCCGGCCCGACGACGGTCTCGATGCCGCGATCGCGCATCTCGAGCACGCGCGTCTCCGCTTCCTGCGCGGTCTGGTACGACGCGAACGCGACGTCGAGCCCATACGCGGCCGCGAAGCTGCGCACCTCGGGCGGCGTCTCGCCGTAGCTGACGAGCGCGATCCGCGTCGCGTCTCGCCGCGCGCGGGCGAGCGCGTGCATCACGTCGAAGCCGGTCGGATTGACGAGTACGACAGGCACGCGCACGCGCGCCTTCAGGTAGGTGCCGTTCGAGCCGGCGGCGACGATCGCGTCGGGGCGCCCGGCGCCCGCCGTCGCGAGCGCGGTGATCGCCTCCTCGTAGCCGCGCGCGACGATCCGCAGGTCGGCGCGCTCTTCGTATTCGTCGGCGATGTCGCGAAACAACGCGCGCAGCCGGCTGATGCCGACTGCCCAGACGCGCGGCCGCACGCCGGTTTCGGGCAGGGTGCTCATGCTGAGGGCCGAAAGGCTGAACGAGCGTGGCGCTCGGACGGATGGATGACGATCCGCATTATCGCGCTTGAATTTCAAATATGGAATTTCAATTTCGATATTGCAATCATCCGATGTGAGCGCCGAGCATGGAATGCGCGCAGAATCAGCAAGTTAGCGGCCGGCGAACGCCTTGGCCCGGACCTTGCTACTCACGAGCATCTTTCAGGAGGAGTCGATGGGCAACCCACAACTGATCAGCGCCGGCGCGAAATTCCGCGCGGCGGTCGCGGCCGAGCAGCCGCTGCAGGTGGTCGGCGCGATCACCGCGTACGCCGCGAAGATGGCCGAGGCGGTCGGCTTCAAGGCGGTCTATCTGTCGGGCGGCGGCGTCGCCGCGAACTCGCTCGGCATTCCCGATCTCGGCATCAGCACGATGGACGACGTGCTCGTCGACGCGAACCGCATCACCAACGCGACGAACCTGCCGCTTCTCGTCGACATCGATACCGGCTGGGGCGGCGCGTTCAACATCGCGCGCACGATCCGCTCGTTCATCAAGGCGGGCGTCGGCGCGGTGCACCTCGAGGACCAGGTCGGCCAGAAGCGCTGCGGCCACCGTCCGGGCAAGGAATGCGTGCCGACTGGCGAGATGGTCGACCGGATCAAGGCGGCCGTCGACGCGCGCACCGACGAGACCTTCGTGATCATGGCGCGCACCGACGCCGCGGCGGCCGAGGGCATCGATGCGGCGATCGAGCGCGCGATCGCGTACGTCGAGGCGGGCGCGGACATGATCTTCCCCGAAGCGATGAAGACGCTCGATGACTACCGCCGCTTCAAGGAAGCGGTGAAGGTGCCGATCCTCGCGAACCTGACCGAGTTCGGCTCGACGCCGCTCTTCACGATCGACGAGCTGAAGGGCGCGAACGTCGACATCGCGCTGTATTGCTGCGGCGCGTATCGCGCGATGAACAAGGCCGCGCTGAATTTCTACGAGACGGTGCGCCGCGACGGCACGCAGAAGGCCGCCGTGCCGACGATGCAGACGCGCGCGGAGCTTTACGAATATCTCGGCTATTACGCATACGAAGACAAGCTGGACCAGCTTTTCAGCCAAGGCCGGAACTGAAGCACGGATACAAGGATTCAAGGATTCGAACCCAGGAGAGTGTAAGGATGAGCGAGACAAAGGAAGCAACAGCAACGAGCGCCGCGGGCGGTTTCAAGCCGAAGAAGTCGGTCGCGCTGTCGGGCGTCGCGGCGGGCAATACGGCGCTGTGCACGGTCGGCAAGACCGGTAACGATCTGCATTACCGCGGCTACGACATTCTCGATATCGCCGGCTCGAGCGAATTCGAGGAGATCGCGCATCTGCTCGTGCACGAGACGCTGCCGAACGTCACCGAGCTGGCCGCGTACAAGACGAAGCTGCGCGCGATGCGCGGACTGCCCGCGAACGTGAAGGCGGCGCTCGAATGGGTGCCGGCGTCCGCGCATCCGATGGACGTGATGCGCACGGGCGTGTCGGTGCTCGGCACCGTGCTGCCGGAAAAGGACGACCACAACCTGCCGGGCGCGCGCGACATCGCGGACCGGCTGATGGCGTCGCTCGGCTCGATGCTGCTGTACTGGTATCACTATTCGCACAACGGCAAGCGGATCGAGACCGAAACCGACGACGACTCGATCGGCGGCCATTTCCTGCATCTGCTGCACGGCAAGACGCCGTCGAAGTCGTGGGTCGACGCGATGCACACGTCGCTGATCCTGTACGCGGAGCACGAGTTCAACGCGTCGACGTTCGCGGGCCGCGTGATCGCCGGCACGGGCTCCGACATCTACTCGTCGATCACGGGCGCGATCGGCGCGCTGCGCGGGCCGAAGCACGGCGGCGCGAACGAAGTCGCGTACGAGATCCAGAACCGCTACCGGACGCCCGACGAAGCGGAAGCCGACATCCGCCGCCGCGTCGAGAACAAGGAAGTGGTGATCGGCTTCGGCCACCCGGTCTACACGATTTCCGATCCGCGCAACAAGGTGATCAAGGAAGTCGCGCGCAAGCTGTCGAAGGAAGCGGGCGACCCGAAGCTCTTCAACATCGCCGAGCGGCTCGAATCGGTGATGTGGGAGATCAAGAAGATGTTCCCGAACCTCGACTGGTTCAGCGCGGTGTCGTATCACATGATGGGCGTGCCGACCGCGATGTTCACGCCGCTCTTCGTGATCGCGCGGACGTCCGGCTGGAGCGCGCACATCATCGAGCAGCGGATCGACAACAAGATCATCCGCCCGAGCGCGAACTACACCGGCCCGGAAGACCTGAAGTTCGTGCCGATCGAGAAGCGCTGATCGGCGGCATGCGACGGCCGGGCTCGACGCCCGGCCGTTTCGCGACGATCGTTACCCAGTCTGTCCCCACGCAATGAACACTGCCAACCGCAAACCCCTGCCCGGCACGTCGCTCGATTTCTTCGACGCGCGCGCCGCCGTCGACGCGATCAGCCCGGGCGCCTACGATACCCTGCCGTACACGTCGCGCGTGCTCGCCGAGAACCTCGTGCGCCGCTGCGACCCGGCGATCCTCGCCGATTCCCTGAAACAGCTCGTCGAGCGCAAGCGCGAACGCGATTTTCCGTGGTTCCCGGCGCGCGTCGTGTGCCACGACATCCTCGGCCAGACGGCGCTCGTCGATCTCGCCGGCTTGCGCGACGCGATCGCGGAGCGGGGCGGCGATCCGGCGAAGGTGAATCCGGTCGTGCCGGTGCAACTGATCGTCGATCACTCGCTCGCCGTCGAGTGCGGCGGCTTCGATCCGGACGCGTTCAAGAAGAACCGCGCGATCGAGGATCGCCGCAACGAGGACCGCTTTCACTTCATCGAGTGGACGAAGAAGGCGTTCGAGAACGTCGACGTGATCCCGCCCGGCAACGGCATCATGCACCAGATCAATCTGGAGAAGATGTCACCCGTGATCCAGGCGCACGACGGCGTCGCGTATCCGGACACCTGCGTCGGCACCGACAGCCACACGCCGCACGTCGACGCGCTCGGCGTGATCGCGATCGGCGTCGGCGGCCTGGAGGCGGAGAACGTGATGCTCGGCCGCGCGTCGTGGATGCGTCTGCCGGACATCGTCGGCGTCGAGCTGACCGGCAAGCGTCAGCCCGGCATCACCGCGACCGACGTCGTGCTCGCGCTCACGGAATGCCTGCGCCGCGAGAAGGTGGTCGGCGCGTATCTCGAATTCCGCGGCGAGGGTGCGAAGAGCCTCACGCTCGGCGATCGTGCGACGATCTCGAACATGGCGCCCGAATACGGCGCGACGGCCGCGATGTTCTTCATCGACGAGCAGACGATCGGCTACCTGCGCCTGACCGGCCGCAGCGACGAGCAGGTGACGCTCGTCGAGACGTATGCGAAGGCGGCCGGCCTGTGGGCGGACAGCCTGACGCACGCGCAATACGAGCGCACGCTGACGTTCGATCTGTCGTCCGTCGTGCGCAACATGGCCGGCCCGTCGAACCCGCACAAGCGGCTGCCGACCGCCGAGCTCGCCGCGCGCGGCATCGCCGGCCAGTGGGAAGAAACGCCCGGCCGGATGCCGGACGGCGCGGTGATCATCGCCGCGATCACGAGCTGCACGAACACGAGCAACCCGCGCAACGTGATCGCCGCAGCGCTGCTCGCGCGCAACGCGAACGCGCGCGGCCTCGTGCGCAAGCCGTGGGTGAAGAGTTCGCTCGCGCCCGGCTCGAAGGCGGTCGAGCTCTATCTGAAGGAAGCGAACCTGCTGCCCGATCTCGAGAAGCTCGGCTTCGGCATCGTCGCGTTCGCGTGCACGACCTGCAACGGCATGTCCGGCGCGCTCGATCCGGCGATCCAGCAGGAAATCGTCGATCGCGACCTGTACGCGACCGCCGTGCTGTCCGGCAACCGCAACTTCGACGGCCGCATCCACCCGTATGCGAAGCAGGCGTTCCTCGCGTCGCCGCCGCTCGTCGTCGCGTACGCGATCGCGGGCACGATCCGCTTCGACATCGAGAAAGACGCGCTCGGCCACGACCAGGACGGCAAGCCCGTCACGCTGAAGGACATCTGGCCGACCGACGAGGAAATCGATGCGATCGTCGCGTCGAGCGTGAAGCCCGCGCAGTTCCGCGCGGTCTACGAGCCGATGTTCGCGCGCGCGGCCGACGCCGGCGAGCGCGCCGCGCCGCTGTACGACTGGCGGCCGCAGAGCACGTACATCCGCCGTCCGCCGTACTGGGAAGGCGCGCTCGCGGGCGAGCGCACGCTGCAGGGCATGCGTCCGCTCGCCGTGCTCGGCGACAACATCACGACCGATCACCTGTCGCCGTCGAACGCGATCATGGCCAACAGCGCCGCGGGCGAATATCTCGCGAAGATGGGCCTGCCCGAAGAGGACTTCAATTCGTACGCGACGCACCGGGGCGACCATCTGACCGCGCAGCGCGCGACGTTCGCGAACCCGACGCTCGTCAACGAGATGGCGGTCGTCGACGGCGCGGTGAAGAAGGGCTCGCTCGCGCGCGTCGAGCCGGACGGCTTGGTGACGCGGATGTGGGAAGCGATCGAGACCTACATGAACCGCAAGCAGCCGCTGATCGTGATCGCGGGCGCGGACTACGGCCAGGGCTCGTCGCGCGACTGGGCGGCGAAGGGCGTGCGGCTTGCGGGCGTCGAGGCGATCGTCGCCGAAGGGTTCGAGCGGATCCACCGGACGAACCTGATCGGGATGGGCGTGCTGCCGCTCGAGTTCAAGCCGGGCACGAATCGCACGACGCTCGGCATCGACGGCGCCGAGACGTTCGACGTGATCGGCGAGCGCACGCCGCGCGCGGATCTCACGCTCGTGATCCATCGGAAAAACGGCGAGCGCGTCGAGGTGCCGGTCACGTGCCGGCTCGATACGGCAGAGGAAGTGTCGATCTACGACGCGGGCGGCGTGCTGCAGCGCTTTGCGCAGGATTTCCTCGAATCGTCGCAGGCGGCATGACGGCGCGGTGACGCGTCTTTATCGGGCGATGCGGTGACGCATCGCTTCACGGGTCCGTTCGCCGCGCGGGTGATCGGACCCGGGTCACGCGCTTTGCATGGGACCTGAGTGCTTCAGCACTTACTCAGGTCGACATAAGCGCTAAAGCGCCAACTCTGGTCGATACAGGACAACATGAAGATGGCTCACATCCCTCAAATCAAGATTCCCGCGACCTACCTGCGCGGCGGCACCAGCAAGGGCGTGTTCTTCCGGCTGCAGGACTTGCCCGAGGCCGCGCAAGCACCGGGCGCCGCGCGCGACGCGCTGCTCTCGCGCGTGATCGGCAGCCCCGATCCGTACGGCAAGCAGATCGACGGGATGGGCGGCGCGACGTCGAGCACCAGCAAGACGGTGATCGTCGCGAAGAGTGCGCGGCCCGGCCACGACGTCGATTACCTGTTCGGCCAGGTGTCGATCGACAAGCCGTTCGTCGACTGGAGCGGCAATTGCGGCAACCTGTCGGCGGCGGTCGGCCCGTTCGCGATCTCGGGCGGCCTGATCGATCCGGCGCGCGTGCCGGAGAACGGCGTCGCGACCGTGCGGATCTGGCAGGCGAACATCGGCAAGACGATCGTCGCGCACGTGCCGATCGCGAACGGCGCGGTGCAGGAGACGGGCGACTTCGAGCTCGACGGCGTCACGTTCCCGGCGGCCGAAGTGCAGCTCGAATTCATGGATCCGGCCGCCGACGAGGACGGCGCGGGCGGTGCGATGTTCCCGACGGGGAACCTCGTCGACGATCTCGACGTGCCGGGCGTCGGCACGCTGAAGGCGACGATGATCAACGCGGGGATTCCAACGATCTTCGTCGAGGCCGAGGCGATCGGCTATTCCGGCACCGAGCTGCAGGACGCGATCAACGGCGACGCGAAGGCGCTCGCGATGTTCGAGACGATCCGCGCGCACGGCGCGCTGCGGATGGGGCTCATCCAGTCGCTCGACGAGATCGAGACGCGTCAGCACACGCCGAAGGTCGCGTTCGTCGCCAAGCCGGCCGATTATGTCGCGTCGAGCGGCAAGCGCGTCGCGGCCGCCGACGTCGACCTGCTCGTGCGCGCGCTGTCGATGGGCAAGCTGCATCACGCGATGATGGGCACGGCCGCCGTCGCGATCGGCACCGCGGCCGCGATTCCGGGCACGCTCGTGAATCTCGCGGCGGGCGGCGGCGCGCGCGACGCGGTGCGCTTCGGTCATCCGTCGGGCACGCTGCGCGTCGGCGCTCAGGCGAAGCAGGAAGGCGGCGAGTGGGTCGTCACGAAGGCGATCATGAGCCGCAGCGCGCGCGTGCTGATGGAAGGCTGGGTGCGCGTGCCGGGCGACGCGTTCTGACGTTTCGGCGCTTGGACAGGGCGGTGATCGGGCGTTCGGGTGTTTTATCGTGGCGACATTTCGATAATCCGGCGCTTCGGCGTTTCAACATTCCGACGCCCTGACGCTCCAGGGCTCCAAGGCCCAAAGCTCGAAGGCCCCGAAGCTCCGTGAATCTAGCCGCTCCAAAGCCTCGGCGCGCGGGCGGCCTGCTGTCCGGGCGCCGCAGTGATCTGATGTCTCCGTGATCGGGCATCCCGACGATCGCGCACGGCGGCGATCCGGGATGCCGCCATGCCGCGATGCCGATATCTGGCGCGACCGCTTTGCAATGGCGGATTCGCTGCCGCATCGCGCGACCCGCGCCGCTCACGTCTGCCGAGTCTCCCCCGCTTGCGCCGCCGCGTCATGCGGCCGATGCACGCGTTCCGCCTTCCCGCAAGCGCGGCTTGCCGGCACGCTACGCGTTCTCTTCGACGGCGCCTGTCTCGCGCCCGTCTCCGACCCGATTGATCGTGCCCTGCGCGACCGCGACGAGCCGTTCGTGATCGCCGTCGATCACGAATACGTGGCACTGGCAGGTCGCCTGATTCCGTCCCGCATAAACCAGCTTCGCGCGCGCGATCAGCGTGCCGACGACGGCCGGGCGCAGGTAATTGATCTTGTATTCGGCCGTGACGACGCGCGGCCCGAGCGCAAGCGCGCCGGCGAACGTCAGTGCGTTGTCGGCGAGATAGCTGATGACGCCGCCGTGGACGAAGCCGTACTGCTGCCTGAGCTCGTCGCGGATCGGCAGGCGCAGCGACGCCTCGTCGCCACCGATGTGCACGAGCTCGGTGCCGAGCAGCATGCTGAAGGGTTGCGCGCGCAGGGCGCCGCGCGCGTGATCCACGATGTCGGTCATCGACGTTCCTTCGCTATCGATTGAATTGATACGTTGAACAATGCGGCGCGACGCGCGCGCCGCCGATGCAATCTGGCTCTTTGCGCTCCACTCTAGGAAGGGGGCGCGCGATACGCAAGGAAATTCGTCGTGCCGGCGCACTAGCGGAGGGGTTTGTTCGCCGAATTGCGTCGAAGCTCGGTTTCGGGGGCGACGCGGATGCGCGTTCGAATTCGGCGGCGCCTGACGATGCCGCCGGCGCATCAGGCGCGGCGCGCGGGCGTCGATCGTGGGTCGAGCGGTCGCCACCGGCGCGCCGGCCGTGAGGCAATCGTGAGCCAGTCGTGAGCCAATCGTGACGGGGCATCGAGCGAACGGCGGATCGTCGCCACGCGATCGGCGAGTCGCGCGGCGGGCCGGCGGACCACTACCAGTTTTGGTAGATAGCGAAAGCGCGCAGGCGACCTAACCTTAGTACGCAGACCATTCGACGCATAGCGGAAGCGTCCCGCCGAGCCGGCGGACGCACGGAGACGACCGCGTTACCGCCGTAGAACAACGGCGCGCCGGTTCACAAGGATAACTAATGGCAAATCACGGGCGGCAAGCGGCACGGTGCGTGACACCGTGCCGCCGCATCGCGGAGAACGCGTCGTCCATCGACGAAATTCCCGATCCTGCAGATCCATGACAGCCAGACGCACATCGCCGTTGCAGGAGAGGTCACGGGGCTGTCGGCCGTCGTCCTTTTTCAGGAGGAACAACATGAATCAAGCATCCGGCCATCCGATCACGCCCTACGGCGTCGCGATCCACCAGGCGATCGCCGGCGGCGATCTCGCGCAAATGAAGACGCTGCGCAAGCAGGCACAGGCGCTGCTGAGCCAGCAGGGCAACCTGTCCACCGCGCTCGAACTGCTCGAGGTCGAGATCGCCAGGCTCGAACAGAAGAAGTAGCCGCGAGTCCGCCGCCGCCGTTCGTCGCTTCGTCATGGCGGCGTTTCAGCGTTTCGTCGTCGTTCAACCACTTGCATCAAGGAGGCTCACATGTCCGAAGATCTTCGCGTCGGTCTTTTTCCGGTTCGCTACAACGTCGGCACCGGGCTGCCCGGCGCGCCGCAGCTCGCGCTCAACCTGGTGGTCGATACGACGGAGCGCAGCGTCGTCGGCACCGCGACCATCTCGCAGGCCGTGAACCCGCCGCTCAACTTCCGCGCCGAAGTCTGGGGCACCTACGTATTCCGGCTCGGCCCGCCGCCGCGCCGCGACGGCCGCGGCGCGATCGTGCAGATTTCGCTGCAGGGCGGCCAGGTCGGCCACGACGCACCGTTCATCACGTTCTATGCCGAGCTGCTGTTGCGCGGCGACGGCAAGTCGGGCGTCGCGTCGTATCGCTACTACTCGAACGGCACCTGGCACGAAGTCGAGAACGTGCCGGTCAAGGCCGATCCGGAAGTCGTGCCGCTCGAGCCCGGACCGGTCATCCTCGAAACGGCGCGAAGCGCGTACGGACCGATGCCGATGTATGCGGCGACGATCCAGTATGCGACCGCGTCCGGCGATCTCGCGCACATGAGGACGCTCGCTTCCTATGCGCGGCAGCAACTGGAAAGCCGCGACGACATCGCGTCCGCGCTGAAGGCGCTCAAGGCGGAAATCGCCAAGCTCGAAAGCCGGCAGTGAGCGGCGCGGCCTTGCATCGACATCGTTCGTTCATCTTCGTGGAGCTAACGCCATGGCTACTACCGGTCTCTTTCCTGTCCAACTCCGTGTCTCGACGCCCAATCTCGGCGCGCCGGTGCTCTGGCTGTATCTGCTCGTGAATGCGGTCGAGAAGACCGTCTCGGGCTTCGCACGCATCACCCAGCCGATCTATCCGCCACCGCATTTCCGTGCGCGCGTCACCGGACAGTTCCATCAAGTGAGGCTGGATCCGCAGTCGCCGCCGTCGATCGCGCTGAGCATCACGGGCAGCCCGACGGGGCCCATCGCGCCGCAGGTGGTGATACTGGAATTCAACGGCCTGCTGAACGACGACTGGCAATCGGGAACGGCGAACTACCGGTACCTGGACGACGGTCGCTGGCATTTGATCGAGCACGCGATCGTGACGAAGGACAACTCGCTGATCCCGCTCGAGCCCGCGCATGAGCACGTGGTGCCGCTGTACGGCGTCGGTCTGCAGGAAGCGCGGGCGTCCGGCGACCTGAGCCGGATGAAGGCGCTCGTGCAGCAGGCGGAGCAGCAGCTTGCCGATCATGACGCGATCGCCGCCGAGCTGTCGAAGCTCGAAGCGGAAATCGCGCGTCTGGAACCGCGCGGCTGAGCCGAAACGGCCGGCGCCGCACGCGTGGGCGCGCCCGTGCGTGCGGCGCCGACTGCGCGACGAGGAGACATCGACATGAGCACAACGGACGCGCGCCCGGCCCGCTACCTGAGCGACAGCGACTACCAACGTTTCGTCCCGGTTCATGCCGTTTGGGAAATCACGCTGGCCTGCGATCTCAAATGCCTGCACTGCGGCTCGCGGGCCGGCCATCGGCGGACGAACGAGCTGAACACCGAGGAATGCCTCGAAGTCATCGAATCGCTCGCGCGGCTCGGTACGCGCGAGGTTTCGCTGATCGGCGGCGAAGCGTACTTGCGCAAGGACTGGACGCAGCTGATTCGCGCGATCCGCTCGCACGGCATGTATTGCGCGATCCAGACGGGCGGCCGCAACCTGACGCCGAAGCGCCTCGCACAAGCGATCGACGCCGGCCTGAACGGCGTCGGCGTGTCGCTCGACGGGCTCGCGCCGCTGCACGACAAGGTGCGCAACGTGCCGGGCGCGTTCGACCGGGCCGTCGACACGCTGCGGCGCGCGCACGACGCGGGCCTCGCGGTGAGCGTCAACACGCAGATCGGCGCGCAGACGATGGCGGATCTGCCCGCGCTGATGGACACGATCATCGAGCTCGGCGCGACGCATTGGCAGATCCAGCTGACGGTCGCGATGGGCAACGCGGTCGACAACGACGAACTGCTGCTGCAGCCGTATCGGCTGACCGAGCTGATGCCGCTGCTCGCGAAGCTGTATACGGATGGCCTGAGCCGTGGCCTGCTGATGAACGTCGGCAACAACATCGGCTATTACGGCCCGTATGAGCATCTGTGGCGCGGCTTCGGCGACGAACGGGTGCACTGGACGGGCTGCGCGGCCGGCCAGACCGTGATCGCGCTCGAAGCGGACGGCACCGTGAAGGGCTGCCCGTCGCTCGCGACGGTCGGCTTCTCGGGCGGCAACGTGCGCGACTTGTCGCTCGAAGACATCTGGCGCACGAGCGACGGGATCCATTTCGGCCGGCTGCGGTCGGTCGACGATCTGTGGGGCTTCTGCCGGAGCTGCTATTACGCGGACGTGTGCCGCGGCGGCTGCACGTGGACGTCGCACTCGCTGCTCGGCAAGCCGGGCAACAATCCGTACTGCCATTACCGCGTGCTCGAGTTGCAGAAGCAGGGGTTGCGCGAGCGGATCGTGAAGGTCGAGGAGGCCGGTCCCGCGTCGTTCGCGGTGGGCCGCTTCGATCTCGTGACCGAGCGCATCGCGGACGGCGAGCCGGTGTCGAGCATCGTCCGCTCGGGGCAGGTGATCGAGCTCGCGTGGAAGAACAAGGGCAAGCGATCGCCGGACGTCGGACGCGTGCCGCCGAAGCTGAAGCTCTGCCGCAACTGCGACGGCTACGTGCATGCGAGCGAGCAGACCTGTCCGCACTGCGGCGGCGATATCGACGCGTCGGCGCGGATGCACGAGCAGGAGACGAAACGCCGGCACACGTTGATGAACGATCTCGAGCGCCTGCTGGGCCTGCCGGCGTCGACGTTCGACGGCGCATGACGCGTGCAGGCGCGCCCGGTTTTGTTAGTCGGCGGGCCGCGAGCGACCGGAGAGTCCACACGCCGCGTGCGTGATCGCTCAAGTCCGCCGCCGAAATGCCGCTAAAGCCAAGGTAGTACTTTTTCTTGGCTCTAACGGAAATTCATGTTCAGCAAAATCAAGCTCGCATCCGGCCTGCTCGGCGTGCTCGTCGTGTTCTGCCTGTTTCTGATCGCGGTCGAAGGGCTCGGCTTCTGGTCGCTGTCCGAGTCGCGCCGCAACGTTGACGATCTGTCCAACGTCGCGATCAAGCAGGTCGATGCCGCCTCCTTCGCGACCCAGTACATGCTCGACGCCCGCACCAACCTGTCCCGCGCCAGCACGCGGATGGTGAAGGGCGATCCGATGCCCACCGAGATGCTCCAGCACGTGCGCGACCAGCTCGCGCTCGCCGATCGCGCATACGCCGGCTTCACGGCCGCGCCGACGATCAGCGCCGAGAACACCGATCGCGCGGCCGCGCTCACCGATCGCTACCGCAAGTACCACGCGGCGCTCGTCGATCTCGTGCGATTCCTCGAAACCAACGATATGCAGGCGTTTCTCGATCAGCCGACGCAGGAGATCCAGGACACTTATCTCGGCGAGCTGCGTACGTTCTCGGAATTCAGCAACAAGACGAGCCAGCACGCGCTCGCGATGATCGACACCGGGATGCGGTGGTTCGAGACGGTCGGCGCCGTGCTGCTCGTGCTGATGCTCGCGTGCATCGCGGGGATCTACGTCGTCGCGCGGCGCGCGGTCGTCGCGCCGCTCGCGCAGGCGGGCGTGCACTTCGAACGGATGGCGCAAGGCCGCCTCGACGGGAAGGTGACGCCGCGCGGCGTCCACGAAATCGAGCGCTTGCTGCGCGGGCTCGCCGAGATGCAGGCGAGCGTCGCGGGAACCGTGCGCACCGTGCGCAACGCGTCGAACGCGATCCACCTCGGCGCGGCGGAGATCGCGAGCGGCAACGCGGACCTGTCCGCGCGCACGTCGAGCCAGGCCGCGTCGCTCGAAGAGACGGCGGCGAGCATGGAGGAGCTGACGGCGACCGTGCGGCAGAACAGCGACGGCGCGCGCGCGGCGAGCACGCTTGCCGACGAGGCGCTGCTGGCGACGAAGAACGGCGGCGCGATCGTCGACGACGTGATCGACAAGATGCACGGGATCGCGCGCAGCTCGGGCCGGATCGCCGAGATCATCGCGGTGATCGACGGAATCGCGTTCCAGACCAACATCCTCGCGTTGAACGCGGCCGTCGAGGCGGCGCGCGCGGGCGAGGAAGGGCGCGGCTTCGCGGTCGTCGCGGGCGAAGTCCGCGCGCTTGCGCAGCGCAGCGCGCAGTCGGCGAAGGAGATCAAGGCGCTGATCGAGGAATCGGTCGCGCAGATCGACGGCGGCTCGGAGCTCGTCGAGCGTGCGGGCGAGGCGATGCGCTCGGTGTCGGCGTCGATCGAGCGGGTCGCGCAGACGATGACCGAGATCACGGCCGCGTCGATCGAGCAGAGCGCGGGGATCGAGCAGGTCAACCAGGCCGTCACGCAGATGGAGCAGTTGACGCAGCAGAACGCGGCGCTCGTCGAGGAAGTCGCGGCGGCGGCCGGGTCGCTCAACGAACAGACCGAGCAATTGCAGCAGTCGGTCTCGGTGTTCGAGCTCGGCGACGCGCGCGAACGCCGGCCGGCCGGCGGCGCAGTGCGCGGCGACGCGGCCGAGCCGCAGCTCGCGCGCGCGTAGTCTCGAATGCGCCGGGCGCGCGGCATCGGCAGAACGGGCCGCGCGTCACCCAGCGTCCCGCGCTCGCCTCGCCGTGGCCGCGCTCATGCGGCGCGCTTCGACGTTGCGCCGACGAGCAGCCGCACCGCGACGGCCGCGATGAGCGCGAATGCGCCGCTCACGCACAGCGCGACCGAAAAGCCGCTTGCAAAGCCCGCCGGCGCGAGCCGCGCGAGCGCCGCGCCGATCTGCGGCGGGTGGCCGCGCGTCGCCTGCGCGAGGTCGCCCGCGAGCAGGCTCGACACGAAGTGCGGGGCGAGCGCGCCGAGCAGGTCCGGCGCGTCCGCGACGCGCCGCACGAGCGCTGCGTGGGTTCGCGCGGCGAGCACGGCGCCGAGCACGCCGGCCGATGTCACGATCGCGGAGAAGCGCGTCGTCGTGCTGATCCCGGACGCCATCCCGGTTCGCTCCGGCGGCACGCACGCCATGATCGCCTTCCGCGTGCCGCCGTTCAGAATGCCCGCGCCGCATCAGGTGATCAGCATCCCGAGGCGTCCGTAATGCGACGCGCCCGCGAGCGCCGCGGTCGCGAAATTCCCGATACCGATCAGCGCAAGTCCGCATCCGAGCACCGTCGCGGCCGGCGGCGCGCGCGCCGACAGCGCCGCGCCGGGCGACGGTCCGACGCTCATCGCGAGCGCGAACGGCAGCATGCCGAGCCCCGCGCCGATCGCCGACATCCCGAAGCCGATCTGCAGATAGAGCGGCAGAAACGTCATCATCACCTGCGCGCACGCCGCGTGGACGAACATCGCGAGCAGCGCGCCGACGAAGCGCGGCTCGCGGAACAGCGCGGGGTCGATCATCGGCCGCCCCGTTGCCGGCGCTCGACGCCGGCGAACGCGACGAAAAGCGCCGCACTGGCCGCGAAGCGCGCGAGCGTGCCGGGCGCCGACCAGCCGTGCGACGGCGCGTCGATCAGCGCCCAGATGCCGGCCGCGAGCGCCGAGCCGAACAGCACGCTGCCCGGCGCGTCGATGCGCTTCGCGTGCGGATCGCGCGATTCGTCGATCGTCGCGCAAACGGCCGCGGCAAGCGCGATGCACACCGGCAGGTTCAGCAGGAAGATCCAGCGCCAGCCGACCCATTGCGCGATCGCGCCGCCGACGAGCGGCGCGATCGTCGTCGCGATCCCCATGCACATCCCCCAGATCGCCCATGCGCGCGCGGCCGGGCGCGCTCGTCGCGGTGCTCGCGTATCTGTCGGTCAGCGGATTCGTCGCGGTCGTGCCGCAGGCGCTCGTCGGCTGCATCGCACTGCCGGGCGTCGCATATCGGCCGATCGAAGGCAAGCCGATTCCGTCGGAAGTGGCGCTCGCGTATCGCAAGCACGAGAAGGCGCCCGCCGTGCGCGCGTTCGTGCGGTACGTGCGGTACGTGCGGCAGGTTACGCGCTTTAGAGGGCGGCCGCGCACGCATTGTGCGTCACGCGTCCGCTGGCAACGACGCGTACGCGGTCGCGAGGTGATACGGCGTCGTCGACGGCATGTCCGCGCGCGCCACGCCGCCCTGCGCGGTCTTGCATTCGTACCAGCCGCGCGGATGCAGGAACCGTTCGCTGAAGCGCGCGATCTGCCGGGCGAGCGCGTCCGGCTCGCCGCCGTGCGTCGCGAGCGCGCGCAGATATTCGGTTTGCGCCCAGATCCGCTGCGTGCCGTCGATGCACGCGCCGTGCTCGTCGGTCGCCGCGCAGACGCCGCCCGTGTCCGGATCGACGCCGTGCCGCTGCGCGAACGCATCGGCGCGTGCGAGCGCGTCGGGCAGGCCCGTCGCCGCGAGCCGTGCGCCCGCTGCGCTGACGAGATAGAACCATTCGAACTGATGCCCCGGCTCGAAGCGGTTGTCGGCGCTGCCGAGCGGCAGTTCCGCGACGCAACCGGTGCGCGCATCGACGAACGTGCGCTCGACCGCCTGCGCGGTGTGCAGCAGCGCGTCGTCGAACGCGGCGTCGCCGAACGCGCGGCTCGCCGCGAGCCAGCCTTCCGTCAGGTGCATCAGCGGATTCTGCAGCGGGCCGCCGGCCGTCGCGGCGAAGTCCACACTGCGGGCCGAGTCGAGGAGTGCGTTGCCGGGCTGCGGCGCGAAGCGCTCGCCGATCAGCGCCGCCGTGCGTTCCGCGATGTCGCGCGCGTCGCGATTGCCGAACGCCGTGAAATATTCCGCGCACGCGAACACGACGAACGCGTGCGTATACAGATCCTTCGTGCGGTCGAGCGGCGCGCCCTGCGCGTCGACGCTGTAAAACCAGCCGTCGTGGCGAAGATCGCGGAAGTGGCGGCACAATGCGGCAAAGAGCGCGTGCGCGTGGTCGGCGTCGCGCGCCTGCGAGAACACGAATAGCTGGCGCGCGCACGCCATCGCGCGGTAGCGGGTGACGGGCAGCGGCGCGTGCGTGTCCGGCGCGACGGCCTCGAACGGCAGTTGCAGCGCCTGGTTGAAGCCGGGTCCGCGCCAGAGCGGCAAGACGATATGCGCGAAATGGCGGCGCAATTGAGCGGCCTGATCGGAAACGGAGACGTGGGCGGACATGACGAATGACGACGCGGTTGGCATTGAAATGACGCGGCACCGGACGCGCGGGCCGAGCGGCAAGGATAAAGCATGCGGCCCGCCGCCGTCGAAAAAAGGAGAGTACGGATGCTGAGCAACGTCGAACTCATCATGCGGCTGATTCTCGCGGCGGCGCTCGGCAGCGTCATCGGCGTCGAGCGCGAGCGCCTGTCGTGGGCGGCGGGGCTGCGCACGCACATGCTCGTGTGCGTCGGCTCGGCGCTCATCATGATCGTGTCGGCGTTCGGCTTCGCGGACGTGCTCGGCCAGGCGCACGTCGATCTCGATCCGTCGCGGATGGCCGCGCAGGTCGTGTCGGGAATCGGCTTTCTCGGCGCGGGGTCGATCCTGCTGCGCGGCGAGATCGTCCGCGGGCTGACGACGGCGGCGAGCCTGTGGTCGGTCGCGGCCGTCGGGCTCGCGGTGGGCGGCGGGCTGTACGCGGCGGCGATCGCGGCGACGATCATCATCCTCGTCATCCTCGCCGGCATCAAGCCGCTCGAGCGCCGCTATCTGACCGTGCGCCAGCGCCGCCGTCTCGTGCTGCTGGTCGAGCGCGGCACGCTGACGTTCGATTCGGCGCACGCGGCGCTCGGCGTCGACAGTGCGCGCATCAAGCGCTTCATCGTCCAGCAGAGCGAGGACGCGGAAGACAGCGACGAAGTGACGATCGCGCTCGGCCGCGTGTCGGACGTCGAATACGAGAGCATTTGCGCTCGGCTGCGGCAATTGCCGGGCGTGAAGGGTTTTACCGAGCAGAAGAGCGGCTTGCCGGACGATTAAGCTACGGGATCGCCGGGCGGGCATGAGACAATGCCGCCTTCCCGAAATTGTTCGCCGCATTGTCCGGCGCGCGTGCGGCGCGCCGCAGCACGACCTATGACCGATTCCGCAGCATTCCCACGTACTCGTTCTTCCCGATCGTCCCTGTCCAAGCGCCGGTCGCGCGCCGCGGCGGCGGGCGGCGGCCGTGTGCAGTCGCGCGCCGCGGCCGGGCCCGGCCGCGATGCGACGGTGAGCGAAGCGTCCCGCGACGAGCACACGCTCGATCTGTTCGGCGGCAGCGCCGCGAGAGAAGCGAAGCCGACCGCCAAGGCGGAAAGCGCGCGCAGCGCGCGTGCGACGGCGCGCGGCGGCGAACTGGTGGGCGAACAGGCCGATCTGCTGAGCGGATTCGCGGAAGATTCGGCCGCGCGCGCACAAGGCGGGGCCGACGAGCGTTCTGCTGCCGACGCGGCTGGCATGCGCGCGCAAGATACGGCTTCGGTGGGTGAATCCGCGAGCGCGCCGGCGAGTTCCGTCGAGTCCGCATCGGCCGATGCGGGTTCGGGGCGGCGCGATACATCTGCCGTCCAGGCCGCCGAGCCGGCGACGGCGAAGTCCGGCGCCGACGATGCGACGGCAGCCAGTCCGACCGATTCGCGCCGTTCGTCTTCGCGTCGCGCGGAGAGCAAGAAGCAGGCGGCCCAGCGCGGCGCGCATCGAGGTTCGGCATCGCAGGGCGATGCAACGCGGGGCCAAGCGGCTCGAGGTCAAACCGCCCAGGGCGAAGCGGCGCACGACCAAACGCCCGAGAACCCGGCGCGTCAAAGTTCCGCCGACGAAGCTCGCTCGGCCGAAGCTCCAGCAGCCCAGGATACGGCGAACATCGGGCCGACGAACTCGACTCGAGCCGATCCGAATCAAGCGAATCCGGAGTCGACATCGCCGGTCGCGATTCGCGCAGCGGCCGTCCCGGAGCGCCGCGACGCTGGCGCGTCGGCCGACACGCCAGCGGAATCGCCGAAAACGCCGCACACGAGCGGCAACGCGACGCCGGGCGCGGTCTTGTCCTCGACGCCCAGCGGCACCGGCGGCGGTAACGTTACCGCCGCGCCGGCTCAGTCGACGCCATCCGCCGCGTCACCGACGTCGTTCCCGGCGTCGGCATCCCCTGCCCACGAGCGTCAGGCGGCTTCGGCGCCGTCGAATGCGCCCGCAGCGCTGGTCGAACTCGACGCCCACCTGCGTCCGCTCGCCGACCGAATCCGCGCGCTGCAATCCGAAACGGTCGATCTGCGCCGGGCGGCCGATACGGAAATGCGCCGCGTCAACCGCTTGCTGCTCGCGCTCGGGGTGGTCGTGCTGATGGCGATCGTCGCGCTGGTCGTGCAGGCGATGCAGTTGTCGCGACAGCGAGACGAATCTGCTGCACTGCAACAACGCATCGACCGGCTCGTCGCCGTGCAGGCGACCCAGGAGGCGACCGTCGCGACGCTGTCTCAGCGCCAGGACGAACTCGGTGCGCAGGTGGATCGCTTGACGAGCCGTCTCTCCAGCCCCGCGACGTCTGTCAAACGGCCGCGCAGGGGCCGCGGGCACTGAGAAAAAAGGGACGGTTGGCGGCTGCGGCGAGATGTTGCACATGTGTTGCCGAGCCGCAACGAACCGGTTCCATTCGCGCTTGAAAAGCTCGGTCCGCGAAGATATTGTTGCGACGCACTATCTGTGTTTAGGGAAAACCCTTAGAATGCGTTTTAGGTGAAAACCCTAATCCTTCGCTGACAGGAGTCGCAAATGAGCCTCATCTTCGCGCTGCTTCAAAAGATCGAAGATCTCTTCACGTCGCCGCATCTGCCGCTCGACGCAGAATATTCGTACGAAGCCCGCCACGCCGAAGCGGAGCGTGTGCGCAAGTCGCACGTCGCGCAGGTCGGCCTGATCCGTCGCTGATGCGTTCCGCCCGGTGCGGGTGCGCCGGGAGCGTCGCGGTTTCGTTCGTCTGCCGGCGAATGAGTAGCCGTATCTGACGGAACGACGGACCGCCGCTGCAAGCTCGACGAGCGCGGGCAGTTGCAACAAATTCGGAACACCGCCGACAGGCCGAGAGCCGTCGGCACCGCGCGCGATTGCGCCGGTCGGCATCGACGAGCATCGTTCGCCGCGGCCGTTGCCGATTGGATAGCGCGTTGCGCTATCGCGCGAACGGTGATCGAGCGGCCGTGCGGCGGCGACCGCCGCCAGGGCGCAAAGGCAGTGGCGGCCCGTTTTGTCGCGCGCCGCTTCGTCAGTCGCGACAAGGGTGGAGCGCCGCTTCGCCGCGATAGACGCTGATCGCCATGACGATCGAAGCCAGGCTGCACACCATGCCGGAGACGAACACGGCCGACGTACCGGCGAATTTCGCAATGACGCCGGCGAGCGGCGCCGACAGGCCGATCGCGATGTCGAAGCATGCATCGTAGAAGCCGATCGCCATGCCGAAGTCGTGCTGCGAAATGCCGCGAATCGCAACGAGCGCGAGCAGCGGATAGATCATCGACACGCCGAAGCCGCTCAGCGCGGCGCCGAGAATCGACATCGACGGACTCGTCGACTGCCAGATCAGCAACTGTCCGACTGCTTCGATCGACAGCATCCACACCGCCATCGCTGGCGAGTTGTTCCTGTCCGCGCCAGAGCCGAGCAGCAGGCGCGCGCTCACGAAGCCGACCCCGAATGCGGACAGCGCATATTCCGCGCCCGACCAGCCTTTTTCCATATACGCGATCGCGACGAAAGACGTGACCGTCACGTATCCGACGGTCGCGAGCCCGAATACCAGGCCCGGCCGCCAGATCTCCCTGATCGTCTCCAGCGCGCTGCCCTTGTGATCGGCGGGCGCGGCCAGATGCGCGTTCTGCAGCCGCATCGCGATGAACAGGCCGACTAGCGGGACGATCGCGGTCGCGAGCGCGACGATCCTGAAGCCGAACATTTCATTGAGCGCGGCGGCGAGCGCTGCTCCGGCCGAAATGCCGGCGAACATCGCGATGCCGATCCACGACAGCGCCTTGCCCGCGTTGTCCGCGCCGAATAGGCCGATCGGCCAGGTGCTGCCGCCCGTGAACAGCAGGCCTTGCGCGAAGCCCATCGCGATCCGGCCGACGACGATGAGCGCGAGGCCGAGTGCCGGAACCGACGCGAATTCGCTGCCGACGAAGTAAAACGCACCGGATGCGAAGCTGCCGAGCAGACCGATCAGCATGGCGATCTTCGGGCCTTTGCGGTCGGCGTGACGCCGGCGAAGTGTCGCGTGAGCAGCGTCGCGACGGATTCGACGCCCATCACGAGCCCGACGACCGTCATTCCGTATCCTAATTTCGCGTTGACGAAGGCGGGGACCGAGCCGAGCGGCATGCCCATCGCCATCAGGCCGAGAAAGACGACGACTGCTATCGGAACGAAGCGGCCCGCGCGGGCCGATTGCACTGCAACACGCTTGATCATCGATGTTTCTGTCAAAAAAGCGTCAAGAAAAGACTCGCGGTAAGCGATTGCTTTCTCCAAACGGACGTGTTGCGCAATGTCATTGTTTTCGATCCGGAGCTCGGCATCCGGCTCCCGACGGATTCTATTCGCGGCGCCGAATTTCTTCAGACGGTCGATGTGCTTGAGCGAATGCGGTCAGCGCGGCGGCCGATTCTTCGTTCTCGAGGCCGCCGGACGGGGGGGCGAGCGCGATGACGCGGAACCGAGCGAGAAGCGAGTCGAGCACGGAGAGCGGGACAGGACGGACGACCGGATGGCGTGCGGCGGCCGGCGAAACCGTCGTCGTCGCAATGGGCGCCAAATGATCGGAAGCGGACCGTGAGCCGGCCGCGCACGAATATGGATGCGATTCCCGGAACCGCTCGAACCGCCGAGCACGAACCTCGGCATCCGGCGATCCGCAAGCGAATTCCGATTCGCGCAACCGCGCGTCGCCCACTACACTGGGTGATATCCCGGCTGCTTCGAACAGGTGTGGCATGCTACAGATGCGTCCGATGACCCAGACGGAATTCCGCGAATACCGCGCGCACGCCGCGCGCAGCTATGCGCGCGATCTGATCGAGTCCGGCCAGAGCGAGCCGGACGAAGCCGACGAGCGCGCGCTCGCCTGCATCGACACGCTGCTGCCCGACGGGCTCCTCACCGACGATCAGGTGCTGCTGACGCTGAGCGAATCCGGCGACGGCGTCGTGCTCGGCCACCTCTGGTACGGCGTCGTCGCGGAAGGACCGCATCGGACGCTCTTCATCTACGACCTCGAAATCGAGCCCGCCTTTCGCCGCCAGGGCTGGGCGACGCGCGTGCTGCAGGCACTCGAGGACGACGCGCGGCAACTGCACGTGAGCGAGATCGGCTTGTCGGTGTTCAATCACAACGCGGCTGCGCTCGCGCTGTATCTCGAGCTGGGTTTCGTCGCTGCGACGACGACGCTCGTCAAGTCGATCGAGCCGCTTTGATCTTGCGGTCGTGCTGCCGCTGCGAGCACGGCGGTGCGTCGCGGCTGCGACAGGCGGTCTTCACATCGATGCGGATTTGCGTATCGTTGCGACGCGCACGACGAAGACACGCGGTGTCGCACGTGTTCAAGCCTGTCCGTTATTCGCGTTCATTCTGGCTCTTTGAGCCGCTTGTCGCGCTGACATCGCGATAGCGGGAGCTGTTTCGCCTTCAGCACCTTCACGATCCGCCGTTCCTGCTTGTCGGTGATCACGGTGAGGCAAGCGCATCCGTAGCCGTGCGGGCCGTTGGTTTCGACATATTGCTTGCCCGACATGTCGGGAATCAGGTCCATCCCGTCGGCCTCGGGGCCGCCCATCGTGCTGAGCGTCCATGAGCCGGTGCGGTCGGTGAGCCACCAGTTCGCGGGCGTCGGGTTCTCGAGCCAGCCGCATCGGATTTCGGCCGCGTGCGCGTGCTGGACCCCGAATGCGAGGGCGAGCGCGGCGAGCAGATGGCTTCCGCTGCGGCGTGAGGGCGAAGCCGTTGCGGTCGCTCGCGCGCGCTTTGCGTGGCGGCGGGTGAGGGATAGGGTCATGCTGCGTGATGGGCGGCGCGTTCGTCCGTCGCTGTCGTCCTGTCGATGCGGGCAGTCTAACGCAGTCGAGCACGCGGGCGTGTCGCGATTTGTCGCGCACCGTCGTCGCGCACGGCCCGCGGCCCGCGATGCACCCACGAGCCGCGGGCCGCTTGCTTCATGCGCAGCGCAGGCTGTCGCGACCTTGCTTGTTGCCGCTCAGCGCGCTTCACCCTTCCAGCGCCGCAGCAGCAACGCGTTGGTCACGACGCTCACGCTCGAAAACGCCATCGCCGCGCCCGCGATCATCGGATTCAGCCAGCCGAGCGCGGCGAGCGGAATCCCGACCAGGTTGTACGCGAACGCCCAGAACAGGTTCTGCTGGATCTTCCGATATGTGCGGCGCGAGATGTCGACCGCGTCCGCGACGAGCGCCGGGTCGCCGCGCATCAGCGTGATGCCGGCCGTGTGCATCGCGACGTCGGTGCCCGTCGCCATCGCAATGCCGACGTCAGCGGCGGCGAGCGCGGGCGCGTCGTTGATGCCGTCGCCGACCATCGCGACGACGCCGTCGCCCGCCGTCCGCTTCATCTGTGCGACGACGCGCGCCTTGTCGTCCGGCAGCACTTGCGCGTGAACCTCGTCGATGCCGAGCGTCGCGGCGACGGCCGCCGCGCTGCCGTGGTTGTCGCCCGTCACGAGCGCGCTCTTGATGCCGCGCGCCGCGAGCCGTTCGATCGCGCGCCGCGCATGCGGCTTCACGGTATCGCCGAACGCGACGAGCGCGAGCGCTTCGCGCGGCGCGTCGGCGCGCATCAGCCACGATACCGTGTTGCCTGCAGCTTCCAGCTCCGTCGCGCGGCGCGCGAGGCCGGCCGGCGCGGCGATGCCGAGCTCGTCGCGCCAGCGCGTGCTGCCGAGCGCGAGCAGGCGGCCGTCGACATGCGCCTCGACGCCGCGGCCCGCGACCGCGCGCGGCGTGCCGGCGCGCGCGGCGGCGAACGGTGAATGGCGCGCGTCGGCATCGGCGTCGAACGCAAAGACGACCGCGCGTGCGAGCGGATGCGCGCTGTCGCGCTGGACGGCGGCGGCGAGCGCGAGTGCGCCGGCGCGCGGAATGCCGATCGCGTCGAACGCGGTGACGGTCGGCTTGCCTTCCGTCAGCGTGCCGGTCTTGTCGAACGCGACGATGCGCGCGCGCTGCGCGAGCTCGAGCGCCTGCGCATCCTTGATCAGCACGCCGTGCCGCGCGGCGACGCCCGTGCCCGCCATGATCGCGGCGGGCGTCGCGAGGCCGAGCGCGCACGGGCACGCGATCACGAGCACCGCGACCGCGTTGAGGATCGCCGTCTCGACGCCCGCGCCCGCGACGAGCCAGCCGGCGAACGTGACGAACGCGATCGCGACGATCGCGGGCACGAACACGGCGCTCACGCGATCGACGAGACGCTGGATCGGCGCTTTCTCGGCCTGTGCGGATTCGACGAGGCGGATGATGCGCGCGAGCGTCGTCTCGGCGCCGATCGCGGTCGTCGCGACGGTCAGTGCGCCTTCGCCGTTGATCGAGCCGGCGGTCACGCGGTCCCCCGGCTCTTTCGGCACGGGCAGGCTTTCGCCGGTGATCAGCGATTCGTCGATGTGCGTGACGCCCGCTTCGATCCGGCCGTCGACGGGCACGCGCTCGCCCGGCAGCACGCGCACGACCGTGCCGACGCGCACCTGCGCGAGCGGGACGTCGCGCTCGACGCCGTGCTCGACGATGCGCGCGCGATCGGGGCGCAGCGCGTTGAGCGCGCGAATCGCGTCGGTGGTCTGCCGCTTCGCGCGCGCTTCGAGCCATTTGCCGAAGCGCACGAGCGTGACGATCACCGCGGACGCCTCGAAGTACAGATGCGCGGGGTGGCCGGGGTCGCGCAGCATCAGCCAGATGCTGAGGCCGTATGCGGCCGACGTGCCGAGCGCGACGAGCAGGTCCATGTTGCCGGCGCGCGCCTTGAGCGCGTGCCACGCGGCGCGGTAGAAGCGTGCGCCGAAGCCGAACTGCACGATCGACGCGAGCACGAGCTGCAGCCACGCGGGCAACGCGGCGTCGATGCCGAGCGGCGCGGCGAACATCGGCAGTGCGAGCGGAACGGCCAGCGCCGCGGATGCGATCACGAGCCGGCGTTCGCGGCGGGCTTCGGCGAGCTTGCGGTCGTCGGCGGTGGGCGGCGCGGGGAGGGCCGGGGTGGCCGGGGTGGCCGGGGTGGCCGGCGCGGTTGCGGTGGAAGCTGCGGAAGCTGCGCTTACCGGTGAGGCGCGATAGCCGGCTTGCCTCACTGCATCGACGAGACGGGCGGCTTCGAGGCTCGCGTCGGCTTCGATCGTCGCTTTTTCGGTCGCGAGGTTGACCGTCGCGCGAGCGACGCCGGGCACTTGCGACAGCGCCTTTTCCACGCGGCCGGCGCACGACGCGCAGGTCATGCCGTCGATGTCGAGTTCGAGCGTCTTCGTCGCCGCGGCGTGCATGGGCGGCGCAACAGTCGTTTCGTTTGCCGCGGGCGCCGTCCGCGACACACGCGACTGCGCCGCGACATCGAGCGCGCACGCATCGGGCGGCGGTAACGCGCCGACGCGCGCGTCGCGCACCACATCGGCCCGGTAACCGGCCTGCTTCGCGGCCGCGACGAGCGTCCGCGCATCGACGTCGCGCTCGACATCGACCGCCGCACTCGCCGTCGCGAGATCGACCTTCGCGCCCGTCACGCCGGGCACTGTCGCGAGCGCCTGCTCGACGCGTCGCGCGCAGCCGCCGCAGGTCATCCCGCCGACGGCCAGCGTGACGGTGGCCACACGCGTCACGACGGCATCGCCGTCGTCGTTTGCTTTACCGGCGCCGTCGTGCCGTGCGTCGCCATCCCGGTGCGCGGCGGGCTCCGCCGCGACCGTCGCGCGGTATCCGGCGGCGCCGAGCGCGTCGACGAGGCGGGCCGCGTCGACGGCGGGCGTCGCATCGACGGTCGCCGTGCCGGCGTCGAGATTCACGGCCGCGCCGGTCACGCCCGGCACCTCGGCGAGCGCCTTCTCGACGCGCGCCGTGCAGCCGCCGCAATGCATGCCTTCGACGAACAGCTTCGTCGTGACCGATGTGGCAGGAACGAACAGCTTTGTCATCTGCAATCCGATTCGATAAGGCGGGCGATGCCGCCGACAACTGCAAGTATCAACTTTCCCATGATGGGAAGGTCAAGCGGACGATGCAGCACCGATGCCGATCGTCGGGGCGTGGGCAGCGCGGGGCCGCCGTGGTCGCGGGCGGCCGCACAAGGCTTCGCCGGGCGTTCGGGCGGCGGTCGCAGCGCCAGGGGCATGCGCACGGCGCGGCGTTTGGTCGCGCATCGGCGGCGGTTTCTCACGAATCGCGAGACGGCGAGCGCACCGGGCGTTCGTCGCAATGCGCTGCCGTCCGTCTGCTTCTCGTGTTCGCCATCCCAAATATTGACGATCCGTCGGCACGCCGAGGCGCTCCACTCGGATCCGAATCGCCTTTTCGCGCGATCGGGCATTGTTTTTGCCGGGGCGACGAGAGTACGATACTGCCGATCCAAAAATAACGATCTGATCAAGCAACAGCCGGCCGGCACGCACGCTACGAGGAAGACCCCGCGCCCTACGGGCCGGCCGCCGATCAACACGCGCGGCCCTGCCGCGCGTTCGCCGTGCCACCGAATGATAAAAAACCGACGAGAATCCACTGTTTCTCTGCGGCGCGCTGGCGCGTCGCTTGTCGCGCTGGCGCTGCTTGCGGCCTGCACGTCGACGCCCGAGGCGATCCAGCGCAAGACGGGCTGGATGCGCAGCGAGGTCGCAGATTCCTACATCTACGCTTATCCGCTCGTGCTGATGGACGCCGCGAAGGAGGCCGCGGCGGCCGACGGCGCGCCCGTCAACACGCTGCGCCACGCGCAGGCGCTGCCCGCGCCGGGCACGGCGAATCCGCCGCTCGCGAGCGTCGACATGCTCGATTCGACCGGCTGGCTCGACGTCGCCGACGAGCCGGTCGTCGTCGTGCTGCCCGATGCGCGCGGCCGCTACCTCGATGCCCGCGCGCTCGACATGTGGACCAACGTGCTGTGGTCGACCGGCCCGTCCGCGAATCCGCGCTCGGGCCTGAGCCGGGCGCGCGGGGTCGCGTTCGTCGGCGCCGGCTGGGAAGGCCGGTTGCCCGAAGGCGTCGCGCGCGTCGACGTGCCCGCGCGCAACGTGTGGCTCGACGTGCGGATCCAGACGAGCGGCGGGCGCGACCTCACCGCCGCGAAGAAGCTGCAGCGCGCGATTCGCGTCGTGCCGCTGTCCGTCTACACGGGCGACGCGCGCGGCGTGTCGCGCGCGGTGCACGCGGGCGTGACGCCCGCCGATCCGGCGTCGGAGGCCGCCGCGCCCGTCGCGCAGGTCGCGGCGCTCGACCCGCCCGGATTCTTCTCGCGCGTCGCGCGCGCGTTGCAGGACAATCCGCCGCCCGCCGCCGACGCGCACGCGCAGGAGATCCTCGCCGACATCGGCGTGACCGCGGGCGCGCCGGTGCAATGGAAGGGCGACAAGCTGATCGGCGCCGAGAACGGCGCGGCCGAGGCGCGCGAGCGGCTCGCCGCGCTGCCGCCGAACGTGCTGACCGCGAACGGCTGGAGCTGGCTCGGCGACAGCGCAGGCAGTTACGGCCAGGATTACGCGTTGCGCGCGTACGCGGCGTCGACGCAATTCGGCGCGGCGACGCGCGACGACGAAACCGTCGCCGTCGTCAAGACCGACAGCGCGGGCCGGCCGCTGAACGGCGCGTACCGCTACGTGATCCGCTTCGCGCCGAACGCGCTGCCGCCCGCGCGGGCGTTCTGGTCGCTCGCGCCGTACACGCCGGACGGCGCGCTGCCCGACCTGGGCCGTGCGCGCCGCTCGATCGGCGAGCGCGACCGGCTGCACCGCAACCGCGACGGCTCGCTTGAGATCGTCGTGTCCGCAACGCCGCCCGGCAAGGGCTACGCGTCGAACTGGCTGCCCGCGCCGCGCGCCGACTTCGCGCTCGCACTGCGGCTCTATGCGCCGAAGCGGCAAGCCGCCGACGGCACCTGGCAGCCTCCCGCCGTCATCCGCAAGTGAACGTTCGCGCGCGCCACCCGGTCATAAGGCCGGGTGCGGCGCGCGCCGACGCCCGCATCCTCGCTGCGTCACGAAAGGCGCAGCGCCTATACTGGCGAAAGCCGGACCTTCCCGTCCCGATTTACTCGCTGCCGTTCCGACGGCGATTCAGTAATGGCATTCAATAAAGAAACCATCCAATCGACCTTGCAAAAGCTTGGCGTCGCCGCCCGGTCGCGCCGCGCGAAGCGCACTGGCATCGGCGTCGCGATCTTCCTCGCGGTGTTCGGACTGCTCGGCTTTTTCGCGGCGCCGCCGCTGATCCGACACATCGCCGAGCAGCAACTGAGCCAGCAGCTCGACCGTCCCGCGACGATCTCGCGGATCGCATTCAATCCTTACACGCTGCGGCTCGAGGCCGACGGCGTGCACGTCGGCGAGCGCGGCGGTCAGGGCGATTTCGTCGACATCGGCAAGCTCGTCGTGCGCGCGTCGTGGACGTCGCTCGCGCGTTTCGCGCCGATCGTAGACGAAGTGCGACTCGATCAGCCGCGCTTCCGCATCGTCCGCTACGACGCGCAGCGCTTCAACTTCACCGACCTGGTCGACAAATTCTCCAAGCCGTCGCCGCAGCCTTCGACGAAGCCGGCGCGCTTCTCGGTATCGAACATCCAGGTCAACGACGGCCGCATCGAGTTCGACGACCAGCTGCTGAACACGAAGCACGTCGTCGACCAATGGTCGGTCGGCATTCCGTTCATCGCGACGCTGCCGTCGAAGACCGACATCTTCGTCACGCCGAAGCTGCGCGCGCGCCTCGACGGCAGCGGAATCGCGATCGACGGCAAGACGAAGCCGTTCGCGCAGTCGCGCGAATCGTCGATCAACCTGAAGTTCGACGGTCTCGACGTGCCGCGTCTTCTGTCCTACGCGCCGACGAAGCTGCCCATCGACGTGCGCTCGGGCAAGCTGTCGAGCGATCTCAACTTGAATTTCGCGATGTCGGGCGATACGCCCGCCCTGCGCGTGTCGGGCGCCGTCGATCTGAACGACGCGCAGGTGACGGGCCCGGCGAACGAGCCGCTCTTCGCCGCGCACGCGGTGCACGTCGCGGCCGCGCAGATCGAGCCGCTGCGCAACGTGCTGCATTTCGACGACATCCGGATCGATCAGCCGGTCGTGTCGCTCGCGCGCGACAAGGCAGGCGTGCTGAACGTCATGAAGCTGGCGGGCGGGGCGGAGAGGGCGCCGGCTGCGGCAAAGACCGCCGCTTCGACGCCGGCGCTGGCCAAATCCGCTGCTGCTTCGGGCGACCCGGCCGTCGCGGCAGCGTCCGCGTCCGGAGCGGTCGAATCGCCGCCGGCCAGCGGCGCGCCGGCTGCGGCCGCGTCCAGCGCAGCCGCGACCGCCGAGAAAGAGAAGACCCAGCCGCTCGACCTGACGATCAAGCGTTTCTCGATCAACGACGGCACGCTCGACATGAACGATGCGTCGCTCGCGACGCCCGCAGCGATCTCGCTCAAGCACGTCGCGACGACGCTCGCCGATTTCACGCTGACGGGCAAGACGCCCGCGCGCTATACGCTCGCGACCGACGTCGCGAGCGGCGGCTCGCTGAAGGCCGAAGGCGCGTTCAACCTCGCGGCGCGGCAGGCGGACACGAAGCTCGTCGTCGACGCGCTCGCGCTGCCCGTCGTGCAGCCGTATCTCTCCGGCGCGACGTCCGCGCGGGTGCTCGACGGCGCGCTCAGCACGTCGGTCAACGCGAAGGCGGACTGGTCGAAGACGCCGCTCGACGCGCAGGTGAGCGACAGCGAGCTCGGCCTGAAGTCGCTGAAGATCGCGCTGCCGAACGCGAAAACGCCGGCGGTCGCGCTGCCCGACGCGCGCGTGAAGGTGACGAAGATCGACTTGGCCGCGCGCACCGCCGAGATCGCGAGCATCGATGCGACGGGCCTCGCGCTCGACGTCGCGCGTTTGCAGAACGGCAGGATCGATCTCGCGTCCCTCGCCGGCGCGCACGAAGCGGCGCCCTCGCGCGCCGCCGCACCCGCGTGGCGCTACAAGATCGACGAACTGAACGTGAAGGACGCGAAGGCGAACTTCACCGACCGCTCGACGCCGCTGCCGGTGAAGCTCGCGTTCTCGCCGCTGCAACTGAACGTCAAGCAGATCAGCGAAGACCTGTCGAAGCCGCTGCCTGTCAAGCTGACGACGACGCTGAACCGCAAGGGCTCGCTCAACGTGTCGGGCAACGTCACGGCGACGCCGCTCAAGGTCGGCCTGAAGCTGAACGGCAACCGGCTCGACGCGGCTGCGTTCGAGCCTTACTTCGGCAGCATGCTGAACGCGACGGTTGCGAGCGCGCTGCTGAACGCGAAGGGCGACCTGAATGTCGAGCAGGCGAAGCAGTCGATGAAGGCGTCGTATCGCGGCGACGCGGCGCTCGTCGACGTGCGGATGCTCGACAAGGCGACGTCCGATCCGTTCGCCGGCTGGCGCTCGCTCGCGCTCACGAACCTGAAGGCGAATTACGACAACGTGCGCGGCACCGATGTCGACGCGTCGCGCGTGACGTTTTCGAATTTCTACGGCCGCGTGCTGCTCGACGCACAAGGGCGGCTGAACTTGCGCGAGGTCGTCGCGAAGGAAAGCGGTCCCGCGCAGTCGTTGACGCGCGATGCGAGCGGCAAGGAGCCGGTGCCGCTGACGCCGCAGGCGGCGTCGCAAGCGAGGGCGGCCGCCGCGGCGTCGGTCGCGGCGCCGGCGTCGGCGCCGGTGCTCGCGTCGGCGGCCGCGGCGTCGGCTGAGAGCGCGTCGGCGTCGGCCGTATCCACGTCGGCCGCATCCACGTCGGCCGCATCCGGCGCCGCCGTCGTGCGCGCGGCCGCGCCGCCTCAGCACCCGGTGCGGCTGCATTTCGGCCAACTGCTGCTGCAAAGCGGCCGCGTCACGTACACCGACAACTTCATCAAGCCGAACTACACGGCGAACCTCGTCGCGATCAACGGTACGGTCGGCGCGTTCGGCACCGACTCGACGACGCCCGCGCCCGTCGACGTCGGCGCGAAGCTCGCGGCGAACGGCCCGATCACGATCAAGGGGACGGTGAACCCGCTGATCGAGAAGCCGGCGCTCGACTTGACCGCGACCGCGCACGACATCGAGCTGACGAACCTGACGCCGTATTCGGCGAAGTACGCGGGCTATCCGATCACGAAGGGCAAGCTGAACGTCGATCTGCACTACAAGCTCGACAACGATCAACTGAGCGCGAACAACCACATCTTCATCGATCAGTTGACGTTCGGCGACCACGTCGAGAACGACACCGCGACGAAGCTGCCGGTGCGGCTCGCGATCGCGCTGCTGAAGAACTCGCGCGGCGAGATCGACGTGAATCTTCCGGTGTCCGGATCATTGTCGAATCCGGAGTTCAGCGTCGGCGGCCTGATCTGGCGCGCGGTGCTGAACCTGATCGCGAAGGCGGTCACGTCGCCGTTCACGCTGCTCGCGCACGCGTTCGGCGGCGACGGCGAGGAGCTCGGCTACGTCGAGTTCGAGCCGGGCCTCGCGAAGCTGTCCGACGCGTCGGACAAGAAGCTCGACACGATCTCGAAGATGCTCGCGGAGAAGCCGGCGATCCGCCTCGACCTGATCGGCCGCGTCGATCCGGTCAAGGACCTGCCGGGCCTGCGCGACGCGTACGTCGACCGGCTCGTCCGGCAGCAGAAGCTGAAGGACGTGGTCGGCCAGGGCGAGAGTGTCGATCCGATGACGGTAAAGGTCGATCCCGCCGAGTACACGAAGTATCTGACGAAGGCGTACAAGGCCGCCGACTTCAAGAAGCCGCGCAACGTGATCGGCTTGACGAAGACGCTGCCCGACGACGACATGAAGCAGGCGCTCGCCGATCATGCGCCCGTCGATGATTCGAGCCTGCGCGCACTCGCACAGAGCCGCGCGCAAGCGGTCCGCCAGTATCTGGAGGGCAAGGTCGATCCGAGCCGGATGTTCATTGTCGCGCCGAAGCTCGATGCGAAGGGCATCGAGGACAAGGGGGCGACGACGCGCGTCGACTTCGGTCTGAAGTGACGCCGGGGGACGTCGCATGACGTCGGCTCGACGAAGGCGGCGCGGCTCGGTCCGCGCCGCTTTTTTTGTTCCCGTGCCCGCGCGCGGCCCTCGTGCGCGGCAGAGGCGGCGCGCCGCGTCAGCGCGCCGCGACGGCCGGGGCGCGCTTCTCGAGCTCCTTGCGCGCGGCGAGCGGAATGCGCGGATCGTCCCACGCGGCCAGCCATTCGACTTCCTTCGCGGTGAACACCTGACCGTAATTGCGCAGCGCGTATTGCAGCGAATCGATGATGTGATGACGGATGATCTCGGGCGTGCGCGCGTCGTCGAGCACGCATCGGAAGGCTTCCAGCGTGGCCATCGTGATGCTCCGGATAAGGACGATTTCCTTATCGCATGACAATAGTCCTTCGCCAACCCTGAAAAAAACGCCCGGCGGGCCGGACGTGCGGGCGTCGCGGCATGCGCCGGGCGGCAAGTCGCCGCAGTGGGCGGGCGGCGAACGCGCCGATGTGCGCGGCGCGCGATCTTGTTTAGACGAACCGGATGGTTCGGATGTCCGGACCGGCTGGAAGCGCCGGCCGCCGCCGATATGCAGGGGCGGCCGGCGCTTCCCTTGCGTCTTCAGCGGTCGAGACCAAGGCCCGGCAGCACGCGCGTGCCTTCGAGCGCGACGGCGTGCAGCAGGCGCGGCTCGAGGCCGAGCGAGCGCAGGATCGTCGGCGCGACTTGCGTCGTCACGACCGGCGCGTCGATCGTGCGGCCTTGATGGAAGCCCGCGTACGACACGACGAGGCCGAGGTGGTTGTCGTCCGGCGCGTTGCCGCCGTGCTCTTCGTCCTTCTTCTTGCTCGACGTGTAGATCACGCCCGGATTCGGCTGCACGACGATGTCCGGCGTGCGGCCGAGTGCGGGACTGCCGAAGCGCTCGGCGACGCTCGGGCCGGACAGGATGTAGGCTTGCGGGCCGTCCGCGCAGATGCCGGGCGCGTTGCAGCCGAGGTTCGCCTTCAGTTTCGCCACGACCGCGTTCAACTGACTCTGGTCGCGCAGCCAGACGAGGCCGACGTCGTCGGTCTGCACGAAGCCCGTGCCGACGAGGCCCGTGCCGTCGTTCAGGTTGCCCGACGCCGTGTTGTTCTGGCCGAAATTGCCGTTCGGATCGAGGAAGTTGTTCGCTTCGAGGAGCGCCGTCAGCGTGTCGCCGTTCTTTACGAGCTTCGTGTGATCGGTCGGCGACTGGCCGTGTTTCGCGGTCACGATCACGACGGTCGAGTCGTACAGGCCGCGCTGCTTGAGCTCGGCGACGATGCGGCCGAGCGCGCCGTCGACGTACGCGATCGCGTTCGTGACTTCCGGCCCCGGCGTGAAGCTCGCGTCGAGATAGCCGCCGCCCGATGCGACGGTCGCCTTCTGCGCGACGGAAAGCGTCTGGAAGTTCGTGCCGAACATGGTCGGCACGGGCGCGGCCGCGGCGCCCGTCGAGTTCTTGCCGTCGATCTGATTGACGATCGCCTGCACGTGATAGTTGTCGAACTTCTCGGTGTGCGTGTAGAGGTCGGTGTAGTTGGTGTTCGTCGCCGGATCGATCGAGTTGATCTCGGTGCGTGCGAGGTCGTCGACGCCCTTGCCCGACGGGCCGTTCACCCAGTCGTAGCCCCACGCGTGCTTGTCCGCCCACGCGGTGTGCGAGCCGCGGATGTGTTCCTTGACGACTTCGAACAGCGTGTTCGTCTTCACGTAGTCGTGCGGATAGACGCTCACGCACTGACCGTTCACGCGCGCGTGCGGGATCGCCTGCGGGTTGAACGCGCCGCCGCCGTCGAGATGCGTGAGCGCGCCGCCGTTCTGCGCGTCGATGCCGGTCGTTTCGTCGAACACGACGTTCCAGCCTTGCTTGCCCGAGCACGTCGTATCCGACGGTGCATACAGCGTGCGGTCGTACGACACGTCGTAGAAGAGACCTGCGCTCTTCGGCGAGCCGCCCGTCACGAGCGCGGCGAGACCCGGGAACGAGTCCGACAGGCCCGGCGTGTGCGCGTTCGTGTACGTGACGCCCGATTTCGCGAGCAGCGCGAGGTTCGGACACGTGTTCGCGCCGACGCAGCGCGCGACGTCCTGCTCGTGCAGTCCGTCGACGCTGATCAGGAGCACGTGCTTCGCGTCGACGGGACGGTGATCGTGATCCCGATCCTGCGCGGTGGCGGCCGACGCCACGCTCGCGAATGCGAGCGCGCCGGCGCCGAGCCATGCGCTGATTTCGAACTGTTTGCTGTTGCGTTTCATCGTTGACCTCGTCAGTTGAACAGTCATACCACCCACACCCGGGGCTGCAATCTGCACGCGGATTGCGAACGTGTCGTGACGTGCCGCTTTCGTTTGTCTGTCGATACGCGGGGCGGTGCGCGGTGCAAGCGCGGCGGGCGGTGCGGCGAAGTTGTGAGAATTTGTATCGCGGCGGGTCGGCGGAAGGGCGGTGGATGCGAGGGGGGGCGGGATCGGTCGTAGTGTGTTCGTCATGGCGCGCGCGAGCGCGGTGCGCCGATGCGCGCAGCAAGGCGGAACGACGGGCCGCTCAATTTGCGCGACGAGCGGGCTGCCGCGCTGTGCGGAACGGCGACCGACGCATCACATGTCGCGCGGCGCTTTCGCCACTCGCGAGCGCAAGCGCGCGCGGACGCTCAGCTCGGCTGCGAGTTCTGCAGGACGATCCGATAGCCGTCCGGGTCTTCGAAAGTCACGCCTTGGCGATCCCAGTACGGATTCTCCGAACGGTGCGGCACCGCACCGTATGCGCGCATGCGCTCGACGGCCTCGGTCCACGCGCCGCGGTCCGGCAGATAGAACACGAGCAGATGCTCGGCGGTCGGCGCGCGCGCGACCGTCACGCCGTGCTGGCGCGTGAACTCGATTTGCCACGGATAGCCGGCATGGCCGACGATCGCGCCGTCGAAACCTTCGTGATTCTCGAAGCGCGCGACGATGTCGAAGCCCAGCGCCTCCGTGTAGAAGCGGATGAGCGCATCGATGTCGTTGGTCGGGCGGGCGACACGCAGGACGGGTGGATTCATCAGGTCACTCCTGTTCTCGAAGAGTCGATGAGAGGGGTTATGCGGAGCTCCGTTTTTCAGCATAGGCCGAAAATGCGGCATGGACCCTGCATGACCTCACCCGGCGCGCCGTGCGGCGCTTGCAGTATTTACTCGGTGGTTTCGTCGAGGCCGCGCTGCAACAGTTCGGTCAACAATCCGGTCATCCCGTCGGGGCGCGACGCCGCCCGTTCGTTCAGGCGCGCGACGAGCTCGATGTTGAGCTTGCACGCGAACGGCACGAGACCTTGCGCCTGTTCGAGCTTGCGCCGCTCGCGACGATCGGGCGCCGTGTCTTCGGCGCCCTTGCCGAAGCGGGCGGACGTCGTGTGCTTCATCGCTTGCGTCAGCTTCAACGCCTTGTTCTTCTCGAGATCGGTTTTCTTCATGGCCATCGCGTTCACCTCATGCGGGAAAGGATGCGATTGTACGCATTGCGGCGCGGCGCGGATATCGATCGCGGCATTGCCGGACGCCGCGCGCGGCTCGACGGCGCTTGCCGGTGGCGTGCGCCGCCCACAATCGCTCGGCGGCCCGCGCGCGTTTGCCGATACAATGCGGCAGCAAATCGTATGACCGACCTGATCCGATCCATGGGCAATCCCTCCCGGGCCTTTCTGCTAGGCCCTCTGCTGAAGGGCGTTTCTCGCTCCTTCTATCTGACGCTGCGCGTGCTTCCCGAAGGGATGCGCGACCCGATCGGCCTCGCGTATCTGCTCGCGCGCGCGGCCGACACGATCGCGGACACGCCGCTGATCCCGCCCGCGCAGCGGCTCGAACTGCTGCTGTCGTTGCGCGCGCAGGTCAACGGCACGCCCGAACCCGACGCGCTCGCGCGGATCGCGGGCGAAGTCGCGGGGCAGCAAATGCTCTCGGATGAGAAGACGCTGCTCGAATCGCTCGGCCCCGCGCTCGCGGTGCTGTCGCAACTAAGCGCGTCCGATCGCGACGCCGTGCGCGACGTCGTGACGACGCTCACCGAAGGGATGGAATTCGATCTGCTCACGTTCCCCGACGAATCGTCGGGCCGGATCGCCGCGCTGCGCGAATGGCCGGAGCTCGATCGCTACACGTATCTCGTCGCCGGCTGCGTCGGCGAGTTCTGGACGAAGATGACGTGTGCGCATCTGCCCGGCCTGCTGACCGAGCATCCGGACACGATGGCCGAGCGCGGGATTCGTTTCGGCAAGGCGCTGCAAATGACCAACGTGCTGCGCGATTGCGGGAAGGATCTGCGGATCGGCCGCTGCTATCTGCCGCAGGCGATGCTCGGCGGGTACGGCCTGCGCGCCGACGATCTGCTGCGGCCGGACGCGTCGCGGCGCGCGCGGCCGCTGCTGCATGCGCTCGTGCGCAAGACGCTCGAACATTTCCGCGCGGGCATCGACTACACGTTCGCGATTCCGCGCCGCGCGCCGCGCTTGCGGCTCGCGTGCCTGTGGCCGATCGTGATCGGCCTGAAGACGCTCGCGCTGCTCGTATCGAATGACGCATGGCTCGACCCGGCACGCGCGTCGAAGGTGCGGCGCGGCGACGTGTATCGGATCATCGCGTATTCGTTGCCGCTCGCGATGTCGAACGGCGCGCTGCGTGCATGGCTCGATCGCCTGATCGCGGACGTCGAAGCGCGGCTCGCGGCTTGATGCGCTGCGCTTGCCCGCTTGCTCGTTTGCTCGCGCGTCGCGTCGCGTCGCGTCGCGTCGCGTGGTGGAATGGGGAACCGGAACGCGCTTTCCCATTTTTAAGGACCGTTTAATTTCAGGTCTGCTATAACGATCGCGTGGCCGGCCGGCGCGCCAGCCGGCGCGCGAACGGTGGAATATTCGACGCACCGTCGCGCGCGCCGCTTGAAATTCGGCGCCGAGCCGCCATCCATGCGCCGATCGACTACGATCATCGGCAATCCGACAAAGAGGAAATCACGATGCGTCTTCTGCTCGCCTTGCTGCTGCCCTGGCTGCAGTTCTTCACGATCGGCCGCCCGTTCGCGGGCATCATCTGCCTGATCCTGCAAATCACGCTGATCGGCTGGCTGCCCGCCGCGATCTGGTCGGTGTACGCGCTCAGCCAATACAACACCGACAGGAAGATCGAAGAGGCGCTCGGCCGGCGTTCGTAATCACGCGTCGTCGCGCGGCGCGCGCGGCACACGAAGCGGATGCGCCGCGCGGCTTTCCGATGCGTCGTCCCGTCCGCATCGGCGCTTCGATGTGGCTCTGTGAGATCGCCGTGGCGAAGAAACGTCGCCAAGCGATTTCATCGTGGCGACGCCGTTGCAATGCCGCTCGGCGCTGCGTCGTCGCACTACGGCAACGCATTGCGACAAGCGGGGCTGTCGCCGCGCCGCGCCGTGTCGTGGCTCAAGGGCGAGCCGCTTCCCGCACGACGCCGCATCGCGCGGCGTCGTCCCATCCCGATTGACTTTACTTCACGGCGAACAGCGTCGCGTACATGAACAGCTTGAACGCGTAGCCGAGCGTCACGGCTCCCGCGACGCCGCCCATCCACAGCAGTCCGAACCAGATCCAGCCCGGCAGCCGCACGCCGCGCGCAGCGGCGCGCGGCTCAGTGGTGATAGTAATGCTGGTCTTCATGACGCACCTTTCCACGGAACACCCAATAACCCAGCGTCGTGTACGCGAGGATGATCGGGAGGATGACGGCCGCGCCGATCAGCGTGAACGTCTGGCTCGAACGCGGCGCGGCGGCTTCCCACAGCGTCACGCTTTGCGGAATCGCGTACGGCCACAGGCTCACGAGCAGCCCGACGTAGCCGAGGAACACGAGTGCGAGCGCGAGCATGAACGGCACGGTGTCGTGACGGTCGCGCACTGCGCGGCGCATCAGCACCGCGCACGCGGCGACGAGGAACGGCACCGGCAGCAGGCGCCAGAAGAGTCCCGACGCGAACCAGCGCTGCGCGATGTTCGGATCCTGCAGCGGCGTCCACAGGCTCACGATCGCGATGAAGCCGAGCAGCACGACGGTGAGCGGCCACACGACGCGATGCAGGCGGCGCTGCAGATCGCCTTCCGTCTTCGCGACGAGCCAGCAGCAGCCGAGCAGCGCGTAGGTCGCGACGAGGCCGAGGCCCGTCAGCAGGCTGAACGGCGTGAGCCAGCCGAACGCGTCGCCGGCGAAGCGGCCGTTGTCGACCGGGATGCCTTGCAGGAACGCGCCGAGCGCAACGCCCTGGAAAAACGTCGCGCCCGTCGAGCCGCCGATGAACGCGAGATCCCACAGGTGCTTCGTGCGACGGGATTTCGCGCGAATCTCGAATGACACGCCGCGGAAGATCAGGCACACGAGCATGAAGACGAGCGGCAGGTAGAGCGCCGACAGCACGGTCGAATAGACGATCGGGAACACTGCGAAGAGTCCCGCGCCGCCGAGCACGAGCCACGTCTCGTTGCCGTCCCACACGGGCGCGACGGTGTTCATCATCAGATCCCGCTCCTGCTCGGCGGGGAAGAACGGAAACATGATGCCGATGCCCAGATCGAAGCCGTCGAGCACGACGTACATGAAGAGGCCGAGTGCGATGATCGCGGCCCAGACTACGGTGACATCCATTTGCTAACCTCGCTTGCTTTGGCTCGCCGGCTTCACGCGGCGTCGATCAACTGGTTCGCGGCCGACAGCGGCCGGCGGGCGGTGCGGTCGGGGCGCGCATCGTGCGCATCGTCGGGCGTGTCGCCCGGCAGCGCGGGGCCCTTCCTCATCAGCTTCAGCATGTAATAGGCGCCCGTGCCGAACACGAGGAAGTAGACGACCACGAACGTCATCAGCGATACGCTGACCTGCTGCATCGACAGCGGCGACGCCGCGTGCGCCGTGCGCATCACGCCGTAGACGACCCACGGCTGGCGGCCCACTTCGGTCGTCACCCAGCCGGTGAGCAGCGAGATGAAGCCTGTCGGACCCATCGCCAGCGCGAACCTGTGGAACCACTTCGCTTCATAGAGGCGCCCGCGCCGACGCAGCAGCCATGCGATGGCGGCGAGGCCGATCATCGCGAAGCCGAGCCCGACCATCACGCGGAAGCTCCAGAACACGATGGTCGAGTTCGGACGGTCTTCCGGCGGGAACGATTTCAGGCCGCGAATTTCGCCGTCCCAGCTATGCGTGAGGATCAGGCTGCCGAGATGCGGAATCGACACCGCGTAGCGCGTGGTTTCCGCCTTCATGTCGGGGATGCCGAACAGGTTGAGCGCGGTGCCGCCTTGCTCGGTTTCCCACAAGCCTTCGATCGCGGCGAGCTTCGCGGGCTGATGCTCGAGCGTGTTGAGGCCGTGCTGGTCGCCGATCACGGCCTGCAGCGGCGCGAGCGCGAGCAAGAGCCACAGCGACATCGAGAACATCTTCTTCACGGCCTTGTCGCGGCGGCCCTTCAGCAGGTGCCATGCGGCGGTCGCGGCGACGACGAGCGCGGCGACGATGAACGCAGCGATCGCCATGTGCGCGAGCCGGTACGGGAACGACGGATTGAAGATGATCGCGAACCAGTCAGTCGGCACGACCTGGCCGTCGACGATCTCGAAGCCCTGCGGCGTCTGCATCCAGCTGTTCGACGCGAGAATCCAGAACGTCGAGATCAGCGTGCCGACCGCGACCATCAGCGTCGCGCCGAAGTGCGCACGCGGGCTCACGCGATTCCAGCCGAACAGCATGATGCCGAGGAAGCCCGCTTCGAGGAAGAACGCGGTCATCACTTCGTACATCAGCAGCGGGCCGGTGACGGAGCCGGCGAAGCTCGAGAAGCCAGACCAGTTCGTGCCGAACTGATAGGCCATCACGACGCCGGACACGACGCCCATGCCGAACGCGACGGCGAAGATCTTCGACCAGAAGAGACAGAGATTCTTGTAGTACGCCTTGCCGGTCTTGAGCCAGCGATATTCGAGCACGGCGATGAAGCTCGCGAGCCCGATGCTCAGCGCGGGAAAGACGATATGGAAGGAGACGGTGAATGCGAACTGCACGCGGGCCAGATCGAGGGCCGTAATAGCGGTTTCCATGCGAGTAGACCGAAGCTGACGACACCCGCCGGCGGGCTGCCGGCGGCCCCTGCGCCGCATGTGCAAGGCTGCGGCTGAAGAGTCGGATCGGAGTATGGGCCGCCGTGTTGCGGTGCGAAATGTGCCAACTCGTCGCAGATGTCCAGCGCACGGGCGCGGTTTGTCGATCTAAATCGTTGATTGGCATCAAGTTTGGCGCGCTTTTGTGTGATAGCGCCCGGCGCGGCGGGTTGACGCGCCTGCGGCAATTCACCGCGCCGCAAGCGCGCCGCGTCCGGAACGGCAGCGGGCGCATCGCGTGCATCTTCGTTGCCGGACATTACCGCGTAACGAAAGCCAGTGTCGCGAGACGGTTCGAGCGGCCCGTTTCGTCACATATGTAACGTACGGCAAGACCGCTCGCCGCCGTGTGCGTTGAAATCGCCGCGCATTCGGCATAGCTTGCTCATGTCGAAATCCGGCGCGGGACGATCCTGCGTCGAAGTGGCGGAGAGACATGTGAGCAAATTGAAGATTGTGTTCGGCGTCGCGGTCGCGGCGGCCGCGTGCGCGAGCGGCGCCGCGCAGGCGGCGCGGGTCGGCGTCTACATCGGGCCCGGTTACCCGTATTACTACGCGCCCGTTCCGTACTACTACTATCCGCCGCCCGTCGTGGTGGTGCCGGTCGAGCCCGCGCCGCCGCCGGAGTATATCGAGCAAGGACAGGGCGAAGGCCGGGCGGGCGCGGCCGCCCCTGGGCGCGGCGACGGCTTCTGGTACTACTGCGACGCGTCGAACGCCTATTACCCGAACGTGAAGCAGTGCGCGTCCGGCTGGCGCAAGGTGCCGGCCCGGCCGCAATAAAAGGATGCGACGAAGATGACCAATCCGATCGATCACTATGCGAGGCGGGCGCTGCTCGTCGCATCGGCGAGCCTGTTGAGTGCGTGCGCGGTCGTGCCGACGGGGCCGAGCGTGATGGCGCTGCCGGGCACCGGCAAGACATTCGACCAGTTCCGCGCCGACGACGCGAATTGCCGGCAGTTCGCGTTCGGGCAGGTGGGCGGCGTGAGTGCGAACCAGGCATCGACGGCGAGCGCGCTCGGTAGTGCGGCCGTCGGCACCGCCCTCGGCGCGGCGGCGGGCGCGGCGTTCGACGGCGGCCGCGGCGCGGCGGTCGGCGCAGGGGCGGGGCTGCTCGCGGGCAGCGTGCTCGGCGTGGGCGCGGCTCAGGGTTCCGCCTACGACGTGCAGCGCCGGTACGACTACGCGTACCTGCAGTGCATGTATGCAGCGGGCGACCGCGTGCCGGTGCCGGGGCGTGTCAGTCGCGGCTATGACGGTTACGGCGGCTACGAAGGCGGCGGCTACGCGCCGAACACGCCGCCGCCGCCGCCCGGTTCGCCGCCGCCTCCGCCGCCCGGCGCGTATTGAGCGTGCGCGGCGCGCGCCCCGAGGCGGCGCGTCGAGCCGCGATCGCTCGATTCGCCGGATCGGCGTGCGCTCCGTCGCATGGCACGCGCTGCGGCCGGGAGCCGGATTGCGTACACTCGGGTTTCCGCCGCCCCGTGTCGGGGCGGCGTTTCTTCGACCTGACGACTCGGACGGAACCTCGAATGATCGATTTACGCAGCGATACCGTGACGCGCCCGAGCGCGCCGATGCTGGCCGCAATGACGGCCGCCGAAGTGGGCGACGACGTATGGGGCGACGATCCGACCGTCGCGCGCCTGCAAGCCGTCGTCGCCGAGCGCGCGGGCAAGGAGGCGGCGCTGTTCTTTCCGAGCGGAACGCAGAGCAATCTCGCCGCGCTGATGTCGCATTGCGAGCGCGGCGACGAGTACATCGTCGGCCAGGCCGCGCACACGTACAAGTACGAAGGCGGCGGCGCGGCGGTGCTCGGCAGCATCCAGCCGCAGCCGATCGAGAACGCCGCGGACGGCACGCTGCCGCTCGACAAGATCGCGGCCGCGATCAAGCCGATCGACGATCACTTCGCGCGCTCGCGCCTCCTCGCGCTCGAGAACACGATCGGCGGCAAGGTGCTGCCCGAAGGCTACGTCGACGAAGCGGTCGCCCTCGCGCGCGGCCGCGGGCTCGCGACGCATCTCGACGGCGCGCGCGTGTGCAACGCGGCGGTCGCGTCGGGCCGCACGATCGCCGAGCTGTGCGCGCCGTTCGATTCGATCTCGATCTGTTTTTCGAAGGGACTCGGCGCGCCGGTCGGCTCGGTGCTCGTCGGCAGCCGCGCGCTGATCGACCGCGCGCACCGCTGGCGCAAGGTGCTGGGTGGCGGGATGCGGCAGGCGGGCGTGCTCGCGGCGGCGTGCCTGTACGCGCTCGAGCACAACGTCGAGCGCCTGGCCGACGATCACGCGAACGCCGAGCGCCTCGCCCGAGGGCTCGCGCAGATCGGGCCGGTGAAGGTGCTGTCGCAGGCGACGAACATGGTGTTCGCGCAGATTCCCGAAGCCGATTGCGCGCCGCTCGAAGCGTGGCTCGAGGCGCGCGGGATTCTCACGCAGATGCTGTATTCGACGCGCTTTGTCACGCACTGCGACGTGTCGCGCGACGACATCGATACGTTCGTCGACGCGGTGAAGGCGTACTTCGCATAGCGGGCTGGAGCCGCTCGGCGAAGCGGGGCGCTCGGGTGGGCTGGCGGTCCGTTGTCGACAGGGGTGGCCGATGGCGCGTCGCGCCCCGCTGCTTGTTGGTAAGCCAACGCCAACGCCCGGACCCGGCGCGCACGTGCCGGCCACGGCGTTCACCGCGACGCCCTCGCACGCCCGCATTCGTCGCGATGCCGCCGCCGGTCGCCCCGCCTGCAAGCGCTCGACATCGGCCTGGCGAGGTTTCCGAAACCCGTTCCTGCACGTTCGCGCAGTCAAGCCGACGGCGCGCGCGCCGTCACGTTCGCCGCGCGCGCACGCTCAAGCGGATCGCAGCAGATCACGCGCGGCGTCGACGACGCGCGCCGACAGCGACTGCATGCTCGGCGACTGCACTTTCCACGCATGCCAGTAGAGTGCGACATCCTGCGGATGCGCCGGTGCGAGGTCGACCAGGCCCTGCTGGTCGAGCGGCCCGCTGCCTGCGAGCAGCTCGGGCACCATCGCGTAGCCGAGCCCGTGCCGCACGGCGGCGAAGTGCGCATGCGTGCCCGGCACGTAGTGGCACGGAAACGCGCCTTCCGGCAGGCCGAGCTTGCCCTTCAGGAACGACAGCTGAAGCGCGTCGCGCCGGCTGTGCGCGACGACGGGCGCTTGCCGGGCGCTCGTGCGCGTGAGGCCGCGCGGAAACCAGCGCGCGGCGAATTCCTTCGACGCGAGCAGGCGATAGCGCATCGCGCCGAGCGGCGCCACGACGCAGCCGCGCATCGGCTTGCTCTCGGTCGTCACGCAGCCGATCACCATCCCGTTTTCGAGCAGCGCGAACGTGTGATCCTGATCCTCGACGAGCAGCTCGAACAGCATGCGCTCGCCCGCGAGCACCGACGTCAGCGCTGGCAGGAACCACGAGCCCAGGCTGTCCGAATTGAGCGCGATCGCGACCGCGATCGCCGAGCCGCGTTCGTCGGCGAGATCGGCGTGCAGATCCGCTTGCAGGAGCGCCATGCGGCGCAGGTGCTGCAGCACGCGCTGGCCGGCGGCGGTCGGCCGGCACGGCCGGGTGCGCAGCAAGAGCGGCGCGCCGAGGCTCGTCTCGAGCGCGCGAACGCGCTGCGTGACGGCCGAAGCGGTCACGTGCAGCCGCGACGCCGCCTGCTCGAAGCTGCCGGTATCGGCGACGGCGAGCAGCGCCGCCGCTTGTTTCGGATCGATCGTCATCTGTCGCTCGCGTCGTGCCGCCGGGAGAAGCGGCTTCCTGAATAAAATTTAGCGTAATCAACTTAGGCTAAATATTGTACCGACATCGAGATCCTCCCCGGACAATGCGCGCGTGCGCTTCGTGCACTGCAACATCCGCGCGATGCCCGCATGCCGCATCTGTAAAGGAAGGATTTCGAAATGATCGATCACACGCCGAATTCGACGCCGGAGACCACGCCGACGCCACCGCAAGGGCCCGCGACGCGGCGCCGCCGCTATTTCCGCACGCTGGCGGGCCTGCTGGTCGGCGCGGCGATCGCGGTCGGCGCGGTCGGCACGTGGACGCTGCAGCGCATCTGGACGCAGTTGCCGTCCGTCGAACCGCTCGCCGTCTATCGGCCGGCGCTGCCGCTGCGGATCTTCTCGCGCGACGGCGAGCTGCTCGCCGAATACGGCGTCGAGCGCCGCGAGTTCGTGCCGCTCGAACGCATGCCGCTGCTCGTTCGGCACGCGCTGCTCGCCGCCGAGGATGCGCAGTTCTATACGCATGGCGCGGTCGACGTCGGCGGTCTCGCGCGCGCGACGTTCGCGAACGTCGTCACCGGCCAGCCGGGGCAGGGCGGCAGCACGATCACGATGCAGGTCGCACGCAACTTCTTCCTCACGCGCGACAAGGTGCTGAGCCGCAAGCTCGCCGAGATCCTGATGTCGTACAAGCTCGAACGCGCATACAGCAAGGACAAGCTGCTCGAGCTGTACATAAACGAGATCTATCTCGGCGAGCGCGCGTATGGGTTCGCGGCTGCCGCGTCCGTCTACTTCGGCAAGCCGCTCGATGCGCTGACGCCGGGCGAGGTGGCGGTGCTCGCCGGCTTGCCGAAGGCGCCGTCGGCGTTCAATCCGGTCGTCAATCCGGCGCGCGCGACCACGCGCCGCAATTACGTGCTCGGCCGCATGCGCGCGCTCGGTTATCTCGATGAAGCCGCGTACCGGCAGGCCGCGGGCGCGCCGATCGCGCTCGCGACCACGCCGCCGCCCGGCATCGTCGCCGCGCCGTATGTCGCCGAGCGCGCGCGCCGGATGATGGTCGAGCGTTTCCACGACGACGCCTACACGCTCGGCCTCGACGTGACGACGACGATCGCGATGCGCGATCAGCGCGCGGCCGAGGCAGTGCTCGCGCGCGGCCTCACACGCGGCGGCCGGCGTGACGCGAAGGACGCGCTCGAAGGCGCGCTCGTGTCGGTCGACGCGGCGACGGGCGACATCCTTGCGCTCGCGGGCGGCGCGGATTTCGCGCGCAATGCGTTCGACCATGCGCTGCAGGCATATCGGCAGCCCGGCTCGAGCTTCAAGCCGTTCGTCTATTCGGCCGCGCTGGAAAAGGGCATGTTCCCCGGGGTGCTCATCGACGATACGCAGCGCACGCTGTCGCGCGACGAAACCGGCGCGAATCCGTGGCGGCCGCGCAACTTCGGCAACAACTACGAAGGCTTCATTCCGGTGCGGCGCGGGTTGATGCGCTCGAAAAACCTCGTCGCGGTCAGCCTGATGCAGGCGGCGCAGCCGGACTTCGTCCAGCAGCACGCGGTTCGCTTCGGCTTCGAGCCGCAGCGCAATCCCGCGTCGCTGCCGCTCGCGCTCGGCGCGGGCGCGGCGACGCCGCTTCAGGTCGCGAGCGCGTATGCGGTGTTCGCGAACCAGGGCGTGCGGATGGAGCCGCGACTCGTCGAATCGGTCCGACAGCGGCACGGCGGCGTGCTGTTCGACGCGCAGCCGACGGCGGGCGTGCGCGTCGTGTCCGAGCGCAACGCGTTCGTGATGGACAGCATGCTGCGCGACGTCGTGCGCCACGGCACCGCGCGCCGCGCGCTCGCGCTGAATCGTTCCGATGCCGCAGGCAAGACCGGCACGTCGAACGGCTCGAAGGACGTCTGGTTCGGCGGCTACTCGTCGGGCGTCGTATCGGTCGTCTGGATGGGCTACGATGCGCCGCGCAGCCTCGGGCGCGCGACGGGCGCGTCGCTTGCGCTACCCGTGTGGGTCGACTACATGAAGGGGGCGATCGACGGCCGCCAGGCGATCGAGCGCACGCCCCCCGCAGACGTCGCGCTCGTCGACGGCGATTACGTCTACGCCGAATACGCGGGCGGCAAGTGCACGCCGGCGCTGCCGCCGTTCGTGCGCAGCCCGTTCGCATGCGACGCGGCGCGACGCGCGTCGGCGGACGGCGACGCACCGGCCGGCGTGGCGGCGGGCGCGCCGGCGCCGCCCGCCGTCGACGCGGCCGAGCGCGCGCGCGTGCTCGAACTGTTCCGTACGGAAGATTGAGCGAGGACACGCATGCATACGCTCTACTTGATCGCGATCGTCGCGGAAGCGATGTCGGGCGCGCTGATGGGCATGCAGCGCGGGATGGACCGGTTCGGCCTCGCGCTCGTCGGCGCGGTGACCGCGCTGGGCGGCGGCACCGTGCGCGACGTGCTGCTCGGCCGCTATCCGCTGACCTGGGTCGCACACCCCGAATACCTGCTGCTGACGCTCGCCGCGGCGACGTTCGCGTCGATGACGGCGACACACGTCGCGCGGCTGAAGTCGCTGTTCACGACGGTCGACGCGCTCGGACTCGCGGCGTTCTCGATCATCGGCTGCGACGTCGCGGCGACGGTGAACGATAGCCCGACCGTGATCGTGCTCGCGGGCGCGATCACCGGCGTCTGCGGCGGGATGCTGCGCGACCTGCTTTGCAATGAGATGCCGCTCGTGCTGCGCAGGGAGCTGTACGCGAGCATCGCGTTGCTGACGGGCGCGCTGTATGTCGGGCTGAAAGCGCTCGGCGCGGCGGGTGGCGTCGCGACCGTCGTCGCGCTGGTCGTAGGGTTCGCGGTCCGGATGCTTGCGGTGCGGCGCGGCTGGCGCTTGAAGGCATTCCATACGGCCGACGCCGGCTGACGCCGGCGCCGCATGCGCGGCGGCCGCTCATGCTGGCACGATGACGGGCGCCGTGCCGTCGCCCGCATCGACGAGCCGCACGCGAAATCCGTGACAGCGTTCGATCAGGTCCGGACGCAGCACGTCGGCGGGTGTGCCGTCGGCGACGATCGCACCGTCCGCGAGCATCGCGATGCGATCCGCGTGACGTGCGGCGAGATTCGGATCGTGGACGATCGTCAGCACGCCGATTCCCCAGTCGCGCGACAGGCGTCGAACCGTGTCGAGCAATTGATGCTGATGCGCGAGATCGAGCGCGGCGGTCGGCTCGTCGAGCAGCAGGTAGCGGGGCGCGCTCGCCGATTCGCCGGATGGCCAGAGCTGCGCGAGCACGCGCGCGAACTGCACGCGTGCGAGCTCGCCGCCCGACAGTGTCGTGACGTCGCGCGCGCCGAGCGTCGACGCGCCCGCGAGCGCCAGCGCCTGCGACGCGATTTCGCTGTCTTCAAGCGCGAGCGCGCCGGTGCGGCGCGTGTGCGGATAGCGGCCGAGCAGCACGATTTCGAGCGCGCTGAACGGAAATGCGGGCTGCGACGCTTGAGGAAGCACCGCGCGCAACCGCGCGAGGCGCGGTGCGTCGATCCGGTGGACGGGCTCGCTGTTCAGCGTGACGTCGCCGCGGACGGTCGCGCCGCGCGCCGCGCCGCCGATCCGCAAGTCGCCCGAGAGCACCTTGAGCAGCGTGCTCTTGCCAGCGCCGTTGCGCCCGAGCAGTGCGGTGACGCAGCCGGGCGCGATCCGGATCGACAGGTCGCGAAGGATGACGCCGCCTGCGCGTGCGACGTGAAGACGATCGGCAATCAGCATGGCATTCGATTCGGTGTCGGTGCGCGGCTCGGCATGGCCGTTCGCGAAGCAGCGTGCGCGCCCGCGATCGAGATCGTTTCGTTGCGGCCGAACGAGCGGCGTGTGCGCAGGCCTGCGAAATTTCGATGATGAGATTCGGCTCGCAACGTCATGCTCCCAGTGCGCCGCGCCGTTTCCACAGCAGTGCGAGAAAGAACGGTGCGCCGATCAGCGCGGTCAGGATGCCGAGCGGAATCTCGGCAGGCGCGGCGAGCGTTCTTGCGGCGAGATCGGCGGCGACCGCGAGGAGCGCGCCGAGCAGCGCCGCGCCCGGCATCATGATCCGCTGATCGGGGCCGGCTGCGAGCCGCACGCAATGCGGCGCGACGAGCCCGATGAAGCCGATCACGCCGGTGCACGACACGAGCGCGCCGACGCACATCGCCGTTCCGACGAGCACGCGCCGCTTCACGCGCTGCACCGGCACGCCGAGATGCAGCGCCTCCGTTTCGCCGAGCTGCAGCGCGTTCAGCGCGTGCCGCTCGCCCGCGAGCAGCGCGCAGCCGACGAGTGCGAATGGTGCGACGGCGGCGATCATGCGCCACTGCGCGCCGCCGACGCTGCCGAGGCTCCAGAACGTCAGCGACCGCAACTGCGTATCGTCGGCGACGTAAGTGAGGAGGCCGATCGCCGCGCCCGCGAGCGCGTTGATCGCAATGCCGGCGAGCAGCAGCAGCGGCAGTGCGAGGCGGTCGCGCGTGATAGCGAGCCGATAGACGATCGCCGCGACCGCGAGCGCGCTGGCGAATGCGGCGACCGGCAGGAAGCCGAGCGCGACCGGCGCGGCGGCGACGAGCGGGCCGAGCACGATCAGCGCCGACGCGCCGAGCGCCGCGCCGCTCGACACGCCGATCAGGCCCGGATCGGCGAGTGGGTTGCGAAAGAGCGCCTGCATCGCGGCACCCGCTGCGCCGAAGCCGGCGCCGACGAGCAGCGCCAGCATGACGCGCGGCGCGCGGATATCCAGCAGCACCGCGCGCGCCTGACGCAGCGCGGGATCGCTCGCGAGCCGTGCGTCGGGCGCGGCGAGCGCGTCGAACAATTGCGCGGGCGCGAGCCGGAATGCGCCGACACAGAGCGCGGCGATCGATGCGACGGCGAGTGCGGCGATCAGGATGGCGAGTGTCCACACGGCGCGCCGTCGGCGGAAGGCGGCGACGGTCGATGGCGCGAATGCCGGGCGGAGCGCGGCAGGCGTCGGATCGACCGACGGAGAACGGGTAGCGATGCTCATCGTGGAGGATCGAATGGGATAGATTGCGATTCTGTCGACGCACGTGCGAAGTGGCCGATAGGCATCGCGTGCCGTACGGCGGCGGCTGCTTCGCAGCGCGCGAAACAGCGCGAACCGATTGCGTCGGATCGGACGGCGGCAGGCATGGCGACGAATTCAGGAAACCGAACGATCGCGAGCGATCGCCGCGCGACGCGGCTCGTCGCGGCGAATCGATGCGAGCATCGTCGATCTCGCATGCTCAAGCCAGCACGCGATTCAACCGGCGCTGCAACGCGGCGACCGCCTGCGGCAGACGCGGTCCGAAGCCGAGCAGGAACAGCGCGTCGAGCGAGACGACGCGCCGCGCGCGTCCGGCCGGCGTCGCCGCGAAGCCGGGCGTCGCGAGGAGCGCATCGCGTCCGCCGACCGCCTGCAGACCCTCGTCCGAGATCAGCACGACATCGGGCGCCGACGCGACGAGCGATTCGGCGGTCAGCGGCTTGTAGCGATCGAATCCCTGCATCGCGTTGTGCGCGCCCGCGTAGCGGATCATCGCGTCGGCGGCCGTCTGCTGGCCGGCGACGAGCGCCTGGTTGCCTGCGTGATTGAGCACGAACAGCACGCGCGCAGGCGTGCGCTGCGACGCGCGGGGCGGTGTGGCGTCGACCGCCGCGCGCGCCGCGAGCCAGTCGCGATCAAAGCGTGCGAGCAGCATGTCGCCCGCGCTCTGTAGCGAAAGTGCCTGCGCGATTCCGCGAATCTTGCGGCGCACGGATTCGACGTCGTGCGCCTCGTCGAATGTCGTGACGGTCACGCCGGCGCTCTTCAGTTGCGAGAGCACGGCGGGCGGTCCGGCCTCCGCCGACGCGAGCACGAGATCGGGCCGAAGCGACAGCAATCCTTCCGCGGACAACGTGCGTTGATAGCCGATCTTCGGCAAGCGCCGCGCGGCGTCCGGGTACGTGCAGGTGGTGTCCGTGCCGACGAGCTCGTAGCGCGTGGTTCGCGCGCCGCCCAGCGCGTAGATCGTTTCGGCGAGCGCGCCGCCGACCGCGACGACGCGCTTCGGCGGCACACTCGCCGGCGAGCGCGCGAACGCGCCCGGATGCGCGGCCGCGAACACGAGCGCGCCCGTGCCCGCGAGCCATGCGCGACGGCGTGCATCGATGCGCGACGACTGGCTCATCGCGCGACCTCGGTATCGGTCACGCCGGGGACGTTCGCCGCGCCCGTCGCGCTTGCGGCATCGATCGTCGGCAGCGCGCCCACCAGTTCGCGCCAGCCTGCCAGCTCTGGCTGTCCCGGCTTGCGTGCGCCGAACAGCATCGCGATGTTGTCGCCCGCTGCGTCGAACAGCTCGATCGACGTGACGATGCCGTCGCTCGTCGGCTTTCTCACGGCCCACGCGGACGCGACGAGATCCTCGCGCAGATGCAGGTTGAAATCCCCGTCGAGCACGTTGATCCACGCACCCATCCGGCGGATGTTCGTGACGGGACCGGTATGGATCTGGATCATCCCGCGATTGCCGACGAACACCATGATCGGCAGCCGCGTCTGCACGGCGCGTTCGAGCACGCGCCGCATTGCGTCGGTCGCGACGCGATGCGCGCGCGTCGTGCCGGCGAGCCGCAGCGCCTGCGTGCGCGCGACACCGAAGCGGCGCACGACGCCATGGAACTGGTGCGTGTCGGTCATCGCGTCCCACGCGTCGCGCAGGGCCGCCGCGTCGATCTCGCCGTCGGGCCGCTCGACGAACGCAGGGGGCGCGGGCTCGACCGCGAACGCAGGCGATTGCACCGGCATCCGCCAGCGCGACACGAACGCGTCGAACGCGTCGTGATCGCTGTGCTTGCGCAGATAGACCTTGTGCACCGCGTCGCCTTGCGCGTCGAAGAACTGCAGGCTCTTCATCGCGCCGTGCGCGGTCGGCTCGTAGACGGCGAAGCCCGCCGCCCAGTTGCGGTAGAAGATCCGCAGATCGATCGCGCCGAGCGCGAGCCCAACCGGGCCGTCATGGCTCATCTGCTCGAACACGCCGTCCTTCTCGTGCACGGCGGCCGCGTTGCGCGTGAGCGCCATCACGCCGCCCAGGCGCGGCATCTCTTCGAACAATTCGACGAAGCTCGGCTCGAGCCGCACGACGCGCTCGCCCGCGAACGCCGCGAGCGCCTCGCCTTCGCTGATGCCGAGCAATTGCGCGACGTCGCGGTTGCGCAGCTTGCGGGTTTCCTTCAGGTGCAGGAACGCGTCGCGCAGTTCGTCCGGCGCGAGCGCGCGGTTCGACGAAGAGGCGGGAGCGGCGGTGTTCATCATGTCGGAGATCCTCGATTGGCGGATTGGCCGGAAGGGAAAAAGGCGTGCGGGCCGCATCAGAAATCCACCTTCATGCTGACCGCGACGCTGCGGCCCGGAGCGGTGTATGCGTCGAGCACGTTCGAATCGGCGGCGATGCCGCGCACGTCCGACCAGTTCCAGTACTTGCGGTCGAACAGGTTGTGAATGCCGAGATAGGCGCTCACGTGCTTGTTGAAGCGATAGCCGCCGCGCAGGTCGACGACGAACGACGACGGCGGCGTGAAGCAGCTCTTCTTCTGGCACGCGTCCGAAGCCACGTCGCGGCCGCGCTTGCCCGCCTGGAACAGCAGGTCGGCCTGTGCGAACCAGCGCTCGCTCGGCTCGTAGCGCACGCCGAACACGGCGGAAAACGGATTGACCGTGTCGAGCGGCTCGCTCGCCGCGCCGTTGTCCTGCGTCGTGCCCTTCGTGAACGCCATCGCGGTCTTCAGCGTGAAGCCGTTCGGCATCACCCATTCCGCGCGTCCTTCGAAGCCGTGAATGCGCGCGTTCGCGAAGTTCACGTACTGGAACACGAGCGGATCGTTCGGCCGGGCGCTGCCGCCGATCGTGCGCTGCGAGATGAAGTTGCGATAGCGGCCGGTGAAGGCGGCGACGCTGTAGCGCATCGGCCCATAGCCCGTGCCGAGCGTGCCGCGCAGGCCCGCTTCGAACGTGTCGCTCGTCTCGGGCTTCAAGTTCGGATTCCCGATCGAAGTGTAGCCGTACAACGGATTCGAGAAGCTGTTGTTGACCTGATCGGGCGTCGGCGTGCGGAAGCCGTGCGCGTATTGCACGTACGGAATCAGCGCGGGCGTCACCTGGTACAGCACCGACACGCGCGGCGACAGCTCGTGATCGCTCGAGCTGACCGTCTTGCCGGTAAAGAGCGGATCGCCCGTCGTCGGGCTCAGCCGATACGCGTCGAAGCGCAGGCCCGGCGTGACGAGCAGCTTGCCGAAGCCGATCTGATCCTGCACGAACGCGCCGAACAGCGTGTAGTCGGTATCCGGAAACGCCTTGTTCGGGAACGATTCGCCGGGACTCGCGACGGTGCCGTCGCGCAGGCTCTTGATGCGGTCGATGCTGCCGTCGACGCCGTACAGCAGCTTGTGCGCGAACGGTCCGGTCGAGAAGCCGCTCTCGGCGAACGCGGAGCCGCCGAACGCGCGCTCGCTGTAGTGGTTCGAGCGCGAACGCGACGACAGGCTGCCGCCGCGCGTCTCGAACGAGTCCTGATCCTGTTTCGACTCCTGATAGTAGAACTGCACGTGCGCGGTCTGGAACCAGCGCGCGGCGTCGTCGCGGAAGTCGTAATCGATGCTGAAGCGGTTGCGCTCGAGCTTGTCGTGCGCGGCGAGACCGAGCGTCGTCGGCGGGTTGATCGCCGACAGCACGTTCGTGTCGATCCGGCGCCGCACCGTCTCGGCGGTGAACTTGAACGTGTCCCGCGACGTCGGCGTGATCGTCAGCTTGCCGAGCAGCGATTCCGTGTAGACATCCTGAGGATTCGCGGTCGTGCGTTTCGTGCTTGCGGAGTTGTCGCCGCCGCGCGTGTCGACCTCGTGGCCGCGGCGGCCGGACGCGATCAGCATCCCCTGGACGCGATCGTTGCCGCCCGCCGCCGCCACGGCCGCGCCGACGCTGCGGTCGACCGAGTCGTAGCTCGGCCGGAACGAGAAGTAGGTCTTCTTCCGATAGATCGACAGCAGATCGGACGGATCTTTCGTGATGAAGTTGACGGCGCCCGTCAGGCCGTCGCTGCCGTATAGCGACGATGCCGGGCCGCGCAGGATCTCGATGCGCTTCAGCGTATCGAGATCGGCGTAGTCGCCGCGGCCCGCTTCGAGCGGACCGAACGAGAACGCGCTCGGCAGCCGGATGCCGTCTTCCATCAGCAGCACGCGGTTGCCCTCGAGGCCGCGAATGTTGATGCTCGAATCGCCGTCGCGGCCGCCGCCGAGCGCGGCGGTCGCCGGGCGGTACGCGGTGCGGCGCACGGTGACGCCCGGCTCGTAGCGCAGCGCGTCCTTGATGTTGTCGGATTGCTGCTCTTCGAGGTCCGAATCGGTGATCACCGATACGCTCGCCGCGGTGCGGCTCGCCGCCGACGCGGTGCGCGTCGCGGTGACGGTGATCGGATCGAGCGATTGCGCGTCGATGCGCGCGGCCGCGATCGCTGCATGCGATGCGGATGCCGCGGACGGCGGTGCGGCGACGGCAGCAGGTTCGGAAGCGGCGCTTGCGGCGCGCGCGGCTGCCGCATAGATGCCGAAAGCGCCGAACAGCGCGGCGCGAAGCGGCCGCCGCGCCAACAGAGGTTGATGCACGGTTGGGTCTCCCAGTGACGAATTAGCCCGGAGGCTGGCTGGGTGACGCGTGCACCTGGCTGGCGCCCGCGCGCCGTTCACGGCGCGGGCAGGATGAAAGGAAATGTTCGTTGAAACGAATGGAAAGTGTAATTGAGAATCATTTGCAATTCAATTGGAGAAAGCGACTTGCGCGCCGCACGGGAAATCGGCGGATGTGACGTGCATGGCCGTACCGCTCGTCTCGGTGGCGATGTTATACGCAACTAACGGTCTGTTTCGGTAGGCAGCTTCGAGGTTGAGCGCGCGCGGGGCCGCATGTAGCGCGGGCCGGAACGGCATCCGTCTGCGGCGGGAGAGCAAGGATCGCGATACGGCTATCCGGCGTGATTTCGCGCGGACGGCAGGGGAGTCGAGCGTCGACGATCGGCGTGTGCCCGCTCGTCGTCCGCGCGAATCGAGGCGGCGCGCGACGGTGCGGCTAGCGCGCGTTTTCGCGTCTTACGCCATCGACTCGAGCCGAATCAGCAGCTTGCGCACGTGCGCCAAAAACGCCTCGTGCGCTTCCCGATCGCGGGGGGCGTCGAGATGCGACGTTTCCGCGAGCTGGATCTGCCGGTCGAATTCGTCGGCGAGTATTTGGCGCGTTTCGAGCGGAAGCGCGCGAATCAACGAGACGAGCAGCAATTCCTGAGCGTGAAGCATGCCGGACAGCGCCTGGACGTTCATGCCGACCTCCGTCGAAGAAGGGAAAGCGGCGCCGCGGGATCGCGGGCCGCCCATCTCTTCATACTAGGTCCGTCGCGCGCAAAAGCCGAGTTCCGCGCCCGTTCGTCTCGTCCGGACGTCCTTGCGCTCGAGGCGACCCTGCGCGCGTCGCGTCAAGCACGCCCGCACTCGCTCAGCATCCACGCGCGCAGACGCCGCAGCGACTCGCTCGTCTCCAGCCGTTCCGGCGCACAGCACAGATAGTGGCCTTGCTCGTCGACGTCGACAGGCGCGTCGAGCGGCTGCGCGAGCGTGCCGGACGCAAGCTGATCGCGAATCAGGAATGCCGGAACGAGCGCGATCCCGAGCCCCGCCAGCGCGGCCTGGATCAGCACCGAGTACTGCTCGAAGCGTGGGCCGGCGAGCGCGTTCATGTGTGCGACGCGATGTCGGTTCGCCCACGCGACCCACGCGCATTCGGCTTGCTCATGCACGAGCCGCGGCGCGGCCGCAACGTCCGCAGGCGCGCGCAGCGCGTAGCGCTCGGCGAATTCCGGCGCGCACACTGGCACAAACGTGCGGCCGTCGAGATAGTCGCACTGGACGCCTTCCCAGCGGCCGTCGCCATAGCGGATCGCCGCGTCGAGCCCGAACGGAAACGGGTCGCCTGGCGCGAGATGGCGGCGAAAGCTCAGCGTGACGTCGGGCGCGGTCTCGAGAAAGCGCGCCAGACGCGGCACGAGCCATTTCGTCGTGAACGTCGGCACGCTCGCGATCGTCAGCAGATCGCTGTCCTCGCGCGCGCTCAGCAATTCGAGCGATGCGTTGCCGATCTCGCGCAGCGGTCCGCCGACGCGCGCCTGATAGACCTGGCCCGCGCGCGTGAGCGTGAGGTTGCGGCCTTCGCGGACGAACAGCTTCACGCCGAGCAGCGCCTCGAGGCTCGCGATCTGCCGGCTGACCGCGCTCGGCGTCAAGCCGAGCTCGCGCGCCGCGTACGAAAAGTTCAGATGTTTCGCAGAACTGGCGAATGCGTGCAGCTCGGCGACGTTCGGATACAGATGCTTCATCGCGAAGTGTTCCGTCGATGCAAAGAGCGATGCGGAGTTTGTACGTTTTTTTCATGACGATGCCATGTCGCGCGGACAAACTGGCGGCCGTCACGACGATGCGCGAAACGCCTGTTCCGACGGGCTTCCCGCGTATCGCAACCTTTCGTCGCCAATGGGAGCAGCCATGCGCTCACCTACCGCCCCGGTGCTCGCCGGCGGTATTCCGATTCGTCGCAGCAGCAAAGGCCGCCCGTCGTTCGGCGCCGTCGTCGTCAACGGCATCGTCGCGCTGTTCGCGCTGTATCTGCTGATGCCGATCGTGCTGCTGCTGATCGGCTCGGTCGGGCAGAGCTGGACGAATACGCTGCTGCCGGTAGGCTTCACGTGGCGCTGGTTCGCCGAGCTGGCCGCCGATTCGAGCTTTCGGCGCGCGTTCGGCGTGAGCTTCGCCGTCGCGCTCGCGTGCTGTGGGCTCAACGCGATCGTCGGCGTGCCGCTCGCCTACGCGCTGCATCACCGCGCGCAAGCGGGACGCGGCATCGCCGCACGCGTCATGATGCTGACGCCGATCGGCGTGCCGGCGCTCACGCTCGGCTTCGGCTACATCGTGATCTTCGGCGGCGACGCGCTGCCGTGGCTCGGCACGCTGCCGCTGATGATCGCCGCGCACGCGGTGCTGACGTTGCCGTATCTGCTGCAGACGCTGCTGAGCGACCTGCGCCATCTCGATCTCGCGAAGCTCGAAGCCTGTGCGGCGACCCTCGGCGCACCGCCGCTGCGACAGTTCTTCACGATCGTGGTGCCCAATTTGCGACAGAGCCTGTTTTCCGGGCTCGTGATGGTCGCCGCACTGTCGATCGGCGAATTCCAGGTATCGAACCTGATCGCGGGCTTTCGCTATCGCAATTTCCCCGTCGTGCTGCTGCAGGCGTTCTACGGCGCGTCCGGCATCGCCTGCGCGGCGACTGTCGTGCTGCTCCTGCTCGCCGTGCTCGCGACGTTCGCATCGATCCACACCGTGCAACGACTGAAGTGAAGCCATGAGCCTCGAATTCGACAACGTCAGTTTCAGCTACCCCGGCGCGGCGCACGGCGTCGACGCCGTCACGCTGCACGCGCAGCCCGGCGAGCTGCTCGCCGTGATCGGGCGCAGCGGTTCCGGAAAATCGACGCTGCTGCGCCTGAGCGCGGGCCTGCTGAACGGCTACAGCGGCCGCATCGCGATCGGCGGCGCCGACGTGGCGGGCGTGCCGGTATGGCGACGCGAAGTCGGCATGGTATTTCAGCAGTACGCATTGTTTCCGCATCTGTCCGTCGTCGACAACGTCGCGTACGGCCTGCGCATGCGCGGCGTCACGGCCGCAGAGCGCAGGCGGCGCGCGCTCGAGATGCTCGAGCGCGTGGGCCTGGCCGCGCATGCGGCGCGCAGCACGACGCAACTGTCGGGCGGCCAGCAACAGCGCGTCGCGCTCGCGCGCGCACTCGTGATCGAGCCCGCCGTGCTGCTGCTCGACGAGCCGCTCGCCGCGCTCGATGCCGGCATCCGGCATCAGCTTCGCGACGAGATCCGCGCATTGCAGCGCGCGTGCCGCGCGACGACGCTGTTCGTCACGCACGATCAGGACGAGGCGCTCAGCATGGCGGACCGCGTCGCGATCGTCGACGGCGGGCGCGTGCTGCAGGTCGGCACGCCGCGCAGCCTGTACGAGCGTCCGGTGTCGACGCAGGTCGCGCGCTTCATCGGCCACTCGACGATCGTGCGCGGCCGCGTGCGGTCGAGCGGCACGGTCGACGTGCGCTTCGCGACGCTATGCGCGGACACGGGCGCGCATCGGCCGGGCGCCGACGTCGACGTGCTCGTGCGTCCCGAGCACGTGGAGCCCGATCCGCCCGAGCACTGCGTGAACCGCATCGGCGGCGCGCTCGGCGAGGTCCGCTACTTCGGCGCGACGCATCGCTACGACTTCGTGCCGCACGGCGCGGCCGAGCCACTCCTGTGCGAAGGCCGCGTGCTCGCCGCGCGCGGCATCGCGATCGAGCCGCGCCATCTGCTCGTACTGCCCGCGGCGACGGCCGCGCAATGATTGATTCGTTCAACGGAGATTCACGATGTTTGCAGGCCGACAATTTCTGACGGCGATGCGCCGCATCGCGCTCGTGTTCGCATTCGGCGCTTGCGCAACGCTCGCCGCGAACGGTGCGCATGCCGCGCCGCTCTATGTGGGCGAAGACGCACTCTATGCGAAGGCCGCCGACGAAGGGCTCGTCGTGTCATTCGACACCGGCCCGGAATGGGCGAACTGGAAGGCGCTGTTCGCGGCGTTCCGCAAGCGCTATCCGAAGGTCGAGCTCACGTACAACGACATCGGCTCGGCCGCGACCGTCGTCGCGCTCGACAAGTCGCGCCGCCGTCCGCAGGCGGACACCGCGTACTACTTCGCGGCGTCGGCGCTCGAAGCGGCGGGCAAGGACGTCGTCGCGCCGTTCAAGCCGATCAACTTCGATCGATTGCCGTCCGTGTTTCGCGACGCTGACGGCCGCTGGTTCACCGTGCATTCGCTGAACGTCGCGTTTCTCGTCAACAGGAAGCTCGTGAAGAACGTGCCGCAGCACTGGTCTGATCTGCTGAAGCCCGAGTATAGGAATGCGGTCGTCTATCTCGATCCGCGCTCGACGGGGCAAGGGCAGGTCGTCGTATTCGCGGCGGCGTCCGCGCTCGGCGGCGGCGTCGACAATCCGAAGCCCGGCGCCGATTTCTTCGGCAAGCTAAAGAATGCGGGCAACGTGCTGCGCGTCGAAGGCACGACGCCCTACGCGAAGTTCGTCAAGGGCGAGATTCCGATCCTGATCGGCTACGAGAACGACGGCCTGAAGGCGAAGTACGCGGACGGCATGGGCGACGCGGTCGACGTCGTGATTCCGCAGGACGGCAGCGTGTCCGCGCCGTACGCGATGAGCCTCGTGAAGAACGGCCCGAACCCCGCAGCCGCGCAGCTCTGGCTCAACTTCGTGATGAGCGAGGCCGGCCAGGCGCTCTTCGCGCGCGGCTACGTGCGGCCTGCGGTGCCGGGCGTCGCGCTCGCGCCGGACGTCGCGGCGAAGATGCCGAACGCGCCGCAGGTGCACCCGCTCGATGTCGCGAAGGCCGCCGCGCGCAAGGCCGAAGTCGACAGGCTGTGGTCGCAAGCGACGCTCGGCCAGTAAGGAGCGCGACGTGCAACGATCGTCTCTCGACCACGGCTTATTGCGCCGCTTCGGCGCGGCGCCGGCGGGCGGGCTGCTCGCGCTGTTCTTCGTGCTGCCGCTCGCCGCGCTCGTGAGCGCGGCGTTCGCGGAAGGCGGCCGTGCGTTCGCCGCGGTGCTGCGCGATCCGCTCGTCGCCGACGCGATCGGCCGCTCGCTTGCGCTCGCGGTCGGCACGGGCACGCTGTCGACGTGCGTCGGCGTGCCGCTCGCGCTGGCGCTCACCGATCAGACGCCCGCGCAGCGCCGCTGGTCGCTCGCGCTGCTCGGCGTGCCGCTCGCGTTCTCCGGGCTCGTGATCGCATACGGCTTCATCCTGACGTTCGGCCGCGCCGGTTTCGTGACGACGCTGCTCGCCGGCCTCGGCGCGGATGCGGCGAAGGTGGGCGGCGTGATCTACACGACGTTCGGCCTCGTCGTCGCGTACGCGTACTACCTGATTCCGCGCGTCGCGCTGATGCTGTTCCCCGCGTTCGCGAATCTCGACCGGCGTCCGCTCGAAGCGGCGATGACGCTCGGCGCGAAGCCGTGGCGCGCGTGGCTCGACGTCGCGTGGCGCGAGCTGTGGCCGTCGATCGCCGCCGCGTGGTGCCTCGTGACCGCGATCGCGCTCGGCACGTACGGCACCGCGCTCGCGCTCGCCGGCACGCAGATCAACATCCTGCCGCTCCTGATGTACCTGAAGCTGTCCGACGGACAGACCGATTTCTCGCAGGCCGCCGTGCTGTCGATCGTGCTGACGGCGCTGTGCACCTGCGTGCTCGCGATGGGGGAATACGTTGCGCGACGACATCGTTGAACGCCCATCGGAGGCGATGGCCGCGCTGGCGCGCGTCGCGCTGCGCCAGCAAGGGTCTCGGCGTCATCTGATGCCGGTCGGCCTGATCGGTCCGCGCGTCGCGACCGACGAGCAGATGCGCATCGCCGAGACGATCGCGCACGCGCTCGCCGCGACGGGCATCGTGATCGTCGGCGGCGGCAAGTGCGGCGTGATGGAAGCGGCCGCGCGCGGCGCGCGCCGCGCGGACGGCTTCGTGATCGGCCTGCTGCCCGAGGACGATGCCGAAGGCGCGAATCCGCATCTGAGCGTCGCGCTGCCGACGGGGCTCGGCATTACGCGCAATGCGCTGATCGCGCGCGCGTCGCTGTGCCTGATCGCGGTCGGCGGCGGGCTCGGCACGCTGTCCGAGATCGCGCTCGGCTTGCAGTGGGGCAAGCCGGTTTTCACGATTTGCGATGCGCCGCAAGTGACCGGCGTCGAGAACTTCGACGCGCCGGATCCGCTGCTCGCGCGCGTCGCGCAATGGCTCGTCGATTCGGCTTAGCCGCGTCGAGGGTTTGGAGATGAAGCGCGTCATTCGTTTTGATTCAATCTGGCAGGAATCCTATCCATGAAAAAAGCGGCAGTGGCATTGTTGGTGACGGGGAGCGCGTGCGTCGGCGCGCATGCGCAGGGCACGGTGACGCTCTACGGGATCGTCGACGCGGGGCTCGGCTACACGAGCAACCAGCGTGTCGCGCAGAGCAAGGGCGCGCTCGGCGCGCCCGTCAGCTACCGGAACGAGTCGAGCTACAGCTTCGCGAGCGGCACCTGGTCGGGCAGCCGTTGGGGGTTGAAGGGCAAAGAGGATCTGGGCGATGGCCTCGCGGCGGTGTTCCAGCTCGAGAACGGCTTCAACATCGGCACGGGGCAGGCCGGACAGGGTGGGCGGATGTTCGGGCGGCAGGCGTGGATGGGGTTGTCGAGCACGCGCTTCGGGACGCTCACGATGGGCCGCCAGTACGATCCGATCGTCGACTTCGTCGGCACGATCAGCGCGGGTACGTTCCTGACCGGCATGGGCGCGCATCCGGGCGACCTCGACAACATCGACAATCAGTCGCGCGAGAACAACTCGATCAAGTACGTGAGCCCCAAGTTCGGCGGCCTCACGCTGGGCGCGCTATACGGCTTCGGCAATCAGGCCGGCAGCGTGAAGAACCAGAACACGTGGAGCGTCGGCGGACAGTACGTGAACGGGCCATTCTCGATCGGCGCCGCGTACCTGTATGCGACGAACGCGTATGGTGCGAACGGCGGCGCGTGGACGGGCTCGTACGACGGCACGTTCGGTTCGTCGATCAACGAGGGCTTCGCATCGTCGAAGAGCATGCAGATCGTCGCGGCGGCGAGCACCTATCAGATCGGCGCGGTGACGCTCGGGCTGTCGTACAGCAACACGCAGTACAAGTCCGGCGCGTTCTCGACGTTCAACGGCACTGCGACGTACAACTCGATCGGCGGCACCGTGTCGTGGCAGGCGACGCCCGAGCTGCGCGTCGCGGCGGGCTACGACTTCACGCGCGGCAGCTCGATCGACGGGCAGTCCGCGCCGAAATATCATCAGGTGAACTTCGCGTCGTACTACTACCTGTCCAAGCGCACCGCGCTGTATGGCCTCGTCGGCTATCAGAAGGCGAGCGGCAAGACGCTCGACCCGTACGGCAACGTCGTGAATGCGACGGCGTCGGTCGGCGACGTCGGCAATGGCATCTCGTCGGCGGGCGACACGCAGACGCTCGTGCGCATCGGCGTGCGTCACACGTTCTGACGCGTGGCGCGTCCGCGCGCCGGCCGCCGAGCGCAGGCGGCCGGCGCGATGCGTGCACGCGCATCGCGTTCAGTGCGTCACGTTCACCTGCATCTCGTTCAGCAGGTTGTCCGCGCGGTCGAGATGATGCATTACCCACAGCATGTACCGGATGTCGACATGGATCGAGCGATCCATGTCCGGCTTGTAGCGCCAGCCCGAGCTCACGCCTTCCCAGGTGCCGTCGAACGCGAGGCCGACGAGCCGGCCATTCTTGTCGAGTGTCGGCGAGCCCGAATTGCCGCCCGTGATGTCGAGATTCGCGAGAAAGTCGACGGGCAGCGTGCCGAGCGCCGGCGATGCGAAGCCGTCGAAAGCGCGCGCGTGGATCGCAGCCAGTTGCGCGGCGCTCGCGTTGAACGGCTCGACGCCCGTCTGCTTCTGGACGATGCCCTCCACGGTCGTGAACGGCGCATAGCGGACCGCGTCGCGCGGCGCATAGCCCTGGACCGTGCCGAACGTCACGCGCAGCGAGCTGTTCGCGTCGTGATAGACGGGATGGCCGCGCGACTGCTCGAACGCGATCAGCGCGGTCATGTAGCGGGCCCGCAGCCGCGAATCGTCGGCGGCGATCGCCTTCTGTTCGCGCTCGTATGCGAGCAGGTCCGGCATCAGCGCATGCATCAGCACGAGCCAGCTATCGCCGCTCGCGGCGATTTGCGCGGGCGTCGCGTCCAGCCAGTGCATCCGCGTCGCGGTATCGGCGAGCTTCGTGCCGCGATAGAGATCGGCGGCCTTGCGCGCGAGCGCCGTATCGTCGGATGCGCCGTCGAGCCAGCGGTCGAGCGCGGCGAGCCGCAGGTCGGCCGGCAGCTTCACGTAGCGCTCGAGCGCGTAGACGAAGACCTGCTGATCGACGGCCGGATCCATCGTGCGATCGAGCCGCTGTTCCTCGCCGGCGATACGAATCTCGTCGCGCTTCTGATAGCCCGTTTCGCGTTCGATGTCGTCGGCCTTTCGCTTTTCGTCGGCGAGCCGGACGATCTTGTAGGATGCCTGATAAAGCCCGACATTCGACAGGAGTTCGCCGACGAAATTGCGCTCGCGCAGCCGCTTCTGCCGTTCGACGAGCTGCCGGAGCGCATCGAAATCGGCCTTCAGGCCCGCGCCGTCGAGCTTGCCGCCCGCCGGCCGCGCAGCGAGCCAGCGATCGAGCGCGGCCTCGTCGGCGCGCTTGTCCGCGAGTGCGGAGCTGTGCGCGAGCCCGTCGAGATTGCCCTCGAAGTTCTTCATCATGTTGTCGAGCCCGGCGACGCGGTTTGCGTAGCGCACGCCGATCGCCGGGTCTTTCCTGCTTGCCGCGGCGATGATCGCGACTTCGTCCTTCGCCATCCAGATTTCGGTCGGATAGCGCCACTCGATCGCGTTCTGCAACTCGTCGGCAAGCCGATAGCGCTCGGTGCGCCCCGGATAGCCGGCGACCATCACGAAATCGCCCGCGTTCACGCCGCCCGGATTGACCGTCAGCCAATGCGCGGGACGATACGGCACGTTGTCCTTCGAATACGATGCGGCGCTGCCGTCCTTCGCGACGTACGCGCGCAGGAAGCTGAAGTCGCCGGTATGGCGCGGCCACATCCAATTGTCGATCTCGCCGCCGAACTTGCCGATCGACACCGGCGGCGCGTAGACGAGCCGCACGTCGCGGATTTCGCGCTGCCGGATCAACTGATAGCTGTAGCCGCCGCTGAACGTGTAGACGTCGCAGCGATAGCCGGGCTGTTCGCAGTCCCGAACGAGGCGCTTCTTCGCGGTGTCGATGGCGGCGTAGCGCGCGTAGCCCGCGATGCCGGGCGTGAGCGCCGCATCGATCTTGTCGGTGACGTCGCGGATCTGCTCGGTCACGTACACGCGCTGCGTCGGATCGGCGGGCAGTTCCTCGCCGCGCTGCCGCGCGAGAAAGCCGTTTTCGATCAGATTGTTCTGCGGCGTCGAGTTGTATTGCAGCACGCCGTAGCCGCAATGGTGGTTCGTGACGATCAGGCCGTCCGGCGACACGAACGACGCGGTGCAAAAGCCCAGGCTGACGACGGCGTCCATCGGCCACGCGGTCAGCGTCGACAGCGTGTGCGGGTCGAGCGTGAGGCCGCGTTGTTCGAGCGTATTGGCGAGACCGGGCAGTTGGGGCGGCTGCCACATGCCTTCGTCGGCATGGGCGGCGCTCGTGGCGAGCGCGCAGGCGAACAGCAGGGAGCGTGCGGCGAACGATGCGGGTGACGCGGATGATCGCATGTATTTCTCGGATTGTTCCTGGCATGCGGGCGCCGGCGCGCGGGCGGGCGCGCCGGCGGACGGTGCCGCGCGATCGGGTATGTCGCGACGGCGAAAGCTGACGAAACGAATGCCGGGTGAAGCGCACGGCGAAACGCCGCGCGACAGTGTAGCGGCTGTGGCGGCGTTTTCAATTCTCGCTCGTCGATCGAGCGACGCGCCGGCGCGGCTGCGTTTCGGGCGATCCGGGACGCCGCGCCCGTTCGCCGGGGCGCGCCGACGCGACTTCCTTCCTATTCCGCCGTCGCCGTCTCGGTCGCTTGCGCGAGGCTCAGCACCGTCTGCGCGATCGATTGCGTCGTCGCCAGCGTGTTGATCACGCCGGAGCGCAGCGCGCCGAGGATGCCCGTCGCTTTCGTCGGCTCGCTCGCCGTCGCGATCACGTTGGGAATCCGCTTCAGGTCTTCGAGCGTGAGGCCGATCACGCGGCCGCGCAGCATCGTCGTCGCCGGGCGGCCGTGGATGTCGATGAAGTCGTAGCCCATGATGTCGCCGACCGCGCCCGCGCGCTTCGCCTCCGCCATCTCCTCGGGCGTGAACCAGCCCATCCGGACCATGTTGCTGTCCTCGAGAATGTCGCCGATCCCGACGAGCGCAATCGACGCGCGGCGCGCCTTGTCGAGCGACTGGCGCACGACTTCGTTCTCGAGCAGCGCGGTGAAGAGCTGAGGATCGTTGACGAGCGCCGGTGCATACAGCGTCTCGCTCTCGCCGCCGAAGCGCGCGGCGAGGCGCCGGCAGATGTGGTCGGCGTTCATCGTCTCGCCGCCGCGATACGAGCCGCCGATCGCGGACACGAACGAGCAGTTGCGCTGCGTCGTCGACACCGCGTGCCGCGACACCGCGCTCACGTTGCGGCCCATGCCGACCGCGACGATCGCGCCGTCGGCGAGCACGCGGTCGAGATAGCTCGCGACGAGGCCCGCGAGCAGCTCGCGCTGGCTGTCCTGATCCTTGTGGTCGACCGAGATGATCGCGCGCTGGATCCCGAAGCGCGCGACCAGTTCCTGCTCGAGATCCTGCACGGCGCGCGGATGATGGCGCACGCGGATCTCGACGATGCCCTCTTCGATCGCGCGCTTCAGCAGCCGGCCCACCTTCGGGCGCGAGATCGCGAACTTCTGCGCGAGTTCTTCCTGGGTCGACCCGTCGACGTAATAGCACTTCGCGAGTTGCGTGAGTTCTTCGTTCGTCATGTCGTAGTGGAGAGGAGCGGCGCGCCGCGGCGTCATGAACCGCAGTGCGCGTCGTTCGGACCGGCCTGGGTGAGGCCCGTCCGGTGTTCGTAATCGGCGATCCGCTGCACCTTCGGCTGCGAGCGGCCGCCGTCGAATTCTGCCTTGAGCCACGCGTCGACGATGCTGTTCGCGAGCTCGGTGCCGATCACGCGCGCGCCCATCGTGATGATCTGCGCATCGTTGCTGCGCCGCGCGCGCTCGGCCGAATAGGTGTCGTGGCACTGCGCGGCGCGGATGCCCGGCACCTTGTTCGCGGAGATCGCGACGCCGATGCCCGTGCCGCACAGCAGGATCGCGCGCGGGAACTCGCCCGCCGCGACTCGCTGCGCGACTTCGATCGCGATGTCGGGATACAGCACGGCCTCATCCGCGCTGTGCGTGCCGAAGTCGAGCAACTCGACATCGGGATGCTTCGCGCGGAGGTGCCGCTTGATCGACTCCTTGAGCGCGTAGGCCGCTTCGTCGCAACCGATCGCCACTTTCATGGTGAACCTCCGGAGGGCAAGTTGAGTGCGCAAATGTGCAATGTTGAGCAATTATAACGACCTGTCTGAACATTTGGCAAAGGGTGAAATTTTGCTCAAACGCTTGCTCGACCTAATAAATTCTTTATAAATCAAAGTGTCAATGATGATTTGGCGGTGGCGATCAGCGTTTACCAGTAATTGACACACCAAAAAACCGATGATTACCATGCGGTCACGCTGTATCAAATAATCGTGAGTGAACAAAAGTTCATTCATCATTCGGGATACGACAGTGACTCCTGTTCTGCTCGAAGCAAGCCAGGTAGCGAAGCGGTTCAACGGCGTGAGCGCGTTGCGCGACGGACGCTTGAGCCTCATGGCCGGACGCGTGCACGCGCTGTGCGGCGGCAACGGCACCGGAAAATCCACGTTCCTGAACATCCTGATGGGGCTCCTGCGCCGCGACGAGGGCGCGATCCGGCTGAACGGCCGCGACGTCGACTTCGCGTCGCCCGCCGAAGCGCTCGCGAACCGGATGGCGATCATCACGCAGGAGCTGTCGCCGGTGCCCGGGATGACGGTCGCCGAAAACCTGTATCTCGGCCGCGAGCCGACCCGTGCGCGCGTCGTCGTCGATTTCCGGACGCTGAAGCGCCGCGCGCAGGACCTGCTCGACCGCCTCGGCTTCGCGATCGACGCGGGCGTACCGATGCATCGCCTGAGTCTCGCGCAGACGCAGCTCGTCGAGATCGCGAAGGCGTTCAGCCGCGACTGCGAGGTGATGATCATGGACGAGCCGACGTCCGCGATCGGCGAGCGCGAGACCGAGACGCTCTTTGCCGCGATCCGCAACATCACCGCGCATGGCGCCGGGATCATCTACGTGTCGCATCGCCTGAGCGAGCTGTTCGAGATCGCCGACGACTACACGGTGTTTCGCGACGGCGCGTACGTCGAGAGCGGCCGCATCGCCGACATCGATCGTGCGCATCTCGTACGCGCGATCGTCGGCCGCGAGATGCCCGTCGTCGACAAGGCGCGCCGGCCCGCGCACGGCGAGCCGTGCCTCGCGGTCGGCGGACTCACGCGCGCGGACGAGTTCGAAGCGGTGAGTCTCGACGTGCGGCGCGGCGAGATTCTCGGCATCTACGGGCTGATGGGCTCGGGCCGCAGCGAATTCCTCAATTGCGTGTACGGCCTCACGCGGCCCGATGCGGGCACGGCGACGCTCGGCGGCGAGCCGCTGCCGCAAGGCGATCCCGCGCAGGCGATCCGCGCCGGCATCGCGCTCGTCACCGAAGACCGCAAGGACTCGGGCCTCGTGCTGTCCGGCAGCGTGCAGGAGAACATCGCGATGGCCGCGTACCGGCGCCTGTCGCGCGGCGGCGTGATCCGGCGCGCGCTCGTGCGCCGCCTCGCGCAATCGATGGTCGAGCGGCTGCGGATCAAGGCCGCGTCGCTGCGAATGCCGGTGGCCGCGATGAGCGGCGGCAACCAGCAGAAGGTCGTGCTCGCGAAATGCCTGTCGACGGAGCCTGTGCTGCTGTTGTGCGACGAGCCGACGCGCGGGATCGACGAAGGCGCGAAACAGGAAATCTATCGGCTGCTCGATACGTTCGCGCGCAACGGCGGCGCGGTGATCGTCGTGTCGTCGGAGGCGCCCGAGCTGCTGTATCTGAGCGACCGCATCGCCGTGTTCAAGGGCGGCCGCGTCGCCGCCGTCTGCCCGGGCGACGGCGCCACCCAGGAATCCCTGCTCCACCTCGCTTCATGAACAAGACCATGAACACTCAGACTCTGACCCGTCTCGAAGCGGCGCCGAAGCGCGTGAACGTCGCGGAGCTCGCGAGCCGCTTCGGCATCCCGATCATTTTCGTCGTGCTGTGCGTCGTGCTCGCATTCGCGAGTCCGTACTTCCTCACGTGGCGCAACTGGAGCGACATCCTGCGGCAGACGTCGATCAACGGGATTCTCGCGATCGGCATGACGTACGTGATCCTGACGAAGGGGATCGACCTGTCGGTCGGCTCCGTGCTTGCGCTCGCGGGAATCGTGAGCGGCCTCGCCGGCGCGGCGGGGCACGGGCTCGCGGCGTCGCTCGCGGTCGGCGTCGCGTGCGGCGCGGCGCTCGGCGCGATCAACGGCGTGACGATCGCGCGCTTCAACGTGCCGCCGTTCGTCGCGACGCTCGGCATGTTGAGCATCGCGCGCGGCGTCACGTACATCGTCAACGACGGCAGCCCGGTCGCGAACCTGCCCGACGATTATCTTTCGCTCGGCGTCGGCAGGCTCGGCCCGCTCGGGATGCCGGTGCTGATCTTCGCGGCGGTCGCGCTCGCGTGCTGGTGGGTGCTGCGCTACACGACGTACGGCCGCTATCTGTACGCGGTCGGCGGTAACGAGAAGAGCGCGCGGACTTCCGGCATCGGCGTGCGCAAGATCGTGTTCTCGGTGTACGTCGTGTCGGGCGCGCTCGCCGGTCTCGCCGGGATGATTCTCGCCGCGCGCACGACGTCCGCACTGCCGCAGGCGGGCGTGTCGTACGAGCTCGATGCGATCGCGGCGGTCGTGATCGGCGGCACGAGCCTGTCGGGCGGGCAGGGCGGCGTGGTCGGCACGCTGTTCGGCGCGCTTTTGATCGGCGTGATCAATAACGGGCTGAATCTGCTCGGCGTGTCGTCGTATTACCAGCAGATCGCCAAGGGACTCATCATCGTGCTGGCCGTGCTCATCGACGTGGCCCGCAAACAGCCGCGCTGACGCAGCGCATTCCCATCCGGAGGAGACGACAATGCAAACACGAAACACCTGGCTCGGCCGCTTCGCGGCCGCAACCGTGCTCGGCGCGACGCTCGCGATCGCGGCGGCGGGCGGCGCGGCGCACGCGGCGAGCGGGCCGTACCGCGTCGGCGCGGCGGTGTACGGCATGAAAGGCCAGTTCATGCAGAACTGGGTGCGCGAGATCAAGGCGCATCCGGCCGTGAAGAGCGGCACCGTGCAGCTCACGGTGTTCGACGGCAACTACGACGCGCTCACGCAGAACAATCAGATCGAGACGATGCTCACGCAGCAGTACAGCGGCATCCTGTTCGTGCCGATCGACACGAAGGCGGGCATCGGCGTCGCGACGCGCGCGGCCGCATCCGACACGCCGCTCATCGCATCGAACACGATGCTCGCGACGCCGAAGGTGCCGTACATCGGCAACGACGACGTCGAGGGCGGCCGTCTGCAGGCCGAAGCGCTCGCGAAGCAGATCGGCGGCAAGGGCAGCATCGTCATCATCCAGGGGCCGATCGGCCAATCCGCGCAGATCGATCGCGAGAAGGGCGAGATGGAAGTGCTCGCGAAATATCCGGGCATCAAGGTGATCGAGAAGAAGACCGCGAACTGGTCGCGCGCGGAAGCGATGAACCTGATGGAGGACTGGCTCAATGCGCATCCGAAGCAGATCAACGGCGTGATCGCACAGAACGACGACATGGCGCTCGGCGCGCTGCAGGCGATCAAGAACCGCGGGCTCACGCCGAAGGACATTCCGATTACGTCGATCGACGGGATGCCCGACGCGATCCAGGCCGCGAAGCGCGGCGAGATCACGACGTTCCTGCAGGACGCGCAGGCGCAGTCGCAGGGCGCGCTCGATCTGGTGCTGCGGCAGCTCGTCGGCGCGAGCTACAAGCCGCAGTCGGTGATCTGGCAGCGCTACGCGAAGGATCTGAAGTGGGACGGCGGCACCGCGAAGCGCTACGTTCTGCCGTGGGTGCCCGTCACGCCGGCGAATGCCGATCAGCTCTACAGGCAGGTCACGGGCGGTTGAGCGAGGCGGCCATGACGAATCTCTGGGACAGGGCGTTCGATCTGACGGGCCGCGTCGCGCTCGTGACGGGCGGCGCGGCGGGCATCGGGCATGCGTGCGCGCAACTGCTCGCGCAGCGCGGCGCGAGCGTCGCGCTCGTCGATCTGCATCCCGAAACGATGCGGATTGCCGCGACGCTGGAAGGCGGCGCCGCGCGCCACGCCGGCATGTCGCTCGACCTGCGCGACTACTCGGCCGCGCAGGCGGCGGTCGAGCGCGTCGCGTCGCGCTTCGGCGGCGTCGACCTGCTCGTCAACAGCGCCGGCGTCGCGCTGCTCGACAAGGCGCTCGACGTTGGCGAGGCCGCGTGGGACGCGACGATGGCGATCAACGTGAAAGCGTCGTTCTTCATCGCACAGGCGGTCGCGCGGCAGATGATCGCGGGCGGCAGAGGCGGGCGGATCGTCAATCTCGCGTCGCAGGCGAGCGTGGTCGGCCTCGACCGGCATGTCGCGTATTGCGCGAGCAAGGCCGCGATCGTCGGGATGACGAAGGTGCTCGCGCTCGAATGGGCGCCGCATGGGATCACCGTCAACGCGGTGTCGCCGACGATCGTCGAAACCGAGCTCGGCAAGAAGGCGTGGGCGGGCGAAGCCGGCGAGCGCGCGAAGCGCGAGATTCCGTCCGGCCGCTTCGCGCGGCCGGACGAGATCGCCGCACTCGTGCTCTATCTGCTGAGCGACGCAGCCGCGATGATGACAGGCGAGAACGTCGTGATCGACGGCGGCTATACCGTGCGTTGAAGCGACGGCGGGCCGCGCGGCGGTCAGGCCGTCATCGTCGGGACAACCGACAGAAGATATAAGGAGACGTTGCATGTCGTCGATAGCCGAAGCGCCGCCGCAACGCGCGGCCGCGCACAGCGACGCGGGCGCGCTGCCCGCCACGATGCGCGCCGTGGTATGTCACGGTCCGGAGGACTACCGCCTCGAACAGGTGCCCGTGCCGAAGCCGGGACCCGACGAGATCCTGACCGAAGTCGAGCTCGTCGGCATCTGCATGGGCGACATCAAGACGTTCCGCGGCGCGCCGTCGTTCTGGGGCGACGCGGTGCAGCCGCGCTACGTGAAGCCGCCGATGATCCCGGGCCACGAGTTCGTGTGCCGCGTCGCCGCGCTCGGACCGGGCGCCGAGCAGCGCGGCGTGAAGGTCGGCGATCGCGTGATCTCCGAGCAGATCGTCCCGTGCTGGGGCTGCCGCTTCTGCGGCCACGGCCAGTACTGGATGTGCCAGAAGCATGATCTGTACGGATTCCAGAAGAACGTGCACGGCGCGATGGCCGAGTACATGATCTTCACGAAAGAGGCGATCGTCCACCAGGTGCCCGATTCGATTCCGTCCGACGAGGCGATCCTGATCGAGCCGCTGTCGTGCTCGCTGCATGCGGCCGATCGCGCGAACGTCGGCTTCGACGACGTGGTCGTCGTCGCGGGCGCGGGCACGCTCGGGCTCGGCATCGTCGGCGCGGTTCGGCTGCGCCATCCGAAGAAGCTGATCGTGCTCGACATGAAGCCTGAGCGCGCGGCGCTCGCGCTCAGGATGGGCGCGGACGAAGTATGGAATCCGGGTGAAGAGAACGTGATCGAGAAGATCCGGTCGATCACGGACGGCTATGGCTGCGACGTCTATATCGAGGCGACCGGCCACCATCGCGCGGTCGGTCAGGGGCTCGCGATGCTGCGCAAGCTCGGCCGTTTCGTCGAATTCAGCGTGTTCAACGACGACGCGACCGTCGACTGGTCGATCATCGGCGACCGCAAGGAGCTCGACGTGCTCGGCTCGCATCTCGGCCCGTACATGTATCCGCGCGCGATCGAGTTCATCGGATCGCGCAAGATCGACGTGCGCGGCATCGTCACGCACACGTTTCCGCTGTCGCGCTTCGCGGAGGCGTTCGCGGTGATGGAGCGCGGCGAGCAATCGTTGAAGGTCGTACTGGATCCGCGAGGTTAATTGCATGAATCGTGTCATCAATCATCCCGACTACGTCGTCGAGGACATGCTGCGCGGCATCGTCGCCGCGCATCCGCAGCTCACGCTCGACGCGGACAATCCGCGCGTGATCGGCGTCGCGCAGCCGGCGCCGGGCAAGGTCGGCGTTGTCACGGGCGGCGGCTCGGGCCACGAGCCGGCGTTTCTCGGCTACACGGGGCCGGGGCTCGTCGATGCGGTCGCGGTCGGCGAGGTCTTTTCGTCGCCGACCGCGAAAAGCTTCGTCGACGCGTTCAAGCGCGCCGATCGCGGCGCGGGCGTCGCGTGCCTGTACGGCAACTACGCGGGCGACAACATGAACGTGAAGATGGCCGTCAAGATGGCGGCCGCGCAGGGCATCGACGTGAAGACCGTCGTCGCGAACGACGACGTCGCATCGGCTTCGCGCGACGAACGCGCGAAGCGGCGCGGCGTCGCGGGCGAGATCCTGATGTGGAAGGCGGGCGGCGCGCGCGCGGCGGCGGGCGGCAATCTCGATGCGGTGATCGCGAGCGCGCGGAAGGCGATCGACAACACGCGCTCCGTCGGCATCGGCCTGTCCGCGTGCACGATTCCGGCGAACGGCAAGGCGAACTTCCACATCGCCGACGGCGAGATGGAGGTCGGCATCGGCCATCACGGCGAGCATGGCGTGCGCGTGATGCGCACGGTGCCCGCGAAGGACATGGCGGAAATGATGCTCGACATCGTGCTGCCGGATTTCCCGCTCGAACGCGGCGAGGAAGTCGCGGTGCTCGTGTCGGGGCTCGGCGCGACGCCGCTGATGGAGCAATATATTCTGTATGCCGAAGTAGCGGAGCGGCTCGCGGCGGCCGGATTGAAGATCGGCTTTCGTCTCGTCGGCAATCTGTTCACGTCGCTCGAGATGATGGGCGTCACGCTGACGATCACCCGGCTCGACGACGAGCTGAAGCAATTGTTCGCCGCGCCGTGCAGCAGCATCGGCCTCACCGTGGGAGAACGCGCATGAACACCGCCGCCATTCAGCGCTTGCCGCTCGCCGACGCCGGTTTCGTCGTGCGCGAGCTCGTCGACGTGATCCAGCGCAACCGCGATCCTCTGTCGGAGATCGACGCGGCGATTGGCGACGGCGATCACGGCATCAACATGAGCAAGGGCTTCGGCCAGTGCGGCGCGCGGCTCGACGCGCGCGGCGCGACGAGCCTGCCGGATGCGCTCGACGTATTGTCGACGTCGCTCATGGACGGAATCGGCGGATCGATGGGGCCGCTTTACGGCAGCTTCTTCATGGATTTTGCGGCGGCGCTGAAGGGGCGCGACACGCTCGATGCGGCGCTGTTCGGCGAAGCGCTGTCGGCGGGGCTTGCGGGATTGCGGACGATCAGCGATGCGAAGGTCGGCGACAAGACGTTGATCGACACGCTCGCGCCCGCCGACGCCGCATTTCACGAAGCGCTACGCGCCGGCGACGATTTCCGGCACGCGCTCGCGGCGATGAGCGCGGCCGCCGAGCGCGGCAAGGAATCGACGCGCTGGCTGCAGGCGAAGATCGGTCGGGCGTCGCGGCTCGGCGAGCGGTCGGTCGGCACGCTCGATGCGGGTGCGGTGTCGTGCTGCCTGATTCTGTGCAGCGTCGCGAGTTCGATCGGCGCGCGGCTGAACTGACCGGATAGGCGGCTGCGACGATACGGCGGCGGGTGGGGCGAGCATGGAGTCGAGCATAAACGGCGATCGGATCGGCGATCGACAGTCGACGGTATCGCGCAAGCGGGCCGCGCCGCGCGGCTCGATAGCTTTGGCTCTCGATTCGACTCGTTGCAATTCGCGCGCAGCGTTCGACATGCGGCATGCGATTCGCCGTCCGAAGTCTGCAATCCGCGCCGCGATGCGCGCGCCCGCCGTCGCGTCAACGTGCGAGCGTCTTCCGAAAGAAGACCACCCGCTCGGTTTCGTCGAAGCCGAGTGCGCGATGCAGCGCGTGCGACGCGGCGTTGCCGAGCGGCGCGTCCGATGCGAATTCGGCGCAGCCGCATGTCGCGCCCCAGACAGCGGCGGCCGAGCATAGCGCGCGGGCGACGCCGCGGCGGCGCGCGGCCGGATCCACGAAGATGCCTTCGAGAAACAGCGCGGGCGACGTGTTGCAGCCGTTCACGTAGTCGCGCCGGACGGCGACCTCGGCGAAGCCGAGCGGCGCGTCGTCCGGCGTCCACGCGATGAAGCACGCATGGCGGTTCGGCGCGTCGAGTTGCTGCGCGACATCGCGCGCGTGCTCGGCATCGTCCGCATGCGGCCACAGCGCACGGCGAAGCTGCCGCCACGCGGGGGCGTCGGACGCCGTGGCGGCGCGGATCGTGAAGAGCGAAGCGGGGTGCGTCAAGTTGACGCGGTCGCCGAGCGGGCCGCGTTCACCGCGTGCGCGACGCGCTCGACGAATTCGCGGTCGATGCTCATCACCGCCTCGCGCTTGCCGTCCGGCATGTCGACGATGAGCCGATGCGTGACGTCCTGCGTGGTCCACGCGAGGTAGCCGACGACGATGAGCATCACGCCCACGACGAGCAGCGCGCTCGTGCCGAGCGTGCCGCCCGCGATCGCGGCGGCGGTGCCGATGAGCGAAATCGACCACGGGACGATCTTGTTTTTCCTGACGGTGAGAACTTCGACGCCGCGGATCTCTCGCAGCGCGAAAATTTGCCCTGCGGCGGACAGGCTGTTGCGCGTGACCATGACGCCGCGTTCGTTGAAGGCGTTTTCCATCAAAGGGGTGCGAATCGGAAAACGCGCAGCGTAGCAGATTTGACGGGAGCGTCAACGAGGTCCGATGACGCATGGCGTCGAAATCGGGGAAGACCGGGGAAGACCGATACGGGTGAACGGCAGGGAAAATCGGTAAGGACTGCCGGCACGACGGCCGGACAGGATGATCGGGGCGGGATGACCTACGGAGGCGGCTGCGCGACGTTGCTTGCGACCGCAGCCGGCAACTCCGGCCAATCGGCGAAAGAGAACGGAGAGAACGGAGAGAACGGACAAAAAACGACAGGAACGATCAGAAGCGGCTCGTCCTGCGTGGGAACGCATCGCCGCGCCGCGCGTGCGCAAGCCTTGCCGAGCGCGGCGGCGAATCGCGCCGGAGCGCCCGTCAGAACAGCGCGGCGCCGCCTTCGTACAGGCGCCCGGGCACGTGCGACGCGACTGCCTCGGCGATTTCCGCCTCGGTGCTCTCGGCCGGCACGATCCGACGGCGCGCGGGCGCGTCGAGGTGCATCGTCCATTCGACGAGCCGGTACGGGCGTCCCCACGGGCGCTGCATCGCGATCGACACGCGGCAGCTTTGCACCGGGAACGCGTGTTCGTGCGTGAGTATCGTGCGCAGGCCGCTGAAAACGGTATCTTCGACCATCGTTTCCTCCGATCCTGTCTTGCGTTGGACGGTCTGCGCCGCCGCAATCGGGATAAAAAAATGCCGCCGATGCTCAGGCGGCCAACAGGGGGGGTGTGAGCATCCTCTCAACCCAGAATTAAGCGAAACTTAAAAGCAGCAAAAAAAGCGCCCCGCACGAGGCGGGGCGCTTTTGCCGTAGTGTGCCGCGAGTTGTCGAGCGAATGCTCAGAACTTGTGGCGGATACCGACGCGCGCGGCGAACTGGTTCTTCGAACCCGTGCCCGACGTGTTGAAGTAGCTCGTGCTCGAACCGATCTGCGCCTGCAGGTTGTTGCCCGACGCTTCCTGGTAGATCGCGAGCAGGTACACGTCGGTGCGCTTGCTGAGCGCGTAGTCGAGCGCGCCGTTGACCTGGTTCCAGTGGCCCGAGTTCGCACCCGACACACGCGAGTACGTGTAGCCGACGCCCGCCGACAGCGCCGTCGTGAATGCATACTTGCCGCCCGCTTCGTACGCGTTGTACGTCGTGCTGCCGCCCGTGATCGGCTCGAGGCGCGTGTTCGTCCACAGCGCCCAGAGGGTCGCCGGGCCCCAGATGTAGCGGCCGCCGACGCCGAAGCTGCGCAGGTCGCGAACGTTGTTGATCGTCAGGTTCGCGATGTTGGTCGTGATCGCCGGCGTCGACTGGCCCGGATAGCGGATGTCGGTGTACGCGGCGCCGAGGCCGATCGGGCCGTTCGCGTAGTTCAGGCCGAAGCTGTATGCGCGCGACGAGCCTGCCGTCGTCGTCGTGCCCGTCGTCGTCGCCGGTGCGCCCGCAAACGACGTCGAGTTCGAGAAGCCGTACAACGCGCCGAACGTGAAGCCCGAATAGTTCGCGCTCTGGAACTTCACCGCGTTGTTGATGCGGCTCGACGTCAGTTGGTCGATGTCGTTCACGTGGTACGCGTAGTTGCCCGCGACCGTGTTGCCGCCCGTCGAGTAGTTCGAGCCGAGGATGTCGGTCGAGAACGAGTATTGACGGCCGAACGTCAGCGTGCCGGCTTCCTTGTGCGACAGGCCGACATACGCTTGGCGGCCGAAGATCGCGCCGCCCTGGCCGATCGTGCCGTTGCCGCTGTTGAAGCCGTTTTCGAGCACGAAGATCGCCTTCAGGCCGCCGCCGAGGTCTTCTGCGCCGCGCAGGCCCCAACGGCTGCCCTGGGCGATGCCGTCGTCGTACTTGAAGAGCTTGCTGCTGCCGCTGGCGCTCTTGCTATGGTTCACATAGCTGACGCCGGCGTCGATGAGGCCGTACAGCGTGACGCTGCTTTGTGCATGTGCCGCGCTCGCGGTCGCGGCGAGGATAGCGGTGGTCAACAGTTTCTTGTTCAAGGCAAATCTCCGAGCAGTAAGAATGTTTGCAGTTCCGCTGCGCTCTTAAGGCGGTTGGAAGGGGAACGGAAGCGCACTGTATCGACGGGGCGCTTAATGAATATGACAATTGCTGTCATGTTCACGTCTGTAGCGCCCGCGCCACACGTGATGATGGAGGCTTGCATTCGTCGCGTTATGTCGATTCCGCCGGATGATTGACCGGGCGCAGGAATATATGTATGAAAATTGCTTGGTTTGTCCCTTTGCCGCCACATGCGACGATTCGCGCTTTCATGAAAACAGGATGCGAGGACAAGCCATGCGACGATTTGCTTCGATCTTGCGCCGGGCGGCCGGCGGCGCGGCGTTCGTGATCGCGGCGACGCTCGCGCACGCGGGCGGCCCGGCGCTGAAGATCGGCACGATGAGCGGCCCGGACGCGCAGATCTGGGCCGAGGTGACGAAGGTCGCCGCGCGCGACGGGCTCGCGATCAAGGTGATCGAATTCAACGACTACGTGCAGCCGAACGCGGCGCTCGATGCGGGCGACCTCGATGCGAACGGCTTCCAGCACCAGCCGTTTCTCGACAGCCAGATCAAGCAGCGCGGCTACAGGATCGTGAACGTCGGGCTTACGTATACGTCGCCGATGGGCTTCTATTCGAAGAAGCTCAAGTCGCTGAAGGATCTGCCAGTCGGCGCGAAAGTCGGGATTCAGAACGATCCGTCGAACGGCAATCGCGCGCTCCTGCTGCTGCAGAAGTACGGGGTCGTCAAGCTGAAGCCGGGCGCCGGCACGAACGGCGTGAATGCGACGCCGCTCGACGTCGCCGAGAATCCGAAGAAGATCAAGCTTGTCGAGCTCGACGCCGCGCAGCTGCCGCGCGCGCTGCCGGACCTCGACGCGGGGTCGGTCAACACCGACTATGCGGTGAAGGCGGGGCTGTCGCCGGTGAAGGACGCGATCGCGATCGAGGATCTGAAGGGACCGTACGCGAACCTGATCGCGGTGCGCGCGCAGGACAAGGACAAGCCGTGGGTGAAGAAGCTCGTCGCCGCGTATGAATCGGACGACGTGCGCAAGTTCATCGAGACGAAATTCAACGGCGCGATCATTCCGGCGTTCTGACGAGGCCGGCAGGGGCGGGTGGCGCGCTGCGCGTGCGCCCGGACGCATCGCCGGGCGCGATGCTCATGCAAGCACGAGCACGATGCTTGCACGGACATGAGTTTGGACAGCGACTCGCCCGCTCAGGCCGTCAGCAGCGACCCGGTGCGGATCGGCTTCGCGCCGGCGATCCGCGCGACTTCCATCCCGGCCGTCGCGAAGCGCGCGATCTGGCGCGCGTACAGCACGCCGGACACGCTGCTCTTCAACGTGACGACGCGGTCGGTCAGCGGATCGACGATGTCGGCCACTTCGTCGCCCGCCTCGATCCACACGCCGACGGGCGTACGGAACACGATCACGCCCGATACCGGCGCGACGAGCGGATCGGTGCCCGCGAGCGGCGTTGCCGCGAATTCGAGCGGCGGCTGCGGCGCGGGCGCGCCTTCGATCGTGCCGCGCAGCGTCAGGTATTCGATCAGCGCTTGCGCGTCGTGCTCGGCGAATTCATACGATACGTCGCGTTCGCTGCGCAGCTCGACCGTCACCGAAATCGCGCCGTTCGGGATCGGATGGCGTTCGCCGAAGCGGTTGCGCAGCTCGGACCAGCAGAAGCTGTGAATCTCGTCGAACGGGTTGCCGACCGAGTTCAGCGCGAGCAGCGACGCCTTCGCGCCCAGGTAGCGCGCGAGCGGCTCGACGTCGTCCCACAGATCCGGATTCGTGTAGACGTGCATCACCGCATCGCAGTCGCAGTGCAGGTCGAGCACGATATCGGCGTCGAACGACAACTGCTGCAGCGCGAGCCGCTGCGATTCGAGCTCGGTGCGCGGCTTCTGCTCGCCGAGCGCTTCGCGCATCGCGTCGCGCACGATGGCGAGGTTCGCGGCCGCGTCTTTCGTGAGGCGGCCTTCGATGCGCGGGATCACGAGCGCGGCGAGATCGTGGAAGTTGCGGTTGAAGTTCTGCATCGACCCGAGCTCGAAGCGGCCGAGATGATCGCCGAACACGTGCTGCGCGAGGCCGATCGGATTCGCGACCGGCACGACGACGATCTCGTCGCGCAGCTTGCCTGCCGTCTCGAGCGCCGCGAGCTTGCGGCGCAGCAGCGTCGCGACCAGCATGCCCGGCAGCTCGTCCGCATGCAGCGACGCCTGGATGTAGATTTTTTTCCCGCTGCGCGGGCCGTAGTGGAAGCTCGTGATGTGGCGCGCCGTGCCGACGGCCGGCGAGATCAGCGGATGGGTCTGCGTTTGCATGATGGGAATGAGCGGCGCAACCGCCGCGCGCCTTCTGTCGATGTCGGTGAGACAACGATTGTACGTGGATCGTCATCGACGCACCAAACCTGTGCCGGAGGTTCACCGTTTTTCTGTCCGATCAATGACTTGCGTCGAACGCAGCGTGCTCGCCGGATCAAAATTATGACGATTTTTTAATCGATACACTGTCTGCCGCAGCGCGTGCGGGGCGTCGATTTTTTTATCGTTCGAATGCGGGCGGCGAAGGCTCGGCCAAGGATCGATCCTATGACAGTGAGCGAGATGCAGTTGACGGGCAGCCGGACCGGCGAGCCGAGGACACGCGAGAAAACCGCGTACCTTCCGTACATCGACGGCCTGCGAGCGTGGGCGGTGCTGTCCGTCATGCTGTATCACATGGATGCGCGCTGGCTTCCGGGCGGTTTTTCCGGCGTCGACATTTTCTTCGTGATTTCGGGCTTCGTCGTGAGTTCGTCCGTCGCGAACCTCGGGCCGATATCGTTCGGGCAATTTCTTTTGTTTTTCTATGCCCGGCGCATGCGGCGGATTCTGCCGGCGCTGGTCGTTGTCCTGCTCGTGACCGGCTTGATCGCGACGCTCTTCATTCCGGCGTCCTACCTGAGCGACAGAAATCAGAAAACCGGACTGCTCGCATTTTTTGGCTTGAGCAATTTCATCCTCGGCGCGACGGGCAGCGATTATTTTTCTCCGAAGGTTGAGTTCAATCCGTACACGCACACGTGGTCGCTCGGCGTCGAGGAACAGTTTTATTTGATCTTTCCGTTTCTGTTCTGGGCATGGCTCGCTCGCAAGAACCGGAAATATCTGTCGACGGCGCTGATTGCCGTCGGGCTGTGCACGTCGCTGTCGTGGGCTGGCTGGGTGGGACCCGCGAAGCACACGCAAGCGTTCTATTTCATCTTCGGTCGATTCTGGGAGCTTGCGGCGGGTGCGCTGCTCTATCAGCGCGTCGCGTTTTCCGGATTTTCCGCGGCCGAGCCGGCGCGATCTTCCGCCGCCGCCGGAATCAAGGCGGGCGCCTGGGCGTCCGCGTCGGCGGTGCTGGCCGGATTCGTCATGTCGAAGCCGGATCTCTATCCCTTCCCCGGCGCGATCGTTCCTGTCGCCGGCACGCTGGGGCTGCTCGGCTTGCTATACGGGCGCGGGCCTGCGGGCCTGATTTCCACGATTCTGGAGAGCCGCGTTTTTCGATTCGTGGGCAGGATTTCTTATTCGCTATATCTGTGGCATTGGCCGATCTTCGTCGTGTTTCGCTGGACGATCGGGCTCGACTCGACGAGCAGCAGAGCCTGCGCGCTGGTTCTCGCGTTCGCGCTTGCGGTTGCTTCGCACCGTTTTGTCGAGACGCCGTTTCGTCGCGGTTCGTCGGCGCGCAGGGTGCCTCGCGTCGTCGTGGTCGCGTGTGGGTTGGGCTTGATGGCGGGCGGCGCGGGACTTTCGTCGATGCTGGCCGTCGCTCAGCCGGCGCTGTCGCTCAGTACGGTCGCGCGAAACCGGCTGGATTGGTATCCGTACGGCGCCGACACGAACCCCGCCTATCCGGGCTGTCTTGCGGACGTCGACAATCGGGACGTCCACGGCGGGAGGTTGTGGATCTATTCGCGCAAGCATTGCGACTTGCCGCCGGAAAGCCGCCATCGTGTCTTCGTGATCGGCGATTCGCACGCGATGGCCTATGCCGGCATGTTCAAGCAATTCGTCGTTCGGACAGGCATCACGGTCTATTCCTACAACAATGCGGGGTGTCCGTTCGTCAGCCTTCAGCCGTGGCGCGAGGGCGGCGATCCCGGATGCCGTCGATACGGCGACGCGGCGTTGACGGACATGCTGTCGAAACTCGCGCCGGGAGACGTCGTTTTCCTGCCATCTCTTCGCCTGCCGCGCATGATCACCCAGTGGGCGTTCGTGGGCGACGAGGCCGCGCGGCAGCTGCTGTTCGGCGGCGCAGCGGCCGCTCAGCGAAACCGGGCCGTCGCCGATGCCATTCCGGTGTTGCGGGACATCGAGCGGAGAGGGGCCAGCATCGTGCTGGAAGCGCCGACGCCGATATTCAGAATGGTCCCGTACCGTTGCTCGGACTGGTTCAATCGACACAACGCGATTTGCGAACGCGGCCCGCTTGTCAGCAGGCGCGAGATCGACGAGCTGAGGGCGCCGGTTCTTGAATCGTACGCGCGGATCGCGGCCCAGGTGCCGAACGTTCATACTTGGGATCCGCTGCCGCTCCTGTGTCCGGAGAAAACGTGCTCGGCGTACGACGGCAAGAGGCCGTTGTTTTTCGACGGCGATCACATCAGCGGTTATGGAAATTTGCGGGTCCTGCCCGGCTTCGAGGCGTTCGTACGCAAGTTGATCGGCGTCGCGTAGCGCCGGTTTGCCGACGCCGGGCGGCAACCGGCGGACGACTGCCGAATGAAGGCGCGGGCGTGCATGCATGTTCGGCGGGCGCTGCCCGATCCTGCCGTCCGGTTGCGCGAGTCGATGCCGGGCGCAAAAAAACGGGCTTCGCTCTTCAGCGAAGCCCGTTTTTCGCCGCGCAGGGCGCCGCGCCGGTCGCGCCGCCCGCGGGCCGGCTTACTTGCCGTACACGTCGAAGTCGAAGTACTTCTTCGCGATCTTGTCGTACGTGCCGTCCTTGTGCATGTCGGCGATCGCCTTGTCGATCTTCGCCTTCAGATCGGTGTCTTCCTTGCGCAGGCCGATGCCGGCGCCTTCGCCGAGCGTCTTCGGATCGTCGAGATCCGAGCCGGCGAACGCGAAATCCTTGCCGCGCGGCGTCTTCAGGAAGCCGATCTCGGCCTGCACGGCGTCTTGCAGCGCCGCGTCCAGACGGCCGGCGAGCAAGTCGGCGTAGACCTGGTCCTGGTTCTGGTACGGCTGGACCTTCACGCCCTTCGGCGCCCAGTAGGTCTTCGCGTACGTTTCCTGGATCGTGCCCTGCTCGACGCCGACCGTCTTGCCCTTCAGCGAGTCGGCCGTCGGCATCAGATTCGCGCCCTTCTTCGTGACGAGGCGCGTCGGCGTGTTGAACAGCTTCGACGAGAACGCGATCTGCTCTTCACGCTGCGGCGTCATCGACATCGACGACAGCACGCCGTCGAACTTGCGCGCCTTCAGCGCGGGAATCATGCCGTCGAAGTCATTCTCGATCCACACGCACTTTGCTTTCACACGCTTACAGATCTCGTTGCCGAGATCGACGTCGAAGCCGACCACCTTGCCGTCCGGACCTTTCGATTCGAAAGGCGGATAGCTCGCATCGACGCCGAAACGGATCGTCGACCAATCCTTCGCATAGGCGCCGCCTGCCGACACTGCGAGCAGGGCCACGGTCAAAGCCGCCAAGAATTTTTTCACTGTTGTTCCTCGTGTAGTTCGATGATTGCGCGCGGTTGTGCCGCAAGTGCGCTTCGGCCCGGCGCGGCTGCGGGCCGGGCTGACTGGTGCCCTCGTCCGGTGCGGGACGAACGGTGCGCCAAGATTACCAAGACAAAATAGCGCGGCGCTTCCTAGTGGAAGCCCCGATAGCGGTTCGGCGCGCGTCGAGGCGGTTTGTGCGGCGCGGTGCGGCGTTGCCCGCCCGGGAATGATCTATGTCAACGTTTCGTCGGCCGCGTGCCGGAGACAGGCGATGAATTGCGTGACGGCGGGCGTCGGCAGCAGGTCGCGGCGCGACAGGATCGACAGGTCGTAGCTCGGCAGCGTGTCGTCGAGCCGCGCGGCGCGGATGCCGAGCGGCTCGACCATCGCGGCGAGCGGCTTCGTGAAGCAGCCGATCACGTCCGAGCGCGCGACGAGGCCGAGCGTCACCGCGAACGACGACGGCGCGCGCAGCAGCCGCTGCGGCAGCGGCAGCCCGTGTGCGTTGAACATCGACATCATCACGCTGTGCGGGAAATGATCGGCGCCGACCGTGACGATCCATTCGGCGTCGAGCAGCTCGGCTAGCCGCCGCGCGCCCGCGAGCGGATGGCCTTCGCGCATCGCGACGACGAATTCCGTCGAGCACAGCGGCAATTGCGCGAAGTCGCGCTCGAGCGCGGGGATGTGATGGATCGCCGCGATGTCGAGTTCGCCGTTGCGCAGCCGCGCGAGCGCGTCGGGCACCGTCACTTCCTCGAGCGACAGGTTCACGCGCGGCATCGTCGCGCGGAACTTCATCACCGCGCGCGGCAGCGCGGTCAGCGCGATCGACGGCATCGTGCCGACCGCGATGCGCCCGGACATCTCGCCCCTGACCTGCTCGACCGCCTCGACGGTGCGGCGCATGTCGCCGAGCAACTGCTCGGCGCGCGGCAAGAGCGCGTGGCCGCACGCGGTCAGCTCGACGCCGCGCACGCTGCGCACGAGCAGCTCCGCGTTGAGCGCGCTCTCGAGCTCGCGGATCGTGTGCGTGATCGCGGGCTGCGTGACGCCGAGCTCGCGCGCGGCGGCGCGCAGGCTCTTGTGATGGGCGGCGGAGACGAACGCCTGCAGTTGCTGGAGCTTCATGGCGGCGAAGGAGGGTGATAAACGCAGTTTATCGCGGTGAAAAAAACAGCATCTTATTGAATCGTTACGGCGTCGATATAGTGGCCCGCTTCTGCGCGTCCGATTGCACGGACGCCGCCGCCACGGAGCCTTCGATGAACGACGCACGCTTGACCGAGGTCGACGACCTTGCCCCCCTCGCCGACGCGCTGCGCGAGATCCGCCATCGCATCCACCGTCATCCGGAGCTCGCGTACGAAGAGATCGAGACGGCCGCGCTCGTGGCCGACAAGCTCGAGGCGTGGGGCTGGCAGGTGACGCGCGGCGTCGGCGAGACGGGCGTCGTCGGCACGCTGCGCGCGGGCGACGGCGCGCGCAGCGTCGGCGTGCGCGCGGACATGGACGCGCTGCCGATCGTCGAGGCGACCGGGCTGCCGTACGCGAGCGCCGTGCCCGGCAAGATGCACGCGTGCGGCCACGACGGCCACACGACGATGCTGCTCGGCGCCGCGTGGCGGCTCGCGCGGACGCGCAATTTCTCCGGCACCGTCCATCTGTATTTCCAGCCGGCGGAAGAGCACGGCGTCGACAGCGGCGCGAAGAAGATGATCGACGACGGCCTCTTCGAGCGCTTCCCGTGCGACGCGGTGTTCGGGATGCACAACCATCCGGGCGTCGAGCCGGGCGTGTTCCTGATGCGGCGCGGGCCGTTCATGTCGGCGGGCGACAAGGCGGTGATCGAGATTCACGGCGTCGGCGGCCACGCGGCGCGGCCGCATCTCGCGGTCGATCCGATCGTCGTGGCGGCGAGCATCGTGATGGCGCTGCAGACGATCGTCGCGCGCAACGTCGATCCCGCGCAGCCCGCCGTCGTCACGGTCGGCTCGCTGCACGCGGGCACCGCGAACAACATCATTCCGAACCGCGCGCGGCTCGAGCTCTCCGTGCGCTCGTTCGACCCGGCGGTGCGCGCGCTGCTCAAGCGCCGCATCGCCGAGCTCGTCGAATCGCAGGCGGCGAGCTACGGCGCGAAGGCGAGCGTCGAGTACATCGAAGGCTATCCGGTCGTCGTCAATTCGGATGCCGAAACCGACTTCGCCGCGCAGGTCGCGAAGGAGCTGGTCGGCGAGCGGAACGTCGTCGAACAGGCCGACATCCTGATGGGCAGCGAGGACTTCGCGTTCATGCTGCAGCGGCGACCGGGCGCGTTCGTGCGGCTCGGCAACGGCGCGGGCGCGGACGACGGCTGCATGCTGCACAACCCCGATTACGACTTCAACGACCGCAATCTGGCGATCGGCGCGGCGTTCTGGGCGCGGCTCGTCGAGCGGTATCTTGGGCGGTAGGCGGGCGGTGGACTGGCGGTGGGCTGGCTCTGCGATGGGCGCCGCGGTTGGCGGCGGGGTGTGAGCCGTCCACCTGTGTGTCGATGTTGCCGGCCCGGCGCCCGGCGGTAGCGTTGGCGCGGGACGTCAGGCGGAGAGCGGCAAGCAGCTTGGGGAGCAAAACGGGAAGCTGCCAAGCAACGAGCAACGAGCAACGAGCAACGAGCAACGAGCAACGGGCAACGGGCAACGAGCAACGGGCAACGGGCAACGGGCAACGGGCGCAAAAATCCGCGCCGTCCGCCCCGCCCCCGGCCTAAGCCTGTTCCAGCGCCCCCGGCGAACGCGCGCCGCAAGCGCGCAGAATCAGCCGCACGACCTCTTCCGTCGTCTTGTCGAACGCCTTCGCCGACAACGCGCGCTTGCCGGACAGCGCGACGATCTGCGCGTCGAAGTCCGCGTAGTGCTGCGTGGCCGCCCAGATCATGTAGAGCAGCGTTTTCGGCTCGACCGGCTCGACGAGCCCGCGCGCGATCCAGCGCTCGATCAGCGCAATTCGCGTATCCATCCACGGCTTCACGCGCTCGAGCAGCAGATCCTGCATGTGTTCCGCGCCGCTGATGATCTCGTTCGCCCACACCTTCGAGCCGAGTGGCCGCTTGTACGACAGCGCCATCTTCGCGCGCACGTATCCGCCGAGCGCGGCGACCGGATCGTCGCCGACGTCGAAGCTGTCCGCGGCGCTGTGCCAGTCCTCGAGCAGGTCGTCGAGCACGCGCCGGTACAGCGCGAGCTTCGTCGGGAAGTAATAGTGCAGGTTCGCCTTCGGCAGCCCGGCGCGCTCGGCGATCAGCGCGGTGCTCGCGCCCTCGAAGCCGCGCTCGGCGAACACGGCCTCCGCGCATGCGAGCAGGTGCGCTTCGTTCAGCTCGCGGATGTGCGCCTTGCGCGCGCGGCTCGGCGTGCGCGCCGCGTTCGTCCGGGCGCGCGGCGCGGGCGCGTCGGGGGGCGTCGTCGGATCGTCGTGTTGCATGGCGTGCGCTCGGTGGATGGCGGCAACCGGAGGCCGTCATTGTAGACGCCGCGGCCGCCGGCCGACGCATCGCGGATCGCTGGCGGCCGTTCCGCCGCGCATAAACGACACGTTTTTTTTAATCCATTGAATTCACGGCGCCAATGCGCTATAACCTGACCATTCGGACAGGATTCGATCGGCGAGCGGCGCTGCTTGATAAAGCAAAACAAAGATAGGGCCGTGCAGGCGCCGCCGCACCGTTCTGGCCGAAGATGACGTCGGAGAGTGCGCGCTTGGGGGCAGGGGCGGTCCCCAAGCGCGCCATGTCATCCGCGTCGCGCGACGAGTTGCGACACGGTCTGCGCGGCTTCCAGCAGCGGGTCGAGGAACGTCTTCACCATCTGTTTCGCGGAGTGCCGCTGCGCATTGCCGCTGATGTTCATCGCGGCGATCACGTGCCCGCGCCGGTTGCGGATCGGCGCCGACAGCGAAATCAACCCGGCTTCCAGTTCCTGATCGACGATCGCCCAGCCCTGGCTGCGCACCTGCGCGATTGCATCCTTCAATGCGGCAGGGTCGATGAGCGTGCGGGGCGTGTACGCGCGCAGCGTGCTCTGCGCGAGCGTGTCGTCGAGCGCGGCGTCGTCGAGCGACGCCAGCAGCACGCGGCCCATCGACGTGCAGTACGCCGGCAGCCGGCTGCCGATCGACAAATTGATCGTCATGATCTTGTGCGTCGGCACGCGCAGCACGTAGACGATCTCGGTGCGGTCGAGCACGGCCGCCGAGCAGCTTTCGTGGATGCGCGCGGATAGCTGCTCCATCACCGGTTCCGCGAGATTCCAGAACGGCATCGATGTCAGATACGCGAACCCGAGATCGAGGATCTTCGGGGTGAGGCGAAACAGGCGGCCGTCGGCTTCGACGTAGCCGAGCGTCTGCAGCGTCAGCAGGATGCGCCGCGCGCCCGCGCGGGTCAGGCCGGTCGCCGCCGCGACCTCGGTGAGCGTCTGCTCGGGATGTTCCGCGTCGAACGCGCGAATGACTGCGAGTCCCCGCGCGAAAGACTGGACGTAGGAGTCGCCTGGTTTTGCCTGAAATTCTGTGCTCATGGCCGCTTGGAATAATGTGCAGCGGAGAAGATTAGCGCATGGGGTCGGGTTGCGCCAACCCGTGTCCCGCGTGGGCCGCGTGCTTGACGGGAGCCGGTGCGCTCCCTATGATCGCACGGAAACGTTCGATTAACGATCTTAAGTTCTATTATCGAACAAATTTCGAGGCGAGCGGCGACGGTGGTTTCCGTCGCGTCGGCTCGCGTGATCAGATTGACCGGAGACGACGATGACCGAAGCTTTTCTGTGCGACGCAATCCGCACGCCCATCGGCCGCTATGGCGGCGTCCTGGCCCCGGTGCGGGCCGACGACCTCGGCGCGGTGCCGCTCAAGGCGCTCGTCGAGCGCAACCGCGACGTCGACTGGGCCGCCGTCGACGACGTGATCTACGGCTGCGCGAACCAGGCCGGCGAAGACAACCGCAACGTCGCGCGGATGTCGCTGCTGCTCGCCGGCCTGCCGCTTGGCCTGCCCGGCGCGACGATCAACCGCCTCTGCGGCTCCGGGATGGACGCGATCGGCGTCGCCGCGCGCGCGATCAAGGCGGGCGAAGCGGGCCTCATGATCGCGGGCGGCGTCGAGAGCATGAGCCGCGCGCCGTTCGTGACGGGCAAGGCGACGAGCGCGTTTTCGCGTCAGGCCGAGATCTTCGACACGACGATCGGCTGGCGCTTCGTCAATCCGCTGATGAAACAGCAATACGGCGTCGATTCGATGCCGGAGACGGCCGAGAACGTCGCGACCGACTACCGCGTCAGTCGCGCCGACCAGGACGCGTTCGCGTTGCGCAGCCAGCAGAAGGCGGCGCGCGCGCAGCAGGACGGCACGCTGGCGCAGGAGATCGTGCCGGTGACGATTGCGCAGAGGAAAGGCGAGCCGGTCGTCGTGGCGCGCGACGAGCATCCGCGCGAGACGTCGCTCGACGCGCTCGCGAAGCTGAAGGGCGTCGTGCGGCCGGACGGCACGGTGACGGCGGGCAACGCGTCGGGGGTGAACGACGGCGCGTGCGCGCTGCTGCTCGCGAGCGAGGCGGATGCGCGGCGTCACGGGCTGGCGCCGCGGGCGCGCGTGCTCGGGATCGCGACGGCGGGCGTCGAGCCGCGGGTGATGGGGATCGGCCCGGCGCCGGCGACGCAGAAGCTGCTCGCGCGGCTCGGGATGACGATCGACCAGTTCGACGTGATCGAGCTGAACGAGGCGTTCGCGTCGCAGGGGCTCGCGGTGCTGCGCCTCTTGGGCGTCGCGCACGACGATCCGCGCGTGAACCCGAACGGCGGCGCGATCGCGCTCGGACACCCGCTCGGCGCATCGGGCGCGCGGCTCGTGACGACCGCGATGTATCAGCTGCATCGCACGAACGGCCGCTATGCGCTGTGCACGATGTGCATCGGCGTCGGTCAGGGCATCGCGATCGCGATCGAACGCGTCTGATCCGCGTCGTACGCCGAGCATCGCGCGGCAATCCATATGGCCCGCGCCCGCAAGCGCCCGGGCCGTTTTTCTTTGCACGCGCAGCGGCGCGCATCGCGAGCGCCGCCGCATCGGATGCATGACGGCGGCCGTCATGCAGTCGGGTCGAGTCGCGCCGCGCGCATCCCGCCCAAGATATCTTCCGCATTTCCCGGCGAATTCTTCAATATTCGCATGACGCCTTGATTGAAAAGGCAATTCCACATCGCCGGATAGATTTCGGCGAACCTGCATTGGCGCATGCCATACGCTTATCCCGGCATTCGAATCAAGCTCAGAATGTCGATCGATCTTATTTCTAATTCATGAATATTCGATCGACAAAACTCATGAAATAATTCATATCGGATTATTTGATGTCGATCATTAGAATCGGCATGGTTTGAGTGAACATTCAAATGTTGCGGGACCGGCAACGTCGACGAAAAGCAACGAAGGCAGCCCGTCCGAGAGGCTCCGGTTTGATGTGTGTCAACGCGAAATTCATCATCTCGTGCTTACCCCTGCGTGCCGGTTTTGCTGAACGGCTGCCGACAACGAGGTGCGAGCCGATCGAACGCCATTCGATCGATTTGGCTCGGCCGATGAAATCAATTAAAGGACATAGATCCAGCATTCGGAGCGCTCATGCGTAACAACCAACCCGTCACCCAACGCGAATTCGATTTTCCCGACGATGCGACCTTGATGTCGACGACCGATCCGCACGGCCGCATCACGTATGCGAACGCGACGTTCGTGCACGTCAGCGGCTTTTCGAGCGACGAGATCGTCGGCGACGCGCACAACGTCGTCCGCCATCCCGACATGCCGCGCGAGGCGTTCGCCGACATGTGGGCGACGTTGAAGCGCGGCGAGCCGTGGACTGCGCTCGTCAAGAATCGTCGCAAGAACGGCGACCATTACTGGGTGCGCGCGAACGCAGTGCCCGTGATCCGCGGCGGGCGGACCCAAGGCTACATGTCGGTGCGCACGAAGGCCGCGCGCGGCGAGATCGCCGCCGCCGAAGCGCTCTATCGCGACTTCCGCGAAGGCCGCGCGGGCGGGCGGCGGTTCCACAAGGGCGTGATCGTGCGCAGCGGACTGCTGCGCGCCGTGTCGCTGCTGCAGACGATGTCGGTGCGCGCGCGCGTCCATCTGCCGATCGCCGTGCTGACGCCGGCGATCGTCGGCGCTGCGTGGGCGGCCGGCGTCACGGGCGCGCCGCTCGCGCAGCTCGCGGGCGCGACGTTCGGCGGCGCGGCGCTCGCCGCCTGGTGGCTCGACGCGCAGATCGCGCGGCCGCTGCGCACGCTGCGTCGGCAGGCGCTCGACGTCGCGACCGGATCGAGCCGCCAGGGCGTCAACATGAACCGCGTCGACGAGATCGGGATGACGCTGCGCACGATCAATCAGCTCGGGCTGATGTTCCGCTGGCTGATCGACGACGTGAGTGAGCAGGTGCTGACCGTGCAGCGCGCGATCAACGAGATCGCGCAGGGCAACAACGACCTGAGCGCGCGCACCGAGCAGGCGGCGACGAGCGTCCAGCAGACGGCCGCGTCGATGGCGCAGATGACGGCGACCGTGTCGAGCAACGCCGAGACGGCGACGCAGGCGAACCGGCTGTCGGAATCGGCGAGCCATGCGGCGGAGCGCGGCGGCCAGGCGGTGCGCGAGGTCGTCAGCACGATGGGCGAGATCACCGAGAGCTCGCGGCGGATCGCTGAGATCATCGGCGTGATCGACGGGATCGCGTTCCAGACGAACATCCTCGCGCTGAACGCGGCCGTCGAGGCCGCGCGCGCCGGCGAGCAGGGGCGCGGCTTCGCGGTCGTCGCGGGCGAGGTGCGCGCGCTCGCGCAGCGCAGCGCGAACGCGGCGAAGGAGATCAAGGCGCTGATCGGCGCGAGCGTCGAGCGGGTCGAATCCGGCGCGCAGACCGTCGACTATGCGGGCAAGTCGATGGACGAGATCGTGTCGCAGGTGAAGCGCGTGTCCGATCTGATCGCCGAAATCAGCGCGTCGACGAGCGAGCAGAGCGCGGGCGTCTCGCAGGTCGATCACGCTGTCGTGCACCTCGACGACATCACGCAGCAGAACGCCGCGCTCGTCGAAGAGAGCGCGGCGGCGTCGGAGAGCCTGCGGCAGCAGGCGACGATGCTCGTCGAGGCGGTGGGGGTGTTTCGCTGAGAGCGGGGCGTCTTTCGCCACGCATCGATGCGCGAGGCTTCGCGCCACGTCGCGTGCGTCATGGCGGCGCTTCGCGCGCGTGGCGCGCGGATCGTCGTCATTCATTTGCGGGGCGCGCTCGTCGCGGATCGTCGAAATCCCGCGGTCATGGGGCTTTCACGGTTTCACGCATGCAAAAACAAAACGCCGCCGGGACGCGCAGTCCCGACGGCGTTTCGCACGTTCACACCGCGCGCGTCACACGTCACACAGCGAGACACATGTACTTGATCACGACGTAGTCATCGATCCCGTAGTGCGATCCTTCGCGGCCGAGGCCCGACTGCTTGACGCCGCCGAACGGCGCGACCTCGTTCGAGATGATCCCGGTGTTGATGCCGACCATCCCGTATTCGAGCGATTCCGCGACGCGCCACACGCGGCCGATGTCGCGGCTGTAGAAGTACGCGGCGAGGCCGAACTCGGTGTCGTTCGCATGGCGGATCGCCTCGTCGTCGGTCGAGAACCTGAAGAGCGGCGCGAGCGGGCCGAACGTCTCGTCCTTCGCGACCTTCATGTCGGCCGTCACGCCCGTCAGCACGGTCGGCTCGAAGAAGCCGTGGCCGAGCGCGTGGCGCTTGCCGCCCGTCGTCACGCGCGCGCCCTTGCCGAGCGCGTCCGCGATGTGCGATTCGATCTTCTTCACGGCCGCTTCGTTGATGAGCGGCCCCTGGACGACGCCTGCTTCCGTGCCGAGCCCGACCTTCAGCTTCGCGACGGCGGCGGACAGCTTCTCGGCGAACGCGTCGTAGACCTTCTCGTGCACGTAGAAGCGGTTCGTGCATACGCACGTCTGCCCGCTGTTGCGGTACTTCGACGCGATCGCGCCGTCGACCGCCGCATCGAGATCCGCATCGTCGAACACGATGAACGGCGCATTGCCGCCGAGCTCGAGCGACACCTTCTTCACGGTCGGCGCGCATTGCGCCATCAGCAGGCGCCCGACGGGCGTCGAGCCGGTGAACGACAGCTTGCGCACGATCGGGTTCGATGTCAGCTCGCCGCCGATCGCCTTCGGGTCGCCGGTGACGACGCTGAACACGCCGGCCGGCACGCCCGCGCGCTCGGCGAGCACCGCCATCGCGAGCGCGGAGAACGGCGTCGCCTCGGCCGGCTTTACGACGATCGGGCAGCCTGCCGCAAGCGCCGGGCCGACCTTGCGCGTGATCATCGCCGCCGGGAAGTTCCACGGCGTGATCGCCGCGCACACGCCGACCGGCTCCTTCGTCACGACGATCCGCTTGTCGGCGGCGGGCGTCGGGATCGTGTCGCCGTACGCGCGCTTGCCTTCTTCCGCGAACCATTCGAGGAACGACGCCGCATAGCCGATCTCGCCCTTCGCTTCCGTGAGGGGCTTGCCTTGCTCGGTCGTCAGGATGAGCGCGAGGTCGTCCGCGTGCGCGACCATCAGGTCGTGCCACTTGCGCAGGATCGCCGCGCGTTCCTTCGCGGTCTTCTTGCGCCACGCGGGCCATGCGGCGTTCGCCGCGTCGATCGCGCGGCGCGTCTCGGCCGCGCCCATCGCGGGCACGGTGCCGATCGGCGCGCCCGTCGCCGGGTTGCGGACTTCGAAAGTCGCGCCGTCGTCGGCGGCCTGCCATTCGCCCGCGACAAACGCGCGCTTGCGCAGCAGCGCGGGATCTTTCAGTGCAAGGGTTTCGTGATCTGTACTCATCGTGTGTCGACCGTATGCGGAAACGATTGGCGCCGCCGGGCGCGGCGCGGCGATGCCGTGACGCGCGCGCGGCGGCGAAGACTCAGGCGCTCAGGCGGGCACGCCCACCGCCTCCTTCAGCACGCTCTCGAGAATGCCGAGCGCTTCGTCGAACACGGCATCCGGTATGGTGAGAGGAAACAGGAAACGTATCACGTTCGCGTCGACGCCGCAGATGAGCAGCAGCAGACCGCGCTCGAGCGCCGCCGCCTGCACGCGCTTCGTGAACGCGGCGTCGGATGCGCGCGTGTCTGGATCGACGAACTCGGCGGCGACCATCGCGCCCGGGCCACGCACGTCGACGATCTGCGGCACGTCGGCGCGCAAGGCAGCGAGCTTCGCCTTCAGCTTGTCACCGAGCACGGCCGCGCGGTCGGCGAGCTTTTCTTCGTCGATCACGTCGAGCACCGCATGCGCGGCGGCGACGGCGAGCGGATTGCCCGCGTACGTGCCGCCGAGGCCGCCCGGCGCGGCGGCGTCCATCACGTCCGCGCGGCCGACGACGCCTGACAGCGGCATCCCGCCCGCGAGGCTCTTCGCGATCGTCATCAGATCGGCGGACACGTCGTAGTGCTCCATCGCGAACAGCTTGCCCGTGCGCGCGAAGCCCGTCTGTACTTCATCGGCGATCAGGAGGATGCCGTGCGCGTCGCACAGCTTGCGCAGCGCGCGCACGAAGTCGGCGGGCGCCGGGTTGAAGCCGCCTTCGCCCTGCACCGGCTCGAAGATGATCGCGGCGACGCGCTTCGGATCGATGTCGGCCTTGAACAGCGTCTCGACGGCGTCGATCGAATCGGCGGTCGTCACGCCGCGCAGCGCGTTCGGGTACGGCGCGTGGAACACGTCGCCCGGGAACGGGCCGAAGCCGAGCTTGTACGGCGCGACCTTGCCCGTCAGCGCCATGCCCATCATCGTGCGGCCGTGGAAGCCGCCCGCGAACGCGATCACGCCCGGCCGGCCGGTGTACGCGCGTGCGATCTTCACGGCGTTCTCGACCGCTTCCGCGCCCGTCGTGAAGAACGCGGTCTTCTTCGGTTGCGCGATCGGCGCGCGCGCGTTGATCTTCTCGGCGAGCTCGACGTACGACGCGTACGGCACGATCTGGTACGCGGTGTGCGTGAAGTGCTCGAGCTGGTCGGCGATCGCCTTCACGATCTTCGGATGGCGATGGCCCGTGTTCAGGACCGCGATGCCGGCCGCGAAGTCGATGAAGCGGCGGCCCTCGACGTCCCACAGCTCCGCGTTCTCGGCGCGTGCGGCGTAGAAGTCGCACATCACGCCGACGCCACGCGGCGTCGCCGCGTTCTTGCGGGCGTGCAGATCGGCATTGTTCACAATCGTCTCTCCTCGTGGTTCGAATGCGCCGGCGGCGACGGCCGTCGGCGGGCACGTCGTCCCGGCGTGCGCGTTGAAACGACTATAATCAAACTTGGCTCTGAAAATCAGAGCCATTTTGATAAATATATAGGAGCCAATCATGCGGGCGAGCGTGCTGTCGGACTGGCTGGCGCAGCGGATCGTGCGCGGCGGCGGCGCGCAGCCGATCTATCGGCAACTGCACCGGTTGCTGCAGCAGGCGATCCTGACCCGCGAACTGCCGGCGGGCGCGCGCGTGCCGTCGTCGCGGCTCCTCGCGGCGGAGCTTGGAATCGCGCGCAACACCGTCACGCAGGTCTATGAGCAGCTCGCGCTCGAAGGCTATGTGACGTCGGCGACCGGGCGCGGCACGTTCGTCGCGGACAGCGCGCCCGACGAGATCGTCGGCGCGCCGGCCGAGCCGCAGCCGGGAGCGCCGGCGTCGGCGGCCCCGGCTGCCAAGTCCGGGGGAACCGATGCGGCATCCGACCTCGGCTCCGAGCTCAATCCCGCGCCCCGCTCGCTGTCCGCGCGCGGCGCGCGCCTCGTCGGCGGCGCGGGCGTGTCGAAGCGGCAGGGCGGCGCGTTCATGCCGGGCGTGCCGGACGTGTCGCGCTTCCCGGCGCGCGTATGGACGCGGTTGCACAACAAGTACTGGCGGCGCTTGCGCCCCGAATTGCTGACCTACGCGCCGGGCGGCGGGCTCGCGTCGCTGCGCGAGGCGCTCGCCGACTATCTGCGCACGTCGCGCTCGGTGCGCTGCGCGCCCGGGCAGATCATCGTGACGACGGGAATCCACCAGTCGATCGATCTGGCGGTGCGCTTGCTGACCGATCCGGGCGACGTGATCTGGACCGAAGATCCGTGCTACTGGGGCGTGCGCAGCGTGATGCACGTGTCGGGCCTGACGACGCGGCCGATTTCCGTCGACGAAGAGGGGATCGCGCCGACCGCTGCCGATTTCGCGGCGCCGCCGAAGCTGATGCTCGTCACGCCGTCGCACCAGTACCCGCTCGGGATGGTGATGAGCCTCGCGCGGCGTCGGATGTTGCTCGAATACGCGCGCCAGCACGGCGCGTGGATCATCGAAGACGACTACGACAGCGAATTTCGCTACGGCAGCCGGCCGCTCGCGTCGCTGCAGGGACTCGACACGGCGGAGCAGGTGATCTACGTCGGCAGCTTCAGCAAGACGCTGTTTCCGGGCTTGCGGGTCGGCTATCTAGTCGTGCCGGAGCCGCTCGCCGAGCGCTTCGCGACCGCGAGCGCCGAGCTGTACCGCGAAGGGCAATTGCTGCAGCAGGCGGTGCTCGCCGAGTTCATCGCCGAAGGGCACTTCGTGTCGCACATCCGCAAGATGCGCACGCTGTACGGGCAGCGTCGGCAGACGCTGCTCGACGCGCTCGCGCGCCGCTATGGCGACGCGCTGCCCGCGGTCGGCGGCGACGCCGGGCTGCATCTCGTGATGCGGCTGCCGGACGGCGCCGACGATCAGGCGGTCACGCGCGCGGCGCTCGAGCGCGACATCGTGGTGCGCGCGCTGTCAGGCTATTACGCGGATGCGCAGCGCGCGTCGCCGGGGCTGCTGCTGGGATACGCGTGCGTGCCGGAGGACGAGATCGCGCGTGCGTTCGATACGCTGTCGCATGCAATCGACGAAACTGCGTCGGCGAGCCTGAGCGTCGCGGCTGGATAAACGCGGCGGACGCGATGCGCGGCTCGTGTGGCCGTCGACGCATGCGCGTCCGGCATTCACGGGGCGATGAGCCCGCCGGCTTCGAGTGCGCGCGCGAATCGTCGGAAGACGGCGCGAAATCGGCGCTTGCACCGATAATCGGCCTTTGCTTCATACAACGGGGATATCGTGAGCGAGCCACTCATTGCTTTGCAGGACGCCAGAATTTCATTCCGGCGCGTTTCGGCGTTCACCGTGACCGACGTCTGCGAGCTCAGCGAGACGCTATCGGAAGCGCAGCGCGAGATGGTCGCGGACAACGGCACGTCGATCGCCGAAGCGCACTTTTCCGAAAATGCCTGGTTTCGTGCGATCTATGCCGATGAAACGCTCGTCGGCTTCATCATGTTGCACATCGGGGCCGATCACGACGACGGCATCGATTGTCCGGGCGTGTTTCTCTGGCGCTTCATGATCGCCGGACCGTATCAGCGAACGGGAATCGGCAGGAAGGCGATCGATTTGCTGGTCCGGAACCTTCGGCTCAAGGGCTTCAACGAACTCCATACGAGTTACGGTCTCGGCGACGGCAGCCCGGAAGGTTTTTACCGACGCCTCGGCTTCAGCCTGACGGGCGGCGCCTACGGCGACGAACTCGAGGTTGTGCTGAGCCTCGACGACTACGGCCGAAAGCACCAAGGCCAGTGACGTCCGAAACGCCTCGCGGCAGCGCGCTCGGCCCGGCGCGTCGAGGGGCCGTTTCGCGGCCGGATCGGCAACGCGTGCTCGATGGTCGTCGCGCGCGCGTCGAGCCGACGCCCGCCGTCAGTAGCCGATCCACACGGCGAACGCGAGCACGCCGCACGACAGCGCGAGCAGCACGCCGAAGAGCGGCAGCGCGAAGCAATAGCCGAGCTCGAGGAGCGCCGACGCCGCGATGTACGGCCACGCGGGCGCGGGCGGCAACGCGAGCGCGAGCGCCGCGCCGAACACCAGATACGGCGCCGACATCATGTCGAGCTGCGCGACGCGGTCTTCGCTGACGTGCCGGAATGCGTTCCACGCCGCGTGCAGCAGCGCGGAGAACAACACGAGCAGAACGAACAGTTGATCCATCGACGCGGGCGCGTGCGGCCGACAGCGGCCGGCCGGGATGGCGAAGCGCACGATTATCGCCGCGTTTCCGGTTTCGCGCCGGCTCGCGGGCACGCGGGGGCCGCGTGTGGCAGGGGCACAGTACGGCGCACGGCGGGCTTGTGCGCAATAGCGCGCCGGATTGTCGATAATAGAGCGTTCTGTCTTTTACTGGATTCCGCGATGACCGAGACCAAGCAAACCGACGCGGCGGCGCCGCGCCTCACGAGCCTGTCGCACGGCGGCGGCTGCGGCTGCAAGATCGCGCCCGGCGTGCTGTCGGAACTGCTCAAGCGCAATGCGCCGCCCGCGCTCTTTCCCGATCTGCTCGTCGGCACCGAGACATCCGACGACGCGGCCGTCTATCGTCTGAACGACGAGCAGGCGATCGTCGCGACCACCGATTTCTTCATGCCGATCGTCGACGATCCGTTCGACTTCGGCCGGATCGCCGCGACGAACGCGCTGTCCGACGTCTACGCGATGGGCGGCAAGCCGGTTCTCGCGCTCGCGCTCGTCGGCATGCCGATCAACGTGCTGCCGCACGAGACGATCGCCGCGGTGCTGCGCGGCGGCGAGGCGGTGTGCGCGGACGCGGGCATTCCGGTCGCGGGCGGCCATTCGATCGATTCGGTCGAGCCGATCTACGGGCTCGCGGCGCTCGGCATCGTTCATCCGGCGCGCGTGAAGCGCAATGCGGCCGCGCGTGCGGGCGACGTGCTCGTGCTCGGCAAGCCGCTCGGCGTCGGCGTGCTGTCCGCCGCGCTGAAGAAGGGCCGGCTCGATGCCGACGGCTACGCGCAGATGATCGCGACGACGACGAAGCTCAACCGGCCAGGCACGGCGCTCGCCGCGCTGTCGGGCGTTCATGCGCTGACCGACGTGACGGGCTTCGGCCTGCTCGGCCATACGCTCGAGCTCGCGCGCGGCGCGGGGCTGACCGCGCGCGTGCGCTACGGCGCGCTGCCTTGGCTCGCGGGCGTCGAGGCGCTTGCGGCCGACGGCGTGTTCACGGGCGCGTCCGGCCGCAATTGGGCAGCGTACGGCCACGACGTGCGCCTGCGCGACGGCCTGTCCGCCGTCGCGCAGGCGCTGCTTACCGATCCGCAGACGTCGGGCGGGCTGCTCGTCGCGTGCGCGCCCGAGGCGGTCGACGACGTGCTCGCGTGCTTCCGCGATGACGGCTTCGATCGCGCCGCGGTGATCGGCGAGATGGTCGACGGGCCGGCGCGCGTCGACGTGAGCTGACGCGCGCTTGCGTTTGCGACGCCGGGTGATTGGCGTCGTGGCCTTCGTATCTCACTCACGCGCGAACGTGCGCCATGCACGCGGCCGCGCATGGCCCGAATTGCGCGAGCGCGCGGTCATGTCGATGTTCTTCGCCACGCGCGCGAGCCTGCTGACGATCCTGCTGTTCCGTGGCGATGCGTCATCGTCATCGTCATCGTCATCGGTCACGCTCGCTCGTGCGCATTGACTGTCGCGCGCAATCGCGGTGCTCATCGGCCATCTCGCCGAATAGCTCCTGTTCGCGCTCGACGGCAGCGCACTCGGGCGTTTCGTCGAATCTCTCCGCCGGCTCGCGGCGATGCAGGCAGCGGCCGCCGTCGTCGTGCACGCACACGGCGTCCCAAGTTTCGCTCACGTCTGAATATTGGCGTCCTTTATACTTCACGCGCAGTCTCCGAACGCCGTTCTCATCGAACTCACTTTTAATAAGGAACGCTAATGCTGACTCGCTCGGTACTTTCCGCAGCCGTGTTTTCGCTCGCTGCTTGCGCGATGGCGCCGTCCGTTGCGCAGAACAACGGCGACGCATTCGCCGAAGCCGGCGCCCAGGGCCGCCCGGTCAAGGTGATGATCATCACGATGTTCGGCCCCGAAGGTCAGGCGTGGCTCGATCGTCTCGGTCCGTGGAAGAACATCGCGGTGCCCGGCCTGTCGCCCGACTATCCGGACGTGCATTGCAATAAGCAGGACGTGTGCGTCATCACGACCGGCATGGGCTACGCGAACGCCGCATCGACGATGATGGCGCTCACGTTCTCGCGCCGCTTCGATCTGCGGCAGACGTATTTCCTGATCTCGGGCATCGCGGGCGTCGATCCGGCGAGCGGCACGCTCGGCACCGCCGCGTGGTCGAAGTACCTCGTCGATTTCGGCATTCAGTGGGAGCTCGACGCGCGCGAAATTCCGCCCGGCTGGAGCGGCGGCTATCTCGGCATCAACACGAAGAGCCCGAACGACAAGCCGCCGCTCGACTATCGCACCGAAGTGTTTCAGCTCAACGGCAAGCTCGCGGACACCGCCTATGCGCTGTCGCGCAACGTGCCGCTCGCGGACAGCGCGCAGGCGCAGGCGGCGCGCGCGAAGTTCAACTACGCGCCAGCGAACCAGCCGCCTGTCGTGACTCGCTGCGATACGTCGTCGGGCAACACGTGGTTCTCCGGCACGCGGCTCGGCGAGCGCGCGCGCCAGTGGACGAAGATCCTCACCGACAACAAGGGCACGTACTGCATGACCGCGCAGGAGGATAACGCGACGTTCGAGGCGCTCAAGCGCGCGTCGAGCGCGAATCGCGTCGACCTGAATCGCGTCGCGGTGCTGCGCACCGGCTCGGATTTCGATCGTCCGTATCAAGGGCAGACGAGCGTCGACAATCTGCTCAACTACGCGGATCAGGGCGGCTTCCCGCTCGCGACCGAGAACCTGTATCGCGCGGGCAATCCGCTTGTGCAGGACATCGTCACGCACTGGGGAGAATGGAAGGACGGCGTGCCGCGCCGTTGATGCGCGCGACGCGCGATGTTCGTCAGCGTGCGGGTGCGGTCGAGCGAAACGGTTTCCAGACAGGCGTGCTGTCGTCCCAGTGATCGAGCTGCGACGGAATCGGACTGTTCATGATCGTAGTCTCATGCTGACGAAAGACGTGACTGCATGATGGATAGCGCGCCGCGCATCGGCTTCGATGCGCGGCGCGCTGCGTTTACCGGCCCGCGCCCGCGAGCTGGTTCGCGTCCGGGTCCGGGCGATACGGACGTTGCGCGACGAGCTCGGCGCCGGGCGGCGCGTACGACATCGACTTGCGCAATGCCGCGAGCGTACCGTCGCGCTGCGCCTGTTCGAGTTCCGCGCGGACATCGGCGCGCGTGCGGGTGCTGTTGCCGTGCCACGACGCGTCGCCGTAGCCGCCAGCAGGACCGATCCCGCCGTCCGCGAACGCCGGCGCGGCAATGGTGAGCGCGACGGCTGCGAGGGCGAGAAGACTGCTGCGTTTCATGATGTGACTCCTGTCGATTCGATGCGCACGCCGGAAACGGTGCGCGACAGGTTGTACTTTAGGTGCGTGCGCAACGGCGATAAATGGCGATGTCGCGAATTGAATTATCGCGAGGATGGAACAATCGGAGTCCGTGACGCCGGCAGGGTTTTGCTCTGACGGACGCGAGCGGCTTGTCGTGGCGGTGCGTGGTGGTGCGCGGCGACGCGCGGTCGCGGTGCGTTCGACCGAGCGGATGCGTCGATCGAGCATGAGAGCGTCACGCGTTGATCGTGGTGTTCGGCGCGATTCGGATCGGCGTGCCGTCGGGTTTTTCGCGCAGGTTTTTCGAGGCCGACGAGATGAGAAAGCAACGCCGCGCGGCACGCGCTGCGTCGAATGGTGAACGGACGAAATGCGGCGACATGGAACGCGCAAATCGAATGCGCACGTCGTTCGAACGCGGCGCATCGCGTTCACGTCGCATCGATGCCGCGTAACGCGTGTGCTCCGGTCGAGCGATAGCGTACCGGAACTCGTGTGCTGATCGCATCGATGATGCGCATTTCGCAAGCAATCGATGAGATGGCGCAAGTGGTCGAGTCTGTGCGATCCGTGCGATGCAGCGCGACAAGCGACAAGCGACAAGCGACAAGCGACAAGCGACAAGCGACAAGCGACAAGCGACAAGCGACAAGCGACAAGCGACAAGCGACAAGCGACGACCGCGCATCGACGCGCTTCACCGGCAGGTCCACCGAATGCGCTTCCGTAGCAGCACGATCAAGCGCCGCGCGAGCGAGAAGTCCGCCGCTCGCTCGCCGCCGTAGCGTGTCGATTGGTTGCAGGCTGCGGGGTGCGCGAACATAACGGCGTCGGCGCGTCGAATGCGGTGGAAGGAAAGCGCGTTGCGCATGACGCCGGCAAGCCGGCGGACGATGCGCATCCTGCCGTGTGCGTTCCCGAAGACTCGCGAGGAAAGCCGAGGCACCGATTGCAGCGGCAAAGCGAGCCGCTTTTAATTGAGCGCCTTCTTAAAAAAGAAGGCGGAAAAGTGAATTGCGTACGCCACGATTTCGCGGCGTACGCGTGCTGCGGTCGGGAAGCACGCGCTGCGAACAGCCTTGTGCGATGTGCCTCTTCGTCCTCGGCAAACCAAACGTCCGACGTACGCGCGCCGCGGCCACGCGCCCGGATTACGCAACCAACCGCTCAAGCCACCCACTCGTTCAACACCGGCGTGTCGAGCGAAGGCGCGCGCTCGGCGTCCTCGAAGGTGCGCTTGCTGCAGGTCGCGTCGAGCCCCTTGCGGCCGCTCAGCAACGGGCAGCGGTCGAAGATCTCGGCGATCCAGTCGACGAATACGCGCACCTTCGGCGACAGATGCCGGCTGTGCGGATAGACGACCGAAATCGGCATCGGCAGCGGCTTGTAGCCCGGCAGCACTTCCTTCAGCGTGCCGTCGCGCAATTGCGGCAGCACCATGAAGAGCGGCGGCTGGATCAGCCCGAAGCCTTCGATCCCGCAAGTCACGTACGCGTCCGCGTCGTTGACCGACACGAGGCCGTTCATCTTCACCTCGACTTCCTTGCCGTCGATCAGGAACGCCCAGTCGATCGTGCGCCCGGTGCGGCTCGAGAAGTAGTTGACCGCCTTGTGCTGCGCGAGCGCCTCGATTGTTTGCGGCTCGCCGTACTTCTCGAGATACGCGGGCGACGCGACCGTCGTGCCCTCGAACAGCCCGACTCGCCGCGCGACGAGCGACGAATCCTGCAGCGCGCCGACGCGGATCACGCAGTCGATGCCTTCCTGCAGCAGATCGACCGGCCGGTCCGACAGGCCGAGCTGCAGGTCGATATCCGGAAAGCGCGTATGGAATTCGCACAAAGAAGGGATCACGATCAGGCGTCCGATCGAGCCCGGCATGTCGACCCGCAGCTTGCCGTGCGGTTTTCGGTTGTTGATCTGGAAGCTCGCTTCGGTTTCCTCGACGTCCGCGAGGATGCGCACGCAGCGCTCGTAGTACGCGGCGCCGTCGGGCGTGAGCGACAGGCGGCGCGTCGTCCGGTGCATCAGCCGCACGCCGAGGAATGCTTCCAGATTCTGGATGATCGTCGTCACCGACGCGCGCGGCAGGCCGAGCGTCTCGGCCGCTTTGGTAAAGCTGTTCGTATCGACGACGCGCGTAAACACCTGCATGGCCTGCAATCGGTCCATTACTCTACCTCCGCGGTATCTGAACCCCGAACAAATACAGGCCGCGACACCGGATAAGGCGACGCAGCCGACGATTGTTCAGGGGGCGTGAATTGTGTTGCCGGATTATAGGCATTTATCCCGATGTCTGCCGGACCCAGAATGCGATCCATCCCGTAATGGACGCGCAACGCCGCGCACGACACGTCATGGACGCATTCGATTTCCGCAGCCAAATTCCCCGCGCGAGCGCAGACGCCGCTCGCGCGCGGCCGGCGCTCGCGGTGTCGGATGTCGTGATCGGCGGCTACGCGCAAGACATCGTGCTGCGTCTATATCGGCGCTCCGACAAGTCCGCGTTGCCTGTAGTGCTTTATTTCCACGGCGGCGGTTTCGTGCGCGGCTCGCTCGACGACGCCGACCAAGCCGCGCGCCATCTCGCCGAGCACGTGCCGGCGCTCGTCGTGTCGGTCGATTATTCGCTCGCGCCGCAGCATCCGTTTCCAGCCGCGCCGGAAGACGCGTATTGCGCGGCGCGCTGGGCCGAAGCCCGCGCGCGCGCGTTCGGCGGCAATCCGCGCAAGATCGGCGTCGCGGGGCACGACGCGGGCGGCCAGCTCGCGAACTGTCTCGCGTTCATCGCGCGCGACCGCGGCGAGATTCGCATCGCCGCGCAGGCGCTGATCGGCCCGATGCTCGATCCGAGCCTCACGCGTCTCGCCGACGCGGCGCGCCTCGCTTCGTCCGACGTTACCGCGCAGGAGTGCGCCGCGTGCTATCGCGCGTACTTGCCGCAGCCGTCGCAGCGGATGCATCCGTACGCGGCGCCGCTCGAATCGGTGCGCCTCGCGGGGCTGCCGCCGACGCTCGTCGCGACCGCGCAGAACGACGTGCTGCACGTCGAGGCGGAGAAGTACGCGAGCTGTCTGATCGAGGCGGGCGTGCCGACGCAGGTGGTCCGCTATCGAGACATCTCGCACGCGACGCTCTCCGGCCACGCGCCTGCGCTCGAAGAGGCGACGCGGTTCTTCCAATGCCGTTTCAGCGCGGGTTTGCCGGGCTGAAGCCGTTTCATCCGAATCCAGAACAACCGACAACTTGGGGGTTTTTTCATGGCTATCTTGCGTACTTCCCGTTCGCGGATCGCGGCCGCGACGCTTGCGGCCGTCGTCATCGCGGGCCTTGGCGCGTTCGGCGCGATCCGCGTGAACGCGAGCGCTCCGGACAAGTCGGCGGCGCCGCTGCCGGAGGTCGACGTCGCGAACGTGCTGTCGAGGACGATCACCGACTGGCAGTCCTACTCGGGACGCCTCGAGGCGGTCGAGAAAGTCGACGTGCGTCCGCTCGTGTCGGGCACGATCGTGTCGGTGAACTTCAAGGACGGCGCGCTCGTGAAGAAGGGCGACGTGCTGTTCGTGATCGATCCGCGTCCGTATCAAGCCGAACTCGATCGCGCGGCCGCGCAGCTCGCCGCCGCGCAGGCGCGCAGCGGCTACGCGCAGAGCGACTGGCAGCGCGCGCAGCGCCTGATCGGCGACAACGCGATCGCGAAGCGCGACTACGACGAGAAGCAGAACGCCGCGCGCGAGGCGTTTGCGAACCTGAAGGCGGCCGATGCCGCGCTCGAGACCGCGCGGATCAACCTCGGCTACACGAAGATCACGGCGCCCGTGTCGGGCCGCGTGTCGCGTGCGGAGATCACACTCGGCAACGTCGTGTCGGCGGGCGCGTCGGCCGCGCCGCTGACGACGCTGGTTTCGGTGTCGCCGATCTACGCGTCGTTCGACGCGGACGAGCAGACCTACCTGCAATACATCGGCGGCGCGAAGGACGGCCGCAAGGTGCCCGTCGAGCTCGGCCTCGCGAATGAGAGCGGCTATTCGCGGCAGGGCGTGATCGATTCGGTCGACAACCGGCTCGACACGTCGTCCGGCACGATCCGCGTGCGCGCGCGCTTCGACAATCAGGACGGCACGCTCGTCCCCGGCCTCTATGCGCGCGTGAAGGTGGGCGGCAGCGCGCCGCATCCGGCGCTCCTCATCGACGACGCGGCGATCAACACCGACCAGGACAAGAAGTTCGTGTTCGTCGTCGATCCGCAGGGCCGCGTGTCGTATCGCGAAGTGCAGCTCGGCTCGCAGCACGGCAATCAGCGCGTGATCGTCGGCGGCTTGTCGGCGGGCGACCGGATCGTCGTGAACGGCACGCAGCGCGTGCGTCCGGGCGAGCAGGTGAAGCCGCATCTCGTGCCGATGACGGGTGGCGACGACGCGGCCGCGACGGCCGCCGCGCCGGTCGCGGGCGGCGTGCAGCGTCCGCAGGGCGCGCCAGGCAACGCGCGCGCGTGACGGGCGGCCGTCCAGGCAAGCCCGCCGCGCAAGCGCGCTCAATCAGACAGAGCCTTTCATGAACATATCGAAATTCTTCATCGATCGACCGATCTTTGCAGGGGTGCTGTCGGTCGTCATTCTGCTCGCCGGGATGATCGCGATGTTCCTGCTGCCGATTTCCGAGTATCCGGAAGTCGTGCCGCCGTCCGTGATCGTCAAGGCGCAATACCCGGGCGCGAACCCGAAGGTGATCGCCGAGGCGGTCGCGTCGCCGCTCGAGGAACAGATCAACGGCGTCGAGGACATGCTGTACATGCAGTCGCAGGCGAACAGCGACGGCAACATGACGATCACCGTCACGTTCAAGCTCGGCACCGATCCGGACAAGGCCACGCAGCTCGTGCAGAACCGCGTGAACCAGGCGCTGCCGCGCCTGCCGGAAGATGTGCAGCGGCTCGGGATCACGACGGTCAAGAGCTCGCCGACGCTGACGATGGTCGTGCACCTGATCTCGCCCGACAACCGCTACGACATGACGTATCTGCGCAACTACGCGCTCATCAACGTGAAGGATCGGCTGTCGCGCATTCAGGGCGTGGGCCAGGTGCAGCTGTGGGGTTCGGGCGACTACGCGATGCGCGTGTGGCTCGATCCGCAGAAGGTCGCGCAGCGCAATTTGACGGCCGACGATGTCGTGCGCGCGATCCGCGAGCAGAACGTGCAGGTCGCGGCGGGCGTGATCGGCGCGTCGCCGACGTTGCCCGGCACGCCGCTGCAGTTGTCGGTGAACGCGCGCGGCCGTCTGCAGAGCGAAGAAGAGTTCGGCGACATCGTCGTGAAGACCGCGCCGGACGGCGGCGTCACGCATCTGCGCGACATCGCGCGGATCGAGCTCGACGCGTCCGAGTACGGGCTGCGTTCGCTGCTCGACAACAAGCCGGCCGTCGCGATGGCGATCAACCAGTCGCCAGGCGCGAACTCGCTCGCGATTTCCGACGAAGTGCGCAAGACGATGGCCGAGCTGAAGCAGGACTTCCCGGCGGGCGTCGACTACAAGATCGTCTACGACCCGACGCAGTTCGTGCGCTCGTCGATCAAGGCGGTCGTCCATACGCTGCTCGAAGCGATCGCGCTCGTCGTGATCGTCGTGATCGTGTTCCTGCAGACCTGGCGCGCATCGATCATTCCGCTGATCGCGGTGCCGGTGTCGATCGTCGGCACGTTCTCGCTCCTGCTGCTGTTCGGGTATTCGATCAACGCGCTGTCGCTGTTCGGGATGGTGCTCGCGATCGGGATCGTCGTCGACGATGCGATCGTCGTCGTCGAGAACGTCGAGCGGAACATCGAGAACGGGCTCACCGCGCGCGCGGCCACCTACAAGGCGATGCAGGAAGTGAGCGGGCCGATCATCGCGATCGCGCTCACGCTCGTCGCGGTGTTCGTGCCGCTCGCGTTCATGTCGGGCCTGACCGGCCAGTTCTACAAGCAGTTCGCGATGACGATCGCGATCTCGACGGTGATCTCGGCGTTCAACTCGCTGACGCTGTCGCCCGCGCTGTCGGCGATCCTGCTGAAGGGGCACGGCGAGAAGGAAGACGGGTTGACGCGCGTGATGAATCGCGTGCTCGGCGGCTTCTTCAAGGGCTTCAACAAGGTGTTCCATCGCGGCGCGGAGCACTACGGCCGCGGCGTGCGCGGCGTGCTGTCGAGAAAGGCGGCGATGCTCGGCGTGTATCTCGCGCTCGTCGCCGCGACCTTGATGATCTCGAAGATCGTGCCGGGCGGCTTCGTGCCAGCGCAGGACAAGGAGTATCTGATCGCGTTCGCGCAACTGCCGAACGGCGCGTCGCTCGACCGCACCGAGAAGGTGATTCGCGACATGGGCGCGATCGCGCTGAAGCAGCCGGGCGTCGAGAGCGCGGTCGCGTTTCCGGGGCTGTCCGTGAACGGCTTCACGAACAGCTCGAGCGCGGGCATCGTGTTCGTCACGCTCAAGCCGTTCGATCAGCGCCACGGCAAGGCGCTGTCGGCGGGCGCGATCGCGGGCGCGCTGAACCAGCGGTATTCGGCGATGAAGGATTCGTTCGTCGCGGTGTTCCCGCCGCCGCCCGTGCTGGGCCTCGGGACGCTCGGCGGCTTCAAGATGCAGATCGAGGATCGCGGCGCGGTCGGCTACGCACGGCTTGCGGATGCGACGAACGATTTCATCAAGCGCGCGCAGCAGGCGCCGGAACTGGGCCCGCTCTTCACGAGCTACCAGATCAACGTGCCGCAGCTCAACGTCGATCTCGATCGCGTGAAGGCGAAGCAGCTGGGCGTGAACGTGACCGACGTGTTCGATACGATGCAGATCTATCTCGGCTCGCTGTACGTGAACGACTTCAACCGGTTCGGCCGCGTCTATCAGGTGCGCGTGCAGGCCGATGCGCCGTTCCGCCAGCGCGCGGACGACATCCTGCAACTGAAGACGCGCAACGCGGCGGGCGAGATGGTGCCGTTGTCGTCGCTGGTGACGGTATCGCCGACGTTCGGTCCGGAGATGGTCGTGCGCTACAACGCGTACACGGCGGCCGACGTGAACGGCGGCCCCGCGCCCGGCTACTCGTCGGGACAGGCGCAGGCGGCGATCGAGCGGATCGCGGCGCAGACGCTGCCGCGCGGCGTGAAGTTCGAATGGACGGACCTCACGTATCAGCAGATTCTGGCCGGCGACTCGGCGATCTGGGTGTTCCCGATCAGCGTGCTGCTGGTGTTCCTCGTGCTCGCCGCGCTGTACGAGAGCCTGACGCTGCCGCTCGCGGTGATCCTGATCGTGCCGATGAGCATTCTGTCGGCGCTGACGGGCGTGTGGCTCACGCAGGGCGACAACAACATCTTCACGCAGATCGGCCTGATGGTGCTGGTGGGGCTGTCCGCGAAGAACGCGATCCTGATCGTGGAATTCGCACGGGAGCTCGAGCATGACGGCAAGACGCCGTTCGAGGCGGCGGTGGAGGCGAGCCGGCTGCGGCTGCGGCCGATCCTGATGACGTCGATCGCGTTCATCATGGGCGTGGTGCCGCTCGTGCTGTCGACGGGCGCGGGCGCGGAGATGCGGCATGCGATGGGCGTCGCGGTGTTCTTCGGGATGCTCGGCGTGACGCTGTTCGGCCTGATGCTGACGCCGGTGTTCTACGTGGTGCTGCGCACGCTCGCGGGCGGCAAGATTCACGTCGCGCAGAAGGATTCGGCGGGCTATGGTCTGCCGGCTCCGGACGCTTGAGGATAGAAAGATGAACAAGACCAAGATCAACGACGGCTTCAAGCGTCTCGCGAAGATCGCGGCGGCGAGCGGCCTGCTCGTCGTGCTGCTCGCCGCGTGCGCGGTCGGGCCCGACTACAAGCGGCCGGACGTCGCGACGCCCGCCGCGTTCAAGGAAGCGCCGGCGCTGTCGCCGGGCGAGCAGGCCGGCACGTGGAAGACGGCCGAGCCCGCCGACGCCGCGCATCGCGGCGAATGGTGGCGGGCGTTCGGCGACCCGGTGCTCGACGCGCTCGAGGAGCAGGCGCTCGCCGCGAACCAGAACCTGAAGGCTGCGGCGGCGCGCGTCGAGCAGGCGCGTGCGGCGACCCGCGCCGCGCGTTCGCAGTGGTTTCCGCAAGTGGGCGTCGGTTTCGGGCCGACGCGCGAGGGGCTGTCGTCGGCGTCGCAGTTCCAGCCGCAGGGCGCCGGACCCACGACGGCGACGCTCTGGCGCGCGCAAGGCACGGTGTCGTACGAGGCGGACCTGTTCGGCCGCGTGAGCCGCAATGTCGAAGCGTCGCGCGCGGACGCCGCGCAGAGCGAGGCGCTGTTCCGCTCGGTGCAGCTCGCGCTGCAGGCGGACGTCGCGCAGAACTACTTCGAGCTGCGCCGGCTCGATTCCGACCAGGATCTGTACCGCCGCACGGTTGAGCTGCGCGAGGAAGCGCTGAAGCTCGTGCAGCGGCGCTTCAGCGAAGGCGACATCAGCGAGCTCGACGTGTCGCGCGCGAAGAACGAACTCGCGACCGCGCAGGCGGACGCGGTCGGCGTCGCGCGGCGGCGCGCGGTGTCCGAGCATGCGCTCGCGATCCTGCTCGGCAAGGCGCCTGCGGATTTCTCGTTCAAGGAGACGCCGATCGCGCCGGTCGCGGTGCGGGTGCCGGCGGGGCTGCCGTCGGCGCTGCTCGAGCGGCGGCCGGACATCGCGGCCGCCGAGCGCGCTATGATGGCCGCGAACGCGCGCGTCGGCCTCGCGAAGTCCGCTTACTTCCCGAAGCTCGATATCACGGGCGCGTTCGGCTATGAAGCGGCGACGCTCGGCAACCTGTTCCTGTGGTCGAGTCGCACGTTCCTGCTCGGACCGTTCGCGGGCGCCGCGCTCACGCTGCCGATCTTCGATGGCGGGCGGCGGAGCGCGGGCGTTGCGCAGGCGCGCGCGAAGTACGACGAAGAAGTCGCGAACTACCGGCAGCAGGTGCTCGTCGCGTTCCGCGAAGTCGAGGACAACCTCGCCGATCTGCGTCTGCTCGACGACCAGATCCACGCGCAGAACGATGCGGTCAACGCGTCGCGGCGCGCGGCGACGCTGTCGCGCACGCAGTATCAGGAAGGCGCGGTCAGCTATCTCGACGTGATCGACAGCGAGCGCTCGGTGCTCGAGTCGCAGTTGCAATCGAATCAGTTGACGGGCACGCAGGCGGTATCGACGGTCAACCTGATTCGTGCGCTCGGCGGCGGCTGGGGGGCGGACGTGGCCGTCGGTGCGCGCGAGCCGGCGCGGCAGGACGTGGCGGCGCGTTGACGAGGGCGCGGCGGCTCCAGGTCGCGAGCCGCCGTTGCGCCGATGCGCGCGTGTTGCGCGTGGCCGCGCGTGCGTTGCTCGAAAGCCCGAGAGGTCGAGCGTCCGAACGTCGGGAATGCTGATGACGCTCGCGAACCTGAGCGTCCAAAAGCTCGAATGTCCGAGCGCCGAAACGTTCGAGAGCCGAAGAGCCTGAGAGCCGCGCGAACGCGACGGGCGTGCAGTTTCGGCGTCCGTCGCGTGACGGGTGGCATTCGGAGTGAACGTCGGAAAGGGTGGCAGGGGGGCCGTCGCTATGCGCCGACGGCACACGAAAGACGATCCGGGCCGAACCGATCCGACCGCGAGCGGCATCGCGAATTCTGTTTCGCACCGCGCGGTCTCGACTTACGCTTGGCAGCGGCGCAACGAAACGCGTTGTAATCGTTTCGTTGCGCCGCTGGTTCGACAATAAAAAGCGCAGTCCCAGCATGGGGCGACAGGGACTGCGTAACCGCCTGCATCCGAGGGCCAGAAATACTCGCAGACGGAACTACAATCGCGCGAGCGATGTCATGCGAGGCGGCCGCCGTGCGTGCCCGTGCACGCACGGCGTGCTGCACCCACCGAACCGCCGAGCATCACGCTCGCCAATACTCTCCTGCATCGGGCCGGCGTATCGCGCCGACCATCGAACTTCCGGCAGCCATCGCCGTACCGATTTCATTCCGCGCGCCGGCATCCGCCGGCGCGAACGACAGCCTTCAGACGCGCGACACGTGCGCCGCGGTGTCCGCAAGCTCGGGCGCCACGCCGGACACGCGGCTCGCGAGCGTCGTCGCGACGGTGCTCGCGTAGACGTTCAGCGCGGTGCGGCCCATGTCGAAGAACGCATCGACGCCGAGAATCAGCAGCACGGCGTCGGCAGGCAGCCCGATCGCGGCGAGGATCACCGTGATCGCGACGACCGCGCCCGACGGCACGTTCGCGGCGCCGTCGATCGTGATGATCGTCAGGATCGCGATCGTGATCATCAGCGGCCAGCTCCATGCGAGTTGGTACGCGTCCGCGAGATAGCAGACCGCGAGCACCGTGTAGAGCACCGCGCCTTCTCGATTGAAGATGTACGACAGCGGCAGCACGGTCGACGCGACCGACGACGGCACGCCCATCTCCGTCAGCTTCTTCAGATGCACGGGGAACGTGATTTCGGACGAGCGCGTCGTGAAGCCGAGGATCAGCGGCTCGCTGACCTTGCGGACGATCGCGCGCGGCGAGTGGCCGGCGAGCTTGACGATCAGCGTGAGCCACACAGCGAGGATCGCCATGCCGAGATACGCGATGCCGAGCAGCTTCGCGAGCGGCGTCATCGCGGCAAGTCCTTTCGACGACAACAGCACTGCGATCGCAGCAAAGATCGCAATCGGGGATAGCGACACCACCCACTCCGTCATCTTGAAGAACGCGGCGAGCATCGATTCGCAGACGGCGACGAACGGCGCCGCGCGATCCTGGACGGCCGCGAGCGCGCAGCCGAGCAGCACGCCGAACACGAGCACCGGCAGCGAGTTGCCGGCCGCGAGCGCGCCGACGATGTTCGACGGAATCATGTCGGTCAGGAACTTCATCCAGTCGATGCCGCTCGCGAGGTTCGCCGGCATCGACGCCGTCAGCACATGGCTCGCGCCGATGCCGGGCCGGAACAGCCAGTTGAGCGCGAGGCCGAGCGACGCGGCGATCACCGTCATCAGCACGAAGAACACGAGGCTGAACGCGGCCGTCTTGCCGAGCCGGCCGCGCTGCGTGCCCGCGCGGAACGCGCCGAGCGTCACCGACAGCAGGATCAGCGGCAGCACGACCATCTTGATCGCGTGACCGAACAGCGTCGAGATGAACGCCAGATCGCGGCTCGCGGCGGGCGCGAACAGCCCGAAGACCGCGCCGAGCGCGAGGCCGAGAATCATCTGTAGCGGTAAAGGAATTTTTTTATTGGCCAGTGTCATATCGAGCTCGAATTAATCGGATTCTGTCCGAAGTACCGTCGATCACGTGATTCCACATCAGTCGCCGCGCCGATTCCGCGTCCTGCGCATCGATGGCCGCGTAAATCTCCAAATGTTCGAGCGTGCCGCGCCTGACCGTCGCGAAATCGTTTCGCGGCAGTTCGTTCAGCGCATGGGTTTGCGCGCGCAGCAGCTTGTATGTCGTAAATAGCCGATCGTTGCGTGCGGCCTTGAATATTTCGTCATGAAAGACCCAGCCGACTTTCTGCTCAGTCATGATGTCGGCGCTGTTTTCGTCGACGAGCCTGCGCATCTGCGCATGCGAGCGCGACAGGCCGTCCGTTGCGCCGCCGCGCGCCGCGAGGTACGCGGCGGCGCTCTCGAGCGCGAGGCGCAGTTCGTAGATTTCGCGCAGATCGTCGCGCGTCGGCTCGTTGACGAAGGTGCCGCTCTTGTCGACGATATTCACGAGCCCTTCGGAAGCGAGCAATTGCAATGCGCTGCGCACCGGCATTTGCCCGACGCCGAGCTCGTGAGCGAGGCCCCGGTGAGAGATTTTCTGCCCGGGCGACAATCGGCCGTCGAAGATCCGCGAACGGATTTCGTCATAGGCGCTTCCCGTATCGGACGAGATTTTCTCCATTTTCTGTGATCGCAGTTTGTTTGCTTGAAATTTAATGACGCGAGCAACATTGATTTAGATTAACCGCATTGGCTGAGGCGAACAACAAATATTTTTTTGAGAACGAAATCTTTCACGGATTTAGAATGAGTCAATCAATTTTTTCATAAACAGCCGATGTTCGTCGATCAACAGTCGTACTCCATCGTGACCGTGCCGGTTGCGTCCGTGTTGCCGCTCAGGGCCAGAATTCTGTTGGACGGAGACGAGAACGCGAGCCGCTTTCCGTGCGACGACCATGATGTGACGCTCCATCAGGCGGCTCGGACATCGGACGGGATCGTCGCGGTCGCGACGATCTGCCGGCAAGCGTTTCGCGATTTCCCCGCGGATAGCGCGTGGCGGCTGCGGGGCGTGGCCGTCGAGCCGTTCATGCAGGGGCACGGCGTCGGCACGCGGCTGATGCACGCGTGCATCGAGTACGCGCGGCGGCAGAACGGAAAAGTCGTGTGGTGCACCGCGCGCGAATCGGCGCGCGGCTTCTACGAATCGCTCGGGTTCGTCGCGACGGGCGTGCCGTTCGCGATCGCCGGGCGCACCGACATGGTGTTCCACGAAATGTACCGGCTGCTGCCGAACGGCGCGTGACGGCCGTGCGAGCGCCGTCTCGCCGTGTGTCCCGTGTTCGATGAGCGGGCCGCCGACGTGCCTGTCGATTCGGGCGCGGCGCCAACGACGGCATGTGCGCGCCGCGCATCATTCGACGAAGCTAATGCATCGTGCATCGGACGATTCGCGTTCCGAAACATATTCGTCGGCCGTCTCGTTCGCGTCAATAAGGCAGCACGCCGCGCCACAGCCATGCGGCGACGATCGACGCAGGCACGCCCAATGTCATCAGCGCGCCCGCGAGCGGCGGATCGAGTTTCTTGTCGATCGCGATGAGCCCCGCGATGATCATCGGCGGCATCGTGGCCTGCAAGAGCGCGACGGCGAGCGGCACCCCCTGCTGAGCGAAGACGCAAAGACCGCAAGCGAGCACGATCGCCGGCACGACGAGCAGCTTGAAGCCGAGGCCCACAGCGAAATTCCGGGCGGCGCCGCGCGCGCTGCGCAAGCTGAAGCTCGCGCCCACCGAGATCATCGCGATCGGCGTGAGCGTTGCGCCGAGCGCGGTCAGCACATCTTCGACGACAGGCGGAAACGGCACCGGCCGCAGCAATAACGCGAGCGCCATCGCCTGAATCGGCCGGTAGCCGGCGAGCTGCCGCGCGACGCCGCGCCAGCGGGTCACGCTGCCCGCATACAGATCGGCGGCGACGAGACCCGCCGTGCACATCACGATGAAGTTCGCCTGATCGACGACGAGCGCGTGGCCGACCGCCGCGCTTCCGATGAGCGCCTGCACGACCGGCACGCCGACGATCGACGTGTTGCTCGTGCCGCAGACGAGCGTGAGGCAGCCGATGGTCGCCTTGCCGAGGCGAAGCAGCGCGCCCGCGATGAGCGCGAGCGCCGCAGTCGCCGCGAATACGATGACGGGCGTCGCGAAGAGCCACAGCACGTCCGCGCTGAATGCGATCTTGTGCAGATGCTGCAGCACGAGCGCGGGCAATGAAATCTGGATGACGAAGAAGTTGAGGCTGGCCGGGAAGTTGTCCGGCAGGCGCTTGCTCCGCGCGAGCGCGGCGCCCGCGAACAGGCAGGCGAGAACGAGAATCAACGAAGCCATCGATCGGCGCTTGTACGAATCGGATGCCGGATGGCTCGGTGGGCCGTCCGTGCGGGTTGCGGGTGTCGAAAAACCGGCGCGGGACCGGGACAGATGCGCTTGCGGCGCGCACGTTGCATCGTGTGCCTTCGCGGCGCGCGCCCGCCGGACTATAACCCGACGGGCGGCTCGATGCGAGGGTATGCGAGAAACGGACGCGAGATATGCCCGGCATGCGCTCGCGATGCAAGCGACGCGCATGCGGCGCCGTACCGCGCAATCGGCTGCCGTGCGCCGTGCGCCGTGCGCCGTGCGCGGCGAGCCGCTGCGCATCGTCAGGCAGCGGCCTGCGCGTCGCCGGACGGCTCGCCGCAGACGCTCGCGCACCGTTCGATCACGGGCGCAAGCCATGCCCGCGCGGTGTCCGGCAGATACGCGTCCTCGATCGTGAACGCGCCGTCCGCGAGCATCCGCGCGCAGGTCGAGCGCTGGATCTTGCCGCTCGACGTCGTATGAATCTCGCCCTTCTTCACGCGGATCACGCCGCTCAGCGTCAGCTGGCACGCGTCCCAGACTTCGCGGCCGATCTCCGGCGCGAGCGCCGCGAGATCGAACCGGCCGGTCGCCTCCAGCACGACGACGACCCCCGCCTGCTCGTCGCGCTCGACCATGATCGCGGCGAGCCGGTTCGCGCGGATCTGATCGGACACGTTCAGCACCGCGCCTTCGATATCCTGCGGATAGTAGTTGACGCCGTTCAGGATGATCAGGTCCTTGATGCGCCCCGAGATGAACAGGTGGCCTCGGTCGTCGACGAAGCCGAGGTCGCCCGTGCGCAGCATGCCGTGCGGAAACGCGTCGGAGCGGTATGCGCGGAACGTCGCGTCGGTTGCGTCCGGGCGGCCGAAGTAGCCATGGCAGACGCTGTCGCTCGCGACGCAAATCTCGCCGATCGCGCCCGCCTGCCGCGGATCGCCCGTCGCCGGGTCGACGATGCGGATCGCCTGATGCGCGTGGGCGAGCGCGCCGACCGATACGACGTCGATCGAGCGGCCGTCGCCGTGCAGCGGCTCGAAGCGTCCATCGGCGAGCGCCGCGTAGTCGGCGCGCCGCATGACGACGGGTGCGCCGACCTGCTTCGACGTTGCGACAAGCGTCAGCTCCGCGAGTCCGTAGCATGGCGCGAAAGCGTCGTAGCGGAAGCCGGCGGACGCGAACGCATCGGCGTATTCGCGCATCGTCCGCGGCCGCACCGGCTCCGCTCCGTTGAATGCATGCTCCCACGTCGACAGATCGAGCCGCGCGAGATCCATCCGGCTCGCGCGGCGCCGGCACAGCTCGTAGCCGAAGTTCGGCGCGCCGCTACAGGTCGCGCCGTAGTCGGACACCGCGTGGAGCCAGCGCGCCGGATGCTGCAGGAAGTCCTGCGGCGACATGAACACAGCGGGCCGTCCCGCGTAGATCGGCTGCAGAATGCTGCAAATAAGCCCCATGTCGTGATAGTGCGGCAGCCACGAGACCATCAGCCAGCGCGCGCGGGCGCTCCCGCAGTGTTGATACAGCAGCCGCTCGTTCGCGAGCAGGTTGTCGTGGCCGACCATCACGCCCTTCGGATCGGACGTCGAGCCGGACGTGTACTGCAGGAACGCGATGCTGTCGGGCGCGACGGCGGGCAGGTCGGGCGAAGCGTCGCCGATGCCGTCGGGGATCGCGTCGACTTCGCGGCACGGCGGTGCGACGACGCCCGCCGCGCACAGTTCGGCGAGCACGGCGTCCATTTCGCCAGTGCCGCAGATCGCGAGCGACGGCGCGCAGTCGCGCGTGATCGAGATCAGCCGGCGCCGCTCCTTTTCGGTGTGCGGCGGCAGCGCCGGCACGGCCATCCGGCCCGCGTACAGGCAGCCGAAGAACGCCTCGATGAAATCGGCGGCCGACGGGAAAATCAGCAGCACGGGGTCGCCCGGACGGCCGTGCGTGACGATTTCGCGCGCGATCGCGAGTGCGCGGCGATGCATGTCGCCGTAGCGCATCACGCGGTCCGGCATACGGCCGAAGCCGAGATAGCCGTACGCGAACTCGTCGGGCGTCGTCTCTGCGCGGAATCGCAGCACGTCGGCGAAGTTGGCCGCCGGCGCGAGCGGCGGCGGCGCGGTCAGCGATCGGCAGGCGGCGAGGGCGGATTGGATGGATGACATGTCGGATCGGTCCTCTTCAAAGTGATGCGGGTTGCGGCGTCGCGGGTTGCTCGTACCGGATGGTGTCGACGAGTTTCGTCAGGAGGCGGCGCCCGGGGCCGAGCTCGTCCCATTCGTCGACGCCCGAGCGCAGCATGAAGCGGATGCTGTCGCGCCAGCGCACGGGCTGGTCGAGCTGTTCGACGAGATAGTCGGCCGGCGTGCCGGGCGCCTGATAGATGCGCGCGGTCACGTTCGACACGACGGGCCGCGCCGGCTCGGCGAGCGCGAAGTGTGCGAGGAACGCGTCGAACTCGGGCTTGAGCGGCGTCATGCAGCGCGAGTGGAACGCGCCGCTTACCTTCAGCGGGTGGACGGTGACGTCGCCGCATGCGTCGAGCATGCGCGTCGCGTCGGCGACCGATGCGGCCGGCCCCGCGATCACGGTCTGCTCGGCGCTGTTGAAGTTCGCGAGATCGACGTCGTCGAAGCCGAACGCGCGCAGGCGGCGGCCGAGCTCAGCGGCGGTCACGCCGACGACCGCCGCCATCGCGCCGCCGTTGACCGACGCGAACAGCTCGCCGCGCCGCTTGACGATCTCGAGCCCGGTGCGGAAGTCGAATACGCCCGCCGCGAGGAGCGCGCTGTATTCGCCGAGACTGTGTCCGGCGAGCCAGACGTTCGCGTCGTCGTGCGTTTCGCGCCACGCGGCGAGCTGCAGCGCGTTGACGACGAAGATCGCGGGCTGCGCATAGCGGGTGTCGGCGAGCAGGCCGTCGGGATCGTCGATGCAAAGACGCGCAACCGATAGGCCCATCGCATCGTCCGCCGCTCCGACGATTTCCGGATACCGTTCGAAGAGACCCGCGCCCATGCCCGCGACCTGTGAGCCCTGCCCAGGAAAAATCAATGCCTTCATTTACCCTCCTGCGAACATGTAGCCGCCGATGCCGAGCGCGACGAGCATCGCGATCGCGACGACTCCGCCGAGCTTGTGCTGAACGCGGTCGATGCGCTCCCATGCGGCGTAGTCGCCGTGCGCCGCATGGCGCCTGCGCCGGACGACGATCCACACGCACACCGCGTTCAATGCGATCGCGAGCGTGCCGAACGCGACCTTCGTTAGCAGCAGCGGCGTCGGCGCGCGATGCGCGAGCAGGATCGCGCCGGTGACGAGCACGATCGTGAACGCGGGGATTTCGACGTACTTGTCGGTGGTCCAGTGCAGCTTCGAGATAAACGCGCGTTGCTCCGGACTCCGATCGATCGCGTGCTCGAAGATGCCTTCTACGATCACGCAGCTCATCCACGCGGCGACGAAAATCAGATGCAGGAACAGTACGAGCTTCATGGCGTCCTTCATGTTCGGTCGATGTCGTTCGACGAAAAAAGTGCGATGCGCGGCGCCGGGCGTCACGCCGAGGCCCGCACGCGCTGCGTCGCGAAATGCTCGAGCAGCCGGCGGCGGAGTATCTTGCGCGTCGGCCCTTTCGGCAGCTCGGGCAGATCGTCGAGCTCGTGGAGCAGCACGACGTGGCGCGGGCACTTGTAGTGCGCGATGCGGCCTTCGCACAGGCGGCGGACGTCGTCCTTGCCGAGCGTCGACGACGGCTTCAGCTTCACGTACACGCACACCTCCTGCCCGAGAATCGGATCGGGCACGCCGAGCGCCGCACATTCGACGACGTCGTCGCAGCCGTGCAGCACGTTCTCGATCTCGGCCGGATAGATGTTCTCGCCGCCCTTGATGATGAGATCGTCGACGCGTGTCGCGAAGAAGAAGTGGCCTTCGTCGTCGCGATAACCGTAGTCGCCCGTGTGTAGCCAGCCGTCGCGAAAGCGTTCGGCGCTGAGTTCGGGGCGCGCGTGATAGCGCGTCGCGACGTTGTCGCCGCGGATCAGGATCTCGCCCGTCTCGCCCGCCGCGACGGGGCGGCCGTCGGCGTCGACGATCCGCAGCTCGTTGCATGGCAGCGCGACGCCGATCGATCCGAAGCGCCGGCGCTCGGCGGGATGGCGGTTCATCGTCGCGAACGACGTCGTCTCGGTGAGCCCGAAGCCTTCGAACACCGGCACGCGGTATTCGCTCTCGAAGCGGTTGCGCACCTCATCGAGCAGCACCTGGCCGCCGCAGACGATGCCGCGCAGCGTATCGTCGGTGCGCTTCAGTCCGTATTCGAGGAACGCGGACAGGAACGCGGGCATCACGCTCGTCCAGTTCACGCGGTATGTGTCGATCAGCTTCCAGAACGACGGCAGCGCCGATTTGCCTTCGAGGATCACCGAGCTGCCGCCCGCGATCAGCGGCGACAGCAGCGTGATCACTTGGCCGTTGTTGTGGAAGAGCGGCAGGATGCACATCGTGCGCGCGCCGGGCTCGAACGCGAACCAGTCGACGAGCGCGCGCGCGTCGGACAACAGGTTCCGGTGCGACAGCACGACGCCCTTCGGGTGGCCCGTCGTGCCGGACGTGTAGAGAATGCTCGCGTCGTCGTTGGCTGACAGGCTCGGTTCCGGCGCGATCGATGCATGCTCGTGCTCGGCTGCCGCCGTCGCCGCGAGCGCTTCGAGGCCAAAGCCGGACGCGGCGTCGGCGCACGCGAGCGGCGCGCCGTCGTCGCCGAGCGCCGCGTGCACCGCGTCGCGCAGGCTCGTGAGCCGCCGGTCGAAGACGACGAGCTTCGCGCCGCTGTTGCGGACGATGTACGCGCATTCGGCCGCGCTGAGCGCCGGGTTGATCGGCACCGACACGACGCCGAGCCGATGCGCGCCGAAATAATACGCGAGGAACTCCGGGCCGTTCGGCAGCACGACCGACAACCGGTCGCCACGCCGCAGTCCGTGCGCGTGCAGCTTTTCGGCGGCCGCGCACGCGAGCCGGTCGAACGCGCGATACGTGTAGCTGCGGTCGTCCGCGGGGAAGAACAGGAAAGGTTCGTCGGGCAGCGCGTCGGCGCGCGCGCGCAGCAGCGCGCCGATCGTGTCGGGCTCGACGCCGGTCGCGTTTGCCGTCGCACCGGGCGTGGCGCTCGCTTGCGGCGCGTCGCCGCCCGCTTCGCGTTGCCGCTCGACGTAATGCAGCAGGCGCTCGAAGCTGTCGAGCCGGTAGGCTTCTTCGATGTCGATGTCGATGCCGAATTCGGCGGCGACCTTGCCGAGCAGCTGGACGTGCGCGAGCGACGACCATTCGGCGAGGTTCTGCATCGACACGCCGGGGCCGAACGGCGCGCTCGTGAAGATCCGGCTGCCGAGAGCGCTCAATTGTCGTGAAAGCGAAGACACGCTGGGGCTCCTTGTCATGTAATGGAAATCAACGGGACGCCGCGCCGAACAGCGCGAGCTCGCGGAACTGTCCGCGCAGACAGTGGTTCGAGCTCATCGACGAAGCATAGCCGCCCGCGTTCAACAGCGCGACGAAGTCGCCCGGCTCGACGGGCGGCAGGCTCATGTCGTTGCCCCACAGGTCGAGCGCCTCGTTGATGTTGCCGGCGAGGCACACCGATTGCGCGGCGCCCGGCCGGCGTATGCACGGCACGGGCTCGCACGGCAGGTCGTAGAACGCGGGCTCGATCGCGAGGTTGAAGCCGCCGTTCAGCCCGACGAAACGGCGATTGCGCTTGAGCTCGACATACGCGACGCGCAGCACGAGCATGCCGCCGTCCTTCGCGATGAAATCGCCGGGCTCGATCGCGATCGTCAGCGGGCGGCGGCCGAAGCGTGCGTGCACGGCCGCCCGCCAGCGCTCGAGGTCGAGCGGCCGGTCGGTCGCGCGATGCGGCAGGCCGAGCCCGCCGCCGAGATTGATGCCGCGCAGGCCGGGCACGCGTGCGGCGAACGCGTCGAGCGCGTCGAGCACGCGCTCGAACGACGCGAGTTGCGGGTCCAAGTAGCCGCAGCCCGCGTGGCAGTGCAGCCAGGTCACGGTCAGGCTGTGCCGCGCGGCGAGTTCGAGCGCCGCGCCGAACTGCTCCGCATAGATGCCGAACTTCGTGACGGTTGCGCCCGCATAACTGAGTCGCTCGCTGTCGCCGTAGCCGATGCCGACGCCGGGATTCACGCGGATGCCGATTTCGCGTCCGGGCGAGCGGCTGCCGAGCAGTGCGATCGCGCTCAGCGTGTCGCAGTTCACGTGCACGTCCGGCAGTGCGGCTAGGAGGGCCGCCTCGTCCGGCATCATCCCGTGCGCGGTATACGAGATGCGCTCGGGCGCGAAGCCGCAGGCGAGCGCTTCGCGCAATTCCTCGGGCGAGCACGCGTCGATGCCGAATATCGGCGAGCGCCGCAGCTCGGACAGGAGTGGCCGGAAGCGATTTGCCTTCATCGCGTAATGAATGCGGAAGTCGCCGTCTTGCAGGCCGCCGAGCGCGCCGCGCAGGCGCTCGACGTTGTCGACCGCGCGCTGCGGGTCGTACAGGAAGAGCGGCTCGGCGAATGCGGCGGCGAGTGCCGCGACGTTGCGTCCGCAGAAATGCAGGACGCCGTCGCGGTAGTGCAGCCGCTCGCGCGCCCACCAGTCGGCGGGCGGTGCGGCATGGGCGGGGGAGACAGCGTCGAGGTTCGCGTTCATCGGTGGACGGCCAGGTGAGTGGTTGAACGGGAGAAGAGCGGCGCGAGGTCGAGCGCCTGTGCGGTCGCCGCGAGCGCTTGCGGCGCTTTCGCGCGCGCGAGCACCGCGTCGGCGAGTGCGGACGGCGCGATGCGCAGCCGCGCACGCGAGCCGTTCCGTTCGACAGCGACGCCCGCTTGCGCGGCGAGCGCGTCGACGAACTCGACGGCCGGCTGATTGCCGTCCGTGCGCGCGTAATCGATCGCGATGGCCGGCAGCGCGGCTTGCCGCGCGGCGTGCGCGAACGCGAGCAGCGCGCCATGCTCGACCTGCTTGCCGAGCACCGTGCAGCTCAGCACGAATTCGGCGAGAACGGGCAGGCCGGCGTCGGCGCGCACGAGCGCGAAGCCGCTGCAGCCGTATTGGCCGAAGCGGTCGGCGACTGTCAGCGCGAGTCCGCTCGCATTGCGCTCGGCCGCGTCGAGCAGGTCGGCTTCGAGATACGGGCGGCCGCTCAGATGGAACGTCGCGGCCGTGTGGCTGAGGCGTGCGCTTTTGGCGAGCGCCGTTTCGTCGTCGAGCGGGACGCCCGTGATGCGCAGTTGCAGGCGTTCGAAGAAACGGGCGAGCGATGCGCTAGGAGCCGGGGCGCTCGGGGAGGCAGCGTCCCGGCTGCATGCGTCGGTCGGCGCTGCGTTGCGTATGTGTCCGGCAGCGGCGTCTGCGTTGACACGCGTGTGCGGCGCTGCTTCGTGCGGAGTCGCCGCAGCCGTTGCGTTCACGTCGGCGCTTGCGTTCGCGTTCGCGTCCGCATCGGCAACCGCGGCCGTTTGCGTGTGCGTGTGCGCGCCGGAGACTGCGCTTGCGTCCCGCTTCGCCGCGCCGCTGTCCGCACCGCCGCCGTCATGCAGCCGCGCGGCGATCCACTTTGCGAACGCCGCGAAGCACTCGATCGTCAACGGCACGTGGCCGAGCTTGTCCGCGACCGGATCGAACGGCTGCGCGATCGCACTCGCCGAGACGAAATCGGCCCAATCCAGCGCGCGCACGCCCGGCACCGATTGCAACGCGCATTCGAGTCGCCGGCACGTATCGGCGAGCGCCGCGCCTCGCGCGTCGAGCGCGGGCGACGGCAGCACGACGATGCACGGCGGCATCGCGCGGCTCGCGCTGAACGACGCGAGCGCGTCGAGCCATGCATCCGCGCGCTGCGTGAGCAGCGCGGCAAGCGAATCCGGCGATTGCGCGCGATCGCTTGCCTCGTGCCGCACGAAATCGGCGAGCCGCACGAGCAGCAGCGTTTCGTCGCGCGCATGCTGCGGATCGGGCGCGAGCAGCGCTTGCAGCAATTGGTTGTAGCGCGTGAACGCGACGTCGTCGAAGCGCCGCGCGCGCAGCAGCGGATCGAGCGGCGATGCGGTGAACGTCGCGCCGACGAGCAGGCGGCGGGCGCTCATTGCGCGATCTCCGGCTCGGCGGCGGCCGCCGCCGATGCCGACTGATAGAGCCCGCCCGCCCGCTCGGCCGGGAACCGGAACGCCGCGCGGACCTCCGCATGCGTCACGTTGAGCGGCCGCTTCAGCACCGCGCGGCGTGCTTCGTCGAGCGACGCGTAGTCGTTCGTCGCATGCTCCTTCAGATACGCGGAGAAATCGCCGCTGTCGATCTGATCGAGCACGCGCGCGGCGAGCTCGCGCACGGCGGCGGGCAGCGTGCGGCCGCGCCAGCGGTGATAGCCGACCTGGCAGGTCGGCGAGCCCTGGAGCGCGACCACTTCGTCGAGTCCGATGTCCGCGCCGTCGAGCATCATCTTGCCCATCTCGCCGGAGCCGTAGACTTCGAGCAGCGCGGCCTTCGGATTGAAGCCGCGTTCGACGAGCACCTGAAACCCCGTTTCGACGAGATCGACGAGCGCGGGCGCGAGGAACTGCTCCTGGAACAGATCGAGGAACGTCTCCTGCCGGTGGCCGAGCGCCATCACGCCCGCGCGCGTGAAGCCCATCGCGTGCGCGATCGCGAGCACTCTGTCGCGCGCCCGGCCGGTGTGGTCCGCGACGATGTCGAAGTATGCGGGCGCGCCCTGGCCCGCGAGGTAATAGCGGCGGATCGGATCGCCGTACATGCGCGGCGCGAGCATCGCGAGATCGCGTCCCGCGAGCGAGCGGACGTCGCCCTGCACGAGCGAGTGCCCGTGCGCGACGCACAGGAGCGCGCCGTCGCGCAGGTTCGGCGCGATGTCGACGTCGAACACCGCGCCGTGCGCCTCGTCCGGAATCAGCAGCAGCACGATGTCCGCGTGCGCGACCGCTTCGGCGATGCCCGTCACGCGATGGCCCTCCGCTCGCGCGAGCTCGAAGTAGTGGTCGTCGATGTTGCCGACGCGCACCGAAACGCCGCTGTCGCGCAGATTCGCGGCGAATGCGCGGCCCTGGATGCCGTAGCCGATCACGCTGACAGCAAGGCCTTCGAGCGGCAGCAGCGAAGTGTGTTCGTCTTGATAGATGAGATCGTCCATGGAAATCACGTGTGGGAGTGAAAGGAGGAAAGTCGCTCGCCGTCGTTCGGCTGGCCGGCGAGCGCGCGCAGGTCCGTGTCGTCGTCGAACATGCCGCGCAGGTAGCGGCGCAGCAGCGCGTCGTCGAACACGGGCACGACGATGCCGGCTTCCTCGAGCTCGCGATGTGTCGCCGTGCAGTCGTAGATGAACGTCGTTTCCTCGCGCTCGCGGGCGAGCTTCATGAGCTCGGCGTCGCTCATGTTCATCAACCATTGCACGACAGGCACGATCGATTGCACGTCGCCGCGTCGGTAGCGCACGCGCAGCTCGTCGATCCACGCGCGGTGCGTGAGCATGCGCATCGGCGTCGGCAACTGAGCGTTCATCATGTCGAACACCGTGCGCATCGGCGTGACCTGCATCGTCGACAGATGGAACACACGGCTGCCGTGCGGGTGCTTCGCGCCGAGATGCGCGAGCGCGCGCGCGACGTAGTCGACCGGCGTGATCACGAGGTCGTAGCGGAAGTCGTCGAACGCGGCGCCCATCAGCATGCAGCTCTTCAGCAGCCGATAGTAGGCCTGCAGCGGGTCGTAATGCCCGTGCCGCGCGTCGCCTGTCACGAGGCCGAGCCGGAACACGTTGCACGGCACGCCGCGCGCGGCCGCGAGATGCGTCAACTGCTCGCCGACCCACTTGCTCGTCGTGTAGCCCTGGTCGGAAGGGTGTTTTTCTTCGTCGATCGGCGCGGATTCGTCGAATATGTGCTTGCCGGTGCGCTCGCGCATGCTGAACACGGCGAGCGTCGACACGTAGTTGAACGTCTTCGGCCGGCCTTCGGTCGCGATGCGCAGCAGTTCGATCACGCCGTCGACGTTCGCGGCGCGCGCCATCTCGAACGATTCGAGATGGTTCATGCTGGTGCCGTTGTGATAGATCGCGTCGACTTCGGCGACGAGCCGCGCGCGATCGGCGTTCGACAAGCCGATGCGCGGGCGGCCGAGATCGCCCGGCACGGCGATCACGCGCGCGTCGTCGCCGTCACGCCACAGCGACCAGCGCTCGAGCGTCGCGCGGATCCGCGCGAGGCCCTGCGTGGCATCGGGCGAGCGCACGAGGCAGTAGATCGTCGCATCCGTGCGGTCGATCAGCTCGCGCAGCAGGTGACGGCCGACGAAGCCCGTCGCGCCCGTCAGCAGCAGCGCGCGCGGCGTGTCGGCGACGGGGGCGGGCAGCGGCGCGATGTCGCCGGGCAGCGCGGCCGCGCTCGCGAGGTCGACGTATGCCGGGCCGTCCGGCGCGTCGCGCATCCGCTCGGCGAGCCGGCGCACCGTCGGCGCCATGAAGATGTCCGCGACCGACAGCGTGACGCCGAATGCTTCGTTGATCTGATAGACGACGCCGATCGCGAGGATCGAATGGCCGCCGCAGTCGAAGAAGTTGTCGTCGATGCCGAGATCGTCGAGCTTCAGCGCCGTTGCGAAGATCGGCGCGAGCGCCGCTTCGGCTTCGTTCGCCGGCGGCGCGTACGGCGCGCGGCGATCGCGCGCGTCGGCTGACGGCGCGGCGACACGCTGCTCGGCATCGTCGCGGATCTGCGCGGCGAGCCGGTTCCACGCGTCGTCGAGCGGCATCGCCGCGTGCTGGAACGCGGTGCGTGCGATATAGCTCGCGAGCGCCGCGTAGTACTCGCTCGTGAACGGCACGTGGCCGGCGGCGTCCGCGTGCGGATCGAACACGTCGGCGACCGGATAGATCGCGGCGACGTCGCGCCAGTGCGCGACCGTCACGGCCGGCAGATCCGCGAGCGCCGCGGCTAGCGTGCGGTATGGCGCGAGCGACACGTCGTCTGTGTTTGCGTCTTCATGTTCGCCGCCGCTCGCGAGCGACGCCGCATCGTCAGGCAGAACCAGCACGAGCAGCGGCACGGCGAGCGACGGCGCCGCGTCGCGCAGCGCGTCGGCGAGCTCGTCGACGTAGCGTGCGATCCGTGCGGCGGCGGCGTCTGCGCCTGCATTGGCTTCGGCTTCGGCGCTCGCGTTCGCGCTCGCTCCGTCGAAGCGCAGCCAGTCGCCGGGCCTGACGAGCACGACGTTCATCCCGTGCCGGTTCGCATGGAACGGCGTCGACGGATCGTAAAGCGTCTGGAACAACTGACCGTACGGAGCGAAGTTCGGCTCGATCGATTGGCCCGTCGCGACGCTCCAGTAGCGCAGCGTGCCGGCGAGGGGGCTATCCGTGAACGTCGACGCGATTTCGAGACGCAGCGGCGGCATCGCGTCGGCGATCGTCCGTTCGAGCGCAAGCTCGGCGGGCGGCGCGAGGCCGGCGAGCGGCAGCGACGGATGCGCGAGCAGCGTGTGCAGCAGCTCGACGTAGTACGTGGCGATCGCTTCGGCGGTCCGGCGATCGAAAAGATCGGCGCTGAATTGCAGCACGCCTTCGATCGCGCGGTCCGATGCGCGCAGCCGCACGAACAGGTCGTAGTCGAGCCAGCCGGAATCGACTTCGACGGGCGTGACGCCGTCGGGCAGCGCCGGCATCGGGATCACGTTGAACATGATCTGGTAGAGCGGATTCGCGCCGCCGTGGCGCGCCGGATTCAGCGCCTCGACGAGCCGCGGATACGGCACGCCGAGATGATCGAACGCGCCGTGCACGGTGCGCCGCACGAGCGCGATTGCGTCCGGGAAGGTTTCGGCCGCGTCGAACCGCGTGCGCAGCACGAGCGCATAGGCGAGGCTGCCGATCATGTCGGCCGTGTCGTCGTCGGCGCGATTCGCGTAGGGACTGCCGACGACCACGTCGTCGCGGCCCGACAGCACGCGCAGCGCAACCTTGAACGCGGCGAGCATCACGACGAAGCGCGACAGCCCGTGCGTCTTGCAGTATGCGTCGAGCTGCGCGATCAGTTCCGCCGGGAATGCGAGCGGCACGCTCTGCCCTCGATAGCTCGGCACGGGCGGCCGCGCGCGGTCGCACGGCAGCGGCAGCGGCGGCGGCGCGTCGCGCAGACGATCGAGCCAGTATGGCAGCTCGCGTTCGACGACCTCGGGCAATTGCTCGTGTTCGCGCGCGGCCCACTCCGCGTATTGCGGGCGCTCGGCGCGCGATGCGGGCGCGCGGCCCGTGAGCGCGGCGCGCGCGAGCGCGTCGAGCAGCACGACGACGGACACCGCGTCGCCGACGATGTGATGCAGGTTCAGCAGGATCACGTGGTCGTCGTCGCGCAATTCGAGCACCGTCAGCCGGCTCGGCTCGCCCTGCTCGAGCGCGAAGCCTTCGCGGCTCGATTCCGTCAGGCATTCGGCGATGCGCGCGGCCTGGTGCTTCGGCAGCAGCGCGGACAGATCGTGATGGCGGATCGCCGCCGCGCGATGCGGCGCAACCTCGGCGCACGGTTCGCCGCCACGCACGACGAAGCGGGTGCGCAGCACGTCGTGCGAATCGATGAGCGTCCGGTACGCGGCTTCGAGCGCATCCGCGTGCCATTCGCCGCGCACGCGCAGCGCGCCCGGCAGGTTGAACGCCGGATTCGCGGGATTCAGGCGATCGAGGAAGAAGAATTGCTGTTGGTTCGACGACAGCGTGTGCAGTCGCGGGCGGGTGTCGCGCGGGGCGTGCGCGGGCTGCGTTGGCGATGCCGGGGGCGATGCGAGCTGCTGCGCGCGCGGCGTTTGCGGTTGAGTCGCCGAGGCGCCGGCGGCGGACGTGCCGGTTGCGGACGTGCCGGTCGCGGACGTGCCGGTCGCGGACATATCGGCGGCGCGCGCATCGGTCTTGACAGCGCCGGTATTCGACATGCCCGCCGCGATCGGCGGTTCCTTCGGCAGCAGCGCATCGATTGCGCGCGCACATTCGGCGAGCGTTTTCGCTTCCAGCATCAGGCTGAGCGGAATTTTCACGCCGAGCGTCTGTTGCAGCGCCCGGTGTGCGCGCGCCGCGCGGATCGAATCGCCGCCGAGCGAGAAGAACGATTCGCCCATGTCGATGTCCGGATAGCCGAGCACTTGCGCGACCGTCCGGCGGACGAGCGCCGCGGCGTCGGGCGTCGAGGCAGCCGGCGCGCCGACGTTCGCGTCGCTTGCCGCAGCCGTATCGCCGCGTGCGGATTCGACTGAAGGGCGGTGCGCCGGCTCGGTCGCGAGCGCGTGGTCGTCGCGGAACCAGTAGCTCGGGCCGTCGAACGGATACGTTGGCAAATGCACGCGCCGGCGCGCGCCGCCGCGATGCAGCGCGGACCAGTCGACGCCGAGCCCCTGGCACCAGAGCGCCGCGAGCTTGTCGAGCTTGCCGCTCGCGATGCATTGGCCGACGAGCGACGCGCGCAGCTCGGGATCGGCGTCGAGTTCGGCGAGGCTCTGCCGGTCAGCAGCGAGCCGATGCGCGTGCCAGCCGTGCGATGCGTCGCCTTCGACGAACGCGGCGAGCATCGCTTGCAGCGCGGCGACGGAGCCGACGACGCAGCCGAAGCGCGCGGCCATCGCTTCGCGGCCCGCTTGCAGCGTGTACGCGAGATCGTGCAGACGATCCGCGTCGATTTCGCCGTCGGCGAGCGCCGCGTGAAGCTGCCGCGCGCGGCGGCGCAGCGCGTCGTCGGTCGCGGCGGACAGCACGATGATCGCGGAACTGGCATCGTCGGCGTCAGTCGCGACGCGCGCGTCGACGAACTCTTCGAGCACGACGTGCGCGTTCGCGCCGCCCGCGCCGAACGACGACACGCCGGCGATTCGCGGCCAATCGCCCGTGTCCGGCTTCGGCCATGGCGCGAGCCGGCGCTGCAGCACGAACGGCGATTGCGCGAAATCGATGTCGGGATTCGCCTCGTCCGCGTGCAGCGTCGGCACGAGCGCGCGGTGCTTCATCTGCAGCAGCACTTTCGTGACGCCGGCGATGCCCGCCGCGCTCTCGCAATGGCCGATGTTCGACTTGACCGAGCCGAGCGCGCAGAAGCCGCGATCGCCGGTGGTTTCGGCGAACGCGCGCGTGAGGCCGGCGAGCTCGATCGGATCGCCGAGCGCGGTGCCGGTGCCGTGCGCCTCGACGTAGCCGACCGCGCGCGCGGGCACGCCGCTTCTCGCGAGCGCCGCGCCGACGACCGCCTGTTGCGCGCGCGGATTCGGCACGGTGAGGCCGTGCGTCTTGCCGCCCGCGTTGATCATGCTGCCGCGGATGATGCCGTGGATCGCGTCACCGTCGGCGAGCGCGCGCGACAGCGGCTTCAGCACGAGCACGCCGACGCCCTCGCCGTCGACGAAGCCGTCCGCGCCCGCGCCGAACGCGCGGCACGCGTCGCCCGCCGACAGCATCGTCAGCGAGGACAGGCCGACCAGATGATTCGGACTCTGAATGAGATTGACGCCGCCCGCGAGCGCGCAGTCGCAGGTGCCGCTGCGCAGGCTTTCGAGCGCGAGATGGATCGCGGTCAGCGACGACGAGCATGCGGTGTCGACGGCGAGGCTCGGCCCGTGCAGGTCGAGCGCGTGCGACACGCGGTTCGCGATGCTCCAGAACTGCGCGCCCGTCGGGTAGCCGCCGTTCATCACGCCGACGAACACGCCGACCTCGCGGCTCGCGCTGAGCGTCGCGGGCGTGTAGCCCGCATCCTCGATTGCGGCCCACGATTCTTCGAGAAACAGGCGGCCTTGCGGATCGATGTTCTCCGCGTCGCTCGGCGCGATCCGGAAGAACGCGGCGTCGAAGCGGTCGATCTGCTTCAGGAAGCCGCCCCAGCGGCTGTACGTGCGGCCGGGCACGCCTTTCTCCGTGTCGAAGTGCGTGCGCCAGTCCCAGCGCTCGGCGGGCACCTCGGTGATGCAGTGGCGGCCCGCGCGGAGGTTGTCCCAGAACTCGCGCAGGTTGTCCGCCTGTGCGTAGCGGCCCGACATGCCGATCACGGCGACGGCCGTATCGTCGGTGCTCGCTGGCATCGCGGAGCGCACGTGGGGGAGCATTGCCGGTGTCGCCGGGTGCGATGCGCGCTCGCTCGATGCGGCTCGATCCGGCATCGTCGATGCGGACATGGGCGCGGGTGTGCCGCAGAATGCGCGGCCGGTCGCGTTCGCCTGCGCAGCGGCGCGTTCAGCGAGCGACTTGTTTGCGGCGGCAGCTGCAGCCGCATCGCCGCCGAGCACGCGCTCGCACGCGGCGCGATGCTCGGCGACGAAGAAATCGGCGAGCGCATTCAGCGTCGCGTGCTCGAACAGCGTCGCGTTCGACAGCGCGACGCCGAACGTTTCGCGCAGCGTCTTCGTCAGGCCGATCACGAGAATCGAGTCGACGCCGTAGCTGCCGAGCGGCTGATCCGGCGCGAGCTTGCCGGCCGGCATTTTCAGCGTTCGCGCGACGAGCTGCGTCAGCCACTGCAGGCAGCGCTCGCGCAGGTTCGCGCCGGCTGCCGGCGCGGCCGGCGACGAAGCCGAAATCGCGCGCGCGGCTGCGGTGGCCGGCGTCGCGGCGGCCGCGTGCGGCCGCGCATCGACCTGCGCCGGACCGCGCGCATCGACGGCCGCGGGCTGCACGATCACGCCGTCGCTGATCGCGACGATCACGCCCTGGCCGGCGTTCGCGCCATCGACAGGGCCGCCGTCGAGCACCGTGAAGCCTGCCTCGCGCAATGCATGCGTCCAGCCGTCGCGCGACAGCAGCGGGCTGCCCGGCAGGCGGCGCGCGCTGTCGCGATGCCGCCACCAGCCCGGCAGCAGGCCGAACGTCGCATGCGCGAAGCCGTGCGTGTCGAGCAGCTCGTTGACGATCAGATGGCCGCCTGTCTTCAGCAGCGCCTTCGCGTTGCGCAGCGTGACGCCGATGTCCTGCGTCGCGTGCAGCACGTTGGTCGCGATCACGATGTCGTAGCCGCCCGCGTCGAGCGCCTGATCGCCGACCGGCCGCTCGACGTCGAACAGCCGGTAGCGCAGCATGTCGCGGCCTCGGCCGAACGATTGCTCGGCGTTCAGCAGGAACGCCTTCGAGATGTCGGTGAAATCGTAGCGGCCGAGCCGCGCGCCGCTTGCGTCGAGCGCCGCGAGGAGCGGCGCGGTCGTGCCGCCCGTGCCCGCGCCGATCTCGGCGAGCGTCGCGGGCTGGCGGGCGCCCGTGCCGGCGACGAGGTGCAGCACCGCGTCGGCGAGCGCACGGTTGCAGCGGTCTGCCTGCTCGTTGCGCTGATAGACGGCTTCGACGCGGCTCAGGTCGCCGTCGGGGAACAGGACCGATGTCGCGGGCACGCGGCCTTGCAGGATCGAGGGCAGCGCGTCGAGCGTCGCGTCGACGAGCGCGAGGTGAGCGTTCAGCAGCGCCGTGCGCGCGAGCTCGGCGCGCGCTTGCCGCCATTCGGCGCGCGCGGCGTCCACGGACGGCGGCAGGCCGGCGATGCGGCCCGTGCGGCCGTCCCACGCGATGCAGCCGTGCCGTGCGATCAGCGTCAGCGCGTGCGCGAGCCAGCGGCGGTAGGCGGGCGCGATGAGGCCGGCGTGCAGCGCAGTGTCGACGTCGAACGATGCGCCGGGTTGCGCGGCGCGGCAAGCCGATGCGCATTCGCACTGGCCCGCGTGTGCGCCGTCGCACGCGGGGCGATCGTCGGATGCGGCGACGCGTATCGTCGTCTTGCCGATTTGCGCGTTCGTGTGCACGTGCGGGGCATCGGCATTGTCGCTTGCCGTCGCTGTGCCGTCGGTTCTGCCGTCGGCGAACACGCGCAGCGCGGCGAGCTCCGCGAACAGGCGGCGCGCGATCGCACGGTCGAGATCGGCGAGCGCGTGTTGCCACTGCGCGCTGTCGCCCGTCGCGTCGACGCGCGGCGGCGGCGCTTCGGCGAGCGCATCCGAGCGCGGCGCGACGCGGGCCGCGAGCGCGGGCTCGAGCGTCGGCACCGCCGCGCTCGCGATCGTCTTCAGGTAGCCGACCTGATCGACGGGCGCGCCGAGCAGCGCGTCGACGACGGCCATTGCCGCCGCCGGCTCGATCGAGCCGATGCCGAGCGCGGCCATCCGCCGACGATAGGGCTCGGACGCGACGACGCCCGTCTGCCCCCAATAGCCCCAGTTCACGACCTTGACCGCGCACCGGACCTGCGTGCGCAGCCAATCGGCGAACGCGTCGCGGAACGTGCAGCCCGCTGCGTAATTGCTCTGGCCCGCCGCGACGAACGCGCTCTGCAGCGACGAGAAGAACAGGATGAAGTCGAGCGTGTCGTCGCCGAACACGCTTGCCAGGTTCGTAGTCGTTGCGACCTGCGCGTTCAGCGCCGCGCTGAACTGCGCTTCGTCCTGCTGCGCGAGGCCGCCGTCGTGCAGCACGATCGCCGTGTGCACGATGCCGTCGATCCGGCCGAAGCGCTCGAGCACCGCGTCGCGCGCGGCGCGCAGGCTGGCGACGTCGCTCGCGTCCGCGCGCAGATACGACGGGCGCGGGCCGAGTGCGGCGAGTGTGTCGCAGTGTGCATCGATCTGCGCGTCGAGCGGCCGCCGTCCGATCCACACGATCTGCGCGCCGCACGCGCGAATCGCGTGCTCGGTCCAGACCCGGCCGATGCCGCCCGCGCCGCCGATCGCGACATAGACGCCGCCCGGCCGGTACGGCGGCTCGGTGCGCGCGGGCAGCGCCGAGAGCGGCACGAGCCGGCGCGCGAACCATTGGCCGTGCCGGTGCAGCAGCAGCGGGTGGCCGCTTTCGGTGTCCTGCGTTCGCCAGTCGGCGGGCAGCGCGTCGGCGTCGGACAGATCGAGCAGCCGCACGCGCCAATGCGGATATTCGTTCGCAAGCGACCCGCACAGTCCGGCGAGGTCCGCATGCGCGGGGAACGCGGGCGCGTCGCCCGGCATCGTCCACGCGCGCACGGTCAGCACGGTCAGCTCGAATGCGCGGTCGCCGACGCCGAGCGCGAGCAGCCGCTTGACGAGCCGGAAGCCGTCGAGGCCCGCGCATCGCGTGAGCTGTGCGCGCGGATCCGCCGAGGCGGGCGGCAGCCAGACGAGATGCTCGACATGCGCGTCGAGTTCGGCGAGGTCGTCGATCGCGCGCAACGCTGGGCGCGTCGCGGCGAGCGCTGCGCGCTGGGCGGGCGTGCCGCCCAATACGGTCAGTCTGGCGGCGTGCGGCGCGTGCGTCGCTGCGTTCGCCGCGCACGCCAGCCACTGCGGCGCAAGCAGATGCTCGCCGGGCGTCGCGAGCCGCGGCGCTTCGTGCGACGCCGCGCGTCGTCCCGACGCGAGCGCGAAGCCGCGCAGCGATGCGCACCGCTCGCCGCGCTCGGTCACGAGATCGAGGTCGAACGTGCGATGGCCCGACGCGGCCGGCACTTCGCGAATCCATGCATGGACGCTGTCCGCGAGCGGCCCGACGAATTCGATGCGCGCGAGCGCCGCAGGCAGGAGCGCGCCGTCGATGCGTCCCGCGTCCGCGAGTTGCAGGCCCGCGATCGCCTGGAACGCGCCGTCGAGCAGCGCGACGAGCCGCGCATCGTCCGCCATGCGCGCGAGCGCCGCCGCGTCGAACTCGGCGAGCACTTCTTCGCGGCCGACCGCGAGCGCGCGCAGCGGGCGAAAGGTCGGTCCGTAATCGATGCCGATCGCGGCGAATGCGTCGTAGCACGCGTCGGCCGAGATCGGCTGCGTGCAGCGTGCGCGGATCGCTGCGATGTCGAGCGCGGGGGCTGCCGGCCGGGCGCTTGCGGAGCGGGTCGCGCGTCCGCGGCCGAGCGGCGTGTCGACGGCGGGGGAGGCGGCGATCGCGAATCGTGCGGCGTCTCTGTTATTGCCGCGGCCGTCGTCATCGTTACCGTTGTCGTCTTCGTCTTCGTCTTCGTCTTCGTCTTCGTCGCGCGCGAACGTGACGTGCAGATCGGTCGGCGCGCCGATCGCGATCGGCGCGAGCCATTCGATGTCGTGCAGCGCGACGTGCGCGCGGGTGTCCGCGCCGCTCCAGTCGTCTGAATGGCTCGAACCGCTCGCCTCGGCTTCGAACGCGCGCCATGCGATCACGATCTGCGCGGCGGCGGCGAGCACGGGTTCGCCCGCGAGCCGGTGATCGGCGACGAGCGGCGCATCGGGCGCGATGGGTAGCCGGTATGCGCTTTCGCCTGCGGGCGCGAGCGCGAAGCGCGACGGCGTCGCTTCGTCGGTCGGCCAGTGCCGCTCGCCTTCGAACGGATAGACGGGCAATCGCAAGCGCGGCGTCGCGTCGCGCCACGCGACGGGCAGCGGCGCGGACGCGCCCGCGAGCCACGCGGCATGCTCGGGGGCGTGCGGCCGCAGGCGCGCGTCGTTGCGCACGAGCGTCTCGGCGTCGCCGTCCAGTGCGATCGCGAGCTGCGCGCGAAGCGTGTCGAGCGACGCGCACGTAACGCCGAAGCGGCGCGACATCGGTTCGCGGCCGATCGACAGCGTTTTCGCGAGCGCCGGCAGCCATGCATCGTCGGCGCGCTCGGCGTCGAGCCAGCGCGCGAGCTGCGCGGCGCGCATGCGCAGCGCGGTGTCGGTGCGCGCCGACAAGGGGATGAACCAGGTCGGCGGATCGGTCGCGTCCGCTGCGTTCGCGAAAGCGGCTTCGGATTCGGCTGCGGTTGCGGTTGCGGACGCCGGGACGGACGCCGGCCGCGACGAGTTCGCGCCGTCGGCCGGCTGAGCATCGGCCGACTGCAGCACGACGTGCGCGTTCGATCCACCGAACCCGAACGAACTGACGCCCGCGCGAAGCGGCGTCGGCGTCGCTTCGCCCGGCCACGGCGTCGGCTCGGTGACGATGTGGTAGCGGCTGTCGTCGAGCTTCAGGTACGGATTCGGCTCGCGGCAATGCAGGCTCGGCGGCAGCATCCGCCGGTTCATCGCGAGCACGACCTTGACGATGCCCGCGAGACCCGCCGCCGCTTCGAGATGCCCGATGTTGGTCTTGACCGAGCCGAGGCCGCAGCGCGCCGGCGCACGTGCATCGGCATGCTCGCGAGCGCATGCGTCGAAGCCCTGGCGCAGCGCCTGCACTTCGATCGGATCGCCGAGCGGCGTGCCGGTGCCGTGGGCTTCGACGTACGAGACGGTCGCCGGATCGACGCCCGCGTCGCGATACGCGGCCTCGATCAGCGCGGCCTGCGCGTTCGCGTCGGGCGCGGTCAGGAACGCCGCGCGGCCGCCGTGATTGATCGCGCTGCCCTTGATCACCGCGAGCACCGGATGCCGGCCCGCGCGCGCGTGTTCGAGCGGCATCAGCACGAGCGCCGCGACGCCTTCGCCGCGCACATAGCCGTTCGCCGACGCATCGAATGTCTTGCACCGCCCGTCCGGACTCAGCATGCCGGCGGCGGCGAGCGCGCGATGCAGCCGCGTCGTCAGCATCACGTTGACGCCGCCCACGATCGCGACGCCGCTCTCGCCGCGCCGCAGCGCGCGCACCGCGCGGTGCAGCGCGACGAGCGAGCTCGAGCACGCGGTGTCGACGGCCTCGCTCGGCCCGTGCGTGCCGAGCAGATGCGACAGCCGGTTCGGCAGCATCGCGTGCGCGTTGCCGACCGCGAGATGGCCGTCCGCGCCGGGCAGCAGATCGAGGTAGTCGGACGTGCTGACGCCGACGAACACCGCCGTGTCGCTGCCCATCAGATCGGACGGGCGGATCGCCGCGTCCTCGAGCGCGGCCCACGCGGTCTGCAGCAGCAGGCGCTGCTGCGGATCCATCTGCTCGGCCTCGCGCGGCGAGACGCCGAAGAACGCGGCGTCGAAATATTCGACGCGCGGAATGAAGCCGCCCCAGCGCGATGCGGGTTCGCCGTCGACCGCGCGCCAGTCCCAGCGCGACGGCGGCGCATCGGTGATCAGGTCGTCGCCGGCGGCGAGGTGCCGCCAGAATTCGGCGAGATCGGCCGATTGCGGGAAGAGGCCGGCCATGCCGACGATCGCGACGTCGCTTGCCGATTCGTCGTGCGCGCCGGCGGTCGTGTCGTGACGCGTTTCATCGGGAGCTTCGTCGTGCAATGTGTCGTGTTGCGAATGCGCGCCAACAAACGGCGCGTCCGCGCGCCGGGCGATCATGTGCGGCATGTCCGCGGCTTGCACGGTCGCGGGCTGCTCCGCCGCCGTCCCGGCTTCGGCGCGGCTGCCGGCTGCGTCCGCAGCGGTCGTGGCCGCCGCCGCGTCCGTCTCGCTTTCGATCGCGCCGTGATGCTTGGACGCGATCTCGGCCGCGTGCCGCGCGAGCAGATACGCCGCGATCTGGCGCGGCGCGTGCACATCGAAGAACAGCGTCGGCGCGAGATCGAGTCCGTAGTATTCGTTCAGGCGTCCGGACAGTTCGACGTACTGCAGCGAGCCGAAGCCCAGCGTGTGCAACGGATGCTCAGCGGCCGCCGCGTCGAACGGGCGGCCGGCGACGTCGCCGGCGAGCGACAGGACGGCCGCTTCGACGGCCGTGGCGAGTTCGCGGGAAGGGGTGGGTGCGGTCATGGGAATCGTCTGTGTCGGGTTCGAAAAAGTACGCGGTGCGTCGTGCGCGTCAGTACCGCCACATCACGTGGCGCGGCTGCGTGTAGTCGGCGAGGCCGAGCGTCGACAGATCGGAGCCGTAGCCGGACTGCTTGGTCCCGCCGTGCGGCATGTCGGCCGTGTAGGTGAAATGCGCGTTCACCCACGTGACGCCCGCCTCGATGCAAGCGGCGAGCCGCATGCCGCGCGCCGCGTCGCGGGTCCACACCGACGACGCCAATCCGTATTCCGAATCGTTCGCCCAGCGAAGCGCCTGAGATTCGGTATCGAACGGCGTCAGCGTGACCACCGGGCCGAACGCTTCGCGGCGCATCGCCGCATCGTCGTGGCGCACGCCGGCGATCACGGTCGGCGCGTAATAGCAGCCGGGGCCGGCGAGCGGCGCGCCGCCCGCGAGCACCGTCGCGTGCGGCGGCGCGGTCGCTTCCTGCACGAAGCGATCGACGCGCGCGCGGTGCGCGGCGCTGACGAGCGGCCCCATCTCGGCGTCGGCGCGTTCGGGCGCGCCGACGCGCAGCATGCCGGCCGCGTCCGCGAGCCGCTGCGCGAGCGTGTCGTAGACGCCGCGCTGCGCGTAGATCCGCGTCGCCGCCGTGCAGTCCTGCCCGGCGTTGTAAAAGCCCGCGTAGCGGATGCCGGCGACGACCGCGTCGAGATCGGCATCGTCGAACACGAGGACGGGCGCCTTGCCGCCGAGTTCGAGATGCGTGCGCTTCAGATTGCCGGTGGCCGCGGCGAGCACGGACTTGCCGGCTTCGACCGAGCCCGTCAGCGAGACCATCCGCACGCGCGGATGCGCGGCGAGCGCGCGGCCGACCGTCGCGCCGCCGCCGAGCACGATGTTGACGACGCCCGCGGGGAAGATGCGGGCGAGCGCGGCTTCGAGCGCGACGATCGACAGCGGCGTCCACTCCGACGGCTTGAACACGATCGTGTTGCCGGCGGCGAGCGCCGGCGCGAGCTTCCACGCGGCCATCATCAGCGGGTAGTTCCATGGCGCGATCTGCGCGACGACGCCGACGGGATCGCGCCGCACCATGCTCGTATGGCCTACGACGTATTCGCCCGCGGACGGCCCGCTCGCGGTGCGCGCCGCGCCCGCGTAGAAGCGGAAGCAGTCGGCGACGGCGGGCATCTCGTCCTGCACGACGAGATGCAGCGGCTTGCCGGTGTTGCGGCTTTCGATGCGGGCGAGCGTCTCGGCCTGGCGGTCGATTTCGTCGGCGAGCGCGAGCAGCAGGCTCGCGCGCGTCTGCGGCGTCGTCGCGCGCCATGCGGGGAACGCGGCTTCGGCCGCCGCGACCGCGCGCTCGATGTCGGCCGCGCTCGCGGAAGCGGGCGACGCGAGCGGCGCGCCCGTCGCCGGATCGACGATCGAGAGCGGCTCGCCGCCCCCTTCGATGCAGACGCCGTTGATCAGCATGTCTCGTTTTCCTCGGGAAGGGGCGCGCATTCGGCGAGCTCGCGCTGCGTGCGTTCGAGTGCGGTGGCGAGAATCGCGCAGATTTCGTCGATGTCGGCGCGGGTCACGGTGAGGGGCGGCGACAGGATGCACATGCTCTCGTACGGCCGGACGAGCAGGCCCATCGCCTCGCAATGGCGGTCGACGCGCTGCGCGATCGCGATGTCGTCCGGCGTCGGCAGCGCGCCGGCCGCGCCCGCGCCGCTCGTGCATTCGATGCACGCCATCAGGTGATCGCCGCGCACGTCGCCGACTATGGGGAAGCGCCGCAGCGCGTCGAGCTGGCGGATGAGGTATGGGCCGACGTCGCGCACGTGCTCGCAGATCCGCTCGCGCTCCATCAGCTCGATGTTCGCGAGCGCGGCGGCGCTCGCGACCGGATGGCCGGAATACGTGAAGCCGTTCGTAAACACGCCGTTGCCGTAAGCGTGTTCGCCCGACACCGCATCGACGAGCCGCTCCGAGATCAGCACCGCGCCGAGCGGCTGATAGCCGGACGTGAGCCCCTTCGCGACGACGATCATGTCGGGCTCGATGCCGAAGTGCGCGTGCGACGCGAAGAAGTGGCCGACGCGGCCGAAGCCCGTGACGACTTCGTCGGAGATGTACAGGATGTCGTGCTGGCGGCAGCGCTCGCGCATCGCGGCGAGGTAGCCGGGCGGCGGCACGATCACGCCGCCGGACGCGAGGATCGGCTCGGCGATGAAGCACGCGATCCGGTCCGCGCCGAGCTTCGCGATCAGCGCGTCGAATTCGTCGACGAGCGTCGCGCAGAACGCGTCGACGCTCATGCCGGGCGGCCGCCGGTAAGGGTTCGGCGACGACAGGTGATGAACGATCGTGTCGTCGTAATGGAAGCACGTGCGGTCCCACGCCTTGCCGGACACCGACGCGGCGAGATACGTGCTGCCGTGGTAAGCGTCGCCGCGCGTGACGATGTGGCGCTTGCGCGGGCGGCCGGTCGCGCCGAAGTAGTAATGCGCGAAGCGCAGCGCGGATTCGACCGCGGTCGAGCCGCAGGTGGTCAGGTGCACGCGCTTCAGGTCGCCGGGCGCGAGCGCGGCGAGCCGCGCGCCGAGCGCGGCGGCCGGCTCGTTCGTCATCGCGCCGAACGGCGTGTAGAACGGCATGCGCAGCGCCTGGTCGCGGATCGCGTCCGCGATTTCACGGCGGCCGTAGCCGACGGTCACGCACCACATGCCGCCGATCGCGTCGAGATACGTGCGGCCGTTCGAGTCGGTCACGCGCGTGCCGTCCGCGTCGACGACGACGGTCGGCGTTTCGCGGCCGAGCGCGGACAGGTCGGCCCACGGGTGCAGCAGATGCCGCGTGTCCTGCTGCGCGCTCGTGAGAGGAGGATCGTTTCGGTGTGCCATCGGAAACCTCAGTCGGTCAGGCTGACGAGATGCAGGCGCGGCCCGGAGAACGCGAAACGGCCGTGCTGCACGTAGGTGTTGTCGAGCACGAGCACGTCGCCCGGCCGCATCGAGACCGCGCGCGACGTGCGCCACAGCGCCGCGCGCAATTTCGTGACGAGCTCGGGATCGATCGGCTCGCCGTCGCCGTACGTCGTCGTCGCCGGATAGCGCGCGTCGTCCCAGTCGGACGGGAAGAGCGGATGGCTGCGCCAGTACGACGCGTGCAGCTCCGTCACCTGGTTGAACCACAGCGGCGCGCCGCCCGCGGGATCGTCGAGGAACGCGTCGTGGACGTAGCCGTAGCCGAGGCCGTCGTCGTCGAGCCAGCGGTGTGCGTAGCCTTTGTCGCGCATCAGCGCGTCGACGGCGTCGCGGTCGCGCACGCCGAACGTGTCGATCCAGCCGATCTGCGTCGGCGTCGATTCGCGCGGCAGATAGCGGTGGTAGCCGATCCGCTTGCGCTCGAACTTCGCGAGAATCTCGTCGGGGATTTGCCCGGCGGCGAGCCGGATGTCGTTGATCGGCACTTCGCCGCCTTCGTCCGCGGCGGCCGCGCAGAAGAAGAACACCTTGCGCGGAGCGTCGGGCAGATAGGCCATCTCGTTGTGCGGGGCCATCGTGATGCGCGGGTCTTCCTGGCTCGCGACGAGCGCGTAGCCCGCGTCGCGCGCGCGCACCGCGATGCCGCCGCTGTAACTGCGCGGCGCGTAGCCGAGCGCTCGCATGAACGCGTCGAAGCCGGCGCGGCCGGCGATCGGCAGCCCGCGGAACAGCAGCGCGCCCGTGTCGGGCAGCCGCGCGTCGATCGCGTCGCGGCAGAGGACGGCGGCGTCGGCGGGCGTGTCGGCCGGATGCGCGAGCGCGAGCGCCAGATCGTTCGCGATCGGAATCGTTACCGGCACGAGCGGGCTGTCGGCTCCCGCCAGAAAGGCGCGGCCACGGACCGGCACCTGGCGACGGTCGTTTTCTTGCAGTTCGATGAAGGAATCCATAGCGCGTTCTCCATTCGTTGATGAGGCGGGCGGGACGCGGCGCGGCGGCGCGCGTCGGACGCCCGTGGTGGGCGGGCGGCGCGTGATCGGGGTATTGCGCGGCGATGGCAATGGCGATATGGACGTCGATGTCGAACACGATTTCGAGATCACTGCGCGCCGCCGATTTCTGCACCGACATGAACGCCATGCACCCGATTGCCGGGCATCGGAACGCCGATCGCCGAGTGCCCGACTGCCGGGCGTACGACCCGCGACCGTCGATCGGCGATCACGGAAGACCGGCCACCGATCGCAAGACCCGATCGCACAACCGCACCGCACGCAACCGCCCGCCGGCGAAACATCGTGGCCACGCTTACGACGCGCATCGCGCGCCGCACGCACCGATCACGCGAGCGCGGCGGTCCGCAATCCGGCGAGGAGCGCCAACCCGTTTTCGTTCGGCAGCTCCTTCGCGCCGGTGATCCAGCGCCGGCAGTTCGGCGCGCCGCAGTGGCACTCGAACTGGCGCATCAGCACGTCCTCGGTCGACGCGTAATCCATCGTCAGTATTTCGCCCGGCGCGATATCGCGCAGCGACCACAGCTCGAATCCCGCCATGTCGAGGCGCACGTTCGGATCGCACGAATGGAGCAGCAGGCCGCTGAAGTGCGGGTCGTACAGATGCGTGTGCGCGTTGATCTGCAGCGTGTGCAGCCGGCAGAACGCGGTGATCTGCCCGGACACGCGCGCCATCCGCCGTCCGCGCGCGAACGCGTGGAGGACGCGGACGCCCGCGCCGCGGCCGTCCTGCGTCTGGATGATCTGGAACGTGTCGGTCGACGGATAGCCGTCGTCGACCTTCAGGTCGGGTGACGGATAGATCCCCGTGCGTTGCTGGACAGGATCGATGAGGGTGATCGTCATGCTGCTCTCCTTGACTGAGTTCGTGCGCCGGGCGGGAAAACCCGGCGGACCTCTTCTTTGCGGCCGCGTCGGAATGCGCGGGTGACGGGAAGGGCGGATCTACTCGTCCGCGATGCCGGCGACGTTCCGCATCCGGCGGGCCAGCTCGCCGATCTTCAGCGTCGGCGATGCGAGCGTCGAAAGCGGTATCTGCACACCGAATTGCTTGAAAAAGCCGTTGCGCATCTGCGCGAGATCGAGCGAATCGAGCCCGAGCGTCGCGAGATCGAGCCGCTCGTCCCAGCGGCTCACGTAGTCTTCGAGGAACGCGCGGACGGGGTCGCATGCGCTTGCGGACGGCATCGCCCGAGCGGCCGGCGACGAAGCGGAAGGCGCGGCGGCGGGGCGCGCGCGTTCGTGTGCCGGGCGCGGCGGCCGCGCCATGCCCGAGTCGGCTTCGGCGGGAATGGCAGCCGTTGCCCCGGGCGCGAGCGCGTGAAGCGATGCATTCGCCGACGTGCCCATCGCATCCGTTGCATTCGTGCTGTTCGTCGCACCCGTCGCACCCGTCGCGTGCTTGGCGCGCGTCTCGTTCATCCCGCGCATTGCGCCGCGGGCAGCCGTTGCATCAATGGACGCATCGTCGCGCGCGATCTCGGCGACGATCGGCGCGTCGCGCCACGGCGAGCGCGGCCAGTCGACGTCGCAGACCGTGAACTGGCGGCCGGGCAGCGCACCGCCGAGCGCGCCGGCAAGCAGCGCGCCGAGCGCGGCGAACGCGGCGTCGGGCGCGAGCGGGCGCTCGCCATCCTGAATCGCGCGGCGCAGCGCCTTGTCGCTGCGCGCGCTCATGCCGACATCGGCCCAACTGCCCCATTGGATGCTCAGCACGGCCGGCTGCCCCGGTTGCGCGGGCCAGCACGCGAGCTGATCGAGCCACGCGTTCGCGGCCGCGTAATTCGCCTGTCCCGGCACGCCGAGCAGCGCGCTCGTCGACGAGAACGCGACCACCCAGCGCGTGCGCCAGCGCGGCGCGTGCGCGAGCAGCGCGGCGAGGCTCTGCTTCGGCGCGAGCACGCGGCGCAGCCGCGCGTCGTCGAGGTTGCCGATGACGCCGTCGTCCAGCACGCCCGCCAGATGGAAAATGCCTTCGACCGCGCCGATCGATTGGAGCGCGGCGTCGAGCGCGCGCGCGTCGGCGAGATCGGCCGCGACGGCGCGCACGCCGCGCGGCGCGGTGCGGGCGTCGCGGCACAGCGCGACGATCCGGTGCGGCGGCGCTTGCTGTTCGTCGATCAGCCAGTCGACGAGCGCGCGGCCGACGCCGCCCGCCGCGCCGGTCACGAGATACGGGCCGCCTGCCGCGCCGAGCGTGCCTTCGGGCAGCGCCGGCGCCGCGTGCGGGATCAGGCGCGGCACGAACATCCGGCCGTCGCGGCGCAGCAGCCAAGGCTCGTTCGCGAAGCTCGCGGCGTCGCGCGCGAGCGCGGCGGCCCAGCGCAAATCGGCGGGGCGCGGCGCAAGATCCGGATGGTCGTCGGCGAGGACGAGCCGCACGCGCAACGCCGCATGCTCGGCGCTCGCGACGCGCGCCGCGCCGACGAGCGGGCCGCTGCGCGCGTCGGCCGGCAGCAGCAGCGTCAGCGCGCCCGCGCATTCGCGTGCGGCGAGCGCCTGCCACAACTCGACGAAGCTCGCGCATTGCGCGACGCCGAGCGGATCGTCGCCCGCGCCGACGCACAGCAGTGCCGCATGGCCGTCGCCTGTGCGCAGACGCGGCGCGAGCCAATCGAGCGCGTCGGCTTCTTGGCCGGCCACGTAGAGAGCGCATTCGGGCAGCGAGGGCGCATTCGGCGCGTGCGCGGCGGCAGAGGCGAACGAATCCGCCGAAGCAACCGAAGCAACCGAAGCAACCGAAGCAACCGAAGCAACCGGCCGCGGCTGCCAATGCAGCGCGAACGTCGGCGCGGGCGCCGTCGTCCGCGCTTCGCGCTGCGGCCGCAGCCATGCGGACACGCGCGAGATGATCTCGATCTCGCAGCGCATCATGAAATCGTGGCCGCCCGGATAGACGTGCCGGCCCGCAAGCGGCGCGGACGAGATCCGCGCCCAGTCGTCGGCGAGCCGCCAGTCGAACGCCGGATCGTCAGCGCCGCCATGAATCTGCAGCGGGATCGTCAGGAGCGGCTGCCGGCCGCCGTCGCGCCAGCGCTGCGCGATCCGGTGCGCGGTGCGCGTGTCGGCGTCGAGGTCGGCTTCGAGCACCGGCCGGAAGATCTCTTGCCACAGCGGATCGTCGCGCAGCGCGTCGGGGACGAGCAGGAAGCTGTCCGCCGGCGCGTCGATCGCCGGCTGGTCGAGGAGCGGCGCGCGCCCGACGACGACGAGCCCCTTCACCTGCCCGCTCGCGCCCCACGCGCGCAGCGGCCCGCTCAGCAATTCGGCCGCGGCCGCGCCGCCGTAGCTCGAGCCGCAGAACGCGACGGGCAATTCGCCCGCGTCCGCTACGATCGCGGCGGCGATCGCGTCGCGGGCGGCGAGGTCGTCGGCGTCGTCGCGCGCGAGCGGCTCTTCGGCGCGCGCGTTGCGGCCCGGCCATTCGATCGCGACGATGTCGAGCCAATCCGGCGCGATGCGCGCCCAGCCGTCGAAGCTGCGGCTGCTGCCGCCCGCATACGGGAAGCAGTACAGCTTCATCCGCGGCCGGCGGCGCGGCCTGAGGCGCGCGAGCCAGCGCGGCGCGGGGGCTTGCGGCGACGCGAGGCCGGCGGCGTTGTCGGCGTGACCGTCGTCGATGGATGATGGCGATTCACCGGCGGATGTGAACGCAGCCTCGGTCGCTGCGCGCTCCGCATCCGCCGTGTTCGTCGCGAATGCCGTCGACGTCGCGGATTCGGGCGAATCGAGCGCCGCATCGACGTAGATCGACGCTTCCGGACGCGTCCAGTAGCTGTCGCGCTCGAACGCGTAGCCGGGCAGCGGCGCGCGAGCGAGCGCACGGCCCGGCGAGGCGGCGTCGTGCGCGTGATACGCGCGCCAATCGATCGGCACGCCGGCGCACCACAATTCGCCGAGCACGTTGCTGAAATGATCGGCGTCGTCCGCCTCGCTGCGCGCGGCGGGCAGCGACGACAGCACGCGCGGCGCGATCGTCGCCGCATGCGCGCCCGCGTTCGCATCGGCAGGCGTGTCCGCGATCGCCTCGGCCGCGAGATGCTTGCCGAGCAGGCTGCACAGCACGGCGCCGGGGCCGATTTCGAGCACGACATCCGGCTTCCAGCGCAGCAGCGCCGCGATGTTGTCCGACCAGCGCACCGGCGCGAGCAGATGGCGCGCCCAGTAGTCGGCCGACGCCGCGTCGGCGCCGAGCCAGCCGCCCGACACGTTGCACGTCATCGGAATCCGCGGCGCCGCGCCTTCGATGCGCCGCGCGGCGATCGCGTCGGCAACGGGCCGCATCAGCGGCGTATGGAACGGATGCGAAACCGGCACCGGCCGGCAACGGCAGTCGAGCGCGGCGAGCGCGCGCGCGGCGTCCGCGAGCGCGGGCTCGGCGCCCGCCAGCACGAGCGTGCGCGGCGCGTTGCGCACCGCGATCCAGAGGTCGGCGCGCTGCGCGACCCACTGCTCGATGCGCGCTTCGTCGCCCGTCACGGCGAGCATGCCGCCGCGCGTGAGCGCGCCGTCGGCGGCGGCGAACGTCGCCAGCGCTTCCGTCGCGCTCGCGCGGGCCGCGACGAGCGCGGCCGCCTGATCGAGCGTGAGCGCCTCGGCGGCGACGGCGGCCGCGTACTGGCCGATGCTGTGCCCCGCGACGGCGACGGGCCGCACGCCATACTCGCCGAGCACCGACGCGAGCGCGTGCTCGACCGCGAACAGCCCGCATTGCGTGACGAGCGGACGGCGCATCGCGGCGTCGTCGGCGTTCAGGATCGCGTCCGCGATCGGCATGCCGAGCGCGCGTTCGAGCGCCGCGCAGGCGTCGTCGAAGTGATGACGGAAGCGGCCGGCTTCCGCGCTCGATCGATAGAGCGCGCGCGCCATGCCCGGATGCTGCGAGCCTTGGCCCGAGAAGCAGAACGCGACGGTCGCGCCCGGCTTCGCGCGAACGGGGGCGTTCAGCGTGTCGGGCGCGTCGGGCGCATCGAGGATTTCGGACAGCCTGTCGGCATTGGCGTGAAGCGCGGCGGCCGCTTCGGCCGGCTGCGCGGGCACGGTGAGCGCGACTCGCAGCGGATGCGCTTCGCGTGCGACGTGCAGCGTGTACGCGCCGCACGCGAGTTCGGCGGCGTCCATCGTCGCGACGCGTTCCGCGAGCGCGCGCAGATGGCGCGCGAGCGCGCCCGGCGAGCGTGCGGAGACGGTCATCAGATGACGCGCGCGCGGCCCGCCGACGGCGGGCGCGGCGGCGCGCGCGGGCGCTTCCTCGACGATCACGTGCGCATTCGTGCCGCCGATTCCGAAGCTCGACACGCCGGCGCGCCGCGGCAATTGCGTCGACGGATCGGCGACCGTCCAGTCGTCGCCGTGCCGCTGCACGACGAACGGCGACGCGTCGTGCTCGACGAATGGCACGAGCTTCGGATTGAGCGTGTCGAAATGCACGGTCGGCACGCGCTGCCGGTGCTGGAGCTGCAGCACCGTCTTGACGAGCCCCGTGATTCCGGCCGCGCAGTTCGCGTGACCGATGTTGCCCTTCACGCAGCCGATCGCGCAGTTGCCCGCGACGGGCGCATCGCCGCCGCGCGTCTGGGCGAATGCGTCGGAGAGTCCCTTCAACTCGATCGCGTCGCCGATCAGCGTCGCGGTCGCGTGGCATTCGACGTACGAAATCTGCCCGGAGCGCACGCCCGCCATGTCGAGCGCGTCGACGATGCAGCGCCGCTGCGCGTCCGCGTTCGGCGCGGTGTAGCCCGCCTTCATGCGGCCGTCGTTCGACAGCCCGACGCCCGAGATCACGGCGAGAATCGGGTCGCCGTCCGCTTCCGCGAGATCGAGACGCTTCAACACGACCGCGCCGACCGCATCGCCGAACAGCGTGCCGCTCGCGCGCGTGTCGAACGGACGCACGTGGCCGTCGGCGCTGCCGACGAGGCCGTCCTCGTGGCAGAAGCCGAAGTTCGGGAACGACAGCGCGGACGCGCCCGCGATCGCCATCTCGCACTGGCCGGAGCGGATCGCCTGCACCGCCTGCACGACCGCGACGAGCGCGCTGCTGCACGCGGCGCCGACCGAGATCGCGGGTCCGCCGAGATCGAGCTGGTACGCGACGCGCGTCGCGATGTAGTCCTTCTCGTTGCCGATCTCGGTGAGCATCAGCCGGCCCGGATCGAGCGGCGTATGCAGGCCGCCGCCTTGCAGGTGATGGACGAGATAGCCGTCGATCCCGCAGCTCGCGAACACGCCGGTGCGCGCGCGGTAGCGGTTGTCGCTGCGCGCGTAGCCCGCCTGTTCGAGCGCGTTCCACGCGACTTCCATGAAGAGCCGGTGCTGCGGGTCCATCAGCACGGCTTCGCGCGCGCCGATGCCGAAGAAGAGCGCGTCGAACTTGTCGGCGTCGCTGACGACCTGCGCGGCCGACACCCAGTCCGGATGATCGAGCTGCGCGGCGTCGACGCCCTTCGCGAGCAGCTGCTCACGCGAGAAGCGCGACAGACTGTCGATGCCCTGCGTCAGGTTGTGCCAGAACGCGTCGATCGAATCGGCGCCGGGGAAGCGTCCGGCCATGCCGATGATCGCGACCTTCGGCGCATCGGCGGCGGGCGTCGCGCGTGCCGCGCGCGCGTCGCGCGCCTCGGCCGCATGCGGGCGCGCCGCGCCGTCTCGCGAGCGGCGGCAGTATTCGGCGAGATCGCGCAGCCGGCTGTGCTGATACAGATCGACGACGGCGAGCGCGAGCCCGAGCCGTTCGCCGAGCAGGCCGACGACTTTCGCCGCGCTCAGCGAATTGCCGCCGAGCTCGAAGAAATGATCGTCGCGCGCGACCGATGCGACGCCGAGCACGTCGCGCCAGACGTCCGCGAGCCGCGCTTCGAGGCCGTCGCCCGCGAAGCGCGCCGCGGCGTCGCGCGGGGCGGGCGGCGCGGCCGTCGGCGGGGGCGGCGGCAGCGCGTTCTTGTCGAGCTTGCGCGATGTGCCCGCGCGCAGCGGAAACGCGTCGAGGCCGATGAAATGCGCGGGCACCGCGTATTCGGGCAGCTTCGCGCGCGCTTGCTGGCGCAGCCGCGCGAGCGTCGTCTCGGACGGCGCGCCGTCGTTGCCGACGACGTACGCGGCGAGCGCCGACGGCTGCCGCGTGTGCGGATCGTCGATCGGCACGACGAGCGACTTGCTGACGCCGTCGACCGCGTCGAGCACGTTCTCGATCGAATGCAGCAGCACCTTGAAGCCGCGGATCTTCACCGTGTTGTCGATGCGGCCGAGGATCGCGATCTGGCCGTCCGGCAGCAGCCGCGCGCGGTCGCCCGTCCGGTAGACGGGCGTGTCGTGCCCGCGCTCGGCGAGCGCGGGCACGGACGGCAGGAATTTCTCGGCGGTGCGGGCCGCGTCGTCGAGATAGCCGGGCCCGAGGCCGGGCGATGCGACATGGAGCTCGCCCGTCGCGCCCGCCGGCACCGCGCGTCCCGCTTCGTCGAGCACCGCGAGCGCGCAGCCGGCGAGCGGCCGCCCGATCGGCACGCGCCGCCCGCCGGCGTCGCCGCTCGACGGCAGCAGATCGGCGTAGCACACGTCGAGGCTTTCCCACGTGCTGTACGCGTTCACGAGCCGCACCGACGGCGGGAACGCCGCGCGGGCCTTGTCGACGACGCGCTGCGGCACGACTTCGCCCATCAGGAACCACGCGGACATGTGCGCGAGCGCGTCGCGCAATTGGGCGGCGATGCCGGGGAAATCGAGCACGCTTTCGAGCAGCGACGGCGTGACGACGAGCCGCGTGATCCGCTCCCGCCGCAGCAGCGCGACGAGCCGTGGCGGATCGAAGATCACGTCGTCGCCGATGATGACGGCCGGGCGGCCGAACATCAGCGGACGCAGGCATTCCCATGCGAGAAAGACGTTGAGGCCTTCGCGCTCGTCGTCGGCGTACGGATACAGCGCATCGCGCGCGTAGAAGCAATAGCTCGTGCCGACGTGCGTCGTGAGGACGGCCTTCGGCTTGCCCGTCGAGCCGCTCGTCAGCGAGACGAACGCGATGTCGTCGCGGCGCGGCGCAACGGGCGTCCATGCGCGATCCGTGCGCTCCGGCGATGCGGCGACGAGCGTGCAGCGCGCGGCGGGCAGATGCTTGCTCGCGCGCGCGAGCAGCGCCGGGATCGTCGCGATCTGCGCGACGCGGCAGCTCGCGACGAATTCGCCGACGAGCGTATCGGGCCAGCTCTTCTCGAGCAGGCACACCGACGCACCGATCGACCATGCGGCGATGATCGTCAGCACGTACTCCGCGCCGTGCGGCAAAAAGACACCGACGACGTCCTGACGGCCGACGCCCGCCGCGCGCAGCGCGTCGGCGAGTTCGGCCGCATGCGACGCGAGCTCGCGATAGGTCCATGCGCGCTCGCCGTCCTTCAGCGCGAGCGCTTCGGGCATGCGCGCGACGCGCTCGCGAATCGCGGCGAGCACCGAATGCGCATCGCCCCAATCATCCGCGGCGCGCAGGCAAGCCGCGACGCGCGTGTTCGAATCAGGCGTCGCCGCGGCGATCGACGCGGGACGGTCCGCGAGGAGCCGCTCGACGTGGCCGGCGACACTGGCGCACAGCGCCGCGCGAGAAGATGCGTCGAGAAAATAGAAGTGGTTGCCGTCGAGCACTTCGACCGGACACGCGCGTTGCGACGAAACGTGCGCGCGCCAGGCGCGCAGGTCGTCGACGGTCGTGCTCGGATCGGCGGCGCCGCCGTAGATCACGCATGGCGCGCGCAGCGCGTCGCCGGGCGCATGCCGGTAGATCTCGGCCAGCCGAAGGTCCGCTCGGAGCGGTGGGAGGACGTAGCGCGCGACGTCGGGATCGTCGAGTGCGCCGTCGGGGAAGAAGCCCCAGCGCCGCACGGCTTCGATGAAATCCGCATCGGGCAGCGCGTGCGTCTGCTGACGCCATGCGTCGGTGGCGCGTTCGCGTGCGGGCGCGGGATGGCCGGACAGGAACAGGCCGGCCGGTTGTACGCCGCTCCGTTGCTCGAGCACGCGTGCGACCTCATACGCGAGCAGCGCGCCGAGACTATGGCCGAACAGAAACAGCGGCGTCCCGTCGTCGAGCCGCGCGATCTCGGCCGCGAGATCGTCGACGAGTGACGGCCAATCGTCGTAGAACGGGATGTGCTGCGCCGCGCCGCGCCCGGGCAGACCGAGCGTCGTGAACGCGAACGCGTCGCCGAGCTCGCGTGCGATGTCTCCATAACTGGAATCGCTTCCGCCTGCGAACGGGAACGCAATGATCCGGACCTGGCTGTCGAGGGATCCGTTGCTCGTAGAAACTATTTGCCTCATGAGAACTACTCCGAATGACCGGCGGTAAATTATCAGAGGCAATGAATCAATCGATACTGCAATTTCTTACAGTCGCGATGTAGTCGAATTGCAGTGTATTCCGTGTAAATCGGGAGCGGAAAATGTGCAAGCCGGGCCATCATGGATTTCTGGAAATTTCCTATAGGAATGATCCTGGGCGGCACGAAAAACCACCGATCTTGACATCCGATATTCACTGAAATCGTCGTTAAAATGTGCAAATGAAATGAACTTTAAAAGCCGGAGAAACCATTTTTGGACCGAATACCATACGTGCATACTCGGGAAATTTTTATCTTTCGAAATTCCGGATATGTAAATTCGATTATTGGAAACGATTCCGAAGCCAGATCATGAAAGCTGTAAAGCTGGGCTGCCGGATTTCTTCATGGTGGATATCATCGAATCGATGACTTCCAGTTCGACATTGCGGTAATTATTTGGCTGCAGAAAAATAAAGGCAGGAAATCGATGTAATTGATTTTCGTTTGAAGCGAATGGGCGCATGAAACTAAAATTTGATCAAATATTTTGAAATAATCCGGGCCAATTTAAAAACAAACTGAACTTTTCTCTTCTCGAAATTGTCGGAAATGCCGTTGCCGATTTGCCGCGACGAAGGGCCATCGTCGTGGCGCGCGCAGCATATGGCTCATCGCTGGCGCCCGTATTGCATGCTTCAGACGCTTTTGGGCCGACGAGCCATGCGGGCGTCGCGTTCGTCTATAGTCTTCCGGGGATTTTTTGTTCGATCGTCGGTCGACGTTTGCCCTGCCGGTGCCGGGCGTGCTGAAAATTACCTTCAGCCAGTCACGCTCGATCACGATGCGCACAAGGGCGCATGCCGCCGCTGAAGCAGTGGCGGGCGAGGGGAGACGTCGTCGAGCGACAGCGTTTGCGACAGCCGGTTTCGAGGCGAACGCTGCCGACACATGCAGGAATTCGAACGATGCTTGGTCGATCGCTAGTCCGGCGCCGGCGACGAATCGCCGCACCGCGTCCGATGGATCGGGCGGCGCGATTGCGCGCCGCGCGTCTGCGCTTCGGCGGCGCACATTTCAGGGGACAGGCTCGCGCGACGCGCGCAGCGAAGCCGCCGCCGCAAACGAGTGGCCGTCGCCACATTGCCCTTTCGAGCACGCTTTCTTCATTGGTTCGCTAATCTAATATTCTTACTTGAGCTGGGCGGTTCTATGTTCGAAGGCTTGTCCATTTGTTCGTTTAACGAAATTCTGAACGCCACTTGCAAGAACAGCCTCTTTGAGCAGACGGCGTACCACGTTCGTCAACTGGGCTTCAAGAATTTCGCGTACCGGCATCAGATCGCCGGGATGTCGTCGAGTCGCTGCATGCTCGACGGCTTTCCCGCCGAATGGCGCCTGCGATACGACTCCGCCGACTATCTGTCGATCGATCCCGTGGTCCAGCATTGCCGATGCCGGACCGTGCCGCTGATCTGGAGCGACGAGCTGTACACGACCGGCCGCGCGAAGATCATGCGCGACGAAGCGAAGTCGTACGGTCTCGTCTACGGGCTCAGTTGCCCGGTTCACGACCGCGGCGGCACGATCAGCATGCTCAGCATGGCGACCGACGCGCCTTTCGAGCGCGACACGATCGACGTACTGAGATTGCTGAGCCTGTCGCAGCTGCTCGCGAGCTTCGTGCATGCGGCGATGCAGGAACTGCTCGACTGCCGGCTCAGGCGGCAAGGCTCGTGCGATCTGACGGCGCGCGAGCGGGAATCGCTGCAATGGGCGGGACGCGGCAAGACGGCTTGGGAAATCTCGAAGATTCTCGGTATTTCCGAGCGGACGGTGGTGTTCCATCTGTCGAACGCCGCGCGGAAAATCGGCGCGAACAATCGCGCGCAGGCGGTCGTCATCGCGGCGGCGCGCGGATTGATCTGACGGTGCGCGCCGACGGGCGGCATGGGCGCGCGATCGCGGCGTGCGTCATGTGCGTGCATCATGTGCCGGCATCGCCGGTCGACGACGTATCCGGATCGCAACGGCGCACGCGAATGCCGCGGCGTGCGAGGATGCCGCGCGGCCGCGCCCTGACCCTGTTGCAGCGCATGCCGCGCTATATCGCCCGCCGCGATTTACTTTGCGAAATCGCTTCGTAGACCGCCCCATCGGGCGGTCCTATCATCGATTGAAGTTCATTCTCCAAATGAAGCAGCCGCATCGACGCGCAAGCGCGGGCGGCTTCGTCCGCCCGCCGACATCGTTCGCTCCGGCATCCTGAAGAGAGTACCTCCTATGCAGTCTCGCCCGTTTCTTGCGCGCATCGTCCGGCGCGCTTCGCGCGCTTTTGTGGCGGTGCTCGCGAGCGCCGCGTTCGTTGCGCCGCTCGCGCATGCCGATTCCGCACCGCTCAAGGTCGGCATCGCGACGAGCCCGCAGATCGAAGCGCTGAAGGTCGCCGCGAAGGAGGCGAAGGCGCAGGGACTCGACGTGAAGATCATCGAATTCACCGACTGGAACACACCGAACGCCGCGCTCGCGAACGAGGACATCGACGTCAACTACTTCCAGCACATCCCGTTCCTCGAGAATGCGAAGCAGCAGGGCGGCTACGACTTCGTCGCGATCGCAAACGATCCCGTCAACGGCCGCCTGTTGCTGCAGCAGCGTGCGGAGCTCGTCAAGCTGAGACCGGGCGCCGATTACCGCGCGACGACGCGCGACATCGTTGCGAATCCGAAACATCTGAAGATCGTGCCGCTCGAAGCGTCGCAGCTCGCGCGCACTCTCGACGACGTCTACCTCGCGCAAGGCTATCCGAGCTTCATCAAGCTCGCGGGCGCCGCCGATCCGAACAGCGCGCTGCTGTTCGACGGCGTCGAGAACAAGCTATCCGCGCTGCAATGGGTCGTGCGGCCGGAACGCGTCGACGATCCGCGTATCCGCAAGTTCATTTCGATCTACCCGCATTCGCCGGCGATCCGCAAGGCGCCCGACAACGCATTCGGCTCGCTGTACGCGGTCGCGTGGTGACGCGGGAGCCCGTGCAATGGCGAACAGGAAGATCCTGCTGAACGCGTTCAACATGAATTGCGTCGGCCACATCAACCACGGTTTGTGGACGCATCCGCGCGACCGCTCCGCACATTACACCGACCTCGACTACTGGGCCGATCTCGCGCGCACGCTCGAGCGCGGCAAGTTCGACGGGATCTTCCTCGCCGACATCGTCGGCGTCTACGACGTCTATGGCGGCAGCCCCGACGTCGCGCTGCGCGAATCGGTGCAGGTGCCCGTCAACGATCCGCTGCTGCTCGTGCCGGCGATGGCGCAGGTGACGCGACACCTCGGCTTCGGCGTGACCGCGAATCTCACGTACGAGCCGCCGTATCTGTTCGCGCGGCGGATGTCGACGCTCGATCATCTGACGAAGGGGCGCATCGGCTGGAACATCGTCACCGGCTACCTCGACAGCGCCGCACGCGGAATGGGGCTCGTGAAGCAGATCGAGCACGACGATCGCTACGCACGCGGCGACGATTACATGGACGTCGTCTACAAGCTGTGGGAGCGGAGCTGGGACGACGACGCGGTGATCCGCGACCGCGACGCGCGCGTGTTTGCGCAGCCGGACAAGGTGCGACGCGTGCGTCACGACGGGCCGTATTATTCGGTTGACGCGATCCATCTGAGCGAGCCGTCGCCGCAGCGCACGCCGGTGCTTTATCAGGCCGGATCGTCGGTGCGCGGCGTCGAGTTCGCCGCGAAGCACGCCGAGTGCGTGTTCGTGAACGGGCAGAGCAAGGCCGCCGCGCGCTCGGCGGTGACGGACATTCGCGCGGCCGCGGCGCGGATCGGACGCGATCCGGCGTCGATCAAGATCTTCGCGGGCATCACGGTCGTGACGGCGGAGAACGCGCGGCTCGCGCGCGAGAAGTTCGACGAATACCGGCGCTACGCGAACCCCGAAGCGGGGCTCGCGCATTTCGCGAGCTCGACCGGCATCGATTTCGCGCGCTTCGGTCTCGACGAGCCGATCGCGCACGTGAAGACCGATTCGATCCAGTCGGCCGTTGACGCGATCTCGAAGAAAAGCACGTCGGGCGTGTGGACCGTGCGGCGCATGCTCGAGCAGATGTCGATCGGCGGGCGCTATCACCCGGTCGTCGGCTCGCCGTCTCAGGTCGCGGACGAGCTTGCCGCGTGGATCGACGAAACGGGCGTCGACGGCTTCAACGTGACGCGCACGGTGATGCCCGAGTCGTTCGAAGATTTCGTCGACTGGGTCGTGCCGGAACTGCAGAATCGCGGCCTTTATAAGGAGGACTACGATTGCGCGCCGACGCTGCGCGCGAAGCTCTTCGGCGGAAGCGCGCGGCTGCCCGACTGGCATGCGGGCGCGCAGCACCGGTTCGGCCGCGTGCGCGAAGCCGAGAAAGTGTGAGAAGGCGACGAGGCGATCCGATGGTGCAACTATTCGATTCCCCATGTTTCATCGAACGCTCGACGGCGGCCAGGCGAGAAGCCGGCGCGGCCGCGCGCGACGCGGCGGCTGCATTTGCGGCGGGTGCGGCCGTGTCGTTCGAGCATGCGAGCAAGGTGTTCAACGGTCCGCACGGCCCGTCGGCCGCGCTGCGCGCCGTGACGCTCGACGTCGCGCGCGGCGGCGTGTTCGGCGTGATCGGCCGCAGCGGCGCAGGCAAGTCGACGCTGCTGCGGCTCATCAACGGGCTCGAACGGCCGTCGTCGGGCGCGGGCGTGAACGGCGTCGACGTCGGCGCGCCGGATGCGACGTCGAGCGTCGCGCGGGCCGGACATCGCGTCCGCATGGCGGGCGTCGCGTCGGCTCCCGAAGAAGCTCACCGTTGCACCTGCGGAACGATTCGGAACGTGCGCATCGTTCACGGCGCGTCGACGCGGTACGCGGATGGCGAGCGCCACGGCTGCCATTGCGATGGCGACGCCGACGACATGCGCCGCGCGAGCGCCCGCGCATGGAACATGGAACTGACATGCGGGCTCGTGACGATGGCGGTTTTCGGGAAGCAATGCCACGGCCGCGTCGCGACGACGGCGAGACGATGATGATCGTAATCGGCTCGCAGCATGGCGCGGTTCGAGTCGTCCGACATCCGTCGAAGGCCGCGCGGCGCGCCATGCATGAACGTCGGGCAGGCAGCCGCGTTGCCGCGACGAGCGAATGTCCGGGCAGTGGAGCAATCGCAAGAAACGTAAGCAATCCTCGTCGATCGTCGACACGCATGCTTGCGGAGCAACGCTGATCCTCCATACAGCCGCGCGTCGCACATTTCGATGCATGTCGGCGCGGTTGTGTGACGCGATGATGTTCCGACACATATTTGTACATTGATTACAGGTGCCCGGCGCTAGTATTCGACGTACACCACACTGCTTATCGGGCGATCGACAACAACCGGCGGTGCGGCGCGTGCGGACGCGTGACATCGCGGTCCGCCGTCGCATCGACCGGCGAGCCCGCCATCTGGGAAGCCTCCGAATGAACGATCCACGAGTCCTGGTTGAACTGACTGCCGAAGCGGACCGAGGGCCGCGCACGCTCGCCGAGCTGATCGCGGCACTGCGCGCGAGCGCGCCCGAGCGCGATCGCGCGGGCGGCCACGCGGCGCGCGAGAAGCGGTGGATCGCCGACGCCGGCTTGCTGACGCTTGCGGTGCCGCGCGAATTCGGCGGCCAGGAAGCCGGCTGGCCCGTGATCTATCACACGATCCGCGCGCTCGCGCGCGTCGACAGTGCGCTCGCGCATCTGCTCGGCTTTCAATGCTTGCAGATCGTCAGCGTCGACGTATGGGGCAGCGCCGCGCAGCGCGAGCGCTATCTGCGCGGCACGGTCGAGCACGACTGGTGGTGGGGCAACGCGGTGAACCCGCTCGACGCGCGGCTCGTCGCACACGCGACGGGCGACGGCGGCTACCGGCTCGACGGCGTCAAGGGCTTCTGCTCAGGCACGCGCGGCTCGCAGCGGATGACGATATCCGCGCACGATCCGGACACGGGCAAGCCGGTGTTCGCCGTCGTGCCGACCGGGCGCGAAGGGATCGCGGTGCGCGACGACTGGGATCCGATCGGCCAGCGGCAAACCGACAGCGGCAGCGTGTCGTTCGACGGCGTGCGCGTCGAGCCCGACGAAGTGCTGCATCGCTCGGAGACGCCGCCGACGCCGCGCGCGACGCTGCGCACGCTCGTGTCGCAGCTCGTGCTGACGAATCTCTTCGTCGGCATCGCGGAAGGCGCGCTCGCCGAGGCGCGCGACTACGTGCAGCGAGCGGGGCGGCCATGGGTGCATTCGGGCGTCGACCGCGCGGCCGACGATCCGTACACGCTGCAGCGCTTCGGCGACATGCGCGTGCAGGCAGTGAGCGCCGAGGCGCTCGCGGATCGCGCGGCGCGGGCGCTGCAGACCGCATGGGCGAAGAAGGCGGCGCTGACGGCCGATGCGCGCGCGGAAGTCGCGCTCGCGGTGTCGGAGGCGAAGATCGTCGCGCAGCGTGCGGCGCTTGACGTCAGCGAGGCGCTGTTCGACGCCTGCGGCGCGCGTGCGACAGCCGCGCCGCTCGCGCTCGACCGCTTCTGGCGCAATGCGCGCACGCATACGCTGCACGATCCTCTCGACTACCGGCTGCGCGACGTCGGCCGCTATGCGCTGACGGGCATGCTGCCCGACGCGTCGCTCTACACGTGACGCGTCCGCGCGCGTCGCAGGTTCGCGAGCCGCGCGATCTTCCTTCTCAATCGATCGGTTGCCGCGCGCTTCGCGCGGCGAACGTCTCGAACGCGGCGATGTCGGCGCGCGGCGTGCCGATTGCCGTGTCGCTCGGGCCGGCATCGTCCATCTGCACCGGCTGGCAGTCGATCAGATGCCGCGCATTCGGAAACTTAGACATCCTGGGCAATCGGTAGCGCAGCCGGAACAGCCGCGGCAGCATGCCGCGCGGCTTGCGCAGATCGTCGATCTGCTGCACCGACGCATCGAACCAGAAGCGCGACCACGCAGCCTGTTTCTCGCCGCGGGGCGCGGCGATGAACTCGGTCAGCACGAGCAGGATGTATGGGATGTCGCGTTGCGCGAGCGTTGGCCACGCCCACAGCTTCAGCACGTCCGCGTGCTCGATCACGCGCATGAAGCGCGCGATCCCGAACGCGGACGCTGTCTGCCGGATCGTGTGCAGATGCCGTTGCCAGTGGCGGAAGAAGGTTGCGCGCTGCCGCCGGCCGTGCTCGTCGAGCGGCGGGCCGACGTGGACCGCGAGCGGGTTCGGCAGCGCGTCGTTGACGAGCGGGCAGCGCGCGAATTCGCCTGCCAGATGGACGAAGCGGCGCGCGTGCGAGCGGTCGCGCAACTGCACGACGTAGAGCGCTTCCAGGCAGAGCGGGCAGCGTGCCCACCCGCGCGGGACGGGTTCCGCACGACAGAGTTCGTCGACGTGGACCAGTCGATCCTCCACCGGGTGCAGCGCGTATTCGAGCATCGGCCGTGCTTTCATGTCGGTGCCGGTCCGGTCCCGGACGACGCGGCGCGCATGCGCCGACGCCACGTGCGGGCCGTGAGATCAACGAAGTCAACCAAGATCGGTACCCCGAATCAGACACGCTGCGTGTGACACGTTGATGTGCAGTCCGTGACGTTTCGCGATTTTTGTATCGGCGGATGTTGCAGCGGCCGGAGGGCCCGAGGGCCCGACGGCTGGGCGTCGCGCGCTGCCCGCGGCTGTCATCGCGCGACGCCCAGCGACACGCGCAATCCGTCCATGATGCGTTGATAGCGCGCCCTCACTTCGTCCCTCGACGCGACGTCCGTGCTCGAGAAGCGGGCGGACCAGGCGGGATGCCATCGATAGGTGCCGTGACCGATGCGGTCGCCGTCGGGGCTCGCGATCGTCGACCTGATCCGCGCGTCCTGTCCGGCGCCGGAATGCGTGTCGAACAGCGCGTCGAGGTACGCCTGATAGGCGCGGTAGACGTCGTCGTCGAACAGGTGGCGGTAGATGTGGATCGTCCGGTCGAGCTCGCGCTTCGTGCGGATCACGTCGTCGGGCGAGATGTCCTTCCACGGGCCGACCCACGTGTAGAAGCACAGCAGGCGGTTGAGGAGCGGCGCGACCGCGTCATAGACGGCGAGCCGCTTTTCGATCAGCTTCTGGTTCGTCCACTGGACGAGCTCGAGCTGCTTGAGCCGATGGCTGAGGAGCCAGCCGAACGCGGCGACGGACAGCGGCGTGAGGACATCGGCGGCGAGCTTGACGATCTCCAGCGAATTCCATGGATGGTCCGGCGTCGGCATGCGCGCTCCTCGTCGAAAAATCCCAATTTAGCATCGGCGACGGCGGCCGCGGCGTGACGAACGCGTTACGCCGCCCGTTCGTACAGCGTCCGCACGTACTGCAGATGCCGCTCAGCCGCGGCGCGCGCGCGTTCGGGGTCCTTGGCGGCGATCGCTTCGTAAATTTCGGTGTGCTGCTCGAGGAGCGCGCGCTCCATCGTGTCCGCATGGTTCACGAGCCGGTGCGACTTGTGCATCGATTCCTGCAGCAGCCCGTGGATGCCGTGCATCACGTGGATCAGCGCGACGTTGTGCGTCGCATCGGCGATCGCGAGGTGGAAGTTCGCGTCGACCTCGGCGAGCCGGCCTGGCTCGTGCTTCAGCGACAGGCCCGCGAGCGAATCGAACGCGTCCTTGATCTTCGCGAGATCGCCGGGCGTCGCGCGCTCGGCCGCGTAGGCGGTCGAGATCGTTTCGAGGCCATGCCGCAGTTCGAGCACGTCGTGGCTCGCTTCAGGGTTTTGCAGCAGCAGATCGGCGAGCGGGTTCGACACGACGGGCGCCGTGATGTCCGCGACGACGAAGCCGCCGCGTCCGACCGAGCCGATGAAGCCGTCCGCTTCGAGCCGCACGAGCGCCTCGCGCAGCGACGGGCGCGACACGTTCAACTGCGCGGCGAGCTCGCGCTCGGTCGGCAGCTTCTGACCGGGCAGCAGCTTGCCGGCCGAGATGAGCGACTTGATCTGATCGGACACCACGTCGGACAGGCGTACGCGGGTATAGGACTCGACAGGCTGAAACGTCATGCACGGGCCTTCTGGACGGTTGGGGTGCGCGGGCGCCGGTCGGTGCGGCCGGGCGTTCGCGGCGCGTCGGCCGACCTGCGCCGGGGCGTGCGGCGGCCGCGCGGGATTATACCCGCCGGGGCGCCGACGGCCGTCCGAGGCAATGCCGGCGCGGGTTTCGGCGCGATCGGCAAGATTGGGATCGGCGTTTTCCCTGATGGCCGCGACATTGACAGCCGGTTGCCATCTCACTATCTTGGCCAGTGTGGTCAGACCAACATGACCAAGTATAGGTCACCGAAGCCAGCCGCGCGCGATCGCGCGGCGATCCGTTGAAGCGAAGAAGCGGCCGCGACGAGCGGCCGGGAAGAAACACATGGACCCATCCCCGCAGACCGCCGGCTTGCCCGGCGGCGCCCGCGAGACGCCGCGCGTCGGACTGTTCGTCACGTGCCTCGCGAATCTCTTTCGGCCGAGCGCCGCGCTGGCCGCCGTGCAATTGCTCGAGGCGGCCGGTTGCACGGTCGATGCGCCGCGCGCGCAGACCTGCTGCGGCCAGCCGGCGCTGAACAGCGGCGATTTCGACGACGTGCGCCGCATCGCGCGCCGCACGATCGACGTGTTCGAAGGCTACGACTACGTCGTCGCGCCGTCCGGCTCGTGCATCCGCACGCTGCGCCACGACTATCCGGACCTGCTCGCGAGCGATCCCGTCTGGAAGCCGCGCGCCGAGCGGCTCGCCGCGCGCGCGCACGAGCTGACGAGCTTTCTGACCGACGTGCTCGGCTGGTCGGGCCCCGAGCGCGTCGCGGTGCCGGACTGCACGCTGACCTATCACGACACCTGCTCGGGCCTGCGCGGCCTCGGCATCAAGGCGCAGCCGCGCGCGCTGCTGTCGCGCGTCGAGGGCGTCGCGCTGAAGGAAATGAAGGATGCCGAAGTCTGCTGCGGCTTCGGCGGCACGTTCTGCGTGAAGTATCCGGAGATCTCGACGAAGATCGTCAGCGACAAGACCGCGAACGTCGCCGCGAGCGGCGCGACCGTGCTCGCGGGCGGCGACCTCGGCTGCCTGATGAACATCGGCGGGCGGCTGAAGCGCGAAGGGAGCCCGGTGCGCGTCTATCACGTCGCCGAAGTGCTGACCGGGATGAACGTCGATCCGATCTGCGGGGAGGGCGAATGAGCGCGCAACCTTCCGCGACGACGACGTTCAAGGCGCGCGCGAGCGCCGCGCTGCACGATGCGCAGCTCCAGGAAGCGCTCGGGATGCTCGGCGAAGGCTGGATCGAGAAGCGGCGGCGCGTCGTGTCGCTGTTGCCGGAGTTCGAGCTGCTGCGCGAGCGCGCGAAGACGGTGAAGGACCACGTGCTCGCGAATCTCGATACGTATCTCGAACGCTACGAAGCGGCCGTCACGCGCGCGGGCGGCGTTGTCCACTGGGCGAACGACGCGGCCGACGCGCGCGAGATCGTGCTGAAGATCTGCCGCGACGCGAACGCGAAGACCATCACGCGCGGCAAGTCGATGGTCGGCGAGGAGATCGGGCTGCCCGCCGCGCTCGAGGGCGCGGGGATGGAGGTCGTCGAAACCGATCTCGGCGAATACATCGTGCAGCTCGCGCACGAAGGACCGAGCCACATCGTGTTCCCGGCGCTGCACAAGACGATCGGTCAGGTTACCGAACTGTTCGCCGAGCATCATTCGGCCGCGCAATACGACGGGCCGCGCGAGACCGTCGCGGACGTCGTCGGCGAGGCGCGCAAGGTGCTGCGCGACAAGTTCTTCGTCGCCGACGTCGGCATCACGGGCGCGAACTATCTCGTCGCCGAGACAGGCTCGAACGTGATCTGCACGAACGAAGGCAACGGCGATCTCACGTCGACGCTGTCGCGCGTGCACATCGTGACGGCGGGCATCGAACGCGTCGTGCCGACGCTCGACGACGTCGCGCTGTTCGTGCGCCTGCTCGGCCGCAGCGCGACGGGGCAGGAGATCACGTCGTACACGACGTTCAGCACGGGCCCGAAGCGCGACGACGATCTCGACGGGCCGCGCGAGTATCACGTCGTGCTCGTCGACAACGGCCGCACGCGGATGCTCGCGGGCGAGTTCCGCGACATGCTCCGCTGCATCAGATGCGGCGCGTGCATGAACCATTGCCCGGTGTACGGCGCGGTCGGCGGGCATGCATACGGCTGGGTCTATCCGGGGCCGATGGGCGCCGTCCTCACGCCGCTTCTGCAAGGTATCGAACACGACACCGATCTGCCGAACGCGTGCACGCTGAACGGACGCTGTGCGGAAGTGTGTCCGGTGAAGATTCCGCTGCCGACGCTGCTCAAGAAGCTGCGCGGGATGCAGTTCGACGCGCGGCTCACCGCGCCCGGTACGCGCTTCCTGCTGCGCGCGTTCGGCGTGGTCGCGCGGCGGCCGACGCTGTATCACTGGCTGACGCGCGTCGGCGCGCGCGTGCTGCGCGGCCTCGGCGGCAAGCGCGGCAGCATCGCGCGCGTGCCGTTCGCATCCGGCTGGACCGATTCGCGCGAATTGCCGAAACCGCCGCCGCGCACGTTCTTCGAGACGTGGGACGCGACGCGCGCGAACCAATCGGAGGTGCGTCGATGAGCGCGCGCGACGACATTCTCGGCCGTATTCGCGCGGCGCTCGGCAGCGAGCGCGCGCAGCTCGCCGCGCAGTTTCCGGCGCAGGCGCAAACGAAGGGCGCGGGTGCATCCGCCGCGTCGAATGCGAATGCCGCGTTCGCGCCGGACGCATCGTTTTCCGCCGCGTCTTCCGCCGCGTGCGGCCCGGCGATTTCGCTCGGCGACGTCGATCTCGTCGCGCGCTTCGTCGCGAAGGCGCAGCAGGTGTCGGCGACGTGCACGCGTATCGCGACGGCCGCCGACGCGCCCGCGGCCGTCGATGCATATCTGCGCGACGCGGGCCTGGCCGGTGCGCCGCTCGTCGTCGCGGCGGCGCTCGAAGCGCTGCCGTGGCGCACGCACGGCGCGCTGCCCGGCGTCGACTTGCGGCGCGACGGACTCGTCAGCGTGACGCCGTCGTTCGCGGCGATCGCGGAGACGGGCAGCGTCATGTGCCTGTCGTCGGCAGCGACGCCGACGTCGCTCAACTTCGTCGCCGCGACGCACGTCGTGCTCGTGAATCGCAGTGCGATCGTCGCGACGATGGAGGACGCGTGGGCGCGCGTGCGCGCGTCGGTGCCTGTGTTGCCGCGCGCGGTCAACGTGATCACGGGACCGTCGCGCACCGCCGACGTCGAGCAGACCGTTCAGGTCGGCGTGCATGGGCCGCAGCGGGTTCTCGTGCTGATTTGCGACGACGCCTGAAAGCCAGCATGGATGGGGCATCCGATGCGCGCCGCGCTCGACCGCGGCGCGCTCGACGGATCGTGCCGCGTCACGTCGCGCGTTGCATCGCGCGTTGCTCGTCGAAATGCTCGTCGATGCACGACGCGGTCGCGCAAAGCAGTGCGGTGTGCTGATTGTTGCGCGGCGTCGTCGCGATATCGCAAATGCGCGGGGCGGCATCAAAGCATCAAAGCATCAAAGCATCAAAGCATCAAAGCAAAGAAGCAAAGAAGCAAAGAAGCAAAGAAGCAAAGAAGCGGCAAGAAGCGAAAACCGAACGCAGCAACCCGGCGATTCGACGACGTTGAATCCCCCGACACCCAGAAGCAGGCGACGCGCGCCCACCTCGCGCATCGCACCGAAACCAAAGTGCCGGCACCGACCGGCGCATCGATTCGAACGGCCGCGAGGCCGTCGCCCGATTCAGATTCACTCATGGAAGGAGACATCCGTGCAGGTTTGGAACCAGGTCTATTTGCCGCTCGGCGGCGTCGGCTGGTCGGCGCTCGCAGCCGGCGCGCCGATCATTCTTTTCTTCGTGTCGCTCGCGGTGCTGCGGCTCAAGGGGCACGTCGCGGGCGCGCTGACGCTCGCGCTTTCGCTCGTCATCGCGATCGCCGTCTACGGGATGCCCGCCGAGCGCGCGTTCGCATCGGCCGCCTACGGCTTCGCGTACGGCCTGTGGCCGATCGCATGGATCATCGTCACCGCGGTGTTCCTCTACAAGATCGTCGTGAAGAGCGGCCAGTTCGATGTCATCCGCAGCTCGATCGTGTCGCTGACCGACGATCAGCGCTTGCAGATGCTGCTGATCGGCTTCTCGTTCGGCGCATTCCTCGAAGGCGCGGCGGGCTTCGGCGCGCCGGTCGCGATCACGGCGGCGCTGCTCGTCGGTCTCGGCTTCAATCCGCTCTACGCGGCCGGCCTCTGCCTGATCGCGGATACCGCGCCCGTCGCGTTCGGCGCGCTCGGGATTCCCGTGATCGTCGCGGGACAGGTATCGGGCCTCGATCCGATGGCGGTCGGCGCGATGGCGGGACGCCAGTTGCCGTTCCTGTCGTTCTTCCTGCCGTTCTGGCTCGTGTTCGTGATGGACGGCGTGAAGGGCGTGCGCGAAACGTGGCCCGCCGCGCTCGTCGCAGGCGGCAGCTTCTCGCTCGTGCAGTTCTTCACGTCGAACTATATCGGGCCCGAGCTGCCCGACGTGACGTCCGCGCTCGCGAGCCTCGTCGCGCTCGCGTCGTTCCTGAAGGTGTGGCAGCCGAAGCGCGCGCGCGAGGCCGCGGGCGCGAGCATGGTCGCCGCGGCGGGCGGCGGCGCGCTCGCGCTGGGCGGCATGCCGGGCGGCCTGGGTGGCGCGCGCGCGATGGGCGGCCGGCAGCCTTCGCCGTATTCGCTCGCGCAGATCGTGCGCGCGTGGTCGCCATTCGTCGTGCTGACCGTGATGGTGACGATCTGGAGCATGAAGCCGTTCAAGGCGCTGTTCGCGAAGGGCGGCGCGCTCGCGTTCACGACGCTGCCGTTCCACGTTCCGCATCTCGACAAGCTCACGCAGAAGATGGCGCCCGTCGTCGCGCATCCGACGCCCGTGCCCGCCGTGTTCAACTGGGATCTGCTCGCGGCGACGGGCACCGCGATCCTGCTGTCGGCGATCGTATCGATGGCGATCCTGAACGTTCCGGCGCGCGCCGGGCTGCGCACGTTCGTCGAGACGCTGAAGGACCTGAAGCGTCCGGTGCTGTCGATCGGCCTCGTGCTCGCGTTCGCGTTCGTCGAGAACTATTCGGGGATGTCGACGACGCTCGCGCTGCTGCTCGCGGGCACGGGCGCCGCGTTCCCGTTCTTCTCGCCGCTGCTCGGCTGGATCGGCGTGTTCCTGACGGGCTCCGACACATCGTCGAATGCGCTGTTCTGCTCGCTGCAGGCGACGACCGCGCAGCAGATCGGCGTGCCGAGCACGCTGCTCGTCGCGGCGAACACGACGGGCGGCGTCGCGGGCAAGATGATTTCGCCGCAGTCGATCGCGGTCGCTTGCGCGGCAGTCGGTCTCGTCGGACACGAGGCGGATCTGTTCCGCTTCACGCTCCGGCATAGCCTGTTCTTCGCGTTGATCGTCGGCGTGATGACTTGCGTGCAGGCGTATTGGCTGACGGGGATGGTCGTGCATTGAGCGCGTCGCCGCCGTTCGTGACAGCGTGGACTGGCTCGTTGCTGCCGACGCAAGCGTGATGCATGCGGGTCCGCGCGCCTGCGCTGCGGCCCTGTTTTGCGCCGTTTCGTACGGTCTTGCCGTGTAAAGATTTGCTACAACCTTTTACTTGGAACGACGGACGAGACCTCCTATTCTGGCGGATTTACGAGATAGCCGCGCCCGGCGCGGCTGCGTCGATTCATCACCAGGAGGTCACGCATGACGCGTTCCGTCGATTCCGGCGTCATTTTTTTCGCACGGCTCCTGCTTGCCGTGCTGTTCCTTTGGGGCGGCGCGATGAAGCTTCTGGGCTACGGCGAGTTCGTCGGCTATCTGAAGGGGCTCGGCGTGCCGTTCACGCAGGTCGCGGCGCCCGCGATCGTCGCGCTCGAAGCGCTGGGCGGCCTGCTGCTCGTCGTCGGGTACAAGGTGAAGCCGCTCGCGCTCGTGCTCGCGCTCTACACGCTGGCCGCCGCGCTCATCGGTCACAATTTCTGGGACGCGACCAATTCGGCTTTGCAGCGCGACATGGTCGTGCACTTCTGGAAGAACGTCGCGATCGCGGGCGGCTTCCTGCTGCTGTACGTGACGGGCGCGGGCAGCGTCAGCATCGACGGCGCGCGGCGGTCGTCGTCCTCGTACGGATCGCTGCGCTGAGCCGCGGATAGCGGCGGCCCGCGCGGCGCACCGGTCCTTTCCCTTGCCTGCCTTCGCGCGCCCTCAGCGCGGATACGCGATCACGCCGTCGTCTACCGAGAGCACGATCCGCTCGCCGAGCGCCGGGCACCGATAGCCCGGCACGCGCGCGCGGATCAGCGTATCGGGCGCGTCGACGAGCTGCGCGCGCAGATATGCATCCTGTCCGCCGAACGTCACGTCGCGCACGATCGCATCGTGCCAGCGCTCATGGTCGGCGCGCGGCGCGGATGCGCTTTGGACCCGGATCTGCTCGGGGCGCAGCAGCGCATCGACGGGGCCGTCGGGCAGCGGTGCGCGCAGCGGCAGGCGCCCGAGCACGCACACGACGAAGCCGCGTTCGACGACGCCTTCGAACAGCATCGCATCGCCGATGAACGACGCGAGCTCGCGCGTCGCCGGCTGACGATAGAGCGTTTCGGGCCGCGCCGTCTGCACGAGCCGACCCTGCCACATCACCGCGACCTCGTCGCCGAGCGACAGCGCTTCGGGCTGATCGTGCGTGACGAGCACGGCGGTCGCGCGGGCGGCGGCGAGCGCGTCGACGACGGCCGCGCGCGTTTCGAGCCGCAGAGACGTGTCGAGCGACGAGAACGGTTCGTCGAGCATCACGAGCGACGGCCCGGGTGCGAGCGCGCGGGCGAGCGCGACGCGCTGCTGCTGGCCGCCCGAGAGCTGCTGCGGCGCGCGGTGCGCGAACGCGCCGGGCAGGCCGACCATGTCGAGCAGTTCCGCGACGCGATGGTGCACGCGCCGCTGCGCGCGCGGCAGGCCGAACGCGATGTTGTCGGCGACCGTCAGATGCGGGAACAGCGCGCCTTCCTGCGGCACGTAGCCGATGCGCCGCGCTTCGGGCGGCAGATGGACGCCGGGCCCCGCGACGCGGCGTCCGTCGATGTCGACGGTGCCGTGCTCCGCGCGCTCGAAGCCGCACAGGATGCGCAACAGCGTCGTCTTGCCGCTGCCGGACGGGCCGAGCAGGGCGAGCAGCGCGCCGCGCCCGACGGTCAGGCTCACGTCGTGCAGCACGGCGTGGCCGTCGAACGATTTGTGCACGTGCTGGATGCGAAGTTCGCTCATGGGGACCGCAAAAGACAAGATGTCAGGCGCCGCCCGACGGAACCGCGCGGACCGCCGAGCGGCCGAGCAGCACGAACAGCAGTGCGGATGCGACGAGCGACAGCGCGACGAGCAGCGCCGCATAGGGCGCGGCGGCGGCGAACGCGAGCGTCGACGTATCGCTCCATACCTGCGTCGCGAGCGTGCGCGTGCCGATCGGCGACAGCAGCAGCGTCGCGTTCAGCTCGGTGACGACGGAAATGAACACCATCGTCGCCGCCGCGCCGAGGCCCGGGCCCGCGAGCGGCAGCAGCACGCGCCACATGGTTTGCATCCACGTGAGGCCGAGCGCGCGCGCGGTTTCCTCCAGGCGCACCTGCGCCTGCGCAACCGCCGCACGCATGCTGACGAGCGCGAGCGGCAGGAACAGGATCGCATACGCGACGATCAGCATCGGCGTGCTTTGATACAGCGGCTGCAACAGCCGCACAGTCAGCGACACGATCGCGAGCGCGACGACGATGCCGGGCATCCCCTGCGCTGTGAACACGAGGCGCTCGAGCGCGGTTGCGATGCGGCTCGGATAGCGCACCAGCAGGAAGGCGAGCGGCAGCGCGAGCGCGGCCGTGAGCGCGGCGGCGGCGATGCCGAAGCCGGCCGATGCGAGCGTCGCGTTCCACAGCAGCTCGGGCGACACGTCGGCGGGCGTGACGGCGGCGACGCCCTGCTGGGTGAGCCAGTAGCCGATCATCGTAAGCGGCACGCCGAGCGTCGCGGCGGCGAGCGCCGCGAGGCCCGCGACCGCCGCCCAGCGCCATGCGCCGAGCGCGTAGCGGTGAGCGGCGCGACGCGTGCCGCGATGCGTGAGGTCGTAGCGTGCGCGGCCGCGCACGCGGAATTCGAGCACGACGCACAAGAGGCACAGCGCGATCAGCAGGCAGCCGAGCAGCGAGGCGCCGCCGCCGTCGAACTCGATCCGGTATTCGGCGTAGATCTCGGTCGTGAAGGTGCGATAGCGCAGCAGCGTGAACGCGCCGAACTCGGACAGCACGCCGAGCGCGACGAGCAGCATGCCGCCCAGCAGCGCGGGCCGCAGTTGCGGCAGCACGACGCGCGCGAACACGTGCGCGGGGCGGCAGCCGAGCGTGCGCGCGCTTTCCTCGAGCGCCGGATCGAGCCCGCGCAGCGCGGCGGCGACGGGCAGATAGACGAGCGGGAAATACGACGACGCGAGCACGAGCAGCGCGCCGATAAAATCCTGCAGGTCGAGGCTGATCGATACCCACGCATAGCTGGTGATGAACGGCGGCACGGCGAGCGGCGCCGCGGCGAGCGCGGCCCACAGATGGCGTGCGGGCAGATCGGTGCGCTCGACGAGCCACGCGACAGCCGTGCCGAGCACCGCGCACACGAGCGTCGCGGCGAACGTGATCGCGAGCGTGTTGCCGAGCAGCTCGGCGACGATCGGGCGGAACAGCAGCTCGCTCGCGTCGCCGGCGCCGAGGCTTGCCGCGCGATACGCGGTAAACGCGATCGGCAGCAGCACGGCGAGCGGCCCGAGCGCCGCCGCCGCGGCGAGCCCGCGCGGCACGCGGCGCGGCACGCGGTCGGGAACGGACGGCGGCGCGGCGGGCGTCGCGCGGGCGACGGTGTCGGTCATGCGGGCGCGCTCACAGGAGGCCGGCGCGGCGCAGCAGCTTGCCGGCCTGGCTGTCGTCGCCGAGCTGCTTGAACGTGATCGCGGGCGGGCTCAACTGGTCGAACGGCTTGAGGATCGGATCGGGCGCGACGCCCGGGTGCAGCGGATACTCGAAGCTGACGCGCCCCTTCGCCATCAGGTTCTGCGCGCGCTCGCCGGCGAGATAGGCGACGAACTTCTGCGCGTCGGCGCCATGCTTCGACGCCTTCATCACAGCCGCGCCCGATACGTTGACGAGGCCGCCGACGTCGCCGTTCGCGAAATGGAACATCGCGCTGCGGATCGCCTTGTCGCCGAGCTCGGCGTGCAGGCGCGCCCAGTAGTAGTTGTTGACGATGCCCGTCGCGACGGCGCCGCGATTGACGGCGGCCGTCACGCCTTCTTCGTCGTCGAAGATCTGCGCGTTGGTCTTCAGACCCTTCAGCCACTGCAGCGTCGCCGCCTCGCCTTTCAGCGCGAGCACGCCGCTCACGAGCGGCAGGAAATCGGCGTCGCTCGGCGCGATGCCGACCTTGCCCTTCCATTCCGGCTTCGCGAGATCCAGGAGCGACGCCGGCAACTGCTGCGGCTGGATTTTCGTGACGTTGTAGATGAGCACGTTCTCGCGCGCGAGCACGCCGACCCAGTTGCCGTCCGGCGAGCTGAAGCGGTCGGGCACGGCTGCGAGCGTCGCCGCGTCGGTTTTCGCGAGCAGGCCCTTTTCGTCGAGCAGCACGAGCTCGGGCGAGTTCTCGGTGAAGTAGACGTCGGCGGGTGTCCTGTCGCCTTCGGCGACGAGCTGCGCGGCGAGCGCCGGGCCTTCGCCCGTGCGCACCTTCACGCCGATGCCCGTCTGCGCTTCGAAGTCCTTCACGAGCTGGTTGACCACTTGCTCGTGTTGCGCGCTGTAGAGCGTGAGCGTCGCGGCGGACGCGAGCGGCGAAGCCAGCGCGCCGGCGAGCGCTAGCGCGGCGGCGGCGGCGATGGCCGTCGTCGACGCATGGCGGCGCAGGCCGCGGAGGATGCATGCGTTGTTCATGTCGGTGTGTCTCTTTCGGTGATCCGGATTGGTCGGGACGTCGGCGTTCAGGCTTCGAACAGCGCGGCGCCGATGTACGAACCCGTTCGCGCACCCGGCGGGCACGCGAAGATCGCGCTGCCGACGTGCGTCGTGAACTGGTTCATGATGTCGAGCTTCGCGAGCTTTTCGTTGATCGGAATGAAGCCCGTGCGCGGGTCGCGCTGGTGCGCGACGAACATCAGCCCCGCGTCGTACTCGGTCTGCTGGCGCCACGGCGGCCAGCGCTCGATGTAGAAGTTCGTGCTGTCGTTGTACGAATACGCGCGGCGCAGGATCTGCGCGCCGTTGTTCGCTTGCGCGGACGCGAGCCGCGCGTGCGCGTTGTCCGGAATCACCGGATTGCCGTCGGCGTCGACTGCATCGAGATCGAGCGGATCGGATTCGTTGCGCTTGCCGAGCGGCGCGCCGCTGTACTTGTGGCGGCCGACCACCTGCTCCTGAAAGCCGAGTTCCGTGCCGTCCCAGTGCTCGAGCGTGATGCGGATGCGGCGCACGACCGTGTACGTGCCGTCCTTCATCCATGCCGGACCTTCGTCGCCCGCCCAGACAAATTGCTTCATCGCGGCCGGATCGTCGCGCGGCGGGTTCTGCGTGCCGTCCTTGAAGCCCATCAGGTTGCGCGGCGTTTCGCCGGGCTTGCCCGAGATGAAGCCCGTCTGGCCCCAGCGGATGCGCGCGGCGCTCGCGCCGAGGCGCGCGAGCTGTCGCACCGCGTGGAACGCGACTTGCGCGTCGTTCGCGCACGCCTGCACGAAGAGGTCGCCGCCCGTTTTCTCGGGCAGCAACTGGTCGCCGTTGAAGCGCGGCAGATCGACGAGCGCGGCCGGGCGGCGGCGCGCGAGGCCGTAGCGATCCTTGCCGTTCAGCACGAACATGCCCGGTCCGAAGCCGAACGTGATCGTGAGGCCCGCCGCGCCGAGGCCGAGCGCGTCGCCCGAATCGACGGGCGGCTTGTCGTCGCCGGGTCCCTCGGCGGCGAGCGGCTGGGCGGTTTCACCGCGGGCAAGGCGTGCAGCCGCTTCGGTCCACGACTTCAGGAGCGCGATCAGGTCGGCGCGCGTGGCGGCCGTCAGGTCGAACGCCGCGAAATACGCGTGACTCTGCTGCGGCGTCACGATGCCGCCCTGGTGCGGGCCGTAGAACGGTTCGACGGCATCGTGCGGCGCCGCGCCGGCGGGTGCAGCCTGCGCCGCGTTGGCGGCCGCGGGTACGGCGGCGGCCGCGAGGCCCGCCGCCATCGCTGCGCCGCCGGCCTTCAGAAAGCCGCGCCGCGCGGGGCGTGAAAGAGAATGGAGGTCGTCTGTCATCGGAGCGCTCACTTCGCCAGCATCAGGGTGTTCACGTCGTCCTCGACGTAATAGAAGCCGTCGCCTTCCGGCGTCATCGCGATGCCGAACAGGTCGCCGTTGCCGGGCGGCGATTGCGCCTTGTCGGTGTCGATCCAGCGCGCATAGAGCTGCTTGCCCGTCGCCGGATCGATCTCGACGACCTGCCCGTTGAGCGCGTTGGTGACGAGCAGATGGCCGTTCGGCGCGGTCGCGAGCGCGAGCGGGCGGCGCAGGAAGCCGTCCGCCGTCACCTGGCGGCCGACGCCCGCGCTCGTGTCGCGCGTGAGCGGATCGTCGATCTCGACGATCCGGTTGCCGATCGCGTCCGACACGTACAGCTTGCTGCGGTCGCCCGACAGCGCGAGGCCCGTCGGGCCGACCAGGAACACGCCCTTGTCGGCCTGCGCGCCGAGGCCGCTCGCGACGACCGTCTCTCGCTTCACGACGGGCGGCTTGCCGGCCGGAATCTCGAGATCGAGCCGCAGCACGGTGGCCTGCTTGAACACGGGCGGATTGCCGTTCGCGCCGCCGACGCCGAAGCCCGCGTTGCTGACGAAGAGCGTCGCGCGGTCGCCGTCGTCGACGACCGCCACGTTGCCCCACGGATCGTTGATGTTCGGGCTCGAGATCGTCGACGCGACCTTGCCTTCGCTGTCGAGCACGATCAGGCAGCCCGCGCCCTTCGTGTCGGTCGTGCCGTCGTTGCTCGGTGTGCTGCCGACGATCACCCAGCCGGATTTCAGCATCGTCATCGCGGTCGACAGGCCGACGCCGCCCGGGCACGTCTTCAGGTCGCGCGGGATCGCGGCGAACACGCTCATCTGTTTCGTCGACGGGCGATAGTCGACGATCGTGCTGCCGGTGCCTTGCAGGTTCGCCGCGTTGTTGAAGTTGTCGACGAGCACGTCGCCTTGCCGCACCGCACCCGCCGACACCGGCGCGACGGCGATCGCGTACGGGTTCTGGTCGCCGTTGTCGGGCACGGTGTTGACGAGCGTCGCGTGGCGATGCAGCGTTTCGAGAAAGCCCTGCGGCTCCGCGCGCGCGGCGGCGGCCGCAGCCAGCGCGGCCAGCGCGGCGGCGAATGCGCGCGCGGCGCGGCGCACGCGCGGCGAGGATGAGGACGATAGCATCGGTGAATCTCCTTGCAGGGGCGACGGCGTTGCGCGCCGTCGCATGAACTGACGAAAACCGTGCCGCTGGATGCGGCGCTCAGAACGTGATGTTCGTGCGCAGGCCGACGACGAACGTGTTGCGCAGCGGCTGCGTCGGATCGCTCGGGTTCTGGCCCGCGCCCGCGTTGAACGTGTACTGCGCGTCCGCCTGCAATTGCCACCATGGCGTGACCTGGTACTGGTAGGTCGCCTCGAGCGCCGTTTCGCTCGTGCGCACGCCGTACGGGCCGCCCGTGACGCTGGCGAAGTCCTCGTCGAGCGCGCTCGCGTGCGAGCCGACCTTGATGTACGTGACGGCGAGACCGACGCTGTCGTTGTCACGGCCTTCGAACGGCGCTTTCAGCACGACGCCTGCATTCGCGGCGACGCTCACGAGGTTGCGGTCGCCCGGCGCGGCCATCACGCGCGCGAACACGCCGAGGCTCTTCGCGCCCGTCGGGTCCGGCCGCCACACCATCTGGTCGGCGACCGCGTAGACGCTGTAGTCGCCGTGATGCGCGCTCGCGACGCCGCTCGACGCCGGGTTCGCCAGCGACAGACCGGTGTTGTCGATCTGCTGATCAGCGAAGCGGCCGTTGTGATACCAGACGCCGAGCTTGTACGTGCCGGGCAGCGCATTCGACGGCCCCGTGTCCATCTGGCCTTCGGCCGGCTGGTTGAGCGCGTATTGCAGCTCGCCTATGAAGAGCGTGCCGTTGTGCAGGTTGAAGTTGGTGCCGCTCAGGTTGTTCGGATGGTTGCCGAGCGGATCGCCGTCGAATACGCCCGCGAGCGCCGTCAGCGACGGCGTGATCTTGCCGCGCACGCGCACGCCGAGCGCGGCGAGCGGGTACGCCGGCCCGCCGTTCGGCAGGTCGTACGACGGCAGTGCGGGCCAGCCGAACATCGTGTTGACGAACGTTGCGGCGTACTGGCTGACCATGAATTCCTGATCGACGCTCTGCTGGCCGATCTTCACGTCGACGCGCTGACCGAGGAACGACTGCTGATACCACAGCTCCCAGAGGCGCGTCGTGTCCTGCGCCTCGATGCCGCTCGCGGTGTTCAGCGTGCCGAGGTTGTACTGGCTCAGGTTGCGGCCGTGGATCTGCAGCGCGCTCGCGTTGAACGTGCCGCCCGGCAGGCCGAACGCCTTTTGCGTGTCGACGGTGAGCGTCGCGGTCGTGAGGCCGTCGTACGTGCCGCCGCGCTTCAAGCCGCCGCGCAGGTTCGCGAGATATTCGCTCGTTTCGGCGAGGCCGAGCGTGACGCCGTATTTGCCGAGCCACGGACGCAGGCCGCCGATGTCGCCGAGCAGGTTTTGGCGCGTCCACACGCCTGTCCATTGCGTCGCGGGCTGCGCGTGGATCGAGAGGTCGGCTTCGGGGGCTTCGGGCAACGCGTCAGGCGACGCATCGGCGAAGGCGGCCGAGCTGAAGAGCCACGCGCAGGCGAATGCCGCGTGTCGGACGGCGCGGTGTTGAAGGTGGCGAACGGGTTGCCCGAGGCGCGGCGAGAATTGCATTGATGTCCCTTCCCTTTGTCGTGCGATCGTCATTGCGAGAGGCTTGTTGCGATCGTTCGTGAAAGCGCATAAATGGCGCGATGCGGGCGCATCGTAGGCACGCGGGAATCGGAAGTCAATATAAATGAGAATGATTCTTGTATAGATTACCGTTCGTAATGATGAGGGTTACGAACGACGTGCTGCGGTCTCTTGATAGAAGGGCGAATGCAATGTTCTTTGTAATGTAATTGTCGTGCCGATGTCGCGCGGCGAGCGTCGCGCCGGGGGGAACGCGCGGCGGGATCGAGGGTGTCGTGAGACGCCGTGCTTCGGCCTCGAGCGACGCGGCCGCGATCCGGCGGCGACGCGGTGACATCGAGCAAGTCAGTATGACTCCCGCTCGGTAGGGCTGGCCGCCGTGGGGAGGTCTGCGCGGGTTAGCATGGCTGCCAGAGCCGCATTGAGTGGGGGCGGAACCGCCACTCAACGGTGTATTCCGCCGCGGAGGCCAGCATGGAACACGATAGCACGCTGTATGTGGGCCTGGATGTCCACAAGGATTCGATCACAGTCGTCTATGCGGTCGGGATGAGCGACGTGGAATTATTCGGCAAGGTCGGCACGATGCAGATTGATCTCGACCGGTTGTGCAAGCGGCTGCAGCAGAAGGTGCGGCACATCTGCTTTGTCTATGAAGCGGGTCCGTGCGGGTACGGCCTGTACCGACGGCTGGTCGATAAAGGTTTTGACTGCATGGTCTGCGCACCATCGCTCATTCCACGCAAGCCGGGTGATCGTGTCAAGACAGACCGCCGCGACTGTCGCGAGCAAATGAATTGTCCGGGTCTGTAGCACGTAATCTGTCCGGTTTTTGGGTGCGGCATGAAGCCAGCCGTAAGCCGGGCACGCTGGTTACAGGAAACCCGGAAGATGAGATTCGAAGAGGTCTACACGGACTGGCAGGAGAAGCGCCTGACGCAAGCGGAGGCCGCGAGGCTGCTGGGGGTATGCGAGCGCACGTTTCGCCGCCAGATGGGACGCTACGAAGCCGATGGGCTCGATGGGCTGATCGACAAGCGGATCGAGCAGATTTCGCATCGGCGTGCGCCGGTTGATGAGGTGGTCAAGCTGGTGGAGCTGTACCGGCGTGACTACGCAGGCTGGAACGTGCGGCATTTCCATTGCTGGTATCGGCGCGAACATGCGGGTCAGCGCAGCTACACGTGGGTGAAGAACCAGTTGCAGCAGGCGGGTGAGGTCAAGCGCGCCAAGGCGCGCGGCAAGCACCGCAAGAAGCGTGAGCGCGCGCCGTTGCCGGGCATGCTGGTGCATCAGGATGCCAGTCGCCATGAGTGGGTGGCCGGGCACGACTGGGACCTTGTGGTGACGCTGGACGACGCGACAGGCGAGCACCTGTCGATGTTCGTCTGCGAAGAGGAAGGCACGGCTTCCAGCTTTCACGGCATGGGCCAGACGATTGCCTGCCACGGCTTGTTTTGCGCGCTCCCGCGGCTGCACGCGCTGGCGGAACAGATTCTCGCGAAGCAAGGTTTTCGCGTTCCCATCACGCACCCCCAGCCCTGGGGGGTGAGCCCGCTCGAGCCTGCGGGCCCCCGACAAGTCATCTGGGCATGGCCCGAAATGGCCTTCGGATTCCTGTTCGGCATCGAGGCGCTGGGGGCGCGCCTCCAGCGAGACTGGCGCGCCCACCAGCCGGACGACACTTGGAAAATCGTGCACTTCTTCGGCTACGACAACAGCTTCTATCACACCCTGCTGTATCCAGCGCTGTACCGGCTCGCCTTTCCGAATTGGTCGCCCGACATTGACTACCACGTCAACGAGTTCTATCTCCTCGAGGGCCTGAAATTCTCAACCAGTCGGCAGCACGCTGTTTGGGGCAAGGAGGTACTGAGTCCGGAAAGCGTCGATTGGGTGCGCTTTCATCTGAGTTTGACGCGCGGCGAAGTGCAGCGCGCGAACTTCGATCGCGCTGCCTTGCTCCAAACCAAGCGCGACATTCTGGCGGCCTGGGAGGGTTGGCTTGGGGAGCTCGGCGAGCGGGTCAGCCGTGAATTCGGCGGAACGGCCCCCGACGCTGGAGACTGGAGCACGGACCATCGGGCTTTCCTCGCCACGCTGGAGGGCCACCGGCGCGCAATCGAAGCCGAACTGTCGCCGGACAGGTTCTCTCTGAACAACGCAGCCAAGGCACTCGCCGCCTTAGTCGAGTCCGCCCGCCGTTTCTCGGCGGCGCAATGCCATCTCGGTGAATCGAGACTTTCGTCGGATCGAAACCGCACGACCGTGGCGCTGGAACTCGCAGCTGCTCTCCTCCTTGCCGATATGGCAGAGCCGCTGATGCCCAGGTTCGCCAAGCGGCTTCGCAATGCCCTCGGAGTCTCGGCCGAACGAACTTGGCCGCAAACGGTGGCGCTCCTCCGACCCGGAACGCAGGTGGGGCTTCGAGACATATGTTTCTTTGGCCCCGACACGCTGCCGTCCGGGCCACGCGTGTCAGCGTGAATGGACTATGAAAGCCATGAGAGCGTGGGTTAGAGCGGCCGTGATTCATGCGTCCGCTCCCATTGGCGGGCACGTATTTAATGAATGGACTGGAGCAGGTGAATGCTTGATCTCTATGATGCCTTCCTATTGACGGACGATGCAGACGACCTTGCGCGCGCCTGGGAGGGGGCGCTCGTTGCCCGGCCCGGCCGTATCGTCGGGCGGGCCGCGGACGACAAGCTCCCCGTGGTACTCCACATGCACGGCGCGTACGGGATCGGCGAATGCGAAGAGGTGATGGCGGCGATCAGCAATGAACTCGGTCTTGCATTTGTCGCGCCGGACAGCTTCGCTCGCAAATACAGAAGAAGCAATTGCATAGCTGGGACCATTGAATCGGGCACGTTTCCGCCAGCGGATATCTATCGGCGCGCGGAAATCCTCCACGCATTTTCTGAATTGAAAAAAACGCCTTGGGTCGATGCTAACAGAATCATTTTGTCCGGATATAGCGAGGGCGGCGAGGCCGTCGCAGTGTGGGGGCATCTGGTGCCGTGCTGCGCAGCCATCGTCACCGCATGGTCCTGCTGCGCGCCTGCCGAATGGAATTGGGCCGATGGGCTGCGCTTGCGCGCGGACCTCCCGGTCCTGCAAGTCATCGCGGACGGCGATCCATGGTTCGACAGGCCAGGCTGGCATCCGGCCTTGCTTGAGGCGAGAGAGTCGTTCGAGCAGGTGATTGTCGTAGGGAGCACGCTGCATGAAGTGTATCGCCTGGAGGCCGCGCAGCAAGCGTATCGCAGGTTCATGGGTAAATTGGGAAAGCCGTAAGATGGCGATGCGCCAACTGTGCCAGCCTCGATGAGCATTTCAGATTAGTTTATTGAGATTTTATGATCGATCTTGTCATCGTCATGCGCGACGCATCTCCAGTGCCGGGCGTATGTCGATGACCAAGCAACCAAACCAACATGAGAAAAGACAGTCAGTCCGCAGCTTCTCTGGAACAGCAGAATACCTACCGTGATCTGATGAGGATTCCCGGCCTGCCGATGCTCATTCTTGCGGCCACGCTGTCCCGTCTTGCCGGACGCATGTTCGTCCTTACCCTGGTCCTGTTTGCACTGGCGCGGTTTTCGTCGTCGGAGTTGGCCGGATGGTTGACGTTCGCCGCCATTGCCCCGGGTCTAATCGTGAGCCCCATCGCGGGCACGTTGCTCGATCGGGTGGGCCCCACGGTCGCCGTGCGAATCGACATGATCGCAAGTGCCGCATTCATTGCCGTTCTCAGTATCGTCGCATGGGCCGGGGTAGCGAGCGCACCCGTCCTTTTCATTCTGGTATTGCTTTTTTCCCTGACCGGCCCCTTGGGCGCGTCAGGTACGCGAACCCTACTGCCGCGTCTGGTGCCGCCTCACGTGCTCGATCGGGTCAACGCAGTGGACACCGCGGTCTATGCGATCGTCGATGTGGTCGGCCCGGCGCTGGCGGGCTTCGCCGTAAGCGTGTTCGGCCCCGAGGCGGCGATGTCGATCATCGCCGTTGGCTTTGCGGGTGCCGCGATCTGCCTGTTCAACGTCCGCCGGCTGCCGAGCCTTGCGCCGCCCCAGGCGTCCCTGTTTCGACAGACGTTCGAAGGTATCGTACTGGTCGTCCGGCAACCGACGCTGCGCGGCCTTGCCATTTCCTACTCGCTTTATCAGATTACTTGGGGGGTGCTGGTCGTCGTCGTGCCGGTGTTCGTGACCCGTCACTACTCGGCAGCCGATGGCAGTTCGCTGACCGGCTTGTTGTGGGCGGCGATGGGCGTGGCGGGTGGCGTTGGTGCGCTCGTGATCGGCCATCTTCGGACCACGGGACGGGAGCGCCATGTGATGGCAACAGGGATGGTGGTCACAGCCCTGGCGGCATGGCCGATCGCGGCAGAGTTCGGCATTGGCGGACTCGCGGTCGGACTGATGCTTGCTGGCGTGATGTCCGGTCCGATCGACGTCGCGCTGCTGACGCTGCGCCAGCGGCGCACCGATCCGAGCCAGCTCGGTCGAGTCATGTCGATTTCGATGAGCCTGAACATGGCCGGCTTTCCGTTGGGATCGGCCATCGCGGGAATGGTCGTCACTATGTCGCTGTCGACGGCCTTCGTTCTATCCGGAATCGCGTCGATTGCGGCGGCGATCGCGACCGTATCGATTCCGCGAGACAGGTAAGCCCGCTTTGCTGTATGTAGCATTGCAACCAGCCCGAATACTTTGCATTGGTTCTTCAAATTTGCCCGCCATGTAAATGGGGCATATATCGATATTTTTGATGCGTCAGATCAGATTTTGTATTGATTTTCATTGTCAACGACTGCAGGCTCAATAAATGAGGATGATTGCCATGCACAAGGAATTTGATGGGCAGAGAGTGCCATCTCACGTGTGGGACTGAAGCAGATTCATTTGATTTCATAAAGTACGGTCACTTGTTTGTTCCGCAAGATAAGACGGTGGAAACGATCATCAGATCAGTGCTGGACGATAATCGGACTCCCCGGAAGTTGATCGAACTTGGATGTGGGGCCGGGCGACTGTTGTTCGCGCTTCTTGAAGAATTTCCGGGCGTCGAACTGCATGCCGTGGATAAATCCGAGGCGATGCTGGATGTGGCGCGGGATCGCTGTCGCGCACATGGCGACAGGGTCCGATTCACCCGCGCCGATTTCGAGGACGCGTCAATTTTCGGCGAGATGGATCGCTATGACGGCGCTTTCTCCGTTCTCGCGATTCATCATTTGACAGATGACGAAAAGCGGTCGTTTTTCAAGAGAATTCATGATGCATTGAATCCTGGAGGCGTATTCGTGTACTGCGACATGTTCAAGCCGGACAGCCCGGCGGGCTGGAAAATCGCAGCGGAAGAATGGCGTAAGGAAGTGGCGGAGCAGGGACGGCGCTATGGTGCCCGCGAGGCGTTGGAAATGTTCGACTATTTGAACTGGAATTACTACGCCAATCCGGAAGGTGATCCCAGCGATCGTCCGAGTTCCCTGTTCGATGTTGTTCGGTGGCTGACCGAGGCGGGGTTTTCGAAATGCGACCTGCATTGGTTTGCGGCCGGTCATGGTCTGGTTTCTGCGCGGAAATAAATCGGAGGATCGAAAAATGCCGAAAATCATCTTTGCGAATTTCGTGAACAAGGTAATGACCGAGGTTCCCGGGCAAGCGCACGTACGCGCCTTGACGGCGCCTGCGTCGCGCAAGATCTGGTATGCCGAAGCCGGGGACATGATCGTTCTTCCCGCGCCACCCAATGATGAGTTCCTCGAATACGCGGCCGGGTTGATCGGTGTTAGACGCGATTCCGTGCAATTCGTCGTGCCCGACGGCGGACTGGACGAGTATCTGGCCGATCGGATCTTCCGGGATCGCGTGGCGCTAGCGGCACTCAAGGCATTCGTCGCCGCGCATCCGGGCATTCGCGCGGACGTGTTCGCGCAGGACGAACCCACCATCGATCTTTTCAGAACGCTGCAGGGAAAGATTGAAGAATACGGATCCATTCCCAACGCCGGAATTGCCGCGGTCGTATCTCGCGTCAATACGAAATCGGGTTTTAAGGATTTCGCGGCCGGCATCGGAATCCGGTATATCGAAGGGCGCCTAGCGTTCGGCATGCGCGAGGTCACGGAGGCCGTCACGGAGATGTTTCGCGATACCGGCCGCGTCGTTGTCAAGATCGATCGAGGATCGAATGGTTTTGGTCATTGGGTCGTCACGGATTCGGCGCGTATTCCGGAAGGCGCGCCTCATCTGCTGCAATTCTATGAACAGTCGGACCGTTACGTCGTGGAGCCGCAATTGAAATTCGTCGCGACGCCAAGCATCGAGTATTTCGTCGGAAGCGATGGGCCGCGATACACCAGAACCATCGATATGCGGTGCATTAACAACGCGTGGCGAGGGCAAACGTCGCCACAGAAGCTATCGCCGGTAGTGCGGGATCAGCTTGAAAAATGGGGAGAGGCGGCGGCCGACTATCTCTTTCGCAAGGGGTACCGCGGGCCATTCGACATCGACTGCGGGCTGACCGAGGATGGGATGCTCTACGCAACGGAGATAAATTGCCGCCACACCGGCACCACCAACATCGCCTATCTGCTGAACCGGCTTACCGGCCGCGATAGCGACGATCTGTTCTGGCTTTCCGACAACCCCGTCATCGAAAGTCCGCTGACGTTCGCCGATGCACTCGGGCTCGTCAAGGACCACGGGTTGGCATGGTCGGCGTCGAAGCAGGCGGGCGTGATCTTCACGGCGAACACCGTGTCGTTCGACAAGAAGTGGCGCTACCTCGTGGTGGGCCATGATTTCGAGGATATGCTCGCGCGCGAACGTTCCTTGCTCGACATCCTCGGAGGAGCTTGACATGCTGCATCCAGGCGTTGTGCCGCAATTTTCCGATCGGTACCAAGGGCTCGGGCTCTTCGCGCGCAGTCGTATTCCCGAGGGGACGATCGTATGGCACCCGTCCCTCGACTCGATGTGCATCTCGCCCGAACAGGCAGGGAAGCTCCGGAAGATGACGTACGAATGGCTCGAAGAGCTTGGTTACAGATTGAAAAACAACGATCTAATCCTTCCCGCCGGCTGGTCTTGCTTGTTCAATCATTCTTGTGCGCCGAACGTCGTGGACTATGGTGTTGATTTCGGGATCGCTGCACGCGATATCGACAAAGGCGAGGAGTTGCTCATTGCCTACAGCACCTTCGTCTGCAATATCTTCCGGATGGAGTGCAAATGCGGTGCCGCCAATTGCAGGCACGTCATTTCCAGTACCGAGGAGGGGCGTCGGCACCGGCCGCTGCGTTATGAGCGGCTGGATCTGGTACGTGACGTATTCCAGCCGCTCCACGGTTCGCTTGCTGCAAGCAGTCGAAGCTATGCGCAGTTGCTCGACGGCAGGAGAGGCGCAGAAGTCGACGTCTTTTCCGTGTGTGACGTTCCTCGTAGATTGGCGGCAAACACGAACGCCACGCAGTAGCGCGGATCGTCGTGAGAGATCGGTGGCGCGATCGATGAGGCGAGGTAGGGACTCGATTGCGTCTCCAATGAATCCTCTGACGCCGTCATCGCGTGGGGGCGCCTATGTCTATCGTCAAGCGGTAGGGGCCGACTTGTGATGGTAAATTGGTGCAGTCGTGGACCGGCCAGCCTTTCGTAGACATCTTCGAGCCATAATTTACGGCAACCGAGGAGGTCAGCATGAGCGGCAAGCGGTACACGGATGAGTTCAAGATCGAGGCAGTCAAGCAGGTGACCGAACGGGGTCATTCGGTGGCGGATGTGGCGCAGCGGCTGGGCATCACGACCCACAGCCTTTACGCCTGGAAACTGAAGTTCGGCAGGCCCGACGTCGTGCGGCAGGCGGAGCTGGATCAGAGCGCCGAGGTTCGGCGACTGAAGGCCGAGCTCAAGCGCATGACCGAGGAGCGTGACATTCTAAAAAAAGGTTCATCGCAGGAAACCGTGGAGCCTTGGAGAACGATTGCGTAACCTGACGCCATGATTTTATGGATGTCAGGAGGCAGAATTGCTCGATCGCAAGGCACTTCAGGCACTGGGTTGCTGGACAGGCTATCGGCTGGAACGGGTGGAGTGGCCGCAGGGCGATAGCTGCACGCTGTCGCTCTACCTGAAGCCGGTCAGTAAGATCATGTACTGCGAGCAATGCGGTGCGCGTTGCCAGCAGATTCATGAAACGACCGTACGGCGGGTACGTGATCTGCCGTTGTTCGAGTACCGGGTGGTGCTGTACGTGCCTCGACGCCGAGTCTGGTGCGAACGCTGCGGCGGAGCGCGGCTGGAGAAACTGGACTGGCTGGGCCGCTACCAGCGGGTGACGGAGCGGTTTGCCAAGGCCTGCGAGAAGTTGCTGCAGGCCGCCAGCGTACAGGCCGTGGCGGCCTTCTACGATCTGGACTGGCACACGGTCAAATCGATCGACAAGATGCGCTTGCGCGCGCGTGGCCGAACCGGACTGGTCGACGATCCGTTATCTGGCGATGGACGAGTTCGCGCTCCATAAAGGCCATCGCTACGCCACGGTGGTGGTTGATCCGATCGGCCGGCAGGTCCTCTGGGTTGGGCCCGGACGGTCACGCGAGACGGCGCGAGCTTTCTTCGAACAACTCCCCGAAGGCGTGGCCGAGCGCATCGAAGCGGTCGCAATCGACATGACCACGGCCTATGAGCTGGAGATCAAGGAACAGTGCCCACAGGCGGAAATCGTCTTTGACCTGTACCACGTCGTGGCCAAGTACGGTCGCGAGGTGATCGATCGGGTACGGGTGGATCAGGCCAACCAACTGCGACATGACAAGCCGGCCCGCAAGGTCCTGAAGTCCAGTCGCTGGTTGCTGCTGCGCAACCGTCATAACCTGAAGCCAGAACAGGCCGTGCATCTGAAGGAACTGCTGGCCGCCAATCAGTCGCTGTTATGCGTCTATGTGCTGCGCGACGAGCTCAAACGGCTCTGGTTCTACCGCAAGCCGGCCTGGGCGGAAAAGGCTTGGGGGCAATGGTTCGAACAGGCTCAGCAAAGCGGGATCGCCGCCTTGCAAAAGTTCGCCCAGCGCTTGCAGGGTTACTGGCACGGAATCGTGGCCCGCTGCCGCCATCCGCTCAATACCAGCGTCGTCGAAGGCATCAACGTAAGCGCCTTACGAGGGCCGTTCCCTATCTCGGGCGAGCTTGACGCATGATGCAAGCAAGCCGCGGACATTGAGATTGGAGTGCGCGTTGATTCAGACTGCCGAGGATACGTCGAGATGCCGAACGAATCGTCCAAGGCACGCCAAACCCACCGCGCGTACCCACTTGTCACGGATCGGCGTAATCGAGCCGGGGATGATCGGCATAATGAGGCCAGTTGGAATGGCCCCGAAACGCGATTTCGAAGGGTTTCAAGGATGCGGTTTTTTGCCTGATTCTGCAATGGCAATTTCGCAGACAGACCGCCGCGACGCGATCAAGCTGGTGCGCTCGCTGCGTGCCGGCGATCTGTCAGCCGTGCATGTGCCGACGGTTGAAGATGAAGCGTTCCGCGACCTGGCCCGCGCCTGGTCGGCTGCCAGGGAAGACCTGAAGGCAGCACGCTGCAGGCTCAAATCTTTCCTGCTGGCCCACGGCATCCACTATCTCGGCCGTCCCAACTGGGGGCCGACACACAGGCGCTGGTTAAGTACGTTCTCGTTCGACAGCGCCTGGCAGCAATTGGCGTTCGACGAACATCGGCGCTCGATTGAGGACCGGCTCGCGCAATGCGAGCGGCTGGAACTGGCTTTGCGCGAAGCCGTCATTAGTTGGCGGTTCTATCCAGTCGTACTGGCTTTGCAAGCGATGCGCGGAATCAACTTCACGTCGGCAATCGGCCTGGTATCCGAACTGGGTGACCTCACGCGTTTCGAACATCCGCGCCAACTGATGGCTTGGATTGGCGTGACGCCTTCGGAGCATTCCTCGGGCGGGAAACGACGCCAAGGTCGCATTACCAAGACCGGCAACAGCTACGCACGTAAGCTGCTGGTTGAATCCGCCTGGAGCTATCGTCATCCGGCACGCGTGAGCATCGATATTCAGCGCCGGCATGAAGGTCTACCCAAACCGATCATCGATCGCGCCTGGGACGCGCAGCTGAGGCTTTGCCGGCGATATCGTAAGCTCGTCGCCAGAGGGAAGACCGCACACGTTGCCATCATCGCGGTCGCACGCGAGCTGGCCGCCTTCATCTGGGACGTTGGTCGACTGGGGATGACTCTGGCTGCACCGCAAAGCGACCAAGCCGCATGAATGGAGGACGTAGCCGACGAAAATCCAACCACCACCGGAAGTTTCCTGAAGGCGGCGCAGCCCGGTATTCGAGTAGCCCGCGACCGCGTTTGGCAACGACATCAGTCGACTTGCGTAGTAAGGAAGCGGCAGGCTCATGAGACGGACCTCTGTAATGCGGTAACCAACCCGCGAATATCAGCTTGATCCACCGTCGAGATTTACTGCTGCGCCGCCCTCAGGAAATTTGCTCTAACCACGGAGTAGATCTTGAAAACCGATCCAGATTGACATCGGGAGTCATATCAGCGCGGCGGAACCGACCCGGCCGGCCTTGGATGGTGCGGCCGCGTCAGCGCGCGTCCGCGCTTGCGGGATTCGCGTGCTCCGTGCGCGCGGCGGACGAGGCGGGATGCGGCGCGCCGCGCGCGGCGGTTGCGATCGCCGCCGCGGCGACGAAGAGCGCCGCCGACACGAGCGCCGACGCGTGCAAGCCCGAAACGATCTGCGCCGGCAGCGCGCCGCTCGCGAGCGCACCGAATCCGGCAACGCCGATCGCGCCGCCCGCCTGCCGCGCGGTGTTGAGCACGGCCGACGCAGTCGCGGCGCGCGCACGCTCGACCGATGCGAGCACGGTCGTCGTCATCGCGGGCACGGCGAGCCCCATGCCGCCCGGAATCAGCAGGAACGGCACGGCGAGCGCGGCGATCGGCGTATCGGCGCGCGTCGCGCTCAGCAGCGCGAACCCGGTCGCGCCGATCAGCGCGCCGACGATCATCGGCCGGCGCGCGCCGTAACGCGCGGTGGCCCAGCCGCTCGCGACGTTCGACAGCAGGAAGCCGCCCGTCAGCGGCAGGAACGCGAGCCCCGCCTCGAGCGGTGTGTCGTGCCGCACGCGCTGCAAATACAGGCTCAGCACGAAGATGACGCCGTAGTACGACAGATTCATGCAGACGCCGAACAGCACGGCGACGCTGAACGAGCGCTGCCTGAACAGCGCGAGCGGCATCATCGGATGTGCGCTGCGCGATTCGACGAACACGAACGCGGCGGCGGCCGCGAGCGCGACGGCGACGAGCGTCGGATGCCAGTCGATCACCGCACCGGTGAAGAGTGTCAGCGCGACGACGGCGAGGGATTGGCCGGGGAGGTCGATGCCGCGCGGACGGATGCCGGCGGCGGCGCGGACGGCGGCGTTCGGACGGGACGCATTCGGGTTCGCGGTCGGATTGGCGAAGCGCGATGCGGCGGCGGCGCGCTTGCCGGAAGCGAAAGCCGCCGCGCTCGTTTCATCCTTGTCGATCCACAGCAACGTTGCAACGAGCCCCGCGGCGCACAGCGGCAGATTGACGAAGAAGATGCTGCGCCAGCCGAATTGCGCGATCAGCACGCCGCCGATCACCGGGCCGGCGGCGATCGAGATCGCGCCCGACGCGGTCCACCAGCCGACCGCGCGCGCCCGTAGGCGCGGATCGTGCGCGCATGCGTGATTGAGGAGCGCGAGCGAGTTCGGCAGCATCGCGGCGGCCGCGAGTCCTTGCAGTGCGCGTGCGGCGATCAGCGTCGTCGCGTTCGCGGCGATGCCGCAGAAGAACGACGCGAACGCGAACAGCGCGAGCCCGGCTGCGAACAGCCGGCGTGCGCCGAAGCGGTCGCCGAGCGCGCCGGCCGACAGCATCAGTCCGGCGACCGCGAGCGTGTACGCGTCGACGATCCATTGCAGGCCCGCGACGCCCGTGCGCAGATCGAGGCCGATGCGCGCGAGCGCGACGTTGACGATCGTGACGTCGAGCTGCGTGATGACGAAGCCGGCGCTCACGGTCGAGACGATGCGCACGAGCGCGGCGCGGGAGAGAGCGGGGTGGGGCGTGTGCGTGTCCATGCGCGCATCGTAGTGCCGCGCGGCGCGGCGACGTTGCGGGCTCTTCTGAAATGTCGGATGCGGCGCGGATGGGGCGGCGGCCACGTCCGGTCAGTGTTCGCGGCGGCGTAAGATGTGGCGGCAAGCGGCAAGCGGCAAGCGGCAAGCGGCGGGAGGCGAGATGTGACAGGTGGCGTGCGTCGTCACCACCGCCGCCGCCGACGCGGAGCATGCCGGTAATATCCGCGCGCCTCGCTTGCCCAATTGCGTGAGTGCGCCGACATCGACATGTGCGGGCGGCGCGTCGCCGCCCGCACGAACATCGATTATTCAGCGTCCTTCGCGAACATCGCCGCGACCGCGCCGAGCACGCAAATCGCCGCGACGTACAGCGCGGGCGCGAGCGGATTCGACTTCATCATCAGCGACACGATCACCGGCGTGAGCCCGCCGAACACCGCATATGCGACGTTGTACGAGAACGAGATGCCCGAGAAGCGCACGACGGCCGGAAAGCTCTTGACCAGCACGAACGGCACCGCGCCGATCGTGCCGACGACGAAGCCCGCGAGCGCGTAGAGCGGCACGAGGCGCGTCGCGTCGGCCGCGAGCTGCGTGAACATCGCGTAGTAGCACGCGGCGAGCACGATGCCGCCGATCGACAGCACCGCCTTCGCGCCGAAGCGGTCCGCGAGCGAGCCGGCGGTGATGCAGCCGGCCGTCAGGCACAGCGTCGCGATGCTGTTCGCGAACAGCGCGGTCGCGGGCGCGATGTGGAATTGCTTTTGCAGCAGCGTCGGCGTCATCAGGATCACGACGACGATCGCCGCCGACAGCATCCACGTGAGCAGCATCGACACGATCACCGCGCGGCCGTGGTCCCGGATCACCGCCTTCAGCGGGATCTCGGCCGCGAGCGTCTTGCGCGCCTTCATCTCGGCGAACACGGGCGTCTCGTGCAGCCAGCGGCGCAGATAGACGGAGAAGAGACCGAACACGCCGCCGAGCAGGAACGGAATGCGCCACGCGAACGCGCCGACTTCGGCGGCCGAGAAGCGGCTGTTGACGGCCGTCGCGACGAGCGAGCCGAGCAGAATGCCCGCCGTCAGGCCCGAAGTCAGCGTGCCGCACGCGTAGCCGATGCGCTGCGACGGCACGTGCTCGGACACGAACACCCACGCGCCCGGCACTTCGCCGCCGACCGCCGCGCCTTGCAGCACGCGAAACAGCAGGAGCGCGATCGGCGCGAGCAGGCCGACGCTGTCGTAGGTCGGCAGCAGGCCCATCAGGAGCGTCGGCACCGACATCAGCAGCACACTCAGCGTGAACATCCGCTTGCGGCCGACGAGGTCGCCGAAGTGCGCCATCACGATGCCGCCGAGCGGCCGCGCGAGATAGCCGGCTGCGAAGATGCCGAACGTCTGCAACTGGCGCAGCCAGTCGGGAATGTCGTGTGGGAAAAACAACTGGCCGATCGCGGGCGCGAAGAACACGAAGATGATGAAGTCGTAGAACTCCAGCGCGCCGCCCAACGCGGCGAGGCTCAGGGTCTTGTAGTCGCGGCCCGTGAGGGCGCGTGGCGCGGCGCTCGAAGCGGCGCTCAATTCGGATGCGGGCATGGTCAGGGCGATCTGGGTTCGAATGGTTGTGTACCGCGCGGATCGGGGCCGGGCGGCGGGCCTCGTCGTCGGACAGACGGTGCAACGCGCGGGATGGAGCACGGGACACGCACCGCGCGGCGGCCGGATACGGGCCGCGCGGAGACGAACGTGACGCAATGCCGGCGATTCTACAGGACGGCGGAACGCCGAAAGGCGGGGGCGATATCGTGGAAATCGGCAATTGCGGGCCGGCGGCGAACGATGCGTGGGGGCGCGTCGCTCGCTTGCGCGGGGCGGCAGGCGAGCGACGTCCGGTGACGCGGACGATCGGTCAATCGAGCAGCGCGAGGATCTCGTCGTGGAGCCGGACCGGAATCCGCACGCCGTTCGCGACGCTGCGCGCGCGTGCGTCGAAGCGCCGTTGCGACGGCAGCCGCGCGCCCTGCGCGACGATCGCATCGAGCATCCGCTCGCCGCGCGCGAGGCCCGCGTCGAGATCGTCGCCGAGGAACACCTTCGGATCGAATGCGACGACGAGCTCGCCATGGCACGGCGTCGCGCCGACGCCGTCGTCGAACGCCATCGATTCGAGACTCGTCATGTCGCCGATCAGCGCGCCGCCGAGCAACTCGACCATCGCCGCGAGCGCCGAGCCCTTGTGGCCGCCGAACGTGCGCATCGCGCCTTGCAGCGCGGCCTTCGGATCGGTGGTCGGCTCGCCGTTCGCGTCGATCGCCCAGTGCGGCGGAATCGGCTTGTCCGCTTTCGCGTGCAATTCGATGTCGCCGCGCGCGATCGCGCTCGTCGCGAAATCGAACACGAACGGTAGACCGCCCGGCCGGGGCCACGCGAACGCGAGCGGGTTCGTGCCGAACACCGGCTTCGCGCCGCCTTCCGGCGCGACCCAGCTATGGCTCGGGTTCATCGCGAGGCCGGCGAGGCCGTGCGCGGCGATCGCCTCGACTTCCGGCCACAGCGCGGAGAAGTGATAGCAGCGGTTGATCGTCATCGCCGCAATGCCGTGCCGCCGCGCCATCTCGACGAGCACCGGCAGGCCGGTCTCGAACGCGAGCAGCGAGAAGCCGCGATGCGCGTCGACCGACACGATCGACGACGAGCGCCGGCGCAGCGTCGGCGCCGCCCGCGGATCGACCTTGCCGACGCGCAGCGAGCGCACGCAGACGAGCAGCCGGTAGACGCCGTGCGAATGGCATTCGTCGCGCTGGCCTTGCGTGACGACGTTCGCGATCGCCTGCGCGTGCGCGTCGGACAGCCCGTGGTGCGTCAGCACGCGCAGCGCGAGCGCCTGCACGTCGTCGAGCGACAGGACGACGTCTTGCGCGAGATCTTGCGGATCAGGCATCGCGCGGCTCCCGCGGCGCGATCGCGCCGTCGATGCGTTGAGGAACACGCAGCGGGTTGCCGTCCCGGATCGCGTCGGGCAGCAGCGCGGCGGGCAGGTCCTGATACGACACCGGCCGCAGGAAGCGCTCGATCGCGCGCGCGCCGACCGACGTCGTGCGCGTGTCCGACGTCGCCGGGAACGGGCCGCCGTGCACCATCGCGTGGCCGACTTCGACGCCCGTGCCGAAGCCGTTGACGAGAATGCGGCCGGCCTTGCGCTCGAGCGTCGGCAGCAGCGTGCGGAAGAGCGGCGCGTCGCCGTCGCCGAGATGCGCGGCGATCGTCAACTGGCCTTCGAGCGACTTCAGCACGCGGTGCAGCGTGTCGGCGTCCGGGCAGCGGACGATCAGCGACGCCGGGCCGAACACTTCGTCGCGCAGCTCGGCGTGCGTCATGAACGCGTGCGCCGTCGTCGCGAACAGCGCGGCGCGCGCCTGATGGCGATCGCCCGCGGGGCCTTCGCCGAGCCGCTCGACCGCGTCGTGCGACGCGAGCCGCGCGACGCCTTCGCCATAGCTCGCATGGATGTGCGGCGTGAGCATCGTTGCCGGCGCGGCCGCGTCGACGGCGGCCGCGGCCGCGGCCTCGAACGCGCGCAACGCCGGGCCGTCGAGCGCGAGGATCAGCCCCGGATTCGTGCAGAACTGCCCCGCGCCGAGCGTGAGCGACGCGGCGAACTGCTGCGCGATCGCGCCGTGCCGCGCGGCGAGCGCGTCGGGCAGCAGCAGCACCGGATTGATCGAGCTCATTTCCGCATAGACCGGAATCGGCTCGTGGCGCGCAGCCGCGATGTGCATCAGCGCGACGCCGCCGCGCCGCGAGCCGGTGAAGCCGACCGCCTTGATGCGCGGATCGGCGACGAGCGCCTGGCCGATCTCGCGCGACGCGTCGAACAGCAGCGAGAACACGCCGGTCGGCAGCCCACATTCGCGCACGGCCGCCTGGATCGCGCGGCCGACGAGCTCGGAGGTGCCCGGATGCGCGGAATGCGCCTTGACGATCACGGGGCAGCCGGCCGCGAGCGCGGACGCCGTGTCGCCGCCCGCGACCGAGAACGCGAGCGGAAAGTTCGACGCGCCGAACACGGCGACAGGCCCGATCGCGACGTTGCGCAGCCGCAGATCGACGCGCGGCAGCGGCTTGCGGTCCGGGCGCGCGGGATCGATCCGCGCGTCGAGGAACCCGCCGTCGCGCACGATCGACGCGAACAGCGCGAGCTGCCCGACGGTGCGCGCGCGCTCGCCTTCGATCCGCGCGCGCGGCAGTCCCGATTCGGCGACGCAGCGTTCGATCAGTGCGTCGCCGAGCGCGATGATGTGCCGGCCGATCGCGTCGAGAAACGCGGCGCGCGCGTCGAGACGCGTTTCTCGATACGCGTCGAATGCGTCGTCGGCGAGCGCGCAGGCCGTTTCCAGGTCGTGCAGGCTCGCGCCGCCGAATGCGGGTTCGAGCGGCGCGCCGGTCGCGGCCTCGATCGCGCGGAATGCGCCGTTCTGCCCGAACGCCGCCGATTGACCGATCAAAAGCTGGCCTGTGAGTCGCATGGTTTTTCCTCGAAGCGTGCAGGCCGGGCTTGCCGGCCCGGCCGATGAAAAAGAAAGAAGGATGTGTGGCGCGTCAGTCCTCGTCGTCGGCGAGCCGCAGCTTCGCGGCCGGCACGCCGGTATGCGCGCCCCAGTAGTAGATGACGAGCGCGATGACCGCGACGACGACGGTGTCGTACGGATGCGCGAGCTGTCCCGTGCCGCCGAAGCCGCCGAAATACGACGCGGCGATCATCAGCGCGTAGAACGCGATCAGCCACAGCGACGAGCGCACTTGCTCGGCGAGGCTCAGATGCGCGGTCGGCACCCAGCGGCGGCACGCGAGATAGATGACGAACATCGCGATCTGCAGGCCGAGCAGCCAGGACACCGTGCTCCAGCCCGACCAGTAGACGATCAGCGCGGCGATCACGAACGACGCGGGGCCGGTGATCGCGAACGCGCTTGCGCGGAACGGCCGCGGCAGGTCGGGCGCGGTGCGCCGCAGCGCGGCGACCGAAATCGGCGCGACCGCGTAGCTCAGCACGAGCGCGGCCGACACGATGTTGATGAGCGCCTCCCACGACGGAAACGGCATCGTCCAGAACACCGTGAGGCCGAACGTGAGCCACAGGCCCGCGCGCGGAATGCCGGACGCCTCGTCGACACGCGTGAACACCTTGAAGAACGTGCCCGTCTTCGCCCAGCCGTAGACGACGCGCGGTGTCGCGTTCATGTAGATGTTGCCGCAGCCGGAGGGCGAGATCATCGCGTCGGCGACGACCATATACGCGAGCCAGCCGACCCCGAGCGCGAGCGCGATGTCGCGATACGGCAGCGAGAAAGCCTTGCTGACGTCGTGCCAGCCGCCCGCGAGCATCGCAGTCGGGATGCTGCCGATGAACGCGAGCTGCAGCAGCACGTAGATCAGCGTCGACAGCAGGATCGACAGGATCAGCGCGATCGGGATCGTCCGCTGCGGATTGCGCACCTCGCTCGCGACCGACACGATCGGCGTCAAGCCCAGATACGCGAAGATGATGCCGCCCGCCGACACGGCCATTTCGATGCCGGGCATGCCGAACGGCGCGAAGCCGTGCATCGTCAGGTTCGCGGGCTTGAAGAACGCGAACAGCACGCCGATCACCGACAGCGGCACGACGAACTTGAAGATGCTGATGATGTTGTTCGCCTTCGCGAACGTCTTCACGCTCGAATAGTTCAGGTAGAAGAAGAAACAGAGGAGGGCGGCCTGCACGAGCCAGCCGAGCGTCGTCGGATTGCTCGAGCCAACGACTGTCAGGCCCGGAAACCACGCGGCCGCGTATTGGCGCGCGGCGACGACTTCGATCGCGATCAGGCTCGAGAATGCGATCAGCGTGATCGCGCCCATCAGGTAGCCGAGCAGCGGGCCGTGCGAGAACACCGGATAGCGGACGACGCCGCCCGCGCGCGGCAGCGCGGCGCCGAGCTCGCAATAGACGATGCCGAGCAGCAGCACCGCGAAGCCGCCGAGCAGCCAGGAGAGGATGCCGGCCGGGCCCGCGATCGTCGACACGTGGCTCGCGGCGAACAGCCACCCTGAACCGAAAATCGCGCCGAGGCCGATGAACGTCAGATCGGTCAGCGAAAGCTGTTTCTTGAACTTGCCGTGTCCGGCTTCGGGAGGCGCGGACCGCGCGAGCGGCGCGGATCGATGAACGTTGCCTTGGGCGGGCATGGGCTTGTCTCCATTTGATTGGTGATTTCGTTTCGGGCTGCGGCCGGAGGCGCGGCGGCTTGCGCGCGCCGCGGCTGAGGCGGTCGGCCTCGTCGGGGCGAACAAGTGGGGCCGACGGGCGGCCGGAGCGATACGGTTGGCGGGCGGTACTTCGCGCGGTGCGTTGCGGCGGGGGCGCGGCGCGGCCGTCGCGCGTGACGGAAAGCGGCGCGCGCCCGTTCGCGGGCGGCGGGCGGCGCGAACCGTGCGGCGCGAACCATCCGGCGCGAACCATCCGGCGAGAACCATCCGGCGAGAACCGGCGGGCGCAAACCGGCGGGTGCGCGATGGCGTGTCCGCGGCGGCGTGCCCGCGTCGCCGGGGCGATGCGCCTCGGCCGGCCGCCGGGCGCGTCGGTCAGAGACCGACGTCCGGCAGCGCCGGACGCGCGGCGAGCGCCTTCGCGACGATCGCCTTCACTTCGTCGAGCGTGTCGCCTGAGAGCGCGAGGCGCGGCGGACGCGTGACCGCGCTGCCGCGGCCGACGAGCGCTTCGCACAGCTTGATGCACTGGACGAGGTCCGGACGCGCGTCGAGATGCAGCAGCGGCATGAACCAGCGATACAGCGCAAGCGCTTCGTCGAAGCGCTTTTGCTTCGCGAGACGGAACAGCGTCTCGCCTTCCTTCGGGAATGCGTTCGACATCCCCGACACCCAGCCTTCCGCGCCGACCGCGATGCTCTCGACGACGACGTCGTCGAGGCCCGCGAACAGCACGAAGCGGTCGCCGACCGCGTTGCGCAGGTCGATGAAGCGGCGCGTGTCGCCCGACGAATCCTTGAAGCAGACGATGTTCTCGCAGTCCTGAAGCGCGATCAGCACATCGGGCGTCACGTCGTTCTTGTAGATCGGCGGGTTGTTGTAGACCATCACCGGCAGGTCGGTGCCCGTCGCGACCGCGCGGAAGTGCGCGGCCGTCTCGTGCGGCTTCGCCGAGTAGACGAGCGCGGGCATCACCATCACGCCGTCGACGCCGACGCGCGCCGCCTCGCGCACCGTGTTGCGCGCGAACTCAGTCGTGAATTCGGCGATGCCGGCGATCACCGGGATCTTGCCGCCCGCGGCGTCGCGCGCCGCCTCGATCACCGCGAGCTTCTCGGCCGTGCTGAGCGACGTGTTCTCGCCGACCGTGCCGCAGACGACGAGGCCCGACACGCCGTCGTTCACCAGGTTCTTCACGACGCGGTGCGTCGCGTCGATGTCGAGGGAGAAGTCCGGCTTGAACTGGGTGCTGACGGCGGGGAACACCCCGCTCCACTGAATGGCGTTACGGCTCACTGAGAATCTCCTACGTTCGAATGGGATGGCCGACGGGCGTCGTCGGAGCGAGAACCAGTATCGCTGTCGATGCGCCGCGAGGCTTGAGGCTTTTCCAGCCGTGAAAAGATGAAATCGGCACAATCGGGGCGCGATCGCCGGCGCGTGCGCCGGCCTGTGCCGATTTCGTCGCGCGCATCATCGAAAACCCACAAGCGGCGGGCGGCGCCACAGGGGAAGCTGTGCGCCTTTCCACCTTGAATCGACGCGACATGAAGCACATCCACATCATCGATTCGCATACGGGCGGCGAACCCACGCGCGTCGTCGTGTCCGGCTTTCCGGCGCTGGGGGACGGGCCGATGGCCGAACGCCTCGCGGCGCTCGCGCGCGACCACGACCGTTTTCGCGCGGCGTGCATCCTCGAGCCGCGCGGCAGCGACGTGCTCGTCGGCGCGCTGCTGTGCGAACCGGTCGCGGCCGACGCGGCGGCCGGCGTGATCTTCTTCAACAACGCGGGCTATCTCGGCATGTGCGGGCACGGCACGATCGGCCTCGTGCGCACGCTGCATCACATGGGCCGCATCGCGCCCGGCGTGCACAGGATCGAGACGCCCGTCGGCGATGTCGAGGCGACGCTGCACGACGATCTGTCGGTCAGCGTGCGCAACGTGCCCGCTTACCGGCATCTCAAGGACGTCGTCGTCGACGTGCCGGGACACGGCGCGGTGACGGGCGACGTCGCGTGGGGCGGCAACTGGTTCTTCCTCGCGAGCGACCACGGCCAGCGCGTCGCCGGCGACAACGTCGCGGCGCTGACCGCGTATGCGTCTGCGGTGCGCGCGGGGCTCGAACGCGCGGGCGTGACGGGCCGCGACGGCGCGGAAATCGATCACATCGAGCTGTTCGCCGACGATCCCGAGCACGACAGCCGCAGCTTCGTGCTGTGCCCGGGCCACGCGTACGACCGCTCGCCGTGCGGGACCGGCACGAGCGCGAAGCTCGCGTGCCTCGCCGCGGACGGCAAGCTCGCGCCCGGCGCGGTGTGGCGGCAGGCGAGCGTGATCGGCAGTGTGTTCTCGGCGAGCTACGCGCCCGCCGACGGCGGCATCGTGCCGACGATTCGCGGCAGCGCGCACCTCGCCGCCGAGGCGACGCTCCTGATCGAAGACGACGATCCGTTCGGCTGGGGCATCGCGTCGTGACGGATTCGCAGACCGACGTCGTCGTGATCGGCGCGGGCATCGTCGGCGCGGCGTGCGCGCACGAGTTCGCGCAGCGCGGGCTGCGCGTCGTCGTCGTCGACGACGGCAGCGGCGGCGCGACGGGCGCGGGGATGGGCCACCTCGTCGCGATGGACGACAACGCGGCCGAGCTCGCGCTCACGCATGACTCGATCGCGCTGTGGAACGCGCTGCGCGACGCGATGCCCGACGGCTGCGCGTACCGCAACTGCGGAACGCTGTGGCTCGCGGCCGACGCACACGAGATGGACCTCGCGCGCGCGAAGCAGGCGGCGCTCGCCGAGCGCGGCGTCGCGGGCGAGCTGATCGATCGCGCGACGCTCGCGGCGCTCGAGCCGATGCTGCGCGCGGATCTCGGCGGCGCGCTGAAGATTCCGGGCGACGGCATCCTGTACGCGCCCGCCGCCGCGCACTGGCTGCTGCACCGGCTGCCGGGCGTCGCGCTGCGCCGCGCGAAAGCCGTCGCCGTCGAAGGCCCGAGCGTGACGCTCGAAAGCGGCGACACGCTGCGTGCGGAGCGCGTCGTCGTCGCGAACGGCGTCGCGGCGCGCGCGCTGCTGCCCGAGCTGCCGCTGCGGCCGAAGAAGGGCCATCTGCTGATCACCGACCGCTATCCGGCGCAGGTGTCGCATCAGCTCGTCGAGCTCGGCTATGCGGCGAGCGCGCATGCGAGCGACGGCACGTCGGTCGCGTTCAACGTGCAGCCGCGGCCGACGGGGCAACTGCTGATCGGCTCGTCGCGGCAGTTCGACACCGAGGACCCGCGCGTCGAGGCGCCCGTGCTCGCGCGGATGCTGCATCGCGCGGTCGGCTACCTGCCCGCGCTCGCCGGCCTGAACGGCATCCGCGCGTGGACGGGCTTTCGCTCGGCGAGCCCCGACGGCCTGCCGCTCCTCGGCGAGCATCCGTCGCAGCGCGGCCTGTGGCTCGCGGTCGGGCACGAGGGGCTCGGCGTGACGACCGCGCCCGGCAGCGCGCGCGTGCTCGCCGCGCTGATGTTCGGCGAGCGCGCGGCGATCGACGTCGAGCCGTACTCGCCGGGGCGCTTCTTGTCGACGTCGAAATCGGCCGTGACCGGAGCGCTTCAATGATCATTTATCTGGATCGCCGCGCGCTGACCGTGGCCGACGGCATGACCGTCGCGGCCGCGGTCGCGCTGAGCGGCGACGACACGACGCGCACGTCGTGCAGCGCCGCCGCGCGCGCGCCGTTTTGCGGAATGGGCATTTGCCAGGAGTGCAGCGTGACGATCGATGGACGGCGCCGGCTCGCGTGCCAGACGCTCTGCCGCGAGGGCATGCAGGTGGAGCGGACGCGATGACGAACGAGCATCTGACGGTCGATGTCGCGATCGTCGGCGCGGGGCCGGCTGGGCTCGCCGCCGCGCAGGCGGTCGCGAAGCGCGGCTGCACGGTCGCGATCGTCGACGACAACCCGCGCGCGGGCGGGCAGATCTGGCGGCAGGGTCCGGATGTCGCGCCGAGCGCGCCGGCGCAGGCGAGCCTCGACGCGCTGCGGCGGCCGAACGTGCGCCATCTCGCGGCGACGCGCGTCGTCGCCGCGCCGCGGGCCGGCACGCTGTTGCTCGAGGATACGGAACATGGGCTGCTGCTCGGCTACCGGAAGCTGATTCTGTGCTGCGGCGCGCGCGAGCTACTGCTGCCGTTCCCCGGCTGGACGCTGCCCGGCGTGACGGGCGCAGGCGGGCTGCAGGCGCTGATCAAGGGCGGCATGCCGGTGCGCGGCGAGCGCGTCGTGATCGCGGGCAGCGGGCCGCTCCTGATCGCATCGCTCGCGACCGCGCGCGCGGCGGGCGCGAAGGTCGTCGCGGTCGTCGAGCAGGCGCCCCTCGATGCGCTCGTGCATTTCGCGCTGTCGCTCGCGGCGACGCCGTCGAAACTCGCGCAGGCGGCGCGCCTGACGCGCGGCTTCGCCGGCACGCGCTATCTGACGGGCGCGATCGTGCGCGAAGCGCACGGCGATGCGCGGGTGCGCGCGGTGACGATCGAACGAAACGGTGCGCGCGAGACGCTCGACTGCGACCGCGTCGCATGCGGCTTCGGCCTCGTGCCGAACCTGACGCTCGCGCTGGCGCTCGGCTGCGCGGTGCGCGACCGGGCGATCGCGATCGACGACGCGCAGCGCACGTCGGTCGAGCACGTTCATGCGGCAGGCGAATGCACGGGCATCGGCGGCGTCGAGCTCGCGCGAATCGAAGGCGAGCTCGCCGGGCTCGCGGCGAGCGGCGCGGACGCGACGCCGGACGGCCGCGCGCGCTTTGCCGCGTTGCTGCGCCGCCGCGAGACATGGCGGCGCTTCGCGGCGCGCGTCGCCGATGCGTTCGCGCTGCGCGAAGCGGCCCGCACGCTGCCGCCCGACGATACGCTGCTGTGCCGCTGCGAGGACGTGACGATCGGCGCGGTGCGCGCGCACGCATCGGCGCGCGGCGCGAAATTGCAGACGCGCTGCGGGATGGGCGCGTGCCAGGGGCGCGTGTGCGGCGCGGCGGCGCACGCGTATTTCGGCTGGGACGACACGCCGCCGCGCCCGCCGTTCTCACCTGCGCGAATCGATACGCTGCTCGTCGCGGCGGACGATGCGCTCCTATAATCGACGCCATCCGTGTTTCGACGCGCGAGATCCGTATGATGACCTTGCTTGCCGTACCGCCCGAGAAGTCGTCCGCCACGTCGGCCGTCTCCACGGCGGCCGTCTCCACAGCCGCCGCGTCGCCATCGGCTTCGGCGCAGCCCGCCGCGCCGGACGGCGACGACGGCTTCGCCGCGATGCTCGCGCACTTCGTGCAGCTCGAGCCGGTGTTCGATGCGCTGCCCGACGTCGCGTTCTTCGTGAAGGATGCGCACGCGCGCTACGCGCTCGTGAACCGCACGCTCGCGCAGCGCTGCGGCTACAAGGACAAACGCGACCTGTACGGCAAGGCCGCGGACGAAGTCTTTCCGCGCCGCTTCGGCCGCAGTTACGTCGAGCAGGATCTGGCGATCATCGCGGGCGGCCGGCAACTGACCGACCAGTTGGAGCTGCATCTGTACTCGGGCCGCCAGCCCGGCTGGTGCCTGACCTGCAAGGAGCCGCTGCGCAACGCGCAGGGGAAGATCGTCGGGATCGCGGGGCTGTCGCGCGACCTGCGCGCGCACGAGAGCTCGCACCCGGCATACAGCCGCATCGCGGACGTCGTCCGCTACATCCACGCGCACTACGTGCAGCCGCTGAACCTGAAGCACCTTGCCGCGATGGCGGGGATGTCGGTCGCGCAGCTCGAACGCTACTTCCACAAGGTGTTTCATCTGACGCCGCGGCAGATGCTGCTGAAGGCGCGGCTCGACGCGGCGACGGCGTTCCTCGTCACGCACGACAAGGTGACGGACGTCGCGGCGCTGTGCGGCTACACCGACCATAGTGCGTTCACGCGTCAGTTCAAGGCGACGGTCGGCGTGACGCCGACCGAGTATCGGCTGATGCTGCAGGAGGGGCGAGGGGCTTGAGCGCGGGCGTCGCGCCTGGGAAACGCTTGGCGCGTGCGGTGCGCGCGATGTCGAGGCGCGATGGGGCCGCGAGCGGACGGGCTTGTCGAGCGCAGCGCTGGAGGAATGCCGGCGGATTGAGAAACGGGGCGACGGGCGCGCCGGGAGCCGAGCGCTCGATCGCTCGGCCATCAAACGTTCAAGGGCCGACGAACTCGATAATTCCGGAAGCCGGAAGCCGGAAGCCGGAAGCCGGAAGCCGGAAGCCGGAAGCCGGAAGCCGGAAGCCGAAAAGCGAAAAGCGAAAAGCGAAAAGCCAAGAACCCGACAGCCAAAGCGCGTCACCAAGAGCCGCCGGCAAAAACAAACCGGCCGACCGGCCGGTCATCGTCGGAACGTCGGCGCGCTCGACCGGCATCGCCCGGCCGTCGCCGCATCGATCGGACGATTACCGATACCCGAGGCCCTTCAACACGGCGGTGCCGTTTTCCGTCAGACGAAAGGACGGCGCCGCGTCCATGTCGGAGCGGACCATCTCGACGAGGCCGGCTTCCTGCAGCGCAGGCAGCTCCGGCTTCGCATTCGCGCCGATCGGCGCGTGCAGCATGATCAGCAGCGTCGCGATCTCGTGATGGCTGAGCAGGCGGCGCAGCATGGTTTTCGGTTTGGCCGGGGGGGCGGCCGGGCGGACCGCGGCAGATGTGTCGACGGTGCTCATGGCGAACCTCCTGAACGGGTATTGGTCACGGATGGTGCCGACGCAGACTTAAACGATTCTTAAAGTGGCGGGGATGCGCCGAACGGGGGGGTTACGGCGTGTAACAGCCTCGCCGGACAAGGATCACAACGGGGCCGGACCACGCCGCGCGGACGTGCGCGAAGCCGCTTGGCGATGTTGCGACGCCGCACATTCACGCCGGCCGGAAGCCGGAAGGCAACACACGCCCCGACGCACTCGCCCGCACTGCCGGGCACGCCGCCCGCGCCGCCGTTGTGCGGCGCGCCGTCACTTCCACCCTTCGAGACGCAGCGTCGCGCGCACGAGCCGCTGCTCCTCTTGCTCGATTTCCCGCAGACACTCGACGACGCTCTTGATGTGCTCGCTCGCCGCCTTGCGCGCCTGCTCGGGCAAGCTCGCCGCGCTCGAAGCCGATCGTCCCGACGAGATCGTGACCGAGAACGTCGGCTGCGAATCGCACCTGAACGGCGCGGGCCGCACGCGCGTGCGCCACTGGATCGAGCTCGTCGATTCCCTTCATACTCCTGACCACGAGAATTCCTGACATGCAGACGAAACCCATGCTCGGCCGCGCCGAGGTCGAACGCACCCTCGAAGCCGCCCGCGCCGAAGCGGCGCGCAACGGCCGGGCCATCGCGATCGCCGACGACGGCGGCCATCCGCTCGGGCTCTCGCGCTTCGACGGCGCCTCGCCCTCGAGCGCGTACATCGCATTGGAAAAAGCACGAACTTCCGCACTCGGCCGCCGGGAGACTAAGCTCTATGAAGACATGATCAACGGCGGCCGCACCGCGTTCCTGAGCGCGCCGCTCGCGGCGACGCTCGAAGGCGGCGTGCCGGTGATCGTCGACGGGCAGGTCGCGGGCGCGGTCGGCGTGTCGGGCGTGAAGTCCGATCAGGATGCGCAGATCGCGAAGGCCGCGTGCAGGGCGTCGCCGCGTGAGCGTGGCGCCGAATGAAGTGGATGAGGGAGAAAGCAGGATGATCGAACAACACGGACTCCGGGTCGACGAAGGTCTCGCCCGGTTCATCGAGCAGGAAGCGATGCCCGGCACGGGCGTCGACGCCGACGCGTTCTGGCAGGGCTTCGCCGCGCTCGTGCACGATCTTGCGCCGCAAAACCGCGCGCTGCTCGCCGAGCGCGACCGCCTGCAGCGCGAGCTCGACGACTGGCACCGCGCGCATCCGGGGCCGGTGCGCGACGTGCGCGACTACCGTGTGTTCCTCGAGCGGATCGGGTATCTGGTGCCGCCGCCCGGGCGCGTTGCGGTAACGACTGCGAACGTCGACGGCGAGATCGCGTCGCAGGCGGGGCCGCAGCTCGTCGTGCCGCTGTCGAACGCGCGCTACGCGCTGAACGCGGCGAATGCGCGCTGGGGCAGCCTGTACGACGCGCTGTACGGTACCGACGCGCTGCCCGAAGACGACGGCGCGACGCGCGCCGGCGCGTACAACCCGGTGCGCGGGCAGCGCGTGATCGGCTACGCGCGCGACTTCCTCGATCGCGCGGCACCGCTGCTGCACGGCTCGCACCGCGATGCGCTCCGCTACCGCGTCGAAGACGGCACGCTCGCGGTCGACACGCGCGACGGCGCGAAGACGCTCGCGCGCCCGGGCCAGTTCGCCGGCCACCAGGGCGAGGCCGATTCGCCGGCCGCCGTGCTGCTCAAGCATCACGGGCTGCACATCGAGATCCGGATCGATGCGTCGACGCCGATCGGCAACGGCGATCCGGCGCACGTGGACGACGTGGTGCTCGAAGCGGCGGTGAGCACGATCATCGATTGCGAGGATTCGGTCGCGGCGGTCGACGCGGACGACAAGGTGCAGCTCTACCGGAACTGGCTCGGGCTGAATCAGGGCACGCTGACCGAGGCCGTGGACAAGGGCGGGCGCACGTTCACGCGCCGCCTGAACGCGGACCGCGAATACCGCGCGCCCGACGGCTCGACGCTGACGCTGCATGGCCGCTCGCTCCTGTTCGTGCGCAACGTCGGACATCTGATGACGACGAACGCGGTGCTCGACCGTGACGGCAACGAGATCCCGGAAGGCATCCTCGACGGCGTGGTGACGACGCTTTGCGCGATGCACGACCTGAAGTCGAAGCGCAACTCGCGCACGGGCTCGATCTACATCGTGAAGCCGAAGATGCACGGGCCGGCCGAAGTCGCGTTCGCGGACACGCTGTTCGCGCGCGTCGAGGATCTGCTCGGACTGCCGCGCCACACGATCAAGATGGGAATCATGGACGAGGAGCGACGCACGAGCATGAACCTGTTCGCGTGCATCGCGGCGGCGCCGGCGCGCGTCGCGTTCATCAACACGGGCTTTCTCGATCGCACGGGCGACGAGATGCACAGCGCGATGGAAGCCGGGCCGATGTACCGCAAGGGCGACATGAAGTCGTCCGCGTGGATCGCCGCATACGAGCGCAACAACGTGCTGGCGGGCCTCGCTGCCGGGCTGCGCGGTCGCGCGCAGATCGGCAAGGGCATGTGGGCGATGCCGGACCTGATGCACGCGATGCTCGAGCAGAAGATCGCGCATCCGCGCGCGGGCGCGAACACCGCATGGGTGCCGTCGCCGACCGCAGCGACGCTGCATGCGCTGCACTACCACGAAGTCGACGTGCAAGCGGTCCAGCAGGCGCTCGAAACGACCGACTACGCGCGCGAGCGCGATGCGCTGCTCGACGGCCTGTTGACGATTCCCGTCGTCGAGCGCGTGGCGTGGAGCGGCGACGAGATCCGCGCCGAAGTCGAGAACAACGCGCAAGGCATCCTCGGCTACGTCGTGCGCTGGGTCGAGCAGGGCGTCGGCTGCTCGAAGGTGCCCGACATCCACGACGTCGGCCTGATGGAGGACCGCGCGACGCTGCGCATCTCGAGCCAGCACATCGCGAACTGGCTGCGTCACGGCGTCGTGACGCGCGCGTTCGTCGACGAGGTGTTCGAGCGGATGGCGCGCGTCGTCGATGCGCAGAACGCGGGCGATCCGAATTATCGCCCGATGGCGCCCGATTACGCGAACTCGCACGCGTTCCGCGCCGCATGCGCGCTCGTGCTGGAAGGCCGGGCGCAGCCGAGCGGCTATACCGAGCCGCTGCTGCACCGGTACCGGCTCGCGTTCAAGCGGCGCCTGAAAGCGGGTTGACGCGACGGGCGGGCGCTCCGGCGCCCGCCGCCCATCTGACATCCGACATCCGACATCCGACATCCGACATCCGACATCCGACATCCGACGACGGCCCGCGCATGGAGCATGCGGCGCCCGATGCAAGCCGACAACAAGAACGACATAAAAACCATTCCGAGGGGAGATAGGAGACAACATGAACCCTTCATTCGCACTACCGGCGGGGACGGCGTTCGCCCAGCCGCTGACCCCCGTCGGCAACTCGCTCGTCTTGTCGTTTCTCGTCGCCGTGCTGCCGATCGCGGTCGCGCTCGCGATGCTCGGGCTGTTCCGACGCCCCGCGTGGCAGGCGTCGCTCGCGGGCCTCGTGACCGGCGTCGTCGTCGCGATCGCCGTCTGGGGCATGCCCGCCGGGCTCGCGCTGAACGCGGTCGGCGCCGGCATGGCGCTCGCGCTGATTCCCGTCATGTGGATCGTCTTCAACGCGCTGCTGCTGTACAACATCGCGGTGAAATCGGGCCGCTTCGATCAGTTCCGCCAATGGATGCTCGATCATCTGCCCGACGATCGCCGCCTCGTGCTGCTCGTCGTCGCATTCTCGTTCGGCTGTCTGCTCGAAGGCATCTCTGGGTTCGGCACGCCGGTCGCGATCACGAGCGCGCTTCTGGTCGCGCTCGGCTTTCCGGCGATCGAGGCGCTCACCTTCGCGCTGATCTTCAACACCGCGCCCGTCGCGTTCGGCGCGCTCGGCGTGCCGATCACCGTGCTCGGCGCGGTCACGTCGCTGCATCCGGACACGCTCGGCGCAATGGTCGGCCGCCAGTTGCCGTTCTTCGCGCTGTTGCTGCCGTTCTACGTCGTCGGGATCTATGGCGGCGTTCGATCGATCGGCAAGCTGTGGCCGGCGCTCTTCATGTCGGGCGGCAGCTTCGCGCTCGCGCAGTTCGTCACGTCGAATTTCATCAGCTATCAGTTGACCGACGTGCTGTCGTCGCTGACGTCGCTGATCGTGACGATCGGATTCCTGAAGATCTGGAAGCCGCAGCCCGATCCGCGGTTCGCGATCGCGCGCGGCGACGCCGCCGTCGGCGTGGGCGCCGCGCGCGATCGCGTCGGCTACGGCGGCTGGCTGCCGTGGCTCGTCGTGTCGGTGATCGTGATCTTCTGGGTGCACGCGGGCGTCGCCGCGATCGGCGACATGAAGATCAAGTGGCCCGGCCTGCACAACGTCGTCTACATGACGCTCTATCACAAGTCGTATGCGGCGATCTGGGACTTCCAGCCGCTCGGCACCGGCACCGCGATTCTATTGTCGGCGATCGTCACGGCCGTGTGGACGCGCACCGGCGTCGGCAGCTTCTTCGGCTGCGTCGCGCAGACCTGGCGGCAGACGCGCATCGCGATCGTCACCGTGATGATGATCGTCGGGCTCGCGTATCTGCTCAACTACTCGGGGATGAGCTACACGCTCGGGATGGGCGTCGCGTCGACGGGCGCGCTGTTCCCGCTCGTGTCGGCGACGCTCGGCTGGATCGCGGTGTTCTTGTCGGGCAGCGACACGTCGGGCAACGCGCTGTTCGGCAATCTTCAGGTGGTCGCCGCGCGGCAGCTCGGCTTCGATCCGGTGCTGATGGCCGCGACCAACTCGTCGGGCGGCGTGATGGGCAAGATGATCTCGCCGCAGAACATCGCGACCGGCGTGTCGACGACGGATCTGAAGGGACAGGAAGGCGTCGTGTTCGCACGGACGTTCTGGCACAGCGTGTTCCTCACGCTGCTGCTCGGCGTGCTCGTGTTCCTGCAGCAGCACGTGCTGAGCTGGATGATTCCGGCGCTGCCGCATTGACGGCGGGGTGGCGGCCGCGCGCCGCCCGTTGCGGCGCGGCGCGCGGCGGGCGTCATGCGCGCGGCCGCCCGCGCCGCGCTCACTTCCTCCGCTGCGCCTGCGCGGCGAGCCGCACGGCCGCGTTCGCCGCGCCGTATCCGTCGTAGCCGCCGCGCCGCTCGACGATCTCGAACGAAAAGCGGTTGTCGACAAGCTCGGTGTACGCATGCAGGAACTCGCCGCCCGTTTCGTCGCGGTCGTACAGCAGGTGGTGGCGGCTCAGCATCGCGATCGTCTCGTCGGGCAGCGCGTAGCGCGCGGCGAGATCGTCGTAGTAATTGCGGGGAATCCGCAGGAACGGCACGCCGTCCGCCGCGAATTCGGCGATCGCCGCGACGATGTCGCCGGTGCGGAACGCCACGTGATTGAGACCCGTGCCGCGATAGCGATGCAGCGACTCGACGACGGCCGTATGCCGGTCCACCGATGCGTTCAGCGCGATCCGCACCGAGCCGTCCGGGCTGCGCACCGCGCGGCTGCGCACGAGCCCGTATGGATCGGGCACGAGCCAGTTGCGCTCGGCCTCGAAGCCGAACGCGGTCTTGAAGAACAGCACCCAGGTGTCGAGCGCGTCGGCGGGTAGCGTGAGGCACACGTGATCGATGCCGGCCAGCGGGCCGACTTCGCTCGGCCCGTCGACGTCGGTCAGCACGAAATCCGATTCGTACAGCGTCGGCGCGCCGGGCGCCTCGTCGACGAAATACTCGAGGCTGCCGTCCGGCGCGCGCACGCTCTGCAACTCGCGCTCGTTCGGGCCGACGCGGCCCGAGAACGGCGTGTAGCCGTAGCCCGCCGCGCGCTCGAACGCGAGCCGCGCGTCGTCGACGCGAAACGCCGACGCGCACAGCGACAGCCCGTGCGCCTGGAAGAACGCGTCGGCGAACGAGTCGCGCTCGGCGTTCAGCACGATCGACGCCGCGCCGTGCTGATACAGCGTCACGTCCTTCGACCGGTGGCGGCCCGCGCGCCTGAAGCGCAGCTTGCCGAGCCAGCCGGCGACGTTGTCGGCCGCGGCCGCGTCGACCGCGAATTCGATGAACTGGAAGCCGACGTGCGCGGGGGCGGGCGGCGGCGCGAAGAGGGGTTGCGAAGGCTGCCGCGCGGCGCGCGCGAGCCGCGCGCGCGCCGTCTCTTCGAGATACAGCAGCGACCGATAGCCGTCGGCGGCCGTCGGCGCGGGCGGCGCGGCGCGAAAGCCGTCGTTGAAGATCTCGAGCGACAGCGGTCCTGCGTAGCCCGATTCGATCACGCGCGCGGTGAAGCCCGCGACGTCGAAATCGCCCTGGCCCGGAAACGACCGGTAATGGCGGCTCCATTCGAGCACGTCCATCGCGAGCTTCGGCGCGTCGGCGATCTGCACGAACGCGATCCGCTCGCCCGGAATCCGGACGATGCCGTCCGGCGAGTCGTCGAGCGACAGCGTGTGGAAGCTGTCGAGCGCGAGCCCGAGATGCGGATGGTCGACCGCGTCGACGAGCCGCCACGCGTGCCCGTACGTCTTCACGATCCGCCCCCACGCGAGCGCCTCGTACGCGACGACGACGCCCGCCTGCTGCGCGGCGTGCGCGAGCGCGCCCAACTGGTCGACGAGCAGCGATTCGTCGCCGATCGTGTCCGGCGCCACGTTGCTGCAGACGAGGATGCGATCCGTGCCCAATTCGTGCATCAGGTCGAACTTGCGCTTCGCGCGTTCGAGGTTGCGCGCGAGCCGTTCGGCCGGCACGCCCTCGAAGTCGCGGAACGGCTGGAACAGCACGATCTTCAGGCCGAGATCGGCGGCGATGCGGCGGACGTCGGCGGGCGAGCCGTCGAAATACAGCAAGTCGTTTTCGAAGATCTCGACGCCGTCGAAGCCCGCCGCGCGGATCGCGCTGAGCTTTTCGGCGAGCGTGCCTGACAACGAGACGGTGGCGATCGAGCGCTGCATGGTCGGTTTCCTGCGGACGAAGGACGGTGCGCGATCGGCTGCGGCGCACGGCCGGATGGACGGCGGATCGCCGATCGCGTCCCATCGAGGATCGGATAGGACGCTGGTCGCGCATTATACAAACTAACTAGATGGTACAAATTATAGAAAACCCGCAAAGACATTGCGTGCGCGCAAGCGCACACTGACGCCGAATCTTGACGATGCCGCCGTGCTCGTCTACGGATACGTACCCGTTTTTCACTGGAGTGTCATACATGAGCAAGCCGAAGGTGCTGGTCCTGAACGGGCCGAACCTGAACCTGCTGGGCAAGCGCGAGCCGCACATCTACGGCGCGGAAACGCTGCAGGACGTCGAGCGCCGCTGCGCGGACGCCGCGCACACGCTCGGCCTCGCGCTCGAGTTTCGCCAGTCGAACGCCGAGCATGAACTGATCGACTGGCTGCACGAAGCGCGCGAGCGCGTGCAGGGTGTCGTGATCAATCCCGCCGCGTACACGCATACGTCGGTCGCGATCGCCGATGCGCTTTCGGCGCTCGGCAAGCCGATCATCGAAGTGCACATCTCGAACATCCACCGGCGCGAGGCGTTCCGGCACCATTCGTTCGTGTCCGCGGTCGCGGACGGCGTGATCTGCGGCTGCGGCACCGACGGCTATGTGCTCGCGCTGCAGCGGATCGCGGCGCTGATCGGGCGGGAGGGCGCGCGATGACCGCACGTTCGTTTCTGATCGGCCTGATCGGCTCCGGAATCGGCGGCTCGCTGTCGCCTGCGATGCACGAGGAGGAAGGGCGCCGCCAGGGCTACAACTACGTGTACCGGCGCATCGATCTCGACGCGCTGCGGCTGTCGGTCGATGCGCTGCCCGAACTGCTGACGGCCGCCGAGCGGATGGGCTACGACGGCCTGAACATCACGCATCCGTGCAAGCAGCGCGTGATCGAGTTGCTCGACGAACTGTCGCCAGACGCGGCCGCGCTCGGCGCGGTCAACACGGTGCGCTTCGCCGACGGCCGGCGGATCGGCCACAACACCGACTGGTCGGGTTTCGCAAAGGCGTTCGCGCGCGGGCTGCCGGGCGCGCCGCTCGAGCGTGTCGTGCAGCTTGGCGCGGGCGGCGCGGGCGCGGCCGTCGCCCATGCGGCGCTGACGATGGGCGCGGCGGAGCTGGCGCTGTTCGACGTCGACCCGATGCGTGCGCGGACGCTCGCCGACCAGTTGCAGGCGCGCTTCCCGCAAGCAGGCTTGAGCGCGGGCGGCTCGCTCGCCGACGCGCTCGCGAACGCGAACGGCCTGATCCACGCGACGCCGACCGGGATGCTGAAGCATCCCGGCCTGCCGCTGCCCGCCGAACTGCTGCACCGCGACCTGTGGGTCGCGGACATCGTCTACTTCCCGCTTGAAACCGAACTGATCCGGACCGCGCACGCGCTCGGCTGCAAGACGCTGCCGGGCGGCGGAATGGCGGTCTACCAGGCGGTCGACGCGTTCGAGATCTTCACCGGCCGCGCGCCGGACGCCATGCGGATGCTCGAGCATTTCCAGGCGCTCGTCGGACGCTGAATCCCTCATTAACTAGACAGATTAGAAAACAAGGAGACATCGATGCCCCAGCCGATTCAAACCGACGCCGCGTCGGCCGCGCTTGCCGCGTCCGCCCGCGCCGCGGGCGCGACGCAGCCGCGCTCGAACGCGCGCTGCCGCATTCTCGCGCTGCTCGCGATCGGGACGATGATCAACTATCTCGACCGCACGGTGCTCGGCGTCGCGGCGCCGGGTCTGACGAAGGAGCTCGGCATCGGCGCGGCGGTGATGGGCGTGATGTTCTCCGCGTTCTCGTGGACCTACGTGCTGTCGCAGGTGCCGGGCGGCCTGCTGCTCGACCGCTTCGGCAGCAAGGTCACCTATTACTGGTCGATGACGCTGTGGTCCGCGTGCACGCTCGCGCAGGGCTTCGTGCACGGCGTCGCGCCGCTCCTCGCGTGCCGGCTCGGGCTTGGCGTGACCGAGGCGCCGTGCTTCCCGACCAACAGCCGCGTCGTCGCGACCTGGTTCCCGCAGAAGGAGCGCGCGATGGCGACGGGCACGTACACGGTCGGCGAGTACGTCGGCCTTGCGTTCCTGAGCCCCGTGCTGTTCGCGCTGATGGGCGCGTTCGGCTGGCGGTCGCTGTTCTGGGTCGTCGGCGGCGTCGGCATCGCGTTCGGCTTGGTCTGGTGGACGCTCTATCACGAGCCGCGCGACCATCCGCGCGCGAATGCGGCCGAGCTCGCATACATCGCCGAAGGCGGCGGCCTCGCGCAGCAGTCGAGCGGGCGCGCACAGCAGAAGTTCAACTGGCGCACCGTCAAGCAACTGCTCGGCAAGCGCCAGCTCGCGGGCATTTGCATCGGCCAGTTCGCCGGCAACTCGACGCTCGTGTTCTTCCTCACGTGGTTCCCGACCTATCTCGCGACGGAACGCCACATGGGCTGGCTCAAGATCGGCTTCTTCGCGGTGCTACCGTTCATCGCCGCATCGGTCGGTGTGATGTTCGGCGGGATCTTCTCCGACTGGCTGCTGCGTCGCGGCAAGTCGGCGAACGTCGCGCGCAAGCTGCCGATCATCGCGGGGCTCCTGCTCGCGTCGACGATCGTGCTCGCGAACTACGTGAAGAGCAACGAGGCGGTGATCGCGATCATGTCGGTCGCGTTCTTCGCCCAGGGGATGGCGGCGCTCGGCTGGACCCTCGTGTCCGACATCGCGCCGGAAGGGCTGCTCGGCGTCACGGGCGGCATCTTCAACCTCGCGGCGAATCTCGCGGGCATCGTCACGCCGCTCGTCGTCGGCTTCGTCGTCGCGGCGACCGGGTCGTTCTTCGGCGCGCTCGCGTTCATCGCTGTCATCGCGCTGATCGGCGCGCTGTCGTACATCTTCGTCGTCGGCGACATCGAGCGGATCGTGCTGTAACAGCGGCGCGCACGGCGCGCGCCGTGCGGGTTCGGACGCGCGCGCCATTTTTTGTGCCGGGTGTTCGGCGGCGGCCGGTTTGCGGTTGGCGGCTTGCCGCGTCGGCTGCTGCTGCTTGCGCCGAAAGCCGGACGGCAGACGTCCGGACAAGCGATGAAACACGCGAGGGCACGAGCGCGACGTTTCGGTTGCGTGTCGGCATGATTGGCGTGAGCCGTTCAACCGCGCGTCATGCCCGACGCATCGTCGCAGCCACCACCACCGCACCACCGCGCCACGCCATCACCGCATCGCGATGCCGAGCGCCTGCAACGCGCCGCCGATCGCCGCCACGGCGCCCCGAATCTCCTCTGCCCCGAGCGCGCCGATGCAGCCGACGCGAAACGTCTCGGCCGTCGTCAACTTGCCCGGATACAGCACGTAGCCCGCGTCGCGCACCGCCGCATAGAACGCGGGGAACGCATACGCGGGATCGGCGGGCGCGTGGAACGTGACAATCACGGGCGCCTGCGCACGCACGTCGAGAAACGGCGCGAAGCCGAGCGCGCGCATCCCGTCGATCAGCGTCGCGCAATTGTCCGCATAGCGCGCGCCGCGCGCCGGCTGCCCGCCTTCGTCGAAGAACTGGTCGAGCGCGGCGCGCAGCGCGGCGAGCACGTGCGTCGGCGGCGTGAAGCGCCATTGCGACGTGCGCGCCATGTACGCGAACTGGTCGTGCAGATCGAGCGCGACCGACGGCGAGCGTCCCTCGGATGCTTCGAGCAGCGCGCGCCGCACGATCACGAAGCCCATGCCGGGCACGCCTTCCAGACACTTGCCGCTCGCCGAGATCAGCGCGTCGATGCCGCTGCCGGCGAGCGCGATCGGCAGCGCGCCGAACGAGCTCATCGCATCGACGATCAGCGTTTTCCGATGCGCCCGGCAGACGGCCGCGATGTCGTCGAGCGGATTCAGCAGGCCGGCGCTCGTTTCCAGATGCACGAGCGCGACGTGCGTGATGCGCGGATCGCGCGCGAGCGCATCGTCGATCTCCCGCGCGCCCGCCGGCTCGTCTTCGGCGAACGGCAGCTCGACGTGCGCGATCCCGAGCCGGCGCAGGATCTTCACGATCCGCGCGCAGTACGCGCCGTTGTCCGGCACGAGCACGCGGCCGTCGCGCGGCACGAGCGTACCGAGCGCCGCCTCGACGGCGAACGTGCCGCTTCCCTGCATCGGCACGCAGACGAATGCGTCGCCGCCGCCCGCAATCCGGACGAGGTCCGCGCAGATGCTTCGCGTCAGCCGGTTGAAGGCCGCGTCCCACGAACCCCAGTCGTGCAGCATCGCATCGCGCGTCGCGCGCGACGTCGTCAACGGGCCGGGCGTCAACAGGATGGGATCACGTTCGAGCATGGCGTCGTCACTCCAGAAAAAGGCCGAAATCGGGATATCCGGAGATGTGGAGGATAGTGGCGGAATGTGTCGTTATTTGGAAATCGAGATAATCGTCACGGAGCTGTCATCGAACGCTGTGATGCTTCGGTTGCCGCGAGAACCCGGAGCGTCCGGCCGCGGCGGGACGGCGGCGCGGCTCGTGCGGACGGCGTCGGCGCCGTTCGGCCGTTCGTGGTTCCACCCTACGGAGAAGCAACATGACGTATTCGAATTTCCCGCGCGGCGGCGCCTGGCGCCGCTTCGCGCTCGCCGCGTGCGCGGCTGCGCTGTTGCAAGGCGTTGCGACGCACGCGCAGGCGGCCGCGGTCGTGCTGTACACGGCGGACGGCCTCGAAAACCTGTACCGCGACGTGCTGCCCGCGTTCGAGAAGCAAGAAGGCGTGAGGGTCAACATCGTGACGGCGGGCAGCGGCGAAGTGGTGAACCGCGCGAACGTCGAGAAAGGCTCGCCGAAGGCCGACGTGATCGTCACGCTGCCGCCGTTCATCCAGCAGGCGGGCCAGCTCGGCCTGCTGCAGTCGTACCGCAGCGTCAACTACAAGAACGTGCCGGCGATCGCGAAGGCGGAAGACGGCTCGTGGGCGACCTTCGTCAACAATTACTTCTCGTTCGCGATCAACCCGGCGGTCGTGAAGAGCCAGCCGAAGACGTTCGCCGATCTGCTGCACCCCGACTACAGCGGCAAGGTCGCGTATTCGAACCCGGCGACGGCGGGCGACGGGATGGCCGTCATCATCCTGACGAGCGCGCTGATGGGCGAAGACAAGGCGTTCGACTATCTCGCGAAGCTCGAGCGCGGCGTGAAGTTCCACACGAAGGGCACGGGCTATCTGAACGTGCTGCTGTCGCGCAACGAGATCGCCGTCGCGAACGGCGATCTGCAGATGGATCTCGACGACGCCGAGCACGGCGGCTTGTCGATCAAGCCGATCTTCGTTTCCGCGAAGGAAGGCGAGCCGCCGACGACGTTCCAGCTGCCGTACGCGATCGGCCTCGTCAAGGGCGGCCCGAATCAGGACGCGGGCAAGAAGCTGATCGACTATCTGATGTCGACCGGCGTGCAGGCGAAGGTGCCCGACATGTTCGGCATTCCGGGCCGCACCGACGTGCCGCTCGCCGGCAAGAACGGCGAGGCGGTGAAGCGCGCGATCGCCGGCGTGAAGCTGATTCCGGTCGACTGGAACGCGGTGATGGCGAAGAAGCCCGTGTGGACCGAGCGCTGGAAGAAAGAAGTGATCGGCGATTCGGGCAAGCAGACTGACGTCGTCAAGCCGAAATGAGCGAACGCCGTCGCTGCAACCAGCCGACGCGATGACGCGTCGAAGGACGAAACCTGGTGGATATCGCAAGTCTCACCCATCCCGGCGCGTTCGATGCGGCGCGCCCGCACGCGACGCCGCGCGCGGGCGCGCCGGGCGGCGTGCGCATCGAGCATCTGAGCGTGCGCTACGGCGCGCGCGCGGTGCTCGACGACCTGTCGCTCGACATCGGCGCGGGCGAATTGCTCGCCGTGCTCGGCAAGAGCGGCTGCGGCAAGACGACGTTGCTGCGCTTCATCGCCGGCTTCGTGAAGGCGGACGGCCTGACGGGCACGCTGACCGTCGCCGGCCGCGACCTGACGCACGCGCCGCCGCACAAGCGCAATCTCGGATTGCTGTTCCAGAACTATGCGCTGTTCCCGCACCTGACGGTGTTCGAGAACGTCGCGTTCGGGCTGCGCGCGCGGCGCATGTCGTCCGCGGAGGTCACGCGGCGCGTCGCCGATGCGCTCAAGCTCGTGCAGCTCGGCGACGCCGGCCATCATCTGCCCGCGCAGCTGTCGGGCGGCATGCAGCAGCGCGTCGCGCTCGCGCGCGCGCTCGTGATCAGGCCGGACGTGCTGCTGCTCGACGAGCCGCTGTCCGCGCTCGACGCGAACCTGCGCGCGTCGGTGCGCAGCGAGCTGAAGGCGCTGCACGAGCGCTTGCCGAACCTGACCGTCGTCTGCGTGACGCACGATCGCGACGACGCGCTCGTGCTCGCCGATCGCGCGCTGCTGATGCGCGACGGCCGGATCGCGCAGCTCGGCACGCCGCAGCAGCTTTACGACGCGCCGGCCGACGGCTTCGTCGCGCGCTATCTCGGCGCGGCGAACCTGCTGCCGCCGAACGTCGTGTTTCCGTTCGGCGATCCGCGCCACGGCGTGCGCGACAAGGCCGCGTGCGTGCGGCCGGAGCGGTTGACGGTGCGGCCGCTGGGCGTTGGGCGGCTGCACGGCACGATCGCGTCGGTCGAATGGCACGGCGCGGCGCTGTCGCTGACCGTGATGCTCGATGCGGCGTGCGACGAGCCGGTGCTCGTCACGATGCAGCGCGGCCGCGGCCCGGCGCCCGAGCGCGGCGCGCGCGTGTCGCTCGATTGCGAGGCGGATGATGTCGTCCTTATTTCACCTTGAACCGCGCGCGGCGCTCGCCGCCGATCCGGCGGCCGACGCCCGCATCCGCGCATCGGCCGCCGCGCACGACGCGGCCGCGCGCCGGCGCGAGCGGCATGCGAACGCGCGCATCGTCGCGCTCGCGGCCGTCGTGCTCGGCCCGCTCGTGCTGTATCCGCTTGCGCGGCTCGTGCTGCTGAGCGTGATCGGCGACCACGGCCCGACGCTCGCCGCGTACCGGGCCTTTTTCGCGAATCACGACGTCCGCGACGTGCTCGGCACGACGCTGTGGTTACTGTTCGCGAGCGCGGGCACCGCGTCGGCGGTCGGCGTGCTGCTCGCGGCGCTGCTGTTCTTCCGGCCGTTCCCCGGCGCGTCGCTCGTCACGCGCTTCCTGGAGCTGTACGTCGCGTTCCCGTCGTTCCTCGTCGCGTTCACGCTGATTTTCCTGTACGGCTCGCAAGGCTCGGTCAGCATCGGCCTGCAGCGCCTGCTCGGCCTCGATGCGCCGCCGCTCGACTTCCTGTTCGGCACGGGCGGCGTGATTCTCGCGCAGACGGTGTTCTACACGCCGTTCGTCGTGCGGCCGACGCTCGCGTCGTTCGCGACGCTCGATCCGCGGCTCGTCGAAGCGGCGTCGAGCCTCGGCGCGAACGGCTGGATGCTCGCGCGGCGCGTCGTGCTGCCGCTCGCGTGGCCGGGCATCGCCGCGGGCGTGATCCTGTGCTTCCTGCTGACGCTGAACGAATTCGGCATCCTGCTCGTGCTCGGCAGCGCGAAGCTGGTCACATTGCCTATCGCGATCTACGGCAGCGCGACCGTCGATCTCGACCTGCCGGCCGCGGCCGCGGGCGCGGTCGTGATGCTCGCGATGTCGCTGACGCTCTATGCGCTGTACCGGCGGACGAGCCGGCGCGCGAGCGAAGGAGGGCGCGATGTCCGCTGACCTGCCGACGCGCGGCGTCGCGGTGCCGCGCCGCGAGCTGCGCTGGACCGATACGGCGGCGCGCTACGCGTCGCGCGCGCTCGTCGTGCTCGCGGCCGTCGTCTGCTGCTGGCTGTTCGTGCTGCCTGTCATCGTCGTCGCGCTGTCGAGCGTCGCCGAGCACTGGTCGGGCACGATCCTGCCCGCCGGCTACAGCCTGCGCTGGTTCGAGCGCCTCGGGCGGCCCGAATTCGACGCGCTCGCCGCGAGCCTCGAGATCGGGCTCGGCGTCGCCGCGCTCGGCACGGCGCTCGGGATCGCGCTGGCGCTCGCGCTCGAAGGACGCAGCCGGCGCGGCGTCGGCGCGCTCGTCGACGCGCTCGTGATGCTGCCGAACGGCGTGCCGAGCGTCGTGCTCGGGCTCGCGGTGCTGATCGCGTATCACGCGAAGCCCGTCGATCTGTCGAGCTCGCCTGCGATCGTCGTGCTCGTGCAGCTCGCGCTCGTGCTGCCGTTCTGCTACCGGTGCGCGGCCGCCGCGCTGCGCCCGGAGCTGACCGTGCTGCGCGAGGCGGCGGCGAGCCTCGGCGCGCCGCCCGCGACGGTGTTGCGTCGCGTGCTGCTGCCGCAGCTCGTGCCGGCGATCCGCGCGAGCCTCGCGCTCGGCTTCGCGCTGTCGCTCGGCGAGCTCGGCGCGACGCTGACGGTCTACCCGCCCGGCTTCGCGACCGTGCCGATCGTCGTGATCGGCGACGTCGAGCGCGGCTACTACCTGCCCGCGTCGGCGCTGTCGCTGCTGCTGCTCGGCGCGTCGCTCGTCGCGCTCGTCGCGATCGCGGCGCGCGCGCCGCGGCCGAAGCGATGAGCGGCGGGCCGGCGCGCGCTGCGCGCGTAACATGAACGAAAGGCCCCAACGGCGAACATCATGAATCGATCTATCGAAGTCAACGGCCGCATCTACCGGATGCCGGTCGAGCCGACCGTCGCAGTCTGCGTCGACGGCTGCGAATACGATTACCTCGAAGAAGCCGCGAACGCGGGTGTCGCACCGTTCATCGCGCGAATGCTGCGCGAAGGCTCGGCGTTCGACGCCGATTGCGTGATCCCGTCGTTCACGAACCCGAACAACTTGTCGATCGTGTGCGGCGTGCCGCCGTCGGTGCACGGCATCTGCGGCAACTTTTTCTGGGATCCGGACGCGCAGGACGGCGCGGGCGCCGCGGTGATGATGAACGATCCCGCGTACCTGCGCGCGGGCACGCTGCTTGCCGCCGCGGCGGACGCGGGCGCGCGGGTCGCGGTCGTGACGGCGAAAGACAAGCTGCGCCGGCTGCTTGGCTGGCGGATGCGCGGCGTGTGCTTCTCGGCGGAGAAGGCGAACCAGGCGAATCTCGGCGAGAACGGCATCGCCGACGTGCTCGACTTCGTCGGCCTGCCGTCGCCGGACGTCTACAGCGCCGCGCTGTCGGAGTTCGTACTCGCAGCGGGCGTGCGGCTCGCGCAGAACCGGCGCGCGGACCTGATGTATCTGTCGACGACCGACTACGTGCAGCACAAGTGCGCGCCGGGCAGCGACGGCGCGAACGCGTTCTACGCGATGATGGACCGCTACCTCGCGGCGCTCGACGCGCTCGGCTGGGTGATCGGCGTGACAGCGGACCACGGGATGAACGCGAAGCACGATCCGCGCACGGGCGAGCCGAACGTCGTCTATCTGCAGGACGCGCTCGACGCGTGGCTCGGGCCGCGCCGCGCGCGCGTGATCCTGCCGATCACCGATCCGTACGTCGTTCATCACGGCGCGCTTGGCTCGTTCGCGACGATCTATCTTGCGGACGGCGTCGACGCGGCGACGGTCATCGGCCGCCTGCGCGAACGCGACGGCGTCGAGCTCGCGCTCGACAACGCGACGGCCGCCGCGCGCTTCGAGCTGCCGGCCGACCGGATCGGCGACGTCGTCGTCGTGAGCCGGCGCGACGTCGCGCTCGGCACGCGCACGAGCGAGCACGACCTGTCCGGTTTGACGGTGCCGCTGCGTTCGCACGGCGGCTTGTCCGAGCAGCGCGTGCCGCTGTTGTTCAACCGCCGGATCGAAGGCGTCGAGCCGGGCCGCCGGCTGCGCAACTTCGATCTGTTCGATCTCGCGCTGAACCGGGCCGCGCGATGACGCCGCCGCTGCTTCGCGATCACCCCGCGTTTCGCCGCGAGACGCTGCGCTGGTGCGGCGAGCGGGCGGCGCGCGCGCGCACGCTCGACGTGTTCGATCCGTATTCGGGGATGCGCGTCGGCGAGGTGCCGCTCGCGTCGGTCGACGACGTGCGGCGCGCATTCGACTACGCGGCCGCATACCGGCCGACGCTGTCGCGCTACGAGCGCTCGCAGATCCTGGAGCGGGCGGCGGCGCGCCTGCGCGCGTGCGCGGAGGAGGCGTCGACGCTGATCTCGCTCGAATCGGGCCTGTCGAAGCAGGACTCGCGCCATGAGATCGGCCGCGTGGCGGACGTGTTCAAGTTCGCGTCGATCGAGGCGCTGCGCGACGACGCGCAGAGCTACTCGTGCGATCTGACGCCGCATGGCACGTCGCGCCGCGTGTTCTCGCAGCGGCAGCCGCTCGACGGCGTGATCGTCGCGATCACGCCGTTCAATCATCCTATGAACCAGGTCGCGCACAAGATCGCGCCCGCGATCGCGACGAACAACCGCGTGATCGTGAAGCCGTCGGAAAGGGTGCCGCTGTCGGCGCTGTATCTTGCCGACGTGCTGTACGAAGCGGGATTGCCCGAGCCGATGCTGCAGGTGCTGACGGGCGATCCGCGCGAGGTCGCCGACGAGCTGCTGACGCACCCGCGCGCGACGCTGATCACGTTCACGGGCGGCGTCGCGATCGGCAAGTACATCGCGGCGAAGGCGGGCTACCGGCGTATCGTGCTCGAACTGGGCGGCAACGATCCGCTGATCGTGCTCGACGACGCGGACCTCGAACGCGCGGCGACGCTCGCCGCCCAGGGTTCGTACAAGAACTCCGGGCAGCGCTGCACGGCGGTGAAGCGAATCCTCGTCCAGAAGGGCGTCGCGCCGCGCTTCACAGAACTGCTCGTCGAGAAGACGCGCACGTGGTCGTACGGCGATCCGTTCGACCCGGCGAACCGGATGGGCACGGTGATCGACGAAGCGGCGGCCGCGCTGTTCGAAGCGCGCGTCGACGAGGCGGTGTTGCAGGGCGCGCGCCTGCTGACGGGCAACGAGCGGCGCGGCGCGCTCTATGCGCCGACGGTGCTCGACCGCGTCGACGCGTCGATGACGCTCGTGCGCGAAGAGACGTTCGGGCCGGTGTCGCCGATCATCGCGTTCGACACGATCGACGACGCGATCCGGATCGGCAACGGCACCGCGTTCGGTTTGTCGTCGGGCGTGTGCACGGACCGCGCGGACGCGATCGTGCGCTTCGTCAATGAGCTGAACGTCGGCACGGTGAACGTGTGGGAAGTGCCGGGCTACCGGCTGGAGCTGACGCCGTTCGGCGGGATCAAGGATTCGGGCTTGGGCTACAAGGAAGGGGTGCAGGAGGCGATGAAGAGCTTCACGAACCTGAAGACGTTTTCTTTGCCGTGGGCATGACGGCATGGCGCTGACGCTCGACGACATTCGCGCGCTGTTCGATCGCCATGGCGACATCGGGTACAGCGGCGAACCGGTGACGCAGCGCGAGCACGCGCTGCAGAGCGCGCAGCTCGCGGAGGAGGCGGGCGCGGGCGACGCGCTGATCGCGGCGGCGCTGCTGCACGACTTGGGCCACCTGCTGAACCGCCAGGGTGAAACGCCGACTGCGCACGGCATCGACGACCTGCACCAGTACTACGTGCTGCCGTTCCTGCGGCCGTTGTTTCCGGACGCGGTGCTGGAGCCGATCCGTCTGCACGTCGACGCAAAGCGCTGCCTTTGCGCGATCGATGCGTCGTACTACGCGCGCCTGTCCGCGGACTCGGTGCGCAGCTTGCATCTGCAGGGCGGCGTCTTCTCCGATGCCGAAGCCGACGCGTTCCTGCTGCGCCCATACGCGGCGGACGCGATCTGCCTGCGCCGTTGGGACGATCTCGCGAAGGCGGCCGGCAAGCCGACGCCGGATCTGGATTACTACATGCGCGCGGTCGAGCGCACCGTCAAATAGCGGCAGCCTCCCGTTTCTCATATCTATATATGTAGAGGGCGCTTGAGCGGACACGTGCGATCCCCCCGTTCCGCGCTTTGCGAGCTCGGAACGGGGGGATCAAATTTCTTTCGGAAAGGGGCTTGCGCGAAAGCGGAATGGTGCCTAGAATCACGCCTCTTTCGCGGTAACGGAAACGTGACGCGAAAGAAGAAGTGGGAGGTTCCGGCGCTTGAGGCGAGACGGTTGGCGGGTTAGTCGACCGAGGGTGCGGGAAGGTGATTGAGGCGGTGCGCGACGGGGCAGTAAAAAGTTGTTGACGCGCTGCAAATAAGTGATCATAATCTCATTTCTCTGCTGCAGACAACGCAGCGCTGCTGAGAGGGCGGTCCGAGGTAGGAAGTACTTCTCGCAGATGTGCTCTTTAACAATGAACAGCCGATAAGTGTGGGCGCTTGATGGAGCGGGCGATCTTCGGATCGAAAGCGAAAGTATCAAGAGTCTCACACTAAAGTAAGTCAGGTTTGTGAAGCAATTCACGACCTGTCAGCTTTGAGTGAGCGACCGGTTGGAAACAACCGAAAACAGTAACAGGTTTGAACTGAAGAGTTTGATCCTGGCTCAGATTGAACGCTGGCGGCATGCCTTACACATGCAAGTCGAACGGCAGCACGGGTGCTTGCACCTGGTGGCGAGTGGCGAACGGGTGAGTAATACATCGGAACATGTCCTGTAGTGGGGGATAGCCCGGCGAAAGCCGGATTAATACCGCATACGATCTGTGGATGAAAGCGGGGGACCTTCGGGCCTCGCGCTATAGGGTTGGCCGATGGCTGATTAGCTAGTTGGTGGGGTAAAGGCCTACCAAGGCGACGATCAGTAGCTGGTCTGAGAGGACGACCAGCCACACTGGGACTGAGACACGGCCCAGACTCCTACGGGAGGCAGCAGTGGGGAATTTTGGACAATGGGCGAAAGCCTGATCCAGCAATGCCGCGTGTGTGAAGAAGGCCTTCGGGTTGTAAAGCACTTTTGTCCGGAAAGAAATCATTCTGGCTAATAACCGGGGTGGATGACGGTACCGGAAGAATAAGCACCGGCTAACTACGTGCCAGCAGCCGCGGTAATACGTAGGGTGCGAGCGTTAATCGGAATTACTGGGCGTAAAGCGTGCGCAGGCGGTTTGCTAAGACCGATGTGAAATCCCCGGGCTCAACCTGGGAACTGCATTGGTGACTGGCAGGCTAGAGTATGGCAGAGGGGGGTAGAATTCCACGTGTAGCAGTGAAATGCGTAGAGATGTGGAGGAATACCGATGGCGAAGGCAGCCCCCTGGGCCAATACTGACGCTCATGCACGAAAGCGTGGGGAGCAAACAGGATTAGATACCCTGGTAGTCCACGCCCTAAACGATGTCAACTAGTTGTTGGGGATTCATTTCCTTAGTAACGTAGCTAACGCGTGAAGTTGACCGCCTGGGGAGTACGGTCGCAAGATTAAAACTCAAAGGAATTGACGGGGACCCGCACAAGCGGTGGATGATGTGGATTAATTCGATGCAACGCGAAAAACCTTACCTACCCTTGACATGGTCGGAACCCTGCCGAGAGGCGGGGGTGCTCGAAAGAGAACCGGCGCACAGGTGCTGCATGGCTGTCGTCAGCTCGTGTCGTGAGATGTTGGGTTAAGTCCCGCAACGAGCGCAACCCTTGTCCTTAGTTGCTACGCAAGAGCACTCTAAGGAGACTGCCGGTGACAAACCGGAGGAAGGTGGGGATGACGTCAAGTCCTCATGGCCCTTATGGGTAGGGCTTCACACGTCATACAATGGTCGGAACAGAGGGTTGCCAACCCGCGAGGGGGAGCCAATCCCAGAAAACCGATCGTAGTCCGGATCGCACTCTGCAACTCGAGTGCGTGAAGCTGGAATCGCTAGTAATCGCGGATCAGCATGCCGCGGTGAATACGTTCCCGGGTCTTGTACACACCGCCCGTCACACCATGGGAGTGGGTTTTACCAGAAGTGGCTAGTCTAACCGCAAGGAGGACGGTCACCACGGTAGGATTCATGACTGGGGTGAAGTCGTAACAAGGTAGCCGTATCGGAAGGTGCGGCTGGATCACCTCCTTTCTCGAGCTATCCGCGAAGTTGAGCGCTCACGCTTATCGGCTGTAAATTAAGACAGACTCAGGGGTCTGTAGCTCAGTCGGTTAGAGCACCGTCTTGATAAGGCGGGGGTCGTTGGTTCGAATCCAACCAGACCCACCAAGTTGTCTGGCGCAGGAAACCTGGGTGAAGTCTCTGTATGGGGGCATAGCTCAGCTGGGAGAGCACCTGCTTTGCAAGCAGGGGGTCGTCGGTTCGATCCCGTCTGCCTCCACCACAATCTTCAATGCGAAGTGCTTGGTTCGAACGTGAACCGAGGATTTGGCATTGGCGATTGAGCCAGTCAGAGTGATGCGAAAGTATCGGCTGTCGTTCTTTAACAATCTGGAAGAAGTAAGTAATTTGGATAGCGGAAGCGTCTTGAGATGGACGTGGAAGTTATCCGGGTTGTGATTGTATCGATGTATCTCAAGATGATTCGAACTTAATGTTCGGCTCAATTGGAATACGGCACACACGTAGTGTGGGCTCAGTGTAAGTGCTAGGCACTAACGCTGAGCGACACGCGAGAACTCAACCTGTAGCGACTGTAGCGTCGAAAGATGAGACAGACTCGTTATAGGGTCAAGCGAACAAGTGCATGTGGTGGATGCCTTGGCGATCACAGGCGATGAAGGACGCGGTAGCCTGCGAAAAGCTACGGGGAGCTGGCAAACGAGCTTTGATCCGTAGATGTCCGAATGGGGAAACCCGGCCCTTTTGGGTCATCCTAGACTGAATACATAGGTCTAGTGAAGCGAACGCGGTGAACTGAAACATCTAAGTAACCGCAGGAAAAGAAATCAACCGAGATTCCCAAAGTAGTGGCGAGCGAAATGGGAAGAGCCTGTACTCTTTATTTGTATTGTTAGCCGAACGCTCTGGAAAGTGCGGCCGTAGCAGGTGATAGCCCTGTAGGCGAAAACAGTATGAAAGAACTAGGTGTACGACAAGTAGGGCGGGACACGTGAAATCCTGTCTGAAGATGGGGGGACCATCCTCCAAGGCTAAATACTCGTGATCGACCGATAGTGAACCAGTACCGTGAGGGAAAGGCGAAAAGAACCCCGGGAGGGGAGTGAAATAGATCCTGAAACCGCATGCATACAAACAGTCGGAGCCTCGTAAGGGGTGACGGCGTACCTTTTGTATAATGGGTCAGCGACTTACGTTCAGTAGCAAGCTTAACCGAATAGGGCAGGCGTAGCGAAAGCGAGTCCGAATAGGGCGTTCAGTTGCTGGGCGTAGACCCGAAACCAGGTGATCTATCCATGGCCAGGATGAAGGTGCGGTAACACGTACTGGAGGTCCGAACCCACTAACGTTGAAAAGTTAGGGGATGAGCTGTGGATAGGGGTGAAAGGCTAAACAAACCTGGAAATAGCTGGTTCTCTCCGAAAACTATTTAGGTAGTGCCTCGTGTCTCACCTTCGGGGGTAGAGCACTGTCATGGTTGGGGGGTCTATTGCAGATTACCCCGCCATAGCAAACTCCGAATACCGAAGAGTGCAATCACGGGAGACAGACATCGGGTGCTAACGTCCGGTGTCAAGAGGGAAACAACCCAGACCGCCAGCTAAGGTCCCCAAATATGGCTAAGTGGGAAACGAAGTGGGAAGGCTAAAACAGTCAGGAGGTTGGCTTAGAAGCAGCCACCCTTTAAAGAAAGCGTAATAGCTCACTGATCGAGTCGTCCTGCGCGGAAGATGTAACGGGGCTAAGCCATATACCGAAGCTGCGGATGCGTGCTTGCACGCATGGTAGGAGAGCGTTCCGTAAGCCTGCGAAGGTGCGTTGAAAAGCGTGCTGGAGGTATCGGAAGTGCGAATGCTGACATGAGTAGCGATAAAGGGGGTGAAAGGCCCCCTCGCCGTAAGCCCAAGGTTTCCTACGCAACGTTCATCGGCGTAGGGTGAGTCGGCCCCTAAGGCGAGGCAGAAATGCGTAGCTGATGGGAAGCAGGTCAATATTCCTGCACCATTGTTAAATGCGATGGGGGGACGGATCGCGGAAGGTTGTCCGGGTGTTGGAAGTCCCGGTCGCTGCATTGGAGAAGGCACTTAGGCAAATCCGGGTGCGGAATTCAAGGGTGTGGCGCGAGCTCTTTAGGGAGCGAAGCAATTGGAAGTGGTTCCAAGAAAAGCCTCTAAGCTTCAGTTTAACAATGACCGTACCGCAAACCGACACAGGTGGGCGAGATGAGTATTCTAAGGCGCTTGAGAGAACTCGGGAGAAGGAACTCGGCAAATTGGTACCGTAACTTCGGGATAAGGTACGCCCTGGTAGCTTGACCCCCCTGCGGGGGAAGGGTGAAGGGGTTGCAATAAACTGGTGGCTGCGACTGTTTAATAAAAACACAGCACTCTGCAAACACGAAAGTGGACGTATAGGGTGTGACGCCTGCCCGGTGCCGGAAGATTAAATGATGGGGTGCAAGCTCTTGATTGAAGTCCCGGTAAACGGCGGCCGTAACTATAACGGTCCTAAGGTAGCGAAATTCCTTGTCGGGTAAGTTCCGACCTGCACGAATGGCGTAACGATGGCCACACTGTCTCCTCCCGAGACTCAGCGAAGTTGAAGTGTTTGTGATGATGCAATCTACCCGCGGCTAGACGGAAAGACCCCATGAACCTTTACTGTAGCTTTGCATTGGACTTTGAACCGATCTGTGTAGGATAGGTGGGAGGCTATGAAACCGGAACGCTAGTTTCGGTGGAGCCGTCCTTGAAATACCACCCTGGTTTGTTTGAGGTTCTAACCTTGGCCCGTGATCCGGGTCGGGGACAGTGCATGGTAGGCAGTTTGACTGGGGCGGTCTCCTCCCAAAGCGTAACGGAGGAGTACGAAGGTACGCTAGGTACGGTCGGAAATCGTGCTGATAGTGCAATGGCATAAGCGTGCTTAACTGCGAGACCGACAAGTCGAGCAGGTGCGAAAGCAGGTCATAGTGATCCGGTGGTTCTGTATGGAAGGGCCATCGCTCAACGGATAAAAGGTACTCTGGGGATAACAGGCTGATACCGCCCAAGAGTTCATATCGACGGCGGTGTTTGGCACCTCGATGTCGGCTCATCTCATCCTGGGGCTGTAGCCGGTCCCAAGGGTATGGCTGTTCGCCATTTAAAGAGGTACGTGAGCTGGGTTTAAAACGTCGTGAGACAGTTTGGTCCCTATCTGCCGTGGGCGTTGGAAGTTTGAAGGGGGCTGCTCCTAGTACGAGAGGACCGGAGTGGACGAACCTCTGGTGTACCGGTTGTGACGCCAGTCGCATCGCCGGGTAGCTATGTTCGGAAGAGATAACCGCTGAAAGCATCTAAGCGGGAAACTCGCCTTAAGATGAGACTTCCCCGGGGACTTGATCCCCTTGAAGGGTCGTTCGAGACCAGGACGTTGATAGGTCGGGTGTGTAAGCGCAGTAATGCGTTCAGCTAACCGATACTAATTGCCCGTAAGGCTTGATCCTATAACAAGTCTGTCTCGATAGCCGTTAGCGCTTCAGCGCTTACGGATATCGAGCGTCGAGTGCAAGGCACTCGACGTACGACGGTTGAAGTACCGCGTACGTGTGAGATACAGCTCACAACCCAACATTACTGCTTCTTCCCGATTGGTCGCGCTGCGATGCACCGCGACATCCCTCTTTGCCTGATGACCATAGCGAGTCGGTCCCACCCCTTCCCATCCCGAACAGGACCGTGAAACGACTCTACGCCGATGATAGTGCGGATTGCCCGTGTGAAAGTAGGTAATCGTCAGGCTCCCCCTCTCAGAACCCCCGCCCAGCCAGGCGGGGGTTTTGTTTTTTACGCCCACTCCCGTCGGATGTAAGCACCTCACGACGACCGTCGTAGACGACGGCGAGAACCGACATCAAAGTGGTGCCCATCATTTTCGATTTGATGGACATCACTGTGACAGAGCCGGAAGCCAAGCCGGGTAGCCGCAAGGGACGCCCGAATTATGATCGCGAGTTTCGACGCCGACTCGCCGCTGCGGCATGCGAGCCTGGTGCCTCGGTCGCAAAGCTGGCGCGCGAGAATGGCATCAATGCAAACATGCTGTTCACCTGGCGGCGCCGCTATCGCGAGCAATTGCAGGCCGAAACGATGTCGCTGATTCCAGTGGCGGTGGTGCATGAGACACACGCGCCGCGCATGGCGATGCCACCGGATGCAGGGGATGTCGGCAACCCGACTGCGCGAGCGGGGACGATCGAGATCCGGATCGGCGCAGTGGTGATCAAGGTCGACGGTGCCGTTGACGCCGATACCGAGGCGACCCGGGAGGTGCTCGAGCTGATCGGCGAACTCTACGGCATCGAGGCCCACATCCGCGGCAAACCCGCCGCTGAACGGCTGCGCGTGCGGCAGGAGAAAAGTGTGCCGCTGCTGGCAACCATCAAGACGTGGATGACGGACAAACTCGCGACGCTGTCGAAGAAATCCGATTTGGCCAAAGCGATCCGTTACTCGCTTAACCAGTGGGATGCCCTCGCGCTGTACTGCGAAGAGGGCCGTGCCGAGATCAGCAATGCCCTGGCCGAAAACGCGCTGCGATGTGTGAGTCTGGGTCGGAAGAACTTCTTGTTCGCCGGCTCCGATAGCGGGGGCCAGAGGGCTGCAGCGATGTACAGCCTGATCGGCACGTGCAAGCTGAACGGGATCAACCCGCGCGCTTACCTCGAATACGTGCTGACCCATATCGCTGACCACCCCATTAACCGCATCGACGAATTACTACCGTGGAACGTGGCAAGTAAGCTGCCAGGCAAGCCTTGCCCGCCTGCCTCCACGGGCTGATTGCCAGCGGGCGAACCCGAGCGACCGATACCCAATCATGCCTCACGTGCGCGTCGCATTGCGAACGGCCTTCGCGAGGTGCTTACACACAAAATTCCTGACACCTCCGAAAATCGCTCTCGCCGGACGCGAGATGAATACCCCATCTTCGACCTCAAATTGAACGCGCCGTAACAGCAGTACGGGCCTCACCGACTTCGAGCGGCCGAACGGTCAAGACGAGGCGAGACGACGCTGCGGCTCGGCGCTCGCCTAGCCCCCTTACTGCATGAACCACCCATGGCTGACGATGAACGACTGGCCGGTCAGCGCCGCGCTCGGGAACGCCGACAGGAACAGCACCGTCTTCGCGACATCCTCGACGGTCGTGAACACCCCGTCGACCGTCTGACCGAGCATCACCTTCTTCACGACTTCCTCTTCGCTGATCCCGAGCTCCTTCGCCTGCTCCGGAATCTGCTTGTCGACGAGCGGCGTGCGCACGAAGCCCGGACACACCACGTGCGAGCGCACGTTGTGCTTCGCGCCTTCCTTCGCCAGCACGCGCGCAAGCCCCAGCAGCCCGTGCTTCGCCGTCACGTACGCCGACTTCAGCGGCGACGCCTCGTGCGAATGCACCGAGCCCATGTAGATCACGACGCCGCCGCGATCGTCCCGGTACATGTGCTTGAGCGCGGCCTTCGTCGTCAGGAACGCCCCGTCCACGTGAATCGCCTGCATCTTCTTCCAGTCGGCGAACGCATAGTGCTCGATCGGATTGACGATCTGGATGCCCGCGTTCGACACCAGGATGTCGACCGAGCCGAACGTTTCGGCAACCTTGTCGATGCCGGCGTTGACCGCGTCTTCGTTCGTCACGTCCATCGCGACGCCGATCGCCTTGCCGCCCGCCTGCTTGATCTGCTCGGCGACCGCGTTCGCGCCGTCCTGATTCAGATCCGCGATCGCGACCGCCGCGCCCGCGCGCGCGAGCTCCAGCGCGATTTCCTTGCCGATGCCGCTTGCTGCGCCTGTCACGACCGCCGCTTTCCCGTTCAAATTCGAAGTCATTCCCCAAGTCTCCATCAGTTAAGTCAATGAAAGCATCGCGTCCGGCATCTGCCCACTCAGCCGGACGGCATAGGCCGAATGGCCGGCTGTCGCGCCGCGGCCGACATTGCTATTGTGCATGAACGAGATCGCGCACCGCGGTCAAACAGGCTAAGCTTGTTGTCGGTCACGCTCGATCGGAGACGATATGAACTACCGGAGGCTAGGACGTTCTGGATTGCAGGTCAGCGAACTGTCGATCGGGTCGTGGGTCACCTACGGCAACCAGGTCGATCGCCGCGCCGCTCGCGAATCGCTGGCCGCAGCGCATGATGCCGGCGTCAATTTCTTCGACAACGCCGAAGTATATGCAGGCGGCAAATCCGAGGAAATTATGGGGCATGCGCTGAAATCGCTTGGCTGGCCGCGCATCAGCTATGTGGTTTCGACGAAGTTCTTCTGGGGGCTCGCGGAAGCGCCGAATCAATACCACACCCTCAACCGCAAATACCTGCTGCACGCGATCGACGCCTCGCTGCAGCGTCTGCAGCTCGACTACGTTGACCTCGTGTTCTGCCATCGTCCCGACCCGAGCACACCGATCGAGGAAACCGTATGGGCGATGAGCGACATCATCGCGCGCGGCAAGGCGCTCTACTGGGGCACGTCGGAATGGAGCGCCGACGAGATCCGCGCCGCATACGAAATCGCTGAACGGCATCATCTGCGCAAACCAACGATGGAACAGCCGCAATACAATCTATTTCATCGCAAGCGCGTCGAGCAGGAATACAAGCGCCTCTATGACGATTTCGGAATGGGACTCACGACCTGGAGTCCACTCGCATCGGGGCTGTTGACCGGGAAGTACCGGCACGGCGTTCCCGCTGGCAGCCGGGCGGAAATCCACGGCTATGACTGGCTACGCGAGCAATTGACGGACCCGGCTAAGAACAACATCGTCGATGAGCTCGGTGACATCGCGAACGAGCTCGGTTGCACCGTAGGCCAGCTCGCGCTCGCCTGGGTGCTGAAGAACCCGCGCGTCAGCACGGTAATCACGGGCGCGTCGCGCGTCGAGCAGATCGTCGAAAACATGCGCTCGCTCGACGTTGCGGCGAAGCTCGCACCGGACGTGAAGCAGCGGATCGAGCAGATCGTCGGCGATGTCTATCAGTAGCCGGGCGGCAGGCTACATCGCATACTCGCGTACAATACGCGACCACATCGGCCGGCCATGCCCGCGAATCCGGCAGCATGGCTCGCACGTGTTGGCGCTCGACCGATTTCCACGTATCGCTCCCGTATTTCTCTCGCCATGCTCAGCTATCGTCACGGCTTTCACGCCGGCAATCATGCGGACGTCCTCAAGCACGCCGTCGTCGTGCAGTTGCTGCGTCATTTGAACAAGAAAGACAAGTCGTATTGGTACATCGATACGCACGCTGGTGCTGGCGTCTACTCGCTGTTCGACGGATATGCGGCAAAAACCGGCGAATTCGGCACGGGGATCGAGAAAATCTGGGACGCGACAGATCTACCCGAGGCGCTTTCCGACTATGTCGACGAAGTCAGGGCGCTGAACAGCGACGGCGAATTGCGCTACTACCCGGGCTCCCCTTATCTCGCATGGCGGCTGATGCGCGAGCAGGATCGGATGCGCCTGTTCGAGCTTCACAGCACTGAAATCGATGTGCTGCGCCATAATTTTCGCGATGCAGGACGGCGCGTGATGATCTATACGGGCGATGGATTCGAAGGCATCAAGGCGCTGCTGCCTCCGCCGCCGCGGCGTGCGCTCGTATTGATCGATCCGTCATACGAGGACAAGCGCGATTACGCCAAAACGCTCACCTGCGTCGAAGAAAGCCTGAAACGATTTGCAACGGGATGCTATGCAATTTGGTATCCGCAGGTGAGCCGCCCCGAGTCGCAGAAATTCCCGGATCATCTAAAAGGGCTGCAACCGAACAACTGGCTGCATCTGAGCTTGACCGTAAGCCGGCCTCCATCGGATGGTTATGGACTCTTCGGCAGCGGGATGTTCATCCTGAATCCGCCGTATACGCTGATCGACGCAATGAAAGATACGCTCCCGTACCTCGTCGAAACACTCGGCCAGGACAGCGGCACGAAGTTCGCGATCGAGCATCGCGGCAGCTGACACCGGCGTCGCGGCCTATTGACGCGGCTGGGGCGCCTTCAGCGGCACAGCCGGATTGGGCACCTCGATGTATGGGACGACGACCATCGGCGCAATCGAACCGGGCGGCAGCCCCGTCATCGGAGCAGGTTGCGCCGGCGCAGCGATCGGGGCACGTGAGAGTGACGCATTTTGCAGCACGATGCCGCCCTTGCCGTCGCGAATCCCGCTTTGCGTATCCAGGATCAACGGCGCGCCGTTTGTCCCAGCGAGCGCAGGCACCGTGGTACCGCATAGTGCGACGCAACTCGTCGCGAAGCAGAAGAAGCGATTGACGACTCTCATCAGGCCCCCGTTTCGAACGACGCTTGATTGTACGTTGACCGCCCACAATGTCCGGCGGTCAACGTTTCCAGCTTACGAAAAGACAAAGCCCCGTCAATACGGGGCTTCTTTGCTTGCGCACTTGGGCGCTCGGTGCGACGTCTTGCCGCTCCGATTTACAGCGAGTAGCCGTTAGTTTCCAGCGAGCGGATGCGCTGCTCGAGCTGGACGATATCGCTCGACGAAGCCAGATAGGCTTCACGGCGGTTGCGTTCTGCAGCCTCAAACCAGTTGCTCAGCTTTTCGATGATGTAGGCAAACATATTGGCTCTCCAAGGAAGATTGAGATCCCCTGGTGAATCGATAACAGGGATATCCCTCATAGGGTTAACCCGATTATAGCCTGATTGCACCAACTTGCCAGTGAAATGCTCGAATGTGATGCATGCCAATTTGGAATAGATCAAACAATTCCGTCTTAAACATCTGATTTTTCTGACAACTTGCGTGACGTGCAGCGCACGAGCGCGTAGTTGCACGCACTATTTTGGATCGCAGCAAGGATCAGCCAATCGCTCCAAAATGGGGCAGTCCGGACGATCGTCTCCGCTGCAATGGGCGGCGAGGTTCGCAAGCGTGTTCCGCATCTCGGTAAGCTCGGCGATCCGGCCGTCAAGCTCGGCCACGTGCTCGAGTGCAATCGCTTTGACCTCGGCGCTCGCTCTCGAGCGATCTTGCCAGAGCGCGAGCAGCTTTCTAATGTCGTCGACGAGAAATCCGAGTCGTCGCGCTTGGCGGATGAAACGTAGCAAGTGGATTTCTTCGTCGTGGTAGACGCGATATCCTGAATCGGTCCGTTCCGCCGGATTGAGAAGGCCCACGCTTTCGTAGTAACGGATCATCTTCGCGCTGACGCCCGATGCCTTGGCAACTTCACCGATGTTCACCGTTTGCTCCAGATAGGATTGAAGATTGAAATGTTAGCGCGTTCTTCGGAATATCTACTTGGCCGGCGATCGGTGGCTACGGCTCGAGTTAAAGCCCGCGCGCCGTCCCATGGAGCTGTACTTGAGGCGAGCTGCCGGTTCGAGGCGGGATAAATGTGATCTTTCCGGAAGAGATCTGGCGAATTAGAAGAGGGTTGGATCGGCGTATGCCCGACGGCAGATTTCAACCGGTCGATCCACGCCAGCAGTAAGCATCCGACGAATGCCGTGTCGACGAGGGGCTGAAGCTACTGTAGATCGTCAACTATCTTGGCCGGTCGAGCGACAACTATGATGGCCGGTCGGCTGGGGTAATTTTGTCACTCGTCAGGTGGTCATAGTTGTCGTTTCCTCCGGTTCGGTGTCGGGTAATTGACGTCGCCGCGTGCGCTTGTTGTGGCTGGCGCTGCGACGCCGGTAGCTTTCGACGTTCAGCTCGAAGATCATCGAGTGATGGACCAGGCGGTCGATGGCGGCCACCGTCATCGACGGGTCGGGGAACACGTCGTTCCAGCCGGAGAACGGCTGGTTGGCCGTGATCAGAAGACTGCGCCGCTCGTACCGCTCAGCGATCGTTCGAACAGCACACTGGTCTCCGCTTGGTCCTTGCGCACGTACAACAGGTCGTCGAGGATGATCAGGTCGAGCGGTCGAGCTTGCTGAGCATCGACGGCAACTGGAGGCTCTGGCGGGCCGCCTGCAGCTTCTGCACGAGTTCGCTGGTGCGGGTGAATAGCACGCGGTAGCCGGCGTCGATCAGCGCATGGCCAATGCCGGAGCCGAGATGCGCCTTGCCGCCGCCCGGCGGCCCGAACAGCAGGATCGTCGCGCCTTTCTCGAGCCACGAATCGCCGGTCGCGAGCGCCATCACGTGCGCCTTCGAGACCATCGGCACCATGCCGAAGTCGAAGCTGTCGAGTGTCTTGGTCGAGTCCAGGTGCGATTCAGCACGGTGACGCTCGATACGGCGTTTCACACGCTCGGCCAGTTCGTGCTCGAGCAGTGCGCCGAGCAGTCGCGAGGCCTGCCAGCCTTCCTTGTCGGAGCGCTGTGCAAATTCAGGCCACAGGCGCGCGATCGTCGGCAGCCGCAGCTCGTTGAGCATCAGTCCCAGGCGCGAGGCATCGTAGGTTACAGGCGCGTTTATGCCGCCACCTCCTCGTCGAGCAGCGTGTCGTAGAGTGCCGCGGGCGGCATCTCGACCACGACCCCCGGACACTGCGCCTCCCGCGGCGCGAACTCGCCGCGCAACTGCTCGAGATCGGGCAGCTCGCCTGCCGCCAGCAAGGCGTCGAGCCGATCGGCGAGCGTGGCTTCGACGCCGTGGTTCGCAGCCAACTCGAGCAACCCGACCATCGTCTTGCAGGCGTCGCGCTGCGACATCCGGGCTTCGAGCTGTTCCCAGGTCAGGCGATACGCCTCGCGCGGGAACAGGTCATCACGGAACGCCAGCCCCTTGAACGCCTGGGGCCTGCGCTTGAGCTCGTCGACGAAGTGCCGAGTCGATCGCGCGTCGGCGGCTCCCCGCTGCATGGGACCCGCGTGCGGCGCTGTGCACCAGCACGCCTGACAGATAGCGGACCGTAAAGTCCTCTTTCTCCTGCAGGTTCTTGAACGCAGCCGACAGGCTGTCGGTGCGGTGCTCGCGCGGGCAGCCTCCGGCTTGCCAGAGCGCATTTTGCAGGCCGGTGGACAGGGCTTCGAAGCTTTGCCGCCTGCTACGACGTCGGCGTGCTCCCAGTGCGAGAACGCGAGCACGAAGTGATACAGCCGGCGAGAGCGATTTTCTGAACTTCACCGCGAACAACGCGAGATACGGTGGGCATAAAGAAGGCCGGTACTCCTCTGATATCGTGCGACGGTTCTCACGCCAACACACGAATCAATAAGAGCCCGGCCTATGCAACGGATCGTACACGCTTTCCTTTCCCTCGAATAACATCTTCGCGCCGTCGTCTCCACACCTCAGTCGTACCGCCCCGATCGTCGCCCGCACTGCGGTTGCAGCTGCCTGTGGGGACATGGCTGCTACGACCGCAAGGCCGACCGCAGTGCCGACGGCCAGCTCAATCCGGTTTCGGTGCCGCGCTTCCGTTGTCCTTCATGCCGGCGCACCTGTTCGCGCCTGCCGCTATGCATTTGCCCGCGCCGTTGGTACGGCTGGGCGCTGCAGCAGCAGGTGCTTGCAGTTGCTGATCGCCGGTGCGTCGTTGCGCCGCGCGGCGGCGATCTTTGCGCTCGGCTATCACATCGTGCGTCGCTGGTGGCGATCGCTGTCAGCCAGCCACGAGACGTTTGCCTTCCATCTACGCAGCCGCTTTGCCGAGCTCGGGCGCCACGCCGATCACACTGATTTCTGGCTGGCCTGTTTGCACCGGATGCCGTTGTGCGAAGCGATGGCGTGGCTCGATCACGACGGCCTGGCTGTCCCATGTGGCCTGGGTCGAGCAGGTCTATCGTCGCCAGCCGCACACCGGGCTCGGCGGTCAAACGCCACTCTCGCGCTACCAGCAAGACCTGCCGCACATCCGCGCCTTCGGACCACTCGCCCCGCAACTGGATGAGCTGTTCCTCCATCGCGTCGCGCGCCGTGTGCGCCGCGACGGCACCGTCTCGTACGCCGGCCGCTACTTCGAGGTCCCCTACGAGCTCACCGGCCAGCACATCGTGCTCGTCGAGTGGTACGCGTGGAGAGCGAAACTGGCCAGCCACTGGGCGCCGCCACGCTGCTCGACGCCGTCGCCAACAGCCGACGTCGCCGCAGCAAACCGTCGGCCGAGCCGGCGACCGCCCCAGCCGCCGCAGGACCCAACCTCATCGAGCTTACCCAGCAGCACCACTACCAACTGGAGGCCTGAGCATGTACCGTCAACACTTCGGCCTGCGCTGCGCGCCGCTCGACAAGGATTCGACCGACCTGGGGGACGATGGCACGCTCGCGCGCCTCGCCGAGCGCTTCCAGTGGCTGCTCGCCAGCCTCGGCGTGGGCCTCTTGACCGGCGAACCCGGCGTGTGCAAGACCGCCGCGCTACGCCATCTCACGCGAGGCCTGAATCCCCATCGCTACCTGACGATCTATCTGGCCGAGACCGAATTCGGTCGCATCGACCTGTACCGCTCGCTCGCGCGAGCGCTCGGGCTCGAGCCCAGCTACCGGCGCGCGGATCTGTGGCGCGAACGGAAGCGGCGCATCAACGAGCTCGCCACCGGCAAGCAGGTCCTGCCGCTGTGGATCATCGACGAGGCACAGAACCTGCCGCCCGAGTTCTTCCGCGACTTCCCCTCGTTCCTGAACTTCGCCTTCGACGCCCGCGATCTCATCACCGTGTGGTTCGTCGGTCATCCGGTGCAGGCCAGCATGCTCGAATGCACGCCCTATGCCGCGCTCTACAGCCGCATCCAGACGCGCGTGCAACTGCAGCCCGTCGTCGAGCGCGAGCGCTTCGCGCAACTCATCGCGCACGCACTGAAGGCTGCCGGCTGCACCCATACGCTGCTGGCCGACTCCGGGCTCGAGTTGCTGCGCGAAGCCTCGCGCGGGCTGCCCCGGCAAGCCGGGCGCATCTGAACGACGGCCCCGGCGCCCATCTCGCCGGACTCGCCGCGTTTGTGCACCTCAAACGCGCGACGGCGTCCGTCACCCAGTCCGCCGCATCTCGCGCTCGCCACGATGAACTTCTTCCTCGCCGAGCGCGTAACAACTTCCGCTGTCTCACCTCAAATAGCGCGCGATACCGAATCTCATTCAGCGTGCGACGTAATACTGCGCACGAACATAAAAAAACGCGCCCCATCCGGAGCGCGTCCTTGTTCCAGCAGCGTAGCGCCGCGGCAGCTCAAAGGCCGCAGCGCCGGCGTCCGGCTTACTTCAGCACGACCGCGATCGCGTTTGCCACGACGTCGATATTGCGCGTGTTGAGCGCCGCGACGCAGATCCGGCCGGTGCTCACCGCATAAATGCCGAACTCTTCACGTAGACGGTCGACTTGCGCCGACGTCAGGCCCGAGTACGAGAACATGCCGCGTTGCGCGTTGATGAAGCTGAAGTCGCGCTCGATGCCGGCGGCCGTCAGGCGCTCGACGAGGCCATTGCGCATCGCGCGGATGCGATCGCGCATTTCGCCGAGCTCCTGCACCCACGAGGCGCGCAGTTCGGGCGAGGCGAGCACCGCCGCGACGATCGCGCCGCCATGCGTCGGCGGGTTCGAGTAGTTCGTGCGGATCACGCGCTTCAATTGCGACAGCACGCGTGCGGCTTCGTCTTTGCTGTCGGTGATGATCGACAGCGCGCCGACTCGCTCGCCGTACAGCGAGAACGACTTCGAGAACGACGACGACACGAACACGTTCAGATCCGCCGCCGCGAAGAGGCGCACCGCGGCCGCGTCGGCCTCGATGCTCTCGCCGAAGCCTTGATAAGCGATGTCGAGGAACGGCACGAGCTTGCGCGCCTTCACGACTTCGACGACCTGCGCCCACTGCGCTTCGTTCAGGTCGACGCCCGTCGGGTTGTGGCAGCACGCATGCAGCACGACGATCGTGCCCGGCTCGTAGCTGTCGAGCGCGGCCAGCATGCCGTCGAAGTTGACACCGTTCGTCTTTGCGTCGTAGTACGGGTACGCGACGACCTCGAAGCCGGCCGTTTCGAACAGCGCGCGGTGGTTCTCCCAGCTCGGATCGCTGATTGCGACCTTTGCCTTCGGGTTCAGCGTGCGCAGGAAGTCCGCGCCGATCTTCAGCGCGCCCGTGCCGCCGAGCGCTTGCGCCGTCACGACGCGGCCGGCCGCGATCAGCGGCGAATCGTCGCCGAGCAGCAGCTTCTGCACGGCGGCGTCATAGGCGGCGATGCCGTCGATCGGCAGGTAGCCGCGCGGCAGGCCGGCTTCGACCCGCGCCTTTTCCGCGTCGCGCACCGCGCGCAGCAGCGGAATCTTGCCGTCCTCGTTGGTGTAGACGCCGACGCCGAGATTCACCTTGGTCGGGCGCGCATCGGCGTTGAAGGCTTCGTTCAGACCCAGGATCGGGTCGCGGGGGGCAAGTTCGACAGCGGAGAAGAGCGACATGATTGATTCGCAGCAGTTGTGAAAAGAGGGTCAGCTTCGGAGTGCCGATGCGGGCCGGCGGGCCGTGAGGCGAAGCGCGGCAAAGGGCGGCGGCTCGGCGCGGAAAGCGAAGCGCAGCAACTCGTCATTGTAGCGAATTCGCCGTCTCCGTTCGGCCAATGTCTCGGCCCCGGCTGCGGTTTTTTTGCGCACTCGGCCGGAGAATCGCGAGCGGAGCGGGGCGGAGCCGGCCGAGCGTCGAAGCGCTAGAATGCTCCTTTGCTCCGCTTCGGCTCGCCGCCTCGCATCCACATGTCCGAACATCACCCCGACACCCGCGACGATCTCGACGAATCGAAATTCGTGACGTTCGACGGATCGCCGTTCCAGCTGTATCAGCCGTATCCGCCTGCGGGCGACCAGCCGACCGCGATCACGACGCTGGTCGAAGGCGTCGAGGACGGACTTTCGTTCCAGACGCTGCTCGGCGTGACGGGCTCGGGCAAGACCTTCACGATGGCGAACACGATTGCGCAGCTTGGCCGCCCGGCGATCGTGTTCGCACCGAACAAGACGCTCGCCGCGCAGCTCTACTCGGAATTTCGCGAATTCTTCCCGCGCAACGCGGTCGAGTATTTCGTGTCGTACTACGACTACTACCAGCCGGAAGCGTACGTGCCGCAGCGCGATCTGTTCATCGAAAAGGACTCGTCGATCAACGAGCACATCGAGCAGATGCGGCTGTCGGCGACGAAGAGCCTGATGGAGCGTCGCGACGTCGTGATCGTCGCGACGGTGTCGGCGATCTACGGTATCGGCAATCCGTCCGAGTATCACCAGATGATCCTGACGCTGCGCATGGGCGACAAGATCGGCCAGCGCGAAGTGATCGCGCGGCTGATCGCGATGCAGTACACGCGCAATGAGCAGGACTTCCAGCGCGGCGCGTTCCGCGTGCGAGGCGACACGATCGATATCTTCCCGGCCGAACACGCGGAGATGGCGGTGCGCGTCGAGCTGTTCGACGACGAAGTCGATTCTCTGCAACTGTTCGATCCGCTGACGGGCCGCGTGCGGCAGAAGATCCCGCGTTTCACCGTCTATCCGTCGTCGCACTACGTGACGCCGCGCGAGACCGTGATGCGAGCCGTCGAGACGATCAAGGAGGAACTGCGCGAGCGTCTCGAGTTCTTTCATCGCGATGGCAAGCTCGTCGAGGCGCAGCGGCTCGAGCAGCGCACACGCTTCGACCTCGAGATGCTGCAGGAGCTCGGCTTCTGCAAGGGCATCGAGAACTACTCGCGGCACTTCTCCGGGGCGGCGCCGGGCGAACCGCCGCCGACGCTCGTCGACTACCTGCCGTCCGACGCGCTGATGCTGCTCGACGAATCGCACGTGCTGATCGGCCAGTTGAACGGGATGTACAACGGCGACCGCGCGCGCAAGGAGAATCTCGTCGATTACGGTTTCCGGCTGCCGTCGGCGCTCGACAACCGTCCGCTCAAGTTCCCCGAGTTCGAGCGCAAGATGCGCCAGGTGGTGTTCGTGTCGGCGACGCCCGCCGATTACGAGCAGCGCGTGTCCGGCCAGACCGCCGAGCAGGTCGTGCGGCCGACGGGGCTCGTCGATCCGGCGATCGAGGTGCGGCCGGCGAGCACGCAGGTCGACGACGTGCTGTCTGAGATCACCGAGCGCGTGAAGGCGTGCGAGCGCGTGCTGATCACCGTGCTGACGAAGCGGATGGCCGAGCAGTTGACCGAATTCCTCGCCGACCACGGGGTCAAGGTCCGCTATCTGCACAGCGACATCGACACGGTCGAGCGGGTCGAGATCATCCGCGACCTGCGGCTCGGCACGTTCGACGTGCTGGTCGGGATCAACCTGCTGCGCGAGGGCCTCGACATTCCGGAAGTGTCGCTCGTCGCGATCCTCGATGCGGACAAGGAAGGCTTCCTGCGCGCCGAGCGCTCGCTGATCCAGACGATCGGCCGCGCGGCGCGCAACGTGAACGGCAAGGCGATCCTGTACGCGGACCGGATCACCGATTCGATGCGCCGCGCGATCGACGAGACGGAGCGCCGCCGCGCGAAGCAGATCGCGTTCAACGAGCAGATGGGCATCACGCCGCGCGGCGTCGTGAAGCGGATCAAGGACATCATCGACGGCGTCTACAACGCCGACGAAGCGCGCGCCGAGCTGAAAGAGGCGCAGCAGCGCGCGAAGTTCGAGGACATGTCCGAGAAGCAGATTGCGAAGGAAATCAAGCGGCTCGAGAAGCAGATGGCCGATTACGCGAAGAATCTCGAGTTCGAAAAAGCCGCGCAGACACGCGACCAGCTCGCGCTGCTGCGCGAGCGGGTGTTCGGCGCGAATGTCGGCGATCACGTGAGCGGGGTCCAATGACGTTCCGCGGCGCCCCGCCGCATCCGTTAATCTCGCTGTAAGCCTTGTCAGATCAGGGATTTAGCGGCATCTCCATTTGTTTCGGAAGCGGTTCGGTGCTACACTTGCGCCTGTATTGAGAATAGTTCGCATTAACGTTCTTCATCGTTTTTTTGTCTCTCCTCCGGGTTTCGGGTCCGCGCGGGCGAGACGTGTGTCACGAGATAAAAACAGGAGTGTCAATGTCGCGTTCTTCCTTTGTTAGCAGCGGTGTCGCATTGGCGGCCGCGTGCGCTGCGCTGTCGGCGACGGCGGCTGAATACCCGATCGGCAAGCACCAGATTCAAGGCGGGATGGAAATCGGCGCGGTGTACTTGCAGCCGATCACGATGGATCCGGAAGGCATGATGCGCAAGGCGTCGGATTCGGACGTCCATCTCGAGGCTGACATCCATGCGGTCAAGAACAATCCGACCGGCTTCGCCGAAGGCGACTGGATGCCGTATCTGCAAGTCGCGTACAAGCTGACGAAGCAGGGCGACGCGAAGTGGAAGGCCGAAGGCGATCTGATGGGCATGGTCGCGAGCGACGGTCCGCACTACGGCGACAACGTGAAGCTGAACGGCCCAGGCAAGTATCACCTGACGCTCGTCGTGAAGCCGCCGATGCAGACGGGCCACATGGCGTTCGGCCGCCACGTCGACAAGGAAACCGGCGTCGGCCAGTGGTTCAAGCCGATCACGCTCGAATACGATTTCCCGTTCGCCGGCATCGGCAAGAAGGGCGGGTATTGATCGTCACGGCAGCAAACGGACGGCGCGCGACGAGCGCGCTGTCTTTTTAGAGAAATACGATGAAATTCCCCAGAGTATTCGCATTCGCCGCCGCGATCGTCGTCGCGGGCGCCGCGCACGCGGCCGATCTGCCGACCTTCAAGCTCGAGATGGCGGACGGCAAGCTCAATCCGGCGCGCATCGAAGTGCCGGCCGGCCAGCGCATCAAGATCCAGATTCGCAATACGGGCAAGGGCGCCGTCGAGTTCGAGAGCGTGCAGCTTCGCAAGGAGAAGGTGCTCGCGCCGGGCGGCGAATCGTTCGTCGTGATCGCGCCGCTGTCGCCGGGCGAATACAAGTTTTTCGACGATTTTCACCAGCAGGCGCAGGGCGTCATCGTCGCGAAGTAACGGTTTTCGCGTTTGACGCGCGGACGAGCCGCGCGGCGGACGCAGGGAGGTAACAATGGGTCAGATCTTGTTCATCGTCTGGCGGGAGAGCGTCGAGGCGCTGCTCGTCGTCGGTATTCTCTATGCATGGCTGAAGAACGGCGACGACGATGCGCGCCGCGGCTTGCCGTACCTGTGGGCGGGCGTGGGCGCCGGCCTGCTGATGGCGGTCGGGCTCGGCGCCGCACTCGTCGGCTTCACCGAGGTGTTGTCGGGCGACGCGCAGGACTACTTTCAGACCGCAATGGTGCTGATCGCGTGCGTGCTGATCGTGCAGATGGTGCTATGGATGAAGCAGCACGGGCGCACGCTGAAGCGCGACATGGAGCGCTCGCTGCAGAAGAGCACGCAGGACGCGAACTGGTGGGGCGTCGCGGTGCTCGTCGCGCTCGCGATCGCGCGCGAAGGCAGCGAGACGGTGATCTTCCTGTACGGGCTCGGCTTCGGCCAGTCGGGGCACGTCGACGGCAGCCAGGTGCTCGCCGTGCTGATCGGCCTCGGTCTCGCGTTCCTGACGTTCTACGTGCTGCAACTGGGCGGCAAGTACTTCTCGTGGCGGCACTTCTTCCGCGTCACCGAGATCATGCTGCTGTTCCTCGGCGCGGGCCTGTTCCAGGCGGGCATCGACAAGCTGATCGACAAGGAAATCCTGCCGCTCGGCATCGCGCAACTGTGGGATACGTCGGCGATCCTCGACGATTCGGGCACGCTCGGCTCGCTCGTCGCGACGCTGACCGGCTACCGCGCGCATCCGTCGCTCACGAACCTCGTCGCGTACGCGGTCTACTGGGCGGTCGTCTATCTGCTGCTCAAGCGTGCCGCCAGACACCCGGCGGCGACTCTGGGGCGGCCGGCATGAGTGCCGTCGTCGGCCGCCGCCGCACGAACCTGGTCGCGGAAGCAGGGCAATGGTTGCAGCGCCACGGTGCGCTGATCCGCGGCATCCAGTGGATCGTCGTCCTCGTCTACGCGTTCCTGATCCTCGTGCCGGCGTTCACGCCGCTGCCCGACGATACCGCGCATCTGTGGAGCAACCTGACGCTTGCCGCGCAGTTCGTGTTCTGGGGCATCTGGTGGCCGTTCGTGCTGCTGTCGATGGTGATGCTCGGCCGAGTCTGGTGCGGCGTGCTGTGTCCCGAGGGCGCGTTAAGCGAGTTCGCGAGCAAGTTCGGCCGCGGCCGCGCGATTCCGCGCTGGATGCGCTGGGGCGGCTGGCCGTTCGTCGCGTTCGGTCTCACGACGATCTACGGCCAGATGGTCAGTGTCTATCAGTATCCGCGCGCTGTGCTGCTCGTGCTCGGCGGGTCGACGCTCGCCGCGATCGTGATCGGTTTCCTGTACGGGCGCGAGAAGCGCGTATGGTGCCGCTATCTGTGCCCCGTGAACGGTGTTTTCTCGCTGCTCGCGCGTCTCGCGCCGCTGCGCTACAAGGTCGACGAGGACGCGTGGCGCCGTTCGTACAAGAAAGGCGAAGGCGGCCATCGCGTGATTCCGATCAACTGCGCGCCGCTCGTGCCGCTTCGCAACATGAAGGGCGCGGCGGCGTGCCACATGTGCGGCCGCTGCAGCGGCCACCGCGGCGCGATCGAGCTGACGATGCGCTCGCCGTCCGAAGAGGTGGTCGCGCTCGGCGACAGGCAGGCGAGCGGCTGGGACACGGCGCTCATCCTCTACGGCCTGCTCGGCATCGCGATCGGCGCATTCCATTGGACGGTGAGTCCGTGGTTCGTGCAGATCAAGCAATCGCTTGCGGGCTGGCTGATCGATCACGACATCATGTGGCCGCTCGACACGAACGCGCCGTGGTTCATCTTCACGCACTATCCCGAGCACAACGACGTATTTTCGTGGCTCGACGGTTCGCTCGTCATCGCGTACATCATGGGCACAGGGCTCGTGTACGGCACGGCGCTTGCCGTGCTGCTCGGCGGCGCTGTCGCGATGCTCGGCCGCTTCGAGCGTGTACGGCTGCATCATCTCGCGCAGGCGCTGATCCCGCTCGCGGGCGCGGGCGTGTTTCTCGGCCTGTCGGCGACGACGCTGTCGCTGCTGCGCGCCGAGCACGTGCCGCTCGGCTGGGCGTCGGACGTGCGGATCGCGATTCTCGCCGGTTCGAATCTGTGGAGCGCATGGCTCGCGTGGCAAGTCACCGGCCGCTATGCGGGCTGGGCGCGCCGGCTGTTCGCGATGCTCTGGTTCGGCGCCGCGCTTGCGGTGATCGACAGTGCGTGGTGGCTGATGTTCTGGGGATTCTGACGCGCTTCGAGCGGTATGATGCAGCCGTCGACGGGCTCTCACCACGAAGGAGCGCCGAGATGAAAACCAAACCTGTTTTGACGAGCGAGGACGTGAAGAGGATGGCGGCCGCCGCCGAGTCGTTTGCGGCCGCCAGTCACTGGCCCGTGACGGTCGCGATCTTCGACGATGGCGCACACCTGCTGTATCTGCACCGGATGGACGGCGCCGCGCCGAGCACCGTCGAGATGGCGATCGGCAAGGGCCGCACGGCGGCGCTCGGTCGCCGCGAGAGCAAGGTCTATGAGGAAATGGTGCTGCAAGGGCGCGTGTCGTTCCTGAGCGCACCGCTCGTCGGCCTCGTCGAGGGCGGTGTGCCGATCATGGTCGAAGGCGAGACGGTTGGCGCGATCGGCGTGTCGGGCGTGAAGTCCGAGCAGGATGCTGCCGTCGCCCGCGCGGGCATCGCCGCATTGACGGACGCCGGCTGACTCGAAAGCGGCGTTTCGCCGACATCCGTCCCGTCGTCGGCTCGAGCGAGTAGAGATCGCTGTCGCGTTTCACGCTTCATGCGCCGCAAAAACAAAAAGCGACGCGTCATCGGACGCGTCGCTTTCTTTTTCACGCTGTGAGAACCAAAAAAAGCGGCTTGGCTTGCTACAACGGCTGCTTGAATATGTTTGCACGAAGGGGTCTAGACTCGCGTGCAAGCCGTTATGGCTGGCTAATGCCCAACACCTCTCGTAGAGGTGGTCCCCACAATACTCGGTTCGTTACTTCGTCAGGATCAGCTTGCCCAGGCGAGTGGCTCGCAAATGATAGGTTTCGCCGTTGTGCGCGATGCTCACGTGGCTTTGGCCCTGCAACAGCGCATCGCTGCTCACGACGCGCTGCCCGGCGTTTGCGGTTGCTGTGGGCCTTGCCGTGGACTTCACCGATTCCGCCGGCGTCGTTACTGCTGCCGTTTTGGGGCGGCCGCTGGATGCAGCGCCGCCTGTGCGGCGCAACGTGAGCGTAGTAGAGCGCATAGATTCGGTCATTCAGACGATCGGTGAGTTGCGATTCGATGAAATGAATTCTAAATGATAACTATTCCCATTTACAACGTATCTTTATCGATCGAAAACTGAATGTCGATAGGCAAGAGTAAAGAGGGCGACGGCTGCACCGCCGCTAGGTGCGGTCAGTGCAGCGGAGCCGGGTCCTTGCGGCCCTGCGCATATTCGCGGATCAGACGAACGGTATCGATGTCGGATGCGCGGTAGGCTTCCTTCACGATCTCGTGCGTCTGGCGCGCGTCTTCGCTGTCATTGGCGACGGGCAGCGTCGTCCGATACTCGAAGCGCAGGAACAGCTGCCGATCGTCGCGCTCTTCGATCGTCATCGTCAGCGAACCGCCGATCTCGCCGTCGGCCGCATGGATGTCGTAGCGGACCTGCTCGTTCGGCGTGTACGTCACGCGATCGCGGACGGTCGCATTGCCGTAATGCAACTCGCGTTCGAGCGTCGTCTCCGTGCGTTCGTGCACGATGCAGCGGTCGAGGCCGATCACGAAAAGCTGCGGCTGCTCGGCGCGCAGCACGAGGCCTTCCCACAGTTGCGCGCGTGTCAGTACCGGCAGGGCCGGATTGTCGGCGGCGTTAATCTGGATCAGATGTTCGAAGTTCAAAGCGGCGGATTCCTTCTGTAGTGCGGTGCGGCCCTCGCCGGGCGTGAGAAGATATTGTGACGCAAATCCGCCGCAGCGGCCGAGCTTGCCCGCCGCCGTTCCGCCGATGCGCGCCGCTCACGCTTACGCGGGAATGCGGCCCATGCGGCCCGTCTGATAATCGGCGACTGCTTCGCGGATCTCGCCCTCGGTGTTCATCACGAACGGACCGTAGCGCACGATCGGCTCGTTGAGCGGCGCGCCGCCGATCAGCAGCAGGTCGAGCGGTGTATCGTCCGCGGCGAACCCGACGGAGCCGCCGTCTTCCGCATACACGACCATATGGCGCGCGTCGACCGCCGTTTTGTCCGCGCCATAGAACCCGCTGCCTTCGATCGAATACGCGAACACGCGAAATCCGGCCGGCACCGGCTGCTCGACACTCGCGCCCGGGGAGAGCGTGAAGTGCTGATAGAGCATTGGGGTGCGCGTTTCGATCGTTGCGCACGCGCCGAACGCCTCGCCGGCGATCACGCGGACCTTCACGCGGCCGTCGGGCGACGTCGCGGTCGGGATGCGTGCGGCCGGGATATCCTGGTAGCGCGGCGCGATCATCTTGTCGCGGCGTGGCAGGTTCACCCAGAGCTGGAATGCATGCGCGCGGCCACCCCGGCGCGCGAATTCGGGGTCGGGCATCTCGCTGTGGACGACGCCCGCGCCTGCCGTCATCCACTGGACGTCGCCCGGACCGAGCGCGCCCGCGTGGCCCGCCGAATCGCGATGGCGGAACCAGCCGTCGAGCACGTACGTGACCGTTTCGAAGCCGCGATGCGGATGATCGGGCGCACCCTTCGCGTCGCCCGGCGTGTATTCGACGGGGCCCATCTCGTCGAGCAGCAGAAACGGATCGAAGTCCGTCAGCAGGCGGGTCGGGAACGGGCGGTGAACCACGAAACCGCCGCCTTCCGTGGTGCGAAGCGATGGATAGGTGCGCTGGATCGAGCGGGCGATAGGCATGGGAGGGCTCTAGGAATGGCCGATGTGACGTTATTTTTGCAACGTAAGGCTATTATATTGAGCGAATTGCCGGCTAAATCCGCTCGATTCGCAATGGATCGTTGTGAAATTGGAACGATGAAATGACTATCGATGCACATAACCTGAACGACTTGATGTACTTCTCTCAGGTGGTCGAGCATGGCGGCTTCTCGGCCGCGGAACGCGTGCTCGGGATCTCGAAGTCGCGCCTGTCGCGGCGGCTGACCGAACTCGAAGCGGCGCTCGGCGTGCGCCTGTTGCAGCGCTCGACCCGCAAGCTCGCGTTGACCGAGGCTGGGCAGCTTTTCTATCAGCATTGCCAAGCAATGTTGTCCGAGGCGCAGGCCGCGATGAATGCGGTACAGCAACTGCGTTCGGCGCCGCGCGGCACGGTGCGTATGAGCGTGCCCGTCACGCTGTCGCAGACGATGCTGTCGCGTCTGCTGCCGGAATTCCTGCATCGCTATCCGGAAGTGCGCGTACAGATTCGCGTGACGAATCGCGTAATCGATCTCTTTGAAGACTCAATCGACGTCGCGCTGCGTGTGCGGTCCGAGCCGCCGCAGAACGCGAACATCGTCGTGCGGCCGCTCTGGCGCACCGAGCAGATGCTCGTTGGCGCGCCGGGCCTGCTGCAGCAGAACGCGCCGCCCCTCGTGCCAGCCGATCTGTCGAGATTCGACACGCTCGATACGCCGTCGGGCGACGGCCGCCACGTATTCAATCTGATTGCGCCGGACGGCGCGCGCCACGCGCACGAGCATGAGCCGCGCCTCGTAACGGCCGATCTGATGACGATCCGCGAAGCGGTGCTCGACGGGGTCGGAATCGCCGCACTGCCCGAATCGATGTACGGCAACGCCTTGCGCGCAGGGCAGCTGTCGCCCGTGATGCCGGGTTGGACGCTGCCCGTGCCGCAGCTCTACGCGGTGTTCGTGTCGCGGCAGGGCATGCCGCCTGCGGTGCGCGCGTTTGTCGATTACCTCGTCGAGAAGCTCGACAACGAAAACTACAAGGAGCAGAGCTGTCCGGAGCGCGGCGCGAAGGGCGCGGAGACGACGATTTCGATCTGACGAAATCGCAACGATTGCATGTGCATCGGTTTTGTCATTTGACGCGCGTCACGCAATCGGTAGTTTCAATCGCCGGTCGCTTGAATGCATGCGCGGCTCGGCCTATATTGGAATCCCAATTTCGTGAGGGAAGGTGCCAAGCGGAACAAGGTGGCCGCATATGTTGCGAGCCAAATAGGGCAGACTGCGCAAGTCCGTGCAGACCACGGCATGACGCATCGCGTTGCTCGACGTGCAGCAGTTCGGCCGTCGCGCCCGCCGCCCGAAGGCGCCCGTGTGCGCATGAAAAAAGGCCTTCATCTGGCGATGAAGGCCTTTTACTTTGTGGTGCCGCGTGCGCCTGTCGCATGCGGCGCGCGGCGCATTTACTTCGCGTTCGACTTCGGCTCGGTGACGAAGCCGAGCTTCGTGAGGCCGCCTGCTTGCGCGGCCGACATCACTTCCGCAACGCGCTCGTACGCGACTTTGCGGTCCGCGCGCAGATGCAGTTCCGGCTGCGGCGTCGTCTGCGCGGCTTGCGCGATGCGTGTTTGCAGATCGGTCGCGTTGACCGGATGGTCGTCCCACAGGACCGTGCCGTCGCCTTCAATCGCAACGTCGATCGTCTGCGGCTTCACTTCGACCGGCTGGCTGCTCGCGCGCGGCAGATCGATCTTCACCGCATGGTGCATCGCAGGAATCGTGACGAGAAAAATGATCAGGAGTACAAGCATGACGTCGACGAGCGGCGTCATGTTGATCTCGTTCATCAGGCCATCGTCGTCATCGTCGCCGAAACTGGTGTTCATGGACATCGCGAACCTCCGTTCAGTTCGCGCGCGCGGCGAGGCGCAGCCCGTCGCGCTGAGACGACGATGCGAGGCGCGCGCCCGTCACGAAGTAGGCATGCAGGCCATGCGCGAAGCGGCGCAGGCGGCTCACGATGCTCTTGTTCGCGCGCGTGAGCGCGTTGTAGCCGAGTACGGCGGGAATCGCGACGAACAGGCCGAACGCGGTCATGATCAGCGATTCGCCGACGGGGCCCGCGACCTGGTCGATCGACGTCTGGCCCGTCGCGCCGATCACGAGCAGCGCGTGATAGATGCCCCACACGGTGCCGAACAGGCCGACGAACGGCGCGGTGCTGCCGATCGACGCGAGGATCGCGAGGCCGCCCTGCATCCGCGCGATGCCTTCGTCCATCGTGTCCTTCAGGCAGCGCGTGACCCAGTCGGACACGTCCATCCGGTCGTGCAGGTGCGGCTGCGTCTGATGATGATGGTCCGCGGCTTCCTGGCCGGACAGCGCGAGCGCGAGGAACGGGTTGTCCTGCGTCGACGACGATGCGTGGCCGAGCTTCTTCACGCCATCTTCGAAATCGTCCGAATGCCAGAACGATCGTTCGGCGTCTTTCGACAGACGTTTCAGGCGAATCACGTTCCAGCCTTTGATGACGATCACCATCCACGACAGGATCGACATCACGAGGAGCGCGATCGCGATGGCGCGCGTAACGAAGTCACCTTGCGCCCACACGTGCGCGATTCCGTAGCTTTGCATTTCCTTTCCTTGTTGTTTCTTTCGGGTGTTGCTGAAATTAGTCGGTCAGAGTGAAGTCGTAAGGCTGCGTATAGGCGGCGCGCATCGGCTGTCCGTTCTGCAGATACGGCTGGCACGGCGACGAGCGGATCGCGTCGAGCGCCGCGTCGTCGAGGCGCGGGAAGCCGCTGCTCTGGACGACTTGCGCGCTCTCGATCCTGCCCGTCAGGCCGACGACGAAGCGGACCTTCACGACGCCCGTTTCGCCGCGGCGCTTCGACAGCGCCGGGTAGGCGGCCTTCGCGATCTGGCAGGTCAGGTGCGCGCCTTCTTTTGGTGCAACGATTTCCATCGTCGGGCGGCTCGTCGGCGCGCCCGCGGGCGGCGCTGCCTTCGCGTTCGTCTCGGCGGGCGCCGCAGGGGCGGGCGGTGTGGGTTCCGGCGCGGTGATCGCGTTCGGCGAGGGTTCGTGCGATACCGGCAGCGGCGTTGGGGTCGGCTTCGCGACTGGCCGGGGCGCGGGCGTCGGCTTCGGCTTGATCTTCGGGACGGGCTTCGGCGGCTCGGGCGTCGGCGCCGATTGGACGCCGACAGGCTGGGCGACGGGGGCGCTCAATAGCTGGGCGGTGATCGTCTTCGATTCGAGCGGGCGAGGCGGCACGTCGTTGCGCATCAGCAGCGCGCCGGTCAGCAGGATCGCGTGTCCGGCGAGAACCGTCACGGCGGCGGTGGCGACGCGGGGATTCATACGGGAGAGGGCCGGCACAGAGGCGGCCGGCAAGGAATTCGAAACCTGCATGTTAGCTTCGTAGCGCGGCGGCGCGTGTGTCGTTCGCCGCGAAGTGTTGCATCACTTGCGGAAAATCAGCAAGGAGATGCACACGGTAGTCACGAATCCGATCAGCAATTCCATTACGGGCTCCTTTACAGGTAGGCCGTTGGCTCGCGCGGGCAGGCTTGCTGACGGGCTGGTACAACGAGAGCGCGGCGCGCGGCGCCGCGTGCGATCCTGGCACGCCGGTCAGGCCGCCTTGCGTTCGTAGAACGTGACGGGAACCGGCACGGCCGCGGGGTGCTCGACACCGCAGCGGCTCGCACAAACGCCCTGTTCCGCCATGAGGTTGCGCACGGTTTCCTCGCACTTGCCGCAGCAAGTGGCGACCCCGAGTTCGAACTGGAGTTCGTCGAAAGTGTCCACGCCTTCCGCGAGGGATGCGCGAATCTTCCGATCGGAAACGGACTTGCACACGCAGACGATCATGATGGAGCGCGATAGCTAACGTTAATGCGAATTATTATCATTATATTTGTTGGGCTTGGCAAGCGTGGTCCTGGGTTTTTTGTAACAAAACCAGGTGTTTGGAAGGGTTTCCGGGCGACGGCGCGGGTGCGCGGCTACGCCGGATGGGCGGAGGAGGCGGCCGTGCGGGGCGAAGAAATGGTGACGGATTCGACCGGGACGTCGAGCCCGAGCAGCGTTGCCGCGAGCGTCTGCAGGTGCAGGCCGTCGCTCGTCGAGCACAGGCGCGGCGGCGGCGCCGGCGGTGCGGCGGCGGGCGCGTGCAGTCCGCGCTCGTCCAGGATCCGCGAAAGCTGGCGGGCAATCGCATCGCCCGTGTCGATCAGATGCAGGCGGTTGGACGTTATGTCGCGGATCGCGGCGTCGAGGAACGGGTAATGCGTGCAGCCGAGTACGAGCGTGTCGGCGCCGGCCGCGATCATCGGTTCCAGGTAGCCCGCGAGCAGCGCGCGCAGTTCGGGCGAGCCGGTGTCGCCGCGCTCGACCGCCTCGACGAGGCCGTGCCCCGCCTGGCAGATGAAGCGGCAGTCGTTCGCGCAGCGCGCGATCAGCGCTTCGAAGCGCGCGCTGCGCAGCGTCGCCTGCGTCGCGAGCACGCCCGCGACGCGCGTCTTCGAATGCAGCGCCGCCGGCTTGATGCCGGGCTCGACGCCGACGAGCGGAATCGACAGACGCTCGCGCACGACCGCGATCGATTGCGCGGTGGCCGTGTTGCATGCAACGACTAGCGCCTTCGCGCCCTGCGCGGCGAGCCATTCGCCGATCGCGAGCGTGCGCTCGACGATGAACGCATCGTCGCGCGGGCCGTACGGTGCATGGCGGGAGTCGGCGACGTAGACGAGCGCCTCGTCGGGCAGCCGTTCGCGCACCGCGCGCAGCACCGACAGGCCGCCGAGCCCCGAATCGAAGATACCGATCGGCGCACGGGCGGGCGATATGCGGGAGTCGGAAGCGCGCGGCGTCGTCATGCGGGCGATCGAACGTGAATCGAATGAAGATCGAGCGAGAGCGGAATGACTGGAATTACTCCGATGAGCCCATCATCGACTGCTGATAGTTCTGGATGCCGACCTTGCCGATCAGGTCGATTTGCGTTTCGAGCCAGTCGATATGCTCTTCCGTATCGTCGAGGATCTTCTCGAAGATTTCGCGCGACACGTAATCACGCACCGATTCGCAATACGCGATCGCTTCCTTGCACGTCGCCTGCGACACCTGTTCGAGCTTCAGGTCGCACTTCAGGATTTCTTCGGTTTCCTCGCCGATCAGCAGCTTGTGCAGATCCTGCAGGTTCGGCAGACCGTCGAGCATGAAGACGCGTTCGATCAGCCAGTCCGCGTGCTTCATTTCGCCGATCGACTCGTCGTATTCGTGCTTGCCGAGTTTCTCGAGGCCCCAGTGCTTGTACATCCGCGCATGCAGGAAATACTGATTGATCGCAGTCAGTTCGTTCTTCAACTGGGCATTCAGATATTCGATGACTTTCTTATCGCCTTGCATGTTCGTTCCTTATGACGTGTGGGGCTTGAATTTCTGAACGATAAACGCTTGTTCCTGAAAAGCCAAGGGCGAATCCGTTCGATCTCCGAATGGTGGATTGGATCCGCGGCATCAAAAAGGCCGGATTGAAATCCGGCCTGAAAATCATTCGTATTTACACGTTCGCAACGGAAATCTTGCCGATCTTCGCCTGCCACTCCTTCGGCCCTGTCTGATGGACCGACGTGCCTTGCGAATCAACCGCGACGGTCACCGGCATGTCCTCTACGTCGAACTCATAGATCGCTTCCATGCCGAGATCCTCGAACGCGAGCACCTTCGCGTGGCGGATCGCCTTCGACACGAGGTATGCGGCGCCGCCGACGGCCATCAGGTACGCGGCGTTGTGCTTCTTGATCGCGTCGATTGCGACCGGGCCGCGTTCCGCCTTGCCGACCATCGAGATGAGACCCGTCTGCGCAAGCATCATTTCGGTGAACTTGTCCATCCGCGTCGCCGTCGTCGGGCCTGCCGGGCCAACCACTTCGTCGCGCACCGGATCGACCGGGCCGACGTAGTAGATCACGCGGTTCGTGAAGTCGACGGGCAGCTTTTCGCCCTTCGCGAGCATGTCGGCGATGCGCTTGTGCGCGGCGTCGCGGCCCGTCAGCATCTTGCCCGACAGCAGCAGCGTCTGGCCCGGCTTCCAGCTCGCGACTTCTTCAGGCGTCAGCGTGTTCAGGTCGACGCGCTTGCTGGCTTCGGTGTTCGGTTCCCAGTGGACCTTCGGCCAGGCGTCGAGCGACGGCGCTTCAAGCTTGGCCGGGCCCGAGCCGTCGAGCACGAAGTGCGCGTGGCGCGTCGCCGCGCAGTTCGGGATCATCGCGACGGGCTTGCTCGCCGCGTGCGTCGGCGCGGCCATGATCTTCACGTCGAGCACGGTGGCGAGGCCGCCGAGGCCCTGCGCGCCGATGCCGAGCGCGTTGACCTTCTCATGCAACTCGACGCGCAACTCCTCGACCCAGTCTTTCGGGCCGCGCGCGATGATCTCCTGGATGTCGATCGACTCCATCAGCGATTCCTTCGCCATCAGCATCGCCTTCTCGGCGGTGCCGCCGATGCCGATGCCGAGCATCCCCGGCGGGCACCAGCCCGCGCCCATCGTCGGGACCGTCTTCAGCACCCAGTCGACGATCGAATCCGACGGGTTCAGCATCACGAACTTCGACTTGTTCTCCGAGCCGCCGCCCTTCGCCGCGACCTGCACGTCGACCTTGTCGCCCGGCACGATCTCGTAGTGGATCACGGCCGGCGTGTTGTCCTTCGTGTTCTTGCGCGCGCCATCGGGCGGATTGACGATCGACGCGCGCAGCACGTTGTCCGGATGCGTGTAGCCGCGGCGCACGCCTTCGTTGATCATGTCGGTGACGCCCATCGTCGCGCCGTCCCAGCGCACGTCCATGCCGACCTTCACGAAGATCGTGACGATCCCCGTGTCCTGACAGATCGGGCGGCGGCCTTCCGCGCACATGCGGCTGTTCGTCAGGATTTGCGCGATCGCGTCCTTCGCGGCCGGGCTCTCTTCGAGCTCGTATGCACGGCCGAGCGCCTGGATATAGTCGAGCGGGTGGTAGTAGCTGATGTACTGCAGCGAATCCGCGATGCTCTGGATCAGGTCTTCCTGTTTGATGACGGTCATGGCTGAGACTCTGTGAGGACTGTGGGTATGGGAATCGACTCAGGCCGACTGTTGCGCCGGCTCGCGCGGCGCCGACGGAGGCGTCGGCGCTTCGTGATGATGCTCGGGGTGCGTGTGCGTCGTCAGGCGGTCGACCCACGCCATCACGAGCGCCGACACGAGGAACGCGACGTGGATCAGCACCTGCCACATGATCGCGTGCACCGTGTGCTGGTCCGGATTGATGAAGGTCTTCAGCAGATGGATCGACGAGATGCTGATGAGCGCCATCGACAGCTTCACCTTCAGCACGCCCGCGTTCACGTGGTCGAGCCATTCCGGTTCGTCGGGGTGGCCTTCGACGCCCAGGCGCGATACGAAGGTTTCATATCCGCCGACGATCACCATGATGAGCAGGTTCGAGATCATCACCACGTCGATCAGGCCGAGCACGGCGAGCATGATGTTCGTCTCGTCGAGGCCGGTCGCGTGCGACAGCAGGTGCCAGACTTCCTTCAGGAACAGAAACACGTAGATCGCCTGAGCAACGATCAGACCCAGATAAAGGGGGACTTGCAGCCAGCGGCTCATGAAGATGACGGCGGGCAGCGGGCGCATCTTGCGGCGGGCCGGGCGGGCGGCGCGCGGATCGGTCGGGGCGGCGGACATGGTCGGGCGAAGCGGGGACGCGGGGAAATGGAGCGGTTTTTGAAAAAAAGCGCGTCATTGTAACGCGTCGGTGGGGCCGCTTGCAGCGGCGCAGCATCGCGGCGCGGCGGCGCGCGTGTCGCAAAGGGGCGGGGTGACGCGCCGGCGCGTCGATTGCTTAGGGCGAGACGGGCGGCGCGCGCCGCACGCGCAGGCTCGCGAGCACGATCCCCGTCACGACGCACGCGAGCGCGAAGCCGTGCGCGAGCGTCGGCCGCTCGCCGAGGAACAGGATCCCGTAGAGCGCGGCCGAGATCGGCAGCACCGCGCTGAACACGCCCGCGAGGCTGCCCGGCACATGGCGGATGCCCTTCATCCACAGCCAGAACGAGAAGATGCTCGCGGACAGGCCGTACCAAACGACGAGCGCCCAGATGCTCGCCGGCACGCTCGCGTAATCGAAACGCCAGAGCGCGCTCGCGCCGAGCGGCAGCATCAGCAGCAGGCCGAACAGATGGGTGTATGCGCAGATGTCGATCGGTGCGAGCGTTTGCGTGAGGCGCCGCGACAGAATCACGTAGATCGACTCGCAGCAGACCGCGCCGAGCATCAGCAGGTTGCCGGCGAGCGAGCTTGCGTGCCCGCCGCCGCCTTCGCTCGCCGTGCCGTTCGCGAGATTGATCGTCACGACGCCGACGATCGCGAGCGCAATCGACACGAGCGCACGCCCGTTCGGTTTCTCGCGCAGGAAGATCCACGCGAACAGCGCGACGACGGCCGGGATCGTGCTCGTGATGACGCCTGCCGCGACGGCGCTCGTGCGCTGCACGCCGTTCAGCATCAGCAGTGTGAACATGAACGTGCCGAAGAACGCCTGCAGAAACAGGTTCAGCCATTCGCCGCGCTTGACGGCGCGCATCTTGACCGGGCTGAAGAGCGGCCAGAGCACAGCGTTCGCGATGACGAAGCGCAGCGTGGCGAGAATGGCGACAGGAACGAAGACGACGATCGATTTGCCGATGCCGACGTTGCTGCCGACGAGCAACATCGACACGATGAGAAAGAGAGCGTAGCGATTCAAGCTGGAATCCAGGCGACGAGTTAGTTAGCATTGTAGGGGCGCGTGAAAGCTAGCGTAAAGCAACGCAGAGACGCTCGTCGCGTAAGTGACGGGTAAGTTCCGGCGCTTATCGTGAAAAGACCTGCATCGCTTTGCCGCGGCCGTTCGCGTGGTGCGATGCAGCATCGCGCGTCGCATGAGCCGCATGCGGCGCGCAGGGTGGGAGACAGGCGCGTCGCGCGCCAATTAGACACGGCGCGCCCGATCGCGCCGACATGTAGTGGGTTCCAAGTTCACCAAGGGGTAGTCGATGTCTGCGATTGAATCGGTTCTGCACGAACGCCGCCAGTTTGCGCCGCCCGCCGCCGTGGAAAAGGCGGCCGCGATTTCCGGCATGGCGGCTTATCGGACGCTTGTCGAAGAGGCCGAGCGCGATTACGAAGGATTCTGGGCGCGGCTCGCGCGCGAGACGCTCGAATGGCGCAAGCCGTTCGGCAAGGTGCTCGACGAGTCGAATGCGCCGTTCTACAAGTGGTTCGAGGACGGCGAGCTGAACGCGTCGTACAACTGCCTCGACCGACACGTCGCCGCCGGCCTCGGCGAGCGCGTCGCGGTGATCTTCGAGGCCGACGACGGCACTGTCACGCGCGTCACCTACGCCGATCTGCTCGCGCGCGTCTCCCGCTTCGCGAACGCGCTGAAGAAGCACGGCATCGGCCGGGGCGATCGCGTCGTCATCTACATCCCGATGTCGGTCGAAGGGATCGTCGCGATGCAGGCGTGCGCGCGGATCGGTGCGACGCACTCGGTCGTGTTCGGCGGCTTCTCGTCGAAGTCGCTGCACGAGCGCATCGTCGACGTCGGCGCGACCGCGCTCGTCACTGCCGACGAGCAGATGCGCGGCGGCAAGACGCTGCCGCTCAAGAGCATCGCCGACGAGGCGCTCGCGATGGGCGGCTGCGACGCGGTGAAGAGCGTGTTCGTCTATCGCCGCACGGGCGGCAAGGTCGACTGGCACGCAGGCCGCGACGTCTGGATGCATGAGGCCGTCGCAAACGAATCCCACACATGCGAGCCCGAGTGGGTAAGCGCCGAGCATCCGCTCTTCATCCTCTACACGTCCGGCTCGACGGGCAAGCCGAAGGGCGTCCAGCACAGCACGGGCGGCTATCTGCTGTGGGCCGCGCAGACGATGAAGTGGACGTTCGACTGGAAGCCGACCGACGTGTTCTGGTGCACGGCCGACATCGGCTGGGTCACGGGCCATTCGTACATCACGTACGGGCCGCTCGCCGTCGGCGCGACGCAGGTCGTGTTCGAAGGCGTGCCGACCTATCCGAACGCGGGCCGCTTCTGGAAGATGATCGGTGACCACCGGGTCTCCGTGTTCTACACCGCGCCGACCGCGATCCGTTCGCTGATCAAGGCGGCCGAGGCCGACGAGCACGTGCATCCGAAGAGCTACGACCTGTCGAGCCTGCGCATCATCGGCACGGTCGGCGAGCCGATCAATCCGGAAGCGTGGATCTGGTATCACAAGAATGTCGGCGGCGAGCGCTGTCCGATCGTCGATACCTGGTGGCAGACCGAGACGGGCGGCCACATGATCACGCCGCTGCCGGGCGCGACGTCGACCGTGCCGGGCTCGTGCACGCTGCCGCTGCCGGGCATCATGGCCGCGGTCGTCGACGAGACCGGCCAGGACGTGCCGAACGGGCAGGGCGGCATTCTCGTCGTCAAGCGTCCGTGGCCGGCGATGGCGCGCACGATCTGGGGCGACCCGGAACGCTTCAAGAAGAGCTACTACCCCGAAGAGCTCGGCGGCAGCCTCTATCTAGCGGGCGACGGCACCGTGCGCGACAAGGAAACCGGCTACTTCACGATCATGGGCCGCATCGACGACGTGCTGAACGTGTCCGGACACCGGCTCGGCACGATGGAGATCGAGTCGGCGCTCGTGTCGCACGAGCTCGTCGCGGAAGCGGCGGTCGTCGGCCGGCCGGACGACACGACGGGCGAGGCGGTTGTCGCCTTCGTCGTGCTGAAGCGCTCGCGTCCGGAAGGCGAAGAGGCGGCGGCGCTCGCGAAGGTGCTGCGCGACTGGGTCGGCAAGGAAATCGGGCCGATCGCGAAGCCGAAGGACATCCGCTTCGGCGACAACCTGCCGAAGACGCGCTCGGGCAAGATCATGCGGCGCCTGCTGCGCTCGCTCGCGAAGGGCGAGGCGATCACGCAGGATACGTCGACGCTCGAGAACCCCGCGATCCTCGAGCAGCTCGCCGAAGTGCGCTGAGCGCGTCCGACGCACGGCGCGTGATCGAACGCGCGTCGTTCGAGCCCCTGCGCGGCAATCCCGATTGCCCGCGCCGGGGCTTTTTGCTACACAAGCGCATGGCCGCTCCATCTTCCTCGACGTCGTCGCATGCCGCCGAACCGCCGCCCGTGCCGGCGACGCTTGCGCGCGCGCATGCGCGCTACTGGCGTTTCAACGTCGCGCTGATCGCGATGCTGATGACGATCGGTTTCGCGGTATCGTTCGTCGCGCCGCTCTTCGCACCGGCGCTCGCGCATCTGCGCTTCGCCGGCTTCAGCCTGCCGTTCTACGTCGGCGCGCAAGGCGCGATCCTCGTCTACCTTGCGCTGATCGCCGTCTACATCGTGCTGATGCAGCGCGCGGACCGGATCCTGCGGCGCGACTACGAAGCTTACGCGGACGAAGCGCAACGTAACGACGCCGTTCCGTCGGACGCCGACGCATGCTGACGAATCGACTGGTTCGGGCGTACGCGCTGTATACGATCGGCTTCGCCGCATTCGTGCTGCTGCTCTGGTGGATCGAGCGCGCGACCGGACCTGGCGTGTGGATCGGCTACGTGTTCCTGTTCGTGCCGATCGCGGTCTATGCGGTGATCGGATTGCTGTCGCGTACGTCGGATCTCGTCGAATACTACGTTGCCGGGCGGCGCGTGCCGTCCGCGTTCAACGGGATGGCGACCGCCGCCGACTGGCTCTCGGCCGCATCGTTCATCGGCCTCGCAGGGTCGCTCTACGCGACGGGCTACGACGCGCTCGCGTACCTGATGGGCTGGACCGGCGGCTTCTGCCTCGTCGCGTTCCTGCTCGCGCCGTACGTGCGCAAGCTCGCGCGCTATACGATTCCCGACTTTCTCGGCACGCGCTTCTCGAGCACGCTCGTGAGGGCGCTCGCGGCGGTCGCCGCGATCCTGTGCTCGTTCGTCTACCTCGTCGCGCAGATACAGGGCATCGGCCTCATCGCGACGCGCTTCATCGGCGTCGACTTCTCGATCGGCATTTTCTGCGGGCTCGCGGGGATCCTCGTCTGCTCGTTTCTCGGCGGGATGCGCGCGGTTACGTGGACCCAGGTCGCGCAGTACATCATCCTGATCATCGCGATCCTGCTGCCGGTTTCGCTGATTGCGATGAAGAACGGCCTCGGGCCCGTGCCGCAGTTCAACTACGGCCGCCTGATGTCGCGCGTCGAAACGCTCGAGGCGCAGGTGCGCGACGCGCCGCAGGAACGGCAGGTGCGCGACGCGTATCGCCGACAGGCGGCGGAGATCCAGTCGCAGCTCGATCGGCTGCCGGCCTCGTACGAAGACGCGCATGCGAGGCTCGCGAACGAAGTCGCCGCGCTGCGCCGGCACAACGGGCCGCTGCGGGAGATCAACCAGCGCGAGCGGGAGCTCGCCGAGTTTCCGCGCGATCCCGCGGCGGCGCGGGTCGTGTGGGAGCAGATGCGCGACGATCTGCTCGCGCGCGCGGCCGATCCGGTGCCGATGCACGAGCCGTTTCCGGCCGCGAGCGACGACGAACGCCGGCCGCGCGAACGGAACTTCCTCGCGCTGCTGCTGTGCCTGTCGCTCGGCACGGCGAGCCTGCCGCACATTCTGACGCGCTACAACACGACGACGTCGGTTGCGTCCGCACGCCGCTCGGTCGGCTGGACGCTGTTTTTCATCGCGCTGTTCTACTTGACGGTGCCGGTGCTCGCGGTGCTCATCAAGTACGAGATCCTGACGAACCTGGTGGGGCGGCCGTTCGCCGATCTGCCCGCGTGGATCACGCAGTGGCACAGATTCGAGCCGGGGCTCATCAGCGTCGTCGACCAGCTCCGTGACGGCATTGTTCATTGGTCCGAGATCCAGATGCAGCCCGACATCGTCGTGCTCGCGGCGCCGGAGATTGCGGGGCTGCCGTACGTCGTGTCGGGGCTGATCGCGGCGGGCGCGCTCGCCGCGGCGCTGTCGACGGCGGACGGCTTGCTGCTGACGATCGCGAACGCGCTGTCGCACGACGTCTATTACCACATGGTTGCACCCGGCGCGTCGAGCCAGCGGCGCGTGACGATCTCGAAGGTGCTGCTGCTCGGCGTCGCGTTGTTCGCGTCGTACGTCGCGTCGCTGAATACCGGGAAGATCCTGTTTCTCGTCGGGGCGGCGTTCTCGCTCGCGGCTTCGAGCTTCTTCCCGGTGCTCGTGCTTGGCGTGTTCTGGAAGCGCACGACGACGCGCGGCGCGGTCGCAGGGATGGTGACGGGGCTCGGCGTGTGCATCTACTACATCGTGTCGACGTACCCGTTCTTTACGCAGATCACGGGCTTCGCGGGGCCGAGCTGGTTCGGCATCGAGCCGATCAGCTCCGGCGTGTTCGGCGTGCCGGCGGGGTTCGCGATGGCGATCGTCGCGAGCCTGCTGGATCGGCGGCCGGGTGCGTATACGAACGCGCTCGTCGACTATATCCGACATCCTTGATGTCGGGTTTCTCCCGGGAGTGGCGGCCCGTCCCCGGAGTTTGCTATACTTGCCGTCTTCCCGGAGAGATGGATGAGTGGTTTAAGTCGCACGCCTGGAAAGCGTGTATAGGTTAATAGCCTATCGGGGGTTCGAATCCCCCTCTCTCCGCCAGTCCTTCCAAACCCTTGTAGAATCACGATTTCCCAATCGTAAGAAGGGTTTAGGCATGGTGGACAAGGTGGGTGGTACACCGGGACAAATGACAAACCACCTCACGCGGCGCGGCGCGCGCTACTACTTCCGCCGAAAAATTCCCGCATCCCTTCACGCGCACTACGGCAAGAAAGAGATCGTTCACGCGCTCGGCACTTCCGACTATCACGAAGCCAAACGATTGGCCGCAGTCCATACCGTGCGGACGGATGCGGAGTGGGCGATTCTCGTAGCCAAGCATACGCGCACGGACGCGTGGCTGGCGGATTCGATCCTGCATTCGGATGAAGGTGAACAGGAGTATCGGGCCAACAAGGCGCATCATGACGCCGCCAGCAAGGGCCAACGCGAGGCGCGCGAAAGCGTAGATCGCATCCTTGCCGGTTCTAACTTGCCATCTGCGGCCCAATTGGCGTACTTGGAGGCAACCGGAGGCTATGCTTTCGACGATCGACCGACGCCAGAGCAGGCCGCTAACGCGCCCAGCAAATCTAAGGCTGCCTCCTCGGCCCGCACGGTGAAGCCTTTCGGCGGCCCCACAGGACGCGATAACGCTAATGCAGCCGTGTCGCTGTCCGCCGCCCCGAGTTGGTCGCCGGATTCCCTCAGCTTGGCGCAGTTGTGCGAGAAGTGGGCCAGCGAGCGCAAGCCAACTGCACGCACAAAAGATAAGTACGAATTGGCCGTTAGCCGTTTCTATGATCTGGTTGGGCGTTTCCCCGCCGATCAAATCACGCGCCGCCATATCGTCGAGTTCAAAGACAAGCTGCGCGAATCGGGTGTCAGCATCCCGACCACGAACCACACGCTTGATTGCCTCGGTACACTCTTCAATTTCGGGCGTGATAACGAGCTGGTTCGCGATAACGTGGCGCGGGGTGTTCGCCTCATGGACAACCGCCCGAACAAGTCTAAGCGCCTGCCATACACGCTAGATCATCTGCGGACGATCTTTTCCAAGCTACCCGACCGGAACGCGGACAGAGAAGGTTTTTGGTTGCCGGTCCTTGGCCTGTACACGGGCGCGCGGCTTGGTGAGCTTTGCCAGCTAACCCCTACTGACGTGCGCGAAGAGACTTATTTCGATATGGACGGGAATGAGTCCCGCGCGTGGTGCATCTACATCACGAACGAAGGCGAGGGAAAGCGGGTCAAAACGGCAAGCAGCGTGCGGCGTATTCCGGTGCATCCTGTATTGATCGATCAAGGCTTTATCGAGCTTGCACAATCCCGCAGCAGCAGCCCGCGCATCTTCAATCTTGGGCCGAATAAGGACGGCGAATTCGGACAGGACTGGTCGAAGGCATACGGAAGATTTCTGCGCGGCACGTGCGGTATTACCGACCCCAAGCGCGTGTTTCACTCGTACCGGCACACGTTCAAGGAAATTTGCCGCGATTGCGACATTGGCAAGGAACTGGCGGACGCCATGCAAGGACATGACGACGGCGATAGCTCGGACGACTATGGCGGCGAGTTCTACCCGCTGTGACCTCTTGTGCGAGCCATGAGTGCGTATAGAATCAAGGGCCTAGAGCTACCAATCAAGCCTAACGGGCTTCGACAGGAGTAGGGAATTTGATGCAACAGTCGGCGGACATATATGCTTTGATGATTAGCGAAGTGGCTAACCGCCTCGTCGCCGCCTCAACGTTCCTCGAATCATTCAAGAGCGGGGGCGGTGTGGCATTTCTTGAGTCGTCCGCACTGCAATTGCGAAAGGCGCTAGAGTCAGTCGCCTTTGCCGCGATTGCTCCGAATCAAGCCGCATACGCAGCGTGCCGTGCTAAGGCGGACAAGAATAAGGACTTTACGAAGGATTATCATGCAAAGCGCGTATTCAATGATCTAGGGAGGGTCAACCCCGATTTCTATCCGATGCCTGTTTTGCTCGGTAAGAACAGTGCTGCCCAGGATTCACCTAATAACCACTTTCATTTCGACCGCAAGGAATCGGGCTACCTCACCAAAGACGAATTTATCGATGTGTATGATCGCCTTGGTAAGCATCTGCACGCCCGTAACCCTTGGAGCACAGGGGATGCATATGCCGGCTTGCCCGAAATGATCGACAAGACGGTAGACGCCGCCCACGGACTTATCGAACTACACGTCGCATATATTCGCACGCCCCAATTCTCGGGTGTATGGCTAACTGAGATACCCCGAGGTACGCTAGTGCCGAAAATGGTACTGGCCCAGGCGGATGGGCCGTATGTCGTGCGGAATAGGGCCTAAGAGGGAGCGTGATGCTGCGCCTGTTCCCACGGGCTGAACTGGTAGATGGTGTGCTTGCAAAAGCGGAATCCATCTCACCGGGCGTGCAAAATACTATTCGGCCAATTACTCCGCGCAAGCCCGCTTGACCGTCGCCGCGCTCACGCCGAAGTGTTCCGCCGTCGCCGCGATGGTCGCGCCGTTCTCGGCCCGCCAGCCTTTAATCTCGGCGTAGTCAGCGGCGCGCTTGCGGCCTGTGTACTTCCCTTCGGCCTTGGCAATTGCTACGCCTCGCCTCTGCATCTCGGCCCGGTTCTTGTCGTCTGCTTCGCCCTGCGCGGCCATGAATGCCAGTACAGCGTCTCGCGTGGCCTTCTCAATCGGGTCCATCGCGCCGCCATCGAATACCATGCCATTCAACGTGCATTCGACACGAACGCCCATATCCATCAAGCGGCGCATCGTTCGGCGCAATTCGTCGTATCGGCGGCTGATTCGGTCGAGCCAGCGGACAATCAGCACGCCGCCGTGCCGCAAGTCATGTTCTACGCGCTGCCATTGCTGGCGTTGATCCGGCGCGACGTGATACCCGCTCACGCCCTCGTCAACGAACACATCTTTTTCCTTGACCTCGTGCGCTTTCGCGTCGGCGTACTGGCTGACTTCTGATTGTCCGTCCGTGGTGGAAATGCGACCGTAGTAGAGTTTCCGCATGGCTCGCTAGCTCACATACGGTCAATCCTATTGAGCTATATTTTCAATGGCTTACGAATGGCTCAATAAGGTACACCCTACTAATCCAGTATTGCAGGGATTCCGGCCAGCCTTTCGCCAGCAATTCGCGGTATCGCCGCGCAACGGTATGCGTGTGCGGCTTGTCATCGAGCCAGCATGTCACGCGGTACGCCCTCAGTCCGTATTACGTGTTGTACAAATATCGGCTCGCGTCGAACGTTGGAGAAAAACCATGGCCCATCTCGCGAATCGCCGTGACACGGCGTCAAGACTGATCCAAGCATCGCCTCGGGCGATCTACGATGCTTTCGTGAAGCGCGAGGCTGTGTCGGCGTGGTTGCCGCCACAGGGCGCGACCATGGAGGTCCAAACCTTCGAGCCGCGCATCGGCGGGCGGTTTCAGATGACACTCACTTTCGCCACTGCCCTCGGCAAGTCGACGGTCAACACTGATGTCGTGGTCGGTCGCTTTGTCGATCTCGTCCCGCAGGAACGCGTCGTCCAGATTTTCGAGTTCGCCTCAGACGATCCCGCCTTCGCCGGAACGATGACGATGACTTGGGTTCTGACGGCTGCTGCGGACGGCACAATCGTCACCGTCACTGCCGAGAACGTCCCGCCCGGCATCGGGCAAGCGGATCATGAAATCGGCATGAGCTCGTCGCTCACCAATCTCGCGGCCTACGTCGAATAAGGCTGCAGCCTCCGCCGTTCATCGATGGCCCTTGATTCTGTATCTGTCGGTGTTATATCCTCGCCGCCAGGGCGGTCTGGTCGCCGTCTGCGCCTCTGCCTGCTCGAAGAGCCATCGTGAAAAAGGCGAGCGGCCCGGTTCTGCGCTCGATCGTCAGGCGACAGGACGTAGCAACCGCCGCCGTGACTGGCCGATTCGCGTGTGGCTCTGACCAGCAATCCTTCGGCCAGGCAGTCGTCGATCATGTGACGCCAGCCGGGCATCACGCCCTCGCCGAGAATCGCCATTTTCACGAACTCGGGATAGTGATTCACCAGACGGTCTGCGGCGATCACGGCATCTGCACACCATTCAGGTTGAGCCACTCGGCTCATGACATCCACTGCCGCTGACCACGGCCACACCCGACGAGCATGCCACCGTCAGTTTCTGATCGCCGCAGCGCTTCATGACGTCGAGCGTTGCTTCCGCGCAGTTCGCCAGCAACCACTGCACGTGCCTCCCGTCACGTTCACCAGCAATGGTCAGGCGAACGCGCGATGTTCGCGCACAAACAGCGATCGGCCCAAGAGAGCCTCGATCTGCGCGATTTGTCGGCTGCTTGCGCTTTGCGTGAGATGCAGTTCCGCCGCGTCGCGCAGCAGGAGGGCAATCATCGATCCGGAAACTCCGATGAACGCCGCCTCGCTTTTTTCAAAGCCGTTTGGGACATGCAACATATCAGCCAGCCCGTCGCGATTTTGTTGCCGGAGGCTGCGAGCCGAGCATCGATGCTTGCGAAAGAGACGTGTGGAATGGCCTCGCTCGATGATGGTCGCAGCTTGTCCGGCTGCATGTTTATCCACATAAATGTGCACTAATCCTCTCGAGGAATCGTGGATGCATTCTAGTGCCGACTTTGACCATGCGTGTATTTCGACATAGAACGTACTCGAAAACAAACAATGCGAAGCCGCGACGGCTCGATAGGGAGACGGCGTGAAAAAACCGAAAGCGCGTTGGCTGGCAGTGCTGCTGTTGGTCATGCTCGGCGTCACTGTTGCATCATGGCGAAGCATGACGCTGTCGCAGACGGCTTCCACCCGGCCCATACGATCCAACGCGATGGCCAGTGAGCGGAGCGAGCCGCCAATCGGCGCGTCAACCGGGGATGCGCTTGCCAAGGCCGGTTCCGCCGAGCGTCGGCTCGATCTCGTCGTACTGCGAAAGAGTCTCGCAGGTCGCGAGAATGCGGAACAGGAAGTGCAGCGCGTCGTCGCGTTCGCGCGTTTCCGCGATCGGGTCGCTGCATATGGCAGCGGTAGAAACAGCATGCCCGAGACGGAAAGGGCCATATTGGCCAGTCAGATTCTGGCAGAACTGCCCGAGCACGTCGCGCGCAACGAAATAGTCCCGGTGCAGGCCGAGGCGCTCAGCGCAGCACTGATTTCCGACGCGGCGGCGAATCCCGCGACGCGAAGCGCGGCCATCCAGGCAATGAGACAACAGTGGGATGGATATGCCCAGCAGACCGTGGGGGTGTCGCCTGCACAAGATCCACGGTATCCGACCTACGCGCGGCAGAGCCGAGACATCGTCCAGCAGGTTCAAGCGAGCGTATCCGATCCCGAACAGCAGCAGATCGTCATTGCGCAGCGCCTGCAAGCACTGCGCGTCCAGCTGTTCGATCGAGCGGCTCCGACCGACGAAACCCATTGAACGCGCCGCATGCGTGTCGTCGCGCGTGAGTGCGGCGGAAAACCGGGTCAACTGAAATGGAGGAGAGATGTCTGCTTCCAAATTGCTCAGGTGCTTCTGCGTCGCCGGTCTGCTAACCGGCGTCGCCGTCAATGGACATGCCGCGGATGCGGCGATGCCTGATCCGTCGATTCCCTATTATTCGTGGTACGAAGTCACGCTGCCGGAAAGCAGCGGCGCTTCGTGCGGCAACGGCACGCCGATGCGCTTCTACATCAATCGCGCGCAATCGGGCGATCTGCTCTACATGATGGAACCCGGCGGCGCATGTTGGGATCACGGTACCTGCACTGAAACCGCGACCGGTGCGGAGGCGGGGCTCGGCGCTTTCAATCCCGATGGCATTCCGCACAACTACGTGAACGGCACCACGCAGCAGAGCCTGAAATCGTCGTTCCTGTCGCCGCTGATGACGCGGATGGATCTCGCGCATATCCTCGTCGGCGAGCCGAAGGTGGAGACACAGGAATGGACACAGGTGTTCGTTCCATACTGCACCGGCGACATCCACATGGGCAGCGCGGTGCGCAACTACACGTCGCCCTCGGGCGATTGGCGGATCCAGCACTACAACGGCCTGAAGAACGTCCGAACGGTCGCGCAGTGGCTCGTTGCCCACGGATTCGGCAAGCCGAACCGGTTGCTGGTGTATGGGATGAGCGCGGGCGGCTATGGAACGCTTGGCAACTATGCGACGCTGCGCAACACGTTGCAGCCGCAAATGCACAGCTCGCTGCTCGACGATGCCGGCACGGTCTTCAATACGCGCTTCGACGCCGATCCGGCGACGTATCCGTCCGTCGGGTTGTACGACAGAGTGCGCGCCGAATGGGGAATGTCCGGGCCCGACGGCATGATTACGATAAACAGCCGGCTGACTCGAAACTTCGATCCCGACAATATGGGCAGCGCCTATGCAGCGTTATCGGCGACCTATCCACGCGACCGCTTCGGCTTTTCGACGTATCGACGCGACAAGGTCATCGCTGCCTACCACTATCGCGCTTTCGTGCCCGCGGTGATCGCGGCGCCCGACGACGCGACCAAGGACAAACTATCGCTCGCGATGTTCGACGAGGAGCTCGATAACCTGAAACGGGTGCTGAATCCGTTGCCGAACTTCGGTTACTTCATGCCTTGGGCACGCGACGATTTCATCGGCAACCACCAGGTAACCGCAGTCAGCTTCACCGGATCCGGCATCCATGAAAACGGCATCGATGCGGATGTCGGAACGTTCGTCGGCGATCTGCTCAACCAGAAGGACCCGGCGGATGAGCCAGTCATGAAAGCGTACCGAACGGAGCAATGGTCGGATTTCACGTTCTCGACCTTCCTCGCCTGGATCGACAGCATCTTCAACTTCACTGGGGAGGCCGGACCGATTTCGGGACACCGGGCCTGACAGCACAAGCCGGGGGCCACGCCTTCCTCACTCGATCGATCGGCGCGTGCTTGCGGCTCCGCAAGGGGCTCAAGGCAAGCGCTGCGCTGTCGCGGATTCGAGGCGCTGCTTTTGTCTTTCCGGTGCACCGCATGCGTCAATGCGCCCCACGCCGCCGCGTATCGCTGACGGCCTTGAGCAGGTCGTACTTGCGGATCTTTTCGTACAGCGTGCTTTTCGCGATGTCGAGCTGGTTGGCTGTCTTCGTCAGGTTGCCGCCGTGACGATCGAGCGCGCGGCGAATGTATTCGGCTTCGGCGCATTTCAGCGATGCGCTGCCACCGGACTCCGATTCGAGGGCGTCCTTCGCCGACGGCGCCATGTGCGCCGCTGAGTCGGCGGACACGCCGATTTCCGCCGGCAGCTTGTCCGCCGTGATGACAGGTCCGTCGGACAGCAGCAGCGAGCCCTCGATCGCATTGCGAAGCTCGCGCACGTTGCCCGGCCACGGATATTCCATCAGTCGCGCATACGCATCGTCGTCGAACGTTCGCGGCGGCAAGCCGTAGCATTCGCACAAATGCGCGAGCCAATGTGCGATGAGCGACGGTAAATCCTCGGCGCGTTCGCGCAGATTCGGTATCGACACGGTCGTGACGGCGATTCGGTAGAAGAGGTCCATCCGGAACATCCCCTTCGCGATCGCGTCTTTCAGGTCGCGGTGCGTCGCGGCGACGAGCCGGAAGTTCACCTTGCGCGACGCGTTCTCGCCGAGCCGGTAGATTTCGTTCTCCTCGAGGACGCGCAGCAGATGAGGCTGGATGTCGAGCGGCATTTCGCCGATCTCGTCGAGAAACAGCGTGCCGCCGTCGGCCGCCTCGATCTTGCCCGCCGCGCCCGATTTACGCGCGCCGGTGAACGCGCCTTCCGCGTATCCGAACAACTCGCTCGCGAGCAGGTCTCTCGATAGTCCGCCGCAGTTGAGCGCGACGAACGGGCCGTCGGCGCGCTCGCTCGCCTGATGAATGCCTTGCGCGAACAGCTCCTTGCCGACGCCCGTCTCGCCCAGCAGCAACACCGGCACTTTCGACGGCGCGAGCTGACGCGCCTTGACGACGGCCGCACGGAGTGCGGCGCTGTCTCCGACGATGCGCTCGAACGCGCTGGATGCCGAACGATGCCGATCCGGCTCGCGGACGATCGGACCGGTGCGGCGTGGCGTTCCGCATCCCGGTATCACGACCATGTAGCCGAGCACGTCCGCGCCTTCGCTCAACGTTTCGACGTGGCTGCCGCGCAGCCATGCGGGCGCGTTCGAGGGCGCGCCGCCGCGCTTGCATGCGTCCAGTCCCGGTAGCGAGAACTCCGCGCCGAGCTGCACGTCGAATCCCCGTCTGCGCAGCGTCGGCACGACCTGCGGATTCGCCTTGACGAGGCGTCCGCGATCGTCGACGACGAGCGTCGCCTCGGTACTCGCCGCGCCGAGGCGGGGGGCGCAGCGATCGAGCAGGCGCAGCCGGCGCTCCATCGCGTCTTTCGCGAGACGGCCTTCGATGCGTCCGGCGAGCGATACGGCGAGTGCGAGGCTGTAGCGGCTGTAGGTATCCGCGAGACCCGACACGTCGATGACGCCGAGCACGTGACCGTCGACGGGGTCCTGAATCACCGTCGCCGAACAGGTCCAGCGCTTGATGCCGGCGCAAAAATGTTCAGCGCCATGGATCTGCACGGGCTGTTTCAGCGCGAGCGCGGTGCCGATCGCATTGGTGCCGCAGTTGAGCTCGGTCCAGTCGCAGCCGGGAACGAGTCCGACTTCGCTCGCGGGCTCGAGTATCCGCATGTCGCCTTCTTGCTGCAGGATCATGCCGCTCGAATCGGCGAGCAGCATCACGGTGCCCGTCTGCGACAGAAACTCGCGAGTCTGCTGCATCAGCGGCAGGCTGACGTCGATGAGGCGCCTTTGGCCCGTGCGCCATTGATCGAGGCGTTCGTCGTCGAGCGGCGGCGGCGCCCGGTCGACGCCGGGATCGACGTGGCCGACGAGGCAGCGTTGCCACGAATCGTCGACGACGCCGCGTACGTTGGTCGAGCGCCATTCGCCGCCCGTCACCAAGTGTTCCCACGCGGCCATGATGCGCGTGTCATGTTGAGGACTGGGAAACCAGTCCATGGGCGTGCCTGTCTGCTGCATGCTTGTCTCCTGACGATTCGCAAGCGGGGCGAACCGCATGGCCGTCCGTCCGGCCTTTTGTCTCGACGTTCGACGTTCGACGCCGCGGCGCTTGCGGTCGCCGCGCGGTCGTGCCGGATATCGTACTCCGAACCGTCTTTGACGTCGGTTCGGACGATGCAGGACAAGCAATGCCCGCGCCAACCGATGACCGAACCGGAACGTCCGCATATGCGTCGGCGACCGGCGTTCGCGGTCGCCCGAAAATAGATCGGCCGTCCGAAAATCGAACGGCCGGAAATCGAACGTTGGGTTCGTGAGGCGGGAAGCGAAGCGGACTCGCGGCCCGATGCCGCGAGTCGAGTCAATCGTCAGATCAATCGGCGCGCGCCGGAACCGGCAGGCCGACCCATTCCGAATAGAACGCGTCGATGTCGGGCTCGAAGTCGTGGACGACGGGATACCACGGCGTCGGCGCTTCGACGTCGTGCATCGCGCCGCACGTCGGGCAGTAGTACTCGCGATACACCTGCCATTGCGTGTCGGGTGCCATCAGCCGTGGATAGACTTCGTCCATCGCTTCCTCGGCGTCGCGCACGAAGATGTTCGCGTGCAGCTTCCAGTTCTCCCGGTAATCGCAGAACACGTGGCCGCAGTCGCACTGCGTGACCCATTGCTTCGTCGCCCGCTGCTGCACGATGTACAGGTGCGGGCCGAGCGGCAACACGATGCGATCCTTCCAGCCGAGCTTGTGCTGCAAGGCGTCGACATACATGCTGAACCGCTCGCCGTCCTTCGGCATCGACAGCATGCGCAGCGTGGTGTCCCAGTCGAGCTTGCCGTCGACCATGTTCCTGATCTGTTCCTTCGTGTAAGTAGACATCTCCAGTCCTCTTCGATGGTTGCGCGCCGGGCGGCCGGGCTCACTCTTCGACGAGCACGACGGTGTTGACGTCGGGCATCTTCGACAGATCCATGCGGAACTTCGAGCCGTAGGTCGGCACGTCGAGCTCGTCTTCGGTGAGCGTCCAGCTATCCGGCAGGTCCCAGAACGTGCGGAACCGCTGCTCGAACTGCATCGACAGGCCGAAGCTCGTCGCGAACATGTGCCGCACCTGCGTCGACGCATGCTTCACCAGGATCCGCTCGCGTTCGCCCTTCATCCATTCGCGGGTCGGTTGCGAACGGGCAAGGCGCGCGTTGCGGATCTCGACGCGCTGCAATGCGGTCGCCTTCGCGTCGACGGTCCAGACGCCGTTCGCATCGCGGGTCGCGACCGCGCCGTAGACCTTCTGCGCATACTCGGGCAACAGCAGCGCATTGTTCAGGTCGTGCTCGATCGCGTCGATTTCTCGGTCGAGCGGATCGCCGAAACCGGGGCCGCCTCGCAGGTAGTTCAGATAGAGATCGTGGTTGCCGTAGCAGTCCTCCGTCGTCATGCATTGCTGGTCGCGCTTGACGACTGCGCCCGCGTTCAGGTGATTCTCGTAGTCGGGAAGATCCGGATTCGCGTCGCCGCCGAGCGGCAGGCTCTCGCCGAGTTCGATGCGCTCCTTCAGGCCGGTGTGGTGCGCTTCGAAGCGATAGCCGGTCGCTGCCGGATAGCCGCCCATCAGGCCCCAGTCGCTGTTCATGTAGCCGTTGCCCATGAAGAACATCGTCCAGTCCTGCGCCTTCCAGACCATGCGCAATGTCTCGAAGCCGCAGCCGCCCCGGTACTTGCCGTAGCCGCCGGAGTTTGATTTCACGTTGCGGCCGAGATAGAGCAGCGGTTCGGCCATCTCCCAGATTTCGATGTCGCCCATGTCGCCTTCGGGATTCCAGATCGCGGCGGCGTGATTGAGGCCGTCCTTGATCGCGCACGCGCCGGTGCCGCACGACGACGCCTCGAAGCTGTTGACCGCATGGATGTCGCCGTCCTGGTTGATCCCGCCGCCTTGCAGCCAGTTCGACGTGTTCGCGTTGCCCGCGTTGACTTCCTCGAGATAGCCGCGGCTGAAGTAGGCTTGCGACAGGCCGCGCCACAACGCGCTCCAGCCCGACACGAGGAAGTGCCACGCATACGCGTGGCCCGTGCGGCGATCGTCCGGATTCATCCACGCGCCCTTCGGCAGATGGAATTCGGTGCCGAAATACGCGCCGTCGTTGATGCGCTGCGTGGGGACGAGCGTTTGCGTCATCATCACCCAGATGCCGCTCGTGAACGCGACCTGATGCGCGTTGTACGAGTGCCAGCCCCAGCGGCTCGCGCCTTCGAAATCGAGACGCCAGGTGCCGTCCTTGCGGATTTCCATCTCGACGGGAGCGTGCATGATCGAGTCGAGCTTCGCGAACGCGGACGACGTCTGCACGTCCGGATGGTTGTACGGCACGTCGACGAAGGCGACCTTCCGATACTTGCCGGGCAGCGTCATCGCCTTGATGCGGGTCTGCAGGCCGCGTCGGCCTTCCTCGATCACTTCGTACGCGAACTTCTCGTACGCGTCGAGGCCTTCTTTCTCGATGACTTCCTCGATCAGGCCGCGGATCATGTGACAGCCCGCGATGCGCGTGCGCTCGTCGAGAATCCAGTACTTCGGCGTGCGAACCGAGCGCTGGCTCTCGTGCAGCCAGTCGCGCAGCGGCGTGTCGTTCACGCCGGTCTTGCGGCACGTGATCATGTAGCCGTCGCCGAAACGCTGCACCTGTCCCGTCGACATCGAGCCCGGCGTCACCGCGCCCGTATCGATCACGTGCGTCACGCCGCCGACCCAGCCGACGAGCCTGCCGTGCGCGAAGATCGGCACGATCGTCGCGATATCGCACGGATGGACGTTGCCGATCGAGCAATCGTTGTTGGTGAACATGTCACCCGGATGAATGCCGGGATTCGCCTCCCAGTTGTTTTCGATCATGTACTTGATCGCCGCGCCCATCGTGCCGACGTGGATGATGATCCCCGTCGACGTCAGCACGCAGTCGCCTGCCGCGTTGTAGAGCGTGAAGCACAGTTCGCCTTCCTGTTCGACGATCGGGCTCGCGGCGATCTTCTTCGCGGTTTCGCGCGCATGCACGAGCCCGCCGCGCAGCTTCGAGAACATCTTCTCGTAGCGGATCGGGTCGCTCTCGCGCAATTCGAGGCGCTGGAGACCGTTGTAATGGCCGGTCTGCGCGGTGCGCCCGAGGATGCCGTCGCGAAACTGCTTCAGCGTCTGGCCGTTCTTGAGCAGATCAGCGAAGCCGACTTCCTGGCTGGATATCATGTTCATCGCGTGTCTCCTTACTTGATTTCCTTGAGATGGAAGAGCCGGTGCTTGTCGAGCGTCGTTTCGAATCCGTCGGGCACGACGAACGTCGTTGCGTCGGATTCGACGATCGCAGGCCCGGTGATCACGTTGCCCGGCTTGAGCGCCTCCATTCGCCAGAGCACGGCCTCGTGCCATTGTTTGTGGCGATAGAGCCGCCGCGTGCCGATGCGTGCGTCCGCGGGCGGCTTCGCGCCGCCCTCAGGGTCTTCCGGCAGAACCGGCTTCTGCGTGACGACCATGCCGCGCATGATCGCGCCCGTGACCGAGAAGCCCAGCTCGGGCGAGCGCGCCGAGCTTGCGTAGACGCGGCCGTAGGTGTCCTCGAACGCGGCGACGATCCGGTTCCAGTCGTCGGCGCTCGCCGCGCTCGCGATCGGCGACTCGATTTCGAGATCGTTCAGTTGTCCCATGTACTGCATCCGGAAGCCGGGGCGCAGAATCACGTCGCGCTCGTCGAAGCCGTTGATCCTGAATTCCTCGACGACCTTCGCGGCCAGCTCGGCCCATGCCTTCTGGATCGTCTGCGCGGCCTGCGTCTTGTCGGCGTCCGGTGCGAGCTGCGGCAGCGCGAGATCGACGCTCTTGTCGTAGCGGTATTCGAAGTCCGCGCACGCGCAGCCGAATGCGGAGAAGCCCGCGGCCCATGCGGGCACGATGACGTCCTTGAAGCCGAGCCCTTCGGTGTACCCGTACGTATGAACTGGGCCGGCGCCGCCGTACGAGAAGCAGACGAACTCGGTCGGGTTGTAGCCCTTCGCGCTGACGTTCGAACGCAGGTATTCGCGCAATTGCAGGTCGAGCAGTTCGATCACGCCAGCCGCCGCGCCCTCGACCGAGAGGCCGAGCGGATCGGCGACCTGCGCCTTGATGTGCTCGCGCGCGCGGTTCACGTCGAGCTTGATCTGTCCGCCGAGGAAATTGTCGGGATTCAGATAGCCGAGCACTACGTGACAGTCGGACACGGACACCGTCGCGAGGCCGCTGTCGGGCCAGCACGTGCCGACGCGATAGCCGGCGCTGTCCGGGCCGAGCTTGATCGCGCCGCTGTACGGATCGAGCCGCACGAAGCTGCCGGCGCCCGCGCCGACCGAATCCATCGTGACGAGCGGCAGCGACAGCACGAGGCGCGCCATGTCGGGATCCGAAGCGATCGCGAAGTTGCCCTTCGTGATGAGCGCCATGTCGAACGACGTGCCGCCGATGTCCGAGCACGCGATGTTGTCGTAGCCGAGCGTCTCGCCGAGGAGCTTCGAACCGATCACGCCGCCGATCGGCCCCGATACGATGGTGCGCGCGAGCTCCTTCGCTTTCCAGCTGATCGTGCCGCCGTGCGTCGCCATCACGCGCAGGTCGAACTTCGCGCCGTGCTTGCGGAAGCGGTCGCTGACCTTCTTCAACGTTTGCCGGGACGGTTCGGCCGCGTACGCTTCGAGCACGGTCGTGTTCATCCGGTGGCTTTCCTTGCGCTGCGGATAGTAGTCGATCGACGCGAAGACGGGGATGTCCGCGCGGATCGCCGTCAGTTCGTCGCGCGCGACGTCGCGCGCGCGCCGCTCGCTCGTCGCGTTCTTGTGCGACTGCAGCAGGCAGATGACGATGGCCTTCGCGCCCGCGGCGACGAGCTCGCGCGTCGCCTGCCGCACTTCCGCCTCGCGCAGCGGGATGACGACGCCGCCCTGCACGTCGGTGCGTTCGGTGACACCGCGCGTGCGCGACAGCGGCACGAGCGGTTCGTCGTAGCGGTGCGTGTTCAGATGGATCCGCTCTTCGAGCGCGTACCCGAGGTAGCTCTGGATCGCGCGACCCATCGAGTGAATATGCTCGAAGCCCTTGTTCACGATCAGGCCGACGTCGAGCCCCTTGCGCTGCACGACGCGGTTCAGCATCGCCGTGCCGGAGTACACGCACGTGAGCAGTTCTGGATACACGTCGTCGACGTCGCGCTGCCAATGGGCGAGCGCGTCCTGCGATGAATCGAGGATCGCGAGCGATTCGTCTTCGGGATTGCTTTGCGCCTTGCCGACGACGAACCGCCCGTCCGCACGCACGAAGAAGGTGTCGGTCATCGTGCCGCCTGCGTCGATGCCCAGCACCTGGACTTGCGAAAGCCCGTCCATGTTTTCGTCTCCAGTGATTGATGTAGTCGTGAGCCGCGATGCGATCGATTGAACGCGTTCGACGCATCGGAAGCGAAGGCTCGGAGACGACATTGCAATAGCCGTGCCAGTGGCGGGCGGTGCGCGAGCATGCGCGGCGCAACGAGGCGCGACGGACGATGGCGCTGGTGGGGAAGAGCTCGTCGCGCGCGCGAGGCCGGTAAAACGACCGGATTTCGAACTGGCGGCGCGTTCGAATGCCGGTCGGGGAGAGGGCGTCAGCGTCGATTGCGGCGATGCTCACGACCGCCGGCCGCGCATCGTTCGCTGCCGAGACGGCCTGCGCCGAAGTGTGTCGTGAAGCACCGTTGAACAATCCCGCCGCGTGTGCTTCTGCTGTAGGGGCGCAGCGTTCGGCAACCGCGTGACGAGATCAAGCACGTTGTTCGTGTGAACAGGCGCGAGTCAGTCGGCTCCGAGCGCTGGCTCGTCGCGCCCGAGCGTCGCGCGTTTTTTCGATGTCCGGCAACGGCCGTCTCGCCGCACGCCGCGATATCGATGCAGGTCCTGCGATTCCCGGCGCGGTGCTGCCACGCTGCGCCAAGGGCAAAGGGGCAAAGGGCAGACGACAGACGACAGACGACAGACGGCAGACGGCAGACGGCAGACGACAACGAACCGCTGCCGCTCACTTGGCAAAGCGCTTGCGCAGCCGCTCTTCGATGAATCCGAGAAACACCCGGCAGGCCGCCATGTCCTGCCGATGCTGCGGATAAACGGCGTTCACCGGCAACGGAGACTGCGCGAACGGTTCGAGCACGGTCACGAGCGTGCCCGCATCCAGCGCGGGCGCGACGATGAAGTGCGGCAGCAGCGCGACGCCGAGCCCCGCGACGGCCGCGTCGCGGATCACGTCGCCGTTGTTCGCGAGCAGCGCGCCCTGCACTTCGAACGTACGGCGCGCGCCGTCGATTGCGAACTCCCAGCCGGTGCGCCCCTCCTGGCCGTACAGCAGGCACGTGTGCCGATGCAGATCGGCGGGCGTCGCCGGCGCGCCCCGGCTGCGCCGGTAAGCAGGGCTGCAGCACGCGACCATCCGCAATTCGCCGAGGCGGCGCGCGATCAGCGTCGAATCGGGCAGCGCGCCGATGCGCAGCGCGAGGTCGAATCCTTCGCCGATCAGATCGACGTGGCGGTCGCTGAGCTCGAGATGCAGCCGGACGGCCGGGTGCTGGACGAGGAACTCGGCGATCAGCGGCGACACGTGCGTGATGCCGAACGACATCGGCGCGCTGATCTTGAGTGTCCCGCGCAGGTCGCGGCGGCGCGCGGACATCGCCTCCTCGGTGTCCGCGATCTCGGCGAGGATGCGCGTCGCGCGCGAGTGGAACTCCTGGCCGAGCTCCGTCACCGCGAGCTTGCGCGTGTTGCGCACGAGCAGCCGGATGCCGAGCGACGCCTCGAGCGCCATTACCCGCCGGCTGACGAACTGCTTCGACAGCAGGAGCTTGTCTGCCGCGCCCGTGAAGCTTCCCGCCTCCACCGTCGCGACGAATATCCGAAGGTCGTCGAATTGCATGATTGTCCACTAAACGGAGACAGTAATTATCTTTCCATTTATATAAGTATCAATCTAGTTGACGTAAGCTGCAAGCACCGATCGACGAGGCGCGCAACCCGCAGCGCCCGCGATGCAACGGAGGTCATCATGATTGAAGTCAGAGCAGCCAATCAACGCGGCCGCGCCGAACACGGCTGGCTCAGATCGCGTCACACGTTCTCGTTCGCCGAATACTACGATCCGGCGCAGGTCGGGTTTTCGGACCTGCTGGTGATCAATGACGATCGCGTCGCGCCCGGCCGCGGTTTCGGCATGCATCCCCATCGCGACATGGAGATCCTGTCGTACGTGCTCGAAGGCGCGCTCGAGCACCGCGACACGATGGGCACGGGCTCGGTGATCGTACCGGGCGACGTGCAGCTGATGAGCGCGGGCAAGGGCATCGCGCACAGCGAATTCAACCATTCGGCGGCGGAGCCCGTGCATTTCCTGCAGATCTGGATCGGGCCGTCGGTGCGGGGCGTCGAGCCGCGCTATCAGCAGGCCAGCGTGAGCGACGACGAAAAGCGCGGGAAGCTGCGCCTCATCGTGTCGCCCGAAGGTCGGGACGGCTCGTTGAAGATTCGCCAGGACACGCGGGTTTACGCGGGCCTGTTCGACGGCGATGCGAGTGAGCAGTTCGTGCTGCCGGCGGAACGCTTCGCGTACGTTCACGTCGCGCGCGGATCGGTGACGGTCAACGGCGTCGCGCTGCAAGAGGGCGACGGCGCGCGGATTCGCGATGAGCAGGCGCTGCAGATCGCGAACGGCAAGCAGGCGGAGGTCCTGTTGTTCGATCTGCGGCCGATCGAAGTCACCGCCGAGTGGGCGTGACATCGTCGAGCTTCGGGTGGCCGTGCGAGGACGGCGGCGGCACGGGGCACGCCGTGCGCGCGCCGTTCGGCCGCCCACTGCGCGCGGCGATCCGCGCGCGCAGACGTCGCGCGGATCGCATGCGCATTCGCGCTCGTCCCTTTCTTCAGGAACCCGATGCAATGAAACCGAACCTCCCTTCGCTGCTCACGTTCAACGGCGGTTATGTCGATACCGCGGGCTTTCTCGCGCTGCAAGGCCTGTTCACCGCGCACGTGACGGGCAACTTCGTCACGCTCGGCGCGACGCTCGTCTCCGGAAGCACGGGCGCCATCGCGAAGCTCCTGGCGCTGCCGGTTTTCTGTATCGTCGTGCTCGCCGCGGGCGCGGCGCGCCGCTTGATGCTCCGCGCGCGCGCGCCGGCGCTGAAGATCCTGCTGGGCATGCAGTGGCTGCTGCTCGCCGTCGGCGCGGCGCTCGCGATCCGCATGGGCCCGTTCACGGACGGCGATGCGTGGCCGGCGATCGTGACCGGGATGATCCTCGTGATGGCGATGGCGATCCAGAACGCGGTCCATCGGCTGCATTTGCCGGACGCGCTGCCCACGACGCTGATGACGGGCACCGTCACGCAACTGATGCTGCATCTGTCGAACCGTGTCGCCGGCGACGATGCACAGCGCACGGGCGGACCGTCGCGGCTCGCGAACATGGCGTGGACCGTCGTGACGTTCGCGCTCGGATGCGGGGTGGCGGCGGGCCTCTATCTGATCGGCGGCGCGTGGGCGTTCGCGTTGCCGCCGGTGCTGATCGCGGCCGCGCTGCTCGTCGACGAAGAAAAGGCGATGGAGAAGGCGTTGTGAGCGGCGGCGCGCATGCCGCGCCGCACGGATCAAGCGGGATAGGCGCGGATGAAGCGGCGAATCGCATCGACGACGACCGCGCCGTCCGACATGTTCTCGACGGCCGAGCGCCGCGGTCCCGCGCGCACTTCGCCGATCGCGAACACGCCGGGCTGCGAGCTTTCGAACGCGGCGGCGAGGGTCATGCCGGACGCCGCGCGTCCGGTGCGGACGAATCCGCTGTCGTCGACGTCGACTGCGCCGCAGAGCCATTCAGTGTTCGCGCGAAGCACGACGCGCGCGAGCCGCGGGCTGTACTCCGGGCGCAGCGACGACGCGATCACGACGGCGTTTGCATGAATGCGTTCGCCGTCTCGGGCGACGAGGCCGAACGGGTAGGCATTGCAGTCGAGGCGAACGGTGTGGTTGCGGATCGTCAGATGAGGACCGAATTGCCAGCGCGCCGCCGCGTCGGGCGCCGCGAATTCGTCGTCGATCCCGAACGGCAGCCGGCCTTCGACGACGACGGTGTTCAGGCGCAGCGATGCGGCGTGCGCGGCGGCGATCATGCCGGCCGGGCCGCCGCCGACGATCGCCACGTCGAATTCATGCTCGTCGTCGCGATGGCGGGCGGACGACGTGCGTCGCGCGGGCGAAGGAAGCGGAAGATCGACGGCGAGCAGGCAGATGCGGCGAAGCAGGAAGAGGCGGACGAGGATGTCGCGTAGATCCGGCTCCCGCTGCATCAGATGCTTGAGCGTCGCGCGATGGATCCGCACGAGCCGGCATGCGGACGATGCGATCACCGTGACCTCGCATGCGACGTCATTGAGCAGATCGAGCTCGCCGGTGAAGGTGCCGGGCCCGTGATCGACGCCGGACGGAATCGGCAGGTGCGCGCGCGACGCGCATCGGGTCGCGCCTTCGAGCACGATGTACAGGTAATCGCTGCGCGTTCCGCTGATGCACAGCGCCGCGCCGCCGTCGACGTCGACGATCGAACCATACCGGGACGCGCGTTCGACCAGGTCTTGCGACAGCCTGTACGCGGCGAAGTCATCGGTATGCTTCAGATGCCCCAGTAGATTTCGGAGGTGATTCATCAATGAGTGCGCGTTGCCAGGAGGGGGATGCATCAGGGGCGCTCGCGTGAGCGTCGCGCCAATCTGGCGTCTGCGTGTCCGACGGATTTTCGAGTATAAGTTGCGGAGCGTGTCCTCTGGCGGTTGCCGGCGCGAGGCGGCGATGCGAAGTGCGAAGATGATGCGCGTTTGACGTGCGAATGACAACTGGCGAAAGTTGAACGTCGTCGACGTTTTTGTAAAAAAGACACCTTTGTTCTATCGACGGATGCAATCGGCCACTATCCTTGACCCGACTGAAGGAATAGCCATGGGGCGATCTGCCGACACCGAAGCAAGCACACCTGCCGAGCCTGAGATGAACTGCATCGATCTTGCCCCCATTGGCCTGCACGACGCGTTTCGCGGCGCGACGATGCAGACGATCGACGTCCGCGTCGACGGCCATGCGCCCGTCGCGCTGACGCGCGTGCGCCATCCGGAGCCCGGCTTCGGCGTCGTCGAGTTCATGCCGCCCGTCGATAGCTGCCTGATCGGCATGTCGCTGATGTCGCCGTCGACGCGCCCGCAACGCGCGTCATCGGGCCTCGACGACGCGCCGTGTCGCGATACGCGCATCGCCTTGCGAATCCGGCAGGATGACGAACCGTTTCGAGCCGACCTGCATCAGCCGTTCGACATGCTCTTCCATGCGTTGCCACACCGAACGCTGGCCGAGCTGGCCGCCGAAATGCGGATGGGCGGCGTTCGCGAGCTGGCTTGTCCGGACGACAGCCAAGATGCGGTGCTGCAGTGCCTCGTCGACGTGCTGCTGAGCGCGTCGGCGGCGAATTCGCCACCCAGCCCGCTGCTCGCTGGCCATGTCGCGCGCGCGATGCAGATCCACGTCGTCCAGAAATACGGTGTGGTCGCGCCGAACGTGTCCGCGAAGGGCGGGTTGGCCGGCTGGCAACTGGAGCGGGCGAAGGCGATCCTCACCGAGAACGTCGCCGGCGAAGTGCCGATTTCGCAGGTCGCGTCCGCATGCGGCCTGTCGCGCAGCTACTTCATCAAGGCGTTCCGGCAAACGGTCGGCACGACGCCGCATCGATGGCTGCTCGAGCACAAGATCGAACGCGTCAAGCGCAGCCTGCTGTCGAAGTCCGAGCCGATCGCCGACATCGCGCATCAGTGCGGCTTCTCGGATCAGGCGCATCTGACGCGCGTCTTCACCAGCATGATCGGCACGCCGCCCGCCGCGTGGCGGCGCATGAACCGGAAATAGACGAAGCCTTTCGTCGCGGCCGAGCCGAAAGCGCGCGTCGCGCGCGCCGGATCAGGCGCGTGCGCGCCGTCGCCATCCGCCGGGCGGCAAGCCGACGACCTTCGTGAACGTCTGCGTGAAATGGCTCTGGCTCGAGAACCCGCAATGCTCGGCGATGCGCGCGAGCGTCCAGTCGCCGTGCGCGAGCAGGTGCTTCGCGGTATCGATGCGCTGCTCGATGAGCCACTGATGCGGCGTCTTGCCTGTCGTCGCGCTGAACGCCTTGATGAAGTAGCTGCGCGACACGCGGCATGCATTCGCGATTTCGTCGATCGACATCGCGCCCGTCGTCAGCATCTCCTTCGCACGCATCTCGAGCTGCGCGGACAGGCGTTGCCGCTGCTTCGGCTCGTCGCACGGCACGCCGCCGTAGGCGTGCATCGCGTGCGTGCCGATCGCCATGCCCAATTGGTCGAGGAGCATCGCATCGGCCGCGTCGCTCGATTGCAGCGCCAGCGCCAGTGCGCGTCCGAGCTGGCCGAGCAGGCGGTCGTCGTGCGCGACCGTCGGCGCGATGCCGTCGAGGCCCGCGCGGCGGCTGCCGTCGGCGAGGCCGTCGAGGAACATCGGCGACAGCTCGATCAGCATGAAGTTGAAATTGGACACCATGTCCGCGCGATAGTCTTCGGAGAAGTCGCGCGCGTAGATCGAATCGACCCGGAAATCGTGCGTTGCCGAACGGCTGCCGCGGATGATCTTTCGGCGATGTCCGTCGGACAACGAAATGCCGATCAGGATGCCGCGTCCGGAGGCCGGCGTCGAGACCTGCTCGAGGCGCAAGCCGGTCGTGTGCTTGCGGTAGAAACCGAACAGCGCCGTCTGACGCTCGATGTTCGTCAGAAAGCCGCTCGACGTGCAGCCCAGCGAGTCTTTCGCGGTCGTTTGCGGCGGCGAATGGCGTGCAAGCGGACTCATGGAGCGATTTCCACAGCAGTGAGCGGTGCATGTCGCGAGCGGCTGTTCGCATCCGGTGTGCAATGGCGTATTGCATCGGTGCCGGCCGGTCGGCGGGGGGCGTATTGCGAATTCCGCACCGTGCCCGTTTGCGGTGCGCAAGCGTCGTGCGAACGCGCGGGCTGCGCGGCGTATCGGCACGACAGGCGATCGGCGGTGGCGGTCGAACGCGCGATGCGGCCGATCGCCGATGCCGGCTGCGATCCGGCGGGCGAGGCTGCGTCGCGTCGCGGAATCTTACCGGTTGTTACGGGCGGATTGTACGTGCAACGGTTCCAGTCTGCCAGGCGGGCGATGGGGGGCGATGCGCTGTGTCGGATATGACGCGCCGCGCGTGTTCGCCGCCCGCCCGGATGTCGATGCGGCCAGCCCGCTGCGCGCGCCGCCGCCGAGCGGCCGGGCCATCGCGGAATGCGCGCCTGTCCGATCCGTTCCATTTGCATGTGGCCGTGCGATCGGGGCCGGCGACGTGTGTGCGCGAATCGCTTCATTGTTCCGACCGCGACTTCACGATGAAACGTGCGAGCGCCGCGAGCGGAAAGAGCGCGCCGACGATCGCGATCCAGGTCCAGCCGCCGTGCTCGTAAAGAACGCTCGCGAGCGCCGAGCCGATCGCGCCGCCGACGAAGATGCTCGTCATGTAGATCGAGTTCAGGCGATTGCGGCTGTGCGCGTCGAGCGCGTAGATCTCCCGCTGGCCGAGCACCATGTTCATCTGCACCGCGAAGTCGAGCAGAATTCCGGTCGCGACGAGCCCCGCCACGCCGGCGCCGGGAACGAGCAGGGCCGGCACGAAGCTCGCCGCCGCGAGCACGAGCGCGACGATGGTCGCGCGCTCGGCGTGGCCGGCGTCGGCGAGGCGGCCGGCGATCGGAGCGGACGTCGCGCCCATCGCGCCGACCAGCGAGAACAGCGCAATCGCCGATTGCGACAGATGGTAGTGATTCATCAGCTCGACCGGCACGGCCGTCCAGAACAGGCTGAACGAGCCGAACATCAAGCCCTGGTAGAGCGACCGCTCGCGCAGCACGGGCTGCGTCGCGACGAGCCTTTCGAGCGAGCGGATCAGTTGCGCGTACGTTGCCTTGTGCTCGGGCCGGCGGCTCGGGATCGTCAGCATCAGCAGCGCGGTCACGATCGCCATCGTGATCGCGCCGAACGCGAACACGGCGCGCCAGCCGAAATGATCGGCGACGAAGCTCGCGACGGGACGCGACAGCAGGATGCCGAGCAAGAGCCCGCTCATGATCGTGCCGACGACGCGTCCGCGCGATTCGCTCGGCGCGAGATGCGCGGCGAGCGGGATCAGCAGCTGAACCGCGACCGAGCTGAAGCCGACGATCAGCGACACGGCGAGGAACACGCCCGGCTCGCGGACGCTGGCGGCGAGCGCGAGGCTCGCGATCGACATCAGCGCGGTGACGATCATCAGCTTCTTGTTCTCGACCAGATCGCCGAGCGGCACCAGAAAGAACAGGCCGGCCGCATAGCCGATCTGCGTGAGCGACACGATGAGGCTCGCCATGCCGGTGGACATGTGAAGATCCGGCGCGATCAGCGCGATGATCGGTTGCGCGTAATAGAGATTGGCGACGATCGCGCCGCAACTGAAGGCGAACAGCAGGATCAGGCTGCGCGCCATCTGCGGCATGGCTCCGGCGGTGGCCGGAGAGGCAAGGTTGGTGTTCATGGTGTGCTCGCTGGTGAATGAAACGGGTTGGGCGCGACCGCCGTGCCGGACGACGAATCGGGCGGCAGGCGGCGCCGGGCGACTTGGCATCGGCGAAGGCGGGGCATGCTTGCCTGCATTCGTCGTTGCGTGGTCGAGTGGGACTGAGCTTATTCGGCGCGACCGGAATCGAGAATCGCGCGCGGCGGCAATCCGGCGTTGCGCCGCGCGCAACGCGCGCGCCGGCGCCGCCATGGCGGGCGCGCCGCCGTGCGTATCCGGTGCATGCCGTCTTTGCCGCAGACGCAACGCCGGATTGCAGCGGCGCCGCATTCCCGCGGCATGTCGCGGCCCCTATGCTTCGGTCAGGCCGCGCGCCATTCGGGCGACGTGTGCAACGTGAAAACACACCGGAGAAGAGTCATGCACGACCATCTTTTCGAGCCGATCAAGGTCGGCACCCGCGTGCTGCCGCATCGCATCGCAATGGCGCCGCTCACCCGCTCGCGGGCCGGGCAGCCGGGCAACGTGCCGACGCCGATGAACGCCGAGTATTACCGCCAGCGTGCGAGCGCCGCGCTGATCATCACGGAGGCGACGCAGATTTCCCAGCAGGGGCAGGGCTACGCATGGACGCCCGGCATCCACACCGACGCGCAGATCGATGGCTGGCGCGCGGTGAGCCGCGCGGTTCATGCGAGCGGCGGCACGATCTTCCTGCAGTTGTGGCATGTCGGGCGCGTATCGCATCCCGTGTTTCAGCCTGACGGCGTGCCGCCCGTCGCGCCGAGCGCGATCGCGGCGTCCGGAAAGACATTCATCGTCGATGCGGACGGCGCGGGCGCATGGGCCGACGTGCCCGTGCCGCGCGAGCTGACGGTCGCGGAGATCGAGGCGATCGTCGACGATTTCCGGCGGGCGGCGCGCAATGCGATCGCCGCGGGCATGGACGGCGTCGAGATTCATGCGGGCAATGGCTATCTGATCGACCAGTTCATCAATTCGAACAGCAATCGCAGAACCGATGTGTACGGCGGCAGCGCCGAGCGTCGCGCGCGCTTCCTGCTGGAGATCGTCGCGGCGGTGTCGGACGAAATCGGCGCGGAACGCGTCGCGGTGCGCTTGACGCCGATGGGGCGATTCATGGGCATGGGCGACGACACGCCCGAGCAGACGTTCGGCTACATCGCGCGGCGCCTGAACGACTGGCCGCTCGCCTATTTGCATCTGGTCGAGCCGGCGGTGGTCGGCACGACGAAAGAGGAGCAGGTCGATCCGCGCTGGGATGCGCTGATCCTCGCGCTGCGGCGCGCGTATCGCGGCGTGCTGATGCTCGCGGGCGGCTACGACGCGGCGAGCGCCGAGCAGGCGATCGCGACCGGGCGCGCCGATCTGATCGCATTCGGCCGCGCATTCATCGCGAATCCGGATCTGCCGGCGCGGCTGCGCGGCGCGCATGCGTTGAATGCGCCGGATCCGCAGACGTTCTTCGGCGGGGCCGAAGCCGGCTACGTCGATTATCCGAGTCTTGCCTGATCATGGCTGTGCGGCGCCGTTCGCCGGCGCTGCGGGACGCGCCCCGTCTCGATGGCGGCGGCGCGTCGTCGCATGCCGAATCGAGTTGAAACGAAATGCGTCGAGGCGATTGCTTCGGCGCTTCGTCGGACGAACCCGGCTCACCACTGAACGGACGGCCGCGCGCCGCGCGTGACGACGCCGCGAAATGCATGCGTCGCGGCGGCGGCGCGTCCATCGATGCGTGTCGCCATCGTGACGGACGCCGATTCCGCGCGGGCGATGCCCGGTACGCGGGGTCCGCGATCGCGGTCTTCGACGCCGCGCGGCTCGCGTCACGCCGCGTGCGCGGCGTCGAAGACGCCCGTGATCCGCTTGCCGAGCGCGATGCCCCAGTCGGTCAACTGCACGCCGTATTGCCATTGCGTCGATTGCCAGGCGGCGAGCGCGCGATCGACGTCGCCGCCGGACGCATCGATCGCGCGTGCGAGCGACACCGTGTTCGTCGCCGCTTTCGCCGTGCCTGCGCCCGTGTGCGGCCGCGCGACGAACGCCGCGTCGCCGAGCAGCACAGCGCGGCCGAACACCATGCGCGGCGTCCGGTAGTCCTGGATGATCTGCATGAACGGCGCGTCGGTTGCCGCGACCAGCGCCGCGAGCGCGGGCGCGAGTTGCATGCCGGCGTCGTCGAGCAGGCCGCGGCGCTGCGCGTCGCTCATCGCGCCGGGCGGGATCGAGTGCGTGCGGACGATGCCGTGCCGATCGGTGAGGGCGGCGCGCAGCGCGTCGCCCGCGGGCAGCCGGCGATACCACACCCAGTTCCAGCGCCGTTCGCCCGGCACGGTCGAGCCGTCTTCGCCGGGAATCAGATAAGCGAGCAGTTGATGCCCCGCTTCCTGCTGGAACGTGAACGCGTTCGTCAGTTGCGCGGCCGCTGCCGCGTCGAGGCGCGGCTCGGGCACGAGGCCGCGCCATGCGACGTAGCCGGCATAGGCGGGAAGGCTTCCCGGCAGCAGCAGACGGCGCGTCGTCGAATCGGGGCCGTCCGCGCCGATCAGCAGATCGGCCCGCACGTCCGCGCCGTCCGAGAAGCGCGCACGGACTTCGGCGTCTTCCCGGACGATGTCGGTCAACGCGACGCCCGAGCGGATCATCCCGGCGGGCAGACTCGCCTTGAGCGTGCCGTAGAGCATGCTCCACGCGGTCTGCGTCTGCGGCATTCGCTGGCGCTGCGCGATGTCGCCGCGGGCGTCGACAAATTGACGATATTCGCTTCGTACGCCGAGCGGTCCGGTGTAGTCGATGCCGCCGAACCGGAACGCGTCGAGCACGTCCGGCTGCAGGACGAGCCCGCCGCCCCGGCTGTCGAGGTCGTGCGGCGAGCGTTCGAAGACGTCGACGTCCCAGCCGATCGAGCGGAGCGACGTCGCGGCGAACAGGCCGCCGAGCGACCCGCCGACGATCACCGCACGATGTTGTTGTCGGGTATTCATGAGTGTGCCTCCGTGAGTTGAATCGCGTCCGGCGGCGTTTCGCGCGGCGTCGCGGCGCGCAACGCGCGCGCGAAGACGTTCGCCGGTTGCGCGCCGCTGATGCGCTCGTCGCCGATCGCGAACGCGGGCAGCAGCCGGATGCCGTCATGCAGCGCGCGGACGCGCGATTGCCTGACCGCCGCGACGCCGGCGTCCGACGCGAGATACGCGTCGACCGCGTACGGATCGAGGCCGGTTTGCGAGGCGAGCCGCAGCAGCACGTCGCGATCGCCGATGTCGAGCCCGCGCGCGAAGTACGCGTCGAAGATCGCCGACGACAGCGCGCCTGCGCGATCGTCGTCGCCGGCCGTCGCGGCGAAGTTCAGCAGACGGTGCGCGAGCAGCGTGTTCGGCATGATCGAGATGCGGTCGAAATCGAACGCGACGCCCGCGCGCCTGCCGGCCAGCGCGGCGTCGGCATCGGCCTGTCGCGCGCGCGTCGGGCTGCCGAGCCGGCGCACGCGGTACGCGGCGCGATCGGCGCCTTCGTTCGGCAGTGACGGATCGACTTCGAATGCGCGATACGTGACGATCACGGGCTCGCGCACGCCGCTTTCCGCGATGCCGCGCCGCAGATTGGACTCGCCGACCGCGCACCACGGGCACGTGAAGTCGTGCGTGACCTGAATGGCGATCGAAGACATCGTCCGCTCCTTGCGATTGGCATGTGCACAGCGTAGACGGCGCGGATAAGATGCAGAATGCCGGCAAAAAGCAAACCGGCGTTGCGCGATTCGCAATAGGAACGATATGGACAAGCTACTTGCGTTGCAGACTTTTACCGTCGTCGCCGACACGGGCGGCTTCTCGAAAGCCGCACGGCAGCTCGGCACCGCGACGTCGTCGGTGACGCGGCTGATGGATGCGCTGGAGGCGTCGCTCGGCGTGACGCTGCTCACGCGCACGACGCGCCACGTGACGCTCACCGACGCCGGCGCGACCTATCTCGACCAGGTCGGCGGCCTGCTGTCGCAACTCGTCGAGGCCGACGAGAGCGTGGCCGACGCCGGCGGCGAGCCCGTCGGCACGCTGCGCGTATCGGTGCCCGTCACGTATGCGCGCATCGTCCTCGGCCCGCATCTGTCGGCGTTTCTCGATGAATATCCGCGCGTGTCGCTCGATCTCGTCGTGTCGGACGCCTATCTCGATCTCGCGACCGACCGCATCGACGTCGCCGTGCGGATCGGCGCGCCGTCTCAGGATCCCGGCCTCGTCGTGCGCAAGCTGATGGAGAATCGACGCATCGTCGTCGCGAGCCATGACTATCTCGACAGGATGGGCACGCCCGTCGCGCCGGGCGATCTCGCGTCGCATCGGTGCCTGCGTTTCCCGTATCGGCAGGGGCGGCAGAGCTGGACGTTCAGCCGGGACGGCCAATCGGACAAGGTCGAAATCAACGGCAGGCTGACGGCGAACAGCCTCGACGTGCTGCGCGAAAGCGTGCTGAGCGGGCAGGGCATCGCGCTCGTGCCGACGTGGCTCGTGCACGACGACATTGTCGCGGGCCGCATGCTGCCGTTGTTCGAATCGTGGTGCGTGACGCCGCCGGGCGGCGGCGCGCAGGTCTATGCGGCGTATCTGCCGAACCGGCGGCATTCGCGGAAGGTGCGGACGTTCATCGCGTTTCTCGCCGAGCGCATGCCCGATGCGCTCGACGGCTGAAGGAATGCGCGGGCGTGCGCCTCGACGCCGAGGCGGGCGCGCCGCCGGTGCGATGGCGCGCGGTTGCGTCGCCACCGCGCGAACACGTCCGGCGTGGGGTGACCCGCTACGCCGGGCGGGGGCGTGTCGGCGATGACGGCCGAGGTCGCGCTCGCGACGAGCAATTCGTGACGCGACGGATTGTCGGCGCGCGGTTGCGTTGCTGCTTGTGCGCGCGTTTTTTATATCCGGACGGATGGGGCGGGGAAGCGATCGCGTGCTCGTGTACGCGGGATGAACTCGCGCTTGCACGCGCGAGACGGCCGCGCGCTTGCGTGCGCGGCCAGATGGCGACGAACTCGATTGAATCGGCGGCCGAGAACCGAATCGGAAACCAAAACGGAGACGAGAACGACGGCCGAAACCGCCGGCGCGTCCGCCTGCACGACGGACGCGCCGCGCTCGACCGCCCCCGGATCAGCGCGCCGGAACCGGCGCCAGCACGTCGTGCGCGTTCGCGGTGCGCTGCTGCGCCTTGTGAACCATCGTGTACGCGTAGTCGACGCCCATGCCGTACGCGCCCGAGTGCTCCTTCACGAGCTTCATCACGGCGTCGTACGTGTCGCGGTGCGCCCAGTCGCGCTGCCATTCGAGCAGCACCTGCTGCCACGTGACCGGCACGACGCCCGCCTGGATCATCCGCTGCATCGCGAAGTCGTGCGCGTCCTTGCTGGTGCCGCCCGATGCGTCGGCGACCATGTAGATCTCGTAGCCGCCTTCCGCCATCGCGCACAGCGCGAACGTCGTGTTGCAGACTTCCGTCCAGAGGCCGGACACGACGATCTTCTTGCGTCCGTTGGCCTTCAGCGCGTCGCGCACTTTCTGGTCGTCCCACGAGTTCATCGACGAGCGTTCGAGCAACGTGTGATCGGGGAACACGTCGAGCAGCTCCGGATACGTGAAGCCGGAGAACGATTCCGATTCGACGGTCGTGATCGTGGTCGGGATGTTGAAGAGCTTCGCGGCCTTCGCAAGCCCAACGACGTTGTTCTTCAGCGTCTGGCGATCGATCGACTGAACGCCGAACGCCATTTGCGGCTGCTGATCGATGAAGATCATCTGGCTGTTGTGCGGAGTGAGGACTTCGAGCTTCGGATCGGACATGACAGTCTCCGGGTGACGCCGTTCAAGGCGGGATTGAAGAAAGACGTTTGATGCGCTGCGATCGCGCGCATCGCGCGCATCGTTTCGGGATCGAGTGCGAACGCGCCGCGCGCCGGCGAAATCGCGCGATGCGTCGAGGCTGAGCGGACGGTTCGCGCTCCGGCGGTTCGCGTGGAAGAGCGGGCCTGCCGAGAACCAACGATTCGCTGCGGGATGGATGCTAGACGGTGAATGTCCGGCCGTCTTGAAGAATAGTGCGCAAACTTGGCGAGGAGTCCGATGAACGTCGCGCGTTCGCGCACATGCGGCGCGAACGCGGCCGAAGCCGAAGCCGACGCTGCTGCGCCGCCGCATCGTTTCCGCCGATGCCGCGTGTGGGTCCGGAAGCGGCGCGCCGCATCGCTATCGTTCAAATCTGGCGACTAACGTTCAATACGAGGACGTTTGCAAATGCGATAGTCCGTCGCGACGGATCGAGACGCCGAGACGCCGAGACGCGTGGGAGCCGGGCGCATGTCCGTCGCTCGCGCGCCTGCTTCGCATCTCGACGACGCAGACGGCCACTTCATTCGGATTCCCCATCATGAAAGTCTATGTTTTGTCGCTCGCCATGGGATTGCTCGTCGGCATCATCTACGGCGTATTCAACGTGCGCTCGCCGGCGCCTCCCGTGATCGCACTCGTCGGCCTGCTCGGCATTCTCGCCGGCGAGCAGGTGCCGCCGCTCGTCAAGCGGCTGGTGGGCAACGCCGAGACATCGGCCTCGTGGTATCAGCACCAGGTCAAACCGCACATGTTCGGCCAACTGCCGACCTGCCCGAAGGCGCCGAACGAGCCGAGCGCACCCGCGCGGGCCGCGGCCGCCCGTCAACCCGATTCGCAACCCGGAGAGCAGCGCCATGGCTGACATTGCCGCACAACCGACCCCCGACCTGATCCTGCATCGCGGGCGCTTCACGACACTCGACCGCGCGAATCCGACCGCGAGCGCGGTCGCGATCAAGGACGGCCGATTCGTCGCCGTCGGCGGCGACGAAGTGCTCGCGTCAGCGGGGCCGAACACCCGGCTCGTCGATCTGCAAGGCAACGGCGTGCTGCCGGGCCTGATCGACAACCATCTGCACATCATCCGCGGCGGCCTGAACTTCAACATGGAGCTGCGCTGGGACGGCGTGCGCAGCTTGGCCGACGCGATGGCCATGCTGCGCCGCCAGGTGGCCGTCACGCCCGCGCCGCAATGGGTGCGCGTGGTCGGCGGCTTCACCGAGCATCAGTTCACCGAGAAGCGCCTGCCGACGATCGACGAACTGAATGCGGTCGCGCCCGACACGCCGGTCTTCATCCTGCATCTGTACGATCGCGCGCTGCTGAACGGCGCGGCACTGCGCGCGGTGGGGTATACGAAGGACACGCCGGAGCCGCCGGGCGGCCAGATCATGCGCGATGCGGCCGGCAACCCGACCGGGCTGCTGCTCGCCAAGCCGAATGCCGCGATCCTGTACGCGACGCTCGCGAAGGGGCCGAAGCTGCCGTTCGAATACCAGTTGAACTCGACGCGGCACTTCATGCGCGAGCTGAACCGGCTCGGCGTGACGGGCGCGATCGATGCGGGCGGCGGCTTCCAGAATTATCCGGACGACTACGCAGTCATCCAGCAGCTCGCGAAGGACGGACAACTGACGATCCGCCTCGCGTACAACCTGTTCACGCAGAAGCCGAAGGACGAGAAGCAGGACTTCCTGAATTGGACCGAGACGTCGAAGTACCACGACGGCACCGATTATTTCCGCCACAACGGCGCGGGCGAGATGCTGGTGTTCTCGGCGGCCGATTTCGAGGACTTCCGCGAGCCGCGTCCCGATCTGCCGGCCGAAATGGAAGGCGAGCTCGAAGCGGTCGTGCGCGTGCTCGCGCAGAATCGCTGGCCGTGGCGTCTGCATGCGACCTATGACGAGACGATCAGCCGCGCGCTCGACGTGTTCGAGCGCGTGAATCGGGACATTCCGCTCGAAGGCCTCAACTGGTTCTTCGATCATGCGGAGACGATTTCCGAGGAATCGATCGACCGGATCGCGGCGCTGGGCGGCGGGATCGCGGTGCAGCACCGGATGGCGTATCAGGGCGAGTACTTCGTCGAGCGCTACGGCCCGGGCGCCGCGGAAGCGACGCCGCCAGTCAGGCGGATGCTCGACAAGGGCGTCAAGGTGTCGGCCGGCACCGACGCGACGCGCGTCGCGTCGTACAACCCGTGGGTTTCGTTGGCATGGCTGATCACCGGCAAGACGGTCGGCGGCATGTCGCTCTACCCGCGTGCGAATTGTCTCGATCGCGAGACCGCGCTGCGGATGTGGACCGAGAACGTCACGTGGTTCTCGAACGAGGTCGGCAAGAAAGGCCGGATTCAGGTCGGGCAGCTCGCCGATCTGATCGTGCCCGATCGCGACTTCTTCGCGTGCGCGGAATCCGATATCGCGGATACGACGTCGCTGCTGACCGTCGTCGGCGGCAAGGTCGTGTACGGCGCGGGGCCGTTCGCCGATGTCGACGAAGGCGCGCCGCCGCCCGCGATGCCGGACTGGTCGCCCGCGCGCATGTTCGGCGGCTATGCGGGATGGGCGGACAAAGCAGGCGGCGCGTCGCTGCAGCAGGTCGTCCGGCATGCGGCGCAGGCATGCGCATGCGCGAACAATTGCGGCATTCACGCGCATCGGCATGCGACCGCGTGGAGCAGCAAGCTGCCGGTCGCCGATCTGAAGAGCTTCTGGGGCGCGCTCGGCTGCTCGTGCTGGGCGGTATGACCGCGTGCGGCGCGTGACGTGACGGTCGCGTCGCGCGTCGCCGCTTCGCAGCGCTCGATCGACGCGCCTGGTTGCGTCGCCCGCGGCGGAGCATCGGCCCGATCGATTCGATGACGCGCATGCCGAGCGCGAGCGGGTTCGAACGGATGACAGCGCGATGCCGAGGGCGCGGACATCGCGCCCGATGACGAATGGGAACGCGCTGGTCGCCCGTTCATGCGCCGCCATAGAGGATCGCGCGCGCCGGCTTGCCCGATCCTGCATGCGTCGCGTGCGGCCAAGCATCGACCCGGAGGGCGGGCGGCGCGCCGCTCAACCGATTCGAGCGGGCTCCTCGCATGCGTTCGCGCTCGGTCCGGAAGTGCTCATTTCGTATCGATTCATTCACTACTCGCGCTGATAGACATGTCTGCAGAAGCCACGATCGCGCTCGGTCGCTTCGAACTCGATATGGACAGGCGGGTCCTCACGGACGACGGCGACATCGTCCACATCGGCTCGCGCGCGTTCGACATCCTCGCGGCGCTCGCGTCGGCCGACGGGCGGCTCGTGACGAAGGACGAGCTGATGCAGGTCGTCTGGCCGGATACCGTCGTCGAGGAAAACAACATCCAGGTGCATCTGTCCGCGGTGCGCAAGGCGCTCGGACGGGATCGCGATCTCATCATCACCATTCCCGGCCGCGGCTATCAACTGGTGCAGCGGCGGCGGGAAGCGGCCGTCGCGGACGCGCCGTGCACGCCGGCATCGGCGATGCGCGGGCTGCCGATGCAGAAGATCCGTCTGATCGGCCGCGACGACGACGTGAAGCAAGCGCGCGAGATGCTCGATCGCACCCGCGTGCTGACGCTGACGGGTGCGGGCGGCATCGGCAAGACGAGCCTCGGCATCGAGGTCGCGCGCGGCTATGCGGCGACCGGCGCGGCGGACGTGTGCTTCGTCGAGCTCGCCGCGTCGACTGACAGGGCGACGGTGCTCGCGGCGCTCGCGGAGTCCTGTGGCGTGTCGTCGGCCGGCTCCGGGGGCGACGCGGCACGAATCGCGAGCGCGCTCGCGGGGCCGCGCCGATTGCTCGTTCTGGACAACGCCGAGCAGGTGATCGCCGACGTGGCCGCGATCGTCGAGACGCTGATCGCGACGAACGATGCGCTGCGTGTGCTCGTGACGAGCCGCGAGCCGCTGCGGATCGTGCCCGAGGCGGTGTTTCAGGTCGATCCGCTCGACGTGCCCGCCGCGGACGCGGACGACGCCGACATCCTCGCGCATTCGGCCGTCCGGCTGTTCTTCTCGCGCGCGAACGCGCTGCGGCGCACGCTCGGCACGCGGTCCGCCGAAATTCGTGTCGCCGGCGAAATATGCCGCCGGCTCGACGGCATTCCGCTCGCGATCGAACTCGCGGCCGCGCGCGCGGCGACGCTCGGTCTCGACGGCGTGTACCGCCGCCTCGACGATCGACTCGCGTTGCTCTGCGGCGGCCATCGGACCGCGTTGCCGCGCCACCAGACGCTGCGCGCGACGTTCGACTGGAGCTTCGCGCTCCTCGACCGGCACGCGCGCGCCGTGTTCCGGCGGCTCGCGATGTTCGGCGGGCTGTTCACGTTCGATGCGATGTGTGCGGTCGTTTGCGATGCGGATCTGACGATCGGAGGCGTGATCGCCGCGATCGACGAGCTCGTCGCCAAATCGCTCGTCGCCGTGGAATTCGACGGGCCGGTCGCCAAATACCGGCTGCCCGAGTCGACGCGCGCGTACGCACTCGAAAAGCTGATGGCCGAAGGCGAGCGGCAGCAGATCGCCGCCCGCTATGCGCGTTATCTGACTGCCTGCTTCGACGCGGGCGCGGCCGGCAGCGTGCGGGCGCGGATCGATGACGCGTCGGCGCTGCGCCAGACGCTCGACGACGCGCGCAGCGCATTCGACTGGGCGTTCTCGCCGGACGGCAATCCGCGTCTCGGCATCGAGCTCGCGGCGAGCCTCGTCGGCGCGCTGCTCGACGGCGGGACGATTGACGAGTGCGGTAAGCGCGACGACGCGCTCGCGCATTGCCGCAGCAGCGGCGAGGCGCCGTTTCTGCCGGAAGTGCGGCGTGCGCTCGGCGCGGTCGCGTATGCGCGGGCACAGGCGCGAGATGGGCCGGACGGCGTCGACGCGAGCCGCTTCGACGCGGCGCATGCTTGCTTTGGGGAGGCGAACGATCTGGCGCGCGCGCAGGGCGCGGCGACGCGGACGCTGCGCGCGACGATCGCGCAGGCGCGGCTGCTGCTGGCCGACGGACGTGCGCACGAAGCCGCCGACACGCTGCGGGCGTTGGCCGCGCACTTCGATCCGGCTTTGCGCGCGCGGGATGTCCGCCGGCTGTTCGATCTCGTCGCGACGCTGCCGGCCGATCCGTGATCGCCGCGGCGGGCGGATACGCTCGCCGCGGCATCGGCTATGCGCGCCGCTTCGACGCCGCGACGCGCACGCCGCGCGTCGCGGCGCGATGAGCGCGCTGCGTCGATCGACCCAATGCCGTCCGCCGGGCCAATCGCACGAACCGAACGCGCCGCGTAAGCCGAGCCAACCGAGCCAACCGAGCCAACCGAGCCAGCCGAGCCAACCGGCAAGCACACGCGCGGCGTCACGCTTCGATCAGCTCGCGAAGCTTGTCGCCGCCGAGCGGCATATCGCGCAGACGCTTGCCGGTCGCATCGAACAGCGCATTCGCGATCGCGCCCGCGGTCGGCCCCATCGCCGCTTCGGCGACGCCGAGAAACGGCATGCCGGGGCGATCGATCAGATGCACGTTCAACCGGCTCGGCGCGGCCGAGAATCGCAGGATCGGATAGCTGCTCCAGTCGAAGCTGCGGATGCGCGCGGTGTCGTATTGCAGCGATTCGTACAGCGTCCAGCTCGCGGATTGAATGATCCCGCCTTCGATCTGATTGCGCACGCCATCGGGATTGACGATCTGGCCGGAATCGACGGCGACTTCCGCATGTTCGAGCATGACCTGTCCCGTCTCGCGCACGACCGAGATCTCGACGGCCATCGCGACATAAGCCATCAGATTCTTGTACTGGCCGAACGCGAAGCCCACGCCGCGGCCCGGCCGCCGCCGCGGGCGCGGCCAGCCGAAGCGCTGCGCGGCGAGTGCGATGACGTCGCGCGCGCGCGGATCCTGCATGTGCTTCAGGCGGAACGTGACGGGATCTTCTTGCGCGGCCTGTGCGAGCTCGTCGATGAAGCTCTCGATCGAGAAGATGTTCATGTGCGCGCCGAGCGAGCGCATCGCCGACGTGTTGAGCGGCATCGTCGGCGAGAAGTGGTTCGTCACGCGCAGGTTCGGGAATGTGTACAGCGGAATCGCATTGCGGTCGCCGCCGCCTTCCGGCTGCACCATCGGCACCGACGGCGCGGGCATGAACGGATGCTCGAGCATCGTCGCCGGCACGAGCCGGCCCGCATTGACGATCCGTTCGTTGTGCGAGCTGCTCCACAGCGCATAGCGCCAGTCGACGATCTTGCCGCTCGCGTCGAGCGACGCGCTGACTTCGGTGACCATCGCCGGCGTGAAGTGATCCCACGTGTGTTCCTGTTCGCGCATCCATTGCACGCGGATCGGATGGCCGGGCATCGCGCGGGCGATCAGCGCCGCGTGCGCGGCGACGTCGTCGGCGCCATTGTGGCCGTAGCAGCCGGAGCCTTCCGCATGGATGCAGCGAACCTGCCGCTTCGGCAGCGACAGCAGTTCCGCGAGCGCATCGCGCAGCGGATAGATGCCCTGCGAATGCGTCCAGACCGTCAACTTGCCCGCGTCGAATTGCGCGATCGCGCATGACGGACCGATCGAGCCGTGCATCAGATACGGCTTCGTATAGCGTGCGTTCAGCGTCTTCACGGTCGCGCCGGCCGGCGCGCGCACGGTCGCGATGTCGATCCGCTGCGTCGCGATCCGCTCGAGATCCCGATGCACGGTCGCGCGATCGGGCAGCGCGCGGCCGGCGCTCCAGCGGCACGTCGCGGCGAGCGCGCGCTGCGCGCTGACCGCCTGCCACTCGCCGCGTGCGACGACGGCGAGCAGGCTGCCGTCGCGCGCGATCCTGACGACGCCCGGCAGCCGCGACATGTTCGCTTCGTCGAAACCCTCCAACCGCGCGCCGTAGACGGGCGGCAGCACGACGCGCGCATGCAGCATGCCGGGCAGGCACATGTCCTGCACGTAGCTCGCGCCGCCCGACACCTTCGCCGGAATGTCGACACGCGGCAGCGACGTGCCGATCACGCGGAACGTGCCGGGGTTCTTCAGCGGCGACGCGGCCGATGCGGTGCGATGCAGGTCGACGAATCCGACCGCCTCGCCGAAGGTCATCCGACGGCCGTCGCGGGCGGCGATGACGCCGTCGCGCGTCGTGAGCGTGTCGCTCGCGACGCCGAGGCGGCGCGCCACCGCATCGACGAGCAGGCCGCGCACCTGCGCGGCCGCGTTCAGCAGTGCGCTGCCGCTGTCCGCCATCGTGTGGCTGCCCGCCGTGAGCCCTTCGTCCGGCGACGCGCCGGTGTCGGCGGTCAGGAACGTGATCAGCGCGGGCGCCATGTTCAGCTCCTCGGCGGCGACCTGGAGCAGCGCGGTGCGCACCCCGGTGCCGAGCTCGACCTTGCCGGTGAAGACGGTCACCTTGCCGCTCGGATCGATCTTGATCCACGCGTCGAGGAACGGGTTCGTCTTCAGGCTGCCGGCGAGCGCCTGCGTCGCCTTCGAGATGCGGACCGCCGCGCCTTCGTCCGCGATCACCATCTGCGCGAGCGCGGGCGCGGCGGGCGTGAGGCTGAACGTGACGAACAGCGAGCCGGACAGCAGGAACTGGCGGCGGCGCGGATCGAAATCGGCGTCGTCATGCTTCATGCGCGGCTCCTTTGCCGTTCGTGGCCGCGTTCGTGGCCGCGTTCGCGGCGGCGGTGCCGGAGGGCGGCGCGATGCCGGCCGCCTGGCGGATCGCGGCGAGGATCCGCGTGTGCGTGCCGCAGCGGCAGAGGTTCGGCTCCATGTGCGCGCGCAACTCGCGCTCGGTCGGCTTCGGATGGCGTTCGAGCAGCGCCTGCGCGCGCATGATCATGCCTGCGATGCAGTAGCCGCACTGCGCGGCCTGATGGTCGATGAAGGCCTTCTGCAAAGGTCCGGGCCGCTCGGCGCTGCCGAGACTTTCGATCGTTCTGACCGGCCGCGCGCCGATCGACGCGACGGGCAGCAGGCACGAGAAGACGGGCCGGTCGCCGACGATGACCGTGCACGCGCCGCATTGTCCGAGGCCGCAGCCGAACTTCGCGCCGTGCAGGTTCAGGTCGTCGCGCAGCGCGTAGAGCAGCGGCGTCGACGGATCGATGTCGAGCGCGTGCGTGACGCCGTTCACGGTTAATTGAATCATCGGGATGCGTTCTCCTTCCTGAGCGTCGAGACCGTCGCGTCGACGCCCGTCCACGGCCCGCGGCTCGAATAGGCGGCGCGCACGTACTGCGCGAGATCGGCGATCTGCTCGTCGCTGTAGACGTCGCCGAACGGCGGCATGTAGTTGACGGCCCGTTCGCCTTCCCACGTGATGCCGCCGATGATCATTTGCGCGAGGTTGCGGGGCGTGTCCGCGTTGACCGCGGTGCTGAGCGCGAGGCTCGGGCGCTCGCCGATCGATTGCATCGGCGCGTTTGGGCCGTGACACTGCGCGCACGACGCGGCGAAGATCGTCGCGCCGCGCCGCGCCGGCTCCGTCATCGACCGGGCCTCGACCGGAATCGCGTGCGGCGCGTCGCCGGTCTGCGGCTTTTGCAGCGACAGCAGGTAGGTCGCGATCGCGTCGACGTCCTCGCGCGGCAACGTCGCCAGCTCGCGCGTGACGGGCAGCATCGGACCCGCCGCGGCGCCGTGCTCGCTCGAACGCCCGGTACCGAGATAGGTCACGAGCGCGTCCCGCGTCCACGGGCGCGCCGCGCCCGTCAGCCGGTTGAGCGCGGGCGCGTCCCAGCCGTCGACGAGGCCGCCGTCGAATGCGCGGCCGGACTGCTCGCCGCCGATCGCATTGAGCGGCGAATGGCACGCGGCGCAGTGCCCGAGGCCATCGACGAGATGACGGCCGCGATTCCATTCGACGGTCTTCGACGCGTCCGCCGCGAGCGTGCCGGGACGCGGAAAGAGCACGTTCCAGAACGCGACGAGCGGACGGAAATTCAACGGGAACATCAGCCGGTTCGCCGGCGCGGTTGCCTTCACCGGCTCGCGGTTCATCAGGTACGCATAGGCGGCGAGGATCTCGCGGTCCGTCATCCGCGTGAAATGGACGTACGGAAACGCCGGATAGAGCAGATGTCCGTCGCGCGAAACGCCGTGACGCATTGCGCGCGCGAATGCATCGATCGACCACGCGCCGATGCCGGTTTCGGGATCGGGGGTGATGTTGGTCGCGAAGATCGTGCCGAACGGCGTCGCGAGCGGGCGGCCGCCCGCGAACGGCCGGCCGTCGTTCGCGGTGTGGCAGACGACGCAATCGCCGAGCGCGACGACGCGCGCGCCTTCCTGCCTGAGCGCGGGGTCGAATGACGATGCGGCGGGGCGCTCGACTGGTGCGATCGCGGGCTGCCACATCAGGTAACCGGCCGCCAGCGCGCCGACGACCGAGATGCCCGCGCAAACAAGGATCAGGGGCCGGCGCATCATCGATTCCGCCGGCGTTGCGCGAGGCGGCCGCGCGTGTGCCGGCCAGTCGCATCGGCGCGGCCGCCGCGGCGCGTCGCGCGCCCGATCGCATGGCCGACGACGCATCGCGGCATCTGCGCGCGAAGACGCTCGGCGTGCGGCGAGGCCGTCCGCGGAGCGCCCGTCCGGACGGCGGCAGGGGCCATGTCGTGAGTGGAAGGTGGAAGCAAGGTCTATCTCCTGGCGAGCGTCGCCGCTGCATCGCGGCAACGGTGACGCGAGCGGGTTCTTCGCAAAGCGGGTTTCAGCATGCGCCGTTTGCGCGGACCGCGCATGGCGCGCGTGCGCCGCCCGCGCCGATCGAGCGATGAGTATTGCCGGTATTGCCGTACAGGTTAGTGAAGCAAACCGCGTGCGTCCTGAAGCGGTGCTGAATCGTTGCTAATTTCGGCGCAGTTCTTGGCCGTAGTCCTCGGCGGTGATGCGCGGCCGGCGCCGCGTCGCGTCCGCGAAGCCGGAGTCGAAGCCGAAGCCGAAGCAGGAGGCAGAGGCAGAGGCAGAGGCAGAGGCAGAGGCAGAGGCAGAGGCAGAGGCAGAGGCACGAAAAAGGAGCTGGTCGGCCTGCACGGGCAATCGATGCCGCAAGATCGCCGCCACCGTCGTCAACGGCATTTCGCACCGCGCTCGCTGCCTATCTTCAGCTTTTTTAAGCTTTCGACCATGCCTTTTAACGGCCGCGTCGCTACGCTTTGACCATGTCGTTGGTCAGCCGGCTTGCCGGCTTCATTGGCGCGAAGTCATTCGGGAGGCGTCGCGGGCAACGTCGAAAACGATGGCAAGCGTGGCGGCGTGCGTCGGGTGTCAGGTGTCAGGTGTCAGGTGTCAGGTGTCAGGTGTCGGGTGTCGGGTGTCGGGTGTCGGGCGGCGCGACCGGATCGCGTGCAACGCGGACCTGCTCTATGTCGCCGCGCTGTTCCATAACGCCGGATTGCAAGTCGAGCATCGGCATTCGGCGCGCCGGTTCGAGATCGACGGCGCCGACGCCGCGCGCGATTTCCTGCGTCGGCACGGCGCGAACGAAGCCGACGCCGCCGACGTGTGGGACGCGATCGCATTGCAACGACGCCGGGCATCGCGGAGCACAAGTCGCCGCTCGTCGCGCTGATGCACGCCGGCGTGCAGATGGACGTGCGCGGCCTCGGCTACGCGACCTTCGATCCGGGCGCGCGCGATGCGATCGTTCGCGCGTACCCGCGCGATCCGGGCTTCAAGGAAAGCATCCTCGAAGCGTATGTGCTCGGGATGGCGCACCGGCCGCACACGACATTCGGCACGGTCAACGCGGACGTGCTCGATCGCTGGGACCCGAACTATCGCCGGCTGAACTTCTGCGGACTCGTCCTCGGCTCCGACTGGCCGGACTGAACGCCGCGCGGACGCGCAGCGCGCGTCGACGCGGCACTTCGATCACTTCACCACTCACGGGATCAAGCATGCAAACACGACGCTTCGGAGTACGTTCGGCCTTGCTGGCCGCCTTGATGCTCGGCATGGCGCAGATGCCCGCGGCTTTCGCGGATGCGGATGCGAGCGCCGCGGCCGAATCCGCTCGCGCGACCGCGTCGGCGCCGTCGGTTGCCGTCGGGCCGCAGTACGATACGACGCACGTCTACGTCGCGGTATCCGATCTGGACGCGTTCGTCAACAGTATCGTCGCGACGTTCGGCGGGAAAGCGTCGCCGCGCGTGACGCTCACGGTCACGCCGGCGCCGAGCGAGACGCTGTCGCAGTACGTGCAGACGCCGGTGGGCATGCTGTCGGTGTTCGGGTTCAAGACGCCGATTCCCTATCCGTTTGGCGACGAGCGGACGGGCTATCTGGTGACGGATATGGACGACGCCGTGAAGGCGGCGCGCTCGGCCGGCGCGGACATCGTCGTCGACTCGTTCGACGATCCGATCGGCCGGGACGCGGTGATCCGCTGGCCGGGCGGCGTGATGATGCAGCTCTACTGGCATCGGAAGGCGCCGTCTTACGCGGCGCTCGCGACGGTTCCCGACAATCGGGTCTATCTGTCGCCAGACGAAGCCGATCATTTCGTCAAGCGCTGGGTTCGGTTCTCGCACGGCAAGGTCGTCTCTGACAACCGCCATGAAGACGGCGGCGCGATCGGCCGGCCGGGCACGGAGATGCGCAAGATCGTGATCGAATCGGCGTTCGGCCGGGTCGCCGCGTTCGTGACCGACGGCAAGCTGCCGTTCCCGTACGGCCGTGAAACCACGGGCTATGCGGTCGACGATCTCGATGCGACGCTCGAGAAGGCGCAGGCGGCGGGCGTCAAGGTGCTGGTCCGGCCGTATCGCACGCAGCAAGCCGGACGCACCGCGATGCTCGCGTTCCCCGGCGGCTACATCGCCGAAGTGCACGACGCCAAATGACGATGCGCCGTGCTTCCTCGCTTTGCTGCTGGGCGTTGATGTCGCTGCTCGCCGCGGCCCGCGCGCACGCGGCGGATGCGCCCGCAGCGGCGCCGGCGTCGTCGGACGCGTCGTGCACGAAGACGCGTCCGGCGATCCTGTTCAACCGCTGGCAGGAAGACTGGTCGGCGCTCGCGGATCCATGCGTGCCGCGCCGGCCGCTCGACTCGCTGAAGTACGTGCCGCTCTTCGGCCGCAGCGATTCGTATCTGTCGCTCGGCGCGGTGCTGCGCGAGCGGCTCGAAGTGAACGACGCGCCGCTCTTCGGCATCGGTCGGGCGCGCGGCGACACCTATGTGCTGCAACGCGCGCAGGTGCATGCCGATTTGCGCCTCGCCGGACACATCCAGGTGTTCGTGCAGATCGAGGACGCGCGCACGTTCGACAAGGACAGCGTCGGCCCCGTCGATCGCAATCGCCTGGATCTGCGTCAAGCGTTCGTGACCTATTCCGACGCGATCGGGCCCGGCGTGTTCAAGGCGCGGATCGGCCGTCAGGAGATGGCGTTCGATTTACAGCGCTTCGTGTCGGTGCGCGACGGCCCGAACGTGCGCCAGGCGTTTGACGGCATATGGGCAGACTGGGAAGCGGGGCCGTGGCGCTTCATCGGCTATGCGACGCAGCCCGTTCAGTACCGCGACGACGAAGCGTTCGACGATGTGTCGAACCGCAACCTCACGTTCAGCGGCGTGCGCGTCGAGCGTCAGGGCGTGGGGCCAGGCGACCTGTCCGCGTATTACTCGCGGTACAACCGGACGCAGGCGCAGTTTCTCGACGGCGCGGGCGCCGAGCACCGGGACGTGTTCGATCTCCGGTACGCGGGCAAGAAGCAGAACGTCGACTGGGATGTCGAGGGCATGTATCAGTCGGGGCACGTCGGCGCGCAGCGCATCGAAGCATGGGCGGTGGGCTCGCTCGCCGGCTATACGTTCGCTGACATGCGCTGGACGCCGCGAGTCGGCTTGCAGGTCGACGCGGCGTCGGGCGACCGGCATCCGCACGACGGCCGGATCGAGACGTTCAATCCGCTGTTTCCGAACGGCTACTACTTCGCGCTCGCCGGCTATACCGGCTACACGAACCTGATTCACGTGAAGCCGTCGCTTACGTTCAAGCCGAGCAACACGCTCACGCTGCTCGCGGCGGTCGGGTTGCAGTGGCGCGCGACGACGGCGGACGCGGTCTACGCGCAAGGCGCGTCGCCCGTGCCCGGCACGGCGGGCCGGGGCGGCAAGTGGACCGGCTTCTACACGCAGCTGCGCGCCGATTGGGCGGTGACGGCGAATCTGGCGGCGGCGCTCGAGATGGTGCACTTCCAGGTGGGCGATGCGATTCGCGCGGCGGGCGGGCGCAATGCGGATTATGTCGGCGCGGAGTTGAAATTCGGCTGGTAGCCGCGCCGGCGGCGTCGCGCGAAAGTCATCACGTTGTCTTGACTGCATGCCGGGCCGGCGCGACGAAAATCAGCCTGCTCGATCATGCGGGGCGAACAAGAGGTCGTTGAGATTTCGAAATGCCGAACTATGCTTCACTCCGGGCGACGTGATCGCGTCGTTCGGCGTCGGCGTCGGCGATGCGATGTCGAGCATCGGCGTTCACGTATGCGGTACTCGCCCGGTCGCTGAATCATGAAAATTCAGGTTTGCTTAAGTACGGCGCGCGTGCCGCGCATTAATCTGCGCGGCGAACGTTGCGACGTCCGCGTAAAAGCGATCGAGGCGAAGCCGCCGGGCGCGGCGGGCCGCGCCGCGCGCCATGCCGCGTGTCGCTTCGAGCGAATGTCCGTTCGAAGCGAAGCGAGCATCGGTCGAGGCGCGTCGGACACTCGATGCGTCTCGTCATCGCACAAAGCACGCTGCTTGCGGCGTACGAACGCGCGGCGACCGCGGTTTCGGTTCATTGCGGATTGCAGCACGAATTGCGCTCGACACTGCCGCACGGCGTCGAGCGAAGGTGCCGCGGCACATGTCGCCGCGTTGAATGGCCTGTTGTTCGATCGGAGCGCATCGCATCGTGCGTCCGTCACCTCACTACTCACCAGGAGCGCACTCAGATGGACACGATCACGACGAAAGACGGTACGCGAATCTTCTACAAGGATTGGGGCACGGGACGTCCGGTCGTGTTCTCGCACGGCTGGCCGCTGAACGCGGATGCGTGGGACGCGCAGATGCTGTTCCTCGCGCAGCACGGCTTTCGCGTCATCGCGCACGATCGCCGCGGCCACGGCCGTTCCGGCCAGCCGGCCACGGGCAACGACATGGATACCTACGCGGACGACCTCGCCGCACTGCTCGACGCGCTCGACCTGCGCGAGGCGACGCTCGTCGGGCATTCGACGGGCGGCGGCGAAGTCGCGCACTACATCGGCCGTCACGGCACGCAGCGCGTCGCGAAGGCCGTGCTGATCGGCGCGGTGCCGCCGATCATGCTGAAGACGGCTACGAATCCGGGCGGCCTGCCGATGGAGGTATTCGACGGCATCCGCAAGGGCGTCGTCGACAACCGCTCGCAGTTCTATCGCGACGTCGCGCTGCCTTTCTTCGGCTTCAACCGGCCGGAAGCGAAGGTGTCGCAAGGCACGATCGACGCGTTCTGGGCGCAAGGGATGACGGGCGGGATTCTTGGCCAGTACGCATGCATCCGCGAGTTCTCCGAAGTGGATTACACGGAAGACCTGAAGAAGATCGACGTGCCGACGCTGATCCTGCACGGCGACGACGACCAGATGGTGCCGATCGACGCGTCCGCGCGCCTGTCCGCGAAGATCGTCGAGCACGCGACGCTGAAGGTGTACCCCGGCGGCTCGCATGGCATCTGCGTCACGCACGCGGATCAGGTCAACGCGGATCTGCTCGCGTTTCTCGAATCGTAAAGGCGATATCGGCATTCGCAGCGGTTCGACGCCGCGCACGCGTCGTCGCGAAGCTGGGCGCGAGCTCACGCGACGCGGGCGGCGCGCGACGCCGCGCGGTCGCGCGCCCGCGCCGGGCGGGCAGGCAGTCGGCGAGCGGGCCGGCGAGTCCGGCTGGCGTGGGCGTCGCATGTGCGCCGGCTTTGAAGGAGGTCTTGATGATGGATTCCACTGACGCCGATCGGTGGCAACGCGTCCTGACCACGTTGCTTGCCGCCTGCTGGTATCGCGAGTCCGCTGCGCGCGCGGCGTATTCGTTCGCGCGTGCGAACCGATGCGATACGGGGCCGCCCGATCCGATCGCGCCGCCGACGAGCGCCGCGCGGCCGCCGACGTCGCGCGTGCCGGCGGTCCGCCATTGGGAGCGGCGGACGGGAAGCTCGATCGAGGTCTCGTGGTGCGATCCGGCTTCCGCGAACTACGGCGAGCAGATTTGGACGAAAGGCGTCGCGCGCCGGCGCTGCACCTGCGCGTTGTCCGGCTCGACGATCGAATCGGGCGACGCGATCTATCGGCCGAAGTACACGCGCGGGAACATTCCGGCCAACGCCGATCAGGCGATTCTGGCCGCAGCGCTCGATTCACAGTCGTGACGAGCCAGTCCCCCGCGCGGACGCGCCGCCGCGCCGATGCGGCGCCGCCATGCGATTTCGCGGCCGTGCGGCCGCAACGACGAGAATGAGAGCGGGAGAGTGGATGGATACGCTGCAGGCGATGAGAGTGTTTGCGCGCGTCGTCGAGGCGGGCGGTTTCGCACGGGCGGGCGATCTGACCGGCCTCGGGACGCCGACGGTGTCGCGGCTGATCCAGACGCTCGAAATCCGCCTCGGCTGCCGGCTGCTGAATCGCACGACGCGGCGCATCGCGCTGACCGACGACGGCCGGACGTACTACGAGCGCTGCATCAACGTGCTGAACGAGATCGACGACGTCGAGGCGTCGCTGTCGCATGCGAAAGTGACGCCCCGGGGCCGCGTCAAGGTCAACGTGCCGCCCGCGATGGGCAAGTCGATCGTGATTCCGGCACTGCCGGCATTCGCCGCGTAGTATCCGGAGATTCAGGTCGAGATCGGCCTGACGGACCGGCTGGTCGACCTCGTCGGCGAAGCCGTCGATTGCGGGGTACGGGTCGGCGCGCTGGAGGATTCGGGGCTCGTCGCACGCCGCATCGGCACGATGGCGCCGTGCACGTGCGCGACGCCGGCGTATCTCGAACGATATGGCGTGCCGGAGACGCTCGACGCGCTCGATCGGCACGTCGGCGTGAACTATACGTCGATGAATACCGGAAAGACCCGGCCGTGGTGCTTCATGGATGGCGGCGAGCCGAAGACCGTCGCGATGAAGGGCATCGTATCGGTCAATGATGCGGACGCCTATGTCGCATCCGTACTGGCGGGTCTCGGATTGGGGAAGACATCGCGCTATCTTGTCGATCCGCATCTGAAGACGGGCGCGCTCCAACGCGTGCTGAGCCGGTTCGACGAACCCGCGAGGCCGGTGTCGATCCTCTATTTGCCAAATCGCAATCTGCCGCACAAGGTGCGCGTCTTCATCGACTGGCTGAGCGGTGTGTTCGAGAAGCAGGAAGCGCTGCAGCAGTCCGGCGAGGGCTGAGCGGCTTGCGTTCTGCGACGCGCTCGGGGGGCGTTGCGTAAGCGCGGCCCCATGCAAGCCGCGGTCCGCCGAGGCGGGCGGCGTTTCCGTCGCTCGACGCGCCGCTGTGTTTTCATCGCTGCGCTTCTCATGTGACGCCGGGCGTGACGATCGATCATTCGCCGACTCGGCCTTCGGCACCTGTTCGGACTCAAGGGCGGCGAGGCGAGCCGCCTTGCCGCGGATTCGCGGGCGCAGCCCGGCTACGCTGTAGAATTCGAATCGCCCTATCAAGCCGGCGGCGAGTCGGCCGGCTCGCCTCAGCCTGTCACGTCGCGCATCGCTCCACCGCGGCGCGTGAATCGAGTGCGACTCGGAAAAGCGCATTCCGATAGCGCCGTTCGAGTATCTGGAGCATCACCCACTCCGAGGAAATCAGGATGAAGCTGCTTCTCGTCGGATCGACCGGACTCGTCGGCCGCCACGTGCTCGACCTGGCGCTTGCCGAGCCACGCGTCGACAGTGTGGTCGCGCTCGCTCGCCGCGCGTTGCCTGCGCATCCGAAGCTACAGGCTCCACGCGCCGACTTCGATCACCTGCCCGAGGACGCGCCGTGGTGGCGCGCGGACGCAGTGATCTGCACGCTCGGCACGACGATGCGGGTGGCCGGCTCCCAATCGGCGTTCCGGCGGGTCGACCACGACTATCCGTTTGCCGTCGCGCGCATCGCCCGGCGCCACGGTACGCCGACTTACGTGCTCAACTCGGCCGCCGGCGCGGACGCAGCGTCGCGCTTCTTCTACAGCCGCGTGAAGGGCGAACTGGAGCGGGATCTGGCCGGTCTCGGGTTCGCTTCGCTGACGGCGGTGCGGCCGGGCCTGATCGGCGGGCACCGTGACGAGTTTCGCCTCGGCGAACGCGCCGCGGTGTGCGCGCTGACGCTGTTCGGACCGCTGCTGCCGCGCGGCTGGCGGCTCAATCCGGCGCCCCGGATTGCCCGCGCGCTGATCGAGGCGGCGCTGAATCCGGCGCCGGGCATGCATGTCGTTGCGTCCGATCGTCTGACCTGACGGCTGCGCCCGCCCGCTGCGGGTGCCGTCAGCGAAGACATGTGGCACGTCAGTCGGGTTCTCGGCATCGTGCGCCGCGCCCGCGCGCTGCATTCGCGATTTAACCCAGCGCGCTAACCAGCGACCGGAACACCCGGTCGACGTCGTCCTCGTCCGTGCGCCAATTGCTGAACGCCGCGCGCAGCCCCCAGGTGCCCGCATAGACCGTCGTCGTGATGAACGCGTCGCCGAGGTCGCGCACCGCGCGCATGTACGCGTTGACGCGGGCCTCGTCGGGCTGCTCTGCGAGCGTGAAGCACACGACGTTGAGCCGCGTCGGAGCAAGGAGCGTCAGGCCGGGCTGTGCGTCGATCAGGCGGCCGAGCCGGCGCGCAAGCGCGATGTTGCGGCGGACGATCTCCGCGTGCCCGTCTCGGCCGCACGCGGCGAGTGCGAACCACGTCGACAGCGCGCGCAGCCGCCGCGAATTTTCCGGCATCAGATGGACGAAGTCCGGATCGCCGGCGGGGACGCCGAGATACGCGGCGCTGTTCTGGAACACGCGCACCTGCAGGTCGCGACGGCGGCTGAACTGCACCGCGGCGTCGTAGGGCACGTTCAGCCATTTGTGGAGGTCGATGCAGATCGAGTCGGCGTCGACGAGGCCGCGCGTGAGCGACGCGTGCTCCGGCGACAGCGCGGTGAACGCGCCGAACGCGCCGAACGCGCCGAACGCCGCGTCGGCGTGCGGCCAGAACGGATAGCGCGCCTTGAGCGCGGCGATGGCCGGCAGCGTGTCGTAGTCGACCGTGTTCACGGTGCCCGCGTTCGCGACGACGATCGCGGACTTGCCGTCGAGACGCCTGAGCGCCGCTTCGAGCGCGGCGACGTCGACGGACGGGAATACTAAGGCCAATGCGCGGATCGCGCCGATGAGCGCCGGAACGCCGGGACAGCCGGGCTGCGCATAGACGAAGGTCGACGCGAATCTGTCGTCGCCGATGTGCCGCCGTGCAGGCGGCGATGAACGCGCTCCCGTCACCGACAGGTGCGCGAAGCGTCCCGGTGAGGGGTGAGGCCAGCGACTTGTCGTGGCGCGTTCGGACGTGTCAGCCATTCGACGCATGGACACAATATCGGGTAAAGGGTGTGCGAGTGTCGGCACGGCAGATTTCATCGCGATGCGCGCGTGGCGGACGGAGCCGGACGAGAACGAAGGCGCGATCCGGAAGGACGTCGAGGTGAAGCCCGGAGAGGAGAAAGGCAAGGTTGAAGGCGATCGAGCCGCTGGGGCGGATCGGCCGATCAAGCGGCTCGCTGACGTGGCCTGCGGTGGCGCGGCATGGAAGGGGCGACGCTGGTCGGAGCGGGTAGCAGGTTGATGGCAGCTTCGGATGAAGCGCAACGCTGCGCAGTTGCGCGTTCCGGCTGTCTGTCGCGCGTCGGGGGCGACGCGCCGGCAGGCGGCCGAATGCGAAGTCATTCCGTTGCGGCCGGTACGCGTTTCTTTGGCGGCGATTGATTGCGCGTTGCGATGATCTCAGATTGAGCAGGGCTTGAGCGTGATCGGCATGTCTTGCATTTCCGAGCCTGACCGTGTCACAAGCGCTCAACGATCAATCAGTATCGGTCAACTGCTCCTGCATGCCTGGTTGGGGATGGTTACTCTATAAAATCCGGTCTTGAAATAAACCTAGTGCGAGAGCTGTTGATCGAAGTAGCCGAATAAAGGAATTCCATTGTAAATCGTAATGATGATCTTTCTCGGGTCAACTCTGATTGCGGCAGGATTTCCGCTCGTCGGGCCATAATAACTCCAGATCAAAGGATAGACCGCGTCTTGATCGGGCGAAAAGAAGATGCAGATTGGGAACGGAATGAATTTTAAGTTATGTTTGAAGATCAGGTTTTGGTTGATGGAATTGTTTGCTTCCACCTAGTCGGAGTCATAGGAGCAATTCGGATTGAAGTCGGCTGGATTGGACGTTATTTTTTGACTCAGTGTAAACGATGTTTGTACTCGTGATATTTCCCGTTTTTTCCGGATTGGCTTGATGGACGCGTGAAATTTGATCGGTCGAGGCGTGATATTCGATATGTTTTTGGAATTCCGGAGATCGATGCGATCTTGTGGTGCTGGCTAATTGGGAATGGATTGTTGATTATGGTCGCTGGTTCAATTTTTGTCCGTCATCGACCGTTTGTCGACTATGAGTTTTGGTAGGAGGCCATGGATTCGAAATCGCCGTAATCGGTCATGCCGGTTGTATTCAACGCCGAGTACGCGATCTCGGCTCCGACCCCCGTCGGAAAAGGCGCAAATCGATCCGACGACCGTCTCAATGGGAATACGCGTCAAGCGGATGTCGGCCGCAAGCGTGTCGACGAGGTGTTTGTAGCGGGCGTGGGCCATGTGCCGATGTATCCATGACAATTATTTGATTGTATTGATTTTCGGACATACGATGCGTCGTCGCAATCGACACTCACTGGAGACGACGTCATGCTCCGTCGCGGCAACTGCTGGGGGCGCAATGCTCAGGCACGCTCGTGCTCGCGAAGCTGGGACTGCTCGACGGCGTGCCGGCGTGCACCGATCTCACGACGAAGCCATGGGTGCAGGAAGCCGGCGTCGACGTGCTGAACCGGCCGTTCTTCGCGAACGGCAACGTCGCGACCGCGGGCGGCTGTCTTGCGTCGCACTACCTTGCCGCGTGGGTCATCGCGCGTCTCGAAGGGCGGGAAGCCGCGGAGCGCGCGCTGCATTACGTCGCGCCGGTCGGCGAGAAGGAAGATTACGTGTCGCGCGCGATGGCGCATGTCGCGCCGTTTCTGACGGAAGCGTCGGCGGCTGCGTGAACGAGCAGGCGCTGGGCGCCGGGCGCCGGGTGCCGCGGGTGCCGGCGGCGGCACGCGGCGCGCGTTCGTGTTCCGCCTTGGCCAGGATCGGGTGACGGTCGGGGATGACACATTCACGTTCGGCGAGCGTGACGGCAAAAAGGAGGAAGCGTGGCGCGCGAAGCGGAGTGAAACGCTTGGCTTCGGCCCTGGCTCGTCAGATATCGAATGCGTCGCCGATGCGATCGTTGGCTGGCGAAACGATACAATCGTGGCGTTGCGATTCGTCACGCAACACGCATCGCGCAACCGGCGTCATGCGGCGCGAGGCGACAGCCGGCGTTCGCTCTTCACGCACGGCGTTTCGTTCCGGCGAAACGCGTCGAGCGCCGATCGATTGCTTTGTGGAGGCACATTTTGAATTCCGGTATCGCCAGTCGCGGAAATCACGGCCCGCAAGCGGCAATGCACGAAAACGCCGGCGGCGCCGGGCGCACGCCGCCGACGAGGATCTTCGCATTCAACGGCGATGCCGACGGCCTGTGCGCACTGCAGCAGCTGCGTCTTGCCGAAGGACCGGGAGGCACGCTCGTGACGGGCGTCAAGCGCGATATCCGATTGCTGGCTCGCGTGTCGGCCGCGGCCGGCGACGAAGTCACGGTCCTCGACGTGTCGCACGACCAGAACCGCGCGGACGTCGAGCGACTGCTCGCGGCGGGTGCGCGGCTGCGCTACTTCGATCATCACTTCGCGGGCGCGCTGCCCGGCCATCCGAACTTCCATGCGTACATCGATACCGCCGCGGACGTTTGCACGAGCGCGATCGTCGATCGATACCTGCAAGGGCGCCACGCGCGCTGGGCGATCGTCGCGGCGTTCGGCGATGCGCTGCCGCAGCTCGGTCATGCGCTCGCGCTTGCGCATCGCGTCGGGCCGGAGGCGCTCGAGCGGCTCGCGCAACTCGGACGGTGCCTGAACTACAACGCGTACGGCGAGCGCGTCGCCGACCTGCATTTCGATCCGGCTGCCTTGGCGGAAACGATGCAGCCATTCGCAGACCCGCTCGACTTCATCGGCGGTACCGACGTGCTGCGCGTGCTGAGCGACGGATACCGGGACGACCTGCGCCGGGCGCGCGCGGTGCGCCCGGAAGTGGCGACGCCGCACGCGATCATGCTCGTGCTGCCGTCGGAGAGTTGGGCGCGCCGCGTGACCGGCGTGCTCGCGAACGAGGTCGTGCAAAGCCATCCGGCGTGTGCGCTGGCGATCCTGAGTCCGAGGACGGACGGCGGCTACGTCGTCAGCGTGCGCGTCCCGGCGAACAGCACGATCGGCGCCGACGATTTCTGCCGAGGCTTCGAAACGGGCGGCGGCCGCAAGCGCGCGGCCGGGGTCAATCGTCTGCCGGCCGATCAGCTCGACCGGTTCGCCGCGCATTTCAAGACGATGTTCGACGAGCCTATCGCAAGCGCATGAGACGCACGAGCGGCGCGCGGCCGATGGCCGCCGCGCGAAGCCGAACGCGGGAGCGATCATGAGGATTGCAGAGCGGCGATGAGAATGCGCTGCGCAAACGACTGCCTGGCACGATCGAGCATCGTCGAAGTTCATGCGGCGACAAACGGCGGTACGGCCACGGCGTCGTGCGGCCGCGCGATGCGGCGCGCGTGGCGACGCGAGTTTGTCGAACGTCGCCGCCGCGCGTGTCGTGCCGACAACGAATGTGCGCCGTCGTCCGAACCCTTTCGGCTCAGTTGCCGCCCGCCGCCGAATTCGCTTCCGTCACGTGCGCGCCGCCCGACGTCAGCATCGCGCGCAGCCGCGCCGCGTCGAAGAAATCGGCGTGACGCCCGGCCGAATCCAGCAGCACCATCACGACCCCGCGCCCGTCGATCGTCGTCTGCATCACGAGGCAAATGCCGGACTCCCTGATATAGCCCGTCTTTTGCACGCCGATGTCCCAGTCTTCGTCGCGCAGCAGGATGTTCGTGCTGTGGTAGTAGAGCGTGCGGCGGCCCGTGTCGACCTCGTATTTCAGATCGGTCGAATACTGCCGGATCAGCGGATATTGGTAAGCCGCCTCGACCATCTTCGCGAGATCGCGCGCGGTCGATACGTTGTATTTCGATAACCCGGTTGGATTCTCGAAATGCGTATCGATCATGCCGAGCGATCGCGCCTTCCGATTCATCGCGTCGACGAATGCTTGCCGGCCGCCCGGGTAGTAGCGCGACAGCGCCGCCGCCGCGCGATTCTCGGACGCCATCAGCGCGATGTGAAGCATGTCGTCGCGGCTCAGCGTCGAGCCGATCGCGAGGCGCGAGCCGGTGAACTTGTCCTGATCGCGATCGTCGTCGGTCACTTCGATCAGTTCTTCGAGCGGCGCCTTCGAATCGAGCACGACCATCGCGGTCATCAGCTTCGTCACCGACGCAATCGGCACGACCGATTGCGAATTCCGGTCGACTAGCGTTTCGCCGGTATGCTGGTCGATCATATAGGCGATGTTCGAACGGAGTCCGTACGGCCGTGACGTATCGCGCGGCTCGAACGCGCGGGCGCTCAGCGGCGCGCGCGGCGAGAACGTGACCCGGCGGACGCCGCCTGCCAGCCTGTAGCGGCCGGCTTTCAGATGGCGCGCGGCGACAGCGTGCCCCGCAAGCGATGCATGGCCCGCTTGCGGATGAAAACTCGCTTTCCGGATGGACGCGGAAGCCGCGGGATGCCGTTTCGGCACGGAGGATGTCGCCTGTGCGTCGAACGACGGAACGGCGAGTACGGAGGCGAGGACAACCGGCAACACCGCCCACTTCGAGACACGAAGTACGGTTCCGCACATCGCTTTCAACGAGGAAAACGGTGTCGCTTTCATGGCGCCCCAATTGTTGGATTCGAGCTTTGGAATGATTATAGTAACGGGACATTACGTTAGCAATTACAATGACATAGGAAATATTCCTCATCCAAATTATTTCATTTGAAACGATCGTTTTTATTTTTACGGGATGAGGATTTTTTCGGCCGAACGAACGCGCGGTGCCCATTGCGCCGTATCGCATCCGGGCGATGCGCGTTGTCGCGCAGTCGCCTCGGCGCATGCGCTCGTCCGCACGGAAACGGCGGTCCCGTTCGTTGTCATTTGAAAGAAGGCTGATGAAAACCGCGCGCGGCCGTGCTTGATTCGAACACGGCGCGCAAGCGGCGAGCCGCCACCGCTTCGGCGTGAAATTCGAAAACCATGGAATCGAAAAGAAGAAACGACGGCGTCGACTTGTTGCGCGGGATCGCCATCCTGCTCGTCCTGATCCTGCATTTCCATCTGACGTACCGGCTGAACGTCACGCCGATCGATTCGCCGTTCCTGTCGGACGCGCTCGAGGCGGTTGCGCGAAACGGCAATTACGGCGTCACGATGTTCTTCGCCGTGTCCGGGTTCCTGATCATGTCGACGTCGGTCCGGCGCTTCGGCTCGCTCGGCGCGATCGAGCCGGCGACGTTCTACGGGTATCGCGCGTCGCGGATCCTGCCGTGCCTCGTGCTCGTCCTGCTCGCGATCGTGGCGCTCGGTTCGCTCGGCCTGCGCTCGTTCGTCGACAAGCCGGACACCGCGAGCACGCTCGTCGCGGTGCTGTCGGTGCTGACCTTCTGGCACAACGTGCTGATGGCGAAGGTCGGCTATTTCAATTACGCGATGAACATCCTGTGGTCGCTGTCGGTCGAGGAGGTGTTCTATCTTGCGTTCCCGATCCTCTGCCTGCTGCTGCGGCGACGTCGCTACATCGTGCTGTTCCTGTGCGTGCCGATCGTCGTCGGACCGATCTACCGTAGCCTGCACGCGCACGACGAAATCGTCGCGCTGTACGACTACGGATCGTGCTTCGATGCGATCGCGATGGGAGGCTGCGCGGCGTTGCTTCCGTTGCGCCGGATCTCGCGCGGCCGGAGCCGGGCGGTCCGGGCGATCGCCGCCGCCGCGATCACCGTCGTCTACCTGTGCGGGCCGATCATGCAAAACGTCGTGTGGGGCGTGTCGGTCGTCGCGTTCTGCACCGCGATCCTGCTGTACAGCTTCAGGGATGGATCGCATGACGAGGCGAACGCGCCGCATGCGGCGCTCCGCATGATCCGTTGGTTCGGACAGCGGAGCTATGAGCTGTACCTGTTTCATATCGTCGTGCTGGGCATTCTGCGCGAGTTCGTCACGCGAGAGACGATCGGCGTCGGCGCAAAGCCGCTGTGGCTGATCTTTTACGTGGGTGTGTCGGCGCTCGTCGCGGAGCTTGTGTTCAGGTGCTATTCCGAGCCGTTGAACGACGCGCTCAGGCGGGGCGCCGTGCGCTTCTCGCCGAGATATCTGCAGAAGTGATTCGCCTCGCGGCTTCCGCCTTTTCGGGCGCGATCGTCGATTGGCCGCGACCGGATCGCTCGACGCGTGGCTTGGGTGCGGTGTGATACCGCCTCGGGGATTGCGGGGTGCAATGGAAGCCGACATGCCGGCCGGGTCCGCCGCTTCATGAAAAATATACGAAATGCCGGCTGAGCCTCGTTGTCCTGATCTGGAATCGATCCCGATCGCGCTGTGCGCATCCGTGTAACGTTTCGCCCGGCGTCGCGCGCATGTTTAGGCTGCGAAATCGCGCTCGAAATATGCGACATCGATCGAATTGATCCAGCGCAACGACGTGCGTCGCGCCCCGCCTATGCTGGGCCTGTCGTGCCGGGCGTCGAGCGAACGGATCGCGATGCCGGCCGCCGGCAGCACCGCCGCCGGCGCTCGCGCACGGCCCCGATGCTCGTCGCGACCTAAGATGAAAGCGCGCGACACATGCGCGCGACGGTGCGTCGAGCCGCCCGGCGCCGACGCGCCATGTCGCGCACCGCCGTCCATGCGAAGGCGAGGTCGAACATGCCAATCCACAATGCCGATTTTGCGGCGGTCTTCGCCGAGATCGCCGATCTGCTCGAGATACAGGGGGCCAATCCATTTCGCGTGCGCGCGTATCGCAACGCGGCGCGCACGGTCGGCGGGCTAGGCCGCGACATCGCGGCGATGGTCGCCGACGGGAAGAACCTCGACGATATTCCGACGATCGGCCCCGATCTCGCCGGCAAGCTGCGCGAAATCGCGACGACCGGCACGTGCGGGCTGCAGCAGCAACTTCGCCAAGCGCTGCCGCCCGCGATCGTCGAGCTGCTCGGGGTCCCGGGGCTGGGGGCGAAACGCGTGCGCGCGCTGCACGACGCGCTGCACGTCGAGACGCTCGAGCAGTTGAAGGAAGTCGCCGAGAGCGGCAGGATCCGCGGACTGCCGGGCTTCGGCGAGAAGACTGAGACGCACATCGCGGAGGCGATCGGCGCGCGGCTGCGGCGCAAGTCGCAGCGCTTCCTGCTGTCGTTCGCGACGCAGTATCTGACGCCGCTCCTCACGTATCTGCGCGAGACGCCGGGCGTGAGCGAAGCGCTCGTGGCCGGCAGCTTCCGGCGCCGGCGCGAAACCGTCGGCGATCTCGACATTCTCGTGACGGCGAGCGATCCGGCGAAAGTGGCGGCGCGCTTCGTTGGATACGACGAAGTCGAGCGCGTGCTCGCGAACGGCGACACGCGCTCGAGCGTCGTGCTTCGCTGCGGAATCCAGGTCGATCTGCGCGTCGTCACGCCGGCGTCGCTCGGCGCGGCGCTCGTGTACTTCACGGGATCGAAGGCGCACAACATCGCCATGCGCCGGATCGCGCAGGCGCGCGACCTGAAGATCAACGAGTATGGCGTGTTCCATGGCGAGCGGCGCGTCGCCGGTGCGACCGAGGAATCGGTCTACGCGTCGATCGGCCTCGACTGGGTGCCGCCCGAGCTTCGTGAGAACCAGGGCGAGATCGAGGCCGCGCGCGAAGGCCGCCTGCCGGCCCTCGTCGAACGCAAGGACCTGCGCGGCGACCTGCATGCGCACACGAACGCGACCGACGGTCAGGACAGCCTGCAGGACATGGCGCTCGCGGCGCGCAAGCGCGGCCTCGAGTATCTCGCGATCACCGATCATTCGCGCCGGCTCGGCGTCGCGCACGGCCTCGACGCGGAGCGCCTCGCCAGACAAATCGACGAGATCGATCGCCTGAACGAGACGCTCGAAGGCATCGTGCTGCTGAAAGGCATCGAAGTCGACATCCTCGAAGACGGCAGCCTGGATCTGCCCGACGATATACTCGCGCGGCTCGATCTGGTGGTCGGCGCGGTTCACAGTCGCTTCGATCTGTCGCGCGCCGCGCAGACCGAGCGGGTGCTGCGCGCGATGGATCATCCGTCTTTCACGATCCTCGCGCATCCGTCGGGGCGGCTGCTCGGCGAGCGCGACGCGTACGACATCGACCTTGCCCGCGTGATCGAGCAAGCGCGCGCGCGCGGCTGCCATCTCGAGCTGAATGCGCAGCCGCAGCGGCTGGATCTTGCCGACATCTGGTGCCGGCAGGCGGCCGAGGCTGGCGTGCTCGTGTCGATCGATTCCGACGCGCATCGCCGCGAAGACCTGAACTATCTCGGGATCGGCGTCGATCAGGCGCGGCGCGGCTGGCTGACGAAGGCGCAGGTGCTCAATACGCGCACGCTCGCGCAACTGCGGCCGCTGCTCGCGCGGACGATGAGCGGGAGCGCCGCGTCGGCCGCGGGCGACTCGGCGAAACGTTCGTCGAGCAAGCGGGCGACGGCGCGAAGCGCCGGCACGAGCGGCGCGCGTCGCACGAAGAAGCGCGGGCACGCTGCGGCTTGAGCGGACGCACGTCGTCGTCGGACACGCGGTTCGGCAGCGCGGTCAATGCGGCGTGCACGTCGGCGAAGTCGATCTATACCGACCGGATCGCCGCGCAGGAGAAGCTCGCATCGGTGACGCTCGGTGCGTGCTACAGCGATCCGCGCTACGCGGCGGACGCCGGTTCGACGTTCCGCCGCGCTCCTTTCGAAGTGCAGAAAGCGCCTTACGGTCGTTGTTGCTGCATGTTGGACTCCGGCCCCTATGTCATATTGGCGCAAGCTCTTCGTTATCGTGTTGTTGGCACTGAGCCTTCCGGTTCAGTCGCTGGCGGCCGTCTCGATGAATTGCGAGGTCGCGCACGTCGACGACGTCGCGCCTGCCCGTCATCCGCTGCAAGCTGGAACGGAAAGCGGTCACGGCGTGCTCGATATGACCGTGACCGCAGCCGACCATCGGCATCCCGGCCAGGGCGACGCACATCATGCGCACCCGTGCGCGACCTGCGTGTCGTGCGTGTCGTGCTGCGTCGGCGCCGGCTTGCCGGCCGGCTCCGTCTCGGCGGCGTTCTTCGATGCCGTGCGCATCACTCCTCCCTTTCCTCAAGACGCCGGCACCGTGTCGTTCCTGACGGACGGCATCGAACGGCCGCCCCGAACCGCTCTCGTCTGATCCTTCGGGTCGCAGCGCGCTCGCTGCGATACGCAAACTCGTCCTGACGGCGCACATGCGCGCCGCCGGGACGGCTGACGACGAGAGAAATTCATGCGAAAGATTTCCGCAGCGCTGCTCGGCGCGTCGGCGGCGTGGCCGGCGCTCGTGCACGCGACGACGACGTTCGCCGATCCGGCGGACGCCGCGGCATCGGTGCCCGCCATCGTGGCGCCGTCCGTGCTCGACGGCTACCGCCGCTACCGCGACGACGACGGGCCGGCCTGGCAGCAATTGAACCGCGCGGTGGCCGAGCCGCCGCGCAACGCGGCAGCGCCGTCCGCCAAGGCGAGCAACGACGGCACCGCCGCACACGGCGGCCACGGTGCGATGCACGGGAAGCCGCCCAATGACGCCGCGCTTCGTTTCCCTCCGGATCTGCGCCGCGGCGGCCGTACTGGCATTCGCCGCGGGCTGCACGACGTTCTTGAAGGACGGCGGCTTCGGCGCCGTGTCGACTGCGGCTTCCGAGCAGCTCGGAAAAGACGCGGTGCTCGTGAAGACCGATGCCGATCGCGACACGGTCGCGCACCGCACGCAGGAACTGCTGTCGAAGCCGCTGAGCGTCGACGACGCGGTTCAGATCGCGCTCCTGAACAATCGCGGGCTCCAGGCTTCCTACGCGGAGCTCGGCTTGTCCGAAGCCGAGCTCGTGCAGGCCGGTCGGCTGCCGAATCCGGGCTTCACGTTCAGCCGCACGCGTTCGAGCAACGATCTGAGCATCGGCCGGACATTTTCGATGAGCATCCTGAGTATTCTGACGCTGCTGCTCGCGACGAAGGTCGAAGGCCGGCGTTTCGAGCAGACGAAGCTCGAGACCGCCGACGCGGTGCTGAAGGTCGCGGCGGATGCGCGCCGCGCGTACGTCGAAGCGGTCGCGGCCGCGCAGGCGGCGACCTATGCGGAGCAGGTCAAGGACTCGGCGGACGCCGGCGCGGAGCTCGCGCGGCGGATGCGGCAGGCCAGCAGCTTCAGCCGGCTCGACTACGCGCACGAGCAGGCGTTTTACGCGGACGCGATCGCGCAGTTCGCGAACGCGCGGCAGCGCGCGGTGGCGGCCCGCGAGAAGCTCACGCGCATGATGGGCTTGTGGGGAGCGTCGAGCGCATACGAACTGCCCGACCGCCTGCCCGCTCTGCCCGCCGAGCGGCCGCAACTCGACGGCCTCGAGCGCTTCGCGATGGAGAACCGCCTCGACATCCAGGCGGCGAAGCTGAGGACGCAGGGTGTCGCGACGTCGCTCGGCCTCACGCGGGCGATGCGCTTCGTCAACGCGCTCGACGTCGGCTATCTCGACAACTACGAGACCGACAAGGGCCACGAGCACGGCTACGAGATCAGCGTCGAGATTCCGCTGTTCGACTGGGGCGGCGCGAAGGTCGCGCGCGCGAAGGCGAGCTATCTGCAGTCGGCTAACCGGCTCGCGCAGACCGCGATCGATGCGCGCTCCGAAGTGCGCGAATCGTACGCGGCCTACGTGACGCGCTACGACGTCGCGAAGCACTATCGCGACGAGGTCGTGCCGCTGCGCAAGACGATCTCCGATGAGATGCTGCTCCGCTACAACGGGATGCTCGTCAGCGTGTTCGAGCTGCTCGCCGACGCGCGCGGCCAGGTCGGCACCGTGAACGGCTACATCGACGCGCTGAAGGACTACTGGCTCGCGGAAACCGATCTGCAGCAGGCGGTCGGCGCGAAAGCGGGCATGTCGCACGGCGAAATCAGGAAGGTCGACGCGGCCGTGGGCAAGTCGACGATCAAGCATGGCCCGCTCGAGAACCTCGGAATGGACGCGATGACGATGGTCTTCAGGGTCAAGGATCCGGCGATGCCGTCGCAGGTGGCGACAGGCGACAAGATCGACTTCGTCGCCGAGGAAGTGAACGGCGTGCTCACCGTCGTGAAGCTGCAGAAGCAATGACGGCTCGCACCGCACATTGCGTCGTCACGATTATTCAGGATCGGAAATCATGAAGAGATTCGCTTACGCGCAGTGGACCCGGTTCGCTGCGATCGCCCGCCCTCGCCGCGGCGCCCGCCGTCGCGTTGCGGAACGTCGGCTTCGCGGTCGCGGTCGGCGCGCTGCTCGGCGATCAATGGCTTGCGCGCGCCGCGTCGCCATGGCAGGCGCAAGTGAGCCGGCGATCAATCCGCACGCTGTGAATCGCGGCGCTCGGCATGCTGCTGTCGAGCGTGCTCGCGTTCTGGGGGCATTGCGCGCTGATGAGCGAATCGGCCCTGTGGGACGCGTGGCCCGCCGTCCGCTCGATGCTGGCGGGAACCGGCTACGGTCACGCATGGCTCATCGGCGCGGTGCTGATGTTCGCCGTCGTCGGGCTGTCGCTGCTGCGGTCCGGCGGCGACGCTCGCTTTCCGTTCGCGCTGTGGCTTGCGCTTCCGGGCGTCGCGCTCGCACGCAGCAACGGCGGCCATCCGGTCGACGCGGGGCTGTTCAGCGTGCCGGTGTGGGTCGACTGGCTGCATCTGCTCGCGATCGGCACGTGGGGCGGGCTCGTGGCGATCGCGACGTACGTCGTCGTGCCGCAGCTCGCCGATGCGCCTGGCAGCGAGCGGAAAAACGGCGCCGCGTTCGTGCAGTCGCTGTCCGATGCGGCGACGTTCGCGCTCGTCGTGCTGTTCAGCTCGGGTGCGTACAACGGCTGGCGAGGCGTCGGCACGTCGGCGAACCTGTTCGGCTCGACGTACGGGCAGGTGCTGCTGCTGAAGCTCGCGCTCGTGGCGACCGCCGCGGCGCTCGGCGGACACAATCGCTTCTTCGGGATGCCGGCGCCGCTGGCGGCGCTCAAGGAGTCGTCGCCGAAGACGAGGGCATTCGTCGGACCATTGCGGCGCTTCGGCGTCGTGCTGCAAATGGAATCGCTCGTGCTGTTGGGCGTGCTCGCCGCGGCCGCGATGCTCGCATCGAGCCCGCTGCCAGGCACGATCTGAGCGCCCGGAAAATGCAGACGTAAAGCGGCGTGTGCGGCATGCAGGTTGTCGTCGATCACATATCGACGTCGAATCGATCGCACAGCACTTCAGCTTGTGCGCGTGCGTGCCGTATACCGGGCTAACGGATCGGATAGCAATACGAAGTTCGCGTTCGAACCATACAAATGAATGACAGAAGCACCAATTTTTTTCATACGATTGAGCCTTCGTCATCGAGCGCGCCTCCGCCATGCAGTCGTTCGAACCGTTATCCCCCCACAGTTACTGGCGTCTGCAAAATGAAACTCTTTTCCGACCTGAAGATCGGCGCTCGGCTGATCGTGCTGATCCTCGCCGCGCTCGTCGCCCTGTGCGGCATCACCGGATTCGGCATCTACGAGAGCCGCCGCGTCTACACCGCAGCCAGCTATTCGACAGTCAACACCGTGCCGAGCTTCGTCATCCTTGACGATACGCAACTCGCATTCGATTCGATGTTGCTGCTCGTGAATCAGCACGTATTTTCGACGAACGCCGATCAGGCGAAGGATCTCGAACAGAAGATCGCGCAGCAGCAGCGCGAGATCGACAACCAGTTCGCGAAATACGAGCCGCTGCTGTCCAACGACAAGGACAAGGCGATGCTCGCGACCGATCGCGCGCTGATGAGCCAGCTCGACGCGGTGCGCGACAACGTGCTCGCGCTGTCGCGCGACGGCAAGAAGCAGGAGGCGGGCGACCTGATGGGCACGCGGATGACCGAGATCGCACAGCAGACGAATGCGGCGCTCGCGGCACATCGCGCGTTCAACGTCGATCTCGGGCAGGCCGGCTCGAACGAGGCGAAGGACATCATCGATCGCGCGGTGACGCTCGAGGCGTCCGCGGCGGCCGTCGTGCTCGCGGTCGTGTTGTGGCTCGGCGTGCTGATTTCGCGTTCGATCACGAAGCCGATGGGCGACGCAGTGAAGTTCGCGCGTACCGTCGCCGACGGCGACCTGACGACGCACATCGATGCGACGTCGAAGGACGAAACGGGGCAACTGCTGAAAGCGCTCGCCGACATGAACGACAGCCTGAAGCGCATCGTTGAGCGCGTGCGCATGGGCAGCGACGCGGTTGCGACCGCGTCCGGGCAGATCGCGTCCGGCAACCTCGACCTGTCGTCGCGCACCGAGGAGCAGGCGGCATCGCTGCAGGAAACCGCATCGAGCATGGAGGAGCTCACGTCGACTGTCCGGCAGAACGCGGAGAACGCGCAGCAGGCGAGCGGGCTCGCGTCCAATGCGTCGGACGTCGCGCTGCGCGGCAGTACGGTCGTTGGCCAGGTCGTCGACACGATGACCGACATCAGTGAGCGTTCGTCGAAGATCGCGGAGATCATCGGCATCATCGAAGGAATCGCGTTCCAGACCAACATCCTCGCGCTCAATGCGGCCGTCGAGGCGGCGCGCGCGGGCGAGCAGGGGCGCGGCTTCGCGGTCGTCGCGGGCGAGGTGCGCGGCCTCGCGCAGCGCTCGTCGAGCGCGGCGAAGGAGATCAAGGAACTGATCAGCGCGTCGGTGCAGAAGATTCGCGACGGCTCCGCGCTTGCCGACGAAGCGGGCAAGACGATGGCCGAGGTCACGCAAGCGGTCGCGCGCGTGACCGACATCATGGGCGAGATCGCGGCCGCGTCGGCAGAACAGAGCCGCGGCATCGACCAAGTCAATCTCGCGATCACGCAGATGGATCAGGTCACGCAGCAGAATGCCGCATTGGTCGAAGAAGCGGCGGCCGCGTCGCAATCGCTCGAAGACCAGGGGCGCGAGCTGAAGCAGGCGGTCGCGTTCTTCCGGGTCGAGGGTGTGACGATGGAGCCGGCGATGCAGCATCGTCGGAAGGCGTCGCCGACATCGGCGCCGCGCGCCGTGCACGCGACGCGCGCCGCCGACACCATGAAGCCGGCTGTTCGCGCGGCTGCGGCGCCCGTGGCGCCTGTGGCAACCGCTTCAGTCGCGCGTGCGGCAGCTGTGTCCGACGCGAACGCGGACTGGGAAACGTTCTGATCGCCGGGTGACGGCGCGGGCGGTCGGCTGCGCGCCGCGGCATCGTGCTGCCGCAGTCACACGGCGGCTGGCATGCCGTCGCGTTGTGCACCGTATCGCTCATTCGTTGTGCGCGCAAGCAACGCGGCTTGCGATACATGCACGTGTATCGCGCATCGGCTCGACGCGGATTCAGCATTCGCGCCGATGGATAAAGCGCTACCCGTGCGCGATATGAGGTTGCGCCATCGCCGCGCGCAATGCGTCGCCGTGCGGCGCGCCACGTTGCAGCTCGATTGAAATGGCGAATGTCGACATCGGCAATCGCGCACGCGCGCGACATTCGAGCGATTCTCGCGTCATGGGAAGGGGGCGCATTCACGCAATCGCGGCATGCGCATCGCTTGGCCCGCTGGAGCCGGCCTTCGTGCCACGTCATGGCAAGCGCGATCTGGCGCCGTTGCATCGCGAGCGATGCGGCGATCCGCATTCAACATGTGTTCCGATCGACGCTTGCATTGCGTCGCAGCGTCGCGCGCGATCCGGCGTGACGAATTATTTTGCACTCCGCAATCGTGCGTCTTCACGCTACACTCACGTGCGGATTCACGCGATGGAACGACAAGGAGGAGATAGCGGCATGCCAGCAAACACCCATCAGCAAGTGCTTGTCCGGTTCGTCCGTGCAGCGGTTCTGTTCACGCTTGCATCGGCTGCATTTCACGCGCGGGCCGACCAGCTCGCCGACATCAAGGCGAAAGGCGAGCTCGTCTGCGGCGTGCTCGGCACCGACGAACCGTTCAGCTACATGAAGGATCCGATGAGCCGCGAGATCGTCGGCTACGACGTCGACATGTGCAACGCGGTCGCGAAGAGCCTCGGCGTGAAGCCGGTGCTCAAGCAGCTCGCGGTCGCCGCGCGGATTCCCGAGCTGCAGCAGGGCCGCGTCGATCTGCTCGCCGCGTCGCTCACGCACAACAAGGAGCGCGAGTCGCAAATCGACTTCTCGATGTCGACGTTCATCACAGGGCAGAAGGCGATGGTCCGCAAGGACAGCGGCATCGCGACGCTCGCGCAGCTATCGAGCAAGAAGATCCTGACCGTCAAGGGCTCGACGATGGAAACCAACATCGCCGCGACGATCAAGGGGGCGGACGTCGTGTCGTTCGACACGAGCCCGCAGGCGCTGCTCGCGCTGCAGCAGGGCAAGGGAGCCGCTTACGTCAACGACGAGACGACGCTCGTCGGCAATCTCGCGAAGCTCGGCCCGGCGGGCAAGGACTACACGCTCGTTCCGCAGAACATCTCGACCGAGCACATCGCGCTCGGCATCCGCAAGAACGAGCCCGCGTTCCGTGCGCGGGTGAACAAGGTGCTGCTTGGAATGGAAGCGAGCGGCGAAGCGCAGAAGGAATTCGACAAGTGGTTCGGACCGGGCACGAAGATGAATTTTCCGCCGCGCTCGTTCAAGATCTCCACCGACCGGATCGATTGAGCGCCGATCCGTTTCTTCGAGGCGCTACCCGGCCGCGCGCCGGGTAGCGGCGTCCGATGACCCAATTCAATTTGTCGATGCTGCTGTCCGGGCAGTATCACGCATGGCTCGTCAGCGGCTTCGCGATGTCGCTCAAGCTGTCGGCGCTCGCGTTCGTGTTCTCGCTGCCGCTCGCGATCGGCATCGCGCTGTTGCGGCTCGCGCCTGCGGCGCCGCTGCGCGCGCTCGGCCAGGTTTACGTCGAGAGCATCCGCAACGTGCCGCTGCTCGCGCACATGCTGTTCTGGTATTTCGGCGCGCCGCAACTGCTGCCGCAAGCGGTGAAGACGTGGCTCTACGAGCGCAACTACGAAGCGGCGAGCGCGCTGATCGCGCTCGTGCTGTATACGGTCGCGTACATGGCCGAGGACATCCGCAGCGGCATCCGCTCGATTCCGAAAGGACAGCTCGAGGCGAGCCGCGCGCTCGGCTTCGGCTTCGTCGCGTCGATGCGGCTCGTGATCCTGCCGCAATCGTTGCGCGTGACGGTGCCGCCGCTCGTCAACCAGACGCTCAATCTGTGGAAGAACTCGAGCATCGCGATGGTGATCGGCGTCGCCGAGCTGATGTATCAGGCGCAGCAGGTCGAGAGCGCGACGTTCCGGGGCTTCGAATCGTTTGCGTTCGCGACGGCCGCGTATCTGACGGTGTCGATCGCGATCACCGTGTTTTCCGTGTGGTATCAGCGCCGCTTTCCGGTGCGGAGCGTGTAGCCGATGCTCGACATCCTGCAAACCTACGGCCTCTACTACCTCGTCGGCCAATATCCGAACGGACCGCTCGGCGGGCTCGCGCTCACGCTGCTGCTCGCGTCGTCGGGCCTCGTGTTCGCGCTGCCCGCCGGCATCGCGCTCGGGCTGTGCCGCGTCAGTCCGTTCCGCGCGCTTCGCTGGCCGGCGACCGTGCTCGTCTACGTCGTGCGCGGCACGCCGCTCCTGATGGTCGTGTTCTGGGCGTACTTCCTGCTGCCATCGGTGACGGGGCACCGTACGGACCAGTTCGGCACGATGCTCACTGCGCTCGTGATCTTCGACGGCGCGTATCTCGCCGAGATCGTGCGCGCGGGTATCCAGGGGCTGCCGCGCGGGCAGATGGAAAGCGCGCGGGCGCTGGGCTTGTCGTATCTGCAGGCGATGACGCTCGTGATCTTGCCGCAGGCGCTGCGCAACATGCTGCCGTCGCTCGTCAGTCAGCTCGTGTCGACGATCAAGGAGACGTCGCTCGGCTACATCATCAGCCTGCCCGAAGTATCGTGGGTCGCCGGGCAGATCAGCACGCAGGCGATCACGCAGTCCGCGCAGGTCTATCTGCTGCTCGGCTTCAGCTACTTCGTGATGTGCTTCGGCCTGACTCGCTGCGCGTTCCTGCTCGAGCGGCGGCTCGCGTCGCGTGCTCCGGTGAAGGCGTGAGCGGCGGTCAAGATCGAAAGCGCGGGCGGCGTGCTCGGGCTGCGCCCTCGGTTCGATGCGCTCTTCATGTCGACCGGGCATCCGCGTGCATGGCGCCTCACGCCGGACGTCCGCACGTCGCGAGCGCATGTCGCCGGATCGCAGCGTGCGACGTGCCGGTGCGTCCGCACGCGCGCACGCCGAGCATCGTCACAGCAGATCCCGCAACCGATACCACGCCATCGCAAGCACGAGCGCAGGTGTCCTGAGCGCCGTACCGCCGGGGAAGTCGCGGTGCCGGATCTTGCCGAATACGTCGAAGCGCGCGGCCTGCCCGTCGATCGCGTCGGCGATCAGCTTGCCCGCGAGCCCCGTCGTGTTGACGCCGTGCCCCGAGAACCCCTGCGCGAAATAGACGGTCGGCGACACGCGGCCGAAATGCGGCGCGCGATTCATCGTGATGTCGACGAAGCCGCCCCACGCATAGTCGACCTTCACGTCGGCGAGCTGCGGGAACGTCTTCAGCATGTCGCGGCGCATCGCTTCGGCGAGATTGCGCGGCTCGCGCGTCGAATAGCTGACCTTGCCGCCCCACAGAACGCGCGTGTCGGGCGCGGGACGGAAGTAGTCGAGCGCGAAGCGGCTGTCGCAGATCGCCGCCCGCGCGGGCATCAGCGCTTGCGCGCGCGTTTCGCCGAGCGGCTCGGTCGCGATCACGTAGGTGCCGACCGGCATGATCTTGCGCGATAGCGCGGGCGCGAGCGCGCCGAGAAACGTGTTGCACGCGAGCACGACGAATTTCGCGCGGACCGCGCCGCGCGCGGTCGACACGACGTGGCCGCCGGCTTCGTTCGAAATGCGCGTCGCGGCGCTGTCTTCGTAGAGGCGCGCGCCGCTCTCGACGGCCGCGCGCGCGAGCCCGAGCGTGTAGTTGAGCGGATGCAGATGGCCGCTGTCCGGATCGAAGAGGCCGCCGAGATAGCGGGTCGATTGCACGTATTGTGCGAGCGCGTCGCGCTCGACGTAGCGAAAGCGATCGTAGCCGAAGCGGCGCGCCGCGTCGTCGCGCCAGCGGCGCAGCGCGTCGATGTCGCGCGGCTTGTTCGCGGCAGTCAGATAGCCGGGCATCAGCGCGCAGTCGATCGCGTGCTTCGCGATGCGCTCTTTGACGATCGCGAGCGTTTCGAGCCCCATGTCCCAGATCTGCCGGACTTCGCCGGCATTCAGGTACGGCTCGAACGTGTCGATGCCGCACGCGAAGCCGCCGATCATCTGGCCGCCGTTGCGTCCGCTCGCCGCCCATCCGACCTTCGACGCCTCGATGATCGCGACCGAATGGCCGCGCTCGGCGAGATTGAGCGCCGCCGATACGCCGGTGAGGCCTGCGCCGATCACGCAGACATCGGCGTCGATCGTGCCTTCCAGCGACGGGTGGCGGGTGGTGTCGTTGACGGTTGCCGCGTAGTACGACGCGGCGTGCGGTTGATTGATGAACTGGAGCATGACGTGTTGGACGATACGTGAGTGTCGGGCGGTACCTCGTCGCGATGATGGTACACAAAAAAGTCCATATCAAAATACGTCGCAGGCCGGCGACCAACGGGCAGATCGATGGACGCGGCGACGCTGTGTTGGGCCGGCGGCGGCCGGGCGAGTTGCACGCCGAGAACTCGACCATGCCGGCGGCGCGGGGCGAGCCGAGCGTTCGGATGCCGGCGCGTACCGTGAGAAAGGGCGGTGCCGCTTCGTGCCGCGACGACATGTTTCTCTTCGTATTCCGATTCAATGCGGTGCGCCGACGGATTACGTCTTGCGCTCCGACCACGGGCTCCGAGCCGCCGCCCCGCAAGGAAGCCGATCTTCCATGCAGGCGCGGCGAGACGGGCATCGCTCTGGCGATTCAACGAATCGAACAGCCCATCGCGCGCGGGCGAGAAGATTTCCAGGTCGCTTTGATAGCGGGAATGACCGTCGACGGCCAGCTCGACCAGTACGCGACCGAACAGCGGGGCGTACTTGAAGGCCCGGCCGGATTCCATGACGCATATGGCGGCGCGGGCGTGGTGCGACTTGCCGCCCAGCTCCATCGGAATCCGGCCGATGACGAGCTTGCCGTCCGGACTCATCGAGTAGAGGCATGTGCCTGCATGTTGATAATGACCGGCATCGATGACATCGGGATCGATGAGCCGCCCGAGATGTTCGGTGAGCTCGCGCATCAGCCGATTGCTCACGGTGGATCGGATGGCCGAGGGTTCGTCGAAGACGTCGTAGTGTAATTCGCGCTCATCTTCGCCAGGTTGTGCATGGCCGGCGAGAAATCCAACGAAGGAAATCCGTAGAACGTTCCCCGGTCGCTCGCATCGATGTTGCCGAACTCGAACCAGATGGGCATCCTGGGATGATCTGCTTTGAGTTCCCAGTACGCATCGTTCATCCGCCAGACTTCCCAGCGGGGACTCTGTTTGAGCCCAAGGCCGCGCAGCACTGAATCTGCCCATACGCCGGGGCACGCGATCAGGTGCCGTCCGTGCACCATCATCGACGCGCGTCATGGCTGCTATGCCGTTCGCACGAACGCAATCATCGCGACCGACGGCGCGGCTTGGGTGCTTCGACCTCGTCCGCAATGCCGACCACGCGCAGACAAACGGCGGTGACGGCTCGAGCGAATGCGGAATAATCTGTTTCCTGCACTGCGATAACATCGTCCGTGGCGCCGTGAACGCCCGAATAGATCAACAGTGCCGTAATGCGCGGTTGCGTCAACTGCCACACGCCGGCTTGTTCGCCGCCGCTGAGAATGCCCTGGAGCTGATCGAGAATGGCGTTCTTCTCGCGATTGTTTCGCTCGTGATGGTGATGCTTGATGTAAACGATGTCGTGCGTGCGATACGTTTCTACATAGGCTTCGATGCTCGTCCGAATCCATGCACGTAGCTGACCTAACCAGTCGTCCGCCGCGCAAGCGTCAACGGCCTCTTTCAAGCGGCTGAGGTATTGCGCGGTGTAGCGCTGCCCCATGGCCTCCAGGAGTTCGTTCTTCGAGGCGAAGTAATGGTAGAAGGTGCCCTTGGCTACTTCGGCCAACTCAACAATTTCATTGATCGTGGTGGCCTCAACGCCTTGCACCAACAATAGCTTCTCGGCTGCCGCCATCAATTCTTCCAGACGTACTTCGGCTGGCTTGGTGCGGGGCGTTTTGGGCGCTCCCTGTTCCCGCTGGCTTGTCTTGTATCTCATCATCGTGCGATTCAGAACTTGCGTACAAAAGTCAGAAGTCTAGGCCACGTCCCCGATGTCGCCGACGTTTTCTCGAGTTAACCGACCGTCGGTCAATTCAATATGGGAAGACGAAATTCGGCTCCTCCCGATCGTCGCCATGTATCTGCATCGTGCTCATGTTTCGAGCGCCGACGAAACTCCGGGGTACTACTCTTTGAGGAAAACGCGTCACCAGCATGTGCGTGCGAGGGCGACATCGAGCAAACGTAAAGAATCCGACCCGTTACCTGTGTGGAAGTGTTCTCCATCAATCGATGGAGAATGTCAGGCGATGTGTTCAGTTGAAGAACTTTATTGAGGCGGATTCTTTGTAATTGTTCAAAGACATGCTTGGTCAGCAACTAATGGTTCCGTTCAAACGTGCTGCGCTTGATTCAACATCTTCCGCAGGATATAGCTGGCGACGACAGCAGCCCCCACGTTGAAAAACATGCTGTAGACGAACGCGCTTTGCAGTTGAGAGAATTCCTGCAGGTGAGACATTTTTTTTAAGGTCATCTGCAGGATCGTACTGACCGCCGTTACGCCAAATGCCGCGCCCACCTGCTGCAAGGTCGAAACGACTCCAGCGGCCATCCCCGCGAAATTTTCTTGGACGTTTGCCAAAACGATATTCAAAAGAGGGGTCATGACCATGCCTTGAGTAAAGCCCAGCGTCCACAGTACCGGCATCAGGAGCCACGGCCGTTCGAGGATAGGGAAATATCGCACGGCGAGTATTAGCGCGATGAAGCTTGCCGCGTAAGAGACTGCGCCAATGGAAACGACTTGGGGGCCGGATCGGCTGATTAGCCGGGGCATCAATAGCGATGAAATTGCAAATCCGATGCTGGTCGAAACATAGGTCATTCCCGCTTCAAACGGGCTTAGCTTCAAACCGGACTGAAGAAAAATCGAAAACACCAACGTGAATGAACCGGCAGTCGCATAGATGCACATGACCAACGACGAGCCCTTGATGAATCGTCTTTCCTGGAGAAGCTTCATATTGATGAGAGGGACGTGGCCATTGCGTGCGTACCGGATCTCGTGACGCATGAATAGATACAAGGTGCCCAGACCGATCAACATCAGGACATAGCTTTTGAAGCTCCATCCCCAGACCGCGCTCATTAGCAGAGGCAGCAGTGAAACGGAGATTCCCAGACTCGAAAGAGCGACGCCGGCCCAATCCAGGCTTTTTTTTTGCTCGATAGACGTGTTCCGTAAATGACGAGAAAAAGCCAGCGCCACCAACCCGATGGGGAGGTTGATAAAAAAGATAGCTCGCCACTGCAACTCCAGCAGATTGATCGAGATGATCAGGCCGCCTAGAACTTGCCCCGCGATCGCAGCGAGCCCGAGCGTCATTCCCAAGTATCCGAAAGCCCGCCGGGCGCCGGTTTCATCAAAATCTGCCCGGATGCTTGCGTAGATTTGCGGAAAGAGTATGGCGGCAGACAGCCCTTGTAAAAAGCGCGCGAAGATCAGTACCACCGCGTGAGGCGCGAGTCCGCAAAGAACCGATGACGCCGTGAAGCACAGCATGCCGATCTGATAGGCTCGACGGCGCCCCCATAGATCGCCCAGCCTTCCTCCGGTGATGAGCAAGAGGCCGAACGATAATTCATAGGCTACGATAATCATCGTCAGCTCTACATAGCTTGCGTGCAGTGTTTTTTCAATGTTGACGATCGCGATATTGACAACAAATAAATCGAAAATCGTTACGAATCCGGATAGCAAGAGTGCGAATAAAACATAGCGTTGATGGTTGATCATGTGAACCTCGATTGAATTCAATATGCGGGTGGTGGGCTCCACCTTGAATCTGGACAAATCCTAATCTCGTTGGCTCGATGCAACGGAAAATCGAAGACCGCTTGCAGTGGAGCGTGTGCGCGTAATCGAACAAGGGTTTGAATACGCGCCCAAATTTGCATTCCTGGTTGCCTGAGGATGTACCGACACATGCAGCGGCATTCCATTGACCGATGGTCGGTCATGCTCTAGGATAGCAACTCATGCTGACGCTGTCACGTCGCGATGCCGTGGGGCGCATGGCTCAGTGAACGGCTTGCTCGAGCCGAATGTCGAGTGATCGCGGTTCGTGTTGATCATCGGGCGCGAGGCTTCATGGGCCCTTTTGCGGCACGGCGACGCCGGCCGTTTTCAGGCTCACCTGCTTGTCCAATGGCAGAACAAATCGAACTTTCGAAGGCTATCGGAGGTGATGGGATGACGAGTCAAAGAATCGGAATTGTGGGTGCGGGGCACCTGGGGGTTGCTCTTGCGTCGCGCTTGATCGATGTTGGGTTCGACCGAGGAAATGTTTGGCTCGGACATCGCGGCTCTCAAAAATCGTATACGACGAGTGCAACATCGGGAGTCGAAGACCGTCTTGTAGACGTGGATGCGGTCATGCAGAATTGCGATGTGATTTTGTATACCGTACGACCGATAGATTATGGGATGATATCCAATTACAAATTGAGGGATGGACAGATAATCATCTCGTTTTTGGCTGGTGTTTCGCTTTCCAGATTGTCAGGCGTTGTGCATGGATCGGGGTCGATCGCTCGGGCGATTATAAGCGCACCGGATACGATTTCCAGCGGGCAGGCACTCGGTGTAACTTGCGGCGACATGAATGAAAACGCAAGGGATTTGTTCGAATCCATGGTGGCGCACATTTTGAATCTGCAATCCGATAATCATTTTGAGTCGATTACCGTGCTCGGTGCTTGTCTTCCGTTTATATTAATGTATTGCGATTTTATAGGGGCGGCTGTTAGTGACCGGGAAATATTGAAATGTGCTGAAGAATACGGGCTGGGTGAGTGGGGCGGGGTTATCGATTGGGCGAGGCGGGTTAGACATGTGAATTTAAAGAAAAATGAAATCGAGGATTATGTAAATCAATGCGCGACGCCAGGCGGTATTGCCGAAAGCATCATGAATTCGCTTCGTCTTCATGGGGATTTTGCAAGGACCGTTCGAGAAGGGATCGAACATGCTCAAACGATGCTTTGCGTTCAGCTGGAGAAACACGGATCCATCGGGCTTGGCGGGCACGTTTGACGAAACAGAAGGCGTCTTCGAGCGGCGTTCTCGATGGCGACCTGTGAAAGAGAACGAGCATGCAAAAATCGAATGCTTGGGCGCAACAAGCGTCCGGACAAAAGGCGGCGCTTTGTGATGGAGAACGTTTCGCCTCCTGGTCACCGTCGTCGGAGGGGCCAATTCGCGGGGCGCCAAGTGCGAGCTGATTTCGGTCGCAAGTGTATCGTCGTCGAACGCGGGATGTGCGCGAACGAGTGCGATCGAAATCTGACGATGGATATCGTGATGTACAGCGGTCGCGATCCTCGATGTCTCGCTTGACGCGATGGCAAATCAGCGTACCGCGGGCATGGTTTGTCTGTCGATCGCATCCCTGTTTTTTTCCCATGCGGAGCAGTTGGTTGACCGCGGGATTGTGGCAACCGAGTGACGAATGGATCGAGAGAAAACAGGCGAAATGCGCGTTCAGAACAGCAGCTCGCGCAAGCGTTGATACAGCATCCCGATCTCGAGTGCGGGCCGGCGCCATGCGGGGCCGCCGGGAAAGCGCCGATGCCGCAGGCGCGCAAACAGATCGAATGCATGCGTGTCGCCCGCGATCGCGTTCGCGACGACGCGGCCCGCGATGCCGGTCAGCGCGACGCCGTGGCCGCTGAAACCCTGAAGGTAGAAGTAGTTCGGATCGATCGCGCCGAAATCCGGCGCGCGATTGCGCGTCACGTCGACGAAGCCGCCCCATGCGAATTCGATGCACACATCGGCGAGCTGCGGGAACGCGCCGACCATCCGGCGGCGAATCGCATCGACGAGCGCGTCGGGCGATGCGCCCGCCGAGTCCGCGCGGCCTCCGAACAGCATCCGGTGATCGGCGGACAGCCGGAAGTAATCGAGAAAGAAGTTGTTGTCGCAGACCGCTTCGCGCTGCGGAATCAGTGCGTTCGCGCGATCAGCGCCGAGCGCTTCGGTCGCGATGATGTACGACGCGATCGGCGCGATGCGCGCGGCCGTCGCGGCGGGCAGCACGCCGCCCGGGCCCGCGTTGCAGCACGCGACGACGTGACGGCAGCGCACTTCGCCCGTTGGCGTGCGCACGACGGGCCGCGCGCCGCGTACGACTTCGAGCGCCGGGGTGTGCGCGAACAGCCGCGCGCCTTCGCGTCGCGCCGCATCGGCGAGGCCGATGCAGTACTTGAGCGGATGCAGATGACCGGACAGCGGATCGTGAACGCCCGCGAGATAACGCGGCGACGCGATGCGCGCGCGAATCTCATCGGCATCGAGCCATTCGAGCGACGGATGCCCCCAGTGCGATGCCGCATCGTCCATCCACCGCCGCAATTCTGGCACGCGACGCGGATGCGTCGCGACCGTCAGGTAGCCGCGTGTGAAGTCGCAGTCGATTCCGTAGCGCGCGATGCGCTCTTCGACGAGCGCGACGGCGTCGAGCGACAGCGCCCATGCTTCGCGGGCGCCTTCGATGCGGAGCTGGCGCTCGATTTCGCCGTCCTTGGCGAAGCCCGCGATCATCTGTCCGCCGTTCCTGCCCGATGCGCCCCAGCCCGGCCGATACGCGTCGAGCACGGCGACCGACAAGCCGCGCGCGCGGCAGTCGAGCGCGGCCGACAGACCGGCGAACCCGGCGCCGATCACGCAGACGTCGACGTCGAGCGCGTCGTCGAGCACCGGGTCGTCGTCGGCCGGGCGGGTGGCGGTGGCTTCGTAATACGAGCGGCGTGCGAGTTCGTCGGCGCGGCGGGCGAAGGCGTTGATCATAAGCAAATCGTGAAGGGGTGAGCGGCATCATTGCATCGCGATGCCATGCGGCCGCGATGCGCAATGCGGGAAAACGGGTAGCGGCGCGCATGACGTGCGGCAAGCAGCTGCACGTCATGCGCGGTCGACGTCAGAACGAGTAGATGAACTGCGTCGCAAGCAGATCGTTGGACTTGCTGTACGAGCCGTCGTTTCGCAGGAACACCTTGTTGTTCGCCCAGTCGTGCCGGTATTCGACCTTCACGGTAATCTGCTGCGTCGGATAGAACAGCAGATCGAGCGCGACGTCCTGACGGTTCGCGCCCTTGCACTCGAACCCGAGACCGCCGTTCGCCTTCGACGTCGCGAGGCAGTCCGAATCGACGCCGAAGCCGTTCGCGGTATCCATCCCGTTGCCGTTGAGCGCGATCCCGCCGCCGCCGCCGCCGTTCTTGCTGTTCGCGAGGAAGTCGTAGCGCAGCGTCGCGCCCATCCGGCCGAGCACCGGCATGTTGAACTTGCGATGCGCGAGGAGCGACAGGCCGTACCACTGCGCGCGGCCGCCGTTGAACGCCGCGTGCTGCTGCTGGCCGTAGTCGATTTCCGCGTTGTACTGGATGTCCGCGAGCGTGTAGGCGGCGTCCGCTTCCGCGAAGAAGAACGCGCCGTACGGGCTCGACGACTGGCCGCCCGGACCGTAGACGACCGCGCCCGATTGAGCTGTCGCGCTGCCGAGCGTCTGCCGCCCGATGTTGAACGAACCGCCGAGATCGAGCGCGCTCGACCACGTGTAGTCGACGCGCGCGGTGAACGTCGGCACCTTGTTGCTCGTCGTGATCGGATCGCCGAGCGCGTTCGTGCCAGTCTGCGTGACCGAGCCGTACGTCCGGTATTGTTCGTTGCCGAGCAGGAACTTCCACGCCCAGTTGCCCTTCGTATAGTTCGCGCCGATGCCGATGTAGCTGCCCGGATCGGAGAAGTCGTACAGCAGGTTGTGCGTGAGCGTGAGCATCTGGTTCGACTGCTGCACTTCGTAGCCGCCGAAGCTCGGCACGAGGCCGGCGACGAGCGTCGTCGTCGCGCTGAGCGGCACGTTGACGACCGCTGTGTTGAGGATGTTGTTGCCGATGTTGCCGCGCGAGTTCTGCAAGAGCGTGATGCCGTTGCCGCGGTTCGGCATCAGCGTGATCTCGGCCGACGGCGCCATCGGGCCGACGCCGAACGTCTTCTTGATGTCGAGATAAAGATCGCCGAACGTGCTGTTGAAGTAGTTGTAGTTGCTCTCGTGGTTCGCGAACAGGAACGACGACGTGCCCGCCGCGCGGTTGAACACGTAGGTTGGATCGATATAGCCAGTCACCGACAGGCCCGCGATCGGCCCGGTGTTCGCCGCGTCGGTCAGCGAATCGACCTTCAATTGCTGGTTCGCGATTTCCTGCTTCATCTGCGTGACGTCGTCGTTCGTCAGCACGGCGGGCGCCTTGCCGTAGTCCGGAGACGATTCGTCGATGGGCGCGGCCGCCATCGCGGTCGCCGCGCCTTTGGCCGCGGCGGCGCCGCTGCCCGCCGCGCCGTGCTGCGACGCGAGCGCGGACTGCAGCTCCTTCACCTGCGCCTGCAGCGCGTTCAACTGCGCCTGCATTGCCTTGATCTGCGCGCTTGTCGACGCGGCGCCGGCGAAGCCGGGCAGCGACCCGGCCACGAGCAGACAGATTAACTTCTTTCTCATGCAAATTCTCCCGGTTGGTCGTATTGCGAAGGACTTGGGGGCTCGTTCGGGCGATCGGGGCGTCGTCAGGCCGTGCCGAGCGACTTTCTCGTCGCCGCGGCCTGCGATGTGCGCGAGACGCTGCCGAATGCGTCGGATGCGTCGGATGCGTCGGATGCGAACGCGTCGGACGGCGCGGGTTGCGCGAACGCCTGGCGCATGTCGCGTTCGCGCCGACGTTCGCGGCTCAGCATCATCTGGTTGACGACGATCACGCCGATCGTGACGGCGGTGATGAAAAGCGTCGCTAGCGCGTTCATTTCGGGATTGAGGCCGAGGCGCACGCGCGAGAACACGACGAGCGGCAGCGTCGTCGAGCCGGGGCCGGACAGGAACGCGGACAGCACGAGATCGTCGATCGACAGCGTGAACGACAGCAGCCAGCCGGACAGCAGCGCCTGAGAGATCAGCGGCAGCGTGATCACGAAGAACACCTTGAGCGGCGTCGCGCCGAGGTCGAGCGCCGCTTCTTCGAGCGACTTGTTCAGTTCCTTCACGCGCGACTGCACGATGATCGCGACGTACGACACGCACAGCATCACGTGGCCGATCCAGATCGTCACCATCCCGCGGCCCTTCGGCCAGCCGACCATCTGCTCGAGCGCGACGAACAGCAGCAGCAGCGAGATCCCCTGGATCACCTCGGGAATCACGAGCGGCGCGTTGATCATTCCGGTGTATAGCGTGAAGCCGCGGAACCGGCCGAAGCGCGCGAGCACGAAGCCCGCCCACGTGCCGATGAACACTGACGCGCATGCGGTCAGCAGACCGATCTTCAGCGACAGCCATGCGCTCGTCAGCAACTCGTCGTCCTGCAGGAGCGCCGCGTACCACTTCAGCGAGAAGCCGGACCAGACGGTGACGAGCTTCGATTCGTTGAACGAATAGACGACGAGGCTGATGATCGGGATGTACAGAAACAGGAAGCCGAGCGTCAGCACGCCGGCGGAAAGCGGCTTGTTGGGCTTGATCATTTCGCGTCCCCCAGCTCCTTCACTTGGTAGTACTGGAACACGGCCATCGGCACGAGGAGCAGCAACACCATCGCGACCGTCACCGCGGAGGCCATCGGCCAGTCCATGTTGTTGAAGAACTCATCCCACATCACGCGGCCGATCATCAGCGTGTCGGCGCCGCCGAGCAGCTCCGGAATCACATACTCGCCGACGGCCGGAATGAACACGAGCAGGCTGCCCGCGATGATTCCGTTCTTCGACAGCGGCAGCGTGATCCGCGTGAACGCGACCCACGGCTTCGCGCCGAGGTCGTACGCGGCTTCGAGCAGCGTCAGGTCCATCTTCACGAGGTGCGCGTAGAGCGGCATCACCATGAACGGCAGATACGAATAGACCATTCCGATGTAGACGCCCGCGTCGGTGTGATAGAGGCGCAGCGGGGAATGGATCAGGCCGAGTGCGATCAGCGCGTGGTTGAGGAGCCCGTCGTCTTTCAGGATGCCGATCCATGCGTAGACGCGGATCAGGAACGACGTCCAGAACGGCAGCATCACGCCCATCATCAGCAGGTTGCGCGTCGCAGGCGCGGAACGCGCGATGTAGTACGCCATCGGATAGCCGATCAGCAGGCACAGCAGCGTCGATACCGCGGCCATCTTCAGCGAGCTGACGTATGTCGCGACATAGAGGCTGTCCTGAAGCAGGAACGCGTAATGGCCGAACTGCAGCGCGAACTGCACCGCGCCGTCCTTGATGCTCATCAGCGCCGTGTACGGCGGGATGCCCATCACCTGGTCGGCGAAGCTGATCTTCAGCACGAGCACGAACGGCAGTGCGAAGAACAGCATGAGCCACAGGAACGGCACGCCGATCGCGACGCTGCGGCCGGACGGCGTGAAGCCCGCCGCGATGCGGGCGAGGCGCGCGCGCACGGGCGACGCGCTTCGGACGGCGGACGAAGCCGCCGCGAGCGAGGAAGTGGGAGAGGTTCTCATTGCGTCAGCACCACGCCGCTTGCGGGCGACCAGGAGACGAACACGTCGTCGTTGTAGGCGGGCGCACCTTCCTGCATCAGGTGCGAGCTCGAGAGATTCGACACGACGGTCTTGCCGCTCGGCAGGCGCACGTGGTACAGCGAATAGCTGCCCATGTACGCGACGTCGGTGACGACGCCGCGCGCCCAGTTGTGCGGTGCGCTCGGGCGCTCGCGCGACACGCGCACGCGCTCCGGCCGAACCGAGATGCCGACCGGCATGCCGAGCGGCCCCGTGACGCCGTGGCTCACGTACATGCGCGCTTCCAGGTCCTCGCTTTCGACGAAGATGTGATCGGGCTCGTCCTCGACGACGACGCCTTCGAAAAGATTCGTCGAGCCGATGAACTCGGCCGAGAAGCGGCTGTTCGGAAATTCGTAGACCGCGCTCGGCGTGCCGATCTGCACGATCCGTCCTTCGCTCATCACCGCGAGGCGGCTCGCCATCGTCATCGCTTCCTCCTGGTCGTGCGTGACCATCACGCAGGTCACGTCGACCTTCTCGATGATGCTGACGAGCTCGAGCTGCGTCTTCTGGCGGATCTTCTTGTCGAGCGCGGACATCGGCTCGTCGAGCAGCAGGAGCTTCGGCCGCTTGACGAGCGAGCGCGCGAGCGCGACGCGCTGCTGCTGGCCGCCCGACAACTGATGCGGCTTGCGCTGCGCGTAGCGGCTCATTTGCACGAGGTTCAGCGCATCGGCGACGCGCTCGCGGATCTCGTGCTTCGGCGTGCCTTCCTGTTTCAGGCCGAACGCGACGTTCGCTTCCACCGTCATGTGCGGGAACAGCGCATACGACTGGAACATCATGTTGACGGGCCGGCGGTACGGCGGCAGCGTCGCGAGATCCTCGCCGTCGACGAAGATGCGGCCGGACGTGGCCGTCTCGAGTCCGGCAAGCATTCGCAGCAGCGTGGACTTGCCGCAGCCGGAGCTGCCGAGCAGCGCGAACAGTTCGTTTTTCGCGATCGACAGATTGACGTTGTCGACGGCGGTGCTGTCGCCGAATTTCTTCACGACGTTCTCGATGCGGACGAACTCGTCCGTTCTGGCCGGCTTGCCGGCCGAGGGGCGCGCCAGTTGCGCGGTGTCGATTGAAGGCGTCGATTTCATGAGGTAGCCATCCTTCGTTGGGATCGCAGGCATGAGCGCTCCCACGCGATGCGCACGATGCGAATCGCGAAGGAACTGCGACCGGGAATCAAGGCGTCGCGCGCTTCAGGTCGAACGCGCTGACGTCGGACTGCGTGCTTCGGGCGGGCAGCGATCGAGCGACTGCTGCGCGCGGCTATCGTTCGTGATCAGTGTCCCGTCTTCAACTGCGCCCACAGGCGGTTTTCGAGACGCAGGATGTCGGCGGGCATCGGCCGCATCAGCGTCATCTTCTTCAGCACGTCTTCGGGCGGATAGACGGTCGGGTCCTGCGCGACGGCCGGCACGACGAACTGGCGCGCCGCGCGGTTCGCGGTCGGATAGAACACTTCGTTCGTGATCGCCGCGTTGACCTTCGGATCCTCGATGTAGTTGATCCACTTCAGCGCGGCTTCCGCGTGCGGCGCGTCCTTCGGGATCACCATCACGTCGAACCACAGCAGGCCGCCTTCCTTCGGATTCGAGAACTTGATGTCGTACGAGCGCTTCGCTTCGGCCGAGCGGCGGTGCGCGATGCCGACGTCGCCCGACCAGCCGAGCGCGACGCACACGTCGTTGTTCGCGAGATCGTTGATGTAGCCGGACGAATTGAATTGCGTGATATACGGGCGGACTTTCTTCAGCACATCGAAAGCAGCCTGGTAATCGGCCGGGTTCGTACTGTTCGGATTCTTGCCCATGTATTGCAGCGTCGCGGCGAACACGTCGACCGCCTGATCGAGGAACGACACGCCGCAGCCCTTCAGCTTCGACAGGTTCGCCGGATCGAGCACGAGCGCCCAGCTGTCGACGGGCGCGTTGTCGCCGAGCGCCTTCTTCACTGCCTGCACGTTGTAGCCGATGCCGTCGGTGCCGAACGCCCACGGCACGCCGTACTGGTTGCCCGGATCCGCATCGGCGATCATCTTCATCAGCGTCGGATCGAGATTCGACAGATTCGGGAGCTTCGACTTGTCGAGCTTCTGATAGACGCCCGCCTGAATCTGCTTGGCCATGTAGTTCGACGTCGGCACGACGATGTCGTAGCCGGAGCTGCCCGCGAGCAGCTTCGCCTGCAGCGTGTCGTCGCTGTCGTAGTTGTCGTATTTGACGTGGACGCCCGTTTGTTTCTCGAAGTTCGGGATCGTGTCCTTCGCGATGTAGTCGGACCAGTTGTAGACGTTCAGCTCGGCGCCGATAGCCTGCGCAGCCGGAACGGACAGTGCCGAGGCGCCGGCGAGCGCGACGAACGCAGCGCGCGCGATCGCATGACGAAGATGGCTCACACTCATGTTGTTCCCCTGATGATGAAGGTGGGAGAGCGTCGCGCGAGCGCCGCCCGCCCGATTGGCAATGCCGTTAGGAAAGACCCAGTTGCTGCGCGGTCGCATCGATCGCTTGCTTCGCCTTCTCGACGATCTCGTCGATCTCCGCTTTCGAGATCACGAGCGGCGGCGACAGCAGCATCCGGTCGCCCGTCGCGCGCATCACCAGGTTGCCGTTGAAGCAGTAGTCGCGGCAGATCGTGCCGACCTCGCCGCCGTTCTCGAAGCGCTTGCGCGCGCCGGGTTCGCGCGCGAGCTGAAGGCCCGCGACGAGCCCCGCGCCCGCGATCTCGCCGACGATCGGATGATCGGCGAACGTCTCGCGCAGCCGCTGCTGGAAGTACGGGCCGGTGTCGGTCTTCACGCGCTCGACGATCTTCTCGTCGCGCAGCACCTTCGGATTCGCGACCGCCACCGCCGCCGCGACCGGATGCCCCGAATACGTCATCCCGTGATTGAACTCGCCGTGCGCGATCAGCGCATCAGCGATCCGGTCGGACAGCGCGACGGCGCCCATCGGCACGTAGCCGCTCGTCAGCCCCTTCGCGAGCGTCATCAGATCGGGCTCGAAGCCGAAGTGCCGATGCGCGAACCATTCGCCGGTGCGCCCGAACCCGCCGATCACTTCGTCGGCGACGAGCAGCACGTCGTACTTGCGGCAGATCCGCTCGATCTCGGGCCAGTATGTCGACGGCGGAAAGATCACGCCGCCCGCGCCCTGGAACGGCTCGCCGATGAACGCGGCGACGTTCTCCGCGCCGAGCTCGAGAATCTTCGCTTCGAGCTGTTGTGCGCGGGCGAGTCCGAATTCTTCCGGCGTCAGATTGCCCTGCGCTTCGCCGAAGAAGTACGGCTGATCGATATGGACGACGTGCTCGACCTTCGACGGCATCTGCTCGTGCATGTAGCCCATGCCGCCGAGCGTCGCGCCCGCGATCGTCGAACCGTGATAGCCGTTCCTGCGCGAGATCACGACCTTCTTCTGCGGCTGGTTCTGCGTGCGCCAGTATTGATGGACGACGCGCAGCACCGTGTCGTTGCCTTCCGATCCGCTGTTGCAATAGAAGAAGTGATTGAACGACGGCGGCGCGATCTCGGCGAGCAACGCCGACAGCTCGATGATCGGCGGGTGCGTCGTCTTGAAGAACGTGTTGTAGAACGGCAGTTCCTGGAGCTGCCGATACGCGGCGTCCGCGAGTTCCTTGCGGCCGTAACCGACGTTCACGCACCAGAGCCCGGCCATCCCGTCGATGATCTTGTTGCCGTCGGAATCCCACAGATAGACGCCTTCGGCCTTCACGATCACGCGGCTGCCGGCGCGATTGAGCGCGCCCATGTCGGAAAACGGATGGATGTGATGCGCGGCGTCGAGCGCGCGGTATGCGGCGGTCGTGCGGCGTTGTTCGGCATGCGCGCCGGCCGCAGGTGCGGCGGGCTGGACCCATGCCGATTCGTTCAGTCGGTAGCTCATCGTTGCCTCCTGTATAGATGCGGCTGCGTTTGCGTTCAGACGTGCAGCAGCAGATGCTTGCGTTCCCACGAGCTGATCACGCGGAAAAATGCTTCGTACTCCGTTTCCTTCAGCGCAAGATAGGCCTTCACGAACTTTTCGCCAAGGATCCCGGCGAGCGGCTCGCACGCAGACATCAGCGTCAAGCCTTCTTCGAGATTGCGCGGCAACTGGTACGGCAGGCTGTAGCCGTCGCTGACGAGCGGCTCGGTCGGCGCGAGGCGCTGCGTCATGCCGAGGTAGCCGGCCGCGAGCGTGCCCGCGATCGCGAGATACGGATTGCAGTCGACGCCCGGAATCCGGTTCTCGACGCGGCGCGACACCGACGACGAATGCGGAATCCGGAAGCCGACCGTGCGGTTGTCGTAGCCCCACTGCACGTTGATCGGCGCGGCCATGAAGCGAGACAGCCGGCGATACGAATTGATGTACGGTGCGAAGATCGGCATCAGCGCGGGCGTGTACTTCTGCAGCCCGGCGATGTATCCGTAGAACATGTCGGTCGGGCTGCCGTCGGCGGCGGTGAAGAGATTCCGTCCGGTCTCTTCGTCGACGATGCTCTGATGCACGTGCATCGCCGAGCCGGGCTCGTTCTCCATCGGCTTTGCCATGAACGTCGCGTACATGTGATGCCGCAGCGCCGCTTCGCGCACCGTGCGCTTGAACAGGAACACGCGGTCGGCGAGATTCAGCGGATCGCCGTGCAGGAAATTGATCTCCATCTGCGCGGCGCCGACTTCGTGAATCAGCGTGTCGACTTCGAGATCCTGCACTTCGCAGTACTCGTAGATATCTTCGAACAGCGGGTCGAACTCGTTGACCGCTTCGATCGAATACGACTGGCGTCCCGTCTCCGGCCGCCCGGTGCGGCCGATCGGCGGCGCGAGCGGGAGATCCGGGTCCTTGTTCATGTCGACCAGATAGAACTCGAGCTCCGGCGCGATCACGGGCTTCCAGCCTTTCGCCTTGTAAAGCTCGAGCACGCGGCGCAGCACGCGGCGCGGCGAGATCTCGACGGGCGTGCCGTCGAAGTGCACGCAATCGTGGATCACTTGCGCGGTCGGATCGATCGCCCACGGAATCAGGCGAATCGTCGACGCGTCGGGCAGACACACCATGTCGGGATCGGTGACGCCCGTCAGTGTGCCGTCTTCCGGATAGTCGCCGGTGACTGTCTGGATCATCACGGCCTGCGGCAGGCGCATCGATTCGCCGGTTTCGAACTTGCTGCGCGGAATGATCTTGCCGCGCGCGATGCCGGCCATGTCGGGGATGATCGCTTCCACTTCGGTGATCCGATGTTTCTTCAGGAATTCGTCGATGTCTTGCATGATCGTTCTCGTTGTAGTGGGCCGTTTCACGCGTGAACCGCATGCGCCGGCAGCAGGTCGGCGTCGTTCTGCATTCGGGCGCGCATCCGGTCGCGGCATGCGTCGCCGAACGCGCGGAAGATCGCGGTGGACAGCGGATCGTCCGCGTGCTTCCACTCCGGATGCCATTGCACGCCGAGCGCGAATGCGCGTGCGTCCGGCACGCTGACGGCTTCGACGAGCCCGTCGGGCGCGACCGCTTCGATTGCGAGGCCCGCGCCCAATTGCGCGATGCCTTGGCTGTGCAGCGAATTCACGCGCGCGTCGGCCGCGCCGCCGAGCAGGCGCTGCAGCAGCCCGTCGGGCGCGAGCCGAATTGCGTGCGCCGGCGCGTACTGCGCGTCGAGCGCGTCGCGCTTGTCTTCGCGGTGATCGTCGAAGCCTTCGACCGCATGCACTTGTTGATGCAGCGTGCCGCCGAACACGACGTTCATCTCCTGGAAGCCGCGGCAGATCGCGAACACCGGCACGCCGGCGTCGATCGCCGCGCGCAGCAGCGGCAGCGTCGTCGCGTCGCGCGACGGGTCGTGCAGCGTGCCGGGCGCGCTCGGCTGGCCGCCGTAGCGATGCGGCTCGACGTTCGAATAGCTGCCGGTAAACAGCAGTCCGTCAACGGCGGCGAGCACGTCCGGAGTCGCTTGCCGCGCGCCGAGCGCGGGCACGAGCATCGCGAGCGCGTTTGCGCCGTCGACGATTGCCGAGACGTATTTCTCGCCGGCGACGTGCGATGGATGCGCGCCGATCATCGTTTTATCCGCGATGATTCCGACCAATGGTTTGCTTTGCATGAATTTCACGTTCGATGAATGCCGGGATTGCGAATCGCGCATCGAAATCGCAATACGGCAGGCGTGACAGGGCCCGTCGGCTTCACGCAATGCGCGAAGCCGCTGAGAGAGAGGCGCGACGGACGAGCGACGGCAGCAAGCGGGCGACCGCACGGCACGCAACGAATGGGGATGACGCTCGCTCGAATCGAACGCGCGGCGCAACGTGGATGGTCGAGCGCACGCGCGACGATGCGGCACGCCGCTGCGCCGATCAGGCGTCAGGGCATACGCTCGAAGCGAACCGCGTCAGAAGGAGAGGCGCTACGGCAGAAGCGAGGCGACTTCGTCGATGTGCACGGCGATGTAGGCGCGTGCGGAGACGGCGTTGTGACGTCGTACGGAACGACGGGACAGGATGGTGAAGACGGAAGGAAGCAGGCGAGGAACAAGCGCGCCGCTGCTGCCGTCGGAGAGGGCGACGTCATGCGGGATGCTTGCCGCATGTCTTCGATCCCACCTTACCAGAGGGCCACGGACTCTCACGATTACACTCGACTGGTGACGTTGAAAGTTTTGAACACCCCGGTTCATCGAACGCATTCGGCGTTTAATAAATCGAGGCGGCGGTCCGGCGGCAAGATCGCCAACGCGTTACATACTTCGTACACCGTCGGAACGCGCTGCAACATGACGATGATGTGACGCCGACCTGTGGATCAGCATATACGAGCCAAAAACGGCGTCAAATATTTTTCAAAAATACGGATCACTGTGTTCTTTCTGTGGCGGGCATCGATCCTGCATAAGCGATTGCATGCCGCGGCGTGCATTATTTCGAACGCCTTGCAGGGTTTTCCCGGACAGAAATCAATTGAAAGTGATTAGAATATTCGACACTCGAGCCACGCAATCGTCGGTCGTAGACGCTACCAATCGTGTCGGAATCCCTATCGATGTCCAATGAAGTCGCCACCCGCCTGCGTCACGTGCGCGTGAAGTACGGTCTGTCGCAGCGCGAGCTCGCGAAGCGCGCGGGCGTCACGAACGGCACCATCTCGCTGATCGAGCAGAACCGCGTCAGTCCATCGGTAGGATCGCTGAAGAAATTGCTCGAATGCATTCCGATGAGTCTCGCGGAGTTCTTCACGTTCGAAGTCGACGAGAACCGTTCGGTCGTCTCGCGCCGCGGCGAGATGCCGAACCTCGGCAACGACGCGATCGGCTTCTATCTCGCGGGCTCCGGCGTCAAGGACCGCAACATGTGCATCATGCGCGAGGTCTATCAGCCGCTCGCGGACACCGGTCCGGAAATGCTCGCGCATGCGGGACACGAGGGCGGCGTCGTCGTGTCCGGGCAGATCGAGCTGACCGTCGACGGCACGACGTGGCTGCTCGATCCCGGAGACAGCTACTACTTCGAGAGCCGCTTGCCGCACCGTTTTCGCAATCCCAGCGCGGAACACGTCTGCGAGGTCGTGTCGGCGAATTCGCCGCCCACCTTCTGACGACGCGCCAACGCGATTCGCCGCCGCCGCGCGCCGCAAGCGAGCGGCGTCACGTACGTCGTTACGCATGGCGAATCAAATCCTACGAGGCAATCCCGATGGACAAGACGACTTTGGCTTACTGGCAGGACAAGGCTGCGACGCTCGCGATCGAAGGGCGCGCATTCATCGACGGCGCGTATCGCGACGCGCACGGCGGCAAGACGTTCGATTGCGTGAGCCCGATCGACGGCCGCGTGCTCGTGAAGGTCGCCGATTGCGGCGCGGCCGACGTCGACGCGGCGGTGACCGCCGCGCGGCGCGCGTTCGACGCGCAGGTGTGGGCGGGCCTGAGCCCGCGCAAGCGCAAGGCGATCCTGCTGCGCTGGGCGGCGCTGATGCGCGAGCGCCTCGACGAGCTGTCGCTGCTCGAGACGCTCGACGCGGGCAAGCCGATCGGCGACACGACGACGGTCGACGTGCCGGGCGCCGCGTATTGTGTCGAGTGGTTCGCGGAAGCGATCGACAAGGTCGGCGGCGAAGTGGTGCCCGCCGATCATCATCTCGTCGGCTTCGTCACGCGCGAGCCGCTCGGCGTCGTCGCCGCGGTCGTGCCATGGAATTTCCCGATCCTGATGGCGTCGTGGAAGTTCGGGCCGGCGCTCGCCGCGGGCAACAGCGTCGTGCTGAAGCCTTCGGAGAAATCGCCGCTCACGGCGATCAAGGTCGCGCAGCTCGCGCACGAGGCGGGCATTCCGGCCGGCGTGTTCAACGTCGTGCCGGGCGGCGGCGAGCCGGGCAAGCTGCTCGCGCTGCATCGCGACGTCGACTGTCTCGCGTTCACCGGGTCAACGGGCGTCGGCAAGCTGATCATGCAGTACGCGGGGCAATCGAACCTGAAGCGCGTGTGGCTCGAACTCGGCGGCAAGTCGCCGAACATCGTGCTGCCCGATTGCCCGGATCTCGACCGCGCGGCGAAGGCGGCGGCGGGCGCGATCTTCTACAACATGGGCGAGATGTGCACGGCGGGCTCGCGTCTCCTCGTGCATCGCGACATCAAGGACGCGTTCGTCGAGAAGCTCGTCGCCGCGGCGCGCGCGTATACGCCGGGCAATCCGCTCGATCCGAACGTGTCGATGGGCGCGATCGTCGATGAGGTCCAGCTCGAACGCGTGCTCGGCTATATCGAGTCGGGCCGCGGCGAAGCGAAGCTGCTGCTCGGCGGCGCGCGCGTGAACGAAAAAGGCGGCGGCTTCTACATCGAGCCGACCGTGTTCGATACGACGCCCGACGCGAAGATCGCGCGCGAGGAAATCTTCGGCCCGGTGTTGTCGGTGATCACGTTCGATTCGGTCGACGAAGCGGTGAGGATCGCGAACGACAGCGATTACGGGCTCGGCGCCGCGGTGTGGACCTCGAGTCTGACGACCGCGCACGAAGTCGCGCGTCGGCTGCGCGCGGGCACGGTATGGGTCAACTGCTACGACGAAGGGGGCGACATGAATTTCCCGTTCGGCGGCTACAAGCAATCGGGCAACGGCCGCGACAAGTCGTTGCACGCACTGGAGAAGTACACCGAGCTGAAGTCGACGCTCGTGCGGCTGCGCTAAAGGATTCGCAAGCCAGCGCGGCGGCGCGAACGCATCACGCCGCCGCGTTCCCAATGAATCCAACCGCCGGCCCGTTCGCCTTTTCCCTTGCAGCGCCGCGAACGAGCCGGTCCCTCCAACGGATCATTCGATGAATGAAACGCTCTATGGCGACGGCGCGATCCGCCGTCCATCTCTCTACGGTTCCTCGATCGAAAACACCTACGCGGGCGTGCTGTCGTTCATGCGACGCAACTACAGTCGCGATCTCGACGGCGTCGACGTCGCCGTGTCCGGCGTGCCGCTCGATCTCGCGACGACGTTTCGCTCCGGCGCGCGCCTCGGCCCGTCCGCGGTGCGCGCGGCGAGCGTGCAGCTCGCGGAGCTGCATCCCTATCCATGGGGCTTCGATCCGTTCGACGATCTCGCGGTGATCGACTACGGCGACTGCTGGTTCGACGCGCACAATCCGCCGACGATCAAGGCCGCGATCGTCGAGCATGCGCAAACGATCCTGCGATCGAACGCGAAGATGCTGACGTTCGGCGGCGATCACTACATCACGTATCCGCTGCTGATTGCGCACGCGCAGAAGTACGGCGGGCCGCTGTCGCTGATCCATTTCGACGCGCACTGCGACACATGGGCCGACGACGATCCGGACAGCCTCAATCACGGCACGATGTTCTACAAGGCGGTCGACGAAGGGCTGATCGATCCGAAGACGTCGGTGCAGATCGGCATCCGCACGTGGAACGACGACTATCTCGGCATCAACGTGCTCGACGCCGCGTGGGTGCACGAGCACGGTCCGCGCGCGGCGCTCGAACGCATCCGGTCGATCGTCGGCGACCGGCCCGCTTATCTGACATTCGATATCGACTGCCTCGATCCCGCGTTCGCGCCGGGCACGGGCACGCCGGTCGCGGGCGGGCTGTCGTCCGCGCAGGCGCTGTCGATCGTGCGCGGCCTCGGCGGCGTGAACCTGATCGGCGCGGACGTCGTCGAAGTCGCACCCGCGTACGACCAGAGCGAGATCACCGCGATCGCGGCCGCGCACATCGCGTGCGATCTGCTGTGCCTGTGGCGGCAGCGCAAGGTCGGCGCGCGCTGACCGACGGTGCCGAATGGCGCTCGCTCCTATTTCGGGAGCGAGCGGCGCGCAAATGGCTGGCTGGGACGACAACGAAATTTGGGCGCAAACGGAGGCGAAGCATGGCATTTGCGATCAAAGCCGAAGTGAGCGATCCGCAGGCGAAGACGTTCGCGTTCACTGCGCAAAAGACGATGTACGGCGGCAAGCATATCGCCGAAGGCGACACAATCTTCGTGTTCGCGAGCGAGAACGAGGGGGGGCGCGGCCTCATCGCGCGCGGCGTCGTGACGTTCGTCGAAGCAATCGCGAAAATTCCCGGCGCGGCTCGGCAAACGCCGCGCGTGAGCGTCGCCATCGAGCGCGCGGCGCGCGCGAAGCGGCCGCTCGGACGAAACGAACTCGGAGGCTTCGCGGACTGGCGCGACGGTCAGCCCGCGACCGAGCTCAACTTCAAGTTCTATCGTCAGGCGACCAACAAGATCGTCGGCATCTCGGACGAAGCGGCGGCGTTCCTCGACACGTTCTTCATCTAGCGCAACCGGCCGCCGGCCGATGGATGCCCGGTCGCACCTTATGCGATTCGCCGATAAGTTTGTGCCAATCCGTTATTGGAGCGATCGACTGCACGTTTCTATACTCGACACCGGACTGGCGCTCATCGAACCCGAGTGCCAACGACTTCGATAAGGAAACCTGAGAATGAGCCTACGTCCGCTCCACGATCGCGTCGTCGTCAAGCGACTCGACCAGGAAACCAAGACCGCGTCGGGCATCGTCATCCCGGACAGCGCGGCGGAAAAGCCCGACCAGGGCGAGATCGTCGCCGTCGGCCCCGGCCGGCGCGACGCCGACGGCAAGCGTGTCGAACCCGACGTGAAGGTCGGCGAGCGCGTGCTGTTCGGCAAGTACGCCGGGCAGCCCGTGAAGGTCGACGGCAACGAATTGCTGGTGCTGCGCGAAGAAGAAATCGTCGCAGTCGTTCATTCCTGAGGAGCGCCGAGTCATGGCAGCGAAAGAAATCATTTTTCACGATGGCGCGCGCACGAAGCTCGTCGAAGGCGTCAATCTACTCGCGAACGCGGTGAAGGTCACGCTCGGCCCGAAAGGCCGCAACGTCGTGCTCGAGCGCAGCTTCGGCGCGCCCGTCGTCACGAAGGATGGCGTGTCGGTCGCGAAGGAGATCGAGCTCGCGGACAAGGTGCAGAACATCGGCGCGCAGCTCGTGAAGGAAGTCGCATCGAAGACGAGCGATGCGGCGGGCGACGGCACGACGACCGCGACCGTGCTCGCGCAGGCGATCGTTCGCGAAGGGCAGAAGTACGTCGCCGCGGGCCTGAATCCGCTCGATCTGAAGCGTGGGATCGACAAGGCCGTGCTGGCCGCGGTCGAGGCGCTGAAGAAGATCAGCAAGCCGACGACGACAAGCAAGGAGATCGCGCAGGTCGCGACGATTTCGGCGAACGGCGAGGAATCGATCGGCCAGCGGATCGCCGAGGCGATCGACCGCGTCGGCAAGGAGGGCGTGATCACCGTCGAGGACGGCAAGTCGCTCGCCGACGAACTCGATGTCGTCGAAGGGCTGCAGTTCGATCGCGGTTATCTGTCGCCGTACTTCATCAACAATCCCGACCGCCAGCTCGCGGTGCTCGACGAGCCGTTCATCCTGCTGCACGACAAGAAGATCTCGAACATTCGCGATCTGCTGCCGGTGCTCGAGCAGGTCGCGAAAGCGGGGCGGCCGCTCCTCATCGTCGCCGAGGACGTCGAGGGCGAAGCGCTGGCGACGCTCGTCGTCAACAACATTCGAGGCATCCTGAAGACCGTTGCGGTCAAGGCGCCCGGCTTCGGCGACCGCCGCAAGGCGCTGCTGGAAGACATCGCGATCCTGACGGGCGGCCAGGTGATCGCCGAGGAAACCGGCCTCTCGCTCGAGAAGGCGACGCTCGCCGAGCTCGGGCGCGCGAAGCGCATCGAGGTCGGCAAGGACAGCACGACGCTCATCGACGGCGCGGGCGACAAGCCGAACATCGAGGCGCGCGTGAAGCAGATCCGCGCGCAGATCGCTGACGCGACGTCCGACTACGATCGCGAGAAGCTGCAGGAGCGCGTCGCGAAGCTCGCGGGCGGCGTCGCGGTGATCAAGGTCGGCGGCGCAACCGAAATCGAAGTGAAGGAGAAGAAGGATCGCGTCGACGATGCGCTGCACGCGACGCGCGCGGCCGTCGAGGAAGGCATCGTGCCGGGCGGCGGCGTCGCGCTGATTCGCGTGAAGCAGGCGATCGCGGATCTGGTCGGCGTGAACGCCGATCAGAAGGCCGGCATCAACATCGTGCTGCGCGCGCTCGAAGAGCCGCTGCGCCAGATCGTCGCGAACGCGGGCGAAGAGGCGAGCGTCGTCGTCGCGACGGTCGCGGCCGGCGAGGGCAACTACGGCTACAACGCGGCGACGGGCGAATACGGCGACCTCGTCGAATCAGGCGTGCTCGATCCGACGAAGGTCACGCGCACCGCGCTGCAAAATGCGGCGTCGGTCGCGGGACTGCTGCTGACGACGGACGCGACCGTCCACGAAGCGCCGAAGGACGCGTCGTCGCCCGCGCCGGCGGGCGTGCCTGGCGCGGGCGGTCCGGGCTTCGACTTCTGAGGAGCGCGTGGTGCGGCGGTGGATGCGCGCCGTGCTCGACGGGCGCGCGCCTGTACGCAGCGCGCCTGGGTGCGACGCGGTAACGCAGGCCGGTGCGCGGCATCGGACGTGACGCGTGACGCACGACGCACGGCACGCAAAGCGAAGCGCCGTACACCGAACCGAATGCCCGCCAAGCGGCAGGCGTCGAACCGAACCGTTCGACGCCTGCCGCGTTGCATTTATTTCCCATGCTCATAAGCGTCCAATGAAACGTTGGTTTGTCTGCCGGCGCGATGCCGTTAACGTAATGCGATCACCATCGCATTCGACCAACACGACACGATCGGGGGCGCGACGCATGCGGGCGCATACAGACAAGATCATCCACTGGCTGCTGTCGAGCCTCGAGCCCGTCAGCTCGATCTTTCACGTCGGCCAATACTGCGGCGACGGCTGGCGCGCGTCGACGGCCGGCCGCGCGCGGGCGAGCTTCCACGTCGTGCTGCATGGCGGCTGCGGCTGCATATCTCCGATGGCCGCGCGAGCGTGCCGCTCGCCGAGGGCGACGCGGTGTTCCTGATGCGCGATCTCCCGCATGCGCTGACGTCCGGCGCGACGCCGTGCGCACGGCGCCCGCCATGCAGCGCTTCGATCCCGGCGCGCCGGGCGCGGTCGGCCTCGCATGCGGCTTTCTCGCGTTTCGCAACGGCTCGAGCGACTGGATCGCATCGTACTTGCCCGATTGCCTCGTGGTTCGGCGCGACAGCGCGGCGGCCGAACAGATCCATGCGATCGTCGGGCTGATCCGCACTGAGGCGGCGATGCCCGGCTCGTTCGACGAGCCGTCGCCGCTGATCGCGCGGCTGACCGAACTGCTGTTCTTCTACGCGGTGCGCGACGCGGTCGACGACGATTCGCTCGCGAGCGGCCTCGCGCCGCTGATGCGCCGCGCCGAATTCGCGAGCCTGATCGCGGCCGTCATCGACCGGCCGGGCGACCCATGGACGACCGATGTAATGGCGTCGTTCGCGCACATGTCCCGCGCGACGTTCTTCAAGCGCTTCGTCGATGCGTGCGGCCAGCCGCCCGCGCAATTCGTCACGCTGATCCGGATGAAGATCGCGGCCGAGATGCTGCGGCAGGGCGAGGCGATCGCGCGCGTCGCCGAATGGGTCGGCTACCAGTCGGAATCGGCGTTCGCGCATGCGTTCAAGCGAACCGTTGGGCTGCAGCCGGGCGCATACCGGCGCGAGCAGGGCGGTGCGCCGCCGCCCCGCCGCGCGGCCGACGGCCCGCATGCCGCTGGAGCGAACGCCGCATTGCATTGAGCGGGTTCCGTCGCTTCGACGTTACGCGGAAGCGTCCGCTTCGTGCTTTCGTTCGCCGCTTCGCACGCGTGGACGAATTCGCAGCACTCGAAGACCTTCGCGCATTGCCCGCCGTCGGCGAGCTTCGGACAATGGTGCATCCCATCCGGAGCCTCACATGAGCGGACTTCCTCTTCTCACGCCGAGCGATGCGCCCGAAGCGAGCGTCTCGTATCTCACCCGGACGCTGAACAACAACGGCTTCCTGCCGAATCTCGTCGCATCGCTCGCGAACGCGCCGACGGCGCTCGAAACCTATCTGACCGTCGCCGAGATCAACGGTCGCAGCGGCCTCACGCTCGCCGAGCGCGAAGCCGTGCAGATCACGGCCGCCGCGACGCACGGCTGCGGTTTCTGCGTCGCCGGGCATACCGCGGTCGCGCTGAAGAAGGCGCACGTCCCGAATGCGGACGTCGATGCGCTGCGCGCGGGCGAGCCGCCCGCCGACGCGCGTCTCGCGGCGATCGCGACGTTCACGCGCGCGGTGATCGCGACGCGCGGCGCGGTCATCGACGCACGGTTCGATGCGTTCCTCGCCGCAGGCTTCACGCGCGCGAATGCGCTCGAGATCGTGCTCGGCGTGAGCCTCGCGACGCTCTGCAACTCCGCGAACAATCTCGCGCAGAACGAATTGAATCCTGAACTGGCCGCCTACCGATGGGAACCGCGCACGCAACCCGCCTGACCCGGATCGCGCTCGATCCGGCGCTGACCGGCTGGCTCGATGCGCACGCGGCGTCGCTCGACGCGTCGTCCGCATCGAAACAGCCGCTCGTGCCGCGCCTCGCCGCGGCGGGCGCGTTTCGCGCGGGCGTGCCCGAGCGCGACGGCGCGGCGGCCGACGTCGTCGAGGCGGTCGCGACGATCGCCGCGCTCGCCCGGCATTCGCTGACGGCCGCGTTCGTGTGCTGGGCGCGGCGGACCTTCATCGAATATCTGCTGCACAGCGCGAATGCCGAGCTGCGCGCGCGCTGGCTGCCGTCGCTGCTGAACGGCGAAGCGGCCGGCGCGACCGGCCTGTCGAATGCGATGAAGTATCTACAGGGGATCGAATCGTTACAGCTCGACGCGACACCGGATCCTTCGTCTTCCGAAGCATGGCGTCTGAACGGCGCGTTGCCTTGGGTGACGAACGTGCGGCCGGGCGGTGTGCTCGTCGCGGTCGCGGTTGCGCACGAAGGGCGCGCGGCGTCGATCTTCGCGGTGCGCGGCGATGTGGCCGGTCTCACGAGAAGCGACGACCTCGATCTGATCGCGTTGCGCGGCAGCAATACGGCCGCGCTGCGGTTCGACGACGTCGCGCTCGACGCGCGCTGGCGGATTCACGACGATGCGCACGCGTTCCTGCCTGTCGTACGCCCCGCGTTTCTCGGGATGCAATGCGCGATGGCGATCGGGCTCGCGAGCCGCTCGCTCGACGAGGCGCGCTGCTCGGCGGGCGCCGCGCGCCGCGTGCTCGATATGGAAATCGCCGCCGCGAGCGACATGCTCGATGCGACCGTCGAGCGTCTCGTCGCCGGGCTGCGCGACGGCACGTTCGGCGCGCAGCGCGCACGGCTCTTCGAGATCCGGATCGCGCTCGCCGAGCTCGCGCAAACGGCTGTGCAGCTCGAATTGCAGGCGAGCGGCGGCCGCAAGTGCTGCTGCTTGACGAGCCGTTCGGCGCGCTCGACGCCGCGACGCGCACCGACATGCAGGACCCGCTGCTGCGCGTCGCCGCCGACACGCGGGCGGCAACCGTGCTCGTCACGCACGACATCGACGAGGCGCTGCGCGTCGCGGACCGGATCGTGCTGCTCGACGGGCGCGGCGGGACGGCCGGCGTGTGGACGATTGCCGCGCGTGCGGCGGCGCGCGGAGGCTTCGAGATGCGCTCGGGCGAGGGCGATCGGCGCGATCGGGCTCGCGCTCGATGCGCTCGGGCGGGCCGCGCTTACCCGCTGGACGAAGGCGCGCGCGTGACGCGACGCGCGGTCGCCTCACGCATCGCCGGCTCGGCGCGTGCATGCGCCGTGCCCAAGCCCAAGCCCAAGCCCAAGCCCAAGCCCGTGCCCGTGCGGAGCGCGCGTGCGCGCGTGCGCGCCGCACGCATGCTGCGAAGCGGCAAGCAACTTGCTACCCGTTGCGCGACAATGCGTACCCGGCGCCCCGATTTCCCATCGCTCGTCGGCTTTCCGTTGATCCGGCCGTAGTTTTCCGCGCGGCGGCCGCGCGCCGCCGATTGCGGCGGAATGGCGGCTGCGGTATGGTCGTCGAATGCGGCGACGCGCCGCTCTCGATCGCCACGTGCCGGTGGCCGGCGTGTCGAGCCCATGATCCACGCGCAATGCCGTAGAGAGGCTGTCCATGGCGACCATCGCATCCGAGCTCCACCTCGCTCCGCAACAATTCTCCACCGACGTGCTGCTGGAAAAATACGCGAAGGGCGACGAGCGGACGGTCGACGACATCTATCGCCGTGTCGCGCACGGCGTCGCGCAGGCGGAGCCCGCCGCGTTGCGCGACGAAATCGAGGCGCGCTTCGTCGAGCATCTGCAGCGCGGCGCGCTCGGCGCGGGCCGGATCATGAGCGCGGCGGGCAGCTCGATCGCGGCGACGCTGATCAACTGCTTCGTGCAGCCAGTTGGCGACTGCATCCAGGGCGTCGACGAGCGCGGGCTGCCCGGCATCTACGTTGCGCTGCTGCAGGCGGCCGAGACGATGCGACGCGGCGGCGGGGTCGGCTACAACTTCTCGGCGATTCGCCCGCGCGGCGCGTACGTGCACTCGACGGGCTCTAGCGCGTCCGGGCCGTGCAGCTACATCGACGTGTTCGACGCGTCGTGCCGCACCGTCGAAAGCGCGGGCGCACGGCGCGGCGCGCAGATGGCGGTGCTCGATTGCGATCATCCGGATCTGCTCGAATTCATCGAAGCGAAGCACTCGAAGGGCCGCTGGAACAACTTCAACATCTCGGTCGCGATCACCGATGTGTTCATGGATGCGGTCGAGCAGGACCTGCCCTGGCAGCTCGTGCATCGTGCGGAGCCGTCGCCCGCACGGCGCGCGGCGGACGACCTGCATCGGCGCGACGACGGGATGTGGGTCTATGCGGAAAAGCGCGCGCGCGCGATCTGGGACAAGATCATGCGCTCGACGTACGACGTCGCCGAGCCGGGCGTCGTGTTCATCTCGAAGATGAACGACGACAACAACCTGCGCGCGGCGGAGACGATTCGTGCGACGAATCCGTGCGGCGAGCAGCCGCTGCCCGCATACGGCTGCTGCAATCTCGGGCCGCTCAACCTGACGCGCTTCGTGATCGACCCGTTCGCGCAACTGCAAGGCGGCGACAGCCTGTTCGACTGGGATGCGCTCGCCGAGCGCACGCGCACGCAGGTGCGCTTTCTCGACGACGTGCTCGACGTGACGCTGTGGCCGCTGCCCGAACAGCGCCACGAGGCGGAACAGAAGCGGCGGATCGGCATCGGCTTCACGGGCCTCGGCGACACGCTCGTGATGCTCGGCCTGCGCTACGACTCGCAGGAAGGCCGCGATTTCGCCGCGCGCGTCGGGCGCGAGATGCGTGACGCGGCGTATGGCGCGTCGGTCGAGCTCGCGCGCGAGCGCGGCGCGTTTCCGCTTTTCGACGCGGACCGGTATCTCGAAGCGGGCACGTTCGCGTCGCGCCTGCCCGACGACATCCAGAACGCGATCCGGCGCGACGGCATTCGCAACAGCCACTTGCTGTCGATCGCGCCGACGGGCACCGTGAGCCTCGCGTTCGCGGACAACGCGTCGAACGGCATCGAGCCCGCGTTCTCGTGGACCTATCAGCGCACGAAGATCATGGCGGACGGCGGCCGCCAGACGTTCGCGGTCGAGGATTACGCGTACCGGCTGTATCGCGAGCTGGGCGGCGACGTCGACGCGCTGCCCGGTTATTTCGTCAGCGCGCTGCAGATGTCCGCGCACGACCATCTCGCGATGATGGCGGCCGTGCAGCCGTACGTCGACACGTCGATCTCGAAGACGGTCAACGTGCCCGCCGATTATCCGTTCGACGATTTCGAGAGTCTCTATTTCGACGCGTGGAAGAGCGGCCTGAAGGGACTCGCGACGTATCGGCCGAACGAGACGCTCGGCGCGGTGCTGCACACGTCCGAGCCGGAGGACACGCTGACGGAGGCGGACCTCGATCCGCTGCGGATCGCGATCGACCACCGGCCGAAGGGCGAGCTTCCCGCCGTGATCGAGAAGGTCGAATACTTGACGCAGCTAGGCAAGAAATCGCTGTACGTCGCGGTGTCGTTCATGGAAGTGACGGGGCGCATCGGCGGCGAAGAGGTGACGATCGAGCGGCCGATCGAATTCTTCATCCCGGTCGGCCAGCGCGACGAGTCGCAGCAATGGATCACGGCGACGATGCGTTCGCTGTCGCTCGCCGCGCGCGGCGGCTTCGTCGCACGCAATCTGCAGGATCTGCGCAAGGTGTCGTGGGACCGCGGGCAGGTGCGGCTCGGCGAGACGCAGCGGCTCGACGGCCGGCGCATCCCGCTGTGGCACGATTCCGAGGTCGCGGCGCTCAGCTTCGCGATCCAGCAGATCCTGCATCGTCGCGGCTTCCTCGATGCGGAAGGCAATCAGGTGCCGTCGCGCCTGCTCGCGACGCTGCCGCGCGGCGGTGCGGATTCGCACGCGGTCGCCGCGATGCTCGCCGCCGAGACGGAATCGGCGGGTGGCGAAAGCGCCGACGAGACGGTTGCGGCCACGCGCAACGCCGCCGGACTGCGCACGATGTTCGGGCGCAAATGCAACTCGTGCGGCGCGAATGCGGTGATCCGCAAGGACGGCTGCGATTTCTGCACCGCGTGCGGCGAGATCGGCGCCTGCGGTTGACTGCTGTTCGAGGCGCGCGCCGGCGCAGTAGCCGGCGCGCGATTTCCACGAAGCTCGGCCGTGCGGGGCTATCGATCGCGCGCGGCGCTTCGATTCACGATCGCTTCGTCCGATAGGCGCTGTCGCACTGTCGCGTCGGCGCCCGCGTGCGATGTCCGCACTACGGGACGGCGAGATGGACGAAGCAATCGATTTCGACTCGGCTGCCATTGCGCGCATCGTCCGAGCGCCGCGCGACGCGCCGATTTTCCACCGAAGCATCACGAGAACGGGATCGGCGTCGGCCCGGCCTCTCCAACTTCCGGTCTGCCCCGTTTCAATTCGATTCAACCGGATCGCTCGGCTGCCCGAGCGGCAGCGGCCTATCCGCGCGGCGAATGAACCCGTTTGCGTCCTCGTTCGAACCGAGCGGTGCGGGGGGATCAATGCGTCGCGTGCGCGCCGATTCGGCCATCGCGTATTGACCGAATGAAGATTCGATCGTGTGGCCGAAATTTTCTGATTGGGTGGTTGAATGGATCAATGCTTGGAACACGCCATTCAATTGAATTTTGGTTCAATGGAGCGAATTGAAAAGCGAAGTATAAAAAGATGAAAGTCGTTGTTTCGATATTTGAAACATAAACTTGCTCAGGCGAATTTTATCTGAAGTATATTGGCTGCCATAAAACGATATTTCCGGATTTTTGACAAGTCAACGAAATGGAGGGGGGCTAGTAATCCCTGGGCCCCAATGCATTGGGGGGTTGAATAGTCGACTATTTAGGACAGTGTTTTCAGGCAAGGGCTTTATTTTTCTGAAATTTGTTTTTAATATTGCGCGCTCAAGATTGGCGGAAAGATATTTTCAGGTCATGAAAATTATTTGAAATGGTTCAGTGGATTGAAATGATCGAATTTCGGGATGTGCCGGCCTGAATTGGATGAATTCGAAATTTCAGTCCGAGCGCTTCCGATGAATCGCCGGTTGCGGCGGTCATTGTCTTCCGGAATTCGAATGCGATGAGTGGCCGCGACGAGAATGCCGCCGCCTGCGCCGTCGGGGAAACGGTGAGGCGAGCGTCGGCGGACGCAGGCCCGCGATCGATCGGAGCGCGCTCGATCGACGAAGCCGGCACGCGGCACGCGCGGCTTCGCCGGCGTCCGGTCCGCGTCGGATGGCGCGCGCGGCGCCGAATCACCCCGGTTTCTCAGTCAACTTCTCGTGAGCACTGACGATGGACAACTTTTGCCGCATGAATCTGCCTGCAACAACCGATCTGCCGGAGTTCGTCTTCGAGTTGCCGGACCTGCAGTTTCCGGCGCGCATCAATTGCGCGGCGGCGCTCCTCGATGCCGCCGTGACCGAGCGCGGCTGGGGCGATCGCGTCGCGATCAAGACCGAATTCGGCGTCGCGTGGTCGTATCGCGATCTGTTCGAATACAGCAACCGGATCGCGAACATGCTGGTGCGCGACGGCGGCCTCGTTCCGGGCAACCGGGTGCTGCTGCACGGAACCAATCATCCGTTCCTCGCCGCCGCGTGGTTCGCGATCGTCAAGGCGGGCGGCGTCGCCGTGACGACGATGCCGCTGCTGCGCGCGGGCGAGATGTCGAAAGTCATCGCGCAGGCGAAGGTTTCGCATGCGCTCTGCGAGGCATCGGTGTCGGCGGAATTGCAGGCGGCCATGGCGGCCGCGCCTGGCGTCGAATTCGTCCGCTGCTACGAAGCGGACGAGACTGGCGCGTTCGAGCGGTTGATGCGCGAGTACCCGGCCACGTTCGAGACGGTCGACACGCGAGCCGACGATCCGTGCATCGTCGCGTTCACGTCCGGCACGACCGGGCGGCCGAAGGCGACCGTGCATTTCCATCGCGACGTGATGGCGATCTGCCATTGCTTCCCGCAGCACGTGCTGAAGCCCGACGCGGACGACGTGTTCTGCGGCTCGCCGCCGCTCGCGTTTACGTTCGGCCTCGGCGCGCTGCTGCTGTTTCCGCTGAGCGTCGGCGCGAGCGTCGTGCTGTTGCAGCGGGCGAAGCCGGAGCGGCTGCTCGCCGCGATCGACGCGCATCGCGTCAGCATCCTCTTCACCGCGCCGGCCGCCTATCGCGCGATGCTCGACGCCGTCGACGATCATGACATCTCGAGCCTGCGCAAATGCGTGTGCGCGGGCGAGGCGCTGCCGGTGCCGACGCGCAACGCGTGGCTGGCCCGGACGGGCATCCGCATCATCGATGGCATCGGCGCGACCGAGATGCTGCACATCTTCGCGTCGGCGGATGAAGCGCGGGCGAAGGAAGGGGCGATCGGAAAGGCGGTGCCCGGCTACCGGCTCGCGATCCTCGACGAGCACGGCGAGCGTCTGCCGCCTTACCACGTCGGCCGCCTCGCGGTGCAGGGGCCGACCGGCTGCCGCTATCTGAACGACGCGCGGCAGGGCGACTACGTGCAGCACGGCTGGAACTTGACGGGCGATGCCGCGTATCTCGACGAGGAAGGCTACCTGTTCTACCAGGCGCGCGCCGACGATCTGATCATCAGCCTCGGCTACACCATTTCGCCCGCCGAAGTCGAGGAAGCGATGCTGCACCACGCGGACGTGCTCGAGTGCGGCGTCGTCGGCGCGCCCGACGAGCGCGGCGGCACGGTCGTGTGCGCGCACGTCGTGCTGCGCCCCGGCGTGAGCGGCTCCGATGCGTTGACGGCGGCGCTCCAGCAGCACGTGAAGGCGCTGATCGCGCCTTACAAGTATCCGCGGCGCATCGAGTATCACGCGAGCGGACTGCCGCGCAACGAGTCCGGCAAGCTGCAGCGCTTCAAGCTGCGACAGGCGGCCGAGGACGCGCAAGCGGCCTGACGGCCGCGCGGGCCGGCGGCGCCGCGCGCGGCCGGCGATCGGCATCGACAACGCCAAACCCACACAAGATCGAAGCGACATGAAAATACTAGGAGCGGGTATTGCGGTATCGGACGGCGCGAAGCACGCGCTTCCGTTTGCGAACGACTATGCGGTCAAGGCGGCGAGGCAGGCGCTCTCGAAAGCGCGCTGCCTGCCGTCGGAGCTCGATCTCATCGTCAGTTTGTCGGTTTCTCCGAACCGGATGGCGGACGCGGCGCCCATCGCGGGGCCGCGCCTCGCGCATCCGGTGCAGCGCGATCTGCGCGCGGCCAACGCGGCCGTGTTCGATCTGCTCGACGCGGACTGGACGCTCGCGCTCGATTTCGTGCAGAGCCATTGCCGTCAGCTCGGCTACCGACGCGCGCTCGTCGTGAAGGCAGAGGCGCTGGCCGACGTCGACGGCGCCGAGTCGAGCGGCTTCACCGACGGCGCGGGCGCAATCGTGCTGACGTCCGGACGCGACGATCGCTATCACGCGAGCTACGCGGATCTCGACGCGACGAGCCTCGCGACGCTCGACGCCGTGCCCGCGCGCCACGCGCACGAGACCGGCGTCGTCGCGCGCTTCGACAGCGGCTTCGATCCCGCGGCCGGCCGCTTTCGCACGCAGCCGGGCAACGCCGACGCGGCCGTGCGCGCGGTCGTCGGCGACGTGCGCGGCAAAGTCGATGCGCACGTGTCCGAACTGTTTCGTGAGTCGTGGCTGCGCGGCTGGCTGTCGGACGACGCCGGCTTCGCGAGCGAATCGCGCGTCGACGTGATCGACGGCGCAGCTGACATCCCCGTCGCATTCCAGCTTCCCGCCTGGCTCGCGACCCGCGCGAGCGGCGCCACGGGCGCGCGCGGCGACGCGCAGATCGTCGCCGCGCTGACGCTCGACGTGTTCAAGCCGCGCATCGCATGCATCGCAATGGAGATCTGATGTCCTACAACGTTCGTATGGCCAGTTTGGCGTGCAATCTGCCGTCGCGGTTGCTGCGCAACGACGATCCGGCTTTCGACGAAGTCGAGCCGATCCCTTCCGAGTGGTGGCACTTCTGGGGAATCAAATCGCGCTACGTGATCGATCCGCGCGCGGGCGAATCCGAGCTGGCGATGGCGGAGCACACGGCGCGCCAGGCGCTCGCGCGCGCAGACGTCGAGGCGGCCGATCTCGATCTCGTGCTGTTCAACATCACGTCGCCGTTCGTCACCGCCGAAGGCGGCGCAAGGCGCTTCGCGCCGCGGCTCGCGCGCACGCTGCGCGATCGGCTCGGTGCGCACCGCGCGCTCGACGCCGACGTCGAAATGGAATGCGCGAGCTTCGTGCTGCAACTGCAGCTCGCGACGAACCTGATCAAGCAAGGGCGCGTCAAGCGGGCGCTCGTGTGCTCGTCGGAGCGGATGTCGTCGGTCGTCGACTATGCGAGCAAGTCGTCGACGACGTTCGGCGACGGCGCGGCGGCCGCGGTGCTCGTCGCCGACGCGCACGATCCGCAAGGCGCCGACTGGCTGAACGCGGTCTATCGCAGCGACGCGACGCACTACGATCTCGCGACGATGCAATGGCGCTACCCGAAGCCCGCGGCGAACCGCGACGAAGCGGAGCGTCAGGCCGAGCGCTTCGGCGCGTATTTCACGCTGAAGCCGGAGGCGCAGGAGCAGATCGCGCGCTTCATGCCCGAGGCGATTCCCGACATCGTCGACCGGCTGCTGCGCAAGAGCGGCCTGAACACGGACGACATCGACGCGATGGTGTTCCATCAGCCGTCGGAGATCCTCGTTCGCGCGTGGGCGCAGCGCCTCGGTCTCGCGCCGGACCAATACGTGATTCGTCTTGCCGACTGCGCGTGCCTCGTGTCGGCCGCGGTGCCGCTCGCGCTTTACGAATCGATCCGCAGCGGCGTCGTCAAGCCGGGCTCGCAGGTGGTGATCGCGGGCGCGGGCGCCGGCTGGGGCTTCGGCGCGCAGCTATGGCGCTGGGGCGAAACGGTCGTGACCGACGCGGATTCGACCGTCGATGCCGCGGAGGCCGATCATGCCGCGTAACCTCGTCATCGCCGGGCTCGGGTATGCGCTGCCGGAGCGGATCGTGGACAACGACGAGATCGCGAGCGTCATCGACACGAGCGACGAATTCATCCGCACCCGCACCGGCGTGCTGCATCGCCGCTACCTCGCGCCCGGCCAGCAACTGGCGGACCTCGCGTGCCCGGCCGCCGGGCGGGCGATGGCCGACGCCGGCGTGACGCCGGCCGACATCGACCTGCTGATCGTCAACACGCTGTCGCCGGATCATCACGATCCGTCGCAGGCGTGCTACATCCAGCCGCGGCTCGGGCTGCGCGAGGTTCCGTGCTTCGACATCCGGGCGCAATGCAGCGGCGGGCTGTACGGGATCGAAATCGCGCGGCATTTCCTCGCGAGCGGCCTGTATCGCAACGTGCTGCTGATCTGCGCGGAAGCGCTGTCGCGGCGGATCGACACGAGCAACGCGGGCCGCAACCTGTCGATCCTGCTGAGCGACGGCGCCGCCGCGATGGTGCTGCAAGGGCAGGCCGACGCGACGCGCGGCCTCGTCGACCTGTCGCTCGGCGCGGACGGCACGCAGTTCGATCTGCTGCAGACGGAGGCGCCCGGCGCGAAGCGGCCGAACTTCATCGATGCCGACGACATCGCGGCGGGCCGCCACTACTTCCGGATGCGCGGCGCGGACATGTTCGAGGACGCGACGCGCCGCATCGTCGACGCATGCCGTCAGATGCTGGACAAGCACAAGCTGACGCTCGGCGACATCGGGCTCGTCGTGCCGCACCAGCCGAACCTGCGGATCATCGACGCGGTGATCGAGCAACTCGGCCTGCCGCGCGAGCGCTGCATGATCTCCGTCGAGCACCTCGGCAACATGGCGAGCGCCGCGTTTCCGGTCGCGCTCGCGCTCGCGCACGAGCAAGGGCGCATGCGAGCCGGGCAACTGAACCTGCTGGTGACCTACGGCGCGGGCGCTACCTGGGCGTGCGCGCTCTATCGGAGCTGAACGACATGCAGCACTGCACCCCTGGCTGGATCGACTCGCAGCTCGCCATCGTCGGAAGCGCGGAAGTGCCGCTGTACGTGGTCGTCAACGACGAAGCCGCGACGCTGATCGAAGGCGGGTTGAGCGGCATGACCGAACTGGTGTGGCGACAGCTTCACGATCTGCTGAAGGACTACGGCGGCATCCGGCATCTGCGCTACTGGCTGATCACGCATTCGCACTATGACCATTGCAGCCTGCTCGGGACATTGAAGGCGCGGATGCCGTGGCTGCACGTGGTCGGCTCGCCCGGCACCGCTGACGCGCTGCAGAGCCCGTCCGCGTGCAGGACGATCAGAAAGCTCGATGCTCAGGCGTCCGTTGCGTGGGAGCCGGTCGCCGAAGCCGATCTCGCGGACCTGTCCGAAGTCCCGCTGTACCCGGTCAATCCGGGCACGGCGCTCGACATCGGCGAAGGGATGCGGATGCGCGCGATCGCGCTGCCGGGCCACAGCGTCTGCCTGTTCGGCTATCACTGCCCGCAGCTCGACCTGCTGTTCGTGTCGGACGCGCTCGGCGAATACCACGGGCCGACGCAGTGGCTGCCCCTCGTGTTCCAGGATCTGTCCGCGTACCGGCAGTCGCTCGCCGTCATCGAGCGGCAGCAGGCAGCGCGGATCGCGCTGGGCCATCACGGGATCGTCGGCGGCGACGTCGCGCGGCACGCGGTCCGGCACGCGCGAGCCGGCCTCGCGGCGCGCGACGACGAAGCGTGCGCGGCGCGCGGCGATGCGGCCGCGACGCGCGCGCTCGCGCAGCAATGGACCGAGCGCTATGCGGCGCGCAGCGCGAAAGTGGTGCCGCGCACGCTGCATCTGAAGAGCATGGAACGAATGATCGACCTGTTCCAGCGCGCCGCATAGGCGCGCGAACGCCGACGCGGGCGACGCCCGCGTCGATTGCCTCACCGGCCGGCTCGCCTCGGATCTTCGGCGCCGGCCGCCGAACGCAACCACCACGACCGTGGATTTCATTTCCTGTCGGATGACGTCATGACAACCACCAATCTGCCGAAGACGATCAACGAATTGCTGCGTTTCCGTGCGGCGACGAAAGGCGAGAAAGACGCCTATCTGTTCTTGAGCGGTCAGCCCGACGACGAGCAGCAGCAGTCGATCACGTTCGCGGACCTCGACCGGACGGCGCGCCGCGTCGCGCTGCTGCTTCAGCGGCATTCGGTCGGCATCGGCGAGCGCGTGCTGCTGCTTTGCCGGCCCGGCCTCGATTACATCGCTGGCTTTCTCGGCTGCCTGTACGCGGGTGCGGTCGCCGTGCCCGTGTATCCGCCGCGCAACCGGCAGCACGCGGCCCGCATCGTCGGCATCGTCGAGAGTGCTGGCGCGAAGGCGATCCTGTGCACGGGCGACGATTTCGCGCGCTGCACGAAGCTGCTGGAAGACACCGCGGCGTCGCACGTCGCGCTGCTCGACCTGGACGCCGCGAAGCCGCTCGACGCGTCACTCGAGCCCGCGGACGTCGCGCCGTCGCACGTCGCGTTCCTGCAGTACACATCGGGCACGACCGGCAGGCCGAAGGGCGTGATGGTCACGCACGGCAACCTGATGCACAACCTCGCGCTGATCGGCGAATGGATGGGGTATCACGAAGAGAGCACGATGGTCAGCTGGCTGCCGCCCTATCACGACATGGGGCTGATCGGCGGCATTCTGACGTCTCTGTTCGGCGGCTTCCGCTGCGTGCTGATGGCGCCGGAGCGCTTCATCCAGCATCCGTTCCTGTGGCTGCGCGCAATCAGTGACTATCGCGCGGACGTGACGGGCGCGCCCGACTTCGCGTACCGGATGTGCAGCCGCCGCGTGCCCGACGAGCAACTCGCGACGCTCGACCTGAGCTGTCTGAGGACCGCGTACAGCGGTGCGGAGTCGGTCCGCTACGGCACGCTCGCTGAGTTCGCGCAGCGCTTCGCGTCGACGGGCTTCGATCCCGAACGCTTCAAGCCTTGCTACGGCCTTGCCGAATGCACGCTGCTGGTCGCCGGGCGCAGCGCGCCGCGGCCGCTGCGCACGGTGTGCGTCGACCAGGCGGCGCTCCAGCGTCAGAAGGTCGTGATCAAGCGCGAGCTCGAAGGTCTGTCGCCGCAGATGCAGGAGCGCGACGGCGAGCGCGTGCTCGTCAGCGTCGGCGTGCCGATCGGCGAGCAGCGGGTCGTCGTGCGCGATCTGAACACGAACGAGCGCTGCGCGGACGACGTGATCGGCGAAATCTGCGTCGCCGGCCAAAGCGTCGCGCCCGGATACTGGCAGCAGTACGAACAGACGATCGCGACGTTCCAGCGCGGCATCGGCGGCGAAACGGGGCAGGAATTCGCGGGCACGGGCGATCTCGGCTTCCATCATCGCGGCGATCTGTACATCACTGGCCGCCTGAAGGACATGATCATCATCGCGGGGCGCAACTACTACTCGGAAGACGTCGAGTATGCGGTCATCGGCAGTCGGCCCGAGCTGGTGCCGAACGGCTGCGCGGCGTTCACGGTCGAGGCGGACGACGAGGAGCGGCTCGTCGTCGTCGCCGAAATCGAGCGCACGCAGCGCAAGGGCGATCTCGACGCGCTGCTCAAGGGCATTCGCGAGGTGATCTGGCATCGCCACGACATCAGTCCCGGCTCGGTGCTGCTGGTGTCGCCCGGCAGCGTGCCGAAGACGTCGAGCGGCAAGGTGCGGCGCAGTGAATGCCGCAACCGGATGCGCGACGGCGAGCTGACGATACTCGCGCGCTGGGACGCCGACGATCGCATGTCCTACGCGACGCAGGGCGCTGTCGCGTCGATCGCGTCAACCGTGTCGTCCGCCGCGCCGAGCGTGAAGATCGATGCGGCCGACGCGGGCTGCAACGCTTCGCCGAACGCATCGAAGGTCGAGCAGCTCAAGGACTGGCTGCGTCACTACGCGCGCACGCGGATCGATTCGCGGACCATCGACGAGCGCCGCACGATTCCGCCGCACATCGTGCTCGATTTCGGCAACGAAGGGCTGCTCGGCATGCAGATCGACCGCGCATACGGCGGCCTCGGCTTCGCGCATCGCGAGATGCTGGAGGTGGTGTCGCAGCTCGCGACGATCGATTCGACGCTCGCATTCTTCGTCGGCCTGAACAATACGCTCGGCATCCGCCCGATCATGCTGCATGCGCAGCCGGCACTGCGCGACGAACTGCTGCCGCTGCTCGCGACAGGGCGAACACTTGCCGCGTTCGCGCTCACCGAGCCGGCCGCGGGCTCCAACGTGCGCGCGATCGGCTCGACCGCGCAGCGCATCGACGGCGATCATTGGCTCGTCAGCGGCCAGAAGAGCTGGAGCGGATCGTCCGCGTGGGCGGGCGTGATCAACGTGTTCGCGAAGCAGGCCGACGGCGCGGGGATGATCGGGCTCGCCGTCAGACAAGGCACGCCCGGCCTGCGGATCGGCGCGGAAGACCTGACGATGGGCGTGCGCGGAATGATCCAGAACACGCTGCATCTCGATCGCGCACGCGTGAGCGACGCGTGCCGGCTCGGCGCGATCGGGCAGGGAATGGCGGTTGCGCAGCAGACGATGAATTTCGCGCGCCTCGGCATCGGTGCGGTCTGCGTCGGCGGGATGAAGCGTTGCGCGCAACTGATGCATCGCTACGGCGCGCGGCGCCGGATCGGCACGGGGCTGTTGCTCGACAACCCGCTGAGCCGCCAGCGCCTCGGCGACCTGCGGCATCGCATCGACGGCTTGAACGCGCTGATCGAGCACCTGGCGGCCGATTTCGACGCGGGGCGCGACGCGCCCGAAGACGGCTTGCTGATCGCGAAGATCCTCGGCTCCGAATTCTTGTCGCAGTCGTCCGACGAACTGATGCAGATGCTGGGCGGCCGCGGCTACATCGAATCCAATCTCGCGCCGCAGATCTTCCGCGATGCGCGCCTGCCGCGCATCTTCGAAGGGCCGACCGAGACACTGCTCGCGCATCTGGGCAGCCGGCTGCTGAACGGCAGCGACGATCTGCTCGGCTATCTGGGCGCGCGGACGGGCGCCGGCGCGCTCGCCGCGGAACTGCGCGAGCTCGGCGAACGGCTGCTCGACGACGGGCTTGCGAACGCCGGGCAACTCGGCGGCGCCGCGCATGCGACGAACTGGGTCAACTACTGGCTCGGCGCCGTCGCGCAGTGGGCGCTGCTGCTGGCGGCCGTCGAGCAGGCCGCGAAGCGACGCGGCGTCGACGGCGCGACGCTCGAATGGGCGCAGAGCCAATACGAACTCGCCGTTGAAGCGGCGCAGCGTCAGGTTGGCCGGCGGCGCGTGCTGTCGAGCGCCGCGCAGATCGCCGAGTGGGCGCTGCACGTCGAGCGCGAGATCGGACCGATCGAGCAGACGGCGCCGGGCGCGACGCAGCGGCTCGATCCGCTGCTGCGCGCCGAGCATGACGCGCGCCCGGAGCCGTCCGATGCCGGCGTCGCGCTCGCCGACGACGAACCGCCGCCGACGGCGGACGACGCGCCGACGCCTGCGCCGGTCGCTCCGGCCGATCCCGAACTGAAGCGGGAGTTCGAGCAATGGCTGCTGACGTGGCTGGGCGAGCGTCTGCGGAATCGCCGGATCGCGCTGACGGCCGAGACGACTTTCGTCGACATCGGGCTCGATTCGATCCTCGCGGTCGAGCTGACGATGGCGTTCAGCGACGCATTCCGCACGACCATCGACGCATCCGCCGTCTGGGATCATTCGTCGATCGACGCATTGGCGGCGCATCTCGCCACCCGAATGGACCGAAGCATGCGCGCACACGCGGGCGCGGCTTCGTCCGACACTTCTTCTTCCTTGTGAGGCGCATCCGATCATGCAGTCGCTTTGTGAACTAGCCACCTCTGCCGGCACTCTGACCGAGCAGCTTGAAAATTACCTCCGCTCGCACGCCGACGACAGCTGCAAGCTGCTCGGCGTACCGGCAGGCACGCCGTTGCGCGTCGAGATCGTCGACACTGGCGCGCCGATCGAGACTCGCCGCGATGATCGGGCGGCGACGCTGCGCATCGGCGAAGAGGACGCGCAGCGCGTGATGGCCTATACGCGCAGCTGCAACTGGGCGAACGGCATCGTGCTCGTGCCGACGCTCACGCGCCTCGTGCTCGCGGGCGCGTTTGACGGTCTGAAGGCCGGCGAGCCGCGCGCGATGCGCGCGTTCGCCGCCGGGCACAAGGCCGATCCGACGCGCAATCTCGGGCTGCTGTGGGGCGCGCTGAACCTGCTCGCGCTGGCCGGCTGGGTCACGCTGAGCAGCGGCGACGAGCGCGCCGACTATGCGCTGACGCCCGCCGGCGCGTGCGTGGTCGAGTGCGTGAACGCGCAGCGGCCGCTCTTCACGCGATTGGCCGATGCGACGTCGATGCTGCAGCACCTGCATGCGCTGTGTCAGCGTCGGCGCGTGAACGACGACGAAAGCGCGCTCTATGCGGAGCTCGTGCGAATCTGCGTCGACGGATGGCCGCTGCCGGCACCGCGGAACGACCTCGAGCGGCACGTCCATGCGCAGTTGCGCACAGCAATGGACGGGCTGTTGCTCGGCCCGACGTGGGTCGCGCTCGACATGCCGGTGTTCGAGAAGCAAGGCAAGCAGCAAGGCAAGGTCGCGGCAAGCGTCTTCGAGGCGTTCGATATGCGACGCGACTGGGTGTCGATCGGCGACGGTTGGCCGCACGCGGATGGCGTAGCGCTGAGCGCGGCGTGGGCGCTGATGGGCCACGCGGGCGTCGCGGACGTCGATTCCGAGGGCGCGCGCGTGCAGCTCAACGAAGCGGGCCGGATTCATCGGCCGATTGCCGCGCCGTACGCGGGGCTCGCCGCATCGTACCTGCGCACTTACGCGTTGCTCGACGAATTGCTGTTCGGCGATCCTGATCCGCTCGATGTCGATCGCGACGGACACATCGATCGCGTGATGAACGTGTACGCGTCGAGCGGCGCCGGGTCGGGTCCGGCGTCGAGGGAGATTTCGACGAAGATCATTCGCCGCCTGTTCGACGAGACGCCGCTCGATCAACAGCCGGCCGGCATTTCCGACATGGGCTGCGGCGACGGCAGCGCGCTGCGGCGCCTCGCGCAGTACGTCATACAGTCGACGCGGCGCGGCCGGCATCTCGCCGACTATCCGCTCATCGTCATCGGCGCGGACTACAACGAATCGGCGCGCAGTCGCGCGGCCGACACGCTGTCGGAGCTGGGCCGCGTGCCGGGCGTGCACGTGCGCGTGATCGACGCCGACATTTCGCAGCCCGATCGTTACGACGAAGCGGTCACCGCGAGCGGCCTGACCGTGAAGGCGATGGACGGCAGCCGCCGCGCGGCGCGTCTCGGCGATCTGCTGCACACGTTCATGTTCCTGGTCCACAACCGGCGTCTCGACGTGCGTCGCGGCGACGCCGCCGACGCGATCCTCGAGCGCTACCTGCGGCAGGTCGATCGGACGCATCTGCGCGGTGTCGTCGAGCGTTACTATCCGGGACAACTGACCGTCTCGGACGATGCGGCGCTGCCGATTCCGCTCGACGAGATCAAGCGTGCGTTCCGCGTCGCGTACAGCGACGCCGAAGGACTCGTGCCCGGCTACGTCGCGGCCGCCGATCTGATCGACTTCGTCGCGCGCTGGAAGCCGCACGCGAAGCATGGTTTCCTCGTCGTCGAGGGGCACAGCCCGTGGGCCGCGAGCCTGCTGGACGACGCGATTGCCGACCCGGGCCGCTGGACCCGCACCGAACAGTTGCCGGCCGTGTTCAATTGGGGGATGCACTTCGTGTCGCGGCAGTTCATGGCGCCGTTCGACGAGTTCATGCTCGCGATGTGCCTGGCAGGCTTGAGCCCGCGCGATGCGATTCACGGGCGCATCCACCCGGAGGGGTTTCCCGGGCCCGACCTGCTGAACGAGTACCGGTTCTTCAGCATCGCCGATTATGTTGCTTTCGACGCGGCGGATGCCTGAGCCCGTCTGCCGGCGAACTTCGGGGCAGAGGCGGGACGTTTAGCGCGAGCGCCTTTCGTTTGACGGCGGCGGCCGAGGTCCGGACGTCGCCTGCGGGCGGAAGGCGCTCGCGGCGTTCGCCGCCGCCGATGCACGCAGCGCGACACCAATTTCCGGCTATGACGTCGCGCGCTCGATTCCGGGATGTCGTCCCCGATATCGGCGCGGACGGGTTCCGTCCACATTCCCTCGCCGATTCCGCTGTCGCGTCAACCGATGCCGTATAGTTCGGCTGGCGCGGACGGCGTCCGCCGCGCATCGATCAAGATGATCGATCCAGTTCGTAAAAATCGATAGGGGAGGGGAAACATGAACGTGTCGCAAGCTTGCCTGCTAATCGCCGCGCTGATGCCATTCGTCTGGACGATGTGCGCGAAGTCGGGCGCGCACTACGACAACCGCGCGCCGCGCCAGTATCTCGCGCAGCTCGAAGGCTGGCGCGCGCGGGCGTTCGCCGCGCATCAGAACTCGTGGGAGGCGCTCGCGCTGTTCACCGCCGCGCTCGTCGTTGCGTGGCACAACGGCGCGAACGTGCAGCGCGTCGATCAGCTTGCGATTGTCTTCGTTGCTTCGCGCGTGGTCTATGGGGTGTTTTATCTGCTGAACTGGGCGACGCTGCGCTCGCTGGTGTGGACCGTCGGTTTCGCTTGCGTGGTCTGGTTGTTCTTCGCCGCGCCCTGAGCGCACGGCATGTTCCAAGCCCGTTGCACGACGTTGCGTGCGGCTGGCGCATTGCGCTTCACACCTTTCACTGTGCGATGCGGCGGCCGGGCGTTCGACGCGCCCGGCCGCCGCGGCTTTCTTTGTGTCGCGAACCTAAAAAAACGCCCTCGCCGCGATGCTCTCCACATCTCGACGAGGGCCAACGGTAGACAGTTGAGCGGGTATCGCGCGGATCAGGCAGCGACCCGCTCGTCGCTTTGCGCGGCTTCGGTGGCCGGGGCCGGCGCCGCGTCCGCTTCGCTGCGGATCAGGTAATCGAACGCGCCGAGCGAAGCCTTCGCGCCTTCACCGACGGCGATCACGATCTGCTTGTACGGCACGGTCGTCACGTCGCCGGCTGCGAACACGCCCGGCACCGACGTTGCGCCGCGCGCATCGACGGTGATCTCGCCGTGCTTCGACAGAGCGAGCGTTCCCTTCAGCCATTCGGTGTTCGGCACGAGGCCGATCTGGACGAACACGCCTTCCAGCTCGACGCGCTTCGTCTCGCCGGCGCGCATGTCTTCGTAGACGAGCCCGTTCAGCTTCGCGCCGTCGCCCGTGAGTTCGGTCGTGCGTGCCTGCGTGATCACCGTCACGTTCGCGAGACTGTGCAGCTTGCGCTGCAGCACTTCGTCCGCGCGCAGCTGTGTGCCGTATTCGATCAGCGTCACCTCGCGGACGACGCCGGCGAGATCGATCGCCGCTTCGACACCCGAGTTGCCGCCGCCGACCACCGCGACGCGCTTGCCCTTGAAGAGCGGGCCGTCGCAATGCGGGCAGTACGCGACACCGCGATTGCGATACTCGCGCTCGCCGGGCACGCCGATTTCGCGCCAGCGCGCGCCGGTCGCGAGCACGATGGCCTTCGCCTTCAGCACCGCGCCGCTCGCGAGATGGATCTCGTGAATACGGCCGGGGACGAGCTTGTCGGCGCGCTGCACGTCGATCACGTCGACTTCGTACTGCTTTACGTGTTGTTCGAGCGCGGTCGCGAACTTCGGCCCCTCGGTTTCCTGGACCGACACGAAGTTCTCGATGGCCATCGTGTCGAGCACCTGCCCGCCGAAGCGCTCGGCGACGACGCCCGTCGCAATGCCCTTGCGCGCCGCGTAGATCGCAGCCGCCGCGCCCGCGGGGCCGCCGCCGACGATCAGCATGTCGAACACAGGCTTCGCCGCGAGCGCCTCCGCCGCGCGCCGGCTCGCGCCGGCATCGAGCTTCGCGAGGATTTCCTTCACGCTGCTGCGGCCCTGGCCGAAGGTTTCGCCGTTCAGAAAGAGCGTCGGCACGGCCATGATCCGGCGCGCTTCGACCTCGTCCTGGAACAGCGCGCCGTCGATCATCACGTGACGGATGCGCGGGTTGACGAGCGCCATCACATTGAGCGCCTGTACGACTTCCGGGCAGTTCTGGCAGGTCAGCGAAATGTACGTCTCGAATGCGTAGTCGCCGTCGAGCTGGCGGATCTGCTCGATCACCGCGTCGTCGAGCTTGAGCGGATGACCGCCCGCTTGCAGCAGTGCGAGCACGAGCGACGTGAATTCATGGCCCATCGGAATGCCGGCGAAACGAATGCCGGTCGCCTTGCCCCGTTCGCCGACCGAGAACGACGGCTTGCGCTCGGCGTCGTCGCGGCGCTCGACCACGGTGACTTGCGGCGACAGCGACGCGATCTCGTCGAGCAGCGCGTGCAGCTCGCGCGACTTGTCGCCGTTGTCGAGTGACGCGACGAGCTCGACCGGGCGGGTGATTCGTTCGAGGTACGATTTCAACTGAGTCTTGAGATTGGTGTCGAGCATGGCGATTCGGATTCCGTAACGAGAGTGGACCGCGCTCGCCGCTCTCGTACGATGCGGTGCGGTGCGGTGAGCGGGCCGCGACGGACGCGGCCCGCGTGGCGCGCACGGCGGCAATGCCGCCGTGCGGAGTTAGATCTTGCCGATCAGGTCGAGCGACGGCGTGAGCGTGTCGGCGCCCGGCGTCCACTTGGCGGGGCACACTTCGCCCGGATGCGCGGCGATGTATTGCGCGGCCTGGACCTTGCGCAGCAGTTCGCCTGCATCGCGGCCGATGCCGTTGTCGTGGATCTCGCACAGCTTGATCTCGCCTTCCGGGTTGATCACGAACGTGCCGCGCAGTGCGAGGCCTTCTTCTTCGATCAGCACGTCGAAGTTGCGCGAGATCGCGAGCGTCGGATCGCCGATCATCGGATACTTGATCTTCGAGATCGTGTCCGACGTGTCGTGCCATGCCTTGTGCGTGAAGTGCGTGTCGGTCGACACCGCGTAGATTTCGACGCCGAGCTTCTGGAAGTCGGCGTAGCGGTCGGCCAGATCGCCGAGCTCGGTCGGGCACACGAACGTGAAGTCGGCCGGATAGAACACGACGACGGACCACTTGCCCTTCAGGGTTTCGTCGCTGACTTGCACGAAGTCGCCGTTATGGTATGCGGTGGCCTTGAACGGTTTGATCTGGCTGTTGATGATCGGCATTTGCGCTTCCTCTTGGGTCGGTGTGTGATCAGGAAGCGCCAGTATGGCGATGTGGCCCGTTTCTGTGAAATTGCTTGTTTCAATGGTCGGAATCGGTAATGCCTATCCGGCCGCCCGGCCGGGCGGCGGGCAGGCAAAAAAAGGCTCATCGAGGAATTCCGGGGAACGCGGCGCGGATTTTGAGAGGATCTCATGCTCACGCTTGGCCGTCGTCAGGCCGTCATGTCGCTTGCCGCCGTCGCGATCGGCTTGCGCCACCCAGTTATGGATCGTTTGCGCCGTGGGTTCGAACTCCCGCGCAAGCTCCTCGGGCGCACGGCCAGCCTTGACCAACTAGACCATCTGCGCCAGAAATTCCGGCGCGTAGGGGTTGTGGTGCTTTCCCATGACGGGCTCCTCCTGTTCCACAGGATAGGTGTCCAAGAAACCGGGTCAACTTCAGTCGACCGCCCGAGCGACAAAACAAGAGTCGCGCGGACGGTCACTTCTGTCTGCGCGGGAGTGACCGTACAGACAGGCTTTTCGCGTCAAGGACGCGCCACGTCGAACAGTCCTTCGCGGACGGGCGAAAAAACATCGAGGTCCGCTTGGTAGCGGGATTGACCTTCGACTGCCAGTTCGACCAGCACGCGCCCGAACAACGGAGCGTATTTGAATGCGCGCCCAGACTCCATGACGCACATTGAAGCGCGTGGATAGAACGCGTCGGTGGACGGTTCCGTCGGGATTCGACCGATGACGAGCTTGCCGTCCGGACTCATGGAATAGAGGCATGTGCCGGCGTGATGGTAGCGGCCGGCATCGATGACACCGGGATCGATGAGCCGGCCGAGATGACCGGTGAGCTCATCCAGCAGGCGCTCGTTCACGCCAGGCCGGATTGCCGCGGGCGAGTCGAAGACATCGTAGGTGTAGTCCGCGCTCATCTTCACCATGTTGCTCATGGTCGGCGAGAAATCCAGCGGAGGGAAGCCGTAGAACGTGCCATGGTCGCTCGCATCGATGTTCCCGAACTCGAACCAGATCGGTACCTGGGGACTGCGTTTCTTGAGTTCCCAGTACGCGTAGTTCATCTGCCAGATCTTCCAGCGCGGCGTTTGCTGCAGGCCGAAGCTCTTCAGCACCGAGTCGGTCCATACGCCCGGACATGCTATCAGATGTTGTCCGTGGACCGAGAGCGACTCGCCGTCGCTCTCGGTGTGCAGCATGTAGCCGCGGCCCGCGGCCGCCGGATGATGGTCGATGCCGACCACGGCATGCTTGTCCAGCACGTGCAGGTGGCCTGTCTGCTTCGCCGCCAGAAAGAACGTCTTCGCGGCCGCCTGGACATTGATAGAGGCGCTCGCGGCCTGGACAAGCCCCGCATAATCGTCAGGCAGGGCCGCCCGATTGAATACCGGGAACCGCCGGTGGATCGCATCGGGAGAGTCCAGGTACGCATACGGCATTCCCATGCCGTCCATGGTCGCCCGGACCTGCATGATGTTGCCTTCGGTCGTCATCGGCGCATCCCGATGTCCAAAGAAAATGAGATCGTTCACCGCAAGCAGTTGCGCGCCCGTTGCGTGCTGGAGTTCCATCCAGAGGGCGAGGGACGTTTCGGCCAGACGCGCTTCCGACTTGTTGTCCTGCATCAGGCGGAACATCCGCTCGATGCCCTTGGAGCTATTGACGTCATTGCGGACACCGAACTGATCGATGATCAGCGTATCCAGGCCCTTGGCCGTCGCATAGTAGGCGCTTGCGAGACCGAGAATGCCTCCGCCTACGACCAGCACGTCGAAATTCGAACCGGATTTGATGGGATGCATCGTATTCTCCTGATAGCTAGAGCTTGCGTGATGGTGATGATTCGTTGATGCGACCGGCAGCGCAGCGGGTCTTAAGCGCGCTCGGTCCGGAGCCGCGCCGCGCTCAGGCTGACCCAGTACCCGGGTTGATAGGGAACCGGCAGAAATCGCTCGTGCAGCTCGCGAAACGTGGCTTCGGGATCCAGGTCCGCAAAGGGCTCCGGGTGCAGCCATTTGGCCAGGCGCTGCAGCGCGATGAAGTAATACGGGTTGTCGTAGAACGGATGCCAGATCGCATACACGCGCCCACTTCTGACTGCGCGCAGGGCCCGGTACCCGGGCCTTGCCATCAGTCGTTGAAGACGAGCCCGCCCTTCGGCGAGGTCGGCGCCCGGCCCGAGATTGACCCAATCGCCTGCCGGCGAATACAGCGACCAGTTGGCTCCTGTGACAATCACGACGTCCGGGTCGGATGCGATGACCTGCTCCGGATGCAGTGTTCCAAAGTCCCCTTGCAGAAATCGGTCGCCGAGGTTGTCGCCGCCCGCGGCTCTGACCAATATGCCGAAGTTGCCATGGCCGTAGCTCAGGCAGCAGTCGTCATAGAGGCCGGCGGCACGCTCGAGCATGAGCAGCGGCCGCGATGCGACCTTTTGCAAGGTCTCTGTCACACGCCGTGTCTGCGTGTCGCGGAATGCCAGGAAGCTGCTTGCGCGCGCCTGGCACCCCAGCAACTCGCCCATGATCTCTACGCTGCGCGTCGCGTTGGCAGACATAGGCGTGCGGAAATCCAGGTAGATGACCGGAATGCCGACTCGCTCCAGATGCGATTCCAGCCCCGACGATTCGGCGGCCGAGCGTGAGCTCAGGTTCAGCAGCACCACGTCGGGCTCCAGCGAGATGAGCCGTTCTGCGCTCAGCGCGTCCGACGTCGCGCCCGGAAACGTGGGAATGTTGCCGATTTCAGGAAAGCGCCGCTGATACGCGCGATAGCTGTCGAGATCGGCGGCGCGGAAGTTCTCCCCCCAGCCGACCACGTCGTGGAAAGGCGCGTTCGAACGCAGCAAGGGCAGGACATAGGCTAAGGCGCCGTCACCCAGCAACAGGCGGCGCGCCGGGCGACGCAGCGGTACGGCGCGGCCTGCGACGTCCTTGATCACCGTCGCTTCGGCGGAGACAGCCCGCGCCGAAGGCAGGGATACCAGCCACGCCGTGGCGAGCATACCGTGCAGCAGCGCGCGGCGCGGCCGGGAAATGTCAGTCAAATTTTCATCTCGCGACGAATGGGCCGCGTCCGGGCGCAGCCGCTCGATTGCACGGCTGTACGGCAGGGCTGCGCCGGACGCGGCACTTTCTCTCGGTGCCGCTTGCAGCGAACGCGGACCAGGCAGGCTCCTATCGTCTGGACGCGGGCGCCGAGGCGGCTGATATGACTCCCGCTGTCAATCGGGATCGTTTTTTCGGTTTTCAAATGCATGTTGTTCGAATTTCCTGAGGGCGGCGCAGCAGTAAATCTCGACGGTGGATCGCGCTGATATCCGCGGATTGGCTGCCGCATTACAGAGGTCCGCCCAATGAGTCTGCCGCTATCTAGTGCCGCAAGTCGAATCAGATCCGTTGCGTAGCCGCGTCGCGGGTTGCTCGTGTGCCGGGCTACGCCGCCTTCAGGAAACGCCTTCTCGAGTGGTTAGGGTGATTCAAGCGTTGCTCAGGTGTCGTGTTACGCCCTGCGTACATCGGGCCGGACGGCGAACGACATCGCGAGCCGGCTGACGTCCCGGATGAAGCCGCTGAGTTCGCGGGCGACCGCGACGACCGCGATGTTCTTTTGCTTAACCGCACGGACCCGCCTCGTAGACAATGCGGATGCATCGCGCCTTTGACTGTAGGCGCTTGCACAGCCGATCGATATCCGTTTTGGTCGTGCCGATCTTGCCAAGTAGTTCGACCTCGCCCGCGCCGAGCGCATAGGCGATGGTGATCGAGTCCTTATGGACGTCGAGACCGACGTACAGCGTGCTACCGTCTTCCATGCTGGCCTCCGCGGTGGAAATCGCCGGGTGTGGCCCCGTCCACACCGTGCGGCTCTGGCAGCGATGCTAACCCGCGTTTGATTCCTCGCAGCAGGCCAGCCCCTTTCTCACGGGAGCCATACCGACTAGTGGGCGTGCGAAAGCAGCGTGGGAATGTTGCAACCCAGCAGATGCGAGCGCTTGAGCAACTCTTCCGTCTTGGCGCCGATCAGCACCCCGGTGTATTCGTTCGCCTGATTTTGCGTCATGATGCGGAAGACATCCGGGAACGACCGTTCGACGCTGTCGCAGATCACAGCGCCGGCATTGCTGACGTAATCGGGGAGATACCCGATGCCCCTGCCGATCAGCTTCGCTTCCGCTTCCGGGCTCTCGAACGGGGAGTTCGAACTGCTGACCACCCAGCGAGTGCGAATGCGATCGACGGTCTTCATGTCGAGAATCCCGGAGAGGGAGGCGACGCATAGTACGTCGGATGCGCATGACCAGAACTCGTCCTCGCTCAGCATGCGCACGCCGGTGGGGATCTCCGGACTTGGCCGAACGTCGAATCCGACCACCTCGTAGTCGCGTTCGAGGCATTGCCGGGCCACCTCCCGGCCCACCTTGCCCATGCCGTGAATTGCCACCAGCGGCGCGTCGCTGCTCCGGTGCGTGAACTGCAGCACGGCCAGCAACGCACTCCAGACTCCGTAGCCCGTGGCGATCGAGGTATTGATCTGGGGGCTGTCCATGGCGTCCAGAATCCACTGCGTCGACTTCCGGAGATAGGCCATGTGGGTACTGCTGGTGTTGATGTCGCATCCGGTGTACATCGAGCCGGCATACCGGTTGAGCGTCTCGCCGATTGCGTCGAACACGTGCGGCGCGTCGTCGGGCGCGGCGTTGCTGTTGACGACGATCTTTCCGCCGCTGAAGCCCGTGCGGTATAGGCCGTGCTTCAGGTCCATCGCATGGGCCAGCATGACTGCCTCGTCCTTTTGCTTGCTCAGCGAGTCATATCGATGCCAGCGGATTCCGCCGTTGCTCGGCAGCGCGTGCCGGCGCGGCGAGCATGCGATGGTGAAGGAACTCTGGTCGTCCACGACGATGGTTTCGACTTCGTATTTGCCGTAGCGGGGATGATTGATGATGGCCATAGTCAAGCGTACTTTTTTCCTTAACGATGTGTGCGAATAGCTTTGGCGGCACCCGCTTCCACCAGGCAGGCGCGTAAGCCTGTTGGTGTCGGGGCGCGCATGAAGTCCGGCACGCTCACCATGACCCCGAGCTCGGAGTCGGCAAGTGCGACCAGTTTGATGACCGACAGCGAATCGCCGCCATCGTCGCTGAACTGCCGATGCGGGTCCGACGGCGCCACTCCGGTGGCTTTCTCCCAAAGGGCTGCGGCTGCGGCGTCGAGCGTTTCATACTCGCGCGACGCCAGACGGCGGACGGGCGCCTCGGGCGGCGGGTTTCCGGCCGCATCCGCATCCGCGGCGATGCCATGACGTGTCCTGTCGAACGGATAGTGAGGCAAGGGCGCGACCGTGCCGGCGTTGTCCCATGACGGGCGCCAGTCCAGGTCCACGCCTGCCGTCCATAGTTTTTGCAGCGCCCCGTGCCAGATTTCGTGCTCTTGGGATTCGTCGCGTTCGGCGCGCATCGTGCGGACGGCGATGTCTTTCCCGCGCAACGCCATCGTCAGTGCGGTCAGCGTGGTGCCGGGCCCGACCTCGACGAATACCGTTCCTTCCCGGGCCGGTATCGACTGGATCGCGTCCACGAACCGCACTGGCTCGCGGGCGTGCCGCGCCCAATAGTCCCGGTCCAGCTGCGCCATTGATGCAAGTTCGGAACCCAGCAAGGTCGAATGGAACCGGATCCCGGCAGCGTCCGTCGATGGGGCCGGCGCCGCCAGTACCAGTTCGGCCAGAGCAGGGTCCATCATCGAAGAGTGGAACGCGTGGGATACCGACAACGCACGGCAGCGAATCCCGCGCTTCGACAACGATGCCTGCACGCGTTGAATCGCCGCCGCCGTGCCAGAGAGCACGCACGATTCCTTGCCATTGACGGCGGCGAGTGACACATCCTCCGCAAGCCAGTCCTGGCAGGCTTCCTCGCTCATGGATACCGCCAGCATCGAGCCCGGAGGCAGGGCGGACATCAACCGGCCTCGGCGGGCAGCGAACAGGAGCGCATGTTCGTCAGTCAATACGCCTGCAATGCACGCTCCCGCGATTTCTCCGAGGCTATGCCCGACGACTGCGTCGGGCACGATGCCATGCTGCATGAGAAAACGCGCCATCGCGATCTGGACGGCCACCAGAGCCGGCTGAGCCGTCGCGGTGTCGGTGAGTCTGGCGCTGCCGCTGCCATGCAGCAGGAAGGAGACGTCGACGTTTGCGTTGTCGCGAAGCAGGCCGACTAGTTCACGCAGAACGGTGGCGAAGCGGGCATTGGACTGTGCGAGGCCCGTCGCCATGCCGAGGAACTGGCTGCCTTGACCGGGGAACTGGAACACGACATGCGGCGCGCGGCGCCCGCTGTCGCGCACCTCTTCGCCCACCTGAAGCATTCCGTCCTTGCCGGCCAGCAAGGTCGCGCGATATCTGAGCGGCCGCCGCGTCGTTTGGGCGCTCCACGCCAGCGTATCGATAGGCAATGCCGAGAGATCCGAGCGGTAGGTCTGAATCAGTCGATGGCACGCGGCCTCGCTTTGCCCGGACACCGGAACGGCCGACGGGTAGATAGCCGGAGCCGGAGGCCGCTCGTCGGCGTCCAGGGGCGGACGGGCGAGCAAGACGTGCGTATTGGTTCCCCCGATGCCGAATGCGCTGACGCCAATCGCGGTTCGCGGATCCGTCGACTCCCAACGCTCGGCGTACGTTGGAAAGTAGAACGGGCTGCCATCCAGCGCAATGGACGGGTTGACCTCGTCGATATGAATCTGCGGCGCTATCCAGCCGTGCTGAATCTGAAGCACGGCCTTGATCAGGCCAGCCATCCCGGCGCACGTCTCGAGGTGCCCGACGTTGGCTTTGACGGCGCCCAACGCACAATGGCGGGGGGCGACGTCGCCGGTCGCGAACAATTCGTTCAGCGCGTCGAACTCGATCGGATCGCCGGCAATCGTGCCGGTGCCGTGAGCTTCCATGGCCCGCATGGCCGAAGGCGCGAGGTTGGCATCCTTCATGGCCTGGCTGATCAGCCGGCGTTGCCCGTCGACACTGGTGGTGGTGAAACCCACCTTGCGAGCTCCGTCGTTGTTTACGGCGCAGCCCTTGATCACCGCCAGCACGCGATCGCCGTCGACCAGCGCCAACCGCAGCGGCTTCAGCACGACGACAGCCACGCCACTGCCGAACACCGTGCCGCTCGCGTTGCTGGAGAACGGCATGCAATGGCCATTGCGGGAGTAGACCATGCCCTGCTGGGCCTGGTACGGAACCCGCTGGGGAAAGCGAACCGTACATCCGCCGGCCAGCGCGGTGCGGCAACGGCCCGCCCGCAGCGCCTCCACGGCCTCGGCGACGGCGACGAGGGACGTGGCGCAGGCGGCCTGCACGCCGAGCACCGGCCCCTCGATGCCCAGATGCCACGCTGTGCGGCTGACCAGATAGTCCTTGTCGTTGGTGATCTGCAGCTCGAAAGCGGACGGCTGGAATTTCTCCATCAGTTCCGATTGCTGCAGGTGCGCTAGATACGCCGAACTGCTCCCCCCCGCGAACAGGCCGGTATCCGGCAAGCGCCCGGGGAGAATTCCGCTTTGCTCCAGCGCGTGCCACGCACATTCGAGAAACAGGCGGTGCTGCGGGTCCATCAATGCGGCATCCCGATGGCCGACCCCAAAGAAGGCGGCATCGAATGCCAGCACGTCGCCCGTCAGCGGCGCGGCGAATGGGAGGGTTTGCCGGTCGCTCGGCGCATCGCCGAGTTCCATCACCGATTCGACGCCGTTGACGAGGTTGTGCCAATACTCGTCGGGATCGCTTGCGCCTGGGAACCGGCAAGCCATGCCGATTACGGCGATGTCCCGATCAGAGGGCTGGATGTGCATGGAATCCCCGATTCAGTCGGTCATGTATCCGCGACGAATGCGCTGTTGCAGGGCGGCGTCGGCGGCGTTGATGGGAATCAGCAGCACAAAGGACCGATAGCGCAGGCGAGGGACTTCCTGATACAACTGCCGGACTCCGAACATGCCGGCCACTTCGCCGCTGACGCCGGTGGCAAACAGCGATTGCCACCGGCCTTGCCAGATCGCGGACGAATTCCAGATGCCCGCGGTCTCGATCCTGCCGAACTTCGTCTCCGCCGTTTCCCGATAGTAAGAAACGACGTCGTCGTCCAGGCGCGAGATCTTCCAGCCTTCGCCGCAGATGGTTCCCAGTTCATCGCCGTCGTCGCCGACCCAACGGTCGTTGTGCGAGTTGACGTCGCCCACGCTGGGCCGGTCGTCGGCCTGGGCCTTGAATTTGATTTCGCACAGTTCGACCGCCGGGATGATGACCATGTGGTCATGGCCGATCCGCTCGGCAACGGCCTGCCGCGCCGTTTCGATTCCGTCGGGCTGGCCCAGTTGCGCTCTTGCCAGATTGGCGAGAGCGACGAGGCTGGACATCATGTCGAGTTCAGGCATTTGTTCACGCATTGGCATAGTTGGGGTTCCCGATAGGATTCTTGTCACTTTCCATCAGCTGGCGGCCGCGCTCGCGGTCGGCGTCGCTGCCGGCATCGGCGAATACGGTCACGACGGTGGCGTTGCGTCCGAGTTCGGCGGCGACGTTGCACGCGACGATCCAGTTGGCGGCGGCCGAGCCTCCGATCGGGATGCCCGTTTCCTCGAGGAACCGGTACATCGCCTTGAGCGACTCGGCATGCGTGACCGTCTGGAATGGCACGGCGAAAGGAATCAGCGAAACGAACGGCTGGCGAAATCCGTAGCCCAAGCCGCCGGCGCCGGCGAAGCGGGCGCTGCCATTTGGCGGCGCCATGGTGCCGAAGGGCATTTCGTCGGGCGTACACCCGACCACGCGCACATCGGGATTCTGCTGCGCCAGCGCCGCGTAGACACCGGCGAGCGTGCCGCCGGTGCCGACGGCTGCGACCCAGGCATCGGCGCGACGGCCGTCGAGCTGGCGGCAAATCTCCGTGCCGGTGTGGTGCTGGTGCACCGCCGTGTTCACTAGATTCAAGTGTTGAGACAGCAGCGTCCAGCCCGGTTCTTCGCGAGCGATCTGCTGGCTCCGGGCGATGATGCCGAGCAGAAAGTGGCTGCGATCCACCTTCGTGACGATTGCTTTGTTGTCGTTCAGCGATTGCAGCAGCTCGTCCGAAGCAGAATCCGGAATCACCACGTGTACCGGCAGTCCGCACAGGTTGCCCAGGTGAGCCAGGGCTTTGGCCATGTTGCCGCCTGAGGAATCGAGCAGCTTCAGCGGGCCGCTGCTGAAGTCGTGGGCGTTGATCGCGTCGCAGAAGAGGCCGAACGCCACGCGATCTTTGATGGAGCCGGACGGATTCTTGGACTCCAGCTTGGCGTACACGCGAGCGCCGTTCGTCGGCCCCGGGACCTCTACCAGCGGGGTATTGCCCAGCGAATCGCGATAGGCCTTCAGTTGAGGGAACAGCTCCAGCGCTTTTCCGAATGCGGGGGCTGCTGGCTGAGCATTGAACAGTTCAAAATCCAAGATGAGTCTCCCACTGCGCATTTGAGTTGAGTGTTTATGAGGCGAGTGCCGAACGATGGGACCTCAGGAGGGCGTCCACCACGGCCGGTACCTGGTCACGAAGATAGAAGTGGCCTCCGGGAAATACCTCTGGTGTCAGGTGTTGCGATAGGAATGCAGACCATTCGGCGAGCTTGGGTCGGTCGACCAGCGGGTCTTCGTCGCCGCCGAATATGCGGGTTGCCGGCAATTCGCCGACGGGTAGCGGCGCCAGCCGTTGCAACAGCGCGAGATCCTGGCGAATGAAGGAAACCAGCAGGCGTTGCGCGTCTTCCCCGATCCGGCTCAACCCGTCCACTTCGCCGAGCCCCAGCGCCTGTTGCGCGAGGCGATCGATGTCCTGCTCCGTTCGAAGCTCGGTCTGCAGGGCGGCCGGCGTCATCTGCGACGACAGGACGAGCTGTTCGATTCGAAATCGCAACGGCGCCAGGGCCTGGGCGACATGCAGGGCCAGCAGCGCGCCCATGCTGTGGCCGAAGACGGTGATGGGCGCGACGCCCAGAAGATTGGCCAGCCCTCGCGTACAACGACGGACCGCGGCGACGGGATCGTCCCAGGCCGAGGCGGTGCCTGCGCCAAGTTGTGGATACTGCAGGACGATCAGCTCGACATCCGCCGGCAGGTGGTCGCGCCATGGGCGGTAGAATTCCGTACTGCCGCCGGCATGCGGAAAGATCACCAGTTGGTGCCGCACCGGCGCTGCGCCCGCAAGGCTGAATCTCACGGCTCCTTCGGCTTGGGTTTGCAGGTGTCTCATAGCAGTGCCGCCTTTGATGCCTGTCCGGCACTTTCGGCATCGTCGCGAACCCTTGCCCGGAGCAATGCGCGATCGATCTTCCCAATGCCCTTGCGGGGTATCTCGTCGACCAGAACGAGCTTCTCCGGCAGCTTGAACGACGCGACGCCAGCCGTCTCCAAATGCTGGCGGATATCCGACAGCAACAACGGTTCGCCTTCATGCGCGACGGCGAACAGGCAGGCCACTTCGCCGAAGCGCGGGTCGGCCATGCCGACACAGGCGGCGTCCTTGAGCCGGGCGTGCCCCTTGCTCAATTCTTCGAGTTCCTCGGGGCTGAATTTCTCGCCGCCGCGGTTGATGGAGTCGGTCACGCGCCCGTCGATATAGACGTTGCCATCGGCATCGAGATGGGCTAGGTCGCCGGTGCGGTAGTACCCGTCCGGTGTAAAGGCGCGCGAAGAGGCTAGCGGGTCGTTGTAATATGTCTTGATCGTGTACGGACCGCGGGTGATCAGCTCGCCGGATGCGCCGCAGGGCACTGGCGTACCGCTTTCATCGACGATCAGCACCTGGTCCTGCTCGGACAGCGGACGCCCCTGCGAATGGAAGCGGACTGCATCGGTGTCGGTACTGCGGGTGAAGCAAAGCAGCCCTTCGCTCATCCCGTAGCACTGCTGAATGCGGATGCCCAATTTCGATTCGGCGCGAGCGGCGAGGTTCGGGGACAGGCGCGACCCACCCACCTGGACGTGTTGCAATGTGCCGAGCCTGGCGGGCAGGTCGTCGATTTGCTCGAGCCATTGCGTCAGCAATGCCGGAACGAGCGTGGTGTGAGTTACCCCGTGTGCGCTGATGAGCTCCAGGGCCGTTTGAGCCGACGTATCGGATGCCAGGACGACGGTTCCGCCGCAGCTCAGGGTGCCGAGCATGCCGGGACAGTTGATGACAAAGCCGTGCGAGATCGGCATGACCGCGAGGTAGACGGACTGGCGGCTGAGCTCAAATACCCGACAGGCTTCCGCGATCATGTAGCTGTAGCCGCCGTTCAGCCTCGCGATGGCTTTCGGCAAGCCCGTCGTGCCGCTGGATAGCAGCATCATCGCCGTATCCTCGGCAAGCATTTCGGCAGCGGCGCATTCGCTGACCGCTGTCGCGTCGGCGGGCGCGGAGCAGAAGAGGCCAAGGTCGCGCCAGCCCGCATGTTCATCGCCCGGCGAACCGTCGAGCAGCCGAAGCGCGACATCAAGGTTCTCGTCGCGGAGAAAGTCGGTCACGACGCGTGCCGCGCTGAAGCGCCGATTGCCTTTGGTCAACGCAATGACGCAGGGACGCGTCGCCCTGAGTACGTGTCGAAGTTCCCGCTCCCGGTATGCGGGGAGCATGGGAACGGGGACGGCTCCCGTCATCAGCGCCGCAAGCATCAACACGACGGCGTCGGCGCAATTGGGCAACTGGAACGCGACGCGGTCGCCTTTGCCGATCTCTGCAGTGCGAAGCCGTGCCGCGGTAGCGGCGACCTGCGCCATCAACTGCCGGTATGAGATCACAGTGCCGGCGGCAACCAGTGCGGGAGCGTCTTCGCCGGTTTGCAGGGCGGCCGCCAGCCGCTGGTTCAGGAGGGCAGGGTGGCCGTTCATCAAGCGCCTCTCGCCGTGTCGCCCGCGGCAACGGCAGACGGCCGGGCAAGTGCAGGTGCCGAGTCGATCAGTTGCTCCAGCTCCTGCAGCGAGTGATCGTGGGTCCCCCAAAGCGAAAAGCCGACGCACCCCAACTGCTCCAGCATCCGTTGCAGCTCGAACGTTTCCGCCGAGCTCAACCCGAGGTCTGCTCGCAGTTGCCAGTCACTCGCCGCTGTTCGAAGTAGTTCGGGCTGCAGCCCTATTTCGGTCAGTAGGCCGATGATCCGTCCAGATGTCATTCCGCACCTCTGTGTTTGTTTTATGAGTGAGAATTATTAACATATGACCGTCGGTCGGTCAATTGCAATTGAGGCTCAAATTATTGCTCGCGACGTGGTGCATCATTGCTTGACTTGCAAATGAAAATGGTTATTATTAACTGCGACTGGCGGTCGGTCAATAGCCCTTTGAGCCGCTTCCTTCCCATTACGGTTATCCGGATGGCAAGTACACCCGTTCCCGGCGCGCGCCTGTCAGAAGGTCTTTCGTCAAGGCCGTCGGTTGCAGCGGTGCGCATGCGCTCTCAACCCGGCGCCCATGGCGAACGACCCTTTGACTCGAGACAGCACGGACAAACATGCAACGCCATTTTCGAACCAGGCTCCGCCGACCGGATGGGGGGGCTCGGTCCCGCTACTCGTCTTCGCACCGCCGTTTCGCGCTCTCGCTGATGCTGGCAACTTGCGCTGGCGTTTCCGGCGCGTGGGCGCGGGAGGACGCAGGAAGCAATCCATCGACTACCCGTATTCAAGAGGAGGATCCCCCTGCACTGCCGACCGTTACTGTCACCGGCCGGCAGCCCGGCGCAGACAATGGGCCGGAGCGAGGCTATGTGGCCGAGGCGGCCACTGTGGGGACCAAGGTGCGTACATCCGTACTGGAAACGCCGCAGTCGGTCTCCGTGGTCACCCGCCGGCAGATGGAGGCGCAACAGCCGACCACCACGAGCCAGGCGCTGCGCTATGCCGCCGGCGTCAATAGCGAAAGCTACGGCGGCTTTGGAGCGCAACTGGACCTCACGCGCATCCGTGGCATCGATGCGGACTACTACCTGGACGGGCTGCGCGTGATCAGCAATACGTCGACCTGGACGCCGCAGATCGATCCGTACACGCTGGAGCGTGTGGAAGTGCTGCGCGGGCCGTCATCCGCGCTGTATGGACAGGGGAGCGGCGGTGGCGTGATCAATCAGGTCAGCCGGCGGCCGCAGCGTGAATTCGCGCACGAAATCATGATGCAAGCGGGCAGCTTCAGACGCCTGCAGATTGGCGTCGACAGCACGGGCCCCCTGAACGCCAACGGCACGTTCTTGTACCGCTTCACCGCGACGGGCCTGGATGAGCACGGGCAGGTCGAAGACGTGCGCCACAAGCGCATCTACCTCGCACCTGCGCTGACCTGGCGCCCCGATGAGCGGTTTTCGTGGACGATCCTGGCGACGCATTCGTGGGAGCCGGACATACCGAATTACAACAGCCTGCCTGCGGCCGCGCTTGGGCTGAACGGCAGCCGGTATCCGGGGGTGATGCGGAATCGCAACTATACCGATATGGACTTCGAAGGGTCGTCACGCAAGCAGGACTCGATCAGTTCACTGCTTACGTATCGGCTTGGCAACGGCTGGGCGTTCAACAGCAACATGCGCTACATGTACATCAACTCGGACATTCGGCGCACGTCGATCTACGGCTACCAGGACCGGGGCGGCCACCTCTCGTTGGAGGGCACCTATGGCCTCGCCCCGGCCAGCTCTCACACGTTTCAACTCGACAACAACCTGGCCGGTGAGGTCTCCCTGGGAGCCACCATCCATCGGTTGCTCGTGGGGGGGGACTATGCGACGGGGCGGCTGCAAAGCGACTCGTATCGGATGGCTCCGGTACTGTTTGACCCGTACGACCCCGTGAACTATCGGCCCCACGCGACACCGGATTTCACTGACAGTCGCGTCAACTGGCCATACAACGTGCGCCAGGATTTCCAGCGCGTGGGCGTATACGCACAGGATCAGATTGTCTACGGACGCTGGCGGCTGACGCTCAGCGGCCGCTACGACCGCTCCCGCACCGACGACACCTCGCGGAGCTACTCGCCCGTCTGGAAGTCCCGCCGGCAAGAAGACAGCAAGTGGACGGGACGTGTCGGGCTCGGCTATGTCTTCGACAGTGGCCTTGCGCCTTACGTCAGCTACGCCACTTCATTTGATCCGCAACTGGGTGCCGATTTCAAGGGGCACGCTTTCGTTCCGGTGGAGGCGAGGCAAACGGAAGTGGGGGTGAAGTACCAGCCTCCAGGCGGCACCACCATGCTGACCGTCGCGCTATTCCAGACCAACCAGACCAACGTGAAGTCGAGCGACGTACTGCACCTGGGTTACTGGACGCAGGCTGGCGAGTTGCGTTCGCGCGGGCTGGACCTGCAGGCGGTTACCAGGTTGACGCGCGACCTGAATCTTATCGCCAGCTACACCTACCTGGACAGCAGCCTGGTCAGCGATTCGCTCTACCAAGGCAAATCACCCGCCGGAACACCGCGCCACTCTGCCAGTGCCTGGCTGGACTACAGTTTCAGGGGCGCGCTCGCCGGGCTGCGCCTAGGTGGCGGCGCGCGGTATCTTGGTTCGACCTGGGGCAACCCGCGCAACACGTTCAAGGTGCCGTCGGCAACGCTGATTGATCTGGCTGCCAGCTACGATCTTGGATACCTCATCGGACATGATGCGACGCTCTCGCTCAACGTGAGCAATCTCACCAACAAGTCCTACGTGGCCAGTTGCACCTCGGAGATGTACTGCTTCATCGGTCAGGACCGGGTGATCAACGCAACGCTCTCCTATCGGTGGTGACATGGCGCGCATTCAAGTAGCAGTTGCCAAGCCTGAAGGCAGGCAGTCGTCGTCCTGGTCGGCGAGTGGGGCGCATGCGGGTAAGCATGCCCAAGGGTCTCAACAATCCGGCATGTGGCAGTTGTACGCCGGCTCAGTCCAGCGACGCCTGCGGTGGCTTGCCATGCTGGGCCTGCTGGCGCTGCTGTGCAGCTTTGCCGATCTGTCGGTAGGGCCAGCGCATTACCCGATGAACAAGGTGTTCTCCTCGCTCTGGAACCCGCGTGCCTCCCAGGTAGTACGGGTGGTGCTGCATGACATCCGCATTCCGGCGGCGCTGACCGCCCTGGTGGTGGGCGCCAGCCTGTCTGTCGCCGGCGTGGAGATGCAGACCGTGCTGAACAATCCTCTGGCGAGCCCGTTCACGCTCGGGGTGTCAGCCGCGGCCAGCTTCGGTGCCGCACTCGGCCTGGTGCTGGGCGTCAGCGTCCTTCCCGCCGCACTGGTTCCGTACATCATTCCGGTCAATGCCTTTGTGATGGCCATGGGCGCGGTTCTGCTCATCGACCGCGTGACGCGATGGCGCGGCATGAGCAGTGAGTTGATCGTCCTCTTGGGGACCACGCTTGTCTTTGCGTTCACGGCGTTGCTTCAGGGGCTGCAATATATGGCTCCGGACCAGGCTCTGGCCGCTGTGGTGTTCTGGAGCATGGGAAGCCTGACCCGTACCAACGGCATCCAGCTGGCCATCATGGCGGGCGCCTTGCTGCTGGTACTCGTCGCGTTCATGCGCAATGCGTGGGCCTTGACGGCGCTGCGCCTGGGGGACGCCCGTGCCGGCGCGCTGGGCGTCCCGGTAGCGAAACTCCGGTTGCGGACCATCGTGCTGAGCAGCCTCCTGGCGTCCGTCTGCGTTTCCTTCGTCGGTGCTATCGGCTTCGTCGGGCTGATCGGGCCTCATATTGCGCGCATGCTGGTCGGAGAGGACCAGCGGTTCCTGCTGCCGGCCGCGGCGCTGTGCGGGGCGACGTTGCTGTCGGCGGCTTCGGTGGCAAGCAAGGTGGTTCTTGCTGGGCAGACGTTGCCGATCGGCATCGTCACCTCGCTGGTCGGCGTGCCCTTGTTTTTTGTACTGATCGTGCGCAAAGGGATGCGTTGATGGAACTGCTGCGCATCGAAAACGTTGGCGCCACGCTTGATGGGCGGAGGGTGCTTGACCGGGTGGGCATCGGCCCCTTGCCACCCGGCAGCCTAACCGCGCTGCTCGGCGCCAATGCCGCCGGGAAATCCACTTTGCTGCGGCGAATCGCCGGGGATCTCGACGGACCGGGCTTGATCCAGGTCGACAGTCGTCCCGTCGAGTTCTGGCCGTCTCAGCATTCCAATCGCCCGGCGTTCGTGCCGCAGGACATTTTTGCTGGCGCTGCGTTGCGCGTGCTTGAAGCCCTGCTGCTCGCGTGCAAGCAGCAGGGTGGCTGGCGCATCGCCGCGGATGAACTGGATGCAGTGGCCGTGCTTCTGCGACAGCTGCGGATCGAAGGTATCGCGCAATGCGAACTGCAAACGCTCAGCGGCGGCCAGCGTCAGTTGGTTTCGATTGCGCAAGCGCTGATTCGGAACCCCCGCATTCTGCTGCTGGACGAACCCACCAGCGCGCTCGATTTGCAGCGGCAGTTCGAACTGTTGGCGCTGTTGCGGTGGCTGACTCGTGAGCGCGGGTTGTGCGTGCTGATGGCCAGTCACGACCTCAACCACACGCTGCGGTTTGCCGACTACGTCGCCGTGCTGCACGAGGGCCGCGTCCTGGCGTTCGGTGTTCCCGGGGAAGTCATCACGCCTTCGCTTCTCACGCAGGTCTACGGCGTGCGTGCGCGGGTCGAGCACTGCTCTCAAGGTCACCTGCACGTGATTGTCGACGGACCGCACGTCGAACCTGCAGTTGCTTTCCCTTCGCCTGTCCTAGAAAGGACCCTGACATGACAACCGTCGACCCTATCCTGATACTCGCGCAGAGTGCCTTCTCGACCGATGTCGAGCAAATCCCGCAAGACGTGATGGCGTTCCAGCGCCTGCGTCTCCTGGATCATCTGGCATGCCTGGCAGCCGGTTACGATGCGGCTGGTGTGCAGCAGGCCATTGAATTCGCGCAACGCTACAGTGGCTGCTCGGAGGCAACCGTACTTGGCTCGGACCTGCGGCTGGCTGCCGGTCAAGCTGCGTTCGTCAATGCGGTGCGCGCCCGCGCGTTGGACTACTGCGACGTCGTTTCTCCCGGCTGGCACCCGAGCTCGTCGGACCTGCCGGTTGCGTTGGCGATGGCAGAGATGACCGGGGCCAGCGGGCGCGAGATGCTGGCCGCGATGGCGATCGGTCAGGACATCGGCCAACGAATCAATCTCGCCGCGCAGGGCAATGGCTTTTTCTACCGGGGTTTCGACTCCAATGTATTGGGCCTGTTTTCGGGGGCGATCATCGCAGCGCGACTGCTTCGCCTGCCTGCGGAGCGCTATGTCGACGCCATCGGACTCGCGTTCGATTACGGCGTCGGCACATTCCAGCACTACCAGGACAAGGTGATGGCGGTGCGCTTCGGACAGGGGCTGGTCGCGCGCCATGCCATCGAGGCGGCCATTCTGGCACAGGCGGGCGTGACCGGGCCGCGCCGGATATTGGCTGGCGAAAACGGGTTCTTCAATCTCTATGCCCCTGGCGAGCCGGATCTGTCCATTCTCACGGCGGACCTGGGAGTGCGGTTCCTGGGACGAGCGGATACATGCTTCAAGGCATACCCCCACTGCAGCATTCTGCTCGCGTTGACCGACTCACTGCTGGCCGCCAAATCCGACATGCTGGGGCTGAGGCTCGACGCATGCGACATCCGCCTCGAAGTCTCGCCGACCATGCGCATGGTGTGCGGTGCTCACTACCAACCGTCGGATACGGCGCAAATCGATGCCCAATTCAGCGCGCAGTACGTCACTGCCAACGCTTTGCTGCGCGGAAGTGCCACGCCCAGTGAATTCCATGCAGATGCCGCACGCGAAACCATGGTGGTCGAGCTGGCGCAGCGCATCGAGCTGGTGGAAGTTCCGGAATTCGAGCGTTTCGATCAATGCCGCCTCAGTATCACGGAGCAGCAGGTGGAGTGCTTCTCGATCGACGCTGCCTATGGGAAGGGCTGGCCGGAAAACCCGCTAGAGATCGAAGAGCTGATCAACAAGTTCCGGCTCTGCTGCGGCCAGTCAGCATGCGCGGGATTCCACACGCGTCATGAAGAAATCGCGGCGTTGGTCGATGACCTGGAGCGGGCTCCCAGCATCGACATGCTTGTCAGCATGATCGGCGGTAACGGCTGACGAGCCAGGGTTCTCCTGTTCCACCCACCAGGCGCAGCCACGCTGGCGACGTCTTGAGCGATTTGCTCGCATTCCTCTGCCGGGCTGCAATGGCGTCGTCGATGACGCCGTGCACGCCCGAGTGGGCTGGCAGGCCGTGATACGAGCACGGCCAGGCTGCCACGTGCCGGCTGTGTCCCACCCTCCTGCATCGCTTCCGGCAGATCCTACATGGCGTTCGTTCCGCGGTTGCTTCGATCATGGTGGCGGTGAGTGTAAACGATGGCGGGGATGCGGTACGTTTCGACGCAGGCTGTGACACTAGTGCGTATCCAGGTGCGCCGCCGATTCAATCACTCATCTGGCTACCCGCATCGACCGCCGCCTCTGGCGCACAAGAGTTTGCAGTCTTGACCACGCTCACGGTATCGCGAGCGATTATTATTGACCGACGGTCGGTCAGTATATAGCATAGGAACTGCTTTCGGACTACCTAATGGATCGCCATGCACAGATATCGCCTTTCCGCCTTAGTCGCGGCTGCCTATCTAGGCACATTTCTCGCTTCTATCGATATCAGTATCGTGAACGTCGCGCTGCCGACTCTTCAACTGGCTATGCGGGCCGATCTGGCCGGCCTGCAATGGGTTGTCAACGTGTATGCCATAGCCCTATCGGCCGTGATGCTGTCGGCTGGGCCGTTGGGGGACCGCTATGGGCATAAGCGGGTGTGGCTTGGCAGTGTTCTTTTGTTTGTCCTTGGATCAATTACCTGCGCGGCGGCAAGCCACCTCGATACGCTCCTGTGGGGGCGCGCGATTCAAGGCATCGCCGGTGCGTTGCTGATTCCCGGCGCCATGCCCATCCTCACTCATGCGTTCCCGGATCCGCGCCAACGCGCTCGCGCGATCGGCGGATGGTCCGCCTTCAATGCGCTTGCGCTGATTTCCGGGCCGTTGCTTGGTGGGCTCTTGGTCGAGAATGTCGGCTGGAAGAGCGTTTTCCTCGTGAATGTCCCTCTGGGCATCGCCGCGGCATTGCTCGGCGCATGGGGCATCCCGGAACGCAAGCATCCCGATCACGCGGCGTTTGATCCGGTGGGGCAGGTGCTCAGCATGGTGTGGTTGGGGATGCTCAGCTACGGCCTGATCGGGATCGGTGAGCACGGCACCTCTCCGGATAAGGTGATGAAGCCTTTGAGCATCGCCCTGGTGGGGTTCGTCGCCTTCGTCTGGATCGAAACGCGTGTCCCGCGGCCGCTGTTTCCCGTGCAGCTGTTCCGCAACCGCTCGTTGGCACTGGCGAATCTGGCGTCGTTTGCGCTTGGCTTCTCGGCCTACAGCAGTCTGTTCTTTCTGTCTCTCTACCTTCAGCAAGCGAAAGGAAGTGCGCCCGCGCTCGCTGGCTGGCAACTCGTGCCGCAGTTCGCTGTGATGGCAGCGGCATCGCTCTTGTTCGGTCGCCTCGCAGCGCGTTTTTCCCTGAAATTGCTGATGGTTGCGGGCTACGCGTTGGTCGGCTTGGCGCTATGCATCATGGTTTCCTTCACGCCATGGACGTCCGATGCCGTGATCAAGCTGGTCTTTGCGGTCCTGGGGCTGGGGATGGGGCTGTCCGTGCCCGCAACCGGCATGATGGTCATGGGGTATGCGCCTTCGGAGCGCTCGGGCATTGCGTCGGCCACGATGAACGCTTTGCGCCAAACCGGAATGACCTTGGGGATCGCCATGCTGGGCAGCGCAATGAGCGTTTGCGCTGTCCGCCAGCTGACGGTTTCGGTCGCGGCGGCGGGCGCGAGCGATCCTGCAAGAATGGCGAGGAGTGCAGTGCTGGACCATGTGTTGCCGACGCAGCAAGCATGGGTTTCCGATCTGTATCGGTCTGCCATGGCCGGCGGTTTCGCACTCGCGATGGCATGCGCCGGCGTGGTCTGCCTGTTGATTGCATGCCTGTTGCTCTTCTTTCATACCGAGCGACCCGCTCTCCAGGTGGTGCCGACGAACAAGTAGTGCGTCGATAGAGGCTCCAGTTATGGTTGCGATACCTCGGCTGCTTCGCCGCAGTAGCCGAGGAACGACAGTTTATGCGTGCAACAGAACGTTGGCATATCGAATAATCGACACTGTCTGGAACCACCAAGGGGCTGAATGGCGAGTCGGGCGCGTTGTTGCTTGATCGTGGTTGACGCGGCGCACGCCTGACTGGAACCGGGCACGCTTTCCGTGCATGAGCGTTCAGGAATTGTCGGCCGGATTTTCACGGCCGGCTGCCTGGCGCGACCGGCGGCGCGGCTTGGGCGGCTGCCCGTCGTCGGCAACGCCGACCATGCGCAGGCAGACCGCGATGACATCGCGGGCGAATTCGGAGCAATCCGTCTCCTGAGCTGCGATCGCGTCGTCCGTGACGCCGTGTACGCCCGTGTAGATCAGGAGGGCGGTGACGCGCGATTGCGCAAGTTGCCATACGCCTGCCCGCGCGCCGCCGTCAAGAATGTCCTGTAACTGGTCGAGGATGGCGTTCTTTTCGCGATTGCTGCGGTTGTGATGATGATGGTCGGTGTACACGATGTCGTGCGTGCGATATGTCTCGACGTAGACCTCGATGCTCGTGCGGATCCAGGTGCAAAGTCGACCTAACCAATCGTCCTCGGCGCACGCGTCGACGGCTTGTTTCAGGCGGTCCAGGAATTGCGCCGTGTAGCGTTGGCCCATGGCAGTCAGCAATTCGTTCTTGGATGCGAAGTAATGATAGAAGGTGCCCTTGGCGACCTGGGCCAGTTCGACGATATCGTTGATCGTGGTGGCCTCGACGCCTTGCTCCAGGAACAACTTTTCCGCAGCGGCCATCAATTCGTCTAAACGTACCTCGGCTGGCTTGGTGCGGGGAGATTTCGGCGTTCCCTGTTCGCGCTGGCTGGTCTTGTATCTCATCATGCAGATTGGAAGCTCGTGTGCAAAAGTCAGAAGTCTAGGCCATGAAACGGTTGTAACCAACCTGTCGTTGATGACCCTTCGCAGGTCGAATTGTGCATGAAAATCAGTTCTGATGAGGTTCCGTGCATCAACGCTGCGTTGCACGCCCAGGTCGGGAGGCGGGGGAACGCTGGCGCTTCAGACGCGCTGTGGCCGTTCCGGCAACGTGCGCAGGAGCAGGCTGGCGATCACGGCGGTCGCGAGGTTGAACAGCATGCTGTAGACGAATGCGCTCTGAAGCGGAGGAAGCGCGTCCAGGTTCGACAGTTTCTTGAGCGTAATCTGCATGATCGTGCTGACGGCGGTCACGCCGAACGCGGCTCCCAGCTGCTGCAAAGTGGAGAGAACCCCCGGCCGCCATTCCCGCGAACTCGCCGTGCGCGGTCGCTATCACGATGCTCAGGAGCGGCGTCATCACCATACCTTGAGTGGGCCCCAGTGCAAACAGCGCGGGCAGTAGGAGCCACGGGAACCGGGGAATCGGGATATGCATCACCACGATCATCAAGAGAACGAAGCTCGCGGCATACAGGATTGCGCCCAGAAAAATGAACCAGGGGCCGTGGCGATTGACCAGTCTCGGCATCAACAGGGGAGAAAGCGAAAATCCGATACTGGTGGAAACATAAATCATGCCGGCCTGAAACGGACTCATTTTCAGGCCGGATTGAAGAAGAATGGAGAAGCTCAGCGTAAATGAGCCTCGTTTAAATAGATGCACATAACCAGCAGCGATTCTTTCGCGAATGGCATGTTACAAAGGAGTTTCATGCCCACGAGTGGGACGTGTCCGTTGTCGCGTACCGGTTTTCGTGGTGTGCAAAAAAATATAGGGTGAAGAGGCCCGTCAATAGCAGGACGTTGCTTCGAAAATTCCAACTCCACACGGAAATCATCAGCAACGGGAGCAATGCGATGGAGATCCCGATGCTCGACAGCGCAATGCCGATCCAGTCCAGGGATTGTTTCCGCATCGGCCGGACGTTTTTCAATTGGCGAGAAAAATACAGCGCTACCATGCCGATGGGGACGTTGATGAAGAAAATGGTGCGCCATTGCAGGTCGAGAAAATTGATCGAGATGAGCAGGCCGCCCAGAATCTGGTCCGTTACCGCCACCACTCCAAGCGTCATGCCCAGATAACCAAAAGCCTTGCGTGCGTCGGTATCGTCGAAATCAGCACGGATGCTTGCGTAGATTTGCGGAAAAAGTACTGCGGCAGACAAGCCTTGCAAAAAACGGTCGACAATCAGAAAACCGGCATTGGCGGAAAGTCCGCAGAATACCGAAGAAACCTTGAAGCACAGCGTGCCGATCCGGTAAGTGCGGCGATGGTCCAACAGGTCGCCGAATCTTCCTCCCGTGATAAGCAAAAGCCCGAACGATAGCTCGTAGGTTACGATGATTGGGGTGAGCTGGATGTAGCTGGCATGCAATGTGTTATCGATATCGACAATGGCGACACTGACCACAACAAAGGTCAAAATCGTCACGAAACCCACCAATAACAGAGCGATCAGGAATGTCGCTGATGATTGATCATGAGATCTTCGACAGGGGCGCATAGTCGAATTTCAGACTTCACTGAGAATTCGAACGGCGTTTGATTTCCGTTATCCGGATGATTGAACACTGTGAAATATCGAACCCGGCCGAATGAGGCGCAGCGTGTCGGTTCATCGAAGTCGGATTCCTTAACTCCTCGCGGAAATCGTTTGACAGTACAAGAATTCTATAATTGACCAACGGTCGGTCAATTCCTAAGATGACACCGACCCAGACTGAAGATGTCACGCGCCCGCTCCAGGGCATGTCGAACACGGCACACGGATCGAGATGTCGTGCGCTTGGTCGCTGTTCAATGCCGGGTCGCGACGTTCGTGAGCGGGCTGACGATGCGACAAGCTGCGACAAGCCGCGCTTCCGCCGTGGGCCCGCCGACCGAGGGCGATGTCAGGGTACGCCTGGCAACGGGGTAGTATGGCGGAAGCGCGGCGGAATGGTTGTCGGATGCCGATGGCGGAGTGCGCGCGGCTTCGACTTGTACTCGACGAGAGGTGCGACGCCCCGTTCGTGCGAAGGCACACGCGCTCGCAAGCGCATCTTGTCGATTGATTTGACCGTGTACCACCCCAGATCGTAGAAGGCTGCCACCGCCTGCACGCTGGCCGCTTGCAGCAGCTTCTCGCATGCCTTGGCGAACCGCTCCGTCACTCGCTGGTAGCGGCCCAGCCACGCCAGCTTCTCCAGTCGCGGGCCGCCGCAGTGTTCGCACCAGACCCGACGGCGAGGGACATGCAGCACGACTCGGTACTCGAACAGCGGCAGATCGCGCACTCGCCGAACCGTCGTCTCGTGGATTTGCTGGCAGCGCGCTCCGCACTGTTCGCAGTGCATGACTTCGCTGACCGGCTTCAGATATAGCGACAGCATACGGCCGTCTCCTTCCGGCCATTCCACCCGCTCCAACCGATAGCCGGTCCAGCAGCCCAGTGTCTGAAGTGCCTTGCGATCGAGCTATTTTCCCTCCTGACATCCATGGAATCAGGCTTCAGGTTACGCAATCGCCCTCAAATCCTCCACGGATTACTGCAATGAACCAAAAAAAGGGCGGCGCATCGAGGATCGAGATGCGTCGCCCAATGCGGATATCGAGGGAATATCCGCAAGCACGCTATGTACGGCGACGGCGCCGCCGGCTGCCGGCGGCGCGCGGTCGCCCGTCCGGTTGGACGGCAGCCGTTATTTCGCGCCGGCGACGCCGAGCGCACTGCTGTAGTTCGGCTGCAGCCAGATCTTGTTCGCGCGCAGGTTCGTCGCGTCGAAGTAGATCGTATTGCCTGAGCGCACGCCGATCCGCGCGACGTTGCCGTAGCGGCCGTTGACCTGATCGGCGATCTGCTTCGCCCACACGCTGCGATCGACGTTGGACGGTGTGATCGGCTGGCGCACGTCGACGACTTCCGCGCCGCGCGTGTCGGTGCCCATCACGCGGAAGCGGACCTGCTGACCGGCTTGCGGCACGACACCCGGCTCGATGAACGCGCGCGTCGCGATCCACGGGAAGCCCGATGCGCTTTCGTTCGCGGCGATCGTCACGTCGCTGCAGTTGAAGAAGCCTTCGTTGCCCGCGTCGATGCGCTGCCAGTAGCTATACAGCACGGCGTCTCCGGTGCGGCCCGCGGGCAGCGTCACGTCGAGCTTGTAGAACGACTGGATCGAGCCGGGCAGATGCCCCGAGCCGTTCGCGGGAACGGGTGCGGGAGCCGGCGCGTCGTAGATCTGCTGCAGATCGTCCCAGCGCAGCGGCCGCGCCGGATCGTACGACGGCTTCGAGATGAACACGCGCATGCGCGCCGGATTATGCGACGTCGTGTTTTCCCACATGAGCTCGACGTGGCCGTCGCGCGGCGTCAGTGGCGTCTTGCGCCAGATCGTCGTCGGCGCTTTGTCGAGGCCCGCCTTCGACGTGTCGCCGCCAGCGCACAGCAGGCCGTCCGGCACGGCCGCCTTCAATTGCGCGAGATCGTTGCCCTGGCCGACCGGATTTGCGGACACCTCGTTCCATTGCGTGAAAGGGTAGGCCGAATTGTTGCCGGTCCGATAGGCCGCGCGGCAATCGTCGTTCGGGATCCCCGAGCCGTCGGCCGGATCCCAGTAGCCGCCTTCGAGGCGGCATTGATATTGACGCGCAATCGGGAAGCCGACTGCACCGTGTGCTGCGGCATCGTCGACGGGCGCGAACATCGCGGCGAGCGAAGTGGCAAGCGTAGCGGCGGCGCCGAGCGTGGCGGCGCGATGCGCCCGGTGGCGAGATGACGGCGCATCGAAGAGCGACTTCATGTAGCGTTCCTCCTGGTGAAAAATGACACGGTTCACGTTCCGTAGCGTGGTGGAGGTGCGTCGATTATTTTGGATATCGAAATATAAGGCGTCGAGCTTTCTTTCGGGGATTTCGTCAGGATGGTAGATGACGTGGCGCGTCGGTAGGCCTACCAAAAATGGCAGGCGCGGTGAATTCGTGCGATGCCGGTGCATCAAGAGATAGGCGCCGTCGAGCCATTCGATCCATGCCGAAGAGAAATTCGCAAGCAGAGAGATTGCAAGCCTATCGTCACAGCGGCGGCGAACGTTACGGCGAAACTTTGGAGGTTGACCGAGGGAGGCGCGTCCGGCATTCGTTCGATGAGCGACGTTCACGGCGCGCGCTTGCATGCGTGTCGGACGATAGACGGCGGGATCGCGGCCGCCGGCGAGCATGCGACGCCGAATTGCGGGTGCGACGCGCGTCGAACGGTGCAATCGATCATCGACGGCGCGCGATCGCTTGATCGTTCGCGCGGCGGCACGTTCGTCGATCGAGTCAGTGCATGTAGGCGGCTGGCTGCGCGGGCGGGTGAATCGCGAGCCCCGCATCGAGCAGCGCAATCGAGAACCAGCGCGCGATCTTCAGCACGCCGCTGTCTGCACAGCGCGGTAGCCAGTCGGCGAGCGCGCGCAGCGCCGCTTCGCTTCGCGTCGATTGCAGATGGGCGAGCGCTTGCAGGAGCCGCGCTTCGTCGCTCGCGAGCTCGCTGGCGCAACTGCAATGCGTGTCGAGCGGATGGCATGCGTCGCACGTCAGGAAGCGCATCAGCATGTCGAAATGCATAAGGCCGTTGGCGTGCAATCCGGCGGAGGTCAGCACGTCGCGCCACGATTGTCGATCGCGTCGTGCGCCGTCGTCATCGGCTGCTGCGGGATGCAGCCATGTGCGAACCGCGGTCAGGACGATCCGCTCCGCGTCGGTGTCGCGCGGTGCGACATCGGCGTCGACGAGCGGCGCGGCGCTCGGATCGGCATGATGGAAATTCATGACGGAACCCCCGGAAATCGAAGCGACGCGCGATGTGCGAGCCGCGCAATGAAGTCGGTCGGCAAGGCCGTTAGCGTGCGGGGCCGAGCCATTCGCGCACGTGCGCGTCGCGATCCGGGCGTCGCGTGCTGCTCGCAGGCCCCGTCGGCGTGCCGACGAACAGAAAGCCGACGAGCCGTTCGTCGAGGCCAAAGCCGAGCGCGTCGTGCATCGCCGGCTCGTACGAATCGACGCCCGTGGCCCAGAAGCCGCCGTAGCCGAGCTGATGGATCGCGTTCAGCATGTTCATCGCGGCTGCGCCGACGGCGAGCAGCTGTTCGATTTCCGGCACCTTCGACGCGCGGTTCAGCGCAGCGCCGAGCGCGACGATGAGCGGCGCGGCGAGCGCCTTGTCCCGGCGGTGCGCGTGCGAACCGGGCGGATCGTCGGGCGCGCGCGCATCGGCGAGCTCGACGAGCAGATCGCCGAACGCATAGCGCGCCGCGCCCTGAACGACGACGAAGCGCCATGGGCGCAGATTGCCGTGATCGGGCGCGCAGAGGGCGGCATCGAAGATTGTGTCGAGCTCGCGCGGGTTCGGCGCGGGCTCGTTCAGCGGCCAGCGGGAGCGGCGCGACAGCAGTCCCGGCAGCAAGTCGTGCGGGTCGTCGGCGTCAGCGATGGCAGCGGTGCGGGCGGGCGTCGCGGTGGCGATGGCATCCATGGTCGAGGCTTCGGTATCGGTCGATGAACGGAACATATCATCGAACAGTTTCGACTCAAATGCAAACGATTCTCATTTGCGAGTGGGGTTAATTTGATGACGGCGCGGCGGACGGGCGGGGCGGCGCCTTGTCGGTCGCAGAAGCGGTCGAGCGGATTACCGGGCAGGGACAGTAAGAACTTGCCGGTTCGGGGGACTCGGAGGCAATCACTGTGCGCGCCCGCCATTCGTGCGTGTCAGGAAATTTTCCCGCCGATCGTCCGAGTCTTCGATTCCTGTTGGTGCTTTATCGGAGCGCCCGGCCATCGCGCATCTGCCAGCGGCTCGGCACCGGCCGATTTGCGGCGTCACGTCTGCGATACATGCGTTTCTTTTCATGGATGTCCTTTGCTCGCCGCGTGGAACGTCGCGCCGGCGCGGGTCGCGCTCACGTTCGTCGATGCATAACTATCCAGTTAACCCATGAAAGCAGCTGAATCGATCGGATGCCGAAGTGATCGCCCGCATAGACAGACGCGCCGGAAATCTGCCACGCTACAGACGCGGGCGACGCCGGCTGCGCCGAGTCGGCGCATGCCGCCGACCGGCCGCTGCACCGTCGTGGTGCGGCGTGCCGCGCAAAAGTGCCAAATCAAACCGGGAATCGGACTCGAACAAGGCACGCTCTTTGCTCGCTACTCTCGTTACGCCGGTTCGGCATAGACAGATGCCGAGTGAATGATGGAGAACTATTCGATGAAGCCGTTCGACGAAATGCTGCAACCCGGCGATACCGTACGAGTGCCATATGAGCGCTTGAAACGTTGGCTCGACACGCAGGATCCCGCGAGCCTGGCCCAGAAGGCGCACGACGCCGAGGGCGTGTTCCGCAAAACCGGCATCACGTTCGCCGTCTATGGCGACGCCGAAGCCGCGGAGCGGCTGATTCCGTTCGACATCGTGCCGCGGATCATTTCCGGACAGGAATGGAATCGGCTGTCGCAGGGAATCGAGCAGCGCGTGATGGCGCTCAATGCATTCCTCGACGACATCTACCATCGCCAGGAGATCGTCCGCGCGGGGATCGTGCCGAAGCATCTGATCGCGCACAACGAAGCGTTCCTGCCCGAGATGATCGATTTCCGGCCGCCCGGAAACGTTTACACGCACATCATCGGCGTCGACATCGTCCGGACTGCGGAAAATCAGTTCTACGTACTCGAAGACAATGCGCGCACGCCGTCCGGCGTGTCGTACATGCTCGAGAACCGCGAAACGATGATGCAGCTCTTCCCCGAGCTGTTCCAGCAGGTGAAGGTGCGGCCGGTCGAAACCTATCCGCAACTGCTGCGCCAGTCGCTCGCGGCCGTTTGCCCGCCGGGCGGCAACGCGGACAATCCGACCGTCGCGGTGCTCACGCCCGGCATCCACAACTCCGCGTATTACGAGCACGCGTTCCTCGCTGACCAGATGGGCGTGCATCTCGTCGAGGGCAGCGATCTGCAGGTGATCGGCGATCGCGTCGCGATGCGCACGACCGAGGGCTTTCGGCCGATCGACGTGCTGTACCGCCGCCTCGACGACGCGTTCCTCGATCCGCTCACGTTCCGGCCGGATTCGGTGCTGGGCGTCGCGGGGATCATGGACGTCTACCGCGCGGGCAACATCACGATCGCGAACGCGCCCGGCACCGGCATCGCCGACGACAAGGCGATCTACTCGTACATGCCGGAGATCGTCGAGTTCTATACCGGTCGCAAGGCGTTGCTCGAGAACGTGCCGACCTGGCGCTGCGCGGAAGCGGACAGTCTCAAGTACGTGCTCGAGCATCTCGACGAGCTCGTCGTGAAGGAGGTGCACGGCTCGGGCGGCTACGGGATGCTCGTCGGCCCCGCGGCGTCGAAGGCCGAGCGCGATGCGTTCGCGGCGAAGCTGCGCGCGAAGCCGTCGAACTACATCGCGCAGCCGACGCTCGCGCTGTCGACGACGCCGATCCTGACCGAGAAGGGGCTCGCGCCGCGCCATGTCGACCTGCGGCCGTTCGTGCTCGTGTCCGACCGGATCCGCATCACGCCGGGCGGTCTCACGCGGGTCGCGTTGAAAGAGGGGTCGCTCGTCGTCAACTCGAGTCAGGGCGGCGGCACCAAGGATACCTGGGTGCTTGCCGACTGACGCATGCGCATGCGGCGCGTCTGCGCGCCGCACCGAACAACGATCGGAGTGGACGGCAAACATGCTTCTCGGACGGACAGCAAGCGGCCTTTACTGGATGTATCGCTATATCGAGCGCGCGGAGAACACCGCGCGGATCGTCGACGCGGGATTGCGGATGGCGCTCACGCGCACGTCGGATGCGCCGGCCGAATGGTCGTCGGTGCTCGTCAGCTCGGGCGCGGACGACGGCTATCGACAGAAGTACGAAACATACGCGGCCGATACCGTTGCCGACTATCTGCTGCGGGATCGCGACAACCCGTCGAGCGTGCTGTCGTGCATCGAATACGCACGCTCGAACGCGCGGATGGTGCGCACGGCGCTCACGCGCGAGGCATGGGAAAGCGTGAACGGCGCGTGGCTCGCGATCAGGCGCGGGCTCGCGCAGCCGATCCACGCGAGCGCGTTGCCCGCGATTCTCGACGAAATCAAGCGCGAGACCGCGCTGATCCTCGGCAGCTTCTACAGCACGATGCTGCGCAACGAGATCTTCGATTTCGCACAGATCGGCGCGTTCGTCGAGCGCGCGGACAACACTGCGCGAATCGTCGACGTCAAATATCACCTGCTGTTGCCGTCGGTGTCGCACGTCGGCACGATCCTCGACAACTACCAGTGGGAGTCGATCCTGCGCTGTGTCGCGGCGCACCGCTCGTACCGCTGGGTCTACGACGTCCAGTACAAGCCGCTCAACATTGCCGACTATCTGATCCTCAACGGACGGATGCCGCGCTCGCTGCGCTACTGCTACGGACGCGTCGTGTCGAGCCTCGATCATCTCGCGAAAGATTACGGCGTCACGCACGGTTGTCACGAAACCGCCGCCAAAATCAAGCGGTCGCTGGAGGGCAACTCGGTCGAACGCATTTTCAAGAGCGGGCTGCACGAGTTCCTGACGGATTTCATCGCCAAGAACAATAGTCTCGGCCTCGAAATCGCCCAAGCCTACAACTTCGATTGAGATCAGCTATGCGCCTCGCCATCCGCCACATCTCGCGCTTCCAATTCGACGAACACGCCGCGTACGTACTGCAGCGACTGCGGCTGCGTCCGCAAAGCGGTCCGTGCCAGACCGTGCGGGCCTGGCAAGTGACGATCGACGGCGTCGAGCCGACGCTCGGTTATGCAGACGGTTTCGGCAATCGCGTCGACCTCGTGCGGCACGAGCGCGACAAGCCGGAGATCACGATCGTCGCGGCGGGCGTCGTCGAGACGCAGGACCGCGCGGGTATCCTCGGCAACGTCGAAGGCTACGCGCCGCCGTGGATATTCGAGCGCGCGACCGACCTGACCCGGGCGGGCGACGCAGTCCGCGCGCTCGCCGACGCGCTGCCGATCGAGAACAAGAGCCTCGACGCGCTGCACTGGCTGATGACCGAGGTGCACAGCCGGATCGCCTACGAGCCGGGCACGCGGCCGGCGCCGCGCGACGCGGAGACCGCGCTGCAAAGCGGCATCGGCACGAGCCGCGACCATGCGCACGTGTTCGTCGCCGCGGCGCGCGCGCTGAAGATTCCGGCGCGCTACGTGTCCGGCTATCTGCTGACGGACAGCTCGATGCAGCGGATCGCGGAAGCGCTGCAGCAGGCGAGCGGCGCCGCACAGCAGGCGATGCAGATGCGGCGCGACTCGGACGGCGCGCACGAAACGCCGGACGATGCGGCGGGGCAGCGGATCGTCGCGATGCAGGAAACGGTGGTCGCGACACAGCCGCAATCGGGCCACGCGTGGGCCGAGGCATACATCGAAGGCCTCGGCTGGGTCGGCTTCGATCCGTTCATGAACCGCTGCCCGGACGAGCGCTATGTGCGCGTCGCGGCGGGCCTCGACTATCGCGACACGATGCCGGTCTACGGTCCAGGGGCGAAGGCGCTCGGCGTCGAGATCAGCGTGATCCAGTCGCCGGAGCTCGTTTGACGCGCGCGAGCGCCGCGCAGTAGCGCAATGGACGGCGGCGCGGTTGCGCCGCGTCGTCGCGCAGCTGCATCGTCGAATTATGATCGCCCCTGCAACCGCACCGAACGGCCACGCCATGTCCATTCACGTCGCGCTTCACCACGTCACCCGCTATCGCTACGACCGGCTCGTCCAGCTCGGCCCGCAGATCGTGCGCCTGCGGCCCGCTCCGCATTGCCGGACGCCGATCCTGTCTTATTCGATGAAGATCGAGCCCGAGCAGCACTTCGTCAACTGGCAGCAGGATCCGTTCGCGAACTACATGGCGCGGCTCGTGTTTCGCGAGCCGACGCGCACGTTCGAGATCGCAATCGATCTCGTCGCGGAGATGTCGGTCTACAACCCGTTCGACTTCTTCCTCGAAGAGCACGCGGAGATCTTTCCGTTCGATTACAACGACGCGCTGCGCCGCGAGCTCGCGCCGTATCTCGTGTGCGATCCCGATGCGAGCGCGTCCGACACATTTCGTTCGTATGTCGAATCAATCGACCGAACGCCGACGCGCACGATGAACTTCCTCGTTGCGCTGAACCAGCAGTTGCAGCGCGACATTCGCTATGTCGTGCGGCTCGAGCCGGGCGTGCAGACGCCTGCGCAGACGCTCTCGCTCGCGTCGGGCTCGTGCCGCGACAGCGGCTGGCTGCTCGTGCAGCTGTGCCGTCATCTTGGTCTCGCCGCGCGCTTCGTGTCCGGTTATCTGATTCAGCTGACGCCCGACGTGGAAGCGCTCGACGGCCCGAGCGGCGCCGAAGTCGATTTCACCGATCTGCACGCATGGTGCGAGGTTTATCTGCCGGGCGCGGGCTGGATCGGCTTCGATCCGACGTCGGGGCTGCTCGCAGGCGAAGGGCACATTCCGCTCGCCGCGACGCCGCAGCCGACGAGCGCCGCGCCTGTCGAAGGGCTCGTCGACGAATGCGAGGTCGAGTTCGAGCACGAAATGCGCGTGACGCGGATCTACGAATCGCCGCGCGTGACGAAACCTTACAGCGACGAGCAGTGGCATCACGTGTTGCAGCTCGGCGCGCAGGTCGATGCCGAGTTGAATGCGGGCGACGTGCGTCTGACGCAGGGCGGCGAGCCGACATTCGTGTCGATCGACGATCGCGAAGCTGCTGAATGGAACACCGATGCGTTGGGGCCGATGAAGCGAGGCTATGCGACGTCGCTCGTGCAGAAGCTGCGCGCCGAGTACGGCGACGGCGGCTTTCTCCACTTCGGGCAGGGCAAGTGGTATCCGGGCGAGCAACTGCCGCGCTGGGCGCTGTCCGTGTTCTGGCGTGCGGACGGCGAGCCGGTCTGGCGCGATCCCGCACGCTTTGCCGACGAGCGCGAGGCGTCGACTTGCGCGACCGCTGACGCCGAGCGGTTCATCCGCGCGCTCGCGGCGCGCCTCGGCATCACGAGCGAATACGTGACGCCCGGCTACGAAGACGTTTGGTACTACTTGTGGCGTGAGCGGAAACTGCCAGTGAACGTCGATCCGTTCGACGCGAGGCTCGGCGACGAACTCGAGCGCGCGCGGCTGCGCAAGGTTTTCTCGCAGCAGCTCGACAGCGTGATCGGCTACGTGCTGCCGCTCAAGCCGCTCGCGCCGAACCCGGCGCTGGCGGGGCCGAGATGGGAGACGGGGCCATGGTTCTTTCGTGACGAGCGGATGTATCTCGTGCCCGGCGATTCGGCGATGGGCTATCGTCTGCCGCTCGATTCGTTGCCGTGGGTGAGCCGCGGTGATTTTCCGTATCTCGTCGAGTGCGATCCGTTTGCACCGCAGGACGCGCTGCCCGATGCGAAGACGCTGCGCGCGCGCTATGCGGGCGGCGGGTACGACGTGCCGCGGCATCCGGCCGCCGCCGCGCGCGACGTCGCGGCGTCCGCGCGGACCGTGATGCAGGCGCGCGACGGCGAAGGGGGAAGCGCGGCATCGGCGAGCGTCGGCGACGATCCCGCGCGCTACCCGCGGCGCTTCGAATCCGCCGCTTGGATCACGCGCACCGCACTGTGCGTCGAGGTGCGCAATGGCGTGCTCTATGTGTTCATGCCGCCGCTCGCCGCGCTCGACGACTATCTCGATTTGCTGACCGCGGTCGAGCTGACCGCCGAGTCGCTCGACGTGAAGCTCGTGCTCGAAGGCTATCCGCCGCCGCGCGACGCGCGCCTGAAGATGCTGCAGGTGACGCCCGATCCCGGCGTGATCGAAGTGAACATCCATCCGGCGCACGACTTCGACGCGCTCGTTCAGCACACCGAATTCCTGTACGACGCGGCCTATCGATCACGGCTGTCGAGCGAGAAGTTCATGGTCGACGGCCGGCACGTCGGTACGGGCGGCGGCAATCACTTCGTGCTCGGCGGCGCGACGCCCGCGGACAGCCCGTTCCTGCGCCGTCCAGATCTGCTCGCGAGCCTGATCGCGTACTGGCATAACCATCCGTCGCTGTCCTATCTGTTCTCGGGACTCTTCATTGGGCCGACGAGCCAGGCGCCGCGCGTCGACGAGGCGCGCAACGATCAGGTGTACGAACTCGATATCGCATTCGCCGAGATCCGCCGCAACAAGCTGCGCTACGGCGAAGACATGCCGCCGTGGCTCGTCGATCGCGTGCTGCGCAACTTGCTGATCGATGTGTCGGGCAACACGCATCGCAGCGAATTCTGCATCGACAAGCTCTATTCGCCGGATTCTGCGACGGGCCGCCTGGGTCTTCTCGAATTGCGCGCGTTCGAGATGCCGCCGCACGCACGGATGAGCGTCGTCCAGCAGTTGCTGCTGCGCGCGCTGATCGCGCGCTTCTGGCGCGCGCCGTACACGACGCCGCTTGCACGCTGGGGCACCGCGCTGCACGATCGCTTCCTGCTGCCGATGTTCGTGAAGATGGACTTCGACGACGTGCTGACCGAGATGCGCGAAGCGGGCTTCGCGTTCGATCCGGCATGGTTCGCGCCGCACTTCGAGTTCCGCTTTCCGCTGTTCGGCCAGGTCGCGGTGCGCGGCGTCGCGCTTGCGCTGCGCGGCGCGCTCGAGCCGTGGCACGTGATGGGCGAGGAGGGGGCGATCGGCGGCACCGTGCGTTACGTCGATTCGTCGCTCGAGCGGCTCGAAATCCACGTGAGCGGGCTGAACGACAGCCGCTATGTCGTGACCGTCAACGGCCGCGCGCTGCCGCTGCAGCCGACCGGCACCGCCGGCGAGTACGTGGCGGGCGTGCGCTACAAGGCGTGGGCGCCGCCGTCGGCGCTGCATCCGACGATCGGTATTCACGCGCCGCTCACGTTCGACATCGTCGATACATGGATGCAGCGCTCGCTCGGCGGCTGCCGATATCACGTCGCGCATCCGGGCGGCCGCAACTACGACACGTTCCCGGTGAACGCGTACGAAGCCGAGAGCCGGCGGCTCGCGCGCTTCGTGTCGATGGGGCATACGCCGGGTACGATGACGGTCGAGCCGGCCGCGCCGAGCCGCGAGTTTCCGTTCACGCTGGACTTGCGGCGTGACTGAAGAATGCGGACGGAGGAGCGGATGCGCACCGCGACAGCGGCGGGAATGAAACGCGCGGTGTGCAGGCGCCGCGCGACAGGCGCGCCGCGTCGGGCAGGAATGTTAGGATTCGACATCGATGAGCGGCGCGCGCCGCACGCGGGCGGCATTCGCTTCGCGACCGCGGCGCGGGCCGCTCGCCATTGAAGAATCGAATCGTGCTTTCACTTTTTTCCGACGACGATCTGGCCGCCGACGCGATGCAGACACTATTCGACACGGGGTCGCAGCAGGCCGCGGCCGAGTTCGGCGCGGCGCTCGCCGCGCCCGCGGTCACGGGCCGCTACGACGAGCTGCGCGGCGGCGCGGCCGCATTTTCCACCGCGTCGCTCGCGCCCGCGTGGCGCGCGTTCTTCACGCAGCTCGGCAGTGTCGGCATCGCAGATCTCGACCGCCGCGCCGACGCGCTGCGGCGCCGCATGCGCGAGAACGGGCTCGCCTATCACCCGCACGAGCGCGCCGCGGGCGGCGGCGCGGTGCGTCCGTGGTCGCTCGACCTGCTGCCGCTGATCGTCGCCCCCGGCGACTGGGCGACGATCGAGCGCGGCGTGCTGCAGCGCGTGCGCCTCCTCAACGCGATCCTCGCCGATCTCTACGGAGAACAGACGATCCTGCGCCGTGGGCTCTTGCCGCCCGCGCTCGTGACCGGGCATCCCGGCTATCTGCGGCCGATGTGCGGCGCGCGCGCGCCGGGCGGCACGTGGCTGCACGTCGTCGCGTTCGATCTCGCGCGCGGACCGGACGGCGCGTGGCGGATGATGGCGCAGCATACGCAGGGCCCGTCCGGGCTCGGCTATCTTCTGGAGAATCGGCTGATCGTGTCGCGGCTCTTTCCGCGCGCGTTCCGCGGTTTGCACGTGCAGCGGCTCGCCGCGAGCTATCGCGCGTTGTTGCAGAGCATGCAGGCGCTGAGTCCCGCGCGCAAGAACTCGAGAATCGTGCTGCTGACGCCCGGCCCGCACGCGGCGACCTATTTCGAGCATGCGTATCTCGCGCGCTATCTGGGCCTCACGCTCGTCGAGGGCGGAGATCTGACGGCGCGCGATCAACACGTCTATCTGAAGACGCTGCGCGGGCTCGAGCCCGTGCACGGTATCCTGCGGCGCGTCGACGACGAATGGCTCGATCCGCTCGAGCTGCGCCCGGATTCGCTGCTCGGCGTGCCGGGGCTGATGCAGGCGGTGCGCGCGGGCAACGTGCTGCTTGCGAACCTGCCGGGCTCCGGTTTTCTCGAATCGCCCGGCATTCTCGGTTTCCTGCCGCGCCTGGCGGAGGGCCTGCTCGGCGAGACCCTGTCGCTTCCCGCGGTGCCGTCGTGGTGGTGCGGCGAGCAAGCGGCGTACGACGAAGCGCTGCCGCTCCTCGCGCGCGGCATCGTGAAGCCGACGTTCCCGGCGAGCGTGCAGGCGGGTGGCGCGTTCGAGCCGGTGATCGGCGCGCGGCTCTCGCCGCAGCAACTCGCCGAATGGCGCGCGCGGATCGCCGCGCAGCCCGCGCACTACACGATTCAGGCGGATTTGCCGTTGTCGCAGGCGCCGACGTGGGCGGGCGGCGCCTGCGCCGGAGACGGCGGCGCACGGATCGTGCCGCGGCCGCTGCTGCTGCGCGTGTTCGCGCTCGCGGACGGCGCGGGCTCGTGGCGCGTATTGCCCGGCGGGCTCGCGCGCGTCGGCACGCGCGACGAGCTGTTCAACGCACCGATGCCGCGCGGCGGCAGCAGCGTCGACACGTGGGTGATGACGGAAGGCGCGGTCGATCCGACGACGCTGCTGCAAACGCACCTCGGCCCGGACGATCTGCAGGAGCGGACGCGGGCGATCGCGAGCCGCGCGGCCGAGAATCTGTTCTGGCTCGGCCGCTACACCGAGCGCGCGACGAACCTGACGCGGCTCGCGCGCAGCGCGCTCGAACGGCTGCGCGGCGAGGAGGACGTCGAGACGCCTGTGCATCTGCATTTGCTCGATGCATTGTGTCGCGACAACGGCTTGCTGCCGGCCGACGCGCCGTCGGTCATCGAGACGCCGCACGCGTTCCAGCAAGCGTTGACGCTCGCGCTCACGCATCGCGCGGATCGCTCGACGGGGATCGCGTCGTGCCTGTTCGGCATGCGCGGCGCGGCGGCGGCGATTCGTGAGCGGCTGTCGCGCGAGCAATGGCGGCTGATCGACGACGCCACGCAACTGTTCGACGAAGACGGCGACGATGCGGAGCCGGAGGAGCAGCTCGGCAACGATGCGCTGCAGCGGCTCGAGCGCGTGAATCTGCTGCTGTCGGCGATCACGGGCGCGCAGACCGACAACATGACGCGCGACGACGGCTGGCGTCTGCTGTCGATCGGCCGCCAGATCGACCGCCTCGAATTTCTGTGCGGCGTGCTGAGCCGAGCGTTCGAGGGCGGCGCGATTCACAAGCAGGAAGGCTTCGAGCTCGTGCTCGAACTGTTCGACAGCGCCATCACGTTTCGCTCGCGCTTCCAGCGCTGCTTCGACGTGGCGCCGCTGCTGTCGCTCGTCGTGCTCGACACCGACAATCCGCGCTCGCTTGCCTGGGTCGCGCAGGCGCTGCGCGGTCGATTGTCGAAGGTCGAGCGCAGCGAAGGCTACGCATTGTCGGAACTCGCCGACGGGATGCAGGATATCGCAGGCTGGTCGCTGCATGTGCTCTGCGAGACGGATGGCGACGGTCGCCACGCGGCGCTGCTCGCGCGCCTGCAGGCATGCGGCAAGGCGACGTGGGACTTGTCGAACCGGATCGGCGAGCGTTACTTCAGCCACGTGCGCGAGGCGGGCAGGTCGCTATGGGGATGACGACGCAATCGCCGGCGAACGCGAAGACGCGCGCTCGCACGCGCAAGGCGGCCGCACGCACGGAGGCGGTGGGCGGCGGGCTGCTGCGCGTCACGCACGACACGCGCTATTGCTACGCGGCGCGCGTCGAGTCCGCGCAGCATCAGGCACGCTTGCGGCCGCTCGAGACGCCGCGGCAGCGCGTGCTCGAGTTCTCGCTCGAGATCGATCCGCGCGCCGAAGGGCTCGTCGTCGATACCGATTCGTTCGGCAACCAGCGCACGTCGTTCGCGATCAACCAGCCGCACGAGGCGCTCTTCGTGCGCAGCCGCAGCGTCGTGCGGATCACACCCCCCGCGTTGTCGGCCGGCAAGCGAGGCGAGCCGCCGCCCGCGATCGCCGCGCCGCGCGACGGCTGCGCGAGCACGTGGGAAGCGGTGCGCGAGCGTCTGACGTTTCGCGCGGGGCGGCCGTTCGATCCGGCGAGCGAATTCGTGTTCGCGTCGCCGCACGTCGCGTGCCATCCGGATCTCGCCGCATATGCGTCGGCGAGCTTCGCGCCGGGCCGCCCGCTCGTGCAGGCGGCATGGGAGCTGATGCGTCGCATCCACGCGGATTTCGCGTATACGCCGAACAGCACCGATGTCGGCACGACCGCGCTCGACGCGCTCGCGCTGCGCAGCGGCGTGTGCCAGGACTTCGCGCACGTGATGATCGGCGCGCTGCGCTCGCTCGGGCTCGCCGCGCGCTACGTGAGCGGCTACCTGCTGACGCAGCCGCCGCCCGGGCAGCCGCGACTGATTGGTGCGGACGCGTCGCATGCGTGGGTCGAGGTCTACGATCCGGCCTGGCCCGAGGACGGCGGCTGGTTGCAGCTCGATCCGACCAACGATCGCGCGCCCGGCGACGATTACGTGATGCTGTCGATCGGCCGCGATTACGCGGACGTGACGCCGCTGCGCGGGGTCATCCGAGGCGGCGGCGCGGATCAGGTGCTGACGGTCGGGGTGACGGTCGAGCCGCTTGGCCCGGCGTCTTGACGCCGAACGCGGACATCATCGCCGTCTATGCGCGGCGCCGTTAGACGCCCACGCGGATTCGCGCATTCGTCGATTTTCCGGCGGGCGAACTCGGTAAGTGGCATAACGGATAGGCGCTTCACCCGGCGCGTGTGAGGGGAGACGGGGCGTTTCGTTCGGATTCCTTGTCGCTGGCGGGCGGCCGGATCGGTTGGGATATCACGCGTCGAGCGGCTGCCGACACCGATCGCCGTTCGATACTCGCCATAGAACGATCGTCGAGAATCGAGCATCGTCGGATCGATCGGATCAGGCCGCATCCTTGCGTCACATGCTTGCGAGCAGCTTCCCGAGTTTCTTGCCCGCGTAGCGCGCCTGCGCGACGCTCAGCGCCGAATAGCCGACGACCACGCCGGCGGGCAGCGCCGCGCGCTTGCAGAACGCCCGCAACGGCTGGAGCGCCAGGCCGGCCTTCGTGGCATGCGCGACGAAGGCGCCTTCGTCGATGCCCTGCCCGAGCCATAGCACGAAATGAAATCCGGCGTGCTCGCCGGAAATCGCGTAGCGGCCGTCGGCGTGCTGACGGAGCTGCTCGAGCACGGCATCGCGGCGCTGCAGGTAGGCGTGACGGCTCGTCCGCAGATGCTTCGCGAAATCGCCGCTGCCCACGAAGCTCGCCAGCGCGAGTTGCTCGGTCGTGCCGACCGAGCGTCCGATGATGCGCCAGAGCGCCGACATCGACGATTGCAACGACGCCGGCACGACCATGAACCCGACGCGGATGCCCGAAAAAAGCGTCTTGTTGAACGAGCCGCAGTAGATGACCCGGTCGTGCACGTCGAGCGATTTCAGCGCGGGCAGCGGCGCCGACTGATAGCTGAATTCCCCGTCGTAGTCGTCTTCGATCACCCAGGCTTGGCGGGTATGCGCCCAATCGAGGAGATCGAGGCGGCGCGAGACCGACATCGTCACGCCGAGCGGAGACTGATGTGCGGGGGTCACGTAGGCGGCGACGGCATTGCGATGATCGGTCAACGCGCGCGTGTCGATGCCTTCCCGATCGACCGGAATGCAGACCGAATGGGCGCCCGCCAGCTCGAAGATTCTCTGCGCCGTTTGATAGCCCGGATCTTCCATCAGGACTTGGCTGTTCTTGCCGAGGATCGTCCGGGCAAGCAGATCGATCGAATGCCTGATGCCGGTCGTGATGAAGATGTCGGCCGCGCCGCACGGGATGCCGCGATATTTGCCCAGATACTCGGCGATCTGCTCGCAAAGCGACTCGGCGCCTTGCGGCGACATCGCGCACAGCTCGGCCGGCGTCGCTTCGGACAGGCCTTTGCCGACGTGCTTCTTCCAGTTCCGCACCGGCAGCAGAGCCGGGTCGGCCAAGCGCGCGACGAACGGGACGCCTGCCCGGACCGAACCATCCGGTTCGGCCACGCGCTTTCGCGGGGCTTTCTCGGCCGGCGCTTTGCGTGGAGGGGATGCAAGCTTTTGCGGGCGTCCCGTCCACGACAGGTAGTTGTCGGGGACGACCGCGCTCACTCGCGTGCCCGAGCCGTGCGAGCGGGCGATGTAGCCTTCGGAGCACAGGCGGTCGAACGCCGCCTCGACCGTGCCGCGTGCGACGCCCCACCGCGCGGCGAGCGTGCGCGAGGACGGCAGGACGCTGTCGCCGGGCAGCAGCTTGCCCAAGATGGCGTCGCGGAGCGCATCGCTGATGCAGTCCTGCTTCGACTGCGCGGAGCGCTCGGACAGGCCGGGAGGGCGCGGCAAGTCGAGCGGGATCGCGGTTTTTCCTCGCGACATAGTGGTCTAATTCGCGTTTTATTATGTGGCTCTTCAGCTTATACCACATCGTATTTAAATTTCGGCCAGCAGCCATGCCAAACATTCCGAGGGCCAATTGGATACAGCGGATATCAGCGAGGAATTCACGATCGCCGTCATCGGGAGCGGCGCGCTCAGCGTCGCCTTTCTTCGACAGTTCACTCGGCTCGTGACGCGGGGCGTCGCGGCGCGCAATCGAAACAAGATGGCGGCATAGGCCGGACCCAGATGAAAACCACCGACAAGAGGACATTGCCCGACTGGGGCTGGCTACTGCTGTTGATGCTCGTCGTGTGTCTGCCGCGCGTGACGATCGACGCATATCTTCCGTCGCTGCCCGCGATGGCGGACGCGCTTCACGGCACCGATGCGCAAATTCAATTGACGCTCACGATGTACATGGTCGGCTATGCGCTGTCGATGCTGATAGCCGGTCCGCTTTCCGATCGGTACGGGCGCAGGCCGGTGCTGCTGGGCGGCATGCTCGTGTATCTTTGCGCGACCGTCGCATGCGCGCTGGCGACGAGCATTCCGGCCATCGTCGTTGCGCGGATCTTTCAGGCGCTCGGCGGCTGCAGCGGCACCGTGATCGGTCGCGTCATCGTGCGCGAGCGTTTCGATACGACGATGCAGGCGACGATGCTCAGCCGGATTTCGGCCGGCATGGCGTTGTCGCCCGTCGTCGCGCCGCTCGCCGGCAGCGTCGTCGCGCAATGGTTCGGCTGGCGCGGCGTCTTTGCGTTACTGGGGCTGGCCGGAACGGCGGCTGCGCTGACGGTGCATCGCTACTTGCCCGAGACGCGCGTGCGCGATGCAGCGAACGAGCGCCACGCGGGCCTGCTGAAAACCTACTTGTTGCTGCTCGGCGACCGCCGGTTCGTTCGCTATTCGCTTGCAATCAGCTTCGTGTATTGCACGTACTTTCCATTCATCGCCGAATCGTCGACGCTGTTCCAGCGGACGCTTCATGTGTCCGGCACGGTCTATGCGGCGATATTCGGCGTCACGGTGCTCGGCTATCTGATCGGATCGAGCATCTTTCGCCGAACCAGCCGCCGATGCGGGGTCGACGCGATCATTTCGGCGGCGGCGCTCGTCAATCTGTTCGGCGCGGCTGCACTGTGGATCTGGACGTCCGCCGCGTCGTCATCCGTCTGGTCGATCGTCGTCCCGATGTTCGTCGTCATGGTTTCCGTCGGCGTCGCGATCCCGGCCTGCCAGTTTGCCGTGCTGCAGCCGTTCGCGAAGATCGCCGGCACAGCTTCCGGGCTCTTCTTCTTTATTCAGATGGCGATCACCGCGGGCTGCGGCGGGATATTGAGCGCGCTGTCGGACGGCTCCGCGCGACCCATGGCCGTGATGACCGCCGCTTCGAGCGCGGCGCTCCTGGTCGTCGCGCTCTTTCGGCAGTGGGAAGTCCGTTGGCCGCTGAAAGGCTTGCTGTCGCGAGGCTGACGGGGCAGACGTTCGATCGCATCGCGGGTTCGAAGCCGGCGGTGTGCTTCGAACTCGACGTGCCGGACTTGTTCTCGGCGCTGGTTCATCCGTCGAGCGATCGGGCGGAGACGGTTCGCTGCCGCACGTGAGTCTCCCACGTGCTTACTTCGCGTTGTTCTCCAGCTTGGCCTCCGCGCCGGCGATGAAAATTCGCAGGCCGCGCTCGAACAGCGCGTCGGCGCTCGCGGATCGCAGCGACGCCCAGCTGCGTGCGACGAGGATGCGTAGCGGCGTCCGGACCGGTGTCGTCATTCGACGAAGGCGCGTCCATCCTCTCGTCGGCTTGCTCCTCCAGCACCCAGCCGACGACGAAGCGGCCGAGCGCGATCATCAGGCCGAACGCCGCATCCGGCGAGAAACCCGTGTTGCACCGGAAGCGCATCGTCGCTTCGAATCGGCAAGGCCGGGCGCTCGGTGTCGCGCGCCCGGTGATGGCGATCGCGTGGAGCGTCACCGGCTTGCTGATCAACCCGCTGCCATGGCTCGGCGAAACGGGGCCATTGTTTGTCGGCGGGATCGGTTTTCTGTTCAGCTTCGCGATGCTGCTCGCCTATCGGCAACGGCGTGCGCCGGCCGGCGAGGCGCTGTAGCCGAAGCCGAAGCCGAAGCCGAAGCCGCGTCGGCACGGCGACGCGTTCAGATGTTCCATTGCGTCGAGGTATCGTGCAGGCGCTGCCGCAACTGCTCGATTTCGTGCGACAGCTTCGCCGTCAGCGACACGTACCCGGACAACTGCGCGGGCGGCGCGTTTTCGCTGAATGGCGCGGCGGACCCGGCCAGCGGCCCGAGCCGGCTCAGCGTACCGAACTTGAGCGCGCGGCCGGCGCCGACGAGCATCTCCTGAATCCGCCGGTTGCTCGCCTTCATCTGGACCTGGACGAATCGTCTGCCGGCTTCGTCGTCGGCGCCGGGCTGCAGGTTCGACAGAATCTCGAGCGAGCTGATGCACAGCCGCAGATCGCGCTGGATCGCCTCGAGCTGCGGCATCGACACGGAACTCTCCTTCGATACCGACGGCATCAGCGAGCGAAGCTGGACGAGGAGCGTATTGAGCTTCGCCATGTCCTTCAGATGCTCGTTGTCGCTCACGTAGCGCTCGCCCGCGATTCGCGCATGGACGGCCGCGCAGCCGCGCAGCGCGTCGGCGAGCTTGTAGCGCCACGAGTAGGTTGCGTATAGCGGCAGCGCGAACGAGAAGGCCAGCGCGATCACGATGCCGTTCAGCACGTTCACCGCGCGCCAGAGGCCGTCGGCGATCTCGTTGTCGCCGTGGCCGGCGACGATCACCATCGTGATCGCGGACAGCAGCGCGATGTAGCCGGCCTTGCCGATTGCGTGATATGCGCAGACGCCGCACGCGACGCTCATGACGAGAAACGTCAGCGGCGATAAATGCACCGTGGTCTGAAGCAGGATCAGCAGCAGGCCGGCGATCGCGCCGATCAGCGTGCCGAGCGCGCGTTCGGCGGCCTTCTTGCGGATGTTGCCGTGGTGCTGGAGGCCGCCGATCACGATCAGCACCGTGATCGTCGCCCATTCGCCGTGCGGAACGCGCAGCCCGGTCGTCAGTGCGATCGAGACCAGCACGCTCAGCGCGACGCGCGCCGCGTGGATCAGTTTCGCGTGGCGGTAGCGGCGGTAAGGATCGAGCACCAGGCGCAGCGCGTTGCGGACGAAGCCGGGCAGGCGGGTTTGTAAGATCGACGTCATGAAGCTGCGGAGTGGGCGAGAAGGCTGCCCGCCATGCGCGACGCGCGATGAGGCGGGGTCGATCGTTACGCTAACCTAAGCATGATGCGCTGTCCATCTCGGCGAAAACGCAACGCGGCGATTCGTCTGCGTGACGCGGGCGTGGCGGGTCGCGCGACGCGCGGTTCGTCGAGAACGGCTGCGGACGGATGCGCCGGCCGACACGGCTGCGGAATATCGATTCGATGTCCGATCGATGTGCTTTCGGTCCCGGCAGTTCGGTCCGGGGCGGCATGCTTGCTTCGTCGTTACCGGACGACTGCCTCGCGCGGGATGTAACGTGTGGCGGTGCGATGCAGCGAAGCCCTTCGGGCGATGATGTCGCGTCGATGCGGCGGGGCGCGCAACGTGGACGTCTCCGTCGCGCTACCGGGCCGAGGCCGCGATCTGAAGGCGCGACCGATGGACCGTCTGGCGGCGATGGCGTCCTTTGCCGGTGTCGTGGAGGCGGGTTCGTTCTCGCGCGTCGCGCGCTACGCGCCGCGAAACCGGTCGCGATAGGCGTGCAGCGAAGTATCGAATGCACGCGCGAAGCTGCGACGCAGCGTCGCGACGCTGCCGAACCCGCAGCGTTGCGCGATCTGCTTGACAGGCAGCGCGGTTTCGCCGAGCAGGTTCCGCGCGGTCTCGATCCGGATGCGCTCGACCGCTTTCGCAGGCGTCGTGCCGAACGTGTTCCGATAGTGGCGCACGAAGCTGCGCTCGCTCATGTTCACGCGCGCCGCGAGCGTCGGCACCGACAGGTCCGCGGTCAGATGGCGCCGGATCCACGCATGGAGATCGGCGAACTGCCCGGACGCGCTCTGCAGCTCGATCGACGTGCTGAACTGCGCCTGGCTGCCGGGCCGCACGAGGAACACGACGAGATGGCGCGCGACCGCGAGCGCGAGCGTATGGCCGCAGTCGTTCGTCACGAGGCGCAGGCACAGGTCGATGCCGGCCGTGACGCCCGCCGACGTCCAGATCGGCCCGTCCTGCACGAAGATCGGCGCGCGCTCGACGCGCACCTGCGGATAGCGCCGCGCGAGTTCGTCGCAGCACTGCCAGTGCGTGACCGCGCGGCGGCCGTCGAGCAGTCCGCACGCGGCGAGCAGGAACGCGCCGCTGCAGATCGATACGACGCGCCTCGCCTGCCGTGCGTGCGCGCCGAGCCATGCGAGCGTGTCGGCGTCGCGCGCCGCCGCGTCGACGCCGATGCCGCCCGCGACGATCACCGTGTCCGCCGGCGCGTCGACGGGCGGAAGCGGTTGCGTCGACAGCGACACGCCCGTCGGCGTCGGCACGCTGCGCCGGCCGCGCGCGACGACGCGGATGTCGTACGGCTCGGCCGCGCCGGTGTCGCGCGCGAGTTCGTTGGCGCTCGACAGCACCTGCAGCGGACCCGACAGGTCCAGGAGATTCACGTCCGGAAAGACGAGGATGTAGACGATCATGCACGCATCGGGGAAGCGTTGGCGGAAACTGCAACCAGTTTGGCACAACCGCCAATCGACTGCGCGCTAAGCTGATTGTCATGCGGGGCGTTGCGTTTCGTCCCGCGCATCCTGCGTCACATCATCTCTTTTCGAAAAAGGACGACCCGTGTCCCCGACTGCACAACGACCTCTGAAAATCGGCTTTCTCCTCGCGCCCGGCGTCGCCGTGATGGATCTCTTCGGCGCGCACGCCGTGTTCGGCTTCGCGCCGCAGGCCGAGCTGCACATGCTGTGGAAGACGCGCGATGCGATCTCCGCGCTGCCGCCGTTCCCGATCGCGGCGACGACGACCTTTGCCGACTGTCCTGACGATCTCGACGCGCTGGTCGTCGGCGCGGTGCCGGCCGACGTGATCGCCGACGAAGAAGTGGTGGCGTTCGTGCGCCGGCACGCGAGCCGCGCGCGCTACGTGATCGGCATCTGCGGCGGCGTGCTGCTGCTCGGCGCGGCGGGCCTGCTGGACGGCCGCCGGGCGACGACCAATTTCCACGTGCTCGATGCGCTCGCCGACCTCGGCGCACAGCCCGTCGGCGGCGGCGACGTGGTGATCGACGGCAATCTGTATACGGCCGGCCCGGCCACGGGCGGCTTCGAGGCGGCGCTGCTCGTGCTGGCCGAATTGCGCGGCGTCGAGCAGGCGAAGCACGTCGAGCTGACGATCGAATATCATCCGCGCCCGCCGTTCAACGTCGGCACGCCGGAGCTGGCCGGTCCGGCGCTGGCGAACGAGGTGCTGGCCGCCCATGCGTGGTTCTTCGATCCGTGCAAGGACGCCGCGCGGGCGATGTACGGGCGCGGGCGCTGAGCGCGGGCGAACGTGCGACGCGGCTCGATTCGGCGGGAACGCGGCCGGTTCCGTCGAATGCGTCGAATCCGTATCGATCGGCGATGAGCGCGCGCATGATTCGAGCGGACGGCCGCCCGGCTGGCGCGGTGAAAGACGGGAGCGCGCCGCGGCACCGTCGCATCCGAATCGATCGACGATGAGCGCGAGCGCGCCCCGTGCTCGGTGCGATGAACGGGGAAGGGCGTCGTGCGCCCCGTCGAATCGACGGACGACGATGCGCACGCGGGTCCGAGATGGACCGCCGCGCGTCGGGATGACGAAGGAAGCGCGCGGGTGGGCGATAAAAAAACGGCGCCGCGCTCGTGCGCGCCGCCGCTCGCGTCACAAGGACGTCAGCGCGTGAGCGCCGAGAAGCCGTCGAGCAGGCGTTCGACGTCCGCCGGCTCGATTGCGCCCATCGTCGACACGCGGAACAATTCGTTCGACAGCCCGCCCTGGCCCGCGTAGATCACGAAGCCGCGCGCCTTGAGACCGTCGTGCAACTGCTCGTACGCGACGCCGGCGGGGAGCCGGTAAGCGCGCAGCACGACCGACGATTCGCCGTCCGGCAGCACGAGCGGCATCCCGCGCGCGGCGAGCCCGGCGCGCGCCTGCTCGGCGAGCGCCGCGTAGCGCGCGTGGCGCGCGCGCCAGCCGCCTGCTTCGTCGAATTCGCGCAGCGCTTCGACGAGCGCGTAGTACGCGTGCACCGATGGCGTGAACGGCGTGTTGCGCACGTCCTGCAGCTTCGCGAGCCGCCCGAGATCGAGGTAGTACGTGCGGCTCGCGGCCGACGCGAGCGCGCGGCGGCGCACGATCACGAACGCCGCGCCCGGCACGCCGTGCAGGCACTTGTTCGCGGTCGCGGCGACGGCGTCGATGTCGCCGCCCGCGAAATCGATCGCTTCCGCGCCGAAGCTGCTCACGCCGTCGACGAGCATCCGCACGCTGCGCGCGCGGCACACGGCGGCGAGCGCGTCGAGGTCGTTCAGGCGCCCTGTCGTCGTCTCGTGATGGATCACGGCGACGTGCGTGATCGCGCGATCGGCGTCGAGCTTCCCGGCGACGCGGGCGAGATCGGGCGCCTGCATCCAGTCGTGCTTCAGCACGTCGTGCGCGATCCGGTATTGCGTCGCGATCTGCGTGATCCGCTCGCCGTACACGCCGTTCTCGATCACGAGCAGCTTGCCGTTTTCGGGGACGAGCGCGGCGATCATGCTCTCGACGGCGGCCGTGCCGGAGCCCGTCATCAGCACCGCGCTCCATTCGTCCGGATCGAGCGCGTAGGCGGCGACGAGCCGTGCGCGCGCCTCGTCCTGCAGATCGAAGAACTCGCTTTCGCGGTGGCACAGGTCCGGCTGGAGGAGGCTGCGGCGCACGCGCTCCGTCAGCGTCACGGGACCGGGGTTCAGCAACAGCATCTTCTACTCCTTGTCAGGTTCGCGCCGCGCCGATGTGGCGCATCAGGCGCGTTTTCACGTCGACGGGCGTCACGGTCGGGCGGGGCAGGCCGTCGGGCACGCCGGTGCGGATCGCGAGCCGAGCGAAGTGCGCGCCGCCTCGCTGCGCCGCCTGCTCGCCCACGCGCGCGGCGTCGAGCGCCGCATCGAGCATGCCGAGGTCGTCGCCTTCGATCGCCGACGCATAGCCGCACGCGGCCGCGACCCTCGCGAACGACACGTATTGCGACACGGTCGCCTGGCCGCCCGTCGATTCGTGCGCGCCGTTGTCGAGCAGCAGATGCACGAGGTTTGACGGCCCGTACGCGCCGAGCGTCGCGAACGCGCCCATCCGCATCAGTGCGGCGCCGTCGCCGTCGACCGCGACGACCGACAGATCCGGCCGCGCGAGTGCGAGGCCGAGCGCGAGCGGCGTCACGCAGCCCATCGAGCCGACCATGTAAAGCTGGTTCGGGCGATCGTCGAGCGCGTACAGTTCGCGGCCGCAGAAGCCTGTCGAGGCGAGCACGACCGTCGAATCGGCCGGCGTGCGCTCGACGATCCGCGCGAGCGCGTCGCGACGCGTCGGCCAGTCGGCGTGCGCGGCGGCGCACTGCGTCGAACGCGCGGCGACGTGCGCGCGGCGCTCGGGCATCGCCGCGCGCTTCAGCTCGTACGGCGCGACGCTGCCCTTCTGCATCACCAGCGCGTACGGGCGACCCGTCGCGTCCATGTGCGCGATCGCGCGGTCGAGCGCCGGGCCGATCGCGTCCGCGTCGGTCGGGAACGTTTCCCACGGGATTTCCATCGTATCGAGCATCGCCGGCGTGACCGGGCCCATCAGCGCGTGCTGCGGCTCGTCGGGCACGCCCGGCTGGCCGCGCCACGTGACGATCAGGAGCTGCGGCAGCCGGAACATCCACGTGAGCGACGTGAGCGGGCTCACCGCGTTGCCGAGCCCCGAGTTCTGCATCATCGCGATCCCGCGCCGGCCGCCGAGCGTCGCGCCCGCGACGAGCGCGACCGCATCGCCTTCGTTCGCCGCCGACACGTAATGGAGCGCCGGGTCCTGCAGCACGTAATTGATGAACGGCGTCAGATACGAGCACGGGACGCCGGCGTACCAGTCGAAGCCGCGTTCGCGCGCCGCCTCGACGAACTGCGCGGCTTCGATCATCTCGCGCCTCCGTTGACCGTGTTCTGTTCCGCGTACGGCGTCTGGCCGTGCGCGAAGTCGCCCGCGCGGCGGAAGTCGTCGAGATCGTTGACGCCGCGCCAGTGGCCGTGCACGTATTGCACCTCGATCTTCTCGCCCGCGTCGACGAGCGCGTTCAGGAGCGCCGGCAGATCGAGCGAATCGAAATCGTCACGGGCCTTCAGCGCGTCGAGCATCGCCTTGAGCCGCGCGACGCCCGCGCCGCGTACGTTGAGGAGACCGATCCAGCGGCCGTGCGGCTCGCCTTCGCCCGCATCGCTCGACACGCGGCGCAGCAGGGCCTTCTGGCCGAACAGCCCGCGGTCGTCGGCGGCCGAGCACAACGCGAAGTCGCGCACGCTCCGGTTCGACGGCTGCGTCTGCGACGAATCGACGACGACGCTGAACTCGGCCTCGCTCTCGGCGAGATCGCGCAGGATGTAGCTGCGAAACAGCAGGTCGCCGTACGAGATCACGGTGTCGCCCGAGAGGCGCTCGGCCGCGCAGGCGAGCGACGCGAGCTCGCCCGTTTCCGCGTGCCGCTCGTTGACGACGAGCTTCACGCCGGACGTGTCGATCGCGTCGGCGCGATAGCCGCCGACGACCGTGATGTCGTTCACGCCCTGCTTCTTGAAGCCGTCGACGAGCCAGCGCAAGAGCGGCTTGCCGGCGACCGGCAGCATCACCTTCGGCTTGTCTTCGGTGACGGCCTCGAGCCCCGCGCCGCGGCTCGCCGCGAGCACGAGCGCGGCGTTCGACGCGCGCGAGCTCGACGACAGGTAGATCCGCTCGGCGGCTGAGTATTCGTCGGCATCCTGCAGGCGGAAGATCTCGTTGACGCTCGCGACGCGCTCCTCGACGTTGACGAGCGTCTCGCTGTCCTGAATTTCTCGGGCGACCGCTTGCATCGCGGACGCGGACGCGCGGATCAGATGGTTCGCCCAGATCACGGTGCTGATGCCGGCCTGGCGGAACACGTCGGTGGGCGTGCTGTAATACTTGGTCGGCACGATGACGAGCGGCGCGCGGCCGCTCCATTCGCGCGCGAACTGCAGGATTTCGTCGGGACGCGACAGCTTGCTGTGGATCAGGATCGCGTCCGCGCCCGCCTCGGCATACGCGTTCGCGCGGCGCAGCGCCTCGTCCATCCCCCAGCCGGCGATCAGCGCCTCGACGCGCGCGACGATCGAGAAATCCGGATCGCTCTGCGAATCCTTGCCGGCCTTGATCTTGCCGCAGAACTCGTCGACCTCGGCGAGCGGCTGGCGCTCGCCGTCGATGAAGCTGTTGGTCTTCGGGAACTGCTTGTCCTCGATGCACACGCCGGCGATGCCGCGCTGCTCGAGCTTTTTCACGAGACGGCGGACGTTGTTGAAGTTGCCGTAGCCGGTGTCGCCGTCGAGCAGGATCGGCAGATCGCTCGCGTCGGCCATGAATTCGAGCACGTCGACGACCTGCGTCCAGCTCGCCTCGTTGTTGTCGCGCACGCCGAATTGCGCGGAGATCGCGAGTCCCGACGCCCAGATCCCCTTGAAGCCCGTCTCGCGGACGATCCGCGCGGACAGGCCGTTGTGCGCCTCCATCAGGAATTCGAGCTCGTTGCTCGTCAGCATCCGTCGCAGCCGCGCGCTGCGCGATTCGGTGAAGTTCGGTTCGCGTGCATTCATCGGATGGCCCCTATCGTGCGTTGGATTTGTGGCAAGACTTCGTCGCGCGCCCGCGCGACGTCCCCCGGAAAATCGATTTCGATCCACGGCGCGCCCGTCACGTCCGCGATGTCGAACGTGCGGCCGCCTTCGAGCAGCAGGTCGCGCACTGCCTCTTCGTGCGGCATGTTCGCGCGGCCGCCGTCGACGTAGCCCGCGACGATCTCGGCGAGCCGCCGCGCGGTGCCTTCGCTGAAGCGGAAGAAGCCGACCGATTCGCCGATCGTGTCGTACTCGAGGCCCGCGGCGACCTGCTTGCGCAACTCGACGGGCACGCCGTCCTTCACGCACAGCTTGACGGGCTCGTCGCCCGTTTCGAAATCGAGGTCGATCAGGAGGCGATCGACCGCGCGCGACGGATCCGCGACGAGCGCGTGGAGGATGCTGTCGTCGTAGAGCACATCGGCGTCCATCAGCAGCACGTCGCCGCCGCGCGTGAGCGCGTCGGCGACCGTGTGGACGGTCAGCACGCTGCCGAGGTCGTGGCGCGGGTTCAGCGCGATCTCGGCCTGTCGGTTCAGGCGCGCGAGCTCGGCTTCGACCTTCTCGGACTGGAAGCCGAGCGCGAGCACGATTTCGTCGACGCCGGCCGCGTCGAGCACGCGCAGGTGCCGCTCGAGGAGCGACGTATCGTCGAAGCGCAGCAGGCACTTCGGGAATTGCGCCTCGGGAGGCAGTTGCAGGCGCAGGCCTAAGCCCGCCGCAAGAATGATGGCTCGCATGAGTTCTCCACGCAAAGGACGCCGACCGTCGCGTCGTCGGATCAGTCGGCGATCGGCTGCGGCGCGCGCCGCCGCTGCCAGTTTCTTTCACTGAAATGCAGATACAGGATGCCGGGTAGGCCGAGCGCGAGCTCGCGCGCGCGCTTCGCGAGCGACAGCGCGAGCGCCGCGTCGGGCGGCAGCCCGACGAGCGGCGCGAGCAGCAGATAGCCGCCTTCCTGCGCGCCGAGCGAGCCCGGGATCGCGAACGCCGCGCCGCGGATCGCCTGCCCGACGCTCTCGAGAAGCAGCGCGTCGAGCCAGCTCACCGGGTGGCCGAGGAAGTGCAGCGCGAGCCACACTTCGGCGGTGCCGACGACCCAGCCGATGAAGCTCAGCGCGAACGTCGAGCGGACCTTCGCACGTTCGCTGTATAGCCTGCCGACCGCGTCGTCGATCGCGTCCGCGCGCGTCGCGAGCGACGACCAGTCGCGCGGGCCGAACAGCTTCGACGCGGCGCGCAGGCTGCGTCCGAACAGGCCGCGGCGCTGCACGAAATAGAAGAGCGCGGCGCAGCCGCCCAGCACCGCGGTCGCGACGAGCGCCGGCATGCGCAGATGCGCGGCGGCTTCGTGCGTCGCGTACGCGCTGAACACCGCTATGCCGACGAGCGCGAACACCATCTGCGCGAGCGCCTGCATCGTCGTGCTGACCGTGATCGCGGCCGCCGCGTCCGCGAGGCGCGTGCCGCGCTGCGCGAGATAGCGGACCATCAGCACCGGCCCGCCGATCTGCCCGGCGGGCAGCAGGCTGTTCACCGATTCGCCGACCCAGCGCGCGCGCAGCGCGTCGCCGAGCTCGCTGCCCGGCTCGCCGCGGCGGAACATCACCGCGATCGCGGCCGCGTCGATGACGAGCGGCACCAGATGGAACGCCGCGACGAGCGCGAGCCCCCAGCCGGCCGCGAACAGCGTCGCCGCGACCGCGCCGAAGCCCTGCCACGCGAGGAGGGCGACGAACGCCGCTGTCCCGAGCGACAGCAGGATCATGCCGGTGCGCGTCATGGGCGCGACGGGCGGCGCGCGGCCGTTTGCCTGGTTTGCTTGAATACCTGACGGAAGCCGAAGTACGCGATCGCGTCTTTCATGTTCGACACGAAGCGCTTCCACGGCCGCATGCCGGGGTCGGTCACGTACTCGAACGTCAGCGATACGCGGATCTCGTTCTCGCCGAGCGGCGTTACACGGTGGCGCAGCTTGTCGCCGTCGAAGAACACGATGCCGCCGTGCGCGATCTGCACCGAGCCCGGCGCGTCGGGCACGTCCGGGTTGCGCGTGTGCAGCTCGTAATCGAGACGGGACGACGAATCGTCGATCACGCCGAAGAGCAGCGTGTAGCGGCGACCGTCGTAGTACGACGTGTCGTAGTGCCAGCCGATGTGGTCGCCCGGCTTCGTGTAGTAATAGAGCGCGTACGCGTGCGGATCGTCGTCCGGCGACGGCAGCAGCTTGTCGCCCGTCAGTGTCTCGAGGAGGCCGACGAGCGCCTTCGAGCGGTACAGCTCGGCGATGAGCGGCGCTTTCGCATCGATCGTGTGGCGGCTCACGCTGCCGCCTTGCTTGTGGCCCGGCAGATAGTTGCGGTTGATGTCGGGCAGGAGCGCGCGGGCGCAGTCGGCGAGCCGGCCGGCGAGATCCTTCGGCAGGAAGTCGTCCAGATAGAGAAACGCGTCCTGGCGCGCGAACTCGCCGCGCAGGCGTGCGGCGTCGAGCGCGCCGATGCGCGCGGCGACGGCTTCGTCGAGCGTGCCGTGCACCGCGCGAGCTTCGGTGTCCGTGATCATTTGGTTGGTTGGATTTCGGTTGAATTGAGCGCGCGGGACGCGTTGCCGCGGCGCGCGATGCGCCAGTAGTCGATCACGACCCACGCCGCGAAGAGCGGCGCGCCGATCGCCGCCGCGAGGAGGAACGGCTCGACGCCGTCGAGCAGCGTGACGACGGGCAGCAGATACAGGACGTCCTCGGTCTCGAAGCCGCCGGCGAACGCCTGCTTCGTGCCTGCCTTGCCGGCGAACGACTCGATCCGCATCCGCAGGAAGAAGATCAGCGCGACGGCCGCGCCCGCGACGGCACCGAGCAGCACGGGCGACGCGGCCATCTGGCCGCCCGCCGCGACGACGCCGACGCCCATGCTGACGAAGAGGGCGACCGTGACGAGCGCGTCGCTCGCGAGGTCGTAGAAGTGGCCGAGCTTGCTCGACTGGCCGCTGATTCGGGCGAGTTCGCCGTCGGTGTGATCGACGAAATTGGACAGCACGATCAGGAACGCCCCCGCGTTGATCCAGCCGAAGCCGGGTTGCGCGAGGCACCAAGCGCCGGCGAGGCCGATCAAAAGACGCAGCGTGGTCAGGTGGTTGGGCGTGACCGGTGTGCCGACGAGCGGCGTAACGAGCCGGCGTGCGAGCCGTGCATCCCAGGTGCGGGGCGGCGGGCTCGCAACACGGTTGGCGGTGGATTTTCTTTGGTCCATCGGCGAAATATATACGGAATTGTAATTTATTGCTTTTTCATGACTGCGGCGCTCCATTGCGCGCTCGGGAGCGGTCAGTGTAAGGTTTGGCCCTTGCCGGGAGCGGGTCTCCGGGTTGTTGCGATCGTCTCCGGCGTCGCGGCGCGCATGTCGCCCGGATTTGATTTCGGGCAAATATCCAGCAAATCCGGCAAGTTACTTTTGCATCGGATGGACACTGTGCTGTGGTGCGGTCTGCGATACTCCGGCCGTGCTTCCACTGCCGGCCCGCAATCGCCGTCCGCGCCGGAAGCGCGCGCCACTCCGGAGACACCCCCTGCGGCGCCGCGTCGCCAGATCTAATACAACCGTTCGACATTCAGCCATGCCAACCTCTCGTATCCTCGCACCTAGTCTGCGCTCCCTCGTCCGCACCGCCGACGAGGCCGCCGCGCTGATCGGCCCGAACATGACCGTCGCGATGAGCGGCTTCACCGGCTCCGGGTATCCGAAAGCGGTGCCGGCCGCACTCGCCGCGCGGATCGCCGCTGCGCATGGGCGCGGCGAAGACTTCCGCATCAACGTGCTGACGGGCGCGTCGACCGCGCCCGAGCTCGACGGCGCGCTCGCGAAGGCGAACGGCATCTCGATGCGTCTGCCGTATCAGTCCGATCCGACGCTGCGCGACAAGATCAACGCGGGCGAGCTCGACTATCAGGACATTCACCTGAGCCACGTCGCGCAGTACGCGTGGTTCGGCCTGTTCGGCGAGCTGGACGTCGCGATCGTCGAAGTCGCGGGCATCCGCGAGGACGGGCGCCTGATTCCGTCGGCGTCGATCGGCAACAACAAGACCTGGCTCGACCAGGCGAAGCGCGTGATCCTCGAAGTGAATTCGCGCCAGCCGCTCGGCCTCGACGGGATGCACGACATCTATTACGGCACCGCGCTGCCGCCGAACCGCAAGCCGATTCCGCTCGTGAAGAGCGACGACCGGATCGGCGAGCCGTATTTGCACTGCCCGGCCGAGAAGATCGTCGCGATCGTCGAGACCGACGCGCCCGACCGCAGCAACGCGTTCGCGGCGCCGGACAAGACGTCGAAGCAGATCGCCGGGCTCCTGATCGATTTCCTGCGCCACGAGATCAAGCGCGGCCGCCTGCCCGAAAACCTGCTGCCGCTGCAGTCGGGTGTCGGCAACATCACGAACGCGGTGCTCGCCGGTCTCGGAGAAGGCGGCTTCTCGAACCTGACCGCGTATACCGAAGTGATTCAGGACGGCATGCTCGACCTGCTCGCGAACGGCACGCTGAGCTTCGCATCGGCGACCGCGCTGTCGCTGAGCCCGGATGCGGTGAAGCGCTTCGCCGACGAGATCGACACGTTCCGCACGAAGATCGTGCTGCGTCCGCAGGAGATCAGCAACCATCCGGAACTCGTGCGGCGTCTCGGCATCGTCGCGATGAACGGGATGATCGAAGCCGACATCTATGGCAACGTCAACTCGACGCACGTAATGGGCACGAAGATCCAGAACGGGATCGGCGGCTCCGGCGACTTCGCGCGCAACGGCTATCTGTCGTGCTTCATGTCGGCGAGCACCGCGAAAGGCGGCGCGATCTCGCGGATCGTGCCGATGGCGAGCCACGTCGACCATACTGAGCACGACGTCGCGGTTGTCGTGACCGAGCAGGGGCTCGCGGATCTGCGCGGGTTGTCGCCGAAGCAGCGCGCACGCAAAGTCATCGCGAACTGCGCGCATCCCGACTACCGCCCGATGCTCGAAGATTACTTCGAACGAGCGAGTTGCGAGAGCTTCGGCAAGCAGACGCCGCATCTGCTCGGCGAAGCGCTGTCGTGGCACGAGCGCTATGTGAGAACCGGATCGATGAAGGTCTGACGATCGGGCTTCCGGCGGTTCGGGCGGGCGGCGGCTTCCGCTTGGCCGACCGGTGAAACGGCGCGGCACCGGAAGGTGACCGCGCTGTTTTGTTTTGGCGGCGTCGTATGTGGAGGTTTGGCGAAGGTCGGCGTTGCGGTGCGGTTGCTGTGCCAAGTTGCGGGCAGACGAGCGAGCGCTGGTCGAACACGCACGCCGGTTCGGTGCGGTGGATTGCATCGCTCGCATCGTCTGCCGCGTCGACGCGCGAGCGAATCGTCATCGAGATCTCCGATTCGGTCGGTTCGGCGTTCCGGCAGGGCGACCGGATGCGACATTGCCTGCACGACGCGTTTGCACTGTTCGAGGTGCTTATATATCAGTGCGATGGGCGCAGCGCGATATTCGGCCAGGCGCGCGGGTTCCAGAGGATGTCCTCGGTCTCACCGGGAAACCGGCGGCGTACGATCTCCTTAAAAACAGTTCGTTATCCTACTGAGCGATGCGACTGGCAGCCTTGCTGGATCGATCGACACTGCTCGCACAAAGCGGACGAGCTTCAGTCCTTCCTAAGGCATCCTACGCGGAACGGATCGTGCCTTCTAGATTTCGACGTTATCGCATCGATATTGATCGTTTGGCGGATATGTCGCCTATCCGGCAACGAGGCATTCTCTTGCTTGAGTTAAATTAAGCTCGATGTAACAAAGGTGCTTCGCTTGGCCTCTCCGCGTGTACTTGCGCCGTGCGCGTGCCGGATCGGTTTCGCGGCAAAGGCGACGGGCATTTTCAGCCGTCTTGCAATTCCGATGCGGTGCGTTTATCTTGGATGAACAGGCCTCGCAAACGATTGCGAATACATATTAAGTAGTCTCGGAAATCAGGTCTGAATGTTTGAAGTAGTGATTGAGTAAGTTGACGCTCGGATCGACGAATGTCGCTCAGAAGGAGCGTTCAAGATAAAAATCTCCGCGCCGTTCGATACTCGCTCTGGCTTGGAGGTAATCCTCTTATTTCAATTTGATTGAATCAAACTTACAGTTCTCTTTGTAAGAAAAAATTATTTCTGCTTGCCAAATTTACGGGCGTTCTATAAATTTACAGCGTAGACTGTAACGATATGAATGATTGTCACACCGTTGTCGTCGAGGGCTTCTAAGGTGTGACGCTTCAGATTAAACCCGGTGCTTGGATGGTATTTTCGCTGTAATCGCGGCAGCGTATTGATTTATGTGTGCGCCGCATTTGATTTAGCGAAGGTGCATCTTATCGATTGCCGATGCGGATGGCTGGCGCTTGCCGGTCTGCAGGGCTCGGGCCGGGCGGAAGGGGCGGGTTGATATCGCTGAGAAAAAAAGCAGCGGCGTAAACGGTTTCCGTGGAAAATTTTTCTGGAAACTGGGGGCATCTGTTTGTCTTTTTTTGGTGCGCACTCATCTAATTCCCCAAGACGCTCCGGCATATAGTAGGCATCGAGTTATGTGGTCGTTAATACATTCGAAGAAATAAGTTTGGGTACTTTGACAAAACACAAGCTAATCTGGTTTTGCGAAGACAGTCCCCGTCGCCTGTGATTTGTGGATAGACCATGAACGACGATGCACTACCGGGCCACTCGCCGGATTTACTGGATTTCGACGAAGATTTTATCAAAATCGACGCGGCCATCTGCGAATACGATTCCGTTGGCTACGCGCCCCAACGAAAAGGTGAGAGCGCATTCCAATGGGCTTCGGTCGAAACCGCATGTCTCGCTTTACTGAAAAAGGCGAAAGACGTCCGGGTCGCCATTTGGCATCTGCGCGCATGCATCGCGCGGCGCGGATTGATCGGGCTGGCCGATGGCGTTCGATTGCTGGCCGATCTGATGAGCGCGCCCGTCGAGGAATTGCATCCTCGCGCGCTGCCTGACGAATCGCCCGGCGAAACGCTTTCGATTCATCTCGGCTGGATTTCGGGACCGCAGTTCCTGCATCAGCTCGGCAGCTCCCGATTCGAAGATCGCGACGCGACGCTCAACGATCTGATCGGCGGGCGCGCCGCTTCGATCGTGGAGGATCGCGACTATCGCATTAGAGCGAACATTCTTGTACATAACATTCAGGATTCCTTGTCGAGAATCAGGGAATCGATCGCTGCAATAGAGCAAGAGCTCAACGTTTCGCGCGCACTGGATCTGTTGAGCGTGGCGGCGTCGCGGCTCACGCAGACGGAAACTGGAAGTGCGGGAAGTGCAGATGTCGCCGCCGCGAAGCCGGTCGACGCGGTGCCAGGCACGCCGGCGCTGGATGCGCCGCTGCCTGCTGCGGGCCAGGGCGGCGCGCTGAGGTCGAGGCAGGAAGTCGGTGTGGCGCTCGAGCGAATCGTCGAGTATTTCCGCGTCCACGAGCCGAGCCATCCGGCGCCGATCTTCCTGTCGCGGATTCAAAGAATGCTAGGGGCGGGTTTCGAGGAAGTGATGGCGGAGCTCTATCCCGAGGCGGTTTCTCTGGTGGCCCAGCTGAACCGGCCGCAGAGCTCTATCAAGTAACGTGAACAACTTCGTGTAGAGGGCTTGCTCATCATGGTTCGACAAAAGGATGGACAGAAATTCATCGGGGAGAGTCGTGCACCCCGCGTGCAGATTGAATATGACGTCGAGGTTTACGGGTCGCAGAAGAAGGTCGAGCTGCCGTTCGTCGCAGGCGTGATGGCGGACCTGTCGGGCGACAACACCGAGCCGCTCGGCCCTGTCGAGGATCGCCGCTTCCAGGAGATCGACGTCGAGAACTTCGACGAGCGCATGGCGCAGATCGCGCCGTCGCTCAGCTACCACGTGAAGAACGTGCTCACCAACGACGGCACGTTGATCCCGATCGACCTGACGTTCACGTCGATGGAATCGTTCGAGCCCGCTGCGGTCGTCAAGCGCATTCCCGAGCTGTCGACGCTGCTCGAAGCGCGCAACCGCCTGAAGGAGCTGCTGACCTACATGGACGGTAAGGCCGCGGCGGAAGACGTGATCCAGGAATTGTTGAAGAGCCCGCAATGGGCGAGCGACGCCGATGCGACGGAACAATCCGGCAGCACCGGTGAAGGCGGCGACCAACAACCGGAAGAGGGTGCGAAATGAGTATGCAGCAGCTTGAATCGTCTGCCGAGAAGGTAGTCGTCGATCAGAACGTCAACGAGGATCTGAAGGATATCCTGCGCCGCTCGTTCCGGCCGCGGACCAACGAGGCCGCGGAGGCAGTGCAGAACGCCGTCGAGACGCTGCTGGCGTATGCGCGGCGCAGCCGGGTCGTGGTTCGCGAGGACGTCGCGCAGACGATCGAGCAACTGGTCGCAGAACTGGACAAGAAGATCTCCGAGCAACTGACGCTCGTGCTGCACAACAAGCGCTTCCAGAGTCTCGAAGGCGCATGGCGCGGATTGCACTATCTCGTGTCGAATACCGACACGAGCGAGAACCTGAAGATCCGCTACCTGAACATCTCGAAAGCGGATCTCGGCAAGACGCTGCGGCGCTTCAAGGGCGTCGTGTGGGATCAGAGTCCGATTTTCAAGATGATCTATGAGCAGGAGTACGGCCAGTTCGGCGGCGAGCCGTTCGGCTGCCTGATCGGCGATTACTACTTCGATCACAGCATGCAGGACGTGTCGATTCTGACCGAGATGTCGAAGATCTCGGCGGCCGCGCATGCGCCGTTCATCGCGGCCGCCGCGCCCGGCCTGCTGCAGATGGACGACTGGAGCGAGCTGTCGAACCCGCGCGACGTGTCGAAGATCTTCACCGCGACCGAATACGCGTTCTGGCGCCGTCTGCGCGAAAGCAACGACTCGCGCTATCTCGCGCTCACGCTGCCGCGCTTCCTCGCACGCGTGCCGTACGGTCCGAAGACGCAGCCAGTCGAAGAGTTCGGCTTCGAGGAGAAGGTCGATCCGAACCGCGCCGAGGATTTCTGCTGGGCGAACTCTGCGTACGCGATGGGCGCCAACATCACGCGCGCGTTCAAGACCTACGGCTGGTGCACGAAGATTCGCGGCGTCGAGTCAGGCGGCGCGGTCGAGGTGCTGCCGAAGTTCGTACTGCCGTCGCAGGATCGCGAAGTCGATCTGCACTGCCCGACAGAAATCGCGATCTCGGACCGCCGCGAGCACGAGCTGTCCGAGTCCGGCCTGATGCCGCTCGTGTACCGGAAGAATTCGGACACTGCTGCGTTCATCGGCGCGAAGACTGTGCATCGTCCGGCGATCTACGAGGACGACGACGCGACCGCGAATTCGAATCTGTCGTCGCGGCTGCCGTACATTTTTGCGACGTGCCGTTTCGCACACTACCTGAAGTGCATCGTCCGCGACAAGATCGGTTCGTTCAAGTCGGCCGAGGACACGCAGCGCTGGCTCAACGACTGGCTCATGAACTACGTGGACGGCGATCCGAGCATCTCGAGCGAGGTCACGAAGTCGCAGCGTCCGCTGTCGGCGGCGGAAGTGGTCGTCGACGAGATTCCGGAGAACCCCGGCTACTATCGCGCGCAGTTTTTCCTGCGCCCCCATTTCCAACTGGAGGGTTTGACCGTTTCTCTCCGATTGGTTTCGAAGCTTCCGTCGACCAAGCAAGAGGTGACGACCTGAGCCGCGACTACCGGGCCGGTTGCGGTTTCGCTTAAAGAAGGAGGTGTTCGAGGCGTTGCGGGTCGGAGTCGAACCGTTCCGCAGCAGATTCAACAGCGGTCTTTTCGATATGGTCTTGTTATAACTAATTAGGAGTTCATAGCATGGCAAATGCGTTGGTTGATTACTTCTTGCAGATCGATGGCGTCGAGGGCGAGTCGACCGATCAGCAATACCCCGGTCTGATCCAGATTCAGAGCTGGCAGTGGGCGGAAGAAAACTCGGGTCGCTGGGGCTTCGGCAGCGGCGGCGGCGCGGGCAAGGTCGAGATGAAGGACTTCGAGTTCCGCATGGTGTCGAACAAGGCTTCGCCGAAGCTGTTCCTGATGTGTGCGACGGGCGAGCACATCGGAACCGCGAAGCTGATTTGCCGCAAGTCGGGCAAGGGCCAGCAGGAGTTCCTGACGATCTCGTTCGCGAGCGGCCTCGTGTCGTCGTTCCGTACGCTCGGCAACATGCCGTTCTCGCAGCTCGGTCACGCTAGCGGCGAAGTCGACGGCGTGCTGCCGACGGACCAGATCCGGATCAACTTCGCCCAGATCGAGTTCGAGTATCGCGAACAGCGCAACGACGGCACGATGGGCGCGGTGATCAAGGCCGGGTACGACCTCAAGCAGAACGCCCCGATCTAACCCGTCGGAAGGTTCTAGTTTCCAGGCTAACCTTGGGCAGTGTTGTGGCCTCGCGCCACAACACTCGGGAACACGCACGTGAGCGATCTTCAACTCTACAACAAGCTGTCCAGACGAATTCGTCGTCATTCGCTTCAAGAGGTCGTCGCGGATCATTTGGTCGACCTGATGAATCATGCGATTCGCGGTGCGCGCATGCGCGTCGCGGACGACAGTCCGGCAGCGCATTCGGTATTGAACTTCGGCTGTCCGCCGATGCAGGCGGCCGGCGCGACGAAGATCAACCCCGCTCACGCCGCCGCGCACATCTGCGAAGTGATTCGTCGCTTCGAGCCGCGCGTGGATCCCGCCAGCACGACGGTCAAGCCTCGGACCGAGAGTCGTCGGCGCTTGCCGCAGACGATCTACTTCGACGTGTCGATGAAGGCGCGCGACGATGGAACCGAGCTCAACGTGAGTCTCGCGCTCGACTACCTGAGCGGTTATTTCGGCCTGGCGGACGATCGGTGAACGGCGAACGGCGATGAATTTCCTCGACTACTACAACGACGAATTGCGACAGCTTCGCGATGCGGGCGCGCGCTTCTCTAAAGAGCACCCGCAGGTGGCTTCGGCACTCGGGCTGCATCCGGATGCGGTCACGGATCCGTTCGTCGAGCGGCTGCTCGAGGGTGTCGCGTATCTGTCGGCGCGTGTGCAGAAGCGTCTCGACCGCGAATGCGCGGAGTTCGCGCAGCAGGCGCTCGGGCGCCTCTGCCCGCTCTACACGGCTTCGACGCCGGCGATCTCGACATTCGCGTTCCATCCGGACCTGGGGTCGCCCGACGCGTTCCGCGGCAATACGCTGCCGCGCGGCTCGCTCGTGGCGGCTCATCTGCCGGGCCGCAAGCTGCCGGTGATGTTCTCGACCGCGCGCGACGTTACGCTGTTGCCGCTGCGTCTCGCGTCGGTCGAATGCAGCCGCAGCATCACCGGGTTGCCGTCGTTGCTCGCGCAACGGCTCGCGTCGTCGCACGCGGTGCTGCGCTTCAAGTTCGAGGTCGAAGGCGGCGCGTCGATCTCCGAGCTGTCGCGCGAGGACAAAGGGTTCGCGCCGCTGCATCTGAGCCTCGCGGGCGACTTGCCGCGCGCTTATGCGCTGCATCGCGCGCTGCTCGCGGACACGACCGCGTGGTTCGCGCTCGTGTCGACGGCTCGCGGCGACGAAGTGCTGACGTTGCCGATGTCAGGCATTCGTCTCTCCGGCGTCGATGATTCGGAGGCGCTGCTGCCGGAGGATTTCGGCGGATTGCCCGGGCTGAGGCTGCTGCGCGAGTACTTCGCGCAGCCGACGCGCCTGCTCGGCGTCTACGTCGATGCGTTGGCTGTGGTCGCCGAGAAAGCGCCGTCCGCGCGTGCGTTCGAGCTGTTCTTCGCGTTGCGCGACGCGCCGGGCGATCTGGTCGGCGACGTCGATGCGAGTCAGTTCCGCCTCTTCGCGACGCCGGCGATCAATCTGTATTCCAAACGTTTCGATCCGGTGCCGTACGACGCGAATCAGCCCGAGCAGTGGATTCCGGTCGACCGGATGCGGCCCGCCGCGCATCACTTGTGGGCGCTGAACGAGGTGTTCGTGTGCGAGACCAATGGTCGCGCGCATCGTGCGCGGTCGGTGCTCGAGACGGCGGGCTACGAAGGGCAGGATGGCTCGATCCGTTACGGCATGCGGCGCGAGGATGCGCTGCTCGTCGACGGCGTGCGGCGCGATCGTTTCGATCCGCTCGCGAGTCACGACTTGATCGCCGTTTCGATGGTCGACGACACGCTCGATCCGGACGATGTCGCGACGATCACGGGCCGCGCGCTCGTCGCCGATCGCGACTGGCGGCCGACCGCGCTGCTCGACGCCGAACTGCAATTGCTCGATCCGACTGCGGTGAAGCGTATCGAGTGCCTGTGGCCGGCGAGCGCGCCGCGCGGGAAGCCGAGCGTCGAAGCGTGTTGGGAAGCCGTGTCGCACATCGGCCGCAATCCGCTCGCGCTGCGTGTGTCGCAGCAGCAGGACGTGACGGCGCGCATCGTCGAGCAGCTGCTGCTCGCGATCGACAAGGACGATGCGCTCGACCGGCAGCGGCTCGAGAGCCTGCGCTCGGTCGTGCTGCGCTCGCGTTTCGTCGCGGCAGGTCGCGCGGCGCCGACCGCGCTCGTTCGTGCGACGCAAGTCGAGATCGACATTGCCGAGTCGCTGCACGCGGATCGCGGCGGCTGGTTGTTCGGGCGGCTGCTCGCGCAGGCGCTCGCCGAATCGGCGACGCTCAACGATGGCATCGAGATCGTCGTGCGCCTCGACGGCGATGCGGCGAGCTCGCACACGAACGCGGCGTCGCGCGATGGGAGGCTCACGTGACGACGCTCGACCGCGTGACGAAAGCGCTGACGCCTCGCCGCACCTTCTTCGAGCTGATGCGGCGGGTCGAAGCGCTGCAGCGTAGGCACGACAGGCGATCGGCGCGCAGGCGGCGGCTGCCGAAGTGGCTGCGCATCGAGCAGCCGGCGGAGATGCATTTCGCGAGCACGGAAGTCGAGCGCGTGCATGTGACACTGCCGCGCTTCATCGAGGACGACGATCACCCGCAGGTCACGGTGGTCCAGCGTCATTTCGGGCTATTCGCGCCGTACGGGCCGCTGCCGGTGCACGTGACCGAGCACGCGATGCAGGAGAAGCGCTTCGAGCGCAACGCTGCGTTCGAGCGCTTCGTCAACGTCGCATGCGGCGACCTCGCGTGGCTGCATTACTCGGCGTGGTCGTCGATGCATCCGGTGCTCGGCTATGAGCGCGCACGCAATCCGTTCGTCGAGCGCGTGACCGCGCTCGCCGACGCGCGTCGCGCGCCGCAGACCGACTTCGATCCGTTCGAGCATCACACGCAAGCGTGCCGGCGCGCGTTTCCCGGCATCTACTGCGCGCCGCGGCGCTCGCTTGCCGATCTGCAACGGATGCTGCGTGCGTACTTTGGCGTCGCGCTGCAGGTCGTGCCGCGTCACGGCCGCTGGATTCCTGTGCCGGCGGCGGCGAACAACGCGCGGCGGCTCGGCGGATGGCGGCTCGGCGCGCGGATCTGGGACGTGCAGCACTCGATCGAGATCGTGATCGGTCCGATCGAAGCAGACGAGTTCTATCGGTGGCAACGCCGCGCGGCAGCCGTCCTGGCGGTGTCCGCGGTCGTGACGGATTTCGTCGACGGACGAATTTACCCTGTCATCAAGGTTCAGGTGTGGACGCGCCCTGAACTCGCAGGAAGGGTTGGGTGCATGCGTGTCGGCGTCGACGCGTGGTCACGGCCGAATCGGGCGCTGCGCACCTTGACTGTCTATGAATCTTTTCGGGACTAGACGTGAATCGCGAACGCATATTCAACTGTCTCGGCCGCACGACTTATGCGGCCCTCGTCGACGCCACGGCGCTAGGCCGATCCCGTCGGCACACTTTCATCGACCTCGATCACTGGGCGCTGTGCCTGCTGCAGCGTGAGCAGAGCGATCTCGCACGCCTGTTCGAGCAGTTCGGCAGCGACGTCGGCGAAGTCAAGCGCCGGATGGAGAAGGCGCTCGACAGCTTCGACGTCAGTGGCGACTCGCTGCGCGACATCTCGAGCTCGCTCGAGCGCAGCGTCGGACCGGCCGTCATCTGGAGCCAGATCGCGGCGCGCGCGGGCAAGGTGCGCTCCGGCCACCTGCTGCTCGCGTGGCTCGACGAGGATCTGACGCGCCGCTGGCTGCAGCAGCGCGTGCCGACCGGCATCACGTCGGCCGCGCTCGATGAAGTGGTGAAGCGCTACGAGGCGCTCGCATCGGGCTGGCCGGAAGCCGACGAGGCGCCGGCGGCGGTCGGCGGCGGCGCGCTCGGCGTGGACGCGGGCGAAACCGGCGCCGACGGCGGCAGCGATGCGCTCGCGAAATGGGCGACGTGCCTGACCGAGCAGGCCGCGCGCGGCGAGCTCGATCCCGTCGTCGGCCGCGACGACGAATTGCGGACAGTGATCGACATCCTGTCGCGCCGCCGCCAGAACAATCCGATCCTCGTTGGCGAGGCGGGCGTCGGCAAGACGGCCGTCGTCGAGGCGCTCGCGCAGAAGATCCACGCGGGCGCGGTGCCGCCCGGGCTTCTCGGCGCGCAGGTGTGGGCGCTCGATCTCGCGCGGATGCAGGCGGGCGCCGGCGTGCGCGGCGAATTCGAGCAGCGGCTCAAGTCGCTGATCGACGCGGTGATCGCCGCGCCGAGCCCGATCATCCTGTTCTGCGACGAGACGCACACGCTGATCGGCGCGGGCGGCGCGGCCGGCACGGGCGACGCGGCGAACCTGATCAAGCCGATGCTCGCGCGCGGCCAACTGCGGATGGTCGCCGCGACGACGTGGTCCGAGTACAAGCAATACATCGAGCCGGATGCGGCGCTCGTGCGGCGCTTCCAGGCGGTGGCCGTCGACGAGCCGAACGACGACGCGGCGGTCGACATGCTGCGCACGATCGCGCCGCGCTTCGCCGCGCACCACGGCGTACGCATCGTCGATTCGGCGCTGCGTGGCGCGGTCGAGTTGTCGCGCCGCTATCTGCCCGCGCGGCAATTGCCGGACAAGGCGATCAGCCTGCTCGACACCGCATGCGCGCGCGTTGCGATGAGCCAGAACTGCGCGCCCGCCGAGCTCGAACGGCTGCAGCATCAGGCGTTCGCGATCGGTCAGACGCTCGATTGGCGCGCGAGCGATCGCCGAATGGGCGTGCGCACGCCCGGCGACGAGGCCGAGCTCGAAGGCCGTCAAGCGAATCTCTTCCAGCAGGCGGCGACGCTGGAGACGGTCGTCGACGCGCAGCGCGACGAAGTGCGCACGTGGCTCGCGCGTCTGAACGATGAAGCACCCATGTCGGCCGACAGCGACGGCGATTCGTTCGCCGTGCGCATCGGCGCGAATCGCTGGGTGCGTCCTTGGGTCGACGAGCACGTGGTGTCGGAGGTGCTCGCCGAGTGGACGGGGGTGCCGGTCGCGCAGCTCGCGCAGGACGACGCGCAGCGCGTCGTCGAGCTCGAGGGCGCGCTGAACGCGGGCATCCACGGCCAGACGGGCGCGATGCGCTCGATCGCGCAAGCGCTGCAAGTGTCGCATTCGGGGCTCAACGATCCGCGCCGGCCGCTCGGCGTGATGCTGCTCGCCGGCCCGACCGGCACGGGCAAGAGCCAGGCGGCCGCGAAGCTCGCCGAGCTGTTGTTCGGCGGCGAGCGCAATCTTATCCAGTTCAACATGAACGAGTTCCAGGAAGCGCACACGGTATCGACGCTGAAGGGCGCACCGCCGGGATACGTCGGCTACGGCAAGGGCGGGCGCCTGACCGAAGCGGTTCGCAAGAAGCCGTACAGCGTGCTGCTGCTCGACGAATTCGATCGCGCGCATCCGGACATTCATGAAGTTTTCTATCAGGTCTTCGATCAGGGCTGGATGGAGGACGGCGAAGGTCGCCGGATCAGCTTCCGCAACTGCCTCATTTTGTTGACGAGCAATCTCGGCGATGTCGAGATCGAAGCGGCGTGCAAGGCCGATGCGCAGATTTCGCAGGCGAAGCTCGACAAGCTCGTCGGCGAGCGGCTGCAAGGGCGTTTTTCGCCCGCGCTGCTCGCGCGGATCCAGCTCGTCGCATTCCGGCCGCTCGACGTCGATGCGCTCACCGGGATCGCGACGCAGGCGCTCGACGAGCTTGGCGAGCGCCTCGCGGAGAACGATCTGCAGTGGCGCGCGGACGAAGGCGTCGCGGCATGGGTGGCGCACGCGGTGTCGCAGCATCCGGCGAACGGCCGCGCGGTGCGCGATCTGCTGCGCCAGCACGTGATGCCGGCCGTCGCGCGCGGCGTGCTCGCTGCACGCGCGGAGGGGCGCGCGCTGAAGACGGTGCGGCTGTCCGCGCACGAGCAGCTGTCGCTCGTGTTCGACGAAGACGCATGGGAACTCAACGGCACCGACGCGGCGACGCTCGGCGAGCAGGCGGCTACAGCTGCGGCTGCGCTGGAGGCTGCGGCGGCCGCTTCCGCGGAAGCGCACGAAGCACGCGAATCGCATGAATCACGTGAAGTGCACGACGCGCGCGCCGATGCGAGCGATGAGCCTCCGGCCGAAGCGCCGCGGCCTCACGAGACGACATCGGCGGATGCCGGCACGACGGGAGAACCGTCATGCGTCTGATCGAACTGCGCAGTCCCTTGCTGGAGCTGGATGCGGTCGCGCTGAGCTTCGTGGTCCACGAAAACCTGTCGCAGGAGCCGTCGTATCAACTGGATCTGCTGAGCCACGACCCGGACCTGGATTTCGACGCGCTGCTCGGCTCGTCGCTGTCGGCGGACATCGATCTGGGCGGCGGCGACGTGCGGACGTTCAACACGCACGTGTTCGGCGGCTACGACACGGGTCAGATGAGCGGGCAGTACACGTACACGCTGGAGCTGAAGAGCTGGCTGTCGTTTCTGGCGGAGAATCGCAACAGCCGGATTTTCCAGAACATGAGCGTGCCGCAGATCGTCGAGCAGGTGTTCCAGGGGCATCAGCGCAACGGTTACCGGTTCGAGCTCGAAGGCAGCTACGAGCCGCGCGAGTACTGCGTGCAGTTCCAGGAAACCGATCTGAACTTCGTGAAGCGGTTGCTCGAGGACGAAGGGATCTATTTCTGGATCGAGCACGAGCAGGACCGGCACGTGGTGGTGATCTCGGACACGCAGCGGTTCGAGGACTTGCCACTGCCGAACGACGAGCTGGAGTATCTGCCCGACGGCGAGGAGTCGCGCGCGATTCAGGGACGCGAAGGCGTGCAGCGTCTGCAGCGCACGCGGCGGATCAAGTCGAACAACGTCGCGCTGCGCGATTTCGACTATCACGCGCCTTCGAACAAGCTCGACAGCGACGCGCAGGTCGATCAGCCGAGCCTCGAAGGGATTCCGCTCGAGTACTACGACTATGCGACCGGGTACAGCGATCCGGAGCAAGGCGAGCGTCTCGCACGCTTGCGGCTCGAAGCATTCCAGGCGGAATCGCACACGCTCGTCGGCGAGGCGAACGCACGTGCGCTGGCGGCGGGTCGTGCATTCACGCTCGTCGGTCATCCGGCCGCGCAGCGCAATCGTCGGTACTACGTGACGAACAGCGAGCTGACGTTCATTCAGGACGGACCGGATAGTACGTCGCAGGGGCGCAACGTGGCGGTCAAGTTCCGCGCGCTCGCGGACGACCAGCCGTTCCGTCCGCTCCTGACGACGCCGCGCCCCGAAGTGCCGGGCATCCAGAGCGCGACGGTGGTGGGGCCGGAGATGTCGGAAGTGCATACCGACAAGCTCGGTCGGATCCGCGTGCACTTCCACTGGGACCGCTACAAGACGACGGAAGCGGATGCGTCGTGCTGGATTCGCGTGTCGCAGGCGTGGGCGGGCAAGGGCTGGGGCGTGCTCGCGATGCCGCGGGTCGGGCAGGAAGTGATCGTGACTTACGTCGATGGCGATCTCGATCGTCCGCTCGCGACGGGGATCGTCTACAACGGCGAAAACCCGACGCCGTATGACCTGCCGAAGGACATCCGCTACACCGGCCTCGTGTCGCGCTCGATCAAGCGCGCGGGCGGCTTCCAGAACGCGAGCCAGATCACGTTCGACGACCAGCGCGGCGCGGAGCGCGTGATGATCCACGCGGAGCGCGACATGCAGCAGACGGTCGAGCGCAACAGCTCGACGTCGATCGCGCAGGACTTGAACCTGTCGGTGAAGGGGACGTCGACGTCGGTCGTCGGGATCTCGGTCAGCTTCACGGGCATCTCGGTGTCGTACACGGGTTTGTCGGTCAGCTTCACCGGCGTGTCCGCGAGCTTCACCGGCCTGAGCACGTCGTTTACCGGCGTGAGCACGAGCTTCACCGGCGTGTCGACGTCCTTCACCGGCGTCGACACGAGCTTCAAGGGCGTGTCGACGTCGTTCACCGGCGTCGATACGAGCTTCAAGGGCGTGTCGACGTCGTTCACCGGCGTCAGCACGAGCATTACCGGCTCCAGCAATTCGGTGACGGGCGTGTCGAACAGCATGACGGGCATCTCGTCGTCGTGGACCGACGTCAGCATGTCGACGACCGGGCAGTCGCAGAGCATCACCGGTGTGTCGTTGTCGTACACGGGCACGTCGAACAGCATGACGGGCACGAGCACGTCGGTGACGGGCACGTCGACGAGCATCACCGGCACGTCGATGTCGAATACCGGCAGTTCGACGAGCATCACGGGTACGTCGATGTCGACGACGGGCAGCTCGACGAGCATCACCGGCTCGAGCGTGTCGACCACCGGCAGCTCGGTGAGCACGACGGGCTCGAGCGTATCGACGACGGGCAGCAGCGTATCGGTGACGGGCTTCAGCTTCTCGTACACCGGCGCGAGCTATTCGGATACGGGCATCGACCTGAAGAAGGTCGGCATGCAAGTGAAGAGTTGATCCCATGAGCGATATCCAATCACAAGCGGCCGTCGCGGCCGCATCGCCAACCGGGATCGACTCGCTGCTCGCTGCGTATTCATCGGCGTATTCGTCGGCGGATGCCGGTACGGTCGGAGGGCTGCCATGCGTCTGATCGAACTGCGCAGTCCCTTGCTGGAGCTGGATGCGGTCGCGCTGAGCTTCGTGGTCCACGAAAACCTGTCGCAGGAGCCGTCGTATCAGCTGGATCTGCTGAGCCACGACCCGGATCTGGATTTCGACGCGCTGCTCGGCTCGTCGCTGTCGGCGGACATCGATCTGGGCGGCGGCGACGTGCGGACGTTCAACACGCACGTGTTCGGCGGCTACGACACGGGTCAGATGAGCGGGCAGTACACGTACACGCTGGAGCTGAAGAGCTGGCTGTCGTTTCTGGCGGAGAATCGCAACAGCCGGATTTTCCAGAACATGAGCGTGCCGCAGATCGTCGAGCAGGTGTTCCAGGGGCATCAGCGCAACGGTTACCGGTTCGAGCTCGAAGGCAGCTACGAGCCGCGCGAGTACTGCGTGCAGTTCCAGGAAACCGATCTGAACTTCGTGAAGCGGTTGCTCGAGGACGAAGGGATCTATTTCTGGATCGAGCACGAGCAGGACCGGCACGTGGTGGTGATCTCGGACACACAGCGGTTCGAGGACTTGCCGCTGCCGAACGACGAGCTGGAGTATCTGCCCGACGGCGAGGAGTCGCGCGCGATTCAGGGACGCGAAGGCGTGCAGCGTCTGCAGCGCACGCGGCGGATCAAGTCGAACAACGTCGCGCTGCGCGATTTCGACTATCACGCGCCGTCGAACAAGCTCGACAGCGACGCGCAGGTCGATCAGCCGAGCCTCGAAGGGATTCCGCTCGAGTACTACGACTATGCGACCGGGTACAGCGATCCGGAGCAAGGCGAGCGTCTCGCACGCTTGCGGCTCGAAGCGTTCCAGGCGGAATCGCATGCGCTCGTCGGCGAGGCGAACGCACGTGCGCTGGCGGCGGGTCGTGCATTCACGCTCGTCGGTCATCCGGCCGCGCAGCGCAATCGTCGGTACTACGTGACGAACAGCGAGCTGACGTTCATTCAGGACGGACCGGATAGTACGTCGCAGGGGCGCAACGTGGCGGTCAAGTTCCGCGCGCTCGCGGACGACCAGCCTTATCACCCACTGCTCCTGACCAAGAAGCCGCGAGTCCCGGGCATTCAGAGCGCGACGGTGGTGGGGCCGGAGATGTCGGAAGTGCATACCGACAAGCTCGGTCGGATCCGCGTGCACTTCCACTGGGACCGCTACAAGACGACGGAAGCGGATGCGTCGTGCTGGATTCGCGTGACGCAGGCGTGGGCGGGCAAGGGCTGGGGCGTGATCGCGATGCCGCGGGTCGGGCAGGAAGTGATCGTGATCTACGTCGACGGCGATCTCGATCGTCCGCTTGCGACGGGGATCGTCTACAACGGCGAAAACCCGACGCCGTACGATCTGCCGAAGGACATCCGCTACACCGGCCTCGTCACACGTTCGATCAAACGCGCGGGCGGCTTTCCGAATGCAAGCCAATTGACGTTCGACGACCAGCGCGGCGCGGAGCGCGTGATGATCCATGCAGAGCGCGACGCACAGCAGACGGTCGAGCGCAACAGCTCGACGTCGATCGCGCAGGACTTGAACCTGTCGGTGAAGGGCACGTCGACGTCGGTCGTCGGGATCTCCGTCAGCTTCACGGGCATCTCGGTGTCGTACACGGGGCTGTCGGTCAGCTTCACCGGCGTGTCCGCCAGATTCACCGGCCTGAGCACGTCGTTCACCGGCGTGAGCACGAGCTTCACCGGCGTGTCGACGTCCTTCACCGGCGTCGATACGAGCTTCACTGGCGTATCCACCGGATTCAAGGGCGTCGACACGGGCTTTACGGGCGTCGGGACGTCGATGGTCGGCGTGGCGACGAGCATCACCGGCTCCAGCAATTCGGTGACGGGCGTGTCGAACAGCATGACGGGCATCTCGTCGTCGTGGACCGACGTCAAGATGTCGACGACCGGCCAGTCGGAGAGCATCACCGGTGTGTCGCTGTCATACACGGGCACGTCGAACAGCATGACGGGCACGAGTACGTCCGTGACCGGCACGTCGACGAGCATCACCGGCACGTCGATGTCGAATACCGGCAGCTCGACGAGCATCACCGGTACGTCGATGTCGACGACGGGCAGTTCGGTGGGCATGACGGGCTCGAGCATGTCGGCCACCGGCAGTTCGGTGGGCACGACGGGTTCGAGCGTATCGACGACGGGCAGCAAGATGTCGGTCACCGGCTTCAGCTTCTCGTATACGGGAGCGAGCTACGAGGACGTGGGCATCGATCTGAAGAAGCTCGGGATGCAGACGAAGAACTGACCTATGCGACATATCAAACCACAAGCGGCCCTCGTGGCCACGACGAATACGCAAATCGGCGCGCAGCCGATGCTCGCGATCAGCATCGGGATGGGCTTCCGGCTCGATCAGCCATCGATCCTCGTGCACGAAGCGGCCGTCTGGGAGGCGCTGAAAGCGGCCGCGCCGTCGCTGCCGCTGTATGAAGCCGCATTGCCGAAGCAGCGCGCCGAATGGCTGCTCGCCGGCCACTCGCCGCATCCCGTCTCGCCCGGCGCTCGCGCGCGCAATGTCGACTGGACCGCATGGGTCGAGCTCGACGGCGTTCGCAAGATCGTCTCGTGCGCGATGTCGCTCGGCGACGAGCACGCGGAAGGCGGCTTTGCGAGCATCGCGGTGGATCACCGGCACGCGGCGGCGGGCGGCGCGCAGGAAAACCCGTTCGGCGTGACATCGGGCGCGCCGCCGCTGCAGCAACTGCGCACGTTCGGCGTCGGTCCCGCGCCGCTTGCGGCGATGGGCGCGATCGGCAGCGACTGGCCCGAGCGCACGCAATGGATGCCGACGCGGCCGGGCACCGTCGACGCGATGGCGCAGGACGGCACGCACATGGGCTGGCCCGCCGACGTCGATCTGCGCTTCTTCCAGCAGGCGGCGCCCGACCAGTGGGCGCGCGGCGAATGCTGGACGCCCGGCGCGCGCTTCGAGCTGAGCGGTTTCGGGCCGCGGGGCGAAGGCTTCATGGGCGAGCTGCCGCGTCTCGCACCGGTCGCGCTCGTGACGCGAAACGGGCGTCCGGGCATCGAGCGCCTGTCGTTCAAGCAGCAGACGGTGTGGTTCCTGCCGGATCGCGGCATCGGCGTGCTGTGGTGGAACGGCGCGGTCGCGCTCGATTTCCTGCTCGACGACAGCCCGACGATGCTCGTCGCCGCGTTCAAGGACGAGTCGGAGCGAATCGACATCGACGCGCTGATGAAGTTCGCCGATCAGCGCACGGACCTGAATTGCACCGATCCTCTGCAGCAGGCCGATCACGAACTGATGCCGGCCGTCGCAAAAGGCTGGACCTGGGAGATGATCCTCGACACGGAAGATCACCCGCGCTTCGCTCCGGCGCCGCGCGGCTATGAAGAAGTCCGTGCGCGGGTCGAGCAGAACCGCCGTCAGCTGATCGAGGCGCGCGATGCGAGCGAGCGGCTCTCCGCGTTCGAGGAAGCGAATCGCAACGCGAAGCTGCCGGGCGCGCCGCGCGGCGGCGAGAACTGGCGGACCCGGCTGCGTCATGCGAAGACGCCCGAGCTCGCGAACGTCACGATTCGCGATGCCGATCTGTCGTCGCTGCGTTTCGACGGCTGGAAGTTCGACGACGTGCGTTTCGAGCGCTGCACGCTCGATCGCAGCGAATGGATGAACTGCCGGCTCAATCAGGTGCATGCGGTCGACTGCTCGTTCGCCGACGTGAAAATGAGCGACGGCTGGTGGAAAGGCGGCAAGATCCAGCGCTGCAATCTCGAGCGCAGCGCGTGGCTGAACATCGAGATCGACCGGATCTCGATCGACGAGTGTCGGCTCGACGACCTGAAGGTCGCGGGCGGCTCGTGGGCGATGCTGTCGGTGCAGGGGCGCGGCGGCGTGCGCGGCGACGTTCAGGATGTCGAATGGCGCTCAGTGTCGTGGTCCGAGGTGAGCGCACCCGGCTGGACCTGGACGCGCGTGCGCGCCGACGATCTCGCGATCGTCGAATGCGGGATGGCGGGCCTTGCGGTGTCGCAGTGCACGCTCTCGAAGCCGAGCATCCTGCTGACCGACCTGTCGGCGAGCGTCTGGCAGCGCAGCATGCTGACGTTCGCGGTGCTGTCGCACGGCACGTCGATCAATGGCGCACGGCTCACCGATTGCGTGTTCAAGTCGTCGAGCCTGCAGGAGCTGCGCGCGGACCGCGTGCAGGTCGATCACTGCTCGTTCATGCAATTGAACGCGCAGCACCTGCATGCGCAGCAGTCGCACTGGAGCCGCACGGTGCTCGACGGCGCGAACGTGATGCATGCGCAGTTGACGGGCACGTCGTTCGATCGCTGCTCGCTGAAGGAGGCGATGCTGTACGGCGCCGACATGCGGCAGACGCGGATGCGCGACTGCAATCTCGTCCGGGTCCGCACGTCGTGGATCCATCCGCCGGAAGCGGGCGCGTGGCGCGGCAATCTGAACGCGGGCCAGCTCGACGTGCCGAGGAGGGTGGGATGAGCACGATCCGCTCGACGGTGCCGCCGCCGCCGCTGCCCGAAGTCGTCGAAGGGCAGCACTACGCGTCGCCGCAGCGCGATGTCGCGCTCGCGGACACGCTCTTCATCGATTGCCACTTCGATCGCGTCGAATGGTCCGGCTGCCGGCTGTCGAATCTGCGCTTCGTGAACTGCACGTTCGACGCGAATCGCTTCGATCGCTGCGAGCTGCTGAAGCTCACGCACGAGTCGAGCCGAATCCGCGCGGGTGCGTGGACGCAGAGCGCGTTGCGCGGCGTGTCGTTCAACGAATGCGAGATCGAAGGCGGCGCGTGGACGGGCAGCCTGCTGAAGGACGTCGTGTGCGCGCAGTCGAAGGGCGCGGGCTGGACGTTCGACGGCGTGCGCGGCGCGCATGTGTCGCTCGTCGCGGGTAATTACTCGGGCGTCACGCTGCGCGGTGGCCATTGGAGCGACACGTCGTGGATCGGCAGCCAGTTCGCCGATCTGCGGCTCGAAGCCGTCGGGTTCGAGAACCTGATCGCCGGGCAAAGCGGTTTTCTGCGCGCCGTGCTCGTCGAATGCCGCGGCATCAACGTGCGTTGGATCGACTCGCGAATCGAGCGGATGACCGTGCACGGCTGTGAGCTGAAGCAGACCGCATGGTCGCACAGTACGTGGGCGACGGGCGAGATCCATGCGAGCCGGCTGCCGCTCGCGAGCTTCGATCATGCGACCGTCAACGGCCTGACCGTGACGAACAGCGACTTGTCGCAGGCGATCTTCGACAGCGCGAGCGTCGTGGACAGTGCGTTGCAAGGCGTGCGCGCGCCGCGGATCGCATTGCGCGACGCGTGGATTACGCGCGTGAATCTGTCGGGCGCGCACCTGCAGCTACTCGACGCGCGCGGCGTGCATCTCGAACGCGTCGACCTGCGCGGCGCCGACTGCCGCGGCGGCAACCTGGTCGGCCAGCCGCGCCAGGCATGGAGCGCGGCGGATACGCGGGATGCGGTTTTCGAGGAAGCCACCGGCGCCGACGACGAGCTCTGGTGGCAGCGAGTCCAACCCGGAGCAAGAGGAGTTTGACGATGAGCATGCGGGAAATGTCTGCCGTGCACGACACGCTTGCATACGAGTGTGACGACGACGCGGTATCGCGTCATGCGCTGACGCGAATCATGAAGGGCGGTGCGCGGGTGCGCGACGCGGGGCCGGGTGTGCATGACGTGCGTGCGGAAGCACCGTCGCGCGAGCCGGCATCGTCCGCGCCCGCTGCTGCGACGACGATGCTCGCGTGCGTCGGCGAAGCGCATACGGCGGCGGGCGAATGGCTCGTCACCGTGCAGCCCGGCGCCGTGTTGCGCGCGAAGAAGGCGGTGAGCTGCGTCGTCGCGCCGCAGCCGGGCGATCTCGTGCAGATCTGCCGCGACGGCGAGCGCTGCTGGGTGCTCGCGGTGCTCGAACGCGACGAGGCGAGCGACGAGGTGGCGCTCGATTTCGGCGACGCGCACGTCGCGCTGCGCGCGCGCGACGTGCGCGTCGAGGCGCGCGACCGGCTGTCGCTCGAGGCCGCGCAGCTCGCGAACCGCGCGCAGGTGATCACGCAGGCGGCGGCCGAGCGCCAGACGCACGTGAGCGGCACCGACGCGACGCATGCGGGCAGCACGATCGTCCACACCGAGCGGCACATGGCGATGCATGCGAAGAGCGCGGTCGTCACGGCATCGTCGCTGCTGAAGATAGACGCAGGCCAGATCCATATGGGCTGAGCGTCGCTCGCGCCCGGTTTCTTGAAGGAGATTGTCATGTTTGCAAATTGCTCTGCTGGAGGGATGGCGCTGTCGGGCGCCGACGTCTGCAAGACGCCGCCCCTTGCGATTCCCGTGTCGTATCCGAACATCGCGAACAAGCCCGAGGCCGTGCCGAACGTGCCGAACATCATTTATGCGGGCGGTCCGGTGCACAACCTGAACACGATCATTCCGGTCACGCACAGCGACGAGCCGGGCTCGATGGGCGGCGTCGCGTCGGGCACCGTCTCGGGGCCGTCGCGACACGTGAAGGGCTCGGGCAAGGTGATGATCCAGGGCGCGCCGCAGACGCGCCTCACGGACACGAATCTGCCGAACAACCAGAACACGGCCGGGAATTCCGTCGCGCCGTCGCAGACGATCACGATGACCCTCAGCTGAACGTCGTGCGTCGCATGATGGGCCCCTTCAAATCGTTCGCCGCGGCGGTCGCGCTTTGCCTGCTCGCGGGCTGCTCGATGTTTTCTTCGTCGAAACCCGAGGAGCCGCGGCAACTGCACGTGACGCTCGTCGGCGGCAGCCGGCTGAACGTCGCGCCGACGGGCGAGCCGCGCCCGGTGCAGACATGCGTCTACGTCGTGGGCGCGGCCGACTGGCTGCCGACGCAGGGTAGCGACGACTCGTCGTGCGCGTCGCGCGGTCAGGACAGCACGGTCGTCGCCGACTCGCGCCACGTGATCGCACCGAACCAGGTGTTGCAGTTCTCGCTGAACCTGCCGCGCTCGGGCGACCTCTGGCTCGTGACCGACGCCGACTACGCTCGTCGGCCGGCGAATTACGCGCCGCTGCGCATCCGCATCGAGGGCCGCGGATTGATTCACATGGCCGTCTGGCTCGACCGCGACGGCATCTATAACGCGTTGTTGCCGGGGCCGGTGCCCATCGCCGGCGCGGACGCCGCCCCGGCGATCCACATCGACGAGCCGCAGCCCGCGCGCAAGACGAAAACCACCTATGGGACAAGGAGAAGCAGGCAATGAGTAGTCTGCCGGTAGGACCGGTCGCGTGGAGCGACGGCATGCTGATCGAGACGCAGCACTTCCAGCAACTCGAGCGGCATCTCGCGCATCAGGCCGCGCTTCGGCTCGGTCAGACGTCGAATCACGGCTGGGGATTCACGCTGCTCGATCTCGATCAGGACGGCCTGGGGCTCGGCCGGCTCGGGCTGCGTCACGCGCGCGGCGTGTTCCAGGACGGCACCGCGTTCTCGCTGCCGTCCGACGACCCGCTGCCGCCGCCGCTCGAAACCGAGTTCGCGCAGGCGGGCGACATCGCGTGTCTCGCGCTGCAGTCGGCGCGCACGGGCGGCCCCGAGATGGCGTTCGGCGACGTCGCGTCGGCGTCGCGCTATCGCGCCGTATCGACCGAAGTGCCCGATCTCGCGGTCGGGCTCGACGCGCCCGGCACGCCGCGGCGTCTGACGATCGAGACCGGGCAGCTCGTCACGCGCCTCTGCTGGAAGTCGCAGCTGCGCTCGGACGAAGTCGCGCTGCCGATCGCGCGCGTCGCGGGCCGCAACGCGAGCCGCACCGTATCGCTCGATCCACGCTTCATTCCGCCGCTTCTCGACACGCGCGCGCACCTCGTGCTGCGCTCGCTGATCGACGAGCTGCAGAGCACGCTGCGCGTGCGGCTCGCGAGCACGTCCGCGCAGCGCGTGCTGTCGACGGGCGGCGGCGTCGCCGACCTGATCGAACTGCTGCTGCGCCAGGCGATCGCCGAGTACCGGATGCGCCTGGCGAACCTCGACGCGTTCGATCCGCTGCCGCCCGCGATGCTGTACCACGAGCTGGTCGGCCTGCTCGGACGCCTGAGCGTGCTGCCGGGCGTCGACGAGGAGCTCGCCGACCGCGAGCTCGGCTACAACCACGACGACCTGCAGACGAGCTTCGAGCCGCTCGCGATGATGCTGCGCCAGGCGCTCGCGCGCGTGATCGAGACGCCGGTGTTGCCGCTGCGCTTCGAGGATCGCGGCGATCAGGTGCACATCTGCATCGTCGACAAGCAGTGGAACCTGAAGAAACTGATTTTTGCGTTTTCGGCCGCGATGCCGGCGGAGAAGCTGCGGCAGCTGTTGCCGCAGCAGACGAAGCTGGGCGCCGTCGAGCAGATCCAGAAGCTCGTGGACCTGCAACTGCCGGGCGCGCGTTTGATTGCGCTGCCCAATCCCCCGCGCCAGATTCCCTACTATGCCCAAAGCACGTACTTCGAAGTGGAGTCGACCGACCCGTTCTGGAAGCAGACCCTCGCCGGTTCGGCGATGGCGTTGCGCATCGTCGGCGATTTCCCCGATCTTCGCTTCGAAGCTTGGGGCCTGAGAGACGGCAAGGTGGCGTGAACCACGACATGAGACGCAATCTGCTATGAGCCTGCTACGAAACCTCTCCACTACGTTGCGCCGTGTATCGATGGCATCCAACATGCTCGACCGCGCCGCGGCGAATCCGGATCTCGCGACGCGCATACCGACGCTGTCGTCACTGTCCAACGCGGCGCTGACGAGCACCGCCGTGTCGAGCACCGGCACGACGAACGCGGTCGCGTCGGGCGGCGCGGCAGCGAGTTCGGGCGCGCCGAGTTTCGCGTCGTCATCAGCCGCCGTGCCCGGCGCGAGTCCCGCGCCCGACGCGTACTCGCACACCGACGGCGCGTCGCGCAATCCGGCGGTGCTGCAGTTCCCGGTGCCGGGCGGCGGGCAGGCGCCGGCCGATGCGCGGGCGGCGGCGCCCGTCGTCTACAGCCCGCAAGGCGAGCAGGCGGCGATCATGAAGGCGGGGCTGCAGCAGGCGAGCTGGAACAATCCGTTCGTGTCGCACGCGCTGCCCGCGGTGCTGCAGCTTCAGCGGCATCTCGCGGCGGGGCCGCTCAACCAGGCCGCGATCCGCACGCAGCTCGGGCTCGAAGTGCGGCTTTACCGTGAGCGGCTCGCGGGCTCCGGCTGCGAATGGGAACAGATCCGCGATGCGTCGTACCTGCTGTGCACGTATCTCGACGAGACCGTCAACGATTCGGCGCGCGAGCATTCGCAGGTCGTCTATGACGGCGAGCGCAGCCTGCTCGTCGAGTTCCACGATGACGCATGGGGCGGCGAAGACGCGTTCGCCGACCTGTCGCGCTGGATGAAGTCAGACGAGCCGCCGATCCCGCTTCTGTCGTTCTACGAACTGATCCTGTCGCTCGGCTGGCAGGGCCGCTACCGCGTGCTCGATCGCGGCGATGTGCTGCTGCAGGACCTGCGCTCGCAATTGCATGCGCTGATCTGGCATCACGTGCCGCCCGAGCCGCTCGGCACCGAGCTCGTCGTGCCCGCGACGCGGCGTCGCTCGTGGTGGACGGCCGGCCGCGCGGCGGCCGTCGCGCTCGGCGTGCTCGTGCTCGCCTACGGCGCGATCAGCCTCTGGCTCGATTCGCAGGGGCGGCCGATCCGCAACGCGCTCGCCGCGTGGATGCCGCCGACGCGCACGATCAACATCGCCGAGACGCTGCCGCCGCCGCTGCCGCAGATCCTGACGGAGGGGTGGCTGACTGCGTACAAGCATCCGCAAGGGTGGCTGCTCGTGTTCAAGAGCGACGGCGCGTTCGACGTCGGCAAGGCGAAGGTCCGGCCGGACTTCATGCACAACATCGAGCGGCTCGGCCTCGCGTTCGCGCCGTGGCCGGGCGATCTCGAGGTGATCGGCCATACCGATTCGCGGCCGATCCGCACGAGCGAGTTCCCGGACAACCAGGCGCTGTCGGAAGCGCGGGCGCGCACCGTCGCCGACGAGCTGCGCGCGACCGCGCTTCCGGGCGGCGCGCGCGCGCCGGAAAACGCGGTGCAGCGGAACATCGAGTACTCGGGGCGCGGCGACGGGCAGCCGATCGACACTGCGAAGACGCCCGCCGCGTACGAGCGCAACCGCCGCGTCGATGTGCTGTGGAAGGTGATTCCCGACGGCGCGCAGCGCCGCGACCGCAACCTGAACCTGCAGCAGCCGGAGAAGCCCGGCCAGGTCCCGATGCGCCCGGCGATGCCGGAAGGCGTCGAGATCGCGCCTGAAGGGCAACTGCCGTATGCGACGACGACGGAGGGCCGTCAGCCATGATCCGCACGAGCTTGAGAATTTTCGCGGCGATTCTGATCGCCGTCCTGATCTGGTGGGTGGGGCCGCTCTTCGCGTTCGGCATCTATCATCCGCTCGGCCCCATCTGGGTGCGCGAGATACTCGTCGCGCTCGTGCTGATCTGGGGCTTCTGGCCGACGCTCGCGCGGCTCTGGGCGCGGCTCGCGATGAGTCCGCGACAGGTCAAGGTCGCGCCGAAGACGAAACAGCTCGATTTCGTCGACAAGCATCTGCGCAGCCTCGACCAGCAGTTGAAGGAGCGCTGGCAGAAGGAGCCGCGCGGCCGCTGGAAGCGCTGGGTCGGCGCGCTGACGCGCCAGCATCGCGCGATGCTGCCGTGGTATCTGGTGCTCGGCTCGGAAGGCAGCGGCAAGTCGAGCCTCGTCGCGAAGGCGGTCAGTGTGTCCGGCTCGCTGCAAGATCGCGTGCTCGGCTCCGACGCGACGTACGGCCGCGGCGACGACTTCAACTTCCGCATCACGCGCGAAGCAGTGTGGTTCGACGTCGGCGGCCGCTGGAGCCTGCGCGCGGGCGTCGACGAGACTGAGCTCGATGCGTGGCGCAAGCTGCTGCGCGGGATGCGGCGGCTGCGCAAGGGCGCGCCGATCAGCGGCGTCGTGCTGTGCCTCGACGGCGTCGACATGATCGATGCGCCGCTCGACACGCGCAAGCGTCTCGCCGATTCGGTGCGTGCGCGGCTCGACGAAATGCGCGAGGCGTTCGGCCAGCAGGTGCAGGTGTACGTCGCGCTGAACGGGCTCGATCGGCTCGACGGCGCGGTGTCGACGCTATCGCTGCTCGACGCGTCGAAGTGGGCGAAAGGCGTCGGCTTCAGTCTGCCCGACGACGGCGCCGAAGCCGATGCGGCGCGCGCGGACGCGACCTGGCACCACGCGCTGCAAGGGCTGCAGCAGCGGGTCCAGCAGCAGGTGCTGTATTCGGCGCCTGCCGCGACCGAAGTAACGATGAACCATGCGCAGCTGCGTTTCGTCGAGACGCTGAGCCGCTTGCAGAAGGCGCTCGTCGCATGGCTGCACGTCGCGCTCGCGCCGGGCGAGACGCATACGGCCGCGCGGTTGCGCGGCGTGTGGCTCGGTTCGATGGCCGAGCTCGCGGATGCGCATCCGGCGGGCGCCGCCGGCCCCGGATCGTCGGGGCTGCCTGTGCCGTCGCGGGCGTTGAACGACCTATGGAACCCGCTCATCCGGCAAGTGTCGCTCGAGCGAGATTCAGTGCGGCCGAGCGGCGCGAAGTCATGGCGCGGCCGCATCGGCGACGCGTTGCGCTGGACCGCGGTGCCGATCGTCGCGCTATGCCTGCTGCTGTGGTTCGGCTGGGGCTACGTCACCGAGCGCGACTACCTCGACGGCGTGTGGGCGCAGTTCACCGAGGCGAAGCGGCTCGCGCAGGCCGAGGCGTCCTATGGCAACGACGGCGGCTCGACGCTCATCGAGATCGCGAACCAGATGCGCTACGCGCAACTGCAGGCCGAGGACGCCGCGCAGGGGATGGCGACGCCGTACTTCGAGCACGGGCTCGTCGCCGAGACGGCGCGCGACACCTATTACCGGCACTTGCAGAAGATGCTGATGCCGGAGCTGTACAACGAAGTGCGGCGCACGCTCGTGTCGCAGGTCGACGGCAGCCCGGGCGACATCTACCAGACGCTGAAGGTCTACCTGATGCTTTGCCGTCCTGATCGACGCTCGGCGGACGACGTCGTGCGCTGGCTCGACGGCCGCTGGGACGCGCTGTCGGGCGGCCAGTATTCGGACGATGACCGTCGCTCGCTGCTCGCGCACGTGCGCACGCTGATATCGCTGAAGAACGTGCCGGCGACGCCGGAGGACGCGAACCTCGTGCGCTCGGCGCGCGCGAAGGCCGCACAGATCCCGCTCGTCACGCGCGTGCTGCAGCACATCCACGCGCAAGGGCTGCCGCAGCAGGTCAACGACATCTCGCTGTCGCGCGCGGCGGGCTTCGAGGCGTCGATGAGCCTGCGCATGCGCAGCAACGTGCCGTCGACCGACACCGCGGTATCCGGCTGGTTCACGCGCGCGGGCTACACGGACGTGTTCCTGCCGCGTCTGCAGAAGAGCGCGCGCGCGATGCTCGAGGAAGAAAGCTGGGTGTTGCGCGACGAGACGCTCTCCGGCAACAGCTTCCAGATCGACGGACTCGTGCAGAAGCTCGGCGATTCCGCGCGCAATCAGTTCCTGCAGGATTACATCGGCGCGTGGCAGAACTTCCTGAACGACGTGACGGTGCGCGGCGTGACAGGCCTCGACGATGCGTCGCAGCTCGCCGCGGCGATGATGGAGGCGCAGTCGCCGCTCGCGAACCTGCTGCGTTTCGCCGCGCGCGAGACGACGCTCACGGGCGCGAGCGACGAAGGCAACATCGACAGCTGGATCGATCGCCAGAAGTACCGCTTCGAGAAGGGGCGACGGCAGATCGTCGGCGAGCTGAGCGGCCAGCACTATCGAACCGTGCTGTTGCCCGAGCACGTCGTCGAAGAGCACTTCCAGGCGATCCGCCAGCTCGCCGCGCAGCTGAACCGCAACAACTCGATTGCGAACAATCCGCTGTCGCGTCTCTTCGAGCCGCTGTATCGGCAGCTCGGGCTCGTCAACGGCGCGCTGCAGGCGGGCCAGGTGCTGCCCGCGCAGTACGACGCGTTCTCGCGGCTGAAGGAAACGGCCGCGCGTCAGCCGGAACCCGTGCGCGGGATCATGCTCGATCTCGTGAGCAGCGGCAGCACGATGACGACGCGCGAATCGGGCGCGCTGCTCAATCGTGGCGCGGCGGGCGCGACGAAGATGGTCTGCGATCAGGGCTTCACGAGCCGCTATCCGCTTCGCCGCAACACGCAGGCGGATGCGGGCGTCGAGGACTTCGAACGATTGTTCAGCTCGCAAGGGCTGATGGCGACGTACTTCCGCGATCACCTCGCCGCGTACGTTGACACTTCCGCGAAACCGTGGCAGGCGTTGCGTTCGAACGGCGGGCCGAACGGTATGGTCAGCCAGTCGGTTCTCAGCTCGTACGAGACGGCCGACCGCATTCGCGGCGCGATGCTCGATGATTCGGGACATCTGCGCGTGTCGACCGTGCTGCGTTTCATCGATATGGATTCGCAGTTGTCCGAAGCGCAGCTCGCGGTCGGCGGGCAGACGCTGCGCTTCGCGCACGGCGTAACGTCGCCGCACCGGATCGACTGGACCAATCAGAACACGCAGTTGGCGATCAAGTTGCAACTGAAGTCCGTCGACGGCCGGATGACGACGCTGCAGTTCGACGGGCCGTGGGCGCTGTTCCGCTTCTTCGACGCGGGGCAGGCGGTCGGCGGCATGGGGACGGCGGACCGGCGCGAGCGGCTGTATCAGACGAGCCTCGGCACGGTCCGGATCGAATGGCAGGCACTGACGCTGCCGTCGCCGATATGGTCGGGCATCCTGCAGTCGTTCAGGTGTCCGTCGTGATGCGTCGAGCATCGGTATTCATGCGCCGAAGGGCGCGCACACTAGAAAGGAGCACGACATGATTGATCCGAAGGAAATCTTCGCCGCATGCAGCAACGCGCACCAGTACGGACAGGACGCAAGCGGCTCGATGGCGCAGCCGTTCATGAACTCGATCCCGGATTTGTCGACCGCGTCGTCGAGCAACGCGAGCAGCCTGATCGGCAACGTTCAGCAGGTCGGCTCGAAGATGCTCGAGCACATGTCGACGATCAAGTCCGCGGTCGACAAGCAGGTGATGATCCATCAGGACAACCAGCAACGTCAGAAGACTTACGACTTCAACGTCGACATGCGCGATTTGCGTCCGACCAACGCCGTTGGCTTCCCGGAGGAAATGCCGTCGATCTTCTTCGCGCCGTTCAGGACGGGCAAGTGATGCGGTTTGGCTGCGTGGGCAGTTGCGTCGGCGTCAGCGCGCTTCGCGCGCGGGCGTCGTCGCGCGCCGCGCGACGCCTGGCGGTGCACAGGCGAGTACCGGGCGCGCGCCGGCGCGCTCGTTTCAATCTATTGTGAGGATGGAGATATTTCGATGTCGAAACGAATCTTGGCAGGGATCGTGGTGGGGCTCATCTCGGTGAACAGCCATGCGCAACTGGGGCAGCTGTTTCAGTCGGTGAAGGAGCAAGTGACGCAGGCGGCGACGTCGCAGGTCAACCAGGGCGTGCGTTCGGCGACCGACGAGGCGGTGCAGGCGACGTCTTCGCGCACGCGCAAGGCGATCGCAACGGTGCGCTCGCCGTCGTCGTCGCCTTCGGCTGCGTCGGCGCCGACGTCGGCGACGTCTTCGACGACGGAGACGAGCGACGCGACGCTGAACGAAGCGCGCAAGTAACGACCTGTCGCGCATCGCGCCGGCAGCCGGCTGTTGCACGGGCGGTGGCGGCGAGCCGGACGGCTTTCGCGACGTACGGCGCGTCGAGTCATCGTCGCGAAAGCCGCTTGAATGATCACGAAACTATCGTATAAACGTCGGTTTACGGGCGGAGTAATCGAGGCTCTTCTCGAAATCAACCAGGAGTGTCTTATTGACGGAAAAGGAGCGTATTTATGTTCCAGACTTCGATAATCAGTGTCGTCGGCGTATTGGTAGCGATTGTCCTGATTTTCGTGGTAGTGACGACGTCCATGACCCTGTCGACGGTCATGTCGTCGGTTCGGGCTCAGACCGTCGTGAAGAACGGTTATGAGGCCGTTGCCGACGTCGTGAATATCGGTCAAACCGGCGTGACGCTGAATAACGTGCCGATGATGCGGATCGATCTGCGCATTCACCACAATGGCGCATCGTGGGACGTGACGATCAAGCAATTCATCGATTTGGGGAATATTCCGCGTATCGGCGAGCGGGTGCGGGTGATGGTCGACCCGGCGGACAACAGCCGCGTGATGTATATGGGGCTCGCGAGCGGCGGGCATTGATTCCAGTAAGCGCGCTTCGGTGCGTCAGAAGGCGGAATTATTCGTCGCGCGAATATGGATCGCGATGAGGGGGCGATGTCGTTTTTCAGAAGGCGTGCCGTAAATACTCGATTAAGCTTATTTTAAAAATCCATATCGACATGATGGTGATAAGCAAGTGCATTTTTGAAACTCGCTTCAAAATCGAAAATCGATTCAAAAATGTTTACATTTAGGAATCGATATCTTATGCTGCACTGCAGAATCCTCATTTCATAAAGCACGTCACCGCGCGACAGCAATGAAAGCGGGAAGGCGACGGAAAGCGGTAATTTCCTGGAGAGGCGTCATGCGAGATAGAGGCGCTGGAGACCACGGGCCGAGAGAAGCGGGGTGACCGCGACGGGCCCGAGGGGCGTATTGCCTGTGGAATATGAGGCGATGCGCGGCTCCGGCGAGTGGGTAGCCGTCACGGCGCGCGCGAGGCAGGGCGGGCGGATCGCGCGGGAGGGCGTGCGGCTACGTGGAGGCGTCCTTCAAGGGGAGGGGCGCGGGATCAGCTCATTTGCCGAGCAGATGCGGGAGATTACGCCATGCCTATCGAGAAACAGGTCGTAGCGCTGCCGAACGGACTGAAGGTCCACGTCGAGCGTCACGTGTTCGATCCGGCCTTCGAGACGGTCATCCTCGTCAACGGCGCGCTGGCGACGACCGCGTCGTTCGGCCAGACGATCCGTTACCTGGGCGAGCGCCTGAACGCGGTGTGCTTCGACTTGCCGTACGCGGGGCAGTCGCGGCAGCACAATCCGGGCGAGTACATTCTGACGAAGGACGACGAGGTCGAGATTCTGCTGCACCTGGCCGAGCGGTTCGAGCCGAGTTTTTTGCTGTCGGTGTCGTGGGGAGGGGTGGCGTCGCTGTTCGCGCTGGCGCGGGGGTGCGCGAGCGTGCGCCGGGCGGTGATCGCATCGTTCTCGCCGTTTTTGAACGACGCGATGACGGACTACGTGACGCGCGCGCGCGACCACATTGCGGCGGGCGAGAACCTGAAGGCGGCGCAGCTCCTGAACGACACGGTGGGGCGCTACCTGCCGCGGATCATGAAGCTGTACAACTACCGCTACCTGACGAAGCTGCCGCGCAAGGAGCAGGACCAGGTGGCGTTCCACGTCGACCAGATCCTGTCGATGCAGCCGGAGCAGTACCTGCCGGAATTCCACAACATCGGCTGCGACGTGAAGTTCGTCAACGGCGAGCTGGACGAGTACACGACGGCGTCGGACGTGCGCCGGCTCGGCGCGTACGTGCGCCGGGCGGAGTTTGCGACGATCCGCCAGGCGGGCCACTTCCTGGATCTCGAAGGTCGGCAGCAGCAGGAGCAGGTACGCTCGATGCTCCTGAGCTTCTTCGGCGAGGAGCGGGCGAGCGGGGCGCGGGACGCGGCGCAGGGCGAGACGCTCGCGCCGCTCGGGCAGATGCCGGCGCTGTCGTAGCGCGCGGCGGTCCAAGGCAGCCGGGACAGGGGTGTGCGTGTCGACGTTCGGCGCGCGTCGTTCCCGGCTCGTTCAAACAGGCAAATCGGCGTGATGCGCATCGGGCCTTGCGGCGACGGAAGGCCAAGGCGAGGGGCGTTCGTTGGACGGAAGCGCGCGGCGGTGCGTATCGAGCGCCAGCCGATGGCGGCCGATCCGGTCCGCCACGGCCCGCTGCGCGCGTGCGTCGGCTGCCGCGCTGCATTGAGTGACGAAGCGATGTCGAAAGTAATCGTGACGGCGATCGGGTCGGCGGGGGACGTGCACCCGCTGCTCGGGGTGAGCCGGGCGCTGGCGGCGCGCGGCCACGAGGTGGTGTTCTGCACGCATCCGCCGTTCGAGGCGGCGGTGCGGGCGAGCGGGTTCGGGTTCGAGCCGGTGGGCACGGCGGAAGACTATGCGCAGGCGATGGCGGACCCGGCGCTGTGGCATCCGCGGACGTCGTTCAGGACGCTGTGGCGGGTGATCGCGCCGGTGGTGCGGCCGCACTTCGACGTGCTGCGTTCGCTGAGCGACGCGGACACGGTGCTGGTGGGCACGCTGTGGGCGTTCTCGGCGCGGCTGATGCAGGAGCGCTACGGGACGCGCTACGTGTCGGTGCAGGTGTCGCCGTCGACGCTGCTGTCGGCGCACGCGCCGCCGACGCACAAGCGGCTGACGATCCCGAAGGGCTTGCCGCTGGCGGTGAAGGCGGGGCTGATGACGCTGATCGAGCGTCAGGTGCTGGACCGGGTGTGCGGGCCGGAGCTGAATGCGGCGCGGCAGTCGCTGGGTCTCGGTCCGGCGCGGCGGATCCTGGGGCGCTGGCTGCATTCGACGGACGGGGTGCTGTGCCTGTTTCCGTCGTGGTTTGCGGCGGCGCAGCCGGACTGGCCGGCGAATCATCTGCAAAGCGGGTTTCCGCTGTTCAACGAGACGGGGGCGCGGGACGCGGACCCGGAGCTGGACGCGTTCGTCGCGTCGGGCGATGCGCCGGTGGTGTTCACGGCGGGCTCGACGCGGGTGGACGGCGCGACCTACGAGCAGGCGGTGAGGGCGGTGCTGCGGACGACGGGGGTGCGGGGGATCCTGCTCGCGCCGGACGCGCCGGCGGCATCGGAGGGGACGACGGGGCCAACGAGAACGAAGACGAATGGAGCGCAGCCGGATGGCGTATCGCTGCTGAAGCGGCGCTACGTGCCGCTGGCGGCGCTGCTGCCGCGGTGTCGCGCGCTGGTGCACCACGGCGGGGTTGGGACGGCGTCGCTGGCGTATGCGGCGGGGGTGCCGCAGGTGGTGACGCCGTTCGCGCACGACCAGTTCGACAATGCGCAGCGGGTCGCGGCGAGCGGCTGCGGGGTGAGGCTGGACGCGCCGGTGCAGGGCGAGTCGCTCGGCCGGGCGCTGCTGCGAGTGCTGGGCGATGAGGCCATCGCGGCGCGCTGCGCGCAGGTGCGGGCGCGGATGGAGGCGGAGCCGAACGGCTGCGACGAGGCGGCGCGCTTCATCGAGCGCTTCGCTCCGAGCGTCGCGGCGCGGCAGGCGCAGCCGGCATGAGCGGGCAATCGATGTCGGCGCGCGTACCCGCGAACGACGCCGATTCGGCGGCAAGCCTTCCGTCGCACAACGAACCCGCCGCCCGGCCGCTGCGCGGCGCGAGGCTCGCGCTCCTGACGTTCGCGCTGTCGCTCGCGACCTTCATCGAGGTGCTGGATTCGACGGTGGCGAACGTGGCGGTGCCGGCGATCTCGGGGAGCCTGGGGGTGTCGAACAGCCAGGGCACGTGGGTGATCAGCTCGTACTCGGTGGCGGCGGCGATCGCGGTGCCGCTGACGGGCTGGCTCGCGCGGCGGGTGGGCGAGCTGAGGCTGTTCGTCGGATCGGTGATTCTGTTCACGCTGACGTCGCTGTTGTGCGGGCTCGCGCGGGACCTGGAGATGCTGGTCGCGTGCCGTGCGCTGCAGGGGCTGTGCTCGGGGCCGATGGTGCCGCTGTCGCAGACGATCCTGATGCGGTCGTTCCCGCCGGCGAAGCGCACGCTCGCGCTCGCGCTGTGGGGGATGACGGTGCTGCTCGCGCCGATCTTCGGGCCGGTGGTGGGGGGCTGGCTGATCGACAACTTCTCGTGGCCGTGGATCTTCCTGATCAATTTGCCGATCGGGCTGTTCTCGTTCGCGGTGTGCACGCTGATGCTGCACCCGGAGGCGCAGCGGGGCGAAGCGAGCCCGATCGACGTGCCGGGGATCGTGCTGCTGGTGATCGGGGTGGGGGCGCTGCAGGTGATGCTGGACCTGGGGCGCGACCGGGGCTGGTTCGATTCGTCGCTGATCACGACGCTGGCGATCACGGCGGCGGTGTCGCTGACGTCGCTGCTGATCTGGGAGGCGGGGGAGGTGCATCCGGTGGTGGATCTGAGCCTGTTCCGGGAGCGGACCTTCACGTTCTGCGTGGTGATTATCTCGCTGGGGATGATGAGCTTCTCGGTGGTGGGGGTGGTGTTTCCGCTGTGGCTGCAGGCGGTGATGGGATACACGGCCTATCAGGCGGGGCTGGCGACGGCGTCGATGGGCGTGCTGGCGCTGGTGTTCTCGATCCTGGTGGGGCTGTACGCGAGCCGGGTGGACGCGCGGGTGCTGGTGACGTTCGGGTTTGGGGTGTTCGCGGGGGTGATGTGGTGGAGCACGCACTTCACGCTGACGATGACGTTCGCGCAGGTGGCGACGCCGCGGCTGATCCAGGGGATCGGGCTGCCGTGCTTCTTCATTCCGTTGACGGCGGCGACGCTGTCGCGGGTGCCGGACGACAAGCTGGCGGCGGCGTCGAGCCTGTCGAACTTTTTAAGGACGCTGTCGGCGGCGTTCGGGACGGCGCTGAGCGTGACGTGGTGGGACAACCGTGCGACGTACCACTACGCGGTGGTGTCGCAGTCGGTGACGCGTGCGTCGGAGAACACGCAGCGGTACGTGGACACGCTGCACGCGATGGGGATGCACGGGGCGCGGGAGCTGAGCTCGCTGCACCAGGTGGTGCGGCAGCAGGCGTACATGATGGCGACGAACGACATGTTCTACATGGCGAGCGGGACGTGCCTGCTGCTGGCGGGGCTGATGTGGCTGACGCGGCCGAAGCGGGGGGCGGCGACGACGCTGGGGCATTGAGGCGGTAGCCGCCGCGTTCCTGATTCGTCGAAGCCGAAGCCGAAGCCGAAGCCGAAGCCGAAGCCGAAGCCGAAGCCGAAGCCGAAGCCGAAGCCGAAGGGCGATGCGTCGAAGTCCTGACGACTTGAGGCATCGAAGCGGCGACGAAGCGACAACGAAGGAAGCACGATGACGACCTTGGGTGCGCTGGTGATTCTGTATTACCCGACGGACGAGCAGCTGTCGGGGCTGGAGGCGCTCGCGCGCGACAGCGACGCGCTCGTGGTGGTCGACAACACGCCGCAGGCGCACCCGTCGGCGCGCGAGCGGGTGCGCGCGCTGGCGTCGCGGGCGAACGTCGTGTGGCGGCGCCACGGCAACCGTGGCGGGGTGGCGGGCGCGTACAACGCGGGGCTGTCGGCGCTGTTCGCGCAGGGCATCGACGCGGTCGCGCTGTTCGACCAGGATTCGACGGTGCCGGCGACGTTCCTGGCGCAGATGCGCGACGCGTGCGCGCGGCTGGGCGCGGGCGCGTTCATCGCGGGGCCGCGGATCTACGACGCGAACGATCAACGGTTCCTGCCGGAGCTGATGACGAGCGGCGTGACGGTGCATCGGGTGCGGGTGGAAGGCGAGACGGCGCCGCAGCGCTGCGCGTTCCTGATCTCGTCGGGCAGCGTGATCTCGCGGGCGGCCTATACGGAGCTGGGGCGGTTCGACGAGGCGCTGTTCATCGACCACGTCGACACGGAGTATTGCCTGCGGGCGCTGGCGCGCAACGTGCCGCTGTACGTGGTGCCGTCGCTCGTGCTGACGCACCGGATCGGCGCGCGCCGGCGGCACCGGGTGGGGCCGTTCGAGCTGAGCGCGATGCACCATTCGTGGCAGCGGCGATATTACAGCGCGCGCAACGCGATGCAGGTGGGGCTGCAGTACGGCTTGCGGTTCCCGGTCGCGCTGGTGCCGAATCTGCTGACGGTGTGGCAGGTGATCCAGGTGGTGCTGTGCGAGCGGGAGAAGGGGGCGAAGCTGCGCGGGATCGCGCTGGGCGTGCTCGACGGATTGTTCGGTCGCCTGGGGGCGATCGACGCAGCGCGCTCGCGCGGGGCGGCTTGGGCGTCCGTGCCGCAACGCAGCACGGGTCAACCGGAATCGTCAAGCAGCCCGAACGAAGCTCGCCGCGACCCGATGCCAAACGATTTGAGTCACGATGGCGAGATCGCAGCGAGATAACACCGGAATCAGCTTGCCGACGCAACCAGACCGTAGGCGGAAGATCTGTCGAACTTGACGCATTCGACGTTACACCATGACCAACGACCCGGCGCGCACGAAGGACACCCGACGCGGATGAATCAGGACGCAAAGAGAACGACAGTCGGACGCGCGGCGAGCTGGCTCGCGCTCGCGGCACTCGCATGGACGCTCGCCGGCTGCGTGCCGTCGGGCTTCAAGCCGACGCTCGCGCCGCGCGAGCCGGACGACGACGCGCTCGCGCGGACGACGGGCGGCGCCACGCACGGCGCGTGGCCGAGCCCCGACTGGGTCGGGCAGTTCGGCGATCCGCAGCTCGACACGCTGGTCGGCGAAGCGCTGCAGCGCAACCCGACGCTGCAGGCCGCGCAGGCGCGGATCGGCGTCGCGCAGTCGCAACTGCAGCAGTTCGAGTCGCTGACGGGCCTGACGGCGACGGCGGGCGCGTCGCTGAGCAAGGCGCACCTGCCGCGCTCGGGCGGCACCGTGAACACGGTGGTGAACGGCTTCCCGGTGTCGGTGCCGCTCGTCGGCGAATCGGTGATGTCGTCATCGTCGCTGTTCGTCGGGCTGAACTACCAGCTGGACCTGTGGGGCAAGAACGCGGCGGCGACGCGCGGCTTGATGTCGATGCGCGACGCGGCGCGGGTCGACGCGGAGCAGGCGCGGCTCACGCTGTCGGTGGCGGTGGTGACGCTGTACGGCGAGCTGGACCGGGCCTGCGCGCTGCGCGACCTGCTGCAGCAGAAGCGCCGGTCGAGCGAGCAGGTCGAGACGGTGCTGCGCGAGCGCGCGGCGCGCGGGATCGACAACGGCTACGACGCGGACGACGCGGCGCTCAAGCGCAGCAAGCTGCTCGAGCAGATCGCGCTGACCGACGAGCAGATCCAGTTGCTGAAGCTGCAACTGGGGGTGCTGACGGGCCGGGGGCCGGAGCGTGGGCTGTCGCTCGCGCGGCCGAAGCTCGCGCCGCTCGCCGACGCACCGCTGCCGGCGCGGCTGCCGGCGGCGCTGCTGGGGCGGCGGCCGGACATCGTCGCGGCGCGGCTGCGGGTGGAATCGGCGTACGCGGCGATCGACGGCACGCGCGCGTCGTTCTACCCGGACGTGAACCTGGCGGCGCTGGGCGGACTGTTCGCGCTGACGCCGGCGTCGCTGTTCTCGCGGGATGCGCTGGGCGGCTCGATCGGGCCGGCGCTGTCGCTGCCGGTCTTCGATCGCAGCCGGCTGAAGGCGAAGCTGGGGGGCGACGTGGCGAACGCGGACGTGGCGCTGGCGCTGTACAACCAGACGGTGGATGGGGCGCTGGGCGAGGTGGCGCGGCAACTGACGTCGCTGTCGACGGTCGATGCGCTGCTGAAGGAACAGCAGCAGGCGGTGCGGTCGGCGCAGCGGATGGTGGCGCTGGCGGAGGACCGGCACCGGCGGGGGATGGGGATGCAGAAGGACGTGAACCTGGCGCGGCTGACGCTGCTGGACGAGCGGGCGCACGCGATCGAGCTGCAGGCGCGTCGGCGGACGCTGCGGGTGGGGCTGATTGGTGCGCTGGGCGGCGGCTTCGACGGACGGCAGGCGAGCGGCGCGCCGCTCGCGCAGGCGGGCAAGCCGTTCGCGGCGGCGTCGCGGCCGGCCGAGCCGGCGCACGATTGATCGACCGAGCGCATGCACGACGACCCCGCCGATGACCCCGCCGATGATCCCGCCGATGGCCTCGCCGATGGCCTCGCCGATGACCCCGCCGACATGGGCAAGCATGCCGCTCACCCGAACCTATCCAACACGAACGCATCCAACGCCATCACCATTGTGTATACGAGAGATTCGAACGATACCGCCGTCGCGCATGCCAGCGCGTCGGACAAGACCGCCGTCGACGCTGAGCACGCCGAGCACGCTGAGCACGCCGAGCCGCCGCCCCATGGCGCCACGCCACCGACGCACGCCAAGACCTTGAACGACACCGCCACCGACACGCTGCGCGCGAAGACGCCAAACGACACGGCGAGCGCCGACGGCTCGTCCGCGAAGCATCCTGCCACGGACGGCGCGCCCGCCCGCCCCGGAGACGCCGCGCTCCTGGCCGCCCGCCGCGCGACGCGCCGCCGCCGCTTCACGCTGTTCTTCGGACTGCTGGCGATCCTGGCGCTGGCGGCGGGGCTCTACTGGTTCCTCGTCAGCCGCTACAGCGAGGAGACCGACGACGCGTACGTCGCCGGCAACATCGTGCAGATTGCCGCGCAGATCCAGGGGACGGTGACCGACATCCTGGTGACCGACACGCAGCAGGTGAAGGCGGGGCAGGTGCTGGCGAAGCTGGACGACGCGGACGCGTCGGCGGCGTTCGCGCAGGCGCAGGCGCAGCTCGCGCAGGCGGTGCGGCAGGTCGCGAACACGCGGATCTCGATGGGGATGTACGAGGAGACGGTGAAGGCGCGCGAGGCGGACCTGAAGCTCGCGCAGCAGGCGTATCGCGCGCGGGCGGGGGCGTCGGTGGAGGTGGTGGCGCCGGAGGAGCTGGCGCGGGCGAAGTCGAACCTGGCGAACGCGCAGGCGGCGCTGGCGGGCGCGCAGGCGCAACTGGACGCGGCGCGCGCGCTGGGCAGCGAGCGGCCGGTGGAGCAGAACCCGTCGGTGCAGCAGGCGGCCGCGCAGTTCAGGCTTGCGTACCGGAATCTGAAGCGGACGACGATCGTGTCGCCGGTGGACGGCACGGTGGGTCAGCGGACGGTGCAGATCGGCCAGCAGGTGGGGCCGGGCGTGCCGCTGATGTCGGTGGTGCAGTTGCGGCAGGTGTGGGTGGAGGCGAACTTCAAGGAAGGGCAGATCCGCCACATGCGGGTTGGCCAGCCGGTGCGGCTGGAGTCGGATCTGTACGGCTCGCGGGTGACGTATCGGGGGCGGGTGGAGGGCTTCTCGGCGGGGACGGGGAGCGCGTTCTCGATGCTGCCGTCGCAGAACGCGGCGGGGAACTGGATCAAGGTGGTGCAGCGGGTGCCGGTGGTGATCTCGCTGGAGCCGTCGGAATTGACGGCGCATCCGCTGCGGGTGGGGCTGTCGATGCGGGCGACGGTTCAGACGAAGGAACGCGGCGGCCATCTGCTCGACGGCGAAGCGCCGCTGCCGGGGCTGCGCACGCGGGTGCACGACGGCTATGCGGGCGATGCCGATGCGGCGGCCGAGGCGGTGATTCGGGCGAATGACGGGGGGAGGTGAACCGGCGTTGCGGGCGTCGATCGATCGGGCGAGCGATGGATGCGCGTCGGGCCCATCGCGATGACGTTCACGATTCACCCCACGTCGTCAAGTTTCGAGACGACAACTGGCGAGTACCTTGTCGCGCCGGCTTTGGAGCGACGCAGTGACGCAGTGCGAATGTCGGCTCAAGCTGCGGCGCGCGTTTTTCGTCACAATCTCCGCATCGCGGGCGGTTGCGCATCCGGTTCGATCGAGCGCGTGCGTTGAGGTTGAAATGCAACCAGCCCCAGTCCTTGCCGGATATTTCCGCGGGATTGGCCGAGTCGCTGACGAAGCAGGTGCGTGTCCTTCGCAGATTCGACCTCCAGCAGTTTCCACTGTTCGGTGCTTTCCTTGAGCGCGGCGAGCGAGTGCGTTTCGATATCGAGAATCGGCAAGTTCGTGAGGGAAACTTGCTCTGTGCCGAATATTCAAACTGGTTTCGAGAAACGATGACCGGCGCGGTCGCCGGCCGAACGGATGGAGCCCGTTCGAGGGGAGATCGTGAAGGTGAATCTGAAAGCGCTGTCGGAGGCGCTCGGCTTGTCGCGCACGACAGTGAGCCGCGCGACATCGTGTTTCAGCACCGGGCGGCCACGGTGCTGCAGCCGACCGGGTACGCATCAGGCCGGGCGATCGCCGCCGAGCTGATGGTCGGCATCATCGCGGATCCGGCCGGTGTCGCGCATCGGCTCGCGTCGCCCGTCGTCGAGCCGGGCGATACGGACGGGCCGGCACGCGGTTGATGCGCGGCCTGACGCGGGGCGGGGGCGCGGCCCATCCACGCGTGGCCGCACGCTGCACTGCGCGACGCCCTGTGCGCGCAACGCCGCACCGCCGTCGACACCCTTGCCACCATCGCCGCTTCGTTCGATGTCGGCCGCAGTCAAGCCGATGTCGGTTTTTGGACGCTCGGCCCCCCGGCTCGCGGACTACCCTCGAAAAGCTCGCTGCAAGCCCGTCCGACGCGCCCGAACGCGCGGGCCGGGCGACGCGCGGCGCACCGCCAACGAGACATGGAGACAATGCGATGAGCAGCAACCGAGGTGTCGTGTATCAGGGACCGGGCAAGGTCGAGGTGCAAAAGATCGACTATCCGAAGATGGTCGATCCGAGCGGCCGCGCGATCGGCCACGGCGTGATCTTGAAGGTGGTCAGCACGAATATCTGCGGCTCCGATCAGCACATGGTGCGCGGCCGCACGACGGCGCCCGTCGGGCTCGTGCTCGGTCACGAGATCACGGGCGAGGTGATCGAGGCCGGCCGCGACGTCGAGACGCTGAAGATCGGCGATCTCGTGTCGGTGCCGTTCAACGTCGCGTGCGGCCGCTGCGCGATGTGCAGGGAGCAGCACACGGGCGTGTGTCTGAACGTGAACCCGTCGCGCGCGGGCGGCGCGTACGGCTATGTCGACATGGGCGGCTGGATCGGCGGCCAGGCCGAATACGTGCTCGTTCCGTACGCTGACTTCAACCTGCTGAAATTCCCCGACCGCGATCAGGCGATGGCGAAGATCCGCGATCTCACGTGCCTGTCCGACATCCTGCCGACGGGCTATCACGGCGCGGTGTCGGCCGGCGTGAAGCCCGGCTCGACCGTCTACGTCGCGGGCGCGGGCCCCGTCGGGATGGCGGCCGCCGCGTCGGCGCGCCTGCTCGGCGCCGCCTGCACGATCGTCGGCGACATGAACGCCGAGCGTCTAGCGCATGCGAAGGCGATGGGCTTCGAGGTCGTCGATCTGTCGAAGGACGCGACGCTCGGCGAGCAGATCGAGCAGATCCTCGGCAAGCCGGAGATCGATTGCGCGGTCGACTGCGTCGGCTTCGAGGCGCACGGTCACGGCTCGTCCGGCCACGCGGAGGAGGCGCCCGCGACGGTGCTGAATTCGCTGATGGAAATCACGCGGCCCGCCGGCGCGATTGGCATTCCGGGCCTGTACGTGACGGACGATCCGGGTGCGAAGGACAAGGCCGCGCAGCACGGCAGCCTGAGCATCCGCTTCGGCCTCGGCTGGGCGAAGTCGCATACGTTCTTCACGGGCCAGACGCCGGTGCTGAAGTACAACCGCAACCTGATGCAGGCGATCCTGTTCGACCGGCTGCCGATCGCGAAGATCGTCAACGTGTCGGTGATCTCGCTCGACCAGGCGCCGGAGGGCTACAAGAAGTTCGACGGCGGCGCGCCGCGCAAGTTCGTCATCGATCCGCACGGCATGCTGAACGCCGCCTGATGCACGCGCCGGAAAACCAGCACGGCCCGCCGGTCTGGGGACCCGGCGGGCCGTTCGTTTCGGGTTCCGAAGCATGCGAAGCAGACGCGCGCCGCAACGGTCGCGCGGCGCGCTCAGGCGTGCAGCAACATCGACGGCACGGGCGCGCCACTCGCCATCGCAGGTTGCGCGAGCGGCGCAACCTGCTTGCGGCGCTCGCGCGTCGGCGCGGTGCCGAACGCGTCGCGATAGCTCTTGCTGAAGTGGCACGCGGACTGAAAGCCGCACGCCATCGTGATGTGCATGATCGACATATCGGTCTGCAGCAGCAGCTCGCGCGCGCGGCGCAGGCGCAGCATCAGGTAGTAATGCGTCGGCGTCATCCCGAGATGCTCGCGGAAGAGGCGCTGCAACTGCCGCTGCGACATGTTCGCGAGCCGCGCGAGCTCTTCGCGCGACAGCGGCTCTTCGATGTTGTTCTCCATCAGCGAAATCACTTCGAACAGCGACTTGTTCGCGGACCCGAGCCGCGCGACGAGCGGCATCCGCTGCTGCGCGCTCGTGTCGCGCACGTGCTCGACGATGAATTGCTCGGCGATCTGCGTGACGCGTGCGGTGCCGATTCGTGCGGCGATCAGGTTCAGCATCATGTCGAGCGGCGCGACGCCGCCCGTGCAGGTCACGCGGTCGCGGTCGATCACGAACAGTTCTTTCAGGAAGCGGGTGTCCGGAAATTCTTCCTTCAGCGCGGAGAGATTCTCCCAATGGATCGCGCATGCATAGCCGGCGAGGAGGCCCGCCTTCGCGAGCGCGTAGGTGCCGGTGCACAGGCTGCCGAGCGCGACGCCCGCGCGCGCGAAGCGGCGCAGCGCCGCGAGATGCTCGGGGCGCGTCGCGTGCTGCACATCGACGCCGCCGCAGACGAACACGATGTCCGGCTGCCCGGCGCAATCGGCCGGGCCGGTGTCGACCGAGAGCCCGTTGCTCGCGCTGACCGAGCCGCCCTCCGGGCTGATGATCGACCAGCGGTACAGCGGCTGCCCGCTCAGGTAGTTGGCCATCCTGAGCACTTCGATCGCGTTCGTGAACGCGATCATCGTGAAATTGGGCAGCGGCATGAACGCGAAATGAGACAGCGACGCGGTGCGGTCGGGCGACATGGGGAGGCGTTCCTTGAATCTGGTCTTGATGCAGCCGGGGCGCTCGGCTTGCGTATTGTGAAATCGAGCGCAACAAGCGTGCCATACGGCTAAACCCTAGATCGGCGCGATTGCCTGTCGGCTGTGTTTCGCTGCACCGCACCGCAACCGGGAGCGGCTGCGCAGCGCGGGTGCAGCGGCGGCACCTCGCCAGTGCCGGACGGCATGCGGGAGCCCGGGACCGCCGACGCAAAAAACGCACGATCGGTCACTTGTTCAAAAGTGACGAACATGTCGGAAAAGGGAAAGAAAGCGTCTGAATTCATCAATCGGCGAAAAATCCGAACGACAAGAATAGAGCCGTCGGCAGCCGCTGCGGCGGGACGCCCAAACGCCGTGCGGCGGGCCTTCGAGCCCGCCCCGGCGCCCCTCAAAATCCAGTGACGAGACGCCCTATGTCGAACGCCAATCCTTTCTTCTCGCAATCGCTCGCCGAGCGTGACGCGTCCGTGCGCGGCGCGATCCTCAAGGAACTCGAGCGGCAGCAGTCGCAAGTCGAGCTGATCGCGTCGGAGAACATCGTGTCGCGCGCGGTGCTCGAGGCGCAGGGCTCGGTGCTGACGAACAAGTATGCGGAAGGCTATCCGGGCAAGCGCTATTACGGCGGCTGCGAATTCGCGGACGAAGTCGAGGCGCTCGCGATCGATCGCGTGAAGCGGATCTTCAACGCCGGCTATGCGAACGTGCAGCCGCACTCCGGCGCGCAGGCGAACGGCTCGGTGATGCTCGCGCTCGCGAAGCCGGGCGATACGGTGCTCGGCATGTCGCTCGACGCGGGCGGGCACCTGACGCACGGCGCGAAGCCGGCGCTGTCAGGCAAGTGGTTCAACGCGGTCCAGTACGGCGTAAACCGCGACACGATGCTGATCGATTACGACCAGATCGAGGAGCTCGCGCAGCAGCACAAGCCGAGTCTCATCATCGCGGGCTTCTCCGCGTATCCGCGCAAGCTCGACTTCGCACGCTTTCGCGCGATCGCCGATTCGGTCGGCGCGAAGCTGATGGTCGACATGGCGCACATCGCCGGCGTGATCGCCGCGGGCCGCCACGCGAATCCGGTCGAGCACGCGCACGTCGTCACGTCGACGACGCACAAGACGCTGCGCGGACCGCGCGGCGGCTTCGTGCTGACGAACGACGAAGACATCGCGAAGAAGATCAACTCGGCGGTGTTCCCCGGCCTGCAGGGCGGTCCGCTGATGCACGTGATCGCCGGCAAGGCGGTCGCGTTCGGCGAGGTGCTGGCCGACGACTTCAAGACCTACATCGACCACGTGCTCGCGAACGCGCAGGCGCTCGGCGAAGTGCTGAAGGCGGGAGGCGTCGATCTCGTGACGGGCGGCACCGACAACCATCTGCTGCTCGTCGATCTGCGTCCGAAGGGCCTGAAGGGCGCGCAGGTCGAGCAGGCGCTCGAGCGGGCGGGCATCACCTGCAACAAGAACGGCATCCCGTTCGATACCGAGAAGCCGACGATCACGTCGGGCATCCGCCTCGGCACGCCGGCCGGCACGACGCGCGGCTTCGGCGTCGCGGAGTTCCGCGAGGTCGGCCGGCTGATTCTCGAGGTGTTCGACGCGCTGCGCGCGAACCCGGAAGGCGACCGCGCGACCGAACAGCGCGTGCGCCGCGAGATCTTCGCGCTCTGCGAGCGCTTCCCGATTTACTGAGCGCCGCGCCTCAGCACGACGACCGACCCACGCGCAGACCAGACTGGAGAATCCATGAGCACGCTGCATCAGGACAGCATCATCATCGATGGCCTGAACATTTCGAAATTCGAACGCTCGGTGTTCGAAGACATGCATCAAGGCGGCGTGACGGCCGCGAACTGCACGGTGTCCGTGTGGGAGAACTTCACGAAGACGGTCGACAACATCGCGCTGATGAAGAAGCAGATCCGCGACAACGGCGAACTGCTGACGCTCGTGCGCACGACCGACGACATCTTCCGCGCGAAGCGGGAAGGCAAGACGGGCGTGATCCTCGGCTTCCAGAACGCGCATGCGTTCGAGGACAACCTCGGCTATGTCGAGGCGTTCGCCGACATGGGCGTGCGCGTCGTTCAGCTCTGCTACAACACGCAGAATCTCGTCGGCACCGGCTGCTACGAGCGCGATGGCGGACTGTCGGACTTCGGCCGCGAAGTGATCACCGAGATGAACCGTGTCGGGATCATGGTCGATCTGTCGCACGTCGGCGGCAACACATCGTCGGAAGCGATCGCGTTCTCGAAGAAGCCCGTCTGCTATTCGCACTGCCTGCCGTCCGGCCTGAAAGAGCATCCGCGCAACAAGAGCGACGCGCAACTGAAGGAGATCGCCGAGGCAGGCGGCTTCGTCGGCGTGACGATGTTCGCGCCGTTCCTGAAGCGCGGGATCGACGCGACGATCGACGATTACATCGAAGCGATCGATTACGTCGTGAACCTGATCGGCGAGGACGCGGTCGGCATCGGCACCGACTTCACGCAAGGCTTCAGCGTCGACTTCTTCGACTGGCTCACGCACGACAAGGGCCGCTACCGCCGGCTCACGAATTTCGGCAAGGTCGTAAACCCGGAAGGAATCCGCACGATCGGCGAATTCCCGAACCTGACGGCCGCGATGGAGCGCGCCGGCTGGAAGGCGTCGCGCATCCGCAAGATCATGGGCGAGAACTGGGTGCGCGTGTTCAAGGAGGTCTGGGGCGCGTAGACGTCCGCTTTCTTCGTTTTCAACCGATTCGATTCAGGACGCGCCCGCTCGACGAGCGACGGCGCGCGGACGATGCCGCGCGTGCGCGAAGACGCCGCGCGTTTTACCCCACGGAGTCACACGATGCAACCGCAACTGCCGATCGACGTCGATCCGAACACCGGCGTCTGGACCACCGACGCGCTGCCGATGCTATACGTGCCGCGCCATTTCTTCACGAACAACCATACGGCGGTGGAAGCGGCGCTCGGCCGCGACGTCTACGCGGACATTCTCTACCAGGCCGGCTACAAGTCGGCGTACCACTGGTGCGACAAGGAGGCGAAGCAGCACGGGATCGCCGGCATGGCGGTGTTCGAGCATTACCTGAAGCGCCTGTCGCAGCGCGGCTGGGGGCTGTTCTCGATCATCGAGGCCGATCCGGCGAACGCGCGCGCGAAGATCGAACTGCGCCACTCGTCGTTCGTGCTCGCGCAGCCGGGCAAGGAAGGCAAGCTCTGCTACATGTTCGCCGGCTGGTTCGCGGGCGCGATGGACTGGGTCAACGACACGGCGCGGGCAGGCTCGGGCGCGCCGCGCGCGCAATCGAAGGAAGCGCAATGCGCGGCCGAAGGCCACGACCATTGCGTGTTCGAAGTGTCGCCGCTTTCGCACTGACACGACATCCACCACGCCAACGTCACGCTTACGAGAACGCCAGAGGTCGCCCGCGATGCGCTATCCCCATCTGTTCAAACCCTTGACGCTGAACCAGCTCACGCTGCGCAACCGGATCGTCAGCACCGCGCACGCGGAGGTGTACGCGGAACCGGGCGGGCTGCCCGGCGATCGCTACATTCGCTACTACGAGGAAAAGGCGAAGGGCGGGGTCGGCCTCGCCGTGTGCGGCGGGTCGAGCCCGGTATCGATCGACAGCCCGCAGGGCTGGTGGAAATCGGTGAACCTGTCGACCGACAAGATCGTCGATCCGCTGTCGCGGCTTGCCGAAGCGATGCATCGGCACGGCGCGAAGATCATGATCCAGGCGACGCACATGGGCCGACGCTCCGCCTTTCACGGCGAGCACTGGCCGCACCTGATGTCGCCGTCGGGCGTGCGCGAGCCGGTGCACCGCGGCAACGCTAAGATCATCGAGGTCGAGGAAATCCGCCGGATCATCGGCGATTTCGCCGCGGCCGCGAAGCGCGTGAAGGATGCGGGGATGGACGGCATCGAGATCTCGGCCGCGCACCAGCATCTGATCGACCAGTTCTGGAGCCCGCGGACGAACTTCCGTACTGACGAATGGGGCGGCAGCCTCGAGAACCGGCTGCGCTTCGGCGTCGAAGTGCTGAAGGCGGTGCGCGAGGCGGTCGGCCGCGATTTTTGCGTCGGCCTGCGGATGTGCGGCGACGAGTTCCATGAAGACGGCCTCGATCACGAGCAATTGAAAGAGATCGCGCAGGCGATGTCCGAGACGGGCTTGATCGATTACCTCGGCGTGATCGGCTCGGGCGCGGACACGCACAACACGCTCGCGAACTGCATGCCGCCGATGGCGCTGCCGCCCGAGCCGTTCGTGCATCTCGCGGCGGGCATCAAGTCGGTCGTCAAGATTCCGGTGATGCACGCGCAGAGCATTCGCGATGCCGGTCAGGCCGAGCGCCTGCTCGCGAACGGGATGGTCGATCTCGTCGGCATGACGCGCGCGCAGATCGCCGATCCGCACATGGTCATCAAGATCCGCGACGGCCGCGAGGACGAGATCAAGCAGTGCGTCGGCGCGAACTATTGCATCGACCGCCAGTACAACGGCCTCGACGTGCTGTGCGTGCAGAACGCGGCGACGTCGCGCGAGGCGACGATGCCGCACGTGATCGAGAAGTCGCGCGGGCCGAAGCGCAAGGTCGCCGTGGTCGGCGCGGGGCCGGCCGGACTCGAAGCGGCCCGCGTCGCGCGTTCGCGCGGCCATGACGTCGTGCTGTTCGAGAAGCATCATGAAGTCGGCGGACAGATCATGCTCGCCGCAAAGGCGCCGCAGCGCGAGCAGATGGCGGGCATCGTGCGCTGGTTCGACATGGAGACGAAGCGTCTCGGCGTCGATCGGCGTCTCGGCGTCGAAGCGGACGAGAAGATGATCATGGCCGAAAAGCCGGACATCATCGTGCTCGCGACGGGCGGTTCGAGCTTCACGCAGCAGGTGCCGGCTTGGGGCGTCGCCGAAGGGCTCGCGGTCAGTTCGTGGGACATCCTGTCGGGCCGCGTCGAGCCGAAGCAGAACGTGCTCGTCTACGACGGCGTCAGCACGCATGCGGGCGCGGGCGTCGCCGATTTCATCTCGAGCCGCGGCTCGAAGGTCGAGATCGTCACGCCGGACGTGAAGGTCGCCGACGACTGCGGCGGCACGACATTTCCGATCTTTTACCGGCGTCTCTATGCGCAGGGCGTGATCCACACGCCGAACTACTGGCTCGATCGCGTCTATGAAGAGGACGGCAGGAAGATCGCGGTGCTGCGCAACGAATACACCGAGGAGCAGGAGGAGCGTGCGGTCGATCAGGTCGTGATCGAGAACGGCGTCACGCCGAACGACGCGCTGTACTGGCAGCTGAAGCCGGAATCGGTCAATCGCGGCCAGATCGACGTGCACAAGCTGTTCGCCGCCGAGCCGCAGCCGTGCCTGTCCGAGGCGCTCGGCAACGGCCGCTTCCTGCTGTTCCGCGTCGGCGACTGTATTTCGATGCACAACATCCATGGTGCGATCTACGACGCGCTGCGTCTCGTGAAGGATTTCTGACGATGAATCCGGCCTTTCTGATTACCGCGTTGCTGTGGCTGTCGGTCGCGGGCCTCGCGTTCGCCGTCGCGAAGCGTTCGTCGTACTGGCGGCTCGGCCGCGCGACCGCACCCGGCGTGTTCGGGCTCGCGAATCTGTTTGCGATTCCGAAGCGTTATTTCGTCGATCTGCATCACGTCGTCGCGCGCGATCCGTATATCGCGAAGACACACGTCGCGACGGCGGGCGGCGGGATCGCCGCGCTCGCGCTCGTGTTCGTCAACTACGGGCTCGCGATCTATTCGCCGTGGCTCGACAAGCTGATCTTTGTCGCGGCGCTCGCGATGCTCGTCGGCGCGGTGTTCGTGTGGCGCCGTCGTCATGCGAAGAACGTGCCCGCGCGTTTGTCGCGCGGCCCGTGGAATACGCTGCCCTGGCTGCTCGGCGCGTTCGCGCTCGGTCTCGTGCTGTTCATGCTCGTGCCGACCGCCGCGATGTCGGGCGCGTTCGCGGTGTTGTGCGCGGTGCTGATCGGCGTCGGCGCGTTTGCGATGACGGTCGGCGCGGCGAAGGGCGGGCCGATGAAGCATGCGATCGCGGGTCTGCTGCATCTCGCGTTCCATCCGCGTCAGGAGCGCTTTGCGGCGACGCGCGAGCCGTACGCCGACAACGGCGTCGCGATGCCGCCGACCGCGCTGAAGCCGTCCGATGTCGAGCATGACGAGTACGGCGTCGCGAAGCCGGCCGAATTCCGCTGGAATCAGCTGCTGAGCTTCGATGCGTGCGTGCAGTGCGGCAAGTGCGAAGCCGCGTGTCCCGCGTTCGCGTCCGGCCAGCCGCTCAATCCGAAGAAGCTGATCCAGGATCTCGTGGTCGGGATGGCGGGCGGCACCGACGCGGCGTACGCGGGCAGCCCGACGCCCGGGATTCCGGTCGGCCAGCACGGCGGCGATCCGCAGCGTCCGATCGTGTCTTCGCTGATCGAGGCTGACACGCTGTGGTCGTGCACGACGTGCCGCGCCTGCGTACAGGAGTGCCCGATGCTGATCGAGCACGTCGACGCGATCGTCGACATGCGTCGCAACCAGACGCTCGTGCACGGCGCAGTACCCGGCAAGGGCGCGGACGTGCTCGCGAATCTGCGCGAGACGGGCACGATGGGCGGCTACGACACCGCCGCGCGCTACGACTGGTCAGTCGACCTGAGCGCGCCCGTCGCGCAGCCGGGGCGTCCTGTCGATGTCCTGATCGTCGCCGGCGAAGGCGCATTCGACATGCGTTATCAGCGCACGCTGCGCGCGCTCGTGAAAGTGCTGAATCACGCGGGCGTCGATTACGCGGTGCTTGGCCGCGCGGAAACGGACACGGGCGACGTCGCGCGCCGGCTCGGCGACGAAGCGACGTTCCAGCAGATGGCGAAACGCCTGATCGGCGCGCTCGGCACGTTGTCGTTCAAGCAGATCGTGACGGCCGACCCGCACGTGATGCACAGCCTGCGCAACGAGTATCGCGCGCTCGGCGGCCGCTACACGGTCAAGCATCACACGACCTTCGTCGCCGAGCTGGTTGCGGCCGGGAAGATCAAGCCGCAGGCGGCCGAAGCGCTGCGCGAGAAGCGCATCACCTATCACGATCCGTGCTATCTCGGCCGCTACAACGGCGAGACGGAAGCGCCGCGCAAGCTGCTGAAGACGATCGGCATCCAGGTCGTCGAGATGGAGCGCCATGGGATGCGCGGCCGTTGCTGCGGCGGTGGCGGCGGCGCACCGCTCACGGACGTCCCGGGCAAGCAGCGGATCCCCGACATCCGCATCGCCGACGCGCGCGCGGTGGGCGCGGAGGTCGTTGCGGTCGGCTGTCCGAACTGCACCGCGATGCTCGAAGGTGTCGTCGGCCCGCGGCCGGACGTGCTCGACGTCGCCGAACTCGTCGCCGCCTCGCTGGAGTGACCCGATGACCACGCTCAAACGAATCGATCCGCGCCGGCCGTTCGTCGTCACCGCGGCGGGCCTGAAACGCATCACGCTCGGCGAGACGGGCAGTGCATCCGGCGACGCGGCGCAGTGGGCGCCGCACGCACACGGCGCGTCGGCCGCGAAGCCGGTGCGCGTCGTGCGGGAAGCTGCGCGTGTCTTCCTTGTTGCCGCGCACAGCGAGCGCGGCGCGCTCGACGACCATGCGCGTCAGACGCTTGCCGCCGCCGCGCTGCTCGCCGATGCGCAAACCGAAGTCGCGCTCGTCGTGTTCGGAGAACTGAACGACGACGCGGGCGCGCTCGGCGCCGACACACTGATCGTGCTGCGCGGCTTCGACTGCCGAGCGTTCGCGCCGGAGCGCGAGCTCGACGCGCTGCGCGCGTGCGCGGTCGCGCTGTCGCCGCAGCATCTGTTCATTCCCGACAACGCGACGGGCGACGGCGATCTCGGCCGCCGCTACGCAGCGGCGACGAACGCGAGCGTCGCGACGAACGTCGTCGAGATCGCGGCGGATCACGTCGGTGCGTACGCCGATGCGAAGCGCGGCTTCGCGACACGCGCGTTGCCCGACGTCGTGCTGCTCGCGCCTAACGCGGTCGAGCCGAAGCTGCCGTTCGTCGGCGCGGCGCGCGAGCGCACGCTCGACGGCGCGCCGGACGCACGCTCGTTCGCCGGCGGCGACTATCGCGATCTCGGCCTCGAAGAGATCGACGCCGCGCAGGTCGCGCTCGAAGAAGCGGATTTCATCGTGTCGGCGGGCAACGGCGTGACCGACGTCGCCGCGTTCGAGACGCTCGCCGCAACGTTCGGCGCGGCAATCGGCGCGAGCCGCGTCGCGGTCGACAACGGCCACTTCACGCGCGACAAGCAGGTGGGCGCGACCGGCAAGACGGTCGATGCGAGTGTCTACATCGCGTTCGGGATCTCGGGCGCCGTCCAGCATCTTCAGGGGATCAAGGAGTGCCGCCACGTGATCGCGGTGAATCTCGACGGCAGCGCGCCGATCGCCAAGCGCGCGAACCTGACGATCGTCGGTGATGCACAGGCGACGATCGCCGCGCTGATCGACGAGGTGAACGCCGCTCGCGCCGCGCATGTGCGATCGAGCGCCGCATCGCAAGAGACCGAATACGTGGGAGCCGCAGCATGAATGCAAATCGAAAGCTCGGAAGCATCGCGGTGCTCGTGTCGGTCGGGCGCCATCCGGTGTCTGGCGCGTCGCGCTACAGCCGCAACGACGCGGCCGCGCTCGAAATCGGCCGCGCACTGGCCGCTGAGCATCGCGCGCGCCTGGACGTGATCCATGCGGGCGACCCGCGCAATCCGGCGCTCGCCGATTACCTCGCGCTCGGCGCGGCCGGCGTCGAAGTGCTCGCATGCGCGGCCGGCGACGATGCGGCCGCTGCGCTCGCCGAACGCGTGCGCGGCCACGATCTCGTGCTCACCGGCACGCGCGCCGAAGGCGCGTACGACACCGGGATGCTGCCGTACCGCGTCGCGGCTGCGCTTGGCTGGCGGTTCGCCGGCGCGGCGGTCGACGTGAGCGTCGACGCCGGGCGCGCGACGCTGCGGCAATTCTTGCCGAAAGGCGTTCGCCGGCGCGTCGACGCGGCGCTGCCCGCCGTCGTCGCCGTGCATCCGCTCGCGAACGCACAGCCGCGCTACGCATACGCGCGGCTGCGCGCGGGCGAGGTGCGCGCGACGCACGTCGCGACGCATGCGTCGGCGGATGCCGCGCAATGGACGACGCGCGCGGCCGAGCGCAAGCCGGTGAAGCTCGCGGCCACCGACAAGCGCTCAGGCCACGCTCGGATGCTGTCTGCGACGACGACAGAAAGCCACGGCGGAAACGTCGTAATTGAAGGGAGTTCGGTCGAAAAAGCACAAGTGATCCTCGCGTATTTGCGCGAGCATCAGCTCATCGATTACTGAACGATGCCTGTCGGCAACAACACCATGGATGCAAGGAATCCGGAGCACACGATGAAAGTATCGGCAGACATCCGCGCGCTCGTGGCGCGGCGCAAGGCGGGCTACAGCCTCGAGGCCCCGTTCTATCTGAGCGACGAGATCTTTGCGCTCGACATGGACGCGATTTTCCGGCGGCATTGGATTCAGGTGGGCGTCGAGCCGGACGTGCCCGAGCCCGGCGATTACGTGACGGTTCAGCTCGGCGCCGATTCGATCCTGATCGTGCGCGACGACGACATGCAGATTCGCGCGTTCCACAACGTCTGCCGCCATCGCGGCGCGCGCCTGTGCAACGAGGAAAAGGGTTCGGTCGGCAACATCGTGTGTCCGTATCACAGCTGGACGTACAACCTGACCGGCCAATTGATGTTCGCCGAGCACATGGGAGAGAAGTTCGATCGCTGCAAGCACAGCCTGAAGCCCGTGCACCTGGAGAATCTCGCGGGACTCTTGTTCGTGTGCCTCGCCGACGAGCCGCCGACCGATTTCGCGACGATGCGCGCGGCGATGGAGCCGTATCTGCTGCCGCACGATCTGCCGAACACGAAGATCGCCGCGCAGGTCGACATCATCGAGAAAGGCAACTGGAAGCTGACGATGGAGAACAATCGCGAGTGCTATCACTGCGTCGCGAACCATCCGGAGCTGACCATTTCGTTGTACGAATACGGCTTCGGGTATCAGCCGTCGCCCGCGAACGCCGAAGGAATGGCTGCGTTCGAGCGCACCTGCGTCGAGCGCGCCGCGCAGTGGGAAGCGCTGAACCTGCCGTCCGTCGAAGTGGAGCGCCTGACCGACGTCACGGGCTTCCGCACGCAGCGGCTGCCGCTCGATCGCAGCGGAGAATCGCAGACGCTCGACGCGAAGGTCGCGTCGAAGAAGCTGCTCGGCGAATTCCGTCGCGCGGACCTCGGCGGACTATCGTTCTGGACGCAGCCGAATTCATGGCATCACTTCATGAGCGACCACATCGTCACGTTCATGGTGATTCCGCTGTCGGCGGGCGAAACGCTCGTCCGGACGAAATGGCTCGTTCACAAGGACGCGAAGGAAGGCATCGACTATGACGTGAAGAACCTGACGGCCGTCTGGAACGCGACGAACGACCAGGATCGCGCGCTCGTCGAATTCTCGCAGCGCGGCGCGGCGAGCACCGCGTACGAGCCGGGCCCGTATTCGCCGTTCACCGAGGGACTCGTCGAGAAATTCTGCGAGTGGTACGTCGGCCGCCTGGCCGCGCATATCGGCGCATAGCACGCCGACGGAGCGCAACATGATGCGAGATGCCGCGAATTTCGAGCCGGCCGACAGCCGCGTGACGCGTCCCGCGTTCTGGCAGGCGCTGCCGGAGCGCTGGACGAGCGACGTCGAGGAGACGCTCGTCTGCTGCCACGTGCGGCAGGAAACGCACGACGTGAAGAGCTTCTTCTTTCGCTCGCCACAGGGGCGCGCGTTCTCGTTCGAGCCCGGGCAGTTCGTCACGCTCGAGCTCGACATCGACGGCGAAACGATCAACCGCTGCTATACGATCTCGTCGTCGCCCGCGCGGCCGCACACGATCTCGATCACGGTCAAGCGCGTGCCGGGCGGCAAGGTGTCGAACTGGCTGCACGACAACCTGCAGCCGGGCGCGCCGCTGCGCGTGCTCGGCCCGGCGGGCGAGTTCACGTGCGCGCGGCATCCGGCGCGCAAGTACTTATTCCTGTCTGCGGGCTCGGGCGTCACGCCGCTGATGTCGATGAGCCGCGCGCATCACGATCTCGCCGAAGATCGCGATATCGTGTTCGTCCACAGTGCGCGCACGCCGGACGACATCATCTTCGCGCGCGAGCTAGACCTGATCGCGTCGACGCATGCGAACTTCCGCACGGCGTTCGTCTGCGAGCGGCTCGGCGCCCGCACGAACTGGCACGGCGTGACGGGCTTCCTGTCGCTGCCGATGCTGAAGCTGATCGCGCCGGATTTTCAGGAACGCGAAATTTTCACGTGCGGACCCGCGCCGTACATGAAGGCGGTGCGCGACATGCTCGACGAAGCCGGGTTCGATCGCAGCCGCTATCACGAGGAGAGCTTCTCGTTCGAGACGCCCGCCGAAAGCGAAACGCAGGTGAGCGACGGCGACGCGGCGTCGGTCGATGCGGCGGGCGATGCCGCGAGCGATGCGCAAGTGCGCCAATACACGGTCGCGTTCGCGAAGAGCAACCGCGAGATCGCATGCGGAGCGGATCAGCACGTGCTCGATGCCGCGCGCCGCTCGGGCGTGCGCCTGCCCGCGTCGTGCACGCAGGGGATGTGCGGCACCTGCAAGGTGAAGCTCGTGTCCGGCGAGGTCGACATGAAGCACAACGGCGGCATTCGTCAACGCGAAATCGATCAGGGGATGGTGCTGCTCTGCTGCAGCAAGCCGCTGTCCGATCTCGTCGTCGACAAGTGAGCGCGTCGCGGATGCGCAAGAACGTGTCGCAAAAGAACGATACCGGGGAATTGTGGTTGAAGAACCTGGAGAGGCCCTTCGCTTTTCGACAACCTCAAGGAGATCGATCATGAAATTCCTCGTGAAACTAATGGGCTGCGGCTTGCTGTCGATGATGCTCGCCGCCGCCGCGCCGGTGCGGGCCGATACGAAACCGACGCTGAAGATCGGCTACGTCGAAGGCTGGGACGACAGCGTCGCGACGTCGAACGTGGCCGCGCGCATCATCGAGACGAAGCTAGGCTATCCGGTGCAGCTCGTGCCGGTTGCGGCGGGCGTGATGTGGCAGGGCGTCGCGCGCGGCGATCTCGACGCGACGCTGTCCGCATGGCTGCCCGTCACGCAGGGCGCGTACTGGGATCAGTTCAAGACGAAGGTCGTCGATCTCGGCACCAATTTCCCCGACGCGAAGATCGGCCTCATCGTGCCGAGCTACGTGAAGGCGAAGACGATCGAAGATCTCAACGCGGAAAAAGCCGACTTCGCAGGCCGCGTCGTCGGCATCGACGCAGGCGCGGGCGTGATGCGCAAAACCGACGACGCGATCAAGGCATATGGCCTGAACTATTCGCTGATGCCGAGCTCGGGCAGCGCGATGACTGCGGAGCTCGCGCGCTCGATTCACGCGAACAAGCCGGTCGTCGTGACGGGCTGGGCGCCGCACTGGATGTTCGCGAAGTGGAAGCTGCGTTTCCTCGACGATCCGAAAAAGGTCTACGGTGAAGCCGAGCACGTCGACAGCGTCGTGAATCCGGCACTCGAAACGAAAGCGAAGCCGGTCGTCGCGTTCCTGAAGAAGTTTCAGTGGAAGCCGGGCGAGATCGACGGCGTGATGCTCGCGATCCAGAACGGATCGAAACCTGCGGCGGCCGCCGATGCATGGATCGCCGCGCATGGCGATCGCGTCGGCGAATGGGTCGGCTCCGCGCAGTGAAGATCGTCTGCTCAGGCCCGCGTACGCGGGCTTGAGCGGGTGGTGAAAAATTCGAAGGCATCCGAACTAATTAGCAAAAATAGCGGATTTTTCCGCTGGTTTTTTGACATTTTTCGACTCGCACAACGCAGTGTTGTTAGAATGTGCCCTTGTGCGGAGTCTTCACCGGAGGATTTTGGATGAGTCAGGCAGGACTGCGCGCGCGCAGCACCAGCGACATTGAGGCAACCATCTCACATGAAGAAAGAGGCCACACGCTGCATCGTGGCCTCAGTTGGAAGGACGCATTTTGGGTAACGAGCGGCGTGCCTGCGGGCGTGCTGTTCACGATCGGCGGCGTATGCGCGACGGTCGGCCAACCCGCGTGGGCGGTGTGGATCGCCGCGATCGCGATGGGATTGATTCAAAGCGCGACTTATGCGGAAATTTCCGGGCTATTTCCCCATAAATCGGGCGGCGCATCGGTTTACGGTGCGATCGGCTGGGTGCGATACAGCAAGTTGATCGCTCCGGTCTCCGTATGGTGCAATTGGCTCGCGTGGTCGCCGATGCTCGCGCTCGGTTGCGGCCTCGCAGCAAGCTATGCACTCACCAGCCTGTTCCCGGCGGACGCAGCGATCCTGCACTGGCAATGGACGCTTGCCGATCTCGGCTTCATCAAGCCCGGTCTGACCCTGCGGGTCAACGCCACCTTCGTGATCGCGACGATCCTGCTGCTGATCACGTTCAAGCTGCAGCACAGCGGTGCATCGAAAGCCGCACGTACGCAGCGCATTCTCGGCATCGCGTCGTTGACGCCGCTCCTCATCGTCGGCATCGTGCCGTTCGTCACGGGCGATGTGCCGATGTCGAATCTCCTGCCGCTCTTGCCCCTCGGCCACGACGCGCAGGGCAATCTCACGGCGGCTACGTTCGGCAGCTGGAACGGGCAGGGCGTCGTGATGGCGCTCGGCGCGATGTTCATGGCGGGGTGGGCGTCGTACGGCTTCGAAACGGCCGTCTGCTACACGCGCGAATTCCGCGATCCGCGCCGCGACACCGCAAAGGCGATCTTCTGGTCGGGCGTGCTGTGCCTGATCGTGATGACGCTCGTGCCGATGGCGTTCCAGGGCGCGCTCGGCACGGCGGCGATGCTCGATCCGCGCATCGGCGACGGCACGGGCGTCGCGGCCGCGATGGCGCGCATCGTCGGCGGCGGCGCATGGGTCGCGAACGCGGTCGTCGTGATGCTGATGCTGTCGATCCTGCTGATCGTGATGACGTCGATGATGGGCTCGTCGCGCACGCTCTATCAGGCGTCGGTCGACGGCTGGCTGCCGAAGTACCTGTCGCACGTGAACGAGCACGGCGCGCCGACGCGCGCGATGTGGACCGATCTCGGCTTCAATCTCGTGCTGCTGCTGATGTCGGACTACATGACGGTGCTGTCGATCTCGAACGTCTGCTACATGTTGTTCGTCTTCCTGAATTTGCAGTCGGGCTGGATTCATCGGATGGATCGCGGCGAATGGGAGCGGCCGTTCCGCTGCCCGACGTGGCTGCTCGTGCTCGGCTCGATCTGCGGTTATGCGAATCTCGTGTACGTCGGCGCGGGCGCGGATCTGCAAGGCGCGGGCACGTTGCGCAACGGTCTGATCGCGATGCTGCTGATCGTGCCGGTGTTCGTCTATCGCCACTACTGGCAGGATCGCGGCCGCTTCCCTGCGCAAATGCAGCGCGACATGGAGCTCGTCGTGCCGCCGCGCAGCGCGTGGCTGAACGCGGTGCCGTATGCGGCGCTCGCAGCCGCCGCGCTGACGATCTGGATTGCGTACTATTTCGCTTGGGTTCGATAGGCCGCGTGCGCAGGCCGGGATGCCCGGACGCATCGCCGCATCCGGGCCGAAGCGAATCCGCGAAGCCGCAGCGCGTGCTGCGCTCGCTACTGGAAGACGACGGTCCGGTCGCCGTTCAGGAACACGCGGCGCTCGATGAACGCCTTCACCGCGCGCGCGAGCGTGATGCATTCGACGTCGCGGCCCACGGCGAGCAACTGCTCGGGCCGGTACGAGTGATCGACGCGCTCGACCACCTGCTCGATGATCGGTCCTTCGTCGAGATCGTCGGTGACGAAGTGCGCGGTCGCGCCGATCAGCTTCACGCCGCGCGCATGCGCCTGGTGGTATGGCTTCGCGCCCTTGAATCCCGGCAGGAACGAATGGTGGATGTTGATCGCGCGGTTCGCGAGCTTCGCGCTCGTTTCCGGCGAGAGCACCTGCATGTAGCGAGCGAGAATCACGAGTTCGGCGCCGCTCGTCCCGAACATGTCGAGCCATTGCGCCTCCTGCCGCGCCTTCGTGTCGGCCGTGATCGGGAAATGCCGGAACGGCAGCCCGTGCTGCGTGGCGAGCGGTTCGAGATCCGGATGGTTCGACGCGATCCCGACGATGTCCATCTTCAGCTCGCCCATCTTCCAGCGGAACAGCAGATCGGCGAGGCAATGCTCGAGCTTCGACACCATGATCAGCACCTTCGGCCGCGCGGCGACATCGTGGATCGCCCATTGCATGCCGAAGCGCGCGGCGATCGGCTCGAACTCGCGTCGCAGCGCATCGAGGCGCAGCGAATCGACGGCGTCCGCCGCATGGAACACGCAGCGCACGAAGAAGCGCTCGCTGAGATCGTCGTCGAAGACGGTCAGCTCGTCGACGTAGCAACGATGCCGGTCGAGCAGGCCGACGACGGCGGCGACCTGGCCCGCCGCGCTCGGACACGACAGCGTCAGCACGAACTGATGGGGACGTTGGGGAACGGACATGTGTTTCCTCTGGCTCGATGAGCGCCCGGCGCGCGACGCGGGTGCCGGGCGTCCGAGGCGATGCACAAGTTAATCAAGCCGGATCGGATGCGGATAGAACCGAAGCGCCGCGCTGCTGGAATCGGCGCGCCAATGCGTGCGGCGTCACGCGCACGCGTCGAGCAGCCAGCGGCGGAACAGCGGCGCGGCGAGCCCATGCGCGTCGAACCAGCCGTGCCAGGCGAGCCAGCGCTCGATGCGCGGTGATCATGGTCCTCCGCATATACCCCAACGGTCGCATCGTGACCATTCGACGTCGCCTGGAGACGGGTAGGGCGAAAAATGGGTTTGTATTTTTCGCCAACGGCATCCGATTGTGTGCGTGATGCGCAACGGTCGTCGGAGTGGTGCGTCGTTTCAGAAATGGTCGCGGATTCGCGTGGGCAAGGCGGGAATCCATTTTCTCTCGAACAGGCAGGGTGGGGTGTCGACAATGACGAAATCGAATGTGGCCGTGATGAGCGCAATGGCGCTTGCGATCGGAATCGCGCCGGGCGCAAGCCACGCGCAGAGCAGCGTGACGCTGTACGGGATTCTCGACGCCGGGATTACGTATGTCAGCAATACGGGCGGCTCGCACGTCTTCAAGTTCGACGACGGCGTGTCGTACGGGAACCGGATCGGCTTCAAGGGCACCGAGGATCTCGGCGGCGGCCTGAAGGCGGTCTTCGTGCTCGAGAGCGGCTTCAGGCTCGGCAACGGCCAGCTCGGTTTCGGCGGCGCGGAGTTCGGCCGCCAGGCTTACGTCGGATTGCAGAACAACTGGGGGACGCTGTCGTTCGGCAATCAGCTCGACATGACGGAGGAGATGGTCTACCTGAACAACATCTCCGCATGGGCGAGCGGCTATGCGATCCACCAGGGCGACTTCGATCGCTTCAACGGCGACCGCCTGCCGAACTCGGTGAAGTTCCTGTCGAACGATTTCAGCGGCTTCAAGTTCGGCGCGATGTATTCGTTCGGCAACGTCGCGGGCGACTTCCACCGCAACAGCGCATGGAGCGCGGGCGCGAACTACACGCAGGGCAACCTGTCGGTGGGCGCCGCGTACACGCACCTGAACAACCCGTCCGGCATCTATGCGTTCGATCCATACGCGATGATCGGCACGAAGACCTTCCTCGGCCAGCCGACCGTCAGCGTCGACCCGGCCACCGGCAAGATCACCGATCTGTTCGCGAATTCGCCGATGAACGTCGACAGCCAGGGCACGTTCGGCGTCGGCGGCAGCTACACGCTCGACAAGCTGACGCTGTCCGGCAATTTCACGTACTCGACGATCAAGGGCTTCGGCAACACGTCGCACATGCAGGTCTATGAAGGCGGCGGCTCGTACCAGTTCACGCCGGCACTCAGCCTGGTCGCGGGCTACCAGTACACGCGCTTCGAAGGCCATCACTGGAATCAGGGATCGGCCGGCGTGCACTACCTGCTGTCGAAGCGCACGGACGTCTATATCTCGGGCGATTATCTGCGCGCGTCGAACGGCGTCGACGCGGTGATCGGCTACAGCTTCACGCCGTCGTCGACTCAGACGCAGGCCGACGTCCGCATCGGGATGCGGCATTCGTTCTGACGCATCGCGATGCTCGGCAACCCGGAAGCGGCGTGTCTTGCGCGCCGCTTCCGATGTCGCTTACCGCTTCGCGGACGCGCTCAGCCCGCCGCCCAGCTCCGCAGCATACGCGAGCGCGAGCCTGCCGAACTTCAGCGCATGATTGCCTTGCTGGTCCGATCGCTCGAGCGTGTCGTACGCGGAGTGGATGTACGGATTGTCGTTCTGATCCGCTTCGAACGGGAACGATGCCGGATAGCCCTGCGCATTCCACGATGCATGATCGGAGCACGCATAGCCGCATTGCGACGTGCCGACCGCGAGCTCGGGCAGATAGGTCTTCGCGAGATTCGCGAGGTACGTGTTCTGCGTCGAATTCGTGTAGTCGGTGATCAGGTAGATGTCCTTCGGATCGCCCTTGTAGTTCGTCATGTCGAGCTGGAACGCACCCACCACGTTCACGTTCTGCGCCCTGAACTGCTTCGCGATCGCCTGCGAGCCGAGCAGGCCCGCTTCCTCCGCCGCGTAGCCGATGAACTTCAGCGTGCGCTTCGGCTGATAGCCGTTTGCGAGCAGGACGCGCAGCGCTTCGGTGAGGCTCGCGATGCCCGACGCGTCGTCGTCGGCGCCCGGCGCACGCGTGTTCTCGCTCATGCGGCCGGCGGTCGAATCGAGATGCCCGCCGATCACGACGATGCCCGCACTCGGATCGCTGCCCTTGATCGTCAGGATCACCGACTTCTGCGGCCAGCCGGCGTGCGTGAACTGCTCGACTGTCACGTCGGCGCGCGAGCCAGCGAGCTGTTTCCATTGCCGCGCGAGCCAGTCGGACGCCGCGACGCCGTGCGACGTCGTGTAATAGCGGTTGGTGAAGCCGGACATCGACACGATCGTGCTGACGATGTTGCTCGCCTGAAGCTGCGAGATCCAGTTGCGGATCTGCTGCGAGTTGGTGATCGGGTAATCGATCGCGGCCGCCTGCTTGACCGTGCCCGGCTGCAGTGACGCGCGCGCTTCATCGTAGGTCGCGTGGACGAAGAAGCCGGGACCGTGGCCGCGTGCGCGGCGTATCGTCTGCGATAACGATTCGAGTAGCGAATCGTCGACTTGCGCGACGTGGACGGTCTCGGTGCGCGCGGCGTCTCCCGTCGGGACAGCCGCGCTGTAGCGGCTCGTCGCGGCAGGATCGATCAGACGCAGTTCGCGGAATGCGGGATCGGCAAGCGTGATCCACACCGGCGCGGCGTGGGCGGCCGAGACGCAGAGGGCGCCGCACAGCGCGGCGGCGACGTGTTGGAGCTTGGACATGGTCGATCTCCTCGGGTGAGGGAGATGCAGTCGCGGGGGGAGGCGCGCAGCAGATCGTGCCGCGCGCCCAGCGTACGTTGTCGCTTACGTCTTCCTTATACGGGTTACAGGTTCTGCGGCACGGTCACGCCGTACGTGCAGCTCTTGTTGTACGCGTCGCCGATCGCATTGAGCTGCGCGCTGCTGTAGCCAAGCGCGGCCGCCGCGGTCAGCACCGCCTGAGCTGCGGCTTTCTGGTTCGTCGAGCCGTTGGTCATCGACAGTCCTTTCAGGAACGCCTTGTCCATCGCCACGCCGCCGATCGCATTGCGCGCGACCATGTTGCACGACGCCCAGTACTGGCCGGCCGTGTGGATCGCGGAATTGCGGACCTGCGAGTAGGTGCGGCCGACGTTGTAGTTCGTCACGCGGCCGGGCCAGAACTCGTTGTGGCCGTCCCAGTTGAAGACCCAGTGATACTGCGCGTCGGACGGGCTCCATTGATTGAAGTCGCGGCTGTAAGCGGCCGCGAGGTAATCGCCGGTGCCTTCGGACAGGCCTTCGACCTGCGAGAGCCCGCCGTTCGTGATCCAGTCGTGGATGCCGTGGCCGAGCTCGTGAATCACGACGTCTGCGTCCTCCGCGTCGTCGACGCCGCCCTGGCCGAACGAAAGCTGGCCGGAACCCGACGAGTACGACGAGTTGTCGGCGCCGGATTGGCCGTGCGGATCGTACTGGACGCCGCCCGAGTACTGATACGGCAGCGCCTTGATGCCGAGCGTCAGGTTCACGTAGCGCAGGAACGTATCGATGTGGTAGTACGCGTTGACGGCCTCGAAGTACAGGTTCGAGCGCGTGAAGTCGAAGGTCGTCGATGACTGCACCGGGCACGCATTGTCGCGCGGCGCGTCGAAATCGACGCAAGACGCATACGGGCCGGAGAGCTTGTAGCCGCCGCTCGTTTGCGTCAGATCCTTGAGCGTCACGCGCACGCGCGCGGCGTTCAGTTGCGGCGAGTCGGCGTCGTTGTTGTCCTTGAAACCGGTGCTGCCGTAGCTGCTTTGGGTCGACGACAGCGGATCCGGCAGGAACACGAGCCCGCTTCCGTCCGTTGCATAGGAGGCCTTGTCTTCGGCGCGCAGCACTTCGCCGCTGTTCGCGTCGATGATCAGTTCCCAGTCGCCGCGCAGGCTGTCCTGCGGCTTGCCGCGCACTTTCCACGCGGTATGCGTGCCCGAGTCGTCGACGAATGCGACGAGCTGCGATTGCACGCTCGCGAGGCCGCTCACGCCGAGGTACGCGCGCGCACGGTCGAGCGCCTGCTGCTCGTCGACCGCCTGCGCCTTGCTCGACACGGCCGCGACGCCGCTCACCGCCTGGCTCGCGACGTACAGCACGCGGCCGTCCGGCGCGACCGTGACTGCGATGTCGCTGTCGTAGACCGGCAGCCCCGCTGCGCGCTGCTGGAAGCGGACGACGGTGAAGTCGGTGTCGGCGCGCTCGGCCGCGACGACGAGATTCGCGAGCGCGGACTTGTCGAGGCCGAGCTGCGCGGCGCGCGTGGCGATGAATTCGCGTGCCATCGTCGCCGCGTCGGCCTTCTTCGCGTGAAACGCCGGGCTCGCCAGCGTGACGGCGACGGCGCCGGGGCGGAATTGCCCGGTCTTGCCGGCCGTCTCCACAGGCGGCACGACGCCGCGCGTGAGGCTCGCGCGCCGGCTTTCTTCTTGCGGGTTCGGCGCCTTCGAATCGGCCCACGCGGGCAGCGCGGCGCCGATGCCGATGGCCAGGCTCAGTGCGAACGGCAACGCTTTACGGGATGTCTGCATGTTCTGTCCTCGTCATCAAAGGTTGGGTAACAAACGAACCACGGGAAACGCAGGGACGACCCGATCCGTGCATCGGCCTCGACGAGCCGATGCAAACGGGCGGAGCTACAGCGGATGCGGCGCCGCAAGAAATCAGCGCGCGCGAAGCATGCGGGGTGGAGGGACGGGGAACCGCCAGAGAACGGCGGGCGAAGCAAACGGCAAGCGCTGCGATGGCTGAATGAGCATCGTCATTACAAACCCCTCGGAATAAATATTTGGAATGCTGCGCTTCTATTCGGCAAACAAACGATCGCGCTGAAATTTCACGTCGTTAGTCTGCCTATCTATTTTTAGAACATGTTACAGAATATTTTCAATCTTATTTCTAACTATTTTCGAGGGCCGGTTCGATAGGCGAAAACAGAAGGCATCGCACGATTTCTCGCCGCCGCAATCGCCCTATGCAAAGCATGGTATTTGGCTCAGCGCAGCGCGTGCCGGTCGTTTCTCGGACTTGTGCCGAATTGCGCGCGATAAGTGCGGGAAAAATGCGACGGCGATTCGAAACCGCAAGCCGCGCAGACGGTGGCGACCGTCATATCGGTTTGCTGAAGAAGCTCGCGCGCGCGATCGAGCCGCAGACGCAAATAGAAACGCGTCGGCGTATCGTCCAGGATCGAGCTGAACAGCCGTTCGAGCTGGCGGCGCGTGACGCCGACTTCCTGTGCGAGCGTATCGGACGGCAGCGGGCTTTCCATGTGATGTTCCATCGTCCCGATCACCTGGATCAGCTTGCGGTTGTGCACGCCGTAGCGCGCGGCGATCTCGAGGCGCTGTCGATCGGAGCGCTGACGGATCCGGCTCAGCACGAACTGCTCGGAGATCGTCGCGGCGAGATTGGGGCCATGCCGGCGGCCGATCAGGTCGAGCATCATGTCGATCGACGCGGTGCCGCCCGCGCAGGTGATGCGCCGTTCGTCGATCTCGAACAGTTCTTGCGTCGTTTTCAGGTGCGGATAGCGTTCCTGGAACGCGGCGAGCGCTTCCCAGTGCAGCGTCAGCGCATGGGACGCATCGAAGAGCCCCGCCTCCGCGAGCACAAAGCTGCCGGTGTCGATGCCGCCGAGCGTCGCGCCGCGCCGATACTCGCGCTTCAGCCAGTCGCCGAGTGCGCGCGTGTAGCACGCGAGTGGATCGAAGCCCGCGATCACGAAGATCGTGTGCGCGTGCTCGACCTGCGCGAACGCCGCGTCCACGTTCAGCGAAATGCCGTTGCTCGCGACGACGGGCGCGCCGTCGCCGCTGACGATGCGCCAGCGGTACAGACTCGGCCTGAAGCGGTTCGCGACGCGCAGCGGCTCGACCGCCGACATGAAACCGAGCGCGGAGAAACCGGGCATCAGCAGGAAATGGAACGCTTCTGGCATGGACGCATGTGCTTCGGAACCGATCGGACGAGCGTAGCAAGCAAGACGCAAGCAGGCAAGCCGCCTTGCACGCTGCATGCCGGAAAAGCCCCGTCATGCCTGACAGTTCGTCCATCTAATGGTTTTTACGAATAGTCGCAAACAGGCAAGAAAAGGTCGCCGTCGGTCGCTTTGCCGCGAATATGGCCCGTTACCTTTGAGCCCACGGTGCAGGCTCCGTCGTCCCCTTGAAATCGCCTGCGGAATCCGTCGAACAGGGAGGCAACCATGAAGTCCATTACGACATTCGTATTCGGCGCGGCGCTTGCCGCAGCATGCGCGCTGCCGCTGCCGTCCTTCGCGCAGGACTCGGCCGCATGCCGCAACGTGCGCTTCGCGGATATCGGCTGGACCGACATTACGTCGACGACGGCGCTCGCGTCGCTGCTGTTCGACGGTCTCGGCTACAAGCCGACGACGACGATCTCGTCCGTGCCGATTTCGTTCGCCGGACTGAAGAACAAGCAACTCGACATATCGCTCGGCTACTGGTGGCCGGTGCAGCAGCATCAGTTTCAGCCGTTCCTCGATTCGAAGTCGATCTCGGTCGTCGAGCCGCCGAACCTGTCTGGCGCGAAGGCGACGCTCGCGGTGCCGAGCTATGTGTACCAGGCCGGACTGAAATCGTTCGACGACATCGCGAAGCATCGCGCCGAGCTCGACGGCAAGATCTACGGGATCGAGCCCGGCAGCAGCGCGAACGCGACGATCCAGAAGATGATCGACACGAACCAGTACGGGCTCGGCGGCTTCAAGCTCGTCGAATCGAGCGAGGCCGGGATGCTCGTCACGGTGGACCGCGCGATCCGCGACAAGAAGTGGGTCGTGTTCCTCGGCTGGGAGCCGCATCCGATGAACATCCAGATCAGCATGAACTATCTGTCGGGCGGCGACGCGTCGTTCGGTCCGAACTACGGCGAAGCGCGCGTGTACACGCTGACGGCGCCCGACTACATGACGCGTTGTCCGAACGCGGGCAAGCTCGTCGGCAATCTGCGCTTCACGACGCAATTGGAAAACCAGCTGATGCAGGCGGTGATGAACAAGGTGAGGCCGACGGAAGCCGCGAAGGCGTACATCAAGAAGAATCCGCAGGTGCTCGACGCATGGCTCGCCGGTGTGAAGACCTACGACGGCAAGGATGGCCTGTCCGCGGTGAAGGCTTATCTGGGACTCTGAAACTCTGAACCGGGCGTGCCGGCCCGACATCCGGACGGCAATGCTCATCCGAATCTGAACGAGGCGACAGCGATGAATCAAGAAGTCATTGTGACGTGTGCGGTGACGGGCGCAGGCGATACGGTCAGCAAGCATCCGGCGATACCGGTCACGCCGAAGCAGATCGCCGACGCGGCGATCGAGGCCGCGAAGGCGGGCGCGACGGTCGCGCACTGCCACGTGCGCGATCCGCTGACGGGCCGCGGCAGCCGCGATCCGAATCTGTATCGCGAAGTGGTGGACCGCATCCGCTCGGCCGACGTCGACGTCATCATCAATCTGACGGCCGGCATGGGGGGCGATCTCGAGATCGGCGCGGGCGAGGATCCGATGCGCTTCGGCAAGGGCACGGACCTCGTCGGCGGCTTGACGCGCCTCATGCATGTCGAGGAACTGCTGCCCGAGATCTGCACGCTCGATTGCGGCACGCTGAATTTCGGCGACGGCGATTACATCTACGTGTCGACGCCCGCGCAGCTTCGCGCGGGCGCGAAGCGGATTCAGGCGCTCGGGGTGAAGCCCGAGCTCGAGATCTTCGACACGGGCCATCTGTGGTTCGCGAAGCAGTTGCTGAAGGAAGGACTCCTCGACGATCCGCCGCTCTTCCAGCTTTGCCTCGGCATTCCGTGGGGCGCGCCCGCCGACACCGGCACGATGAAGGCGATGGTCGACAATCTGCCGCCCGGCGCGCACTGGGCGGGCTTCGGGATCGGCCGGATGCAGATGCCGATGGTCGCGCAGGCGATGCTGCTCGGCGGCCACGTGCGGGTCGGCCTCGAAGACAACCTGTGGCTCGACCGCGGCGTGCACGCGACGAACGGCGCGCTCGTCGAGCGCGCGCGAGAGATCGTCGAGCGCCTGGGCGGGCGTGTGCTGACGCCCGCCGAAGGGCGCCGCAAGCTTGGCTTGCCGCCGCGCGGCGAGCGTCTGCTCGAACGGCGCGCGATCGCCGAATACGCGTAACGCGCGAGCGCGTCGCAATGCGGCGCAACGTGGCGGAAGCGGCCGGGCGCGCACATGTGTCGCGCAGGACCGGCCCTTTCGCGTCATCATCATCTCGTTCAAGGATCGAAGGTTCATGGCTGTCATTACCGAAATCAACACGTTCGGGGCGCTCGGCGCAGGCGTCATCGGCAGCGGCTGGGTCGCGCGCGCGCTTGCGAACGGACTCGACGTCGTTGCGTGGGATCCCGCCGGCGGCGCGGAACGGCAATTGCGCGCGAACGTCGAGAACGCGTGGCCCGCGCTCGAGCGCGTCGGATTGGCGCCCGGCGCGTCGCCGGATCGGCTGCGTTTCGTCTCGACGATCGACGCGTGCGTCGCCGATGCGGACTTCATCCAGGAAAGCGCGCCCGAGCGCGAGGCGCTGAAGCTCGAGCTGCACGATCAGATCAGCCGTGCGGCGAAGCCCGATGCGATCATCGCGTCGTCGACGTCCGGCCTGCTGCCGACGGATTTCTACGCGCGCGCGCATCACCCCGAGCGCTGCATCGTCGGACATCCGTTCAACCCGGTCTACCTGCTGCCGCTCGTCGAAGTGCTGGGCGGCGCGCGCACCGCGCCCGAGACAGTCGACGCGGCGATCGACGTCTATCGCGCGCTCGGCATGCGGCCGCTCAAGGTGCGCAAGGAGGTGCCGGGCTTCATCGCGGACCGCCTGCTCGAGGCGCTGTGGCGCGAGGCGCTGCATCTCGTCGACGAAGGCGTCGCGACGACGGGCGAGATCGACGACGCAATTCGGTTCGGCGCGGGGATTCGCTGGTCGTTCATGGGCACGTTCCTCACGTATACACTGGCGGGCGGCGACGCCGGCATGCGCCATTTCATGCAGCAGTTCGGTCCCGCGCTGGAGCTGCCGTGGACCAAGCTCGTCGCGCCGCAACTGACCGAGGAGCTGATCGACCGCGTCGTCGAAGGGACGGCCGAGCAGCAAGGACAGCGCAGCATCAAGGCGCTCGAGCGCTATCGGGACGCGTGCATCACCGAAGTGATCGCGGCGATCGCCGCGGTGAAAGCGCGCCACGGAATGCGCTACGAGGAATGACGATGATGACGGCCGCGACGCAAGCGACGGCGTTGACGATCCACCGCGACGCGGTTCGCGCGGATTGGGTCGATTACAACGGGCATCTGCGCGATGCGTTCTATCTGCTGATCTTCAGCTTCGCGACCGATGCGCTGTTCGACGCGATCGGGCTCGACGACGCGGCGCGCCGAGCGCGCGGCCGCTCTGTCTACACGCTCGAGGCGCACGTCAACTATCTGCACGAGATCAAGGAGGGGACGCGCGTGCGGGTCGATGCGCGCGTGCTCGCGCACGATGCGAAGCGGCTGCATCTGTATCTCGAGATGTTCGCGGAAGGGATCGACGGCGCGGTGTCGGCGAGCGAGCAGATGCTGCTGCACGTCGACACGAGCGGACCGAAGGCGGCGCCGTTCGACGCCGACGTCGCCGAGCGGATCGCGAAGCTGCATGCGCTGCAGCGCGCGTATCCCATGCCCGCTCACGCGGGACGCGTGATCGGCCTGCCCGCGCGCCGCTGACGCGCGGCGAACCGACAAGCCCGGCGACGCACGCGATGCTGGAACCGGAAATCGAAGCGTTCGTCGCGCGCGTCGCCGCGTGGTATCCGGATGACGTCGCGGCGCGCCCGATCGCGGAGCAGCGCGCGCGCTACGAGCGGTTCGCCGCGGCGTGGACGCTCGCATTGCCGGCGGACGTCGATACGACCGACGCGCGCTTCGTCGCGCCCGACGGCCGCACGATCGGCTTGCGGCGCTACCGATCGCGGCGATCCGATGCGCGCGGGACGGTTCTGTTCTTTCATGGTGGCGGCTTCGTCGTCGGTTCGCTCGACAGCCACGCGCTCGTCACGGCCCGGATCGCGGCGGACACGGGGCTGGACGTGATCGCCGTCGACTATCGGCTCGCGCCCGAACATCCTGCGCCGGCCGCGTTCGACGATTGCCTGGAGGTTGCCGTCGCGGCGCTCGACGGCCGGCTGCCGTTCGATTCGATCGCGCTGCCGCTTCGGCTTGCGGGCGACAGTGCGGGCGGCATGCTTGCGGCGTCGGTGGTTGCGGCGCTGCGCGACGGCGGTTCGGGTGGCGGCGGCGGCGCGGGCGGCGGCGTTTGCGCGGTCGCGCTCGTCTATCCGATGCTCGGTTTCGAGCCGCAATCGCCCGCACGCGAGACGGAGGCGCACGCGCCGATGCTCACGCTCGCCGATGTCCACACGTACCGCCGCCTTTACTGGGGCGATGCCGGGCCGCCACACGGTACGGTGCCGCTCGACGCGAACGGCTTCGACCGCTTGCCGCCCGTGCTGGCGGTCGGCGCCGGGCACGATCCGCTGCGCGACGATGCGCGCGTCTATGTCGAGCGCGTCCGGTCGGCGGGCGGCACGGCGCGCTTCTGGCTCGGCGACGGGCTCGTTCACGGCTGCTGGCGCGCGCTCGACACGAGTCCGCAGGCCGCGCGAATGCATCGGATCGTCTGCGATTTCCTGCTTGAGCCGGGTGAGTGACGCGCGAGAAGCGCAGCAGGCGCCGAACGCGTGGTGCAGTACGCGCGGGGCCGGGGAGAACGCCTCTCCCTCGCAATGGAAAGACTGCGAGCGAAGCGAATGCGTTGCGTGCCGCTCGACACGCAGACGCGCACCTGCCGACGTGACAATGACGGCACGAATCGAAAAACGCGCCTCTCCCGGGGGCGCGATTGGAATTCGGACAGGTGTTTGAAACTGCGTGCGTGCAGCGCGATGCGATGGCCAGCGGTTGCGTCGACGTTTGATACGGCCGGTGAATGCGACGCGGATGGCGAGCCGCAATAAAAAAATCGATCCTTACATATTTTGTAAGGATCGATTTTATTCCCACTCGTGGAATCCGCCGCAACGGTGGACTTGCGCCTCAGCCGAAAAAGCGCCCAGGCGCCAGGCGCCCAGGCTAAGCCGCTCCAAATGGAGCGGCGGAGGTTAGGGGCCTGAATGGGAGCGACGATCGGTCGGAGCGACCGACGCGTCGTGCGAGATTCAGATCGCGCGGCGGCCGGATTGGGCACGGCCGCGCGGTCTGTCGACTGCTTTACTGACCGAAGTAGATCGAGTCGCGCGGCGAGCGGGGAGCCGCCGCCGCCGGAGCGCCGACGTGCGCGACAGGCGCGGCTTGCGCACCGTAGCCGCTCGTGTCGGCGGCGCCTTGTGCGCGCGCTTCGGCGGCCTGGATGTCTTCCGGATAGTACGGGCTCGACACGCCCGGGTGATAGCCGGCCTTCTCGAGCTGGACCAGTTCCGCGCGCACTTGCGCACGGGTCAGCGATTGATTGGATTGCGCGAACGCACCGAACGAAGCGGTAAGAGCGGAAGCGGCGACGACAGCATAAACGAGCGATTTCATGAGAACCTCCGAATGTTTTATTGACTTCGCTTTCGACACCATGTCTTAAGCGATTGGTTACATCGTAGTCTTCGGGGTCCTACGGGTAAACGCTGGCTTTAGCGAAATATTTTTTCAAAAAATGAAAAAATACAGACGGCAAGCGGCAGGGTGTCGCGGCGATAAAAAAAAGCCGCCCACTCGCTGCGAACCGCAGCGGGCGAGGCGGCGAGCTTGGGCTTGGCGAAATGCTTCAGAGCGCGCGGAACGTCGCGTCGTAGCGCGATCGGCCGCGGCGCGAGCCGGGCGACGGTGTGTCGAGATAACGCACGCCGGTCAGTTGTTCGGATTTCTCCCACAGGCGGGCGCCCACCTGCACGTCGCGCGCCTGGTGCGGGATGCGCGCATCGGCCGGATAGCCGCGCGTCTCGCACAGGCGTGCGGGGCCGATGTACGCGCCGCCCTCGACGTCGGTCGTCGTCGCCGCATGGATCGCGGGCAGCGCGCCGACCTCGGCCGGCTGCGCGACGAAGCGGTTCGACAGACGCATCGCGAACGAGCCGAGCGGCGAGTTTTCCATTGTCGGACCGGCGAATTGCAGGTTGGTGGCCGCATAGCCCGGATGCGCGGCGACGCTCAGGATCGACAGTCCCGCGCGATCGAAGCGGCGCTGCAGCTCGAGCGTGAACATCAGGTTGGCGAGCTTGCTGTCGCAATACGCGCGGTACTTGTTGTAGCCATGCTCGGCGAGCATGTTGTCGAGACGGATCTTGCCGAGCCGGTTGAAGCCGCTCGACATCGTCACGACGCGCGCGCGGTGAGACGCGCGCAGCGCAGGCAGCAGCAGGCCCGTCAGCGCGAAGTGGCCGAGATGGTTCGTCCCCATCTGCATTTCGAAGCCGTCGCGCGTGTGGCGCAGCGGCAGGAACATTACGCCCGCGTTGTTGCAGAGGATGTCGACACGGCCATGGCGGTCGGTGACGGCATCGGCAAAACGGCAGACGGAGGCGAGATCGGCGAGATCGAGCGACTCGACCTCGATGCGCGCGCGCGGATAACGGGTGCGGATCGTGTGCGCGGCCAGTTCGCCCTTCGCGGAATCCCGGCACCCCATCACCACCTGCGCACTCTTGGCGGCGAGCGTTTCCGCGATCTGCCAGCCAAGACCGCTGTTGGCTCCTGTGACGACTGCTACTTTTCCGCCTTGCGGCAGCACATGTTGCGCGCTCCATGCATGCATCTTCGTCTCCATCGGTGGCACGCCGTGGGGCGGCGCGTTCACGAGCCCGTTTTTTGCGTGGACGGACCCTAGATCCGGTGCATCGGAGCAGCGGTGCCGCCGTCGTCCGCGCCTCACACACCGTTACATTGATTGATGTAACGGTAGTGACGCGAGCCGGCGAAAACAAGGGGCAAGCTAGAGACGCCGCTCTAACCGCCCGTGGCGCGGCGCGACATCGGCCGCGTCGGCGGCGGGATCGTGGCGTTACTTGCCGCTCGTATGGCCGAGCACTTCGGCGGCGGAGATCATCGCGCCTGCATTGGCGGGCGCCGGACGCTCAGCGGGGCGGAACACTTCGTCGCCGCGATGAATCACCTGGCGCGACAGCGCGCAGGTGCCGGTGCGCTGCGCGAAGCGGCGGCGCCAGCGTTGCTCGCCGTAGTGACAGCGGCCGGGTTCGACCCAGCGGACGACGAGCAGCGTGTCGGAGCGTTCGAGGATTTCGACGTGAACGTCAGCGGGATCGAGCACAGGCTGGGATTTGGAGGACTTCATTTTGCCGTTTCCTAAAGCTCGTGCGGTATCGGCCTAGGCAGTTATTGCAACTGCTTTCCGTCGATTCCGTAGCGATTTCCATTAGAGGGGTGCGCTAAATGTAAGCGCGCTTGCGCGGAAAAAACATCCTGTCTGGCTCAAATTACTTTTTGCCGATTTAGAAATAATCGATTTCCATTAGCAGGCAAAAGTGGCGTGCCCAGTCGTTCACTCGAATGGTGCACGAACCGGGTGCGAAATGGCGCCCGAATCCCGCTGCGGCGCGCCGCGAGCCGTTCGCGCCGTTCGCGGCCGGCTGCCGCGATGTGCGGATGTGTGGCGGCGGCGCGCGTCTTGTCACGATGTTTTACTGCGTGTCAAGGTTTGTCGCTTCGACGCAAAGGCGAATCGTGCGATTGTTTTGCCGCCGATGCGTTCGACTGCGTTGTGGTTAATCCTGCGTTCGATTCGGCTGCATTGATCGTTGCGACGATGTTCGTTGTGAAAATTGCAAAGCGCTATTCGTTCAACATGCAGTGATTTCTCGGCGGGTTAGTCGGTTGCATATTGTGCGATGACCGATTAAGTGCCGCGTTTCGACGAGCGCGCGAAATCGTTTGCGCAATTCCGCGCAATGTCGGATTTGCTTCGTTGCCGAGAAACGGAGCGGGATGCGGCGACGATGCTCGGTCTCGTTCGGCGGATCGCATTTGCTGGATCAATCGATCGATGAGCGGCGGGTGCGCATCGGGGGGCGGGCGCATGTCGCGTATCGGATATCGCATGTGCGCGGCGATTGTCTTCGCGCAGCCATCGGATGCTCGGCGAGCGCGCTTCGTCGAGCAGGCTCGACGGTAATGGAGATCGATGCATTGCTCGGCACGCTCGTCGCTCGCCGAATGTCGCCCGATGCACCGCGCGCCCCGGACGCGCGGATCAAGCATCATCTGACGCTTCGTGCGGATTGACCATGCATCGCATGTCGAACGACATGCCGGACGATTCATGTCGCGCGGCTCGCTACCGCCGGAGCACGGCGTCCGCGGCGCATGGTCGTCGAGCGCCGACGTGTTCGCGAGCGCGTTGAACATTTTCCGGCCGCGGCCAATTCGCTCGCGCTCGCATCCGCTTCGAATCAGAGAAACCGCTCGACGCGAAACGGTGCGACGTTCGCGGCGGTCGGCTCGCCGCACATCATCTCCGCGAGCAGGCGTCCCGTGATCGGTCCGAGCGTGAGCCCGTGATGATTGTGTCCGAACGCGAACCACATCCCGCGGTGCCGCGGCGCGGCGCCGATCACCGGACGCATGTCCGGCGTGCACGGCCGAAAGCCGAGCCATGGCTCGGGGTCGAGCCGCGGGCCGAGCCTGAACGTCGGCTGCGCGACGCGTTCCGCGCGTGCGAGCTGCACGCCTGTCGGCGGCAGCGTGCGCGCGGCGATCTCGACGCCCGTCGTGAGCCGCAGCCCGCTGCGCATCGGCGCGACGACGTAGCCGTGCTCGAGATCGACGACGGGCGCGGACAGCGACGCGCCGTCGGGCGGCGCGTAATGCATGTGGTAGCCGCGCTTCTCGCGCAGCGGAATCCGGTAGCCGAACTTCGCGAACACCGTATCGGACCACGGGCCGAGCGCGACGACGACCTCGCGCGCCGCCGCGACGCCGTCGGCCGTGCGCACGCGCCAGCCGTCGCCGCTCGACTCGATGCTCGCCGCATCGCCTTCGAGCAGCGCGCCGCCGTTGCGCTCGAAGAGCCGTGCGTACGCTTTGACGAGCGCGCCGGGATCGACGACGCTCTTCGGGTCAAGCCAGTGCAGCGCGCCGCAGAACCCCGGGCCGAGCGCGGGCTCTTGCGCGGCGAGCGCGGACGCGTCGAGCGTCGCCACGCGAAGGCCGTGCCGGCTCGCGCTGTGCAGTGCGTCGCTTGTCGCATGCGCGAGGCGGGCGGGCGCGCGATACGCCTCGATCCAGCCGCGCGCGCGTACGAGGTCGCCCGCGTTCGCGCGCGCGATCAGCGCGTCGTGCTCGGCGACGCTGCGCTCGATGAGCGGCAGCAGATCGCGCGCGGCGGCCGCGTGGCGGCGCGGCGACGATTCCCACCAGAAGCGCGCGAGCCACGGCGCGAACGACGGCAGCGACGCGTGATGCCAATAGAGTGCGGTCGAGCGGTTCGTCGCGTAGCGCAGCAGCGCGAGCGGGCTGCGCGGAAACGCATACGGCGCGACCGACGAGCGCTCGATGAGTCCGGCGTTGCCGAAGCTCGTGCCGTCGCCGGGCGCGCCGCGATCGACGAGCGCGACCCGGCGGCCGCGATCCTGCAGGTGCAGCGCGGCCGATACGCCGACGATGCCTGCGCCGAGAACGATGACGTCGAAATCCATGAGGCGAGTGTCAGTGATGTGCAGTGCGGATGGCGGACGGATTCCCGCCAGATGAATGTCGCGCGATCGCACGGTCGCACGACGACCGAAGCGCGCGGCCGGCCGACGCGGAACCGCCGAAAACGGCAAGCCGATTCGACAGGCGATCGAAAGAAATGTCTGGCCGGCCGCGCGATTGCATTATTTCATTGAAATATCAAAACGCCTGCTATGGCCCCAACGAAGGTGCCGCCATATGCACGTTCGTGGGCGAACCTTGCATCGACGTCGTGCCGGTTCGGACGGGCCATGCGGTTGCACCTCGGTCTGGATGTCGGGCCGCACGCCGTCGTCGCGACCGTCTCCGAGTTCGCTCGGCCCACGCGACGGTGCGGTGCAGCGTCGCGTCAAGTGCCCGTATGTAAAGATGAATTGCGCCAAATGACCGCGCGAAATGCGTCGTGAACCTTGAATTGGATTGCGGTGCAACACGTCGCAATCGGGCGCAACCGGGAGCTTGCACGCTCGGTTGGACTGCGTATTTTCCCTGATTCGTCAGCTATTTCTGGTCAGACGCATGAAAAACGATCCTATAATTTCGGCTGCCTTGCCAACGGCTGTCGGCAGATCCGTCCGACGAGCGGTTAGGTAAGCGGGGCAGGCGAATCGCTTGCGCAATACAAGACGCATCACGTTGTCTTTCCGAACCAAGGTCTCCGTCTTTCGCGACGGCGGCTGACACTGCCGGGCCCCGCAAGCGCTATTCCATCTGCAGGTCCGTCTATCCGTCTCGGGCGTGCTCCAAGTCGTTTCGTCCACGGGTGTTGTTCGATTGCGCAGGTCATGCCGCCTTGCCCGTGTGACTAAACATAATCGAGGAGCTCCTGATGATGCTGTCCCGTCTTTCGTCCATCTCTCTTGCCGCGATGCTTGCCGTCGCCGGCGCCGCGGCCCGTGCGGAAACCGTGAAGATCGCCATTGCCGGCCCGATGAGCGGCTCGGTCGCTCAGTACGGCGACATGGTCAAGGCCGGCGCGCTGACGGCGATCGAGCAGATCAACGCAGCCGGCGGCGCGGGCGGCAACAAGCTCGAGGCGGTGATGATGGACGACGCGTGCGAGCCGAAGCAGGCGGTCGCGGTTGCGAACAAGATCGTCAGCCAGAAGATCAAGTACGTGATCGGCCACGTGTGCTCGGGCTCGACGATTCCGGCGTCCGACATCTACGAGAACGAAGGCATCGTGATGGTCACGCCGTCCGCGACCGCGCCGCAGCTCACCGAAGGCAAGAAGCGCAAGTTCGTGTTCCGGACGATCGGCCGCGACGATCAGCAAGGCCCGGCCGCCGCGCAATACATCATCAACAAGGTCAAGCCGAAGAAGGTTGCCGTGCTGCACGACAAGCAGTCGTACGGCCAAGGCATCGCATCGTCCGTGAAGAAGGATCTCGAAGCGGCGAAGATCCCCGTCGTGCTGTTCGAAGGCATCAACGCGGGCGATTCGGACTACTCGGCGACCATCACGAAGCTGAAGTCGCAAGGCGTCGACTTCGTCTACTTCGGCGGCTATCACCCGGAAATGGGCCTCTTGTTGCGCCAGGCGCGCGAGCAGGGCGTGAAGGCCGCGTTCATGGGACCGGAAGGCGTCGGTAACAAGGACGTGACCGCGATCGCGGGTCCCGCGTCCGAAGGCATGCTCGTCACGCTGCCCGCCGACTTCACCGCCGATCCGGCCAACGCGGCCCTCGTGAAGGCGTTTGCCGACAAGAAGCGCGATCCGAACGGCCCGTTCCAGATGCCCGCGTATTCGGCGGTGAAGATCATCGCCGATTCGATCGCGGGCGCGAAGACCACCGATCCGACGAAGGTCGCCGCGTACATGCACCAGCACGGCTTCGACACGCCGATCGGCAAGGTGTCGTACGACGCGCAGGGCGACCTGAAGGCGTTCAAGTTCGTCGTCTACAAGTGGCACAAGGACGCGACCAAGACGGCCGCCAACTAATCGGAGTATCTGCCCGCCCGTCCGCCCCGCCGCACGTTCGCGCGGGGCGGGTCGCATTGGCCCGGCGCCGCCGCGCGAGCAGCGGGCCGCGGCGCGGCGGGCGTGTCGAGATCGGACGCCCGTGCGCGGCGTGCGCCGCCGCTTTCATGAGCGGCCGCGCACGCACGCGCGTCGGCGCGAACGGGAGCTTCCCGCATGAATGAATTCTTTCCGCAATTCGCCCAGCAACTGGTCAACGGCCTCACGCTGGGCGCGATCTATGCGTTGATCGCCATCGGCTATTCGATGGTCTACGGGATCATCGGCATGATCAATTTCGCCCACGGCGAGATCTACATGATCGGCGCGTACGTCGGGCTCGTCACCCTGACCGCGATCGGCGCGTCGGCGGGCTATCCGCTGCCGCTCGTGCTCGGTGCGGCACTCGTCGTATCGGTCGTCGTCACCGGGCTTTATGGGTTCGCAGTCGAGCGCGTCGCGTACCGGCCGCTGCGCGGCGGGCCGCGGCTCGTGCCGCTCATCTCCGCGATCGGCATGTCGATCTTTCTGCAGAACTACGTGCAGATCGGCCAGGGCGCGCGCGACATGTCGGTGCCCGTGCTGATTTCCGGCGCGTTCGACATTCATGTCGGCGGCGACTTCGACGTGACGGTGCCGTATGCGCGTCTTCTGATCGTCTGCGTGACGATCGTGCTGATGATCGCGCTCACGCTGTTCATCTCGCGTTCGCGGATGGGCCGCGCGTGCCGCGCGTGCGCCGAGGACATGCGGATGGCGAACCTGCTCGGCATCGACACGAACCGCGTGATCTCGTTCACGTTCGTGCTGGGTGCGATGCTCGCCGCAGTGGGCGGCGTGCTGATCGGGCTCACGATCGGCAAGCTCAATCCGTACATCGGCTTCGTCGCGGGCATCAAGGCATTCACGGCCGCGGTGCTGGGCGGCATCGGCAGCATTCCCGGCGCGATGCTGGGCGGCGTGCTGCTCGGTCTCGCGGAGACCTTCGCATCCGGCTACATGCCCGCCGAGTACAAGGACGTGGTGGCCTTCGGCCTCCTCGTACTGATCCTGCTGTTCCGTCCGTCGGGCCTGCTCGGCAAGTCGGACATCGAAAAGGTGTGAGGCCGCCCATGAATCAAGCGATGACTTCCGTCCGCACGACGGCCGGCGCGCCGGCCGTCCAGTCGCTCAAGCACGCGGTGACGGCCGCCGTGCTGACGGCGATCCTCACGGTGCCGATCCTCGGTCTCCAGTTGAAGCTCGACGGCTATCAGGTCGTGCTCGAAGCGCACTGGCGGCCGGTCTGGATCGCGGTTGCCGCCGTGTTCCTGTTCCAGCTGTTCAAGCCCGCGCTGCTGCGTGCGAAGGCGGCGGTGCGCCTGCCCGCGGCGGCGCCGCTCGGCGCGCGGCAGCAGCGCGCGATCGTCTGGGCGCTCGTCGCGATCGGCTTCTTGTTGCCGTTCTTCGGCTCGCGCGGCGCGATCGACGTCGCGACGCTCGCGCTCATCTACGTGATCCTCGGCCTCGGCCTGAACATCGTCGTCGGCTTCGCCGGGCTGCTCGATCTCGGCTATGTCGGCTTCTATGCGGTCGGCGGCTACACGTATGCGCTCCTCAACCAGTACTTCGGGCTGACGTTCTGGGAATGCCTGCCGCTCGCCGCGCTCGCGTCGGCTACGTTCGGCTTCCTGCTCGGCTTTCCGGTGCTGCGGCTGCGCGGCGACTATCTCGCGATCGTCACGCTCGGCTTCGGCGAGATCATCCGTCTGCTCGCGAACAACCTGACGAGCATCACGGGCGGCCCGGACGGCATCTCCGGCATTCCGAAGCCGACCGTGTTCGGCTTCGAGATGGCGAGAAGCGCGAGCGTCGAGGGCGCGAAGACGTTCCACGAGCTGATCGGGCTCGAGTACAGCGGCGAGCACGTCGTGATCTTCCTGTACCTGATCGCGCTCGTGCTCGTTTGCTTCACGCTGTTCGTGACGAGCCGGCTGATCCGGATGCCGATGGGCCGCGCGTGGGAAGCGCTGCGCGACGACGAGATCGCCTGCCGGTCGCTCGGCCTCAACCCGACGCGCATCAAGCTGTCGGCGTTCACGCTCGGCGCGTCGTTCGCCGGCATCGGCGGCGCGTTCTTCGCGGCGCGCCAGGGGCTCGTGAATCCCGAGTCGTTCACGTTCATCGAATCCGCGCTGATTCTCGCGATCGTCGTGCTGGGCGGGATGGGCTCGCAGCTCGGCGTGATCCTCGCGGCGATCCTGCTGACCTTGCTGCCCGAAATCGCGCGCGGCTTCGCCGAGTACCGGATGCTGATGTTCGGCCTCGTGATGGTGTTGATGATGATGTGGCGTCCGCAGGGCCTGCTGCCCGCGAGCCGTCCCCACGTGGAGCTGCCGCAATGAGCGCGACGACGGAAATGCTGAAGGTAGCCGCGCTGCAGATGCGCTTCGGCGGCCTGCTCGCGGTGGACGGGATCGATTTCGACGTGCGCCGCGACGAGGTGTTCGCGATCATTGGTCCGAACGGCGCGGGCAAGACGACGGTGTTCAACTGCATCGGCGGGTTCTATCGGCCGACGTCGGGCCGCGTCGTGCTCGACGGCCACGCGATCGGAGGCTTGATGAGCCATCAGGTCGCGCGCAAGGGGCTCGTGCGGACATTCCAGAACATTCGGCTCTTCAAGTCGCTGACGGTCGTCGAGAACCTGCTCGTCGCCCAGCACCGGCTGGTGAAGTCGGGGCTCCTGCACGGCCTCTTCGCGACGCCGGCGTATCGCCGCGCGGAGCGCGAAGCGCTCGAGCGCGCGGCGGTGTGGCTCGATCGAATGAACCTGACGGCGGTCGCGAACCGGCCCGCGGGCACGCTTTCGTACGGGCATCAGCGCCGCCTCGAGATCGCGCGCTGCATGATCACGAACCCGCGCCTTCTGATGCTCGACGAGCCGGCGGCGGGCCTCAATCCGCAGGAGAAGGTCGAGCTGCAGCATCTGATCGACCGTCTGCGCCGCGAATTCGGCGTCGCGGTGCTGCTGATCGAGCACGACATGAGTCTCGTGATGGGCGTCTCGGATCGCATTCTGGTGATGGAGCACGGCCGGCCGATCATGATCGGCAAGCCCGACGAAGTGCGCAACGATCCGCGCGTGATCAAGGCCTATCTGGGAGAGGAGTGATGCTGAAGCTGGAGAAGGTCCACACGCATTACGGCGCGATCGAGGCGCTGTCGGGCGTGTCGATCGAGGTGAAGAAGGGCGAGATCGTCACGCTGATCGGCAGCAACGGCGCGGGCAAGACGACGCTGATGATGACCGTGTGCGGCACGCCGCGCGCGTCGAGCGGGCGTGTGCTGTTCGAGGGCGACGACATTACCGCGATGCCGACGCACGAGATCATGCGCCAAGGGCTCGCGATCTCGCCGGAAGGGCGCCGCGTGTTCCCGAGCCTGACCGTGCTCGAGAATCTGAAGATGGGCGGCTTCTTCGCGAACCGTCATGAGATCGACGAAGGCGTCGAGCACGTGTATCGCCTGTTTCCGCGGCTGAAGGAGCGAGCAGCGCAGCGGGCGGGCACGATGTCGGGCGGCGAGCAGCAGATGCTCGCGATCGGCCGCGCGCTGATGAGCCGGCCGCGCCTCTTGCTGCTCGACGAGCCGACGCTCGGCCTCGCGCCGCTCGTGATCGCGCAGATCTTCGACATCATCCGGACGATTCGCGGCGAAGGCGTCACGGTTTTCCTCGTCGAGCAGAACGCGCACAAGGCGCTGCAGGTTGCCGATCGCGGCTATGTGCTCGAAACGGGGCGGGTCGTGCTCGCCGACACCGGCGCGAACCTGCTGGAGAACGACCGGATCCGGAGCGCGTATCTCGGTGGGTAATGCGGCGTTTCTGCGAGCGTGATGCCTGCGGAACGAGAAACGGACGAATGCGCATCTCCGAAAAGCAGAATATTGCGTATTCGTTCGAATTCATCGAGCACATGTAAATGTGCTTCAGCCCACATAACTCGCCATTCGCGCGAGTTCATGCAATTACCATATTCGTTTATTTCGAATGGCACTTTATCAGACTGCGTGCGAATGCAGCCGATGTCGCGCTGATCAGGCTCCATCCGCAGTTGTATCGCCCCCCTGTGGCCGCCGCGCATTTTGCGGAGAATTCGAAGGAAAGTCGCGGAGAACGCTGGAATTTACAGTGTCAAAGGCCGCGAGTGACAAGTCTGCGCGAGTGAAGCCGTGCTGTCTCGATATTGTTTGGACTCCTCCTTTATATCTCCATTCGGCCTGGGAAAATTCCTGGGCTAGCCGTTGAAACAATCCAGCTTTTAGTGAACGTTTCGTGGGCTAATATCGATAAATCAATGCGATAAATACATATGCCGATCTATCTGCTTTATCGCCAGTAAGGTTTACTTTTACAAAAAAATCACTATGATTCACGAGGCGTAAGAACTTTGTCGGCTTGGTCAAGCTGCTAAGGAATGCGAATCGAGCTGCCAAGGTTCACCGTGGGATCGCTGCGGTCATGTCGATCGACGACGCCGCTTCGGAGCGCAGTCGATCCTGCCCGTCGAAGCGATGACGTTCATTGATTAGGGAGGCGTTCTTATGAACCCGATGGTCTGGCGTAGTGCATCCGATTCGATCAAGCGTTTCATTGCTGCACCGCTGATGGCGGCCGGCCTGTCCGGCGCCGCGCTTGCGGCGCCCGTCGATGCACCAGACCTGCAGCATGCAGTCCAACATGCATTCTCGTCGCGCCTTAGCAAGCGAGGTCCGGCGGCGCCGGCGGCGGCGCGCGACGACGTAGTCGAATCGATCAAGTCGGATCCGGAGGCCGGATGGGTGCTCGGCACCGTGACGCAAGTCGTCCCGGACGGCACGCCGGCCGATCCCGTCACGAAGCTCTTTCTCGCGCAGCGCGTGAAAGAACGATGGGTCGTCGGCATCGAAGGCAGCGACACGTTCTATGCGCTTGCCGCCGCGGCGCCGGCGAAACTGCTCGCCAACGAGGAACGGGCCCACCTCAACGCGGGCCGCGCGGCGACCGCGCCGAAGCCGAACGCCGCGCCGGGGCAGACGGGGCTCGCGCTGCCGTGGCAGCAAGGCGCCGCTTGGTACTGGACAGGCGGCGCGCACGGCTGGAGCGGCGACAGCCGTCCGTTCAACTCGCTCGATTTCTCCGGCGGCAACGGCCAGGTGCTCGCCGCTCGCGACGGCGTTCTCTACAAGAGCTGCGAGCGCAACGGCAGCGCGATCGTCAAGCTCGTCCACGACAACGGCTATGCGACCACGTATTACCACATGGTCCAGCTGACTCGGGCCGGCAGCGGCACGCGCGTGCGTCAGGGCGAATACCTCGGCCGAATCGGCAACGCTTTGCCGTGCGGCGGCCAGACGACAGGCGCGCACGTGCATTTTGCGCTGAGCCAGGGCGGCAGCGACGTGCCGGTGAACGGCAAGACGATCGGCGGCTGGCAGTTTTTCGAGGGCGGCAATGCGTATTCGGGCTATGCGATCCGCAATCAGCGCCGCGTGTCCGTGCAGGCGTCCCTCACCAATTATGGTTCGGAAGACAGCGGCGGGCCGGTCGAGCCGTCGCCGCCCGCGAAGGCGACCGTGCAGGCGCCGGGGCCCGTGAATCTGCGCAGTGCGCCGTCGCTGTCCGCATCGGTCGTCGGCACCGTGGCGAACGGCGCGACGGTCCAGCTCGCGTGCTACGCGTACGGCGATACGGTGCAGGGTAACTGGGGCGCGACGCGGCTCTGGTACCGGCTCGGCTCGAATCAATGGGTGTCGGACGGATTCGTCAATACGGGGAGTAACGATCCGGTCGTGTCGGCTTGCATCAATTGATGCCGTCGACCGGTTGCCGCTTGCGGCCGCGCTGGACTTGGACCGCATCCGCACGATTCGCGGCGAGAGCGTGGTGGTGTCGATTGCCGAGCGAAGCACGCACGATGCACGGCAGATCGTGCCTCGCGACTATGTGATCGAAATCGGCCGGGCCGGCGGACGCGCAGCCAGGCTGCGGCCGCGCTACGACGACCCGGACCGGCATCGCCCGGTCTCTTTTTGAGCGATCCGTGGCTTGCGGCTTATCGTGGGCGGGCCGCGTTCGTGCGGATCAGCGCACTGCCTACGGAATCGACGCGAGCTTGCGGAGGTCGTCGGCGGCGTCGCGCGGCTCGATCGCCGCCTGCATGTGCGTGCCCGACGGCTCGAGGTTCGTCTCCCGGTTCACGCGTTCCGGCTTCGAGTTCGCGGCGATTCGCAGCCCGCAAGCAGCCGGCACGTGCGTCCGGCGATCCGCGCCGAACGCGGCGCGACGACGAAGTCGCCGTGCCGCGAGCGCGACGGCAAGCGTCGGTGGCGGGGCGCCATCGCGCGGAGGCCGGCACATCGGCGAGCCGCTCAATCCAATGGGCACGGTGCGGGGGCGGCTCGTCGCCGCGCATGAAGATCGCCGCTTCTTCGATGACCGGGCCAAGCGGAATACGTGCTCGATTCAAGGCATCGCCGAAATAGATGTGACGCTCGTTACGCTCGGCGCGCACGGATTGGCCGGCGGGCGACGCGATGGCGTGACGCCTGACTCGTTACCGTTTTCCGTAATTCGGCCGGCTACCGGGCGATGCGGATGCCAGGCGGCGCGCACGGCGCGTGGGCGGTGGGGGCGGCACGCGCGGTCGGCTGCGGGCGTTTGCGCCGCGACGGCCGCGCGCGTTCGCTCATTCGGCGTCCGGCACCTCGATGACGAGATCGGATTGCGCGATCGCGACGCACGGCAGGATGTAGCCTTCCGCTTTCTCTTCGGCGCTCACGCCTGGCCAGTCGATCCGGTAGGCTATCGAGCCTTCGCGCAGGCGGCACAGGCAGGTCCGGCACGTGCCGTTGCGGCAAGAGCGCGGCAGCGACACGCCGGCGAAGCCTGCCGCTTCGAGCAGCGACAGAGATTCGGGCGCGTCGAAACCGACTCCGAGCGGCTCGACGCGCACTCGGTGCGAACGTTCTTCTGATTCGTTCATGCGATCGTGGGTGGAGAGGCGGCGTCGCCAGCGAGGAGCCGCAAGGATACCCGATGCGGCCGCGCACTTCGCCCGCCGGCGCGCTTGCGGGTGTGGCCATCGCGCGTGGGGGCCGGATATCGCGCGCGCACCGCCGGTTGTGGCGGCTCAGGCGCTCGGCCGCCGCCTGCGTAGATGCCGATAGACGGTGTTGCGCGCGAGCCCGAGTTCGCGTGCGGCCGCCGACACGTTGCCGCGATGCCGGTCGAGCGCGCCGTCGATCAGCGCGGCCTGATGGTCCTGCAGCGTCGGCGATGCCGCGGTTGCCGCAGTCGATACGGACGCGGCGGTCGCGGTTGCGTCCGCGTGCGGCGCCGCGGCTTCCTGCTCGAGCGCCGGGCAGTCCAGCCAGAAATCGTCGGGCAGATGCTCGACGCCGATCTGCGTTTCGCTTTCGGCGAGCATCCCCGCCGTGCGTAGCACGTTGGTCAATTGACGCAGATTGCCCGGCCACCGGCAGCGCGTAAACGTGGCCAGCACCGCCGGCGACACGCCCGCCGGCATCGGCTCGGTGCGCGCGAGCCGTGCGAGCACGCGTGCGACGAGCGTTTCGAGGTCGGAGCGCTCGGCAAGCGGCGGCAGCGTCACCGCGAGGCCGTTGATCCGGTAGAACAGATCCTCGCGGAACGTGCCGGCCGCGATCATGGCGCGCAGGTCGCGGTGCGTCGCGCAGACGATCCGAAGGTCGACCGGCACCGGCCGTGCGCCGCCGAGCGGCATTACCGCGCGTTCCTGCAGCACGCGCATCAGCCGCACCTGCTGCGCGAGCGGCATGTCGCCGATTTCATCGAGAAACAGCGTGCCGCCGTCCGCTTGCGCGATCTTGCCGGGGCTGCCGCGCTTGCGCGCGCCGGTGAACGCGCCGTCTTCGTAGCCGAACAGCTCCGCCTCGATCAGCGAATCGGGCAGCGCCGCGCAGTTGACGGCGACGAACGGGCCGTCGCGGCGCGGCGACGCATGGTGCAGCGCCCGCGCGAGCCATTCCTTGCCGGTGCCCGTCTCGCCGAGCACGAGCACCGGCAGGTCGCGGCCGCGCACCTTGCTGACGCGTTGCAGCACGGCGGCCATCCGCGCGTCGCCCGTATCGAGCGTCGCGAACGTGATCGCGTCGGAATTGACTTCGCGCGACGCTTCGGCGATGCGGGACGGCGAGGCGCGCCCGGTCACCGGGACGGCCGTGCGCTGCGCGTCCGCGAATTCGCAGCGCGCGCGCACCCGCACGCCGGTCGCGAGTGTCAGCGTGAAGCACGCGAGCGGTTCGCGCGCCGCATGCTGCGCGAGCTTTCCGAACGACATGCCGAACAGTTCGTCGCAGCCGCGCTGCTGCAGTGCGTCGAGGCTTGCGCCGAGCTGGAATTGCGCGCTGCGGTTCGCGGCGATCAGCGCGCCGCTCGGGCTGAATGCAACGAGGCCCGCGAACAGCGAATCGACGAATTCGTCGTGCGCATGGAAGCGCACGCGCAGCGCGTCGGCGCACTGGTTCGCAAACAGATGGTTCTCGATCAACTGCGCGGACATCTTCACGAGCGCGAGCGTATGCGGGCTGAAGCCGCGCGGATCGCCGCTCACGTCGAGCGCGCCGAGGATGCGTCCGAACGGATCGACGATCGGCGCGCACGAGCAGGTGAGCACGTGGTTCGCGCGCAGGAAATGCTCGGCGCCGTGGACGGCGAGCGCCTGGCCCGCGATCAGCGCGGTGCCGATCGCATTGGTGCCGCGCGCGTCCTCCGCCCACGACACGCCGGGGCAGAGCGCGACCCGGTTCGCCTTCTCGACGAAATCGTCGTCGCCGATGCTGTGCAGGACCACGCCGTCGCGATCGGTCAGGAGCACGAGGCTTTGCGTGTCGGCAATCTGCGTATGCAGCGTGTCCATCACCGGACGCGCGTGCGTGTACAGCGACTGGCTGCCGCCGATCAGCTCGCGCAGCGCGGTGCGCGACAGCGGCGAGAAGTCCGGCAGCTCGGACGCGCGCAGGCCGACCGATAGCGAGCGGGCATGCGCTTGCGCGAGCAGGTCGACACGGCTCGCTGCGGCAGGCAGCACGGAAGATTGCGGCATGACTTGTCTCCATGGGGCCCGCCGACGGAGTGTGTTCTCCGCTCGACCGGCGCAGCGGTTCACGTGGCGGCGCGGGCACGTCTCATCATACAAGCGCCGTGAGCGATGCGCGACCGCAAATCGAATTTCCCTTGCTTTTGGGCCCCTGCCTGCAATGATGGAAACAAGGCGCGCACGCGCCGCGCCTCGCCGGGACCGACGCCGAACACACGTGTGGTCCCCGCCATTCGGCATGCGCCGCGACATGCATCCGTTCGGGGGAAATCATCATGGTTCGGACGGAACTGAGAGTGGTGCTGGCGGCGATCGCGACGTTCGTCTCGCTGGCCGGCATCGCCGTGGCGATTCACGGATTGTTGTTCGACCAGGATGCCGCACTGCGATACGGCGTGGCGGCGATCGCGCTCGGCGTGACGACCTGTGTGGTCGCGCTGAACGTATGGCCGAAGGATGAGCAGAAGTAGGCGGGCGGCCCGGGCGCGGCGACGGCGAGAGCGTCCGCGGCGTGGCGGGGTCCGATCGGCTCGCTGCTTGGGCGGCGCGACAGACGCTCTTGGACATGTTCGAGATGCGGCCGCGCGGTCGGCGCAGAGGGCGATTCGACGGCGACGCGAGCATCGGCGAGCACGACGCCAATCCTCCGACGATATGGCGGATCTGTGCGCAACCGGTCGAGCGTCGAACCTCGCGCCAGAACGCCGACACGGCTGCCGACTCGGCTCGTTTGCGATCGGCGCGGCATGGCGAATCGCAGTCGAATCCAGCGCTCGATTCGCATGACGATTTATCGCCCGCTTTGCTGCGCAGTCAAGCCGTCCCCCCATTGATTGGCAGAAGAATGCGCCGCAGCATGCGCGCGCGCAGGGTTTTTTGACGAAATCTTGAGTCGTGCCGGAAAGCGTCTAAAGTGAATTCAACCGGAGCATCAGGCGAGCGCGAGCCGTTCGCCGCGAGACATTCTCTCCGGCCAGCCCGCGCGCTTCCGGTCGGCAAATGCTTCCGGCGGCACGCGGTTTCCTGCATTCTCGAGCTACGGCAAAGGCGGTTCCGATGCAGATCCAGTTCACGAACGATGCCCCCGAATATTCGGGGCGCGAATTGACGATCGCGTTCATGGCGATGGTCGACGGCGAGCCGGTTCAATGCCATATCACCGCCGAAGCGCTCGAGGACCATTTCGGCGCGGCTTCGCCGCGTTTCGAGGACATGGTGGGCGCATTCGACACGCACCGGCCCCGTATCGAGGCCGCGGCACGGCGGCTACTCTCCGAAACCCGTGCGCAGTGCGTGGTGCTGAGAAGCGGATACGTCCGATTTTACGAGGCGAACTGGCGCTAAAGTGCGCTGTGTCGCGAACGAGCGCTGCCTGGGGGTAGCGCTTGTTTTTTGTGCTGGCGTCGGCGGTCCGATTTCGTTCGGCATGCTTGCGGTACGCGTTGGCGTTGGACGTCGGGTGCGCCGGTTCATGTGACTCTCTGGTTCGTTCATCGGACTCATCGAACGAGCGGACGGCGTTCATGGGAAGGCGCGTCGAACGGTCGGGCAGCGTGAGCGCCGGTTGTTCGTTCGTCGGAATTCTGTCGGCCGATTGCGGAATGGATGCGCGGCGAGCCAGTGCAGCGCGAGCGATTGTCGCTACGAACATACGTGCTTGACCGCCGCGTCTTCCACAATCTTGCGCTGTCGTGACGGATTCTTTCGGTTTTATTTCGCCAGTCGGGCCATCCATTGCCGAGTCGATCCATAGCGCGCGCGACTCCATTCGGAGCGTTCCGAACGCATTGACTTCGGACGATCCCGGTACGACCGAATCGGCAAAAGCCGGGAGTGGCTTTATGACTGTCGAGTCAATCGACTACGGCAGAATCGATTTCGGGGAATCTCGTCAGCCGGATCTTCTTTCCGCGGCTGTGAATCCGTCGGGCTTGGCTGTTGCACGCGGCAATGTCGCGAATGCGTAAGCGCGTGCGCATTCGGTCGACGGGTGAAGACGATCGCCGCGCGATGGTGGTTTTGCGGCTCGGGATAGGGCGGACGATTCGGCGGCGGGTTGCAGTCGCGCCGGCGGTTTGTCGTGTGAGGGGTTCATGCCCGAGCGAGGCGTTCCCGTTCGACGATCGCCTTCGTTGCGACGGCTTCTGCGATCTTGCATCGCCGGCCGATGACATCATGCGACGCGGCCGCGTCGCCGCGCAACGTGCCGCTTATTCGGCGCCGAGGTAGAAGTAGCGAAACAGGAAGACCGCCGCGATGATCCAGACGACCGGCTTCACCCGCTTCGCGTGGCCCGTCAGCAGCTTGAGGCCGCCATACGCGATGAAACCGAACGCGACGCCGTTCGCGATCGAGTACGTGAACGGCATCAGCAGTGCGGTGAGCGCCGCGGGCACGGCTTCCGTCGCGTCGTCCCACTGCACGTCGACCATGTCGCGCAGCATCAGGCACGATACGTACAGCAGCGCCGGCGCGGTTGCGTAGCCGGGCACGACGCCCGCGAGCGGCGCGATGAAGAGGCACGCGATGAACAGCGCGGCGACCGTGATCGCGGTGACGCCGGTGCGTCCGCCCGCCTGCACGCCGGATGCGCTCTCGATGTACGCGGTCGTCGACGACGTGCCGAGCAGCGAGCCCGCGACGATCGCGGTGCTGTCGGCGAGGAGCGCCTTGTTCAAGCGATGCATCTTGCCCTGGACGAGGAGCCCCGCGCGATTCGCGACGCCCATCAGCGTACCCGTCGCGTCGAACAGCTCGACGAGGAAGAACACGAGGATCACGTTGACGATGCCGGTCGACAGCGCGGCGCCGATGTCGAGCTTGAACAGCGTCGCGTCGATCGACGGCGGCGCGGAGAAGATCCCGTGAAACTGGTTGCCGCCGAAAAAGAACGACAGGACCGTCACGCCGATGATGCCGATCAGGATCGCGCCGCGCACGCGCAGGTAATCGAGCGTGACGATCGCGAAGAAGCCGACGATCGCGAGGATCGTCGTCGGCTTGTGCAGGTCGCCGAGCGTGACGAGCGTCGCTGGGCTGCCGACGATCACGCCTGCCGTCTTCAGCGAGATGATTCCGAGGAAGAGCCCGATGCCCGCCGTAATCGCGATTCGCAGCGACTTTGGAATCCCGTTGACGATCACTTCGCGCACGCGGAACAGCGTGACGAGCAGGAACAGACAGCCGGAGATGAACACCGCGCCGAGCGCGGCCTGCCACGTGAAGCCCATGCCCTTGACGACGGTGTAGGCGAAATATGCGTTGAGGCCCATGCCGGGCGCGCAGGCGATCGGGTAGTTCGCGTACAGGCCCATGATGAGCGACGCGAGCGCGGCGACGAGGCAGGTCGCGACGAAAACGGATTCCTTCGGCATGCCCGCGTCACCGAGGATCGCGGGGTTCACGAAGATGATGTAGGCCATCGTCAGGAACGTGGTGACGCCCGCGAGTATTTCGGTGCGGAAGTCGGTTCCGGCTTCCGCGAAGCCGAAATACCGTTTGAGCGATTCCATGTGGGCGATTCTCCGGTCGAGTAGTCGTGTTGCTGAATGCTTTGTGCGTTGTGTTGCCCGCGAGGCGGACGTACTGTAACCAGCCACTATTGAGTGGCTATCGGCGGATTGTAATAGCGGACATAGGCGGGACGATATATTTGCGGAGATTGGTCGCGCTTCGTCGTTGCGCTCGCGGCGGTTCGCGCTGCGCGGACGTCGAGGCTTCGGGCAGGCGGGTGCAGGCAGGCGCGCTCGTCCGCGGATCGTTAAAATGGCCGCTGGCCGCTGGCCGCTGGCCGCTGGCCGCTGGCCGCTGGCCGCTTTCGCCTGTCGCCTGTCGCCTGTCGCGCGCGGCGCGGATGGCGTCGACGAACGAACGTCGTCGTCGCTCGCGTCGGCACGCCGCCCGTTCACGGACTGGAGAGTACAGCTTGACCTTGATCGCTCGAATGCAAGAAGGCGTCGCGCCCGCGCGCGGCGAACAGAACGCTGGCACCGGCCATCCCGCATGGATGCCGGTTGCGCTCGCGGAATCGGGCGTGCGGCGCTTCGGTCCCGGCGAGAGCAATCCGCGCATCGTCGAGTACAACGGCTGCACGAATCTCGTGGGCTACGACGACAAGGTCTCGTGGTGTTCGTCGTTCATCAACTGGTGTCTCGCGCGCGTCGGGATTTCGGGAACGGGCTCCGCGCTCGCGCGATCGTGGCTCGAATGGGGCCGCGCGCTGAGCGAGCCAGCCTATGGGTGCATCGTCGTATTGACGCGCGCCCATCCGACGAGTTGGAAAGGGCATGTCGCCTTTTATCTGCGGCACGACGACGAGCACATGTATCTGTTCGGCGGCAATCAACGCGGCGCGGTGCGCGAGCTCCCATATGCGCGTTCGCGGCTGCTCGCGTATCGGTGGCCGGACGAATGCGGGCCGGGCTGACGGGCTGAATCGCAGTCCGCCGATGAGCGTCGCGCGCGTTGCGGGCGATGCCGTGACTGCGATGAGCGTCATCGGTCGCGGCGGCGCGTTTCGCTTCTCGTCGACGAATCGCGCGCAGAAATGACGACTTCGTGTGCTAATCGTCGCGAGCCTCGTTCGAGGCGCCGATCGTAATTTCTTCGAAAGCAATGGATTTGCGCGACGCTCGGTACACGCACGACCGGGTTTTCCCGTTGTGGCCGACTGCATGCCGCGTTGTGCGCGCGCTTACGGTAACGGCGAGCAATTGCTCGCGTTGCGGCGCCCCATCGTCGTGCATGCCGGTGCGGCATCATGTTCGAACGAACGCATGCGAATCGTGCAATCGCGTCACCGAGCTCGCGCGGCGCTGTGCCGATTGCATGGAAAGCAAATTCGGCAGCTTCGTGACCGCAATATGTCGGAGCGGATCGCATGAGAAGAAAAAATACATGCTTGCCGACAGGATGCTTCGTCGCCGCACATACGCCGCCGACCGACGGCTATCCGGAAATCCGTCCAATTCAGGCGACATATGTGTCTATTTTGGAGATAAGCGTTTCCATTCATATTGGGATGAATATTTTTCTTTATGATCAACGGGATATTGTCGGGTTGAAAGGTGTTGCAATAAGGCGGGTTGTGTAAAAGAATGCAAGTCGTCATCGCCTTAACGCGATTCTCTATCTAGGATAGAGACAATGCTCGCGCTGAGTGTCGCCGGATGCCGGGAGGGGGCGCGAGCGTCGACGCATTTCGCAGTGGCAACTGAAGTGGTGCGTGCTGGGGCAGGGCTTTGATGGTTGGGTGGCGCACCATGTGATTTCGTCCGTCAATTCGGAGGCAAGCATGTTGAACTGGATCAGCCGATGGGCGTTGCGTCACGCCCCCACTCCCGAGAAGAGCGCCGCATCGATGCTCGTGACCGCACGGATGGAGTTGTTCACCGCCGAACAGCGGGTCATCGACGCGAAGCTGCAGGCCGACTATTGGCGCACGCGTGTTTCGTTTCTCGAAGAGGTGCAGAAGCAGGGCATCGATCCGTGGGTGAGCGCGCAAGTGCAAAAGACCGTCGACGAGCCGTCGGCGACCGTGCGCGGCGCGTCGGGTCCGCGTCTCGCAGCGAGCACGTAACGCGTTGCAAGAGCGGTTCGCGATGCGCGGCGCAGGCCGGCTGTCGCGGTTTCATCGGCGTGCGCTTTGCCGCGCGCATGTCCTCGTCGTTTCGGCTGCGTCGCACATCGATCCGGGCGGCGTAGCCGTTCAACCCATGCGTTGCGTGGATCCGTTCCGGGAAGGCGCGGAACCGATCCACGCGACGTTCATTATTTTCCCGTCAGCGTCGGCGCGTCTTGGCGACGATCGCACGTAGTCGCGATGTCGCTGGGCGTCGTGATGTTCGCGACCATGGCCGTCCCACAAGAGGTGGCTGGACGAACTGCAATCGCGATCGTTTCCCGTGCCGGCAGATCTCGGCCGGTTGCATCCCGACACGTCGACACCGTGCGTTCGACGACGCCACATCGTCCATCAGAAGGGATCGGCGAGCGCGAGCGATCGCCGACATCGCAACGCGCCTTGCCGGCATCGATCGTGCGGATCCGAAACCGTGCTCGCCTGTAAATGTCGGCGCTCGCTTCATCGATATGCATAGTCATCCTGATGATTGAGGTCGAGACGACTTCACGAAATGCAGATCAGGCGATAACGCACTTCATTACTGATTGCACACAGCGCCAGCTGCTCCGCGCGACGATCGGAGCAACTGACGGCCAAGCGCCTGCGAGCGCAATTGTCGCGTCGAGCCGGCGCGACATGCTCGTCCATCCGCTCGCACGGCGCTTCATCGCGGACGCGGGCTGGTCAGATCGGCGATTGCGTCGAGCAGCCCGCCGAGTACGCCGCCGATCCAGCCGCGCCGACGCACGTACGCAGTCGTGAGCGAGATCTCGGCCGTCGACGGTCCGTCGGTGCCGAGCCAGATACGCTCGCCGCGCGGCACGTGCAGGACGTCGCCGGGCTGCATCCAATAGTCGTCGACGCTGCGCGAGCGCGTGAGCCACACGCGCGAGCTCAGCACGCGGATCTCGGTATGGCTGCGCGCAAGCCATGTCATCATCGCGCTCGGCTCGAGCGCGAAGTGAAGCGTCATGCGCGGTAACTGGATCGCGTCGTATCCGTCGTACAGCGTCGGATCGGGACGAAATAACAACCGGTTTGCCTGGTCCATCGTCTCCTCCTGAATAGAGCCGGCGGAAGGAGCGCAGCGCAATGAAAAAGGCCCCAACCGTTTCCGGCGGGGGCCTCTTGACATCCGATGTTGCGGATAGCTAACGCACGAGCGCCCCCGGTGATGTGCCACAACGGGCATTCACTGGCGGGTGGGCAACTGCTGCGACGATGTGCTTGCGCGTATCCATGCCGATGAGTTTGGTGATCCTTCGTTGGCTTGTCAACGAAAATCTTGAGACAAACGCGGTTACCGTGGATGCGACGTCCGCCGGCGCAGCGATGCATGCGCGACCGGTTTCCTGCACGGAGATCGGAGCCGGTGCGACGCGCAGTCCTCAGGGCGCCGCAATGAATTCGTTGCGTAGCGGCAGGGCGGCTTGCAGCGCATTCAGGCCGGCCATTGGAGTCGCATCGGCGCCGGTCGAGGTCGGCCGAAGATTGGCGACAGATTTCGTCGGCACGAGGCGATCGCGTGTGCTTCTTTCGCGGGATCGAAGACGCAGGCGCATGGCGAGCTGTTCGGATCGATGCGACAACAAGGCAGCCGATCGTAGCCGGATCGGCAACGCTACGCCGTTGCTGGTACGAGAAGCAAATTGCCCGTCGAAAACGCCGCTCTGTGCCGAACGGTTCGCAGCCCACGGTTCGAATCATCGCGTCGCGCCGATGCATCGTGCAACGATTGTTCCAGAACCAGATAAGGATGTCGCCGACTTCCCAATGCGTGTCCACGTGATGCCGTCGAGCCGCGTGTGGTGCCACAGTTCGTCGAGGAAGGCTTCTGATTCGTCGACGGGCAAGCCGACCACGGCGGCGTTCAGCCGGCGGCCGAGGTACAGATACGGTCGCTGCGTTCGAGAATCAGGTTTTCGATGCGGGCGATGATATGAACATCGTCGGTAGTCTGCGCCGCTTTGCCGGCGCGGACTTTCTCGCCGAATTCGTCGATCGATTCCTGATGCTGAATCGCGTCGTTGCCGAGCAGCGAATTTTTCTTCAATCCTGTTTTGTCTTCGATAATCACGGTCGATACGACGGATCGTTCCAGCGATTGGACATTCAATGCGAAATGCTCGGGCTTGCCGCCCGTGTTGCCATCGATGATGAGCGGTTTGGTCGTGGCATCGAAAATGTGCTGGACGTTCGACAGTCGGCTTGCGATGTCGAGGATTTCGATGTCGGGCCGACCGCGCAGCGTCGAATCGGTCGGTGAGCTGGACCAGAAGCCGTCGAACTCGGATTGCGGGCCCTTGTCCGCCACATAAATCTTTTCACTGATCGTTGCGGAAATCGGGCTGTGGCTTTCGATGAAGCGCAGTGCCCGGCCTTACGCCAGTTTTTCCTTGAATGATCGATGTCGTTGGCCGCTGGTAATCGGCTGGCTTATTAATTATATTGTCGATACGATTTTCTCATTTTCTTGAGGGGATAATTTAAATTATTTTATTGTGGTTAGAGTTCGTTAAGATTGGATGGCAATATCGAACCGGCTTCCGTGAAATAAAGTCACGCGTCCGTGCACCGGGCGTGCAGTCGCACCACGATGAAAACAAGCGCGTCGTGATTCCGTTTTCTCGAACGGCGGCGCATGGTTCGATGCGGAAACCGTTTCTTATGCGGGTCACGATCGCGCGGGGCGAATGGATGCCGAGCCGGCGGCGCGATGCGCCGGAAGTCGGAAAAATGGAAGGGCGGGAGACAGCGAACCGGCTGCCCGTTCGAGCCGTGCGGCGAACGGCTCGGGCGAAGCCGCCGACATGAAGCGAAGCGAGCGATTCGGCGAACCGAACGAAGCAGAAGCACCCGGCAAGTGAACCGAACGGTCCCGCGCAGGCTGCGCGGAACCTTCATCCGCGGTCATATCAGGACGCGGCCTTTTCCGAACCCCAGTTGCCGCCGTGCGCGGCGGCCTGCGCGGCCGGGGAGCGCGCGAGATATTCGAGCGCGACCTCGGTGGAGCCTTCGTCGTGCGGCGTATAGCTCGGCCGGTAGTAGCGGAGCGCCGCGCCGATCGTCTTCCAGAACGACGGCAGATGGTTGCGCCGCGAACCGCGCCACCACGAGAGCACGAAGCCCGGATAGCGGCCGGTGCTCGGATCGCGCTCGTACATGTACTTCGCGCCCGTCATGATGAAGTAGAGCAGGATCAGGACCACGATCGTCATGTGGAACGCGCGCTCCACATAGTTGCCGCCCAGATGCCGATAGATGTCGAACGCGACGGTCCGGTGCTCGACCTCCTCCGCGCCGTGCCAGCGCAGCAGGTCGACGACCGTCGGATCGGCGCGGCCGTCGTCGAGCCCGCGCGCGTGCAGCACCCAGTTGCCGAGATAGCCGAAGAAGTGCTCGAGCGACGCGATCACCGCGAGCTGCTGGCGCAGCCAGAAGCGCGTGTGGCCGATCTTCAGGCCGAACGGGCGTTCGCCCAGCGCTTTCGTGAAGAGCCAGTTGAGCCGCCGCGTGAACGGCTTCGTGTCGATCCCGTGCCGCTCGTAGTAATGCTTGAGCACGCCGCCGTGCGAGCGCGAATGCACCGCTTCCTGACGCAGGAAGCCTTCGGCGTCGGCGTACAGCGTGGGATCGGTGATGAGCGGCAGCGCCTTGTTGTACACGCGGCAGAACCAGAGCTCGCCTTCCGGGAACAGCAGGTTCAGCGTGTTGATGATGTGCGTGCTTTCCGGATCGCCTTCGATCCATTGGATCGGTGTCTTGGCGAAATCGAATTTGACGTGGCGCGCCTTGATCAGGTAGTGATTTTCGGGGGCGTTCATCGGTGTCTCCTCCAAGGTCGGGGCTGTTTCGCCACTCAGTGCGACGCCATGCTGACGCGGGCGATCATCCGGCCGAGCCACGGCATGAAGCGCCCCACGAAACGCATCGCATGCGCTTCCGCGCCTATCGCGACGACCGGTTTGTTTTGCAACACGGCATCGACCATCGCCTTCGCGACGGTTTCCGGTTTCAGGCCGCGCATCTGATAGAGCTTCGTCGCGCGCTTGCGCAGCCGTGCTTCGTCCTGCGCGCTCTTCGCGCCCGCGTATTGGGTCGACGCCATGATCCCCGTCTCGGCGAAGCCGGGGCAGACGGCCGTCACGCCGATGCCGTGGTCGGCGAGCTCGGCGCGCATGCACTCGCTCAGCATCAGCACAGCGGCTTTCGTCGTCGCGTATGCGGGCAGGTCGCGCGACGGGCCGAACGCGGCCGCCGACGCGGTGTTGACGATGTGGCCGCCCGCGCCGCGCGCGGCCATCTGCTTCGCGAACAGGCGCGAGCCGTGTATCACGCCCCACAGGTTCACGCGCAGGATGCGCTCCCAGTGCGCGGCGGACGTGTCGAGGATGCCGCCCGCCATGCCGATGCCCGCGTTGTTGACGACGACGTCGGCGCCGCCCAGCTCGTTGCCGACCCAGTTCGCGAGTGCTTCCATGTCGTCGGCCGAGCCGACGTCGACGCGCCGCACGTGCGCTTCCGCGCCGAGCAGGCGCACGAGGCGCGCGGTGCGCTCAGCCGCTTGCTCGTCGATGTCGACGGCGACGATCGACGCGCCTTGCTTCGCGAATTCGACGGTCGCGCAGCGGCCGATTCCGCTGCCCGCGCCGGTGATCACGACGCGCTTGCCGATGAACGGGCGGGCGCCGCTCGCGCGGCGCGCATGCGCGAGCGCGGGCGGCGCCGTGCCCGTCTCGACCGCTTCGATCAGCTCCTTTGCGAGCGCGGCGAAGCGTTCGGGGTCCGATATCGGCAGCCAGTGCCGCTGGGCGACTTCGCGGCGGTAGTAGGTCGGCACCCAGCGCGCGATGTCGGCCGACAGCGCCGGGCTCACGAACTTGTCGCGCAGCGGCACGACGACCTGCACGGGCGCGTGCGCATAGCGCTCGCGCGGCGCGAACACGCGGCGGATGAAGTTCGCGCGATACAGGCGCACGCCGTGCACGCCGTCGTCGGTCTGCGTCGGGCGCGGGCCGACGTCGGTGCGCTCGAGCCTGCGCATCAGCGCGGGCCACGCGCGGCCGAGCCACAGGCGCCAGCTCAACTCGGGGATGAACGGCAGATGGAACAGGTACACATACCACGAGCGCACGAGCTGGCCGCCGAGGCGTTTCACCGAAGCGGGCGACGGGCGCGCGAGTTGCTGGCGCAGCCAGTAGCCGACGTGGTCGAGATTCGGCCCGGAGCACGACGTGTATGACAGGATGCGTCCCGCGAGCCGCGGCTCGGTGACGAACTCCCAGCCCTGGATCGAGCCCCAGTCGTGGCCGATCACGTGGACTGCGCGGTTCGGCGCGAGCGCGTCGATCACCGCTGCGAAATCGTCGACGAGCCGTTCGAGCCGATAGTCGGCCGTGCGCGTGGGCTTCGTCGACAGGCCCGCGCCGCGCGCGTCGTAAGCGATCACGTAGTACGACTTCGCGAGCAGCGGCGCGACACGGCGCCAGACGCTGCTGTTGTCCGGATAGCCGTGCACGAGCACGACGGCGGGGCGCGACGCGTCGCCCCAGGTCTTCGCGGCGAGCGTGACGTCGCCGGCCGGGACGGCGGTTTCGGTGTGGACCGATTCGAACAGCGCGAGCGGCGCTTCGTCGGAGAGGGGCTGCATCGTGGTGTCTTGTTGTGTTGGCGGAGAGGGAATACGCGCGGCGAGAGCCGTCACGCGGCCTGTTCGCGCGCGAGCGGCTTGCTTGCCTGCCGCGCGTGCCAGCGGCGCACGTGCGGCAGGTCGTCGTCGAGCCAGTACGCGTCGTCGTCAGTGATGACGAGCAGCTCCTCGAACTTCGCGCCGACGCCGGCGAAGCCGAGATGCGGCTCGACCGCCCAGAGGCCGGGCGTCGGCGCGTGATCGGAGCGTGCGTCGATCGACCACAGCGGCGACCAGCCCTGCTCCTTGCCCGCGCGCGTCTGCTCGAGCAGCAGGTTGCGCGTCGAGTTAAGGCCGAAGCGCGCGACGAAGCGCGGCTTCGACAGCTTGTGCAGCTTCGCGACGCGATGCGCGAGCACCTTGAACGGATACGCCTTGTGGCGCGGCTCGACGCCCTGGCGGCGGCACAGCGCGTCGACTTCCTGCGCGACTTCGGCGAGCGTGCGGCGCGCCTTCACGAGCGCCACGATCATCTCGCGGTGCGCGATCAGGTCGTCCTGCAACTGCTCGAGGATCGGGTTGCGGCCAAGGCAGGTTGCATAGCCGACGTCGGCGACGATCCCGTCGACGACGGGCGCGACGTCGAGAATCACCGGCATGTCGGGCTCGAGCGCGCGGTTGCTCGGGAAGAACGCGAGATTGAAGCCGCCCAGATGCTTGAGGCCCGAGAAGCCTTCGAACGCGGTGCGGTCGCCGAACCACGCGAACGGCTTGTGCAGCCAGTCGTGCACGCCGTGGTCCTGCGCCCATTCGATCATCAGCCGCGCGGCCTGCTTTTCGGTGATGCCCGGGTACAGCATGTCGCCGACGGTTTCGACGCAGCGGTACGCGAGCTGCTGGACGGAGCGGAACTGATCCAGCTCCTCGATGTGGATTTCCGGCAGCGGATGCTCGGCCATGGCGTCGTCTCCTTTTCTTCGTCGTTCTGAACGGCGATGCCGGCCGCGAATGCGTCAGCCGTCAATGCGCTTCGTCAGCAAATGTGACATTGATCAATGTAAGTATCTTATATCAACGAGCCTCGTACGCGCGCGTGTTTGTGATGAGTACTTTTCCTAATTCGTCGGCGGGAAACGGCGTGGCCCGCGCGGGCCGGCGCGGGCGGAAATGCGGCGAAACCGGACGAGGCGAGACGGAATGCGCGTGCGGCAATCGGGGTTCGATCACTGCGGCGCGCGGCCGAAGCGCTCGAGCACCGCGCTCACGAGGTCGATCGGCAGCGGGAAAACGATCGTCGAATTCTTGTCGGCGGCGATGGTCGTCAGCGTCTGCAAATAGCGAAGCTGCATCGCCTGCGGCTGTAGCGCGAGCCGCTGCGCGGCCTTCAGAAGCTGCTCGGACGCCTGCAGCTCGCCTTCCGCGTGGATCACCTTCGCGCGCCGCTCGCGCTCGGCTTCCGCTTGGCGCGCGATCGCGCGGATCATCGTCTCGTTCAGGTCGACGTGCTTGATCTCGACCACCGACACCTTGATCCCCCACGCGTCGGTCTGCGCGTCGAGCGTCTTCTGGATGTCGGCGTTCAATTGCTCGCGCTCGGCGAGGAGCGCGTCGAGCTCGTGCTTGCCGAGCACCGAGCGCAGCGTCGTCTGCGCGAGCTGGCTCGTCGCGTCGAAGTAGCGCTGGACCTGGATCACCGCCTTTTCCGGATCGACGACGCGGAAATACACGACCGCGCTGACCTTCACCGACACGTTGTCGCGCGTGATCACGTCCTGCGCGGGCACGTCGAACACGACGGTGCGCAGATCGATCCGCACGACCTGCTGGACGACCGGGATGATCAGCACGAGGCCCGGCCCCTTGACTTTCCAGAAGCGCCCGAGCAGGAACACGACGCCGCGCTCGTATTCGCGGAAGATGCGGATCGCCGACGCGATCACGAACAGCGCGAGCACGAACAACAGACTGCTGAAGCCGAACGTGAAGCCCATCATGATTGTTCTCCTTGTGGTGGGGCGGTGTTGTCGTACAGCGGGGCCACGGTCAGCGTGAGGCCGTTTCGGCCCGTCACGCGCACGCGGCGGCCGGCCGCGATCGGCGTCGCGCTCGCGACGCGCCAGCGCTCGCCGTGCACGCGCGCCCAGCCGGCCGCCGACGGCGCGAGCGGCGCGGCCGGATTCGCGCTCGGGCCGATTTCGGGCGGTTGATCGGGCACGAGGCCGTCGTCGAGCACTTCGCCGATGCTGCCGACGATCGCTTCCGCGCCGGCGACGACGGGGCGTCGACGCGCGCGCAGCGCGAAGCCCGACACGCCGAACACGAGGATCGCGCCCGACGCTGCCAGCGAAAAGATCACCGGCCACGGCACGCCGTAGCCGGGCACGTCGGTGTCGATCAGCATCAGCGCGCCGATCGCGAACGCGACGATGCCGCCAACGCCGAGCGCGCCGAATGTCGGCAGGAACGCCTCGGCGACCAGGAACGAGATGCCGAGCATCACGAGCGCGAGGCCCGCGTAGTTGATCGGCAGCAGTTGCAGCGCGAACAGGCCGACGAGCAGGCTGATCGCGCCCGCGACGCCCGGCAGCACGAAGCCGGGGTTCGCGAATTCGAAGAAGAGTCCGTACATGCCGAGCGTGACGAGCACGAGTGCGACGCTCGGATCGGCGATCGTCGCGAGCAGCCGGCTGCGCCAGTCGGGCTCGATCGTCTCGATCGGCGCTTGCGCGGTGTCGAGCCGGTGCGTGCCTGTCGCGGTGACGATCTTGCGGCCGTCGAGCCGCGCGGCGAGATCGGCCGGGTCGTTCGCGATCAGGTCGACGACGTGCTGCGCGAGCGCGTCGTTCGCGGGCAGGCTCACTGCCTCGCGCACCGCGCGCTCCGCCCATTCGACGTTGCGGCCGCGCAACTGCGCGAGGCTGCGGATGTACGCGGCCGCGTCGTGCAGCGCCTTGCGGGTTTCGGTCGATTCGGCATCGGTGGCCGTCGCGCCGGATGCGGCGCCGGGCTCGCGCTGCGCGGCGGGCGGCGCCGGGCCGCCGACGCCGAACTGCACGGGCGACGCCGCGCCGAGGTTCGTGCCGGGCGCCATCGCCGCGATGTGGCTCGCGTAGACGATGTAGGTGCCGGCGCTCGCCGCCCGCGCGCCGCCCGGCGCGACGAACGCGGCGACGGGCACGCCCGAGCCGACGATCGCCTTGATGATCTGCCGCATCGACGTGTCGAGGCCGCCCGGCGTGTCGAGCTGGAGGATCGCGAGCTGCGCGTGCTCGCGCGCGGCGCGATCGAGGCCGCGCACGACGAAGTCGGCGCTTGCGGGGCCGATCGCGCCCGTGACCGGAATCACGACGACGGGCGCGCGCGCGGCGGCGACTGCCGCGCAGGCCAGCAACAGGCCGACCAGCACGGCCGCGCGCGCGAGCCGCGCGGGAAGCTTGCCGTGCCGCGGCGAAGGACGGGGCGTGTGCATCGCGGTGTCGGCCGGCGGCGCGCGGCCGCATGGTGCGGCGCCGCAGCCGGGCCGTGAAAAGGGCGTGCGCCCGGTGCTTAAAGAGTAGGCGGTTTCCGGCGAAAGCGCGAAGCGGCGGCGCGCGCGGCGAGCGCTTCGTCGCGGTAGTCGGCCGGGCTCATCCCGCGCCACTTGCGAAACGCGCGGTAGAACGCGCTCGGCTCGGCGAAGCCGATCGCCGCGGCGACGTCGGCGACGGTGCGGGCCGGATCGGCGAGCGCTTCGCATGCGAGATCGCGACGCAGCGCATCCTTGATCGACTGATAGGAATGGCCTTCCTGCCTGAGCTTGCGCCGCAGCGTCGCTTCGGCGACGTGCAGCCGCGCGGCGAGTGCCTGCGCGGTCGGCCACGCGGCGGGCGGCAGCCCGCGCAGCGCTGCGCGCACGCGCTGCGCGAACGCGTGCGGGTTGCGGTACTTGACGATGAAGCTCGCGGGCGCGTCGCGCAGGAACGGCTTCAGCGTCTTCGCCGTCTGCACGACGGGCAGCGCGGCGAACGCCGGATCGAAATCGACATACGACTCGGGTTGGCCGAAGCGCATGTCGTCGCAGAACATCAGCTGATATTCGTGGACCGCGCGCGGCTCGCCGCAGCGAAAGCTCGCGTGCAACAGCGGAATGCGCCGCCCGATCAGCCAGCAGGTGAGACCGTAGACGATGACGAAATAAGTCGCGTAAGCGAATATCTCCGGGGCGCTCGCGCCGTCGCGGTGCACGAAGCGCAGCCGCACGCGCTCGGCGTTCGCGTCGATCTCGCCGTGCAGATCGTCGAGCACGCAGTGCATGAAGTTGACCGCGCGCGCGAGCGCGCGCAGCCCGTTGCGCGCGGTGAGCGCCGCCTGGCTCATCGCGATGAAGCTGCCGCAGCGCATCGGGTGCGCGTCCTGGCCGAAGAACTCGTCGTCGAGCGCGTGCGCGATCGCGTTCCACAGCGCGCCGTACTGCCGCGCGGACACGCGCGCGCTCGGCGATGCGAGGAGCGCGGCGGGAATGCCCGCCTGCGCGAGGAGCGGCGCGTCGTCGACGCCGCGCCGCCGCGACAGCGCGAGACTCGACTCCACGAGCTCGATCGAAACGGTGCCTTTCTTCTCGTCGTACTTCATCGCAGGAGCATGCCGCGGCGCGGTGTGGCAAAAACGATCAGTGTAATTGAGCGGAGCGAGCATCGAACAGAACCCGTGCGTTGCCTACACTTGACTCATCGAGACAGAACGAACGAGGCGCGCCGCGCCATGACGCGGCGGCCGCCGAGGAGACATGCAGCAATGGACGATCTCTACACCGAAGATCAACGGATGATCCTCGACGCCGCGCGCGCCTTCTCCGCCGAAGCGCTCGCGCCGAACGCCGCACAGTGGGACCGCGAATCGCATCTGCCCGACGAGGTCGTCGCGCAGATGGGCGAGCTCGGCTTCCTCGGCATGATCGTGCCGCCCGACTGGGGCGGATCGTACACCGATTACGTCGCGTACGCGCTCGCGCTCGAGGAGATCGCGGCGGGCTGCGCGTCGTGCGCGACGCTCATGAGCGTGCACAATTCGGTCGGCTGCGGGCCGGTGCTGAACTACGGCACGCCCGAGCAGAAGGAGCGCTGGCTGCGTGATCTCGCGACCGGCAAGACGATCGGCGCGTTCAGCCTCACCGAGCCGCAGGCGGGCTCCGAGGCGCACAACCTGCGCACCCGGGCGGAGTTGCGCGACGGCCGCTGGATCCTGAACGGCAGCAAGCAGTTCGTCACGAACGGCGCGCGCGCCGGCCTCGCGATCGTTTTTGCCATGACCGATCCGGACGAGGGCAAGCGCGGGCTGTCCGCGTTCCTCGTGCCGGCCGACACGCCGGGCTTCATCGTTGGCAAGCCCGAGAAGAAGATGGGCATCCGCGCGTCGGACACGTGCGCGATCACGCTCGAAAATTGCGCGATTCCGCAGGAGAATCTGCTCGGCAAGCGCGGCGAAGGGCTGAAGATCGCGCTGTCGAATCTCGAAGGCGGGCGCATCGGCATCGCCGCGCAGGCGATCGGCATCGCGCGCGCCGCGTTCGACCGCGCGCGCCGCTATGCGCGCGAGCGCGTCCAGTTCGGCAAGCCGATCGCCGAGCATCAGGCGATCGCCGAGAAGCTCGCGGACATGGCGACGCGGATCAACGCCGCGCGCCTCCTCACGCATCACGCGGCGCGGTTGCGCACGGCGGGCCTGCCGTGTTTGTCGGAGGCGTCGCAGGCGAAGCTGTTCGCATCCGAAATGGCCGAGGCGGTGTGCTCGGACGCAATCCAGATCCACGGCGGCTACGGTTTCCTCGTCGACTACGAGGTCGAGCGCCATTACCGCGATGCGCGGATCACGCAGATCTACGAGGGGACCAGCGAAGTGCAAAGAATGGTGATCGCGCGGCAGCTGTGAATGCTGCCGCGCGAATCGCCGCGCGAATCACAGCGAAGATGCACTCGCGCAACATGGATAGCTTTGCATGGGATCAGAGTAAGCGCTAAAGCGCTAACTCTGATCGACAGCTTTGCATGGGATCAGAGTAAGCGCTAAAGCGCCAGCTCCGATCGACAGCTTTGCATGGGATCAGAGTAAGCGCTAAAGCGCTAACTCTGATCGACAGCTTTGCATGGGATCGGAGCAAGCGCTAAAGCGCCAGCTCCGATCGACAGCTTTGCATGGGATCGGAGCAAGCGCTGAAGCGCCGGCTCCGATCGACAGCTTTGCATGGGATCGGAGCAAGCGCTGAAGCGCCGGCTCCGATCGACAGCTTTGCATGGGATCGGAGCAAGCGCTGAAGCGCCAGCTCCGATCGACAGCTTTGCATGGGATCAGAGTAAGCGCTGAAGCGCTAACTCCGATCGACAGCTTTGCATGGGATCGGAGTAAGCGCTGAAGCGCTAACTCCGATCGACAGGAGACGACACGATGACGGCACAGGCGTTCCTCGACGCACGCGATTTCCTGCTGCGCCACCGCACCGACTACGACACCGCATATCGCGATTTCGAATGGCCGGCGCTCGACGAATTCAACTGGGCGCTCGACTACTTCGACGCGATCGCGCGCGGCAATGACAAGCCGGCGCTGTGGATCGTCGACGCCGCGACGGGCGACGGCGCGCAGTACACGTTCGCGCAGATGTCGGCGCGCTCCGCGCGGATCGCGAACTGGCTGCGCGGCATCGGCGTCGCGCGCGGCGAGCGAATTCTGCTGATGCTGCCGAATCGCGTCGAGCTGTGGGACACGATGCTCGCCGCGATGAAACTGGGCGCGGTCGTGCTGCCCGCGACGACGCAGCTGTCCGCCGACGACGTGCGCGACCGCGTGCGGATCGGCGGCGTGCGCTATGCGATCGTCGACGAGAACGAGGCCGAGAAGTTCGAGCAGCCGGGGCTCGACGTGACGAAGATCGTCGCGGGCGCGCCGCGCGCGGGCTGGCTCGCGCTCGCCGACGGCTACGCGGCGAGCGCGGACTTCACGCCGGACGGCGTCACGCACGCGAGCGATCCGATGCTGCTGTATTTCACGTCCGGCACGACGTCGAAGCCGAAGCTCGTCGAGCACACGCATCGCACCTATCCGGTCGGCAGCCTGTCGACGATGTACTGGGTCGGCCTGCAGCCGGGCGATATCCACTGGAACATCAGTTCGCCCGGCTGGGCGAAGCACGCGTGGAGCTGCTTCTACGCGCCGTGGAATGCGCAGGCGTGCGTGTTCGCGTTCAATTACGCTCGCTTCGAGCCGAAGGTCGTGCTCGATGCGCTCGTCAAATATCAAGTCACGACGATGTGCGCGCCGCCGACCGTCTGGCGGATGCTCGTCCAGCAGCCGCTCGCGACGTTCGCGGTGAAGCTGCGCGAGATCGTCGGCGCGGGCGAGCCGCTCAATCCCGAGATCATCGAGCGCGTGAAAAAGGCGTGGGGCGTGACGATCCGCGATGGCTACGGACAGACCGAAACCACGTGCCTGATCGGCAACTCGCCGGGCCAGCCGGTCGTGCCGGGCTCGATGGGCCGGCCGTTGCCGGGCTACGCGATCGACCTGCTCGATCCGGACGGCGCGCGCGCGAGCGAAGGCGAGGTCGCGCTGCCGGTGGACCCAAGCGTCGAGCGCCCGGTCGGCCTGATGAAGGGCTATGCGAACAATCCGGAGGCGACGGCGCACGCGATGCGCGACGGCCATTACCGGACTTCCGACATCGCGCTGCGCCGCGACGACGGCTATTTCGTCTACGTCGGCCGCGCGGACGACGTGTTCAAGTCGTCCGACTACCGGCTGAGCCCGTTCGAGCTCGAAAGCGTGCTGATCGAACACGAGGCGATCGCCGAGGCGGCCGTCGTGCCGAGCCCGGACCCGGTGCGGCTGTCGGTGCCGAAGACGTTCATCACGCTGCGCGCGGGCTACGAGCCGAGCGAGGCGCTCGCGCGCGAGATCTTCCGCTTCTCGCGCGAAAAGCTCGCGCCGTACAAGCGGATTCGGAGGTTGCAGTTCGCGGAGCTGCCGAAGACGATCTCCGGAAAGATTCGCCGCGTCGAATTGCGCCGGCGCGAACTGGCGCGCGGCGACGACACGTCGAGCCGGATGCCCGGCGAGTATTGGGAAGAGGATTTCGCGGCCGACGGCAAGTGACGCCCGGCCGCGCCGCCGCATAAACCGGCCGGTGACGCGCGCGGCGCGTCGCCGGCCATAGCCTGGAGAATCGCACGATGAACGCAACCCCGTCGTCCCGGAAGGGACATCACGTGCCGACCGTGAAGCTGTTGATCGGCGGCGAATTTGTCGAGTCCCACGCGACCGAGTGGCGCGACATCGTCAATCCGGCGACGCAGGAACTGCTCGCGCGCGTGCCGTTCGCGACGGCGGCCGAGGTCGACGCAGCGGTCGAGTCCGCGCAGGCCGCGTTCGCGAAATGGAAAAGCACGCCGCTGTCCGCGCGGATGCGGATCATGCTGAAGTTCCAGGAGCTCGTGCGCGCGAACCTGCCGCAGATCGCCAAGACGCTGACGGCCGAGCAGGGCAAGACGCTGCCCGACGCCGAAGGCGACATCTTCCGCGGCCTCGAGGTCGTCGAACACGCGTGTTCGGTCGGCTCGCTGCAATTGGGCGAATTCGCGGAGAACGTCGCGGGCGGCGTCGATACCTACACGCTGCGTCAGCCGCTCGGCGTGTGCGTCGGCATCACGCCGTTCAACTTCCCGGCGATGATCCCGCTGTGGATGTTCCCGATGGCGATCGTCTGCGGCAACACGTTCGTGCTGAAGCCGTCCGAGCAGGACCCGCTGTCGACGATGCAGCTCGTCGAGCTCGCGATCGAGGCGGGCGTGCCGAAGGGCGTGTTGAACGTCGTGCACGGCGGCAAGGAAGTCGTCGACGTGCTGTGTTCGCATCCGCTCGTGAAGGCGATCTCGTTCGTCGGCTCGACGGCCGTCGGCACGCACGTGTACCGGCTCGGCAGCGAGCACGGCAAGCGCGTGCAGGCGATGATGGGCGCGAAGAACCACGCGGTGATCCTGCCCGACGCGAACCGCGAGCAGACGATCAACGCGCTCGTCGGCGCGGCGTTCGGCGCGGCGGGCCAGCGCTGCATGGCGACGTCGGTCGCGGTGCTCGTCGGCGCGGCGCGCGACTGGCTGCCCGACATCGTCGCGAAGGCGAAGACGCTGAAGGTCAGCGCGGGCGCCGAGGCGGGCACCGACGTCGGCCCGGTCGTGTCGCGCGCGGCGAAGCAGCGGATCCTCGGCCTCATCGAGACGGGCGAAAAGGAGGGCGCGACGCTTGCGCTCGACGGCCGCGGCACGAACGTCGACGGCTATCCGCACGGCAACTTCATCGGCCCGACGGTCTTCGCGGACGTGAAGCCGGAGATGACGATCTACACACACGAGATCTTCGGTCCGGTGCTGTGCGTGATGTCGGTCGAGACGCTCGACGAGGCGATCGCGCTCGTCAACGCGAATCCGTTCGGCAACGGCGTCGGCCTTTTCACGCAGAGCGGCGCGGCGGCGCGCAAGTTCCAGAGCGAGATCGACATCGGCCAGGTCGGCATCAACATTCCGATTCCGGTGCCGGTGCCGTTCTTCAGCTTCACGGGCTCGCGCGGCTCGAAGCTCGGCGATCTCGGCCCGTACGGCAAGCAGGTCGTGCAGTTCTACACGCAGACGAAGACCGTCACCGCGCGCTGGTTCGACGACGACGCGACGGCGGGCGCCGTCAACACGACGATTCGGCTGCACTGATTGGGAGGCGCGATGAAGATCGGTTTTATCGGCTTGGGCCACATGGGGGCGCCGATGGCGCTCAATCTGCTGAAGGCGGGCCATGAAGTGCACGCGTTCGATCTCAGCGAGGACGCGCTGCGCCTCGTGAAGGACGGCGGCGCGCACGTCGTGATGTCGCCGCGCGACGCGGCGATGGGCGCCGAGTTCGTCGTCACGATGCTGCCCGCGGCCGCACACGTGCGCGCCGTGCTCACGCAGGACGACGGCGTGTTGGCCGGCCTCGGCGCGGGCGCGATGCTGATCGATTCGAGCACCATCGATCCGGCGAGCGCGCAGGCGTTCGGCGAACTCGTGCGCGGCAAGGGCGGCGCATTCGTCGACGCGCCGGTGTCGGGCGGCACGGGCGGCGCGGCGGCGGGCACGCTGACGTTCATGGTCGGCGGCAGCGACGCCGACTTCGAGCGAGTGAAACCCGTGCTCTCGGCGATGGGCAAGAACATCGTCCACTGCGGCGCGACCGGGATGGGGCAGGTCGCGAAGGTCTGCAACAACCTCGTGCTCGGGATCACGATGGCGGGCGTCTCCGAGGCGATGGCGCTCGGCGCGTCGCTCGGCATCGATCCGAAGGTGCTCGCCGGCATCATCAACACGTCGACGGGCCGCTGTTGGAGCTCCGATACGTACAACCCGTATCCGGGCGTGATCGAAACCGCGCCGTCGTCGCGAGGCTACTCGGGCGGCTTCGGCACGGATCTGATGCTGAAGGATCTCGGCCTCGCGAACGACGCGGCGAAGCACGTGCGGCAGCCGGTCTATCTCGGCGCGCTCGCGCAGCAGCTCTATCAGACGATGAGCAGCCGCGGCGACGGCAAGCTCGACTTCTCGGCGGTGATCCGTCTGTACCAGCCGGTCAAAAAGGACGCCTGATGATCGCGCTCGACTACGCCGACGACGGCGCGATCGCGCTCGTCACGCTCAAGCGCCCGTCCGCGAACACGTTCAGCGCGGACGGGCTCCTGCAACTGCAGCGCACGATCGAGCAGCTCGAAGCCGATTCGCGCGTGCGCGCGCTCATCGTCACGGGCGACGGGCCGAAGTTCTTCAGCGCGGGGGCCGACCTGAACGCGTTCGCCGAAGGCGATCACGCGATCGCGCGCACGATGGCCGCGCGCTTCGGCGCCGCGTTCGAAGCGCTGCACGACGCGCGCTTTCCGACGATCGCCGCGATCAACGGCTATGCGATGGGCGGCGGCCTCGAATGCGCGCTTGCGTGCGACATGCGGATCGCCGAGCGGCATGCGCAGATGGCGCTGCCCGAGCCGTCGGTCGGCCTGACGCCATGCGGACTCGGCACGCAGACGCTGCCCTGGCTCGTCGGCGAAGGCTGGGCGAAGCGAATGATCCTCGCGGGCGTGCGCGTCGACGCCGAAACGGCGCTGCGCATCGGCCTCGTCGAGGAGGTCGTCGACACGGGCCGCTCGCGCGACGCCGCGCTCGGGCTCGCGCGCGGCGCGGTCGCGCTCGGTCCGCGCGCGGTCGGCGTCGCGAAGGAACTGATCGGCCTCGCGCGGCAGGGCGTGCCGCGCGGCGCGACGCTCGCAATCGAGCGCGAGCGCTTCGTCGACCTGTTCGACGGCGGCGAGCCGTGCGAAGGCGTCGCCGCATTCCTCGGCAAGCGCAAGCCCCAATGGCGAATCGACGACGGAGGGCAGCCGCAATGAGCTCGCCGATGATGCACGACGTCCATCGCGACGCGGCGGCGCACGACGTGTCGATGCGCGTCGTGAACCGCGTCGCGCTGATCACGCTGAACCGGCCGGCCGCGCTCAACGCGCTGTCGCACGAGATGGTGCGCGCGCTCGCCGCATTGCTCGAACGCTGCCGCGACGATCGCTCGATCGTCGCCGTCGTGTTGCGCGGCGCGGGTGACAAGGGTTTCTGCGCGGGCGGCGACGTGCGCGCGCTGCACCGGATGGCGAAAGCGGGCGGCCGCGACTGGCTGCCGTTCTTCGTCGACGAATACCGGCTCGACTACGCGATCCACACGTTTTCGAAGCCCGTCGTCGCGCTGATGGACGGCATCACGATGGGCGGCGGGATGGGGCTCGCGCAGGGCGCCGCGCTGCGCGTGTCGACCGAGCGCAGCAAGATCGCGATGCCGGAGACGCGGATCGGCTTCGTGCCCGACGTCGGCGCGACGCATTTTCTCGCGAAGCTGCCGGTCGAGCTGTCGCTGTACGTCGGCCTGACGGGCGCGACGCTGTCGGGCGCGGATGCGCTCGTCGCGAAGCTGGCCGATCTGTCGGTGCCGTCGTCGTGGCTCGACACGTTCGAGACGCGGCTCGAACGCACGGACTGGTCGGGCGACGCGTTGCGCGCATTGCGCACGGTGTTCGCGCCGCCGTGCAACGTCGTGCCGCACGCGGTGCTCGACGGCCAGATGCCGTGGATCGTCCGGCATTTCGACAAGCGCTCGGGCGTCGAGCGGATCGTCGCGACGCTGCGGCAGGATCTGACGCGCGACGAGCTGTCGCGCGAGCACCGGCAATGGCTGCAGACGGCGCTCGACGCATTGACGAGCCATTCGCCGACGATGCTCGAAGTGACGCGCGAGGCGCTCTTGCGCGGCCGGCAGATGACGCTCGCCGAATCGTTCCGGATGGAGCTCGGGATCGTCACGCGCGCGATCGAGGAGGGCGATTTCCGCGAGGGCGTGCGTGCGCATCTCGTCGACAAGGACCGCAGGCCGGGCTGGGCGCCCGCATCGCTCGTCGAGGTGCAGCGCGAGCGCGTCCTGCATTTCCTGACGTCGCCTTGGAAGCGCGATGCGCATCCGCTCGCCGATCTCGGCGAACAGGCGGATTGAGCGATCGTGCTGCGCTCGTGTCGCGGCGCTGACGGCGGCGTGGGGGCGGCGTGGGGGCGATAGGCTGCGCCGTCGCCGTCGCCGTCGCCGTCGTCGCGATCGCCGATCGCACGAGCTTTTCGAATTCGAGCGAATGCGACGCGTCGGTACGGCGGACGCGCCGACGGCGCGCCGAGCGACGCGGGACCCCTCGGGACGCCGATTCGCGCGAAGCGCGGTGATGCCGCCGCGTTTGGGCAATGTCGGCGCACCGCGTTCGTTGCAGGTTCTCGCGATGCCGCGCATGTCCGCGACCCGGCGCAGGCTTCGAACGACGGCTTTCGGGCTGCGCGCCCGATCCCGCCGAAGCGGCTCATTCCGTGCCGCCCAGCGCCTTGTACAGGTTCATCCGGTTGTTGAGGCGGTCGAGCCGAGTGCGCGCCAGCGCGCTTTGCGCATCGCGCAGCCGCTGCTGCTCGTCGAGCCACGGTTGCACGCCCGTCGCGCCGGCGACGAAGCGCGCCTTCGCGAGCGTTTCCGCGCGTTGCGCCTGCGCGAGTGCGAGCGCGCGCTCGTCGGCCTCGGCTTCGAGTTGCACGCGCGCGGACAGCGCGTTCTCGACTTCGCCGAGCGCGCGGTACAGGTTCTGCCGGAAATGGACGACGGCTTCCTCGTACTGCGACTTCGACACCTTGATCTGCAACTGCATCGTGTTCCATTGGATGAACGGCAGCGTGAGCCCGAGGCCGAGCGTCGCGACCGGGTTCTGCAGCACGCGCTCGAGGCTCGTGCTCACCGTGCCGATGTTGCCCGTCAGCGTGAACGTCGGGTAGAAGCTCGTGCGCGTCACGTCGACGTTCGCGAGCGATTCGCGCAGCCGGAACTCGGCCGCGCGCAGATCGGGGCGGCGGCCGAGCAGCTCGGCGGGCAGGCCCGCGGCGACTTCCGGCAGCGGCGCATCGGGCAGCGCGCCGCGCTCGGCTGCTTGCCGCTGCGGCGGCTGGTCGAACAGGATCGCGAGCGCGTTGCGGCTCTCGGCGCGCTGCTGGATCAGTTGCGTCTGGTCGGCACGCAGCGCGGACAGGTTCCGCTCGGCCTGCGCGACGTCGAGACCGGACGTCGCCCCCGCCGCATGGCGTGAGCGCACGAGCTTCAGCGTCCGCTCCGCATACGCGATGTTCGCGTCGCCGAGCGCGATCTGCTGGTTCAGGTATGCGACCTGCCAGTACAGCGCCGCCGTCGTGCCGATCAGCGACAGCCGCGCCGCATCGCGGTCGGCCTGCGTCGCTTCGAGCTCCCAGCGCGCGGCGTCGCGCTGCGCGGCGAGCTTGCCCCACAAGTCGAGCTCGTAGCCGAGCGTTCCCGTGATGCCGCTCGTGCGGCCCATCCGGTGCGTGTCGAGCGTGCGCGATACGTTGCCGGTTGCGCCGAGCGTCACGTTCGGCGTCAGGTTCGTATCGGCGAGCCCTGCCTGCAGTTGCGCGCGATAGACGCGGATCGCGGCGGCCGCGAGATCGTTGTTCGTGCGCAGCGCTTCGTCGATCAGGCGATCGAGCGTCGGGTCGCCGAAGCGGCGCCACCAGTCGTCGGGCGCGGCGCTCGCCTGCGCGGCGACGGGCGACGCCCATTGCTCGGGCAAGCGGACCGCGGGCGACGGCGTGTCGCGCGACTGCGTCGCGCAGCCGGACAGCAACGCATGCGCGCATGCAAACGCGGCGGCGCGTCGGGCGAAACGACGGGTTGGGAAGTTCGTCATCGCTTCACCTCAATCGCGCGCGAGCGAATCGATCGGATCCAGCCGCGACGCGTTGCGCGCGGGCATGAAGCCGAACACGACGCCGATCAGCGTCGAGCACAGGAACGCCGACACGATCGAGCCGGCCGAGAACACCATCTTCCATTGGTCGACGAACAGCGAGAACAGGAAACTCATCCCGAACGACAGCACGATGCCGATCGCGCCGCCCATCAGGCACACGGTCACGGCTTCGACGAGGAACTGCTGCATGATGTCGGCCTGCCGCGCGCCGACCGCCATCCGGATGCCGATCTCGCGTGTGCGCTCGGTCACGGACACGAGCATGATGTTCATCACGCCGATCCCGCCGACGACGAGCGAGATCACCGCGATGAGGGACAGCAGCAGCGTCAGCGACTGGCCGGTTTTCTCGACGGTCTTGACGACGCTGTCCATGTTGTACGTGAAGAAGTCCTTGCGGCCGTGCCGCTGCAGCATCAGCTTCGTCAGGCTCTTCTCGGCCGCGTCGCTCGGCTGGCCGTCGCGCACGCGCACGGTGATGCTGTCGAGATGACGCTGGCCGAACAGCCGCCCCGATGCGGTCGTGTACGGCGCCCAGACGTTGAGATTCTTCATGTCGCCGAACGCGCTCTTCTTTTCCGCGGTCACGCCGATCACGACGCACGGCAGATTGTCGATCAGGATCACTTCGCCGAGCGGGTTCGGATTCGCGCCGAACAGCTTGCGGCGCGTGTTCTCGTCGATCACCGCGACCTGCGCCTGGCGGCGCACCTCGTCGGGGCCGAACGCGATGCCTTGCGCCATCTTCATCCCGCGCACCTGGAAGAAGCGCTCGCCGACGCCGCTCACGAGCGCGTTGACGTCGACGTTCCGATAGCGCAGCAGCAGGCTGCGCGACGTCTCGGGCGTCGCGCTGTCGACGTAGATCTGCTCGGCGAGCGCGGCGGCGTCGGCGGGCACGAGCGTCTGGATCGTGTCCGCGCGGCTGTCGCCCCAGTCGCGGCCGGGGTAGACGTTGATCGTGTTCGTGCCGATGCTGCCGATCTCGTCGAGCATGTAGCGCTTCGCGCCTTCGCCGATCGCGACGATCGACACGACCGACGTGATCCCGATGATGATGCCGAGCATCGTCAGCAGCGTGCGCAGCCGATGCGACACGAGCGCGATCCATGCCATCCGGAACGCTTCCGCGAAGCGGCCGACGCCCGCCGACAGACGGCGCGCGCGATGGGGGGCCGGGCTGCCGTTCGCGTCGAGCTCGCCGTCGGCGTCGTCCGCGCGCGGATTGAGCCGGTCGCCGACGATCCGGCCGTCGCTGATCTCGATGATGCGCCGCGCATGCGCGGCGACGCGCTCGTCGTGCGTGACGATGATGACCGTGTGGCCGAGCGCGTTCAGCTCGCGCAGGATCCGGATCACGTCCTGGCCGCTCTTCGAATCGAGCGCGCCCGTCGGCTCGTCGGCGAGGATCACTTCGCCGCCGTTCATCAGCGCGCGCGCGATGCTGACGCGCTGCTGCTGTCCGCCCGACAACTGGCTCGGCCGATGGTCGGCGCGATCCGACAGGCCGAGCCGCGCGAGCAGCTTCAGCGCGCGTTCGCGCCGCTCGGCGTGCGCGCTCCCCGCGTAGACGGCCGGCATCTCGACGTTCGCCGCCGCGGAAAGATGCGGCAGCAAGTGATAGCGCTGGAAGATGAAGCCGAAATGTTCGCGGCGCAGGCGCGCGAGCTCGTGGCTTTCGAGCTCGCTCGTCTCGCGTCCGCCCACCTTGTAGCTGCCCGAGCTCGGATGATCGAGACAGCCGAGGATGTTCATCAGTGTCGACTTGCCCGAGCCGGACGCGCCGACGATCGCGACGATCTCGCCCGCGCTGATCGAGAGGTTCACGTCGTCGAGCACGACGACGTCCTTGTCGCCCGCGGGAAAACGCCGCGTGACGTGCGTCAGTTGCAGCAGCGGTTCGGCCATCGTCAGCTCCCCGCGTCGGACGCGGCGGCGCCGGCGGCCGCGGGTTCGTTCGCGTCGCCGATGATTACGCGCTCGCCTTCCTTCAGGCCCGAGAGCACTTCGACCTTCACGTTGTTGTTGATGCCGGCGCGGACCTTGCGGGTCGCGACTTTGTCGTCGACGCCGAGCACGCGTACCGGATACGCGCCGTCCTTGTCCTTCGCACCGAGCGCGGTGACGGGAATGTTGAGCGCGTTGCGCGCGGCGCCGAGCAGGATGCTCACTTGCGCGGTCATCGAGATGCGCAGCCGATGGCCGGGATTCGGCACTTCGAAGAGCGCGTTGTAGAACACCGCAGTGTTCGATTTCGACGAGCCGCCGCCCATGCCGCCGAGTCCGCCTTGCGTGTCGAGGAAGTTCTGCGGCGCGGGCTCGATCGCGCGCAGCTTGCCGTAGTAGCGCTTGTCGGGCTCGCCGAGGATCGTGAAGTACGCGGCCTGATCGGGGTGGATGCGGATCACGTCCGCTTCGGACACCTGGGCTTTGACCGTCATCGTGTCGAGCTCGGCGAGCTTCAGGATCACGGGCGCCTGCTGCTGCGCGATCACGGTCTGGCCTTCCTGCGTGACGATTGCGACCACTTCGCCGTCGATCGGCGCGGCGATTCGCGTGTAGCCGAGGTTCGCGCGCGCGATCTCGATCTTGATCCGCGCCTCGCGGATCTGCGCGTCGAGCGCGGCGAGGCTCGCGCGCTGCACGTCGAGCGTCGCGGCCGCGGTCTCGTAGTCCTGGCGCGACGTCGCGTCGTCGGGCAGCATCTGCTGCTGCCGGTTGAACGCAAGCTCGGCTTGCTTCAACTGCGCGGCAGTCGAGCGTTTCTGCGCGATCAGGTTGTCGACGTTCGCTTCGGCCTGGCGCAGCTCGTTCTGCGAGATCACCGGATCGATCTCGGCGAGCCATTGATCTTTCTTCGCCTTGTCGCCGAGCTTCACCTTCAGTGACTTCAACTGGCCGGACACCTGTGCGCCGACGTCGACCTGCTTGAACGCGTGGAGCGTGCCCGTGGCCAGCACGGCGTTTTCGAGGTCGGCGCGGGCGACTTTCGCGGTCAGGTAATGCGGCGCCTTGTCTTTCGCGAAAAAGCGTAGGGCCAGCACGACGAGCGAGGCGAGCACGACGACGCCGGCCGCCGCGGCGATCCAGCGGCGTTGGGATTTTTTCATGGGAGGCAGAACGGTAAGGCGTGGCAGGCGAGCAATTGTAATGAAAATGCAAACCGGCCATTGGAATACGGAAAGGCGCGCCGGGTTCAATGCCGCGACAAAATTCTTCAATATTTCGACAGTTCGTGACACGGGCGGCGTGAAAGCGCGATCTCGGCCGCCGCCGTGCGTCATTTGCATATCTCGCCGCGGCGGGCATCGATAGCTGAATTCATTGGTTGGCCGACATGCCGGCCCGCCCTACGATGCGCCGAGACAGACGCCGCGAGAAGCGGCGCGTCCGAGGGCCATTGCCGACCGGCCGGCCGCGCGCCGCCGAATCCTTACCGTCCCCTTCATGCTTCAAGGAACGATCCGATGAGTCACGAGCCGGACCACCTCAAGTTCGCCTACTGGGTGCCCAACGTCAGCGGCGGCCTGGTCGTCAGCAAGATCGAGCAGCGCACGAGCTGGGATATCGACTACAACCGACGTCTCGCGCAGCTCGCCGAGAAGAACGGCTTCGATTACGCGTTGTCCCAGATCCGCTTCACGGCCGGCTACGGCGCCGAGTTTCAGCACGAATCCGTCGCGTTCAGCCATGCGCTTCTCGCCGCGACCGAGCGGCTGAAAGTGATCGCCGCGATCCTGCCGGGGCCGTGGCATCCGGCCGTCGTCGCGAAGCAGCTTGCGACGATCGATCAGTTGAACCAGGGGCGCGTCGCGATCAACATCGTGAGCGGCTGGTTCAAGGGCGAATTCACCGCGATCGGCGAGCCGTGGCTCGAGCACGACGAGCGCTATCGGCGCTCGGAGGAATTCATTCGAGCGGTGAAGGGCGTCTGGACGCAGGACAACTTCACGTTCAAGGGCGACTTCTATCGATTCAACGACTACACGCTGAAGCCGAAGCCGTTGCAGCAGCCGCATCCGGAGATCTTCCAGGGCGGCAACTCGGCGGCCGCGCGCCGGATGGCGGCCGCCGTGTCCGACTGGTACTTCATGAACGGCAACACGCTCGACGGCCATCGCGCGCAGATCGACGAGATCCGCGCGGCGGCGGCCGCGCAGGGACGGCAAGTGAAGTTCGGCGTCAACGCGTTCATCATCGCGCGCGACACCGAGCGCGAGGCGCGCGACGTACTCGACGAGATCGTCCGTCACGCGGACGTCGACGCCGTCAACGCGTTCGGCCACGCGGTCAAGCAGGCGGGCAAGGCGGCGCCCGAAGGGCAGGGAATGTGGGCCGATTCGAAGTTCGCCGATCTCGTTCAATACAACGACGGTTTCAGGACCAACCTGATCGGCACGCCCGAGCAGATCGCCGAGCGGATCGTCGCGCTGAAGGAGATCGGCGTCGATCTCGTGCTCGGCGGATTCCTCCATTATCTTGAGGATGTCGAATATTTCGGCAGGCGCGTGCTGCCGCTCGTGCGCGAGCTGGAGCGGCAGCGCGACGCACAGCCGGCTTGATGCGATGCGACACGGGCGGCCTGTCGATCGTCTCGCGACGAGCGACGGGTCGTGTGCTGTCGGATGCGTGATGAACTGGCGAGGGGATGGCGCTGTCCGCGAGCGCGCGCGGCGCTTCATCGGACTCCGTGTTTGAATTTTGCGTTTGAATTTCTCGTTTGAAACATCGACGCCGAACATCGATTTCGAACATCCACGTCGAACATCTCCGCCGCGCGTGCGATCGCTCGCGCGTTCGCCGTATCTCGTCCAACTGCGCCGAGCATCGCCTTCGTCGCACGATCCGCATCGTCGCGCCTTCACGCAGTCACACCGCTGCAATATTGACGAAAGCACAATAGGCACCCGACAGTTCACCAACATCGCGGCGCCTCTCGCGCGGTCGCCGCGTCCATACTGAGGGGGCCGGTATGCTTCATACCTTCGCGCGCGCCGCGTGCGCGCTCGCGGTCGCGTCGGCTTGCAACACCGCCAACGCCTACGACTATCTGTTGCTCGCGACGTCCTGGGAGCCGGGCTTCTGCGCGACGCACAGCGCCACCGAGTGCAGCACGCTGTCGGGTTCGTACGCGTCGACGAACTTGTCGCTGCATGGTTTGTGGCCGAACAACTACGACGGCAATCAGCCGTTCTATTGCGGCGTGCCGCAGAACGAGATCGACCTCGACAACAACCATCAGTGGTGCAGCATGGACTCGTACCCGGTCGGCTCGTCGACGTTGAGCACGCTGTCGACGTACATGCCGGGCGTCGAGTCGTGCCTCGACAAGCACGAGTGGTACAAGCACGGCGCCTGCGCGCAGGCGCCGTCGGCCGACGCATACTGGAACAACGCGACCGGGATGGTCAGCCGCCTGTCGACGACGTCGTTCAACACGTTCCTGCAATCGAACGCGGGCAACACGGTGACGCGGACGCAGCTCCTGACCGCGTTCGAAGGCGCGTTCGGCAGCAACACGCGCGGCGCGGTGTCGCTCAAGTGCGTGAAGGTCAACTACGTCAGCTATTTCACCGAGGCGTGGATTGCGGTGAAGACGGATGCGACGTCGCAGTTCCCGAGCGCGGCGTCGCTCGTGACGGACGGGAGCACGCAGGGCACGTGCCCGACGTCCGGGATCTACATCGCGAAGTAAGCGGGGCCTGGTTGGCGCAGTTCGGGCGGTACGCGGCTCGGGCGAAGCGATCGTGGTTGTCGGACCGGCAGCCCGAATGCCGCCGGGTGGGCGGCGAACGTCGCGGACGTCGGCGACGTGACGTCGCTCGGTTGCCGCGCTTGCCGCGCGGCCGCCGTTGCCCGGCTTTCCGCCGGTCAAGCACGCGAGATCGCTTGCCGGCGCGCAGGTCGCCGATTGGCAACTGGCGGCGCGGCTTGCGGAGAAGCGGTCGCGTGGGCCATCGATGCGCGGCGACATCGAGGCGCTCGCGCGCCGTCAAATCCTGCGTCGCGCCGCCGACGTCGTCAGAAAATCGAACGCCCCGAATACGTCGTCAGCCGCTCGAGCGCGAGCGTGCCGGCGAGCGCCGACATAAATCTGCCGCCGTTGCGCCGGATGAGTCGCGCTTGACCTCGGCACTTCAAAAGATCGATCGCCCTGAGTAGGTCGTCAACCATTCCAAGGCGAGCGTCCCCGCGAGCGAGTTACCGTTCGGATCGAGCCCGGGCGACCACACGCACACGGCCATCTCGCCCGGCAGCACCGCGACGATCCCGCCGCCGACGCCGCTCTTCGCCGGCAGCCCGACGCGGTAGACGAAGTCGCCGGCGGCGTCGTAGGTGCCGCAGGTCAGCATCAGCGCCGACAGTCGCTTCGCCGAGCTCGGATCGAGAATCCGCGCGCCCGTCGCCGGCGCGACGCCGCCGTTCGCGAGAAAGAGCGACGCCTGCGCGAGCTCGACGCAATTCATCGTGATCGCGCATTGGCGGCAATACGCGTCGACAACCGTCTCCGGCGGCATCTGCATGTTGCCGAAGCTCGCCATGAAATGCGCCATCGCGCGGTTGCGCTCCGCGTGCTGCAGCTCGGACAGCGCGACGCGCGAATCGTAATCGATGTCGGCGATGCCGGTCAGGCGACGGATGAATTCGACGAGCGCCGTCTCCGCGCGTACGAAGCGGCGGCTCAGCACGTCGGCGACGACGAGCGCGCCCGCGTTGATGAACGGATTGCGCGGCTTGCCGCGCTCGCTTTCGAGCTGCACGAGCGAGTTGAACGCGGTGCCGGACGGCTCGCGCCCGACGCGCTGCCACAGTTCGTCGCCGAGCAGTTGAAACGCGAGCGTGCACGCGAACAGCTTGGAGATGCTCTGGATCGAGAAGCGCTCGCGCGCGTCGCCGATCGTGTGGACTTCGCCATCGAGCGTGACGACGGCCATGCCGAACCGTTCGGCGGGCACTTTCGCGAGTTCGGGGATGTAGTCGGCGACGCGGCCCGCGCCGATCCAGGGCGCGAGTTCGGTGTGGATGCGTTCTAGGATCGCTGGGTAATTCATCGAATCAGTGCGGTGCGCCGCGCGGGTATGAAGCGAGCCCGTATGGAACCTTCTCGGCGGCAATTCGTCAAGCATCGGCGGCGCGACGAACGCATGCGCGGGGAAAAGCGCGCGGACCGCGGCCGATCGTCCCCGGCGTGCGCGACGCGCGCCGCATCCGCGTCGGCCGTTGCGCCAGGCGTTCCGAAGCCGCGCCGGGCGGACTGTTGACGCGGGGTTTTCAGGGCCGCCGACGGAACGGTTTCAACCATTGGCCCGCGCCGCAGTATCATTCGAAATGTTTCGGGATCTTACAAAGTGGGTGCGGCAGTTTCTTGGGTTCGCGCTAATTCCTTGTTTCAAATAATATTTGGCTTTTATATCGACTGATTTGCCCATGCCTTTCCGGATTCTCCTCGTCGAGGACGACAATCGCCTGTCCACGCTGATCGCGGGCTACCTGCGCAAACACGAGTACGTCGTCGATGCCGTGCTGAACGGTGACGACGCCGTCGACGCGATTCTGACGGGGCGGCCCGATCTCGTGATTCTCGACGTGAACCTGCCCGGCAAGGACGGGTTCGAGATCTGCCGCGAGGCGCGCGAGCACTACGACGGGGTCATCATCATGGTGACGGCCCGCGACGAGCCGTTCGACGAACTGCTCGGCCTCGAATTCGGCGCGGATGACTACGTGCACAAGCCGGTCGAGCCGCGCATCCTGCTTGCTCGGATCAAGGCGCAGCTGCGCCGCGCGCCGGTACGGCAGGCGGACGGCGCGGGCGGCCAGCCGGAAAGCCACACGTTCGGCAAGTTCACGATCGATCGCACGAACCGGACCGTCGTTCTGCCCGACGGCACGACGCCCGAGCTGACATCGGCGGAGTTCGACCTGCTGTGGGTGCTCGCCTGCCATGCGGGCGAAGTCGTGAGTCGCGACGATCTGATGCTGCAATTGCGCGGCGTCGAATTCGACGGACTCGACAGGACGATCGATGGCCGGATCTCGAAGCTGCGGCGCAAGCTGCGCGACGACGCGAGCTGTCCGCAGCGGATCAAGACCATCCGCAGCAAGGGTTATCAATTCAGCAAGAACGCTTGGGAGTAAGCTGCGCGTCGACGCGAGCGGTTTCGATTTCGCGCGGACCGTTTGCGACAGCGGCGCGTTTCGTGGTTCGAAACGGCGTGTGCCGCGCCGGCAATGTCGAACTGCATGCGCGATGCCGCGTTGCGATGTGCGGCGGCGACGTGCGATGCGATGCGGCGCGAGACGATGCGGCGCGTCGCGATGCAACGCGACAACGCGACGTTCGCTGCGGTTTCACTCGGTGAAACATCGCGGCGTTCGCGTTGTACACGCCCGCCCGGCCGACAAGCCGGCTGCGCGTCCGCCGCCGTTCGCCGCGCGTCCGCTGCCGCCGCTGCGGCCGGATTCCGCTCGATGATTCACAGCACCGATTTCCCGACATTCGCGACACGAAGATGAACAGCACGCAAGCGCACCGATTGTCCCCGCCCCGCTATTGCAAATGGCGCTGGCTGCATTTCCGCCGCTCGTGGACCGACACGCGCGCCGACCGGATCCCGAGCTGGTCGCGCCTCTACCTGCGGACCTATCTGCATCTCGTCGGCCTCGTGCTGGTGACGGTCGGCGGGACGAGCGCGACGCTATGTTCGGCGCTCGGACCGCGCACCGTATGGCGCGCGCTCGACGCGCTGCCGGGCGGCGTGCTGCCGCTCGCGGCATTCGTGCTCGCGGTGCCGGCGCTCGCCGGTTATCGCTGGATGCGGCCCGTGTGGTCGGATCTCGTGATGGTGCGCGAGCGCGCGATCGACTTCACGGGCGGGCGCTTCAACACGCGCGCGCGCGAGTCGCGCAGCGTGATCATCGGGCCGCTCGCGCGCACGCTGAACGCGCTCGCGATGCGGATGGAGCGATTGATCGCCGCGCAGCGCGACCTGACGAACGGCATCTCGCATGAGTTGCGCACGCCGCTCGCGCGCGTGCGCTTCGCGCTCGAGAACCTGCGCGAGCCGGGATCGGCGGCCGAGTATCAGAACGCGATCGACAGCATCGAGCAGGACGTGACCGAGCTCGACGAGCTGATCGACATGAGCCTCACGTACGCGCGGCTCGAATACAGTTCGTTACAGTCGAATCTCGAGCAGACGGCGCTCGTCGCGTGGTTCGACAAGCAGGTCGCCGACGCCGCGCTGCTGTATCCGAGCAAGGCGATCGAGGCGCGCGTCGCGCTGCCCGCCGACGTGCGCGTGAAGATGGACAAGCGGCTGATGTCGTATGCGATGCGCAACCTGCTGCGCAACGCGAGCAAGCACGCACACGGACAGATCGAGGCTGGTCTGCGGATGCGTCACGGCAACATCGAGATTTACGTCGAGGACGACGGACCCGGCGTGCCGCTCGACGAGCGCGAGCGGATCTTCGAGGCGTTCGTGCGGCTCGACCGGCATACGGCCGGCTACGGCCTCGGCCTCGCGATTACGCGGCAGGTGCTGCAGGCGCACAACGGGCGCGTCGCCGTCGTCGATCCGCTGCTGCTGTCGGGGGCGCGTTTCGAGATGAGCTGGCCGGTGTGACGCGCGCCAGTGCGCTCATGCGGCGCGCACGCCTGCATCCGTGCGCCTCGACCCGAACCGCCGTGCGGCAGCGCGCCGTCGGTCGGCATCGAATTGCGCATTTGGCCCGGCGCGGCGCATTCGTCCCCGCGCCGGCTCGCGCCGTGCCGGCGGGACGGCCGCGCCCGACCCGGCCGGCTCAATATGAGTGGCCGAGCTGGAAGTAGAGGTTGCGCCGCCCACCCGGCGCGAGTGCGACGCCGACGTACACCGGCCCGAACGACGTGGTCAGGCTCGTGAAGAACGTGTAGCTCTGCTTGAGCGGACCGCTGCTTATCGTCGTATCGAGCGACCACACGTTGCCGACTTCCGCGCTCGCGCCGACGTAAAGCGCCTTGATCGGCGACGCATTGAACGTCGCCAACTGATTCATGTACGTGATCTGGCCGTAAAGGAGCGCATCGCCGCTCAACTGGTCGGCCGCGTACGCGGACAGATGCTGGAAGCCGCCGAGCGTATAGCCGAGCGGATTGCTGAGATTCACGCCGCCGAAGCTCTTGCCCGCCTCGACGCTCGCGCTCATGCTGTGTCGGCCGAATCGTTCGGCGACCATCAGCTTGCCATAGACGTCGGTGAACTTGTCGTCGCTCGTCGACAGCGATCGCTCGGCGCGGAATTCCGCGAAATAGCCCTTGCGCGGGAAGACCGGATCGTCGAGCTGGTCGATGACGAGCCGGGCGCGCGCGCTGATCTGCCGTCCGTACCAAGACGGGAATAGCGAACTGATCGGATTGCCGTTTTCATCGACGAGCCCGTCGAGCAGCAGGTTGTACGAAGGCGCGGCCGCCAGGTGCGTATACGCGAGCCCGATGCGGAAATCGCCGAGCCGCGCGAGCGGCAGCCCGAGGTCGAGGCCGACCCGTGTGGTCTGGATGCGGTATTGCGTGACCTTGACGTCGCTCTCTCCGTCGTAGAGGTTCGCGAAACGCCGCTGATAATCCGCATAAGGCGCGACGTAATAGCCGATCTTGTCCGACAGCGGCTGCCGCACTTCGACGTGGGCCGACTGTAGATCGCTGCCGAGCGTCGTGTCCGCGCGGAACTCGAGGCCGGACGGCGTGAGCCACGGCCGCCGGTACCCGAGATGCAGCCGGAAGCCGCCTTCGTCGGTCGAACTGCTCGACATCCCGAGCCCGAACAGCAGGAAATTGGGCCCCCAGTACTTCTCCTGCGCATCGATCACGAGCCGGTGCTCGTCGCCTTCGTTGACGATCTGCTGCGTGACGTTCTCGAAATTGCCGCTTGTCGTCAGCGATAGCAGGTCGGTGCTCACGGCCTGCGGATCGTAGACGTCGCCCGGCTTCACGCGCAACGCGTTGCGCACGACCCGCTTCGGCACCGACGAGCCGTTGGTTCGGATCTCGATCGACGTGATGCGGATCGGCTGCGGCGGCGGCCGCATGTGCGCGGCCCGGTACGCTTCGTACTGCTCGGGCGACAGCGCGTAGCGCATGAGCCGCGGCAGCGCGGCGACGGCGGCCGCTTCGCCCGCGGCGATCGCCTGGTTCGCGGTCTGAAAATCGGTGAAGCTCTGCTTGCCGAGGTCCGGCTGCAGCAGGATGTCGTCCGCCTTCAGCTGCTTGCGCTGTTCGGCGACGTTCTGCCGGATCAGGATGCCGATCATCTGCTGCATCACGTCGGCGGGCGACGCCAGCGCGTTCAGCGGACGCAGCGGCGAGCCGATGTCGACGGCGATCACGACGTCCGCGCCCATCCCGCGTGCGGCGTCGACGGGCAGATTGCCGACGAGCCCGCCGTCGACGAGCGCGCGGCCGTCGATCTCGGTGGGCGAGAAGAGCCCCGGCAGCGCCATGCTCGCGCGGATCGCGAGCGGCAGCGAGCCGTGGTCGAGCACGACCTTCTGGCCAGTCTGCAGGTCGGTCGCGATGGCGCGATACGGGATCGGCAGCCGGTCGAACGGCTGGTTCGTCGGCACGGCGGCCGTCCAGTTCGCGAGGAGCGCCTGCAGCCGGTTGCCCTGCACGAGCCCGACGGGCGCCTTGAAGCCTTTCGAATCGAAGCCGATCGTCAGGCTGTCGATGTAGAGCCGGTCGTCCTCGCGTTTCTTTTGCGGCAGGGCCGCGCGGTCGGTCACGTCGAACGCGATGTCGGCGAGGTTCACCTGCGACAGCCGCCGCTGCATTTCCTGCGCGGTCATCCCGGTCGCGTACAGGCCGCCGACGACGGCGCCCATGCTCGTCGCCGCGATGCAGTCGACCGGAATCCGGTTTGCCTCGAGCACCTTCAGCACGCCGACATGCGCGTAGCCGCGCGCGCCGCCGCCCGACAGCACGAGGCCGATCGACGGCCGGCCGGGCTTGCCGCCGTCAGGCGTGCAGACGAGTTCGCCTGCGCCGGCCGACGACGGCGCGGCCTGGGCGGACGTCGACGCGGCGGCCGGAGCGGGCAAGGCGGAAGCGGGCGACGCCGGGGCCGGTGGTGTTGCGCCGGCGTTCGTCTCGGCGATCGATGCGGTGTTCGACGCGATGGCGGCTTGCCGGCCGGCGACCCAAGACCATGCGGCCGCGGCGTCCACGGAGGTGGGCGAACCCGCAGTGGCCGAAGCCAAGGCGGGCGACGCCGTCGCCGACGTCTCGGCGGCCGCCGAAGCAACTTTCGTCGCCGTGACGGGCGTCGCGCCCGGTGCGGCCGCCGGCATGGCCCCCGGCGTTGCGGCGGCTCCCGCCATGGCAGCGGCGGCGTCGGCCGCATCGGCGGACGCGGGCCGGCCCGCCGCGACGCAGACGAACAGGAAGGCGGCCACGAGGCCGGGAACGCGAAGGCCCGGACGGGCGAAGGAGGCGAGCACCGTCATTATCGTTGCTATGGCGTGATCGGACTGAACAATCGGGAGGGCCGATCCGGAATCGGCAAAAGCGAGAGAGTACCGCTTTTGCCGGGCCGCGACCACGCGTTGTCGCGATCCGCCCCGGCGGGCGGCGCAAAGCAACCTGGCGCTCTATAGAAAATTCATGAAATCTCCTAAAGTATTCAGGCATCCTGCCGCTAAGCGACTGAGTGGATTGTGCTCGTCGCCGGCAACCGGCCCGGGGGGCGGCCGGCGACGCATCCGCAAAATCCTTCCACACGATTCGATAGAGGCTTCACCATGGCGGCACCCTTTCTCGGAAGGTTCTTTGCGCATAACGTCGCGGTCGATCCGGGCACCGCGAGCACGCAGATCTATGTCCGCGATCGCGGCGTCGTACTGAATCAGCCGTCGGTCGTCTGCTTCCGCAAGCGGGGCGGCCCGACGGAGAAGGCGCGCGTCGAGGCAGTCGGCGAGCAGGCGAAGGCGCTCCTCGGGCGTTCGCCCGAGCATCTCGAGGCCGTCAGGCCGCTCAGGCACGGCGTCGTCGCGAACTATCACGCGGCCGAGCAGATGATGCGGCAGTTCGTCGGCATGTCGCACGCGCGCTCGCTGTTCGGGCGGCGCGTCGAGTTCACGATCTGCGTGCCGTCGAATGCAACGGCGGTCGAGCAGCGCGCGATCCGCGAGGCGGCGCTCGCGGCGGGCGCATCGCGGGTCAGCCTGATCAGCGAGCCGCTCGCCGCCGCGCTCGGCGCGGGGCTGCCGGTGATGGAGGCGGTCGGATCGATGGTCGTCGACATCGGCGGCGGCACGACCGAGGTTGCGGTGATCGCGCTCGGCGGGATCGTCTATCGCGAGGCGATCCGCGTCGGCGGCGACCAGTTCGACGCGGCGATCGTCAATCACGTCCGCAACGTGTATGGCGTGCTGCTCGGCGAGCATACGGCCGAGCACGTGAAGAAGGTGATCGGCGTCGCGAGCTATCGGGTGCCGCGAGAATCGATCCATGCGGTCGGGCGCAGCGTCGCGGACGGCCTGCCGCGCACGATTCAGCTCAGCAACCACGACATCGCCGACGCGCTCGCCGCGCCGCTGAACCAGGTGGTGAGCGCGGTGAAGGGGGCGCTCGAGAACGCGCCCCCCGAGCTCATCACGGACATCGCAGATCGCGGCATCGTGCTGACGGGCGGCGGCGCGCTGCTCGCGCATCTCGGCAAGCGGCTCTACGACGAGACGGGGCTCGTCGCGCGGGTCGCCGACGACCCGCTGACCTGCGCGGTGCGCGGCGCCGGCGCGGCGATGGGGCGGGGCGGGTTCGAGGTCGGCGACGAAGATGCGGACGATATCGGCCAGAATCGCTGATTCGGCTGCGCCGTCATTTTTCTAGCGCATTCAAATCGATGTTCGTGTCGATATCTTTTACGATTGTCTTTTTCTTTCAATATCGTTTCGATTGTTTAAAATCAGTCGTGATGCCAACTCATTGTTCGATGAATCGATCGATATCGGTGACGTGAGCGTAAGAGCGCCGTATTTGTGGAAATTGATTTGGATCAATCGTCGAAGGTCGTTGCCACGGGCTTTGTCGTTTATGCAACGCAACGCGAAGCGCCGCGCGTGCCGAGGGCGCGTGATGTTCCCTCGACATGCGCGCGGCTACTTGCCCTGCAGCAGATCCATGAACGGCGGGAAGGTCAGCAGGATGCCGAATGTCAACAGCACGAAGGCGATTGCCGTCACGCGGCCGAGCGCGACCGCTTTCGCGCGCCACTGGCGCGACAGCACAGCCCACGACAGCAGCCAGACGACGATCGCGCTCGTCGTCACGCCCGAAAGCGGCCCGGTGGGTTTGTAGAACGTGAAGAAATGCGCAATCGAGCGGAACGCGTCGCCGGCGAGCGCGAAGAGCCCGACGGCGAAGCAGCCGATGCCGGCTGCGAGAATGGCGGCGGCGGCCGGACCGTTCGGCAGCACGTCGACCGAAGCGGGCGCATTCGTGTGCGACGAAGCGGTCGCCGGCTCGTTCGCTACGGATGACTGAGGTTGTCCTGCGCTGGCAGTACGCTGCGCGGGGGGGCGCGGATGAGAGGTATGCATCTTCATTCTCCCGTCATGAGATGGATGGCGGCGCCGCCACGGACCGGCGCGTACTTGTTGAGGAATGCGCCGAATGCGCCCGCGACGCCCGTTGCGACGAACGCGACGACAGTGAACGCCAGCACCGCGTTGCGAATCTGGCGTTGCCTGCCGAGCGCCGGGCCGTACTTGCCGAACACGTAGGCGACCATCGTCATCGCGATCGGCGCGAGCCAGGCGACGTGCTCCTTCCACTCCATCCCGAGGCTGTGCCAGCCTGACGTGTCGCGGCTCGACATCAACAGACGCTGCGGATAATTCGCGAGATCGGTCAGGCCGGAGGGCGGCGCCGCTCGATACCACGGATAGACGACGTATGCGCCGGAGAACACCGTCGCCCACGCGAGGATCACCATCGCCGACAGATAGATCATCAGCAGCCGGTGTTCACGCGGCGTGGGCACGGCGGGCGCGCCGGGCGCGGACATGCGATAGAGCTCGGCGAGCGCGCCGGAAAAGGCGAGCATGAACAACGCGCCGAATCCCATTCCGTGCAGCACCGTCAGCAGGTCTCTCAATGAAATTTCCATCATGGCCTCCGTTCATGTGGCGGGTTCTGTTTCTATCCTGTAGGACGGCGGGGTTACTGCGTTGAGGCAGATCAATTCAAATGACGCGATTAATATTTATTCGAATGCCAAGGCAAACTGAAAGATGATTGATAGGCGAATGAATTTGCTATCTGTCATCTGCGGGAATTGAAATGAAATAATAGGAAGAATCGACGGAAATGCCAAAGAGGATGGCGAGTGCGTGTTGCCGATCCGGACGGGAGCGTGCGGCGCGTCGTCGGGACATGAGCCTGTTGCGCTCGCGTTGCGCCGGTTTCGCGCGTCATGTCGTGCATCGAGTCCATTGCGCGCGCGGCGTCATGCGATCTCGTCCGGAACGATTCTTGTTTTTCGAAACCCTCGACGACTTTGTCCCGCGAATGGAAGCGTCGTGTTGCATCGAGTCCGCTGCCGACACATCGAAGAGGATCGTTCCGATTTTTTGCATATCTATTTGCTTTGATATTGCCTTTTCACAAGTGGCCATATGCATCAACTAGACCAACTCGAGATGTCGTCGCCGGAGGGGGGGCCGTCATGCCGTTCGCTTAGCCGATCAGCGTTCGCGTTTTCATGAGTTTTCGATCATTCGTTTTTCTTTCGAAGCAGCCGGCGCCTTCGCGCAGCCGGACGAGGCGCTTCGTTTCGACGGTTCTCCGAATCGTCGGTGCATGTCCAGCCGTGCCAGGCAGTTTCCTTCGACGTCTATTTTCGATAGCAGGGAAGGGACAACATGAGCAGCGTGCGTTCAAGAAAATAGCAGGCTTGTGGCCGGCCGTTGGCGGGGCCGAGCGCGACGATGACGGCGAAGGAAGGGGCTGGCGGGCGCGTTCGCGTGGCGGGTGGCTCCATTGACACATGGAGGCGCGTCGATCGGACGCCGCGTCGGCACATCGGCCCATTGACCCGCATACCCGCAGACTTGTCGATCCATCGATCAACCGATCCATCGACTCGCCAATCCCTCGGACAGATCCTCACCCAAGACCGCAAAATCGGCGAAATACGTGCGATCGACATGATCGCACCCCAGCCGACGCTGCGCATCCGACGCGTTCTGTCCTATCCTGTGCGGAAAACGCGACGCACCCGGCGCGCCGCGTCCAGCCCAGGAGTTCCGATGCCGAGGCAAGCCGACACTTCTTCCCCGCGCGCGCCGCAGGCCGCGTCCGCATCTTCACCCGCGCCCACTGCGCAGACGACGGCGACGCCGTCCCCCCTCGCGTTCATCGCGCCCGAGCCCGACACGCAGACGGCCGCGCGCGGCAGCCAGTTCGTACTGAAGACGGGCAACGCGTTCGTCGTCAGTGATGCGCTCGGCGACGTCAGCGGCCATGACGACGGTTTTTTCGTCGACGACATGCGTGTGCTGTCGCAATGGCGGCTGACGTTCGGCGGCCGCGCGCCGTCGCTGTTGTCGGGCGCGACGAGCGTGGACAACGCGTCGTTCGCCGCGCACCTGACGAATCGTCCGCTGCCGCCGCTCGGCGGCAGCGAGACGCCCGAAGGCGTGATCCACATCGAGCGGATGCGGGTGCTCGCCGACAACGTGCTGTACGAGGCGCTCACGCTGACGAACTACGGCACGAGCGACGCCGAAGTGCCGCTGTCGGTGTCGTTCGGTGCGGACTTCAAGGACATGTTCGAAGTGCGCGGATCGCGGCGCGAGCGGCGCGGCGCGATCGCGCCGCCGTGCGTCGAGGCGGGCGCAGTCAAACTGCGTTACGACGGGCTCGACGCCGTCGAGCGGAGCGTGCAGATCGGTTTCGAGCCGAAGCCCGACACGCTGTCGGTCGATCGCGCCGACTATACGCTGACGCTCGCCGCGCAGGCGTGCGTATCGCTGTATCTGACGGTCGAGGCGCGCATTGGCGCGGCGCATCCGGGCGGCGGCGCGTTCGTGCAGCGGCCGTGCATCGCGACGGGGCGCGGCGCGCTCCGCAAGGCGCTCTCCGACGTGCATCGCGCGATGCGCGAGCGGCGGCGCACGATTGCGCGCGTGCACACGAGCAATCCGCTTTTCAACGCGTGGCTCGACCGCTCGCTCGCCGATCTTGGTCTCTTGACGACGTCGCTCGAAACCGGCCCGTATCCGTACGCGGGCATCCCGTGGTTCTCGACGCCGTTCGGCCGCGATGCGGTGATCACGTCGCTGCAGATGCTGTGGTTGCAGCCGTCGCTCGCGCGCGGCGTGCTGCGGTTTCTCGCCGAGCATCAGGCGCGCGAGACGTCCGCGTTTCGCGACGCGGAGCCGGGCAAGATCATGCACGAGTTCCGCAGAAGCGAGATGGCGGCGACGGGCGAAGTGCCGTTCGCGCTGTACTACGGCGGCGTCGACACCACGCCGCTCTTCGTCGTGCTCGCGGGTGCGTATCTCGAGCACACCGGCGACGAGGCGCTGATCGACGAGCTGTGGCCCGCGCTCGAGCGGGCCGCGCAATGGGTGACGAGCGTCTGCGACCGCAATCCGCGCGGCTTGCTCGACTATCAGCGCACGTCCGCGCGCGGTCTCGCGAACCAGGGCTGGAAGGACAGCCAGGATTCGGTGTTCCATGCGGACGGCCGCTTTCCGATCGGGCCGATCGCGCTCGTCGAAGTGCAGGCGTACGCGTGCGCGGCGTTCGACGCGATGTCGGCGTTCTCGCACCGGCGCGGCCACGCGGCCGACACCGTGCGCTACGCGCAGCGCGCGAAAACGCTGCGCGAGCAGGTCGAGGCGCTGTTCTGGATGCCGGAAGCGGGCTTCTACGGGATCGCGGTCGACGGACGCGGCGAGCTGTGCCGCGTGCTCGCGTCGAATGCCGCGCATCTGCTCGCATTCGGCCTGCCCGAGCAGAGCCGCGGCGAATCGGTCGCGCGCGTGCTCGGCTCGACGCTGTTCAGAACCGGCTGGGGCGTGCGCACGCTCGCGGCCGGGCAGCCGCGCTTCAATCCGATGGCGTATCACAACGGCTCGGTCTGGCCGCACGACAACGCGCTCGCCGCGCGCGGCCTCGCGCGCTACGGCGACAAGCGCTCGGTGCTCGACCTGCTGCGCGCGCTGTTCGAGGCGGCCGTGAGCTTCGACATGCGGCTGCCTGAGCTCTTCTGCGGCTTCCCGCGCCGGCGCGGCGAGCCGCCGACCGCGTATCCGGTCGCGTGCCTGCCGCAGGCGTGGGCGGCGGGTGCGCCGTTCATGATGCTGCAGGCGTGCCTCGGCATTTCCGTCGACGCGGCGCGCGGCGAAGTGCGGATCGAGCGGCCGGAGCTGCCGGAAGGCGTCGACTGGCTGCGGGTCGACGATCTGCGCGTCGGCGACGACAGCGTGTCGCTGACGTTCCGGCGCGTCGAAGGGCAGGTGGTCGCGGCGGCCGAGCCCGGCAGCGCGCGCGTCGTCGCGGTGCTGTAAAGATTGCGCTGGCGCGCGTCCGGCGCGCGCTGCGCGCCATACAATGACGGCGTCGATCAACGATTCGCAACGCGCCGATATTGGAGGCAATCACCATGACGAACGAGAAGCCGGACGATGCACGTCCGCACGACGACCAGCCGAAGCTCGAGCAGTTCGAGGCGGCGGTCGACCACCTGCACGAATCGATTCAGTCGCAGAGCATCGCGGTCGGCGCGGCGAAGGGCATTCTGTTCAGCCTGATCGAGACGCTCGGCGCGCTCGTCGGCGATCCCGACCTGCCAGAGCACGCGCGGTCCGGCTACGAGGCGTTGCGCGACAAGGCAAGCGAGCTGAAGGCAAACCTCGAAAAACGCTGACGCGCGGCCGCTGCCCGCGGATTGCCGCACTGCGGAAAGCGTCGCGGTTTCAACGGGTTGGCGCGCGTGTGCTCAGAATATCCACATGTTTGTCGACAGAAATTGTTGATAACCGGCAGGTGCGGCCGCCGTGCGTGACCGATTCCTTTTCCTTTCGCTTCGTCGTCCGCCGCGCGCATGTTCCGGCCTGCCGCTCGCGGTTCGACGAATTGCGCGGCGGCGTCCGCCGCGCCCGCCGTGTCGATCCCCGATCGCGCCGGTTGCGGCCTGCTTCTCGACCTCTGAAATTTATTTTGCGGCGTATGTCGATTTCCGCCTGATTCGTTCGTCGTGGCGATAGAGCGTCTCCGCGCGAGCGGCGCGCTCGTTCGATGAACCCATTCGGAGCCTAGGAGCCGCGATCATGCCTACCGCAGTCAAACCGATCCCCGAGGGGATGCACTCGCTGACCCCTCATCTGATTTGCGACGGCGCCGCCGCCGCGATCGAGTTCTACAAGAAGGCGTTCGACGCCGTCGAAATCACGCGGCTGCCGTCGCGCGAATCCGGGCGGCTGATGCATGCGGCCGTCAGGATCGGCGATTCGACGCTGATGCTGGTCGACGAAATGGGGGACTGCGGCGCGCTCGGGCCGAAAGCGCTGAAAGGTTCGCCCGTGTTCATCCATCTGTACGTGCCGGACGTCGACGCGGTCATCGCGCGCGCGGTGGACGCGGGCGCGAAGCTGACGATGCCTCCGTCCGACATGTTCTGGGGCGACCGCTACGGCCAGATCGAGGATCCGTTCGGCCATCGCTGGTCGGTCGCGACGCACAAGCACGACTTGACCCACGAGCAGATTCGCGAGGGGATGGAGAAGTGCGCGCCCCCCGCGCGATGAGCGCGAAAGCCGCCGACGCGCGCGTAGCGCGTGCGTCGGCGGCGCGAGCGCACGGCGAGGTGAGGCGCGGCGCGGCGGGTTCTGCCCCGCACATCTTTCGACGGGCGGCGTGCGCGTATCGGGCGCGCCGCCGCAACCGAGGGGCAAAGCGATGAGCTTGAAGTTCTACGGACACCCGTTTTCGTTGTATTGCCAGAAGGTGCTGGTCGCGCTGTACGAGTGCGGCTTGCCGTTCGAGTGGCGCTTGCTGCGGGGCGACACCCCGGACGCGAACGCCGAGTTCGCCGCACGGTGGCCGCTCAAGCATATACCGATGATCGTCGACGGCGACCGCACGGTCGTCGAGTCGACGATCATCGTCGAATACCTGGGCCTGCGCTACCCGCGGCCCGTGAGGCTCTTGCCCGCCGATGCCGGCGCGGCACTCGACGTGCGGATGATGGACCGCTTCTTCGACATGTACGTGTCGACGCCGCTGCAGAAGATCGTGTTCGACGCGCTGCGCCCGGAGGCCGAGCGCGACGCGCGCGGCGTCGCCGATGCGGGCCGGATGCTCGACACGTCGTACGCATGGCTCGACGGCACGCTCGAAGGCCGGGATTGGGCGGCGGGCGGCGCGTTCAGCCTCGCCGATTGCTCGGCCGCGCCGTCGCTCTTCTATGCGGACTGGGTGCGTTCGATCGACGCGTCGCTGCGCCGCGTGCGCGCGTATCGCGAGCGGCTGCTCGCGCGGCCGTCGTTCGCGCGCGCGGTCGACGAGGCGCGTCCGTATCGGCACCTGTTCCCGCTCGGCGCGCCCGATCGGGATTGAATCGTTCGATTGACAGGAGACAGACATGACAGTGAGTTCTACGCTGACGCCAGCTGCCGAGCTCGTGAAGCGCAACACGACACGCTGGCCGAACGAAAGCGATGCGTATCGCCGCGCGCGCGACGCGCTGCTCGCCGAGGAAATCGAGCTGCGCCGGCACGTCGAGCGCGTCGCCGCGCTGCGGCGCACGCTGCCGCCGGGCGGCGAAGTGACGGGCGGCTATCGCTTCGAAGGCGAGCGCGGCCCGTGCGACTTCGCCGGGTTGTTCGGCGACAAGCAGACACTCGTCGTCTACAGCTACATGTTCGGGCCGCAGCGCGAGCGTCCGTGTCCGATGTGCACGTCGCTGCTCGGCGCATGGAACGGCGAGGCGCGCGACGTCGAACAGCGCGTCGCGCTCGCGGTCGTCGCGCGCTCGCCGCTCAAGCGGCTCGTCGCGTTCAAGCGCGAGCGCGGTTGGCGCGACCTGAAGCTGTACTGCGATCTCGACGGCCGCTACAGCCGCGACTATCACGCGATCAACGCCGACGGCGGCGAAGATCCGGCGATCAACGTGTTCACGCGCCGCGACGGCGTGATCCGCCATTTCTGGAGCGGCGAGCTGGGCGGCTGGAGCGCGGACCCGGGGCAGGATCCGCGTGGCGCACCCGATCCGATGCCGCTGTGGACGATCCTCGACATGACGCCCGAAGGGCGCGGCGCCGACTGGTATCCGACGCTCGACTATCCGGGCTGACGGGCGGGAGCGGCGCGGGGATGTGACGACGGCGCGGCGGCCGGCGCGACGCGTGCGCGCCGGCCGCCGCGCGTGCTCGCATGCGCGCGCCGCACATCGTCGCCGAGGCTTCGGACGGCTTTGTGCCGACAGTACGACGATTTCGGAAAAACCCTGATGCATCAATCGCTTGGCGCTTGGATGCGTGAGATATCCACAAGCTTGCGCACAAAATCTGTGGAAAACCCTTGGAGTCGAAAATCTGTTGTGGAGGGTTGATTGAAGCGAGCGCGAAGGTGGCGCAACTCGAAGGCGGATCGACAGCGCGGCGAGTCCCGCGAACTGATTCCGGCAGAGCTGCCGCACTTCTGACACTTCCGGAAATGTCTCATCGGATCAATGCGTTGACCGTCGGATGCTCAGGATGTCCACAAGCTTGCCAACAAAAAATGTGGAAAACACGGCGAGGCAAGCGAGCAACGCGGAAGGCTGAACGCGTGCCGGCCGGACAGGGCAACGCCCGTGGACATCGAACATCGAGCGTCGCCGTGCGCCGGCGTGCGTGGAAGGGCCTTCGCTGCGGTGCTTTGCCGATTATCTGACGCGTCCGGGAAAATGTCGCCGGATCAATGGCTTGAGCATTGGATGCTCAGGATGTCCACAAGCTTGACCACAAAAATTGTGGAAAAGTGGCGTCCGCGACGACACGACCGGCGCACCGGATCGGCCGGGCGGGGCGGTTCGCGTTCGCCGATGTGCATTTGATCGGCGGCGACCGGCGTGCGATGGCCCGCGCCCGCGCTGCCTCTTTCCTGACGCGTCCGGGAAAATGTCGCCGGATCAACAAGTTGAGCATGGCGCACCCAGGATGTCCACAAGTTTGCCAACAAAAAATGTGGAAAAGGCGGGCTCGTTTGCGACGCGATTCCGATGAGCGACACGCGCGCTTCGCACGATCGGCGCGAGCGAATGGGCGCGCATGCCGAGCCGCGCGTGACGCGGGAAGTGCGCGCGCAAGCGCGGATTGCCGGGTTTGTGACGCCTTGCGGAAAACGCTGCTGCGTCAATGACTTGATTGCAGGATGCTCAGGATGTCCACAAGCTTGCCAACAAAAATTGTGGACAAGCGCGCTCCGTGCGACGCGCAATGACCGAGTCGACCTAGCGACGAACGCGAGACGCACGCGACGGACATCACGCGCGCGTCGCGTCCGTCGGCGAGCAACCCGGCCGAACGGCGCGAGCGCGCGCCGAGCCGCTCACGACTGCCGCGCCGTGTCGAAGCGCACCGTGACCGTCAACCCGCGCCCCTCGGCGCCGCTCGCGAGCGACACGGTTGCGCGATGCTGCTCGGCGATGCGCTTGACGATCGAGAGCCCGAGCCCGCTGCCCGACGCCGACACGAGCTGCGCGCCGCCGCCGCGATAGAAGCGCTCCCATACGCGCGGACGATCGGCTTCCGCAATGCCCGGGCCGTTGTCGCGCACTTCGAGCACCGGCGCGCCGTCGGCGTCGGCGCGTGCGTCAACGTCGACGCGCGCGCCCGCCCCCGCGTAGCGGATCGCATTGTCGACGAGATTGTTGAGCAGCACGCGCAGCGTGTCGGCGTTGCCCTGCATGCGGACGGGCGTCGTGCCGACCGCGCCGAGATCGACCTGCTGCGCGTTCGCGACGCGCGAGCGCTCGGCGACGGCCGAGCGGCACAGCGCGGCGAGATCGATGTCGGTGAACGGCGCCGATTGCGCTTCGGGCTCGAGGCGCGCGAGCGTCAGCAACTGCTCGGCGAGATGCGACAGGCGCGTCGTGCCGGCCTGGATCTGCGCGAGAATGCGCGCGCGCTCGTCGGCGCTCGTCGTGCGTTGCAATAGCTGCGACTGGATCGACAAGCCCATGATCGGCGTGCGCAACTCGTGCGCGGCGTCCGCGATGAAGTTTCGCTGCAGCGTGAACGAGCGATCGAGCCGCGCGAGCAGGTCGTTGATCTCGGAGGCGAGCGGCTGCGCTTCGGTCGGCACCGTCGTGATGTCGAGTTGATCGAGATGGTTCGCGTGGCGGCGCTTCAGGTCCGCCGCGACCGCGCCGAGCGGCCGCAGTCCGTAGCCGATGCCGAGCCACAGCCCGATCGCGAGCAGCGGCAGCAGCGACAGCACCGGCCACAGCAGATGCACGGCGATGCCCGCGATCGCCTCCCAGCGCGCCTGGCGCGGCTGCGCGACGCGGATCGTCGTGCCCGCGCTCTCGCGCACGTACGTGTGCCAGCGCTGGCCGCCCGCGTCGAGCTTCACGAAGCCCGTCGCGTCGGGCGGCGGCAATTGCGTCGCGGGATCGGTCGTGAACTGGAGCTTGCCGTCGCGCCACACTTGCAGCAGTACGTCGTCGGAATCGTAGGCCGCCGGATGCGGCTTCCCGCTCTTGTCGAGTCCCTCGATCGACAGCTTGCCGCTGTCGTCGACCTGGATCTGCTTCGACATGCTGCGCATCTGGTCGTCGAGCAGGTCGTCGAGCTCGCGCAGCGCGCCCCAATACGTGCCCGTGCTCGCGAGCACGCCGATGACGCACGCGGCGGGCAGCAGCCACATCAGGAGCCGCCCGCGCAACGACGCGGTGAGTCGGCGCACGAAGCCGCGCGGCGCGCCGGTCATGCGCCGTCTCCGATCCGGTAGCCGACGCCGCGCACGGTGAGGATCGTGTCATGGCCAAGCTTCTTGCGCAGGTTGTGAATGTGGACCTGCACCGCGTTGCTCTCGATTTCCTCGCCCCAGCTATAAAGCCGCTCCTCGAGCTGCTCGCGCGAGATCACGGCGCCCGGCTCGCGCATCAGTTCGTGCAGCAGCACGAATTCCTTCGGCGATAGCGCGACTTCGTCGTCGCCGCGCCACACCTGATGACGCGCCGGATCGAGGCGCAGCGCGCCGACCGCGAGCACCGTCTGCGCGCGCCCCTCCTGGCGGCGGTTCACCGCGCGGATGCGCGCGAGCAGCTCCTCGAGCGCGAACGGCTTGACGAGGTAATCGTCGGCGCCGCAATCGAGGCCGGCGATCCGGTCGGGCAGCGCGTCGCGCGCGGTGATCACGATCACGGGCAGCGCGTCGTCGCGGCGCCGCAGTGCGGCAAGCACCGCAAGGCCGTCCTTGTCCGGCAATCCGAGGTCGAGCAGCAGCAGCGCATACGGCGTCGTGCGCAGCGCGAGCGTCGCCGCGTCGCCGTTCTGCACCCAGTCGACCGCGAAGCCTTCCTGTTTCAGCCCCTGTTCGAGCCCGCTGCCGATGAGCGGATCGTCTTCGACGAGCAATACGCGCATGTTTCGTGATTCCGTCAGAGTAGTGCGGTGCGCGCGCGTGCGAGCATGCCGCTTGCGGGAATGATAAGCGGTCGATGCTTAGCGGCGGCTTAAAGCGTCGGGAAATGCGGGACGGAGCGCGGCCGGACGTGTGTCGTCGGGCGATCGGACGCTCGAGCGATCTACGGGACAAGGGACAACGGCGGGCGGGGTCGATGGGTCGATGGGTCGACGGATCGCGGATCGAAGGATCGGAGGATTGAAGGGATTGAAGGGATTGAAGGGATCGACGGGATCGACGGGATCGACGGGATCGAGTCGGGGCGGCTGGCGATCGAGCCGCCGGCTTTCCCGGCATGATCGATTGGCTCGTCCACGCATCCCCAGGTCCACGCATCCGAGCATCCGTGCATCACCCGACACGTTGCAGCAAACGCCTTTGCCGCCTGCGTCATGCGGCATTCGCGTCCGTCGCGCGCGCAGGGCGGGTGATACCATGTCCGATCGACTTTTTCCGCGATCACGATGCCCGCCGATTTCGACGAACTCGCGTCCCTGATTCGGGCGCAATTTTCCGAGCTGAGCCCGCAATTCCAGGTGGGCGCGGCGTTCCTGCTCGATCATCCCGACGAGGTGGCCGTGTCGTCGATGCGCAAGGTCGCGCTGCGTGCGAACGTGCAGCCGGCGTCGCTCGTGCGGCTCGCGCAGCTGTTCGGTTTTCCGGGCTGGAACGAGCTGCGCGATCTGTTCGTCGCGCGCGTGCGCACGCGGCCGCAACCGCTCACGCAGCGCGCCCGCTCGCTCGTGAAGCCGAATGCGAAGGCGTCGCTCGCGGCCGATCTGCTCGCCGCGCAGCAGCACAACCTCGAAGCGACCGCCGTGCAGAACGCGCAGGCGCTCGCCGATGCGGCGAAGCTGATCCGCAAGGCGGCGCATGTGCACGTCGCGGGCTTTCGCTCGTGCTATCCGGTCGCGTTCGGATTCGTCTATGGCTACCGGCTGTTTCGGCCGACCGTGTCGCTGCTGACGGGTGTCGCGGGCTCGCTCGACATGGAACTGCGGACGATCGCGAAGAACAGCGTGACCGTCGTCGTCAGCTTCGCGCCGTATTCGGCCGAAGCGACGCGCGTTGCGCAGGCGGCGCGTGCGCACGGCGGCAAGATCGTCGCGATCACCGACAGCGCAGTATCGCCGATCGCGCTGCATGCCGACGCGCAGCTGATCTTTGCGCACGACAGCCCGTCGTTCTTCCCGTCGCTCGTCGCCGCGCACGCGCTGGTGGAGGCGCTCGTCGCGCAATTGCTCGCGCTCGAGGGCGGCGACGCGATCGCGTCGCTCGAGCAGGCCGAGGCGGAGCTGCACGCGAAGGGCGCGTACGTCGTCTGAACGCGGCGCCGCACCCGCGCGGACTGCGAAAGTCTTTCATCCGGCAATATTCAGACGCCGCCAATTTCTCACGACGAATTTGAAAATCAATTCGCGCCACAATTGGAAACGTTTCCACGCATCGGTGCGCCGATTTAGAGCGGTGGCGAATGGTGCGCAGCAAATGGAGCTGCGCCGACCGCCGCTTCGGAGGCCGTGCCGACACGCCGTCGGGGCGGCCAAAGGGCCGTAACGATGCTGCGACTTATTAACCCGAGTCGAGAAAAATTTTAATGGCGGCTTGCCGGTTATTCCATCGATTGATAATCTCCGGGAGATGAAGAAATAGCCGGATCGAAGATCCGGAAAAATGAATAAATAAATTATTTCAGAGAAAAGGCCACCATGACGACTTACCGTGATACGCATACCACTTCATTTCGGATTGGCGACGTCGTGACGCTCAAAACGGGCGGCCCACGCATGACAGTGACGTATGCCGGCCCGGTCGTGTTCGACACGGGCGAGTGGGTGATCTGCCAATGGTTCGACGAGCATGGCGAGTTTCGCCAGGAGATGTTCCCGAACGAGGCCGTTGTGCTCGAGCCGCGGACGATTTCTGCGGGGCTTGCGCGGATGCGCTCGCTCTCGGTGCGCGGCGGCATGCAGGCGTGAGTCGGGAGCGATCGCGCCAGGGCGTCGAGCATTTGTCAGGAAGGCGGCGGATGCGTGACCGCCGATCGATGCACCGCGGCCCGAACGGACGCGCGGCATGGCCGTTTTCGTGGGTGGATTGCGGTGCCGTTCCTGTCGATCGGCACGGCATGGGAGCGCACGGGAAGCGCTGCGAGCGCGCGCGGGTTCAACGAGTGCCTTGCTTCTCCGCCCACCGTTCCTGCGCGGCGATTCGCCGCTGCACACGTTCGACGAGACCTGTCGAGAACGTTTTCATGCTGAGCGCGCGGCGCTTGAGCCGCACGTCGCCGGCGAAATCGACGGCCGCGTCCGGCTGCAGCACCCAGTAGAGCGTCAGCAGCCAGCCGATTCCCGTCCACCCGAACAGCGCGTTGAACAGCGCGATCGTGAGCTTGTCGCGACGACGGCGGCGATCAGCGATGATCGCCGGAAGAAAGTAGAGCGCGATCGCGACGACCGAGCCGACAACCTGGATCAGGATTTCCATCTGCATGATGTTTCTCCATTCGTGCTGCGATGCGACTTGACGCCGCACGTGTGATAGCACTGATTGTCGCGCTTTTTCGGTTGTTGTGCTGACAACTAATTGTTGCGGTTTCGTAACCGATCGATCCGCGCCTTACGCTGCGTTACGCGCCGTTGCCGTGCGCGAGCGCGAATCCTTCGTCGAGCCAGCCCGTCACGCCGCCGACCATCAACTTCACCGGCCGCCCGAGGCGCGCGAGCCTGAGCGCCGCGCGCGCCGCACCGTTGCAGTGCGGACCCGCGCAGTAAACGACGAGGCACATGTCTCGCGCAAAATCGGACAGCTTGCTTTCAATGATCTTTCGATGCGGCAGATTGAGCGCGCCGGGCACGTGTCCGGCCGCGTATCGCTCGGGGCTGCGCACGTCGAGCAGCACGAAATCGGGCGCGCCGGACGCGAGCGCGTCGTGGACGTCCCAGCAATCGGTCTCGAAGCCGAGCGATGCGGCGAAGTGCGCGACGGCGGCAGTGCTGTCGGCGGCGGGGATTTCGGTGACGTGGGACATGCCCGGTTCTCCTCGTGTCGGATGGTGCGGTTGCAAACGAGCGCTCAGTATCCGGATTGCACGCGCGGCGTGACAGTGGCGCGATCGACAACTTCCGGTAACATCGCGCCATGCATGATCATCTCGTCGTCGCGCTTGCGTACGATCGCCTCTGCACTTTCGAATTCGGCTGCGTCGTTGAACTGTTCGCGCTGCCGCGGCCCGAGCTCGGCGTCGACTGGTATCGCTTCGCGGTCTGCGCGAGCGAGCCGGGGCCCGTGCGCGCGGCGGGCGGCATCCGGGTCGAGGCGCCGTATCGGCTCGCGCTGATGGATCGCGCGGACACGATCGTGATTCCCGGCTGGCGTGATCCGGACGAGACGCCGCCCGAGCCGCTGTTGAGGAAAATCCGCGCGGCCCACCGGCGCGGCGCGCGGCTCTGCTCGATCTGCTCGGGCGTGTTCGTGCTTGCCGCGGCGGGCGTGCTCGACGGCGCGACCGTCACGACGCACTGGCGCTACGCGGAGCGCCTGCAGGCGCGCTATCCGTCGCTGCGCGTGAATCCCGATGCGCTTTACGTCGATGAAGGGCAGATCGTCACGTCAGCGGGCTCGGCGGCGGGTCTCGACATGCTGATGCATCTCGTGCGTCGCGATCACGGCAGTGCGATCGCGAATCGCGTCGCGCAGCGGCTCGTGCTGCCGCCGCATCGCGACGGCGGCCAGGCGCAGTTCGTGCCGCGGCCGATGCCGAGCGTCGGCGGCGACCGGCTCGCGAAACTGATCGACTGGATGCGCGCGCATGCTGCACAGCCGCACACGCTCGCGGCGCTCGCCGCGCGCGCGGCGATGAGCCCGCGCACGCTGCAGCGGCAGTTCCGGGATGCGACGGGGCTCGGACCTTACGAGTGGCTGATCCGCGAGCGGGTCGGGCTCGCGAAGGAGATGATCGAGCGCGATCCCGCGCTGCCCGTCGCGCGCGTCGCCGCGCTTGCGGGATTCGGCTCGGAGGAGTCGCTGCGCCGGCACTTCAGGCGCATCGCGGCGACGAGTCCGGCCGCGTATCGCCGCGGCTTCGATGCGCGTTAGCGAACGCCGGCACGCGAGCGGCTCGGCGGTCGAGAAGGCGCCGCCGCGACGGCGGCCGGCTTGGCACGATTCGGCGCGGCGGCGATCGAGCGACGCAAGTCGAGTCGAGGCATTCGTCGTGCGATGCCGCCATGCGATCGACATCGAGAAACGCGCCGGACGGCGGTTCGATTCGACCTCGATGTCGATCTCGCTTTCACACGCGTGACCGGTCCCTCGACCGGCGCGGAGAAACGATGCATCGAGTTGCATCGCACAACGCGCATCGCCTTTGCGACGCGTGCGTAACCGCCCGCATCGGCGCTATCATCGCCACTCCACTTCCGTCAGACAGCTCGCCTGTTCAGCGCCATGACCATCGCCACGGCTCCCGCCATCGCCCACGACCGCCTCGCCGATTTCATCGAACGCAAATGGAACGACGAGATCCTGCATGCGCTGACCGACTACATCGCGGTGCCCGCGAAAAGCCCCGCGTTCGACCCCGACTGGGCGAAGCACGGCTATCTCGAACGCGTCGTCGTCGATGCCGCGCAATGGGCCGAGCGGCAGCCGGTCAAGGGCCTGAAGGTCGAGATCGTGCGGCTCGCCGGCCGCACGCCGGTGATCTTCTTCGAGACGCCTGCAACGCGCTCGGACAGCACCGACACGATCCTGCTGTACGGCCATCTCGACAAACAGCCCGAATTCGACGGCTGGCGCGCCGACCTCGGCCCGTGGACGCCGAAGTTCGAGGGCGGCAAGCTGTACGGCCGCGGCGGCGCGGACGACGGCTATGCGATCTACGCGAGCCTCGCGGCGCTCGGCGCGCTCGACGCGCAGGGCATCGGGCGGCCGCGCTGCGTCGGCCTCATCGAGACCTGCGAGGAATCGGGCAGCTACGACCTGCTGCCGTACGTCGACGCGCTGCAAGCGCGGCTCGGCGACGTGAGCCTCGTCGTGTGCCTCGATTCGGGTGCGGGCAATTACGATCAGCTGTGGCTCACGACGTCGCTGCGCGGACTCGTGTCGGGCGACTTGCAGGTCGAGGTGCTCGAGGAGGGCGTGCATTCGGGCGTGTACGGCGGGATCGCGCCATCGAGCTTCCGCGTGATGCGGCAGCTCTTCGAGCGGCTCGAGGACGCGGCGACCGGCAATCTGCTGCCGTCGTCGTTCCACTGCGACGTGCCGGCGCGCCGTTTGCGCGAGACGGACGCGGCCGCGTCGATTCTCGGCGACACCGTGTGGAAGGGGCTGCCGTGGGCGTGCGGGCAGGACGGCAAGCCGGTGCTGCCGACGACGACCGATCCGCGCGAGGCGCTTCTCAATTCGACGTGGCGGCCGTCGCTGTCCGTCACGGGCGCGCAAGGGTTGCCCGCGCTCGAGAGCGCGGGCAACGTGCTGCGGCCGTGCACCGCGTTCAAGCTGTCGCTGCGGCTGCCGCCGCTCGTCGACGCCGCGCAGGCGGTCCATCAATTGAAGGCGCTGCTCGAACTCGATCCGCCGTACAACGCGAAGGTCACGTTCAAGCCGGATGCGGGCGCGGCGACCGGCTGGAACGCGCCGGACGTCGCGCCGTGGCTCGGCGCGGCGCTCGACGATGCGTCGCGCCGGCACTTCGGCGCCGACTGCGCATACATGGGCCTGGGCGGCACGATCCCGTTGATGAACGTGCTGCAGGAAGGTTTCCCGGCCGCGCAATTCATGGTGTGCGGGGTGCTCGGCCCGAAGTCGAACGCGCACGGGCCGAACGAGTTCCTGCACGTGCCGTACGCGAAGAAGCTGACGGCCGCGGTGGCCGACGTGATCGCCGCCGCGCGTTGATGCGCTTGCCGATTCGAATGTCTCTTTCGATGACGGCCGCGTTGCCGCATGCCTGCGGCGGCCCGGACGCGGCCGCGGACGTGTGCTCGCGCGCGGCGCGGCGAGGCGGCATCCGATGAACTGGAAAACGGAGAAGCTGCGCGCGGACGAACTGGCCGAGCAGCTTGCGGGTTTCGGGCCGATCGGCGTCGCGCGCTTCTTCAGCGGCGCGTCGCTTAGGCTTGACGGTGTGCTGTTCGGATTCGTTCACGAAGGCTCGCTGTTCCTGCGCGTCGACGACGACAATCGCGCGGCGTTCGAGCGCGCCGGCATGCAGCCGTTCTCATATCCGGGGCGCACGCGGACGGTCGTCGTCGGCGGCTATTACGAGACGCCCGCCGACGTGCTCGAAGACGTCGGCACGTTGCGAGACTGGTGCCGCGACGCGTATCGCGCGGCTGTCCGCGCGGGCGCGCGCCGCGCGAAGCGGAAGTAGCGCGGCGGCGTGCCGCAGCCGGGCGGCGCGCGTCGGCATTCGCAATGGTGTACGGTGTGTGCGATGGCGTGTCGGCGAAGCGGAAGGCAGAGGCAAAGACGACGGTGTGATTGCGCGTCACCGCGTGCCACAGGCTTCGGTCGCCGCGCGCCGCGCTTCGGCGTGAGCGCGCGGTCTGAGAGGAATGGGTGCGTGTTTGCTTCGGCGACACGGAGAGGCGCGCGTGTCGATGCCGGTGCGGGCGCGGCGGGATGCATGATTGCACATGCATCCCGTTGCAAGCGCATCGCCCGATTGCATCGACGCGCGTGCCGTGCAAGCGTGTCGCCGAACGTGCGCGCAGTCACGAAGAATCACGAAGCAAGCGGTACTCGCATCGCGGAAAAGATAAACGCTGGCGCAGCCGATGCGCTCGACGCGAGGTGTACGATGCAGGGCAGCATCGTATGCCGATCCGGCCGACAACAAGATTTCCCCACCTGGAGACATGCTCATGCTCGTCCTGATTCTCGGTTTGTTGATCTTCCTGGGTACGCATTCGATTCGGATGGCCGCGGGCGATTGGCGTGCCGCGCAGATCGCGAGTCTCGGCGAGAAGCGCTGGAAGGGCATGTATGCGCTCGCGTCGGTAGTCGGCTTCGTGCTGATCGTCTGGGGCTACGGGCTCGCGCGCGCGGACACGGCGGCGCTGTGGTCTCCGCCGATCGGCGTCCGGCATCTGACGGGGCTCCTGACGGCGATCGCGTTCGTGCTGCTCGCGGCCGCCTACGTGCCGGGCACGCGGATCAAGGCGCTCGTCGGCCATCCGATGCTCGCGGGCGTGATGGTGTGGGCGATCGCGCATCTGCTCGCGAACGGAACGCTGCATGCGGAGCTGCTGTTCGTCGCGTTCTTCGTGTGGGCGCTCGTCGACTTCATCGTGTCGCGTGCGCGCGATCGGCGCGATGGTATTCGCTATCCGGCCGGGTCGCTTGCGCGCGACGGCGCCGCGATCGGCGTGGGCCTCGTCGCGTGGGCGCTGTTCATGCTCGTGCTGCACGGCTGGCTGATCGGCGTGCGGCCGTTGGCGTGACCGCGGCGTCGCCGCGGCCCGCCCGATGCAGCCGCGGCGATGCCGCGGATCGACGATCGATTGCGGATGGGTGCACCGCCGCATCGCCGCATCACGAACCGGCACGATCGAATCCCGATATATGACGGCCGAATGGCAAAGCGCTGAACATCGGAAAGCCGGGTGATTCCCATTTGCATGGCGCGAAATATAATTATTGAGAGATTCGTGTCCGCCAATCGAATGATCGATAACGAGCGATCGCAGTCAAGCGGCCGGATGGCGCAAGGCCGAGCGCCGAATGGTCGAGCTGTCGAATCGAAAGCTTGAACAATCGAGGCTAAAGTATTGGAAGTCGCCGCCGATAAATGCTTCGGAGGCAAAATGCGTCTCTTTAAAATATCCATTTATTTTCTTTTTTTTAATTCTCTCCAACCGCATCTCAAGCGGCTACGTTTGCGTTCGAAGCTGCCCCCCACAGAGCGAAGGAGCGACGCATGAAATCGACCCGCATGCTGAGCGCACTGTTAGCGATGCTAACCGTAGGGCCGCTGCTGCTCCGGCCGGCGGACGCAAGCGCGCAGACCCCGCTCACTTACACGACGTCGTGGATCGGCAACACGTTCGGCTTCGGCGACGGCAAATGGGTGCAGCAAGATATCGAGGCGATCGCGGTCGCGGCCGACGGCACCGTTTACGCGAACGCGCCGTGGGACGAGAGCGGCGCGGAGGTCAGCGCGTACCGCGGCGGCGATCGCGTCGCGGTGGCCGGATGGACCCACGGCTGGGGCGACAAGGGCGGCGACGCGATCGCGGTCAACGGCACCTATCTGTATGCGGCGATGTCGATTAGCAACGAAAACGGCTTGCTCGTCGGCGCCGACTATCCGCCGAAGGGGCAGACATGGTATGGCGCCACGCGCCGTCCGCTCGCGAGCATCGAGATCGGTGCGCCGTTCGCGAGCGGCATCGGCAACAGCTGGAATCCGACGAAGAACAGCTTCTTGCGCGTGAACGTGTCGCCGACGGGCGTCGACGGCAGCGTGCGCGGCATCGCGGCGACTGACAAGGAACTATACGTCGCGAACACCGCTTCGAACCTGATCGTCGTCTACGACGCGAACACGATGCGCCAGCTGCGTAGTTGGCGGGCGAATCAGCCGGGCCGCATCGCCGTCGACGCAGACGGCTCGCTGTGGGTGATCGAAGGCTATACCACGGCGGCGGCGCGCGCGATCACGCATTACACGGCGTCGGGCGGGGCGCTGCCGTCGCTGGTCGCGCTGCCGCAGGGCGTGCTGCCTGCCGATCTCGCGATCTCGCCGTCGGGGCAGTTGCTGATCGCCGACAGCGGTCCTTCGCAGCAGATCTATGTCTATGCGAAGCCGGCCGGCGTGCCGGTGCTGTCGAGCATCCTCGGCACGCGCTCGGGAATCTTCCACGCCGTCAAGGGCACGCCCGGCGACTGGCGCTTCAACGGACCGACGGGCATCGGCTTCGATCGCGGCGGCAACCTGTACGTATCGCAGAACGGCTTCGGACCGCGCGCGCCGGGTTCGATGCTGACTGGCGAAGGCGCGGTGCTCGAGAGCTACGCCTATGCGAGCCAGGCGCTGAACTGGCGACTCTACGGACTCCTGTTTGTCGACGGCGGCTCGATCGATCCCGACGAGCCGAGCCAGGTGTTCACCGGCTCGAAGCGCTTCGCGATCGACTACACGAAGCCGCCCGGCCAAGACTGGCGCTACGCGGCGTTCACGCTCGATCGCTTCGGCTATCCTGACGATCCTGCGTTCCATCTGCCGAAGGGCGTGCGCGGCGAGCCGATGCTGCGGCGAGTCGGCGGCCGCCGGCTGCTGTATGCGATCGACATGTATTCCCACTATCTGAGCATCTATCGCTTCGATACGGCGACGCAAGGGCAGATCGCGATTCCGGCCGGCCTGCTGTCGCAGAATCCGATTCCCGGCGCCTGGCCCGTCGGCCAGCCGGCGTACGGCGAATGGATGTGGCGCGACACGAACGGCGACGGCAAGGTCGACGCGAGCGAGATCGTCGCGAATCCGTCGAGCGGCGACACGATGCAGAACGGTTTCTGGTGGGTCGATTCGGCGGGCGACGTGTGGCTCGGCTCGCTCGTGAGCGGCATTCGCCGGTTGCCGTTCCAGGGCTTCGACGCTCACGGCAACCCGATCTACGACTATGCGAGCGCGCAGATGTTCGCGATGCCGGCGCCGTTCGACCGGATCGCGCGCGTGTCGTACCAACCGGACAGCGACACGATGTACGTCGCGGGCTTCACGCCGGCGCTGCCGTACGATCCGGCGCACTGGAAGGAGCAGGGGCGTGTGCTCGCCCGCTACGACAACTGGCGCTCGGGCGCGCCCGAGCTGCGCTACGCGATCATGCTGCCGTGGGATATGAGCGCGAATCCGCAGCGCGCGACGGTCGGCTTTGCGGTCGCGGGCAATTACATGTTCGTCGTAGAACTGTACACCGCGAAGATCGACGTCTACGACGCGCGCACCGGCGCGCTCGTCGGCTACATGACGCCGGGCGCCGACGTCGGCGGTACGAGCGGCTGGGTCGATGTCACTCTCGGGATCAGCGCGTTCCTGCGTCCGGGCGGCGAGTACGTCGTGCTCGTCGAGGACGATGCGCGCGCGAAGCTGCTGATGTATCGATGGACGCCGTGATGTTGCGTCACGGCGTCGGTTGCGGGAGCCGTATGGACCGAATGCGCGGGGCGGGGGATCGGGCGGCGGCGGAAAGACGCGGCGCGAGCGGGTGCGGCGGTGTGGGGTGGGGCGCAAGGTTCACGTCGCTATTAATTGGAGAAGGTACGCTAGCCCGCGAACGGCGAACGGCGAACGGCGAACGGCGAACGGCAAGCCGCAAGCCGCAAGTTGTGTGCGTGACGGTCGGCGCGACACGCGGAGCGGGAGAGGCATACGGCCCTGCGCGCGCAGGGCGTGAAGCGCCGCGCTGCAAACGAGTTGAATTGCCCGACGCCGCGCACGCACCGCGCCAAACGCATCGCATCGTCGCCCCTTGTTGACGGACGATACTTCGCGCTATCGTTATAGGCTCCCGCATGCGTTTCGTCTCCCGGAGTTCCGCCGTGCCCATTTCTCCGATCCCCGCCCTGCGTTTCTCGACCGACAAGGCCGAGCTCGACATCGACGCGATCTACGCATTCCTGCGCGACGAAGCGCATTGGTCGAAGGGTATTCCGCGCGATGTGGTCGAGCGGGCGATCGCCGGGTCACTCTGCTTCGGCGCGTATCTCGACGGACGGCTCGTCGGCTTCGCGCGCCTCGTCACCGATCAGGCAACGTTCGCGTATCTCTGCGACGTGTTCGTGCTGAGCGAACATCGCGGCAAAGGCTACGGCCGCGCGCTGATCGATCATGTGTTCGCGCAGGACGCGGTGCGCGGGCAGCGCCGCGTGGCGCTCGTCACGACCGACGCGCACGCGCTGTATCGCCCGGTCGGCTTCACGACGCCCGCGCATCCAGATCGCTGGATGGAGCTGCATCGGCCCGACGTCTACGCGTAGCCGCAGCCGCAGCCGGGCGCGCGCTGAGCTCGGCCGCCCGCCGCCGCGCCCGGCGCGCCGCGCATACAATACGCGCTCATCGATTTTCATGGAGCGCACTATGACCGAGCAGGAAGCCGAACGAATCGCGACGCATCGCCATTACAAGGGCGGGCTGTATCGCGTGATCGGCGTCGCGCGACATTCGGAGACGGAGGAGTCCCTCGTCGTCTACGAACAATTGTGGCCGAAGGCGCGCAGCCTCTGGGTGCGTCCCGAAGCGATGTTCAACGCAACGCTCGCCGACGGCACGCCGCGTTTTCGCAAGCTGAGTGACTGACGCGCGCGGCGCGCACCGGCGGACACGCGCGCGCCGGCGAATCGGCGACGCTCGTCTGAGCGCGTCGCGGCTGCTTCTTTGATTGCGTCGGCCTATTCTTGGCCGGCGCGATCAACGTGCGCGGGACAACGATCTTCGCGCTTCGGCGTTCTATCCTGAAGCCGCGATGCTCGTCGCGGCGCGCCGCCCGCTCGTGATCGGCTTTCCGGCCCCGGACATCAATCCGCACCGATCGCCCGCGCAATCTCCTTCGGCGCGCTGCCGACCTCGACGACGGGCGTCTCGTGCCAATCGGCAAGCTTGCGCACTGCGCGGCCGACGTCGACCGCGAGTCCCGCGCCGAGCCGCACCCCTGGCTCGATGTGCACAGCCTTCAGCTCGAACACGCGTTGCGCGCGATGCGCCTTCGCGTCGACGCGGCCGACGAGCCGCCCGCGATGCAGGATCGGCAGGCAGAAGTAGCCGTAGCGGCGCTTGTGCGCGGGCGTGTAGCACTCGATCGTGTAATCGAAGCCGAACAGCGCCGATGCGCGCCGCCGGTCCCAGACGACAGGATCGAACGGCGACAGCAGCGTCGTGACCGTCGAGCGCAGCGCACCGTCGCGTGCGGCGTCGACGAGCGGCGCGAGCTCGCGATGCACGAACGCGTTTTCCTTCCAGCCGTCGACCGCGACCGGCAGCAGCTGGCCCGCGTCCGCGAGCGCATGCAATTCGTCGCGATACGAGCGCTTCGGCAGCCGGTAATAATCGGCGATCCAGTCTGGGCGAACGATGCCGAGCGCGCGGCAGGTGTTGTCGACGAGGCGCGGCAGCACCGTTTCGCGCGGCGGCAGGTCGCGTGCGTCGTCCCAATCCGGCAGCACGCGCTCGGCGACGTCGTAGACGCGCTGGAAGTTGCGCCGCTCGGCGACCATCAGATGCCCGGTCGAGAACAGCACTTCGAGGTGCCGCTTCTCGGGCTTCCAGTCCCACCAGCCGTTGCCCTTGCCGGCGCTGCGCGTGAAATCGGCGGAGCGCACGGGGCCGCTCGCTCGGACGTGCGCGAGCAGCGCGTCGATTTCCTTGCGATGCTTCGCATGCCATTCGGCTGCATATTTCCAGCCCATTCCGATCGGGTTGAGCATCTTGTGACGCATCAAGCCGAAATCCTCGATCGGCAGGAAGCACGCCTCGTGCGACCAGTATTCGAACAGTTTCGCGTCGGCGAGATGCTCGTCGAGCCATTGCGGCGCATACGGACCGAGCCGGCTGAACAGCACGAGATACGGGCTGCGCGCGACGACGTGGATCGTGTCGATCTGCAGTTGCGCCATCCGGCGGATGGCGGCGAGCACATCGGCCTTGACGGCCTTGCGGCGAGGCGGAGTCAGCAGGCCCTGCGCGGAGAGGTGCAGCGCGCGGGCGGAGGCGATCGAAAGTGGGGCGGTCACGAGCGGCGCGAATGAGCAGACGGAAGCGGATGCGCCACTTTAGCGCGATTCCGCGCGGCGCGTCGTGCGCGGTGAAGCATTGCCACGCGGGCGTCTGACAATCGTTGACAGAAGTCTTTCGGAAGTTTCCTTATAGTCTCATCGACATAAGCACTCTGCTTCCGACGCACGATATCTCAATGGCACGCAGGGAGCGAGTCCGGACGTCTCACCCCCGTCGAGACGGCCGGAGCAGTTCAAGCGGACATCCATGCGGCTTTCAGCCGGCCCCGAGTGGATGTCCGCCGATTTTTTTCGGGGCGAAGAAATTTCGGCGTCCCAATTTCGAACGGCGGCGTGCGCATTCCTTCAGTACATCCACTACCTTCAGCACCGATTCCCCGCGCGCTCGGCCGCTTCAACTGCGCTTGCCGCGCGCGACCTCGTCGCCTGCGTTCGGCTGCAGCCGCCGCGTGATTGGGATCGACGCGAACGAGCACAGCCCGACGACGACGAAGGCCGGCCAGAAGTCCGACCAGACCATCGTCGGATGCCCTTGCGCCCAATGCGATACGTGCAGCACGAGCCCCGCGACCGTCACGCCGAGGCCGAGCGACATCTGCTGGACGACGCTGCCGAGACTCGTTGCGCGGCCCGCGTCGCGCGCGGAGATCTCCGCGTAGATCATCGAATTGAGGCTCGTGAACTGCAGCGCGGGGAAGATGCCGCCGACGAGCACGATGAGCCAGATCGCGAGCACCGACATCCCCGGATGGAACGCGCCGTACGCGGCGATCGCGAGCCCGGCGAACGCCGCGTTGTACATCAGCACGGTGCGAAAGCCGAAACGCTTGAGCGTGCCCGGCGCGAGCATCCGCGTGAGCGCGCCGCCGACGGCCGACGCGCACGTGATCGCGCCGGAATGGAATGCGCTCATCCCGAGCCCTTCCTGCAGCGCGAGCGGCAGCAGGAACGGCACCGCGCCGAGGCCGATCCGGAACAGCGAGCCGCCGACGACGCTCGCGTGATACGTAGGAATGCGCAGGAATCTCAGATCGAGGACCGGCCGCTCGACGCGCCGCGCGTACAGCACGTACATGCCGATGAGCGCCGTGCCCGTCACGCCCATCGCGAGCGCGGTGCCGCGCGACGTGAGCGCGCCGTCGAGCAGCGTGAGACCCATCAGCAGCAGCGCGGCGCCTGCGGCGGAAAGAATGAAGCCGAACCAGTCGAGCGGACCGGGATCCGGCTCGTGCGTGTTCGCGATGTGCTTGTTCGCGAGATAGATGCCGAGGATGCCGATCGGCACGTTGATGAAGAAGATCAGCCGCCAGTGCAGGTACGTCGTGATGAAGCCGCCGAGGAGCGGCCCGGCGGCCGGGCCGAAGAGCGCGGGCACGCTCAGGTAGTTCATCGCACGAACGAGCTCCGAGCGCGGCACCGCGCGGAAGATGATGATGCGGCCGACGGGCACCATCATCGCGCCGCCGACGCCTTGCACGAAGCGCGCGAACGTGAAGAGCTCAAGACTGTTCGACGCCGCGCACAGCAGCGAGCCCGCGACGAAGATGCCGATCGCGGTGCGGAACACGGTGCGCGCGCCGAAGCGGTCGGCGAGCCAGCCGCAGATCGGGATGAACACGCCGAGGCCGACGACGTAGCTCGTGATGGCGATGTTCAGCGTGACCGGATTCTGCCCGAAGTCGCGCGCCATCGCGGGCAGCGCCGTGACGATGATGTTGGCATCTACGCTCTCCATGAACAACGCGCAAGCCACGATCAGCGGTGCGATGAAGGCGTAGATAGCAGACGGCATGGCAACGACGCGCGATAAAGATGCCATTATTGCATCGATTGTTGCAGCATGCTTGCGCATGCAACGACGTGTTGCCGCCGCGCGTCGCTCGTTGCGCACGGCGTGCGCTCGTGCAGTTGATCGACTTCGAGGGGCGGCGGCTGCCCGCCGGGCAGCGGGTCGGCTGCGTCGCGGAGCGGATCGTCGCGGCGCTGCTCGCGGCGTTCGGCAAGGACGGCGCGCGCCCGCTCGACGACCCGGCCGTCGCGGCGCACGACGTGCTCGCGATCGCGAAGGACATCGTCGACGTCGACGCGGTGTGCGAGCGCGGCGAGGCCGGCACGGCCGCGCTCGAAACGCGCGTGCTGTACTGCGTACGGTTATTTGCGCGCAATGTGCGATGGACCGCTTGCGTGAGCGCCGGTTTTCGTGCGAATCTGCGCGGCGCGGCATCCGACAGACCAAAGCCGCGACGCGCCGGGCACGCGTGACAGGAGACCATATTGCCGTTCATCTCGAAAACGGGAGGAGGAGATATGGTCACGCCGCGGCATCGCCCGCTTCATGTCGAAAATCCGCTCTATCGTCGCCTGCTGAGCGCACCTGCATGGGTTGCGCTCGTCGCCGCGGCCGGCATCGGCTGCACGAGCGCGACGCTCGCGCGCGCCGATTCGTCGCGCGCGCCGGCTTCGGCGGCCGTCTCCACGGCGGCCGTCTCCACGGCGGCCGCTTCCACGGCGGCCGCTTCCACGCCGAGTGTGGCGTCGATTCCGCCGCCGCCGAGCCAGCTATACGGCGATCTCTTTGTTGCAGTGCAAACCGCGCAGATCTTCGAAGACCAGAAGACCTTTGTCGATTCGACGCCGAACGCCGATCCCGCGACGATCGTCCAGCTGTACCAGCAGCAAAAGGGTCAGCCCGGCTTCTCGCTGAAGGCGTTCGTCGCGCAGTACTTCACGCCGCCGGCCGATCAGTCGGTGACGCCGCCGCCGAACCAGACGCTGCGCGAGCACATCGACTGGCTGTGGCCGAAGCTCACGCGCACGACGACGACCGTGCCGCCGTACAGTTCGCTGATTCCGCTGCCAAAACCGTACGTGGTGCCGGGCGGACGCTTCCGCGAGGGCTACTACTGGGATACGTATTTCACGATGCTCGGCTTGCAGGAGGCGGGCCGCGAAGATCTCGTCGACGACATGCTCGACAACTTCGCGTACCTGATCGACGCCGTCGGCCACGTGCCGAACGGCAACCGCAGCTATTACGTGAGCCGCTCGCAGCCGCCGTTCTTCGCGTACATGGTGACGCTCGCGGCGAAGGTCGAGGGCAATCGCGTCTACCAGAAGTACCTGCCCGCGCTGCGCAAGGAGTACGCCTACTGGATGCAGGGCGAGCGTACGACGCCGCGCGGTTCGGCGACGCGCAACGTCGTCGCGATGCCGGACGGCGCGGTGCTGAACCGCTACTGGGATGCGAACGACACGCCGCGCGACGAGTCGTATCTCGAGGACGTCAAGACCGCGCAACAGGCGAGCGGCCGGCCGTCGGCCGAAGTCTGGCGCGATTTGCGCGCGGCGGCCGAGAGCGGCTGGGACTTCAGCTCGCGCTGGTTCGGCGACAGCCGCACGCTCGCGACGATCCGCACGACCGCGATCGTGCCCGTCGACCTGAACAGCCTGATGTTCCATCTCGAGACGACGATCGTGAAGGGCTGCGCGGCGACGCGCGACTTTGCATGCGCCGCCGAGTTCGCCGGCCGCGCTGGCAAGCGCGCGGTCGCGGTCAACCGCTATCTGTGGAACCGCAACGGCTACTACGGCGACTACGACTGGAAGCTCGGCAAGCCGCGCGACAACCTGTCGGCTGCGGCGCTGTATCCGCTGTTTGCGGGTGTCGCCTGGCCGGAGCGCGCGAAGCAGACCGCGAGGAACGTGCAGAAGACGCTGCTCGAGCCGGGCGGGCTCGCGACGACGACCTACGACACGACGCAGCAATGGGACGCACCCAACGGCTGGGCGCCGCTGCATTGGATCGCGCTTGTCGGACTGCAGCAATATGGCGAGAAGGCGCTCGCGAACGACATCGGCACGCGTTTCCTCGCCGACGTGAAGGGCGTGTACGCGGCGCAGGGCAAGCTCGTCGAGAAGTACATCGTAGAAGGAACGGGCACGGGCGGCGGTGGCGGCGGCGAGTATCCGCTGCAGGACGGCTTCGGCTGGACCAACGGCGTGACGCTCAAGCTGCTCGATCTGTACGGCGGGTGACGCGCACCCTCGAGCAGGGCGGGCGCGAGCGGCGGCGGCCGGCTCGCGTTCCGTCAGTTGGTTGCGTGTGCAACGGTTGCGGCCGAGGTTCGGCTGCTGTCGGCGACGGTTGTTTGCCGCCGTTCGATGTCGTGCGGCGCGCGCTCGCACAGCGCGACGGCGGCGGCACGGGTGTCGCGTCGCCGTCGAACGGAGATCGGCGCTTTGCATTCGCGATCCGCGATCGCCGTCCGGCCTTCGACTATGGCCGCTCGATCGCAACGACGCAACGACGCGGCGCAACGTCACGCCGCGCGCAAACATTCGCCAATACGCGCATCAGATCAATCCGCGCGCCGACGCGAAATAAGTCAACTGAATCCGGTTCGCGACGCCGAAGCGTTTGCGCAGCTTGCGCAGATGGTAGTCGACGTTGTGCGCGCTGGTGTCGAGCCGTCGGCCGATTTCCTTGTCGGATGCGCCTTCCGCGATGCCGACGAGCAACTCGCGCTCGAACGGTGTGAGGCGCTCGACCGCGCGCTCGCGCGACGACGCGATCAACTGCGGCGCAGCGAACCGATGTACCGACAAGCCGAGCGACAGCACCTGCTCGAGCGTCGCGGACGAGATCCAGTCGCGCGAGCGCCGTGGCGCGGTGTAGCTCGCAAACGCATGCATCCGCGTGCCCGGCACGAGCATCGAATACATCACGCCGCTGCACATGTCATCGTCGTGCATCACGCGCAGAAAGCCGTCGAGCGCGTCCGAGCCGCGCGCCGCGTGATCCCGCGCGAGCTGCCGCAGGTCCCAGACGACGGGCATGCTCGATGCGCGCGTGCCGAGCATCCGCGGATCGACGTCGTGATGGCGACGCCGCACGTAATCGCCGCGATACGCGGCGGGCGTGAACGCTTCGTGCAGATACAGGCATTCGGCGTCGTCGCGCGAGAACTCGATCGCGAAATAGGCGAACGTCGCAAAGCCCATCAGCCGCAACAGGCTCGTCGCGATGCGGCCGCATTCGGCGGTGCCGCGCGCGCTCGCGAGCATCTCCGCGACGCCCAGGCGCGGCGCGAAGCGCGGCTCGGCATCGGCCGCGCGCCTCACGTGGCCGCACCAGACGACGTCGATCGTCTGCGCTTCGCGCGTCGTGCCGTCCGGATTCGAGCGCGACACGGGGCGCGCGACGTTCGCGACGGCGGCGTCTTCCTGCACTGCAATGTCCGACATGACGAAAAACCTCGCGACGGTAATCCGATGCCGTCCGACCGGGCGGCCGGACGCGATGTGCGATCGCAACGTGCATGCTTGTGGCGAGCGCGTGCGCAGCCTGCGTGCTTGCGACCTGCGCATTCGCCACGGGCGCCTCCAACGTGCACGTCGTCGCCACGCACGTCTGCGGCCAACATCGAGACGACACGCGGCGCACCCTTGTCCGGGCGAAGGCATTGTACAAAGCGGCGCGCTTGCGCGTAATATCCCGTAATACTAACCGCGCTCGGCAGCGATACGAAAGCGCGGACCAAAGACCACGTGCTTGTCGGGGTTCCTGCGCAACAGCATCACGCACACAAGAAGCCGGCTTCCCCCATGACAATTGCTGACAGCGCGCCGCGCATCGAATGGTTCTCGCATGCCGAGTTCGTCATGCCGCGCAGCGAATGTGCGCCGCGCGATGCACATCCTTCCGTATCGTCGTTCGCCGCGTCGCACGATTGGCCACGTCGCGCGGCGTTCGACGTCGCGGACTGCGACGCGCGCCTGCGCGCGGCCGGCTTCACGACGCTCTGCTACGGGGCATTCGAGCTGATCGGTCAACAGATGCTCGCCGCGTATCTGTTGCGCGATTTCGCGCCTGTATCGTTCATGCGCGCGTACGTCGAAGGTCGATTGTTCGAAGCCGATCCGCGTTTCGCCGGATGGCGCCAGGGGGTGTCGCCGATCGCGTGGCGGATCGACGAGCTCGACGCGCATGCGCGCCGCACCGGCGAGCGGCGCATGCTCGCGCTCGTGAATTCGTTGCGTGCGCATGCAATGCACAGCGGCGTGATCTTCTGCTGGCCAGCGCCGCATCTCGATTTGCGCGTCGCCGTGAGCCTCGCGTCGGAGGCGCACGACGCATGGCTCGACGATCGCGTGATCGGCTGCGCGCTCGCACTCAGCCTCGACGTGCATCGCGCCGCGCAGCCGCACCTCGACGCGCGTGTCGGCGGCGCACGCGCGTTCGTGCTTGGGGACGACGAAGCGGCGGTGCTCGAGCGGCTCGTGCATGGCCTGTCCGATCAGGAAATCGCGAACGCGCTCAGCACGTCGTTGCATCGCGTCGGCGCGCAGATCCGCACGCTCGAAAAACGCTTCAACGCGCGCAATCGCGCTCAACTCGCCTATCTCGCAGCGCGACGTTTGCGCGGATGACGAAACGCGCATCGGACGCACGCCGGATGGCGCGATGCAACAAATTTGCGCATCGTGTACAAAACCGCTTACAGGCGAATTAATTTTTCAATAGAAAAAAATGACCGCTGCAAGGTGGATTAATTGATGAATATTTTCTTCGTAATATGCGCCCAATCGACGGGTGCAGGACGCCCGTCAAGCCATATCCTTTTCACTATTCAATCGAGATATTCGTCATGTGCGGAATCAGCGGCTTCGTGGGCCCTGTTGCATGCGCACCGGAGACAGCCCGCGCGACCCTCGCGCGAATGACGGACAGTCTCGCGCATCGCGGCCCGGACGATACCGGATTGTGGGTCGATCCCGAGGCGGGCGTCGCGCTCGGGCATCGGCGCCTGTCGATCGTCGATCTGTCGGAGCATGGGCATCAGCCGATGCTGTCGGCGTGCGGCCGCTATGCGATGACGTTCAACGGCGAGATCTACAATTTCCGCGAGTTGCGCCGCGAGCTCGAACGCGAGCGGCGCGCGCCCGAGTGGCGCGGTCATTCGGACAGCGAAGTGCTGCTCGCCGCATTTTCCGCGTGGGGCATCGATCGTGTGCTGCAAAAATCGGTCGGCATGTTTGCGCTCGCGCTATGGAATCGCGAGTCGCGCGTGCTCACGCTCGCACGCGATCGCATCGGCGAGAAGCCGCTCTATTACGGACGCGTCGGCGACTCGTTCGTGTTCGGTTCGGAGCTGAAGGCGCTGCGGCGCTTTCCAGGTTTCGGATCGCGTGCGATTGATCGCGACGCACTGTGCCTGTATCTGCGATACGCGAGCGTGCCCGCGCCGTACACGATCTACGAAGGGATTCGCAAGCTGCCGCCCGGCACGTATGCGCAGCTCGAGAACATCGAGATCGAACCCGCGCCGCGCCGCTACTGGTCGCTCGAGCGCGTGATCGCCGCGGGCCGCGAGAATCCCTTCGATGGCGATGCGAACGCCGCCGTCGCGCAACTCGATCACGTGTTGCGCGATGCGATCGCAGAGCAATCGGTCGCCGACGTACCGCTCGGCGCGTTCTTGTCGGGCGGCGTCGATTCGTCGGTGATCGTCGCGCTGATGCAGACGCAGACCGCGCAGCCAGTGCAGACGTTCACGATCGGCTTCCACGAGGCGGGCTACGACGAAGCGGGCTATGCGAAGGCGGTCGCGCGGCACCTCGGCACGTCGCACACCGAGCTCTACGTGAAGCCGTCCGATGTGCTCGCGACCGTCCCGCGCATGCCTTCCGTCTACGACGAGCCGTTCGCCGATTCGTCGCAGATTCCGACGCTGCTCGTCTCCGAGCTGACGCGTCGTTACGTGAAAGTGAGCCTGTCGGGCGACGGCGGCGACGAACTGTTCGGCGGCTACACGCGCTATTTCCTCACGCCGCGCCTATGGGGCCGGCTGCGTCGCGTGCCGGCGTCGGTACGGATGCGGATCGCGGCCGCGCTGCACGCGTTGCGGCCCGACCACGCGGATCAGATCGCCGCGCTCGTGCAAGGCGTATGGAGCTCGTCCGCGCAGCGCGACGCGTCGCCGCGCGTCGGCGACCGGCTGCACAAGCTCGCCAACGTGATGACGGCGGACAGCCGCACGTCGCTGTACCGGCTGCTGATGTCGTCGGTCCATCATCCGGAGCGCTTCACGCTCGCGGGCCACGAGCCGAAGACGCTGATCGACTCGCCTGACGCGTGGCCCGCCGGCCTGTCGTTCGCCGAACAGGCGATGGCCGTCGATACGCTCACGTACCTGCCGACCGACATCCTGACGAAGGTCGATCGCGCGGCGATGGCAGTGAGTCTCGAGACGCGGATGCCGTTTCTCGATCATCGCGTCGTCGAGTTCGCGTGGCGGCTGCCCGAGGGGCTGCGCATTCCGGACGCGCAGGACAAGTGGCTGCTGCGCAAGCTGCTCTATCGCTACGTGCCGCGGCCGCTGATCGACCGGCCGAAGCAGGGTTTCTGCGCGCCCGTCGGTGCGTGGCTGCGTGGCGAGCTGAGCGACTGGGCGACGGAGCTGCTGTCCCCCGCGCGCCTGCGAGACGAAGGCTATTTCGACGCGGCGCGGGTCGAGCGACTGTGGCGGCAGCATCAGTCGGGCCGGATGAACTGGCAGCATCCGCTGTGGACGGTGCTGATGTTCCAGGCGTGGCTCGAGCGGCAGCGCGCCGAGTAGGCCGCCGAGTGCATGCTGGAAGCCGTCCGCACGGAGGCGCGGGCGGCGTTCAGTGATATTCGGCGACGAACTTGCAGTGCGGCACGGCGGCCGGGCGCGCGATCGGCGCGGCCGCGTCGGCGTCGACGTGGGGCTCGCCGACGCGCGCCGCTTGCTGCTTGTCGTGCGGCTCGACGTGCATCGTCGCCGCGCCGAACAGCACGAGCCGGTAGCCGATCGAATAGATCGGAATGATCCGCATGTTCTTGTCATAGTCGAGGCCGAGCTTCGACCGGATGCGCGACACGTGCGTGTCGAGCGTGCGCGACGACACGGCGAGTTCCCGGCCCCACACAGTCTCCTGGATCGCCTGGCGCGACACGACCTTGTTCATGTTGTCGAGCAGGAATTCGACGACGTCGAATTCGCGCGGAGTCAGGCTGACCAGTTCGCCGTCGATCTCGATGATGCGTCGGACGAAGTCGATCTTGATGTTGTCGATGTACAGATACTTGCAATCCATGATGATCCTCGTGATTCGCAGATGGATGGGGCGAACGACACGAGGGGCTTACTGCAATTGTCGGGCCAGCCTGGCGCAATGCAGCAGGCAAGCGCTTCGAAAGGTCTTTTTTACGACTCAAGTGCATGAATTGACAGCGTTTTCATGCGAGCGTCGCTGGCTTGTCATTACGCTGGAAATGTAACAATCTGAAACCGGTTGAAGGTGTGTTACGTAGCACCGGCGTTCGTGTTACGTCGATGCGAGCGGCGACGTAACACGAGGGGAACGATCGGGACGGGCGGGGCGGCCGGGCTTCGGCTGCCGGGGCGGAATCAGCGAGAAGCGCGCTCTTTGGCGTGGTGTGGCGAGGCGTCGGACGAGGCGGCTGGCTGCACGCGCGAGCGGCGGGGGCGCCGATCCGTCATCGCGGATTGCGACAACTGTCGGCGACCTTTCGACGATTTGGCGAGGCGGCGCCGGCGCGCCGGCGACCGGCTCACGATCTTTTCGGGACGACCAGCGCGCGGCGATGGGTTCAAGACATTCGATTCGACGCGATCATCTGCCATTGCCGATTCGAGACGACCGTTTCGAGAACGCACGTCGAAAACGACCGCATCAAGAACGTCTGTTCCAAAAGCGACCGGCCCGCGCGCCGCGCGCGATGCGTCACGCGTTACGCGGTGGCTTCCCCGGCAGCCGGAAACGGCAGCGTATGGCGCCGCTTGCCGGTCGCGGCGAAGATCGCGTTCGCGACCGCCGGGCCGATCGGCGCGACGCCCGGCTCGCCGACGCCCGTCGGGGCCTCGCCCGACGGCACGATGTGCACCTCGACCTTCGGCATTTCGGCGATCCGCAGCACCCGGTAGCCGTCGAAGTTGTTCTGCTCGACCTTGCCGTCCTTCAGCGTGATCGCGCTGTGCAGCACCGCGCCGAGTCCGAAGCCGATGCCGCCTTCCATCTGCGCGGCGACGATGTCCGGATTGATCGCGGTCCCGCAATCGACCGCGCAGACGACGCGCTCGACCTTCACGCCGCCATGCTCGTCGACCGACACCTCGGCGACCTGTGCAACATAGCTCTTGAACGACTCGGCGACCGCGATCCCGCGTCCGCGGCCCTTCGACAGCGGCTTGCGCGGATCCCAGCCGGCCTTTTCGGCAGCGAGCTCGAGCACGGCCTTCATGCGCGGCTCGTGCGCGAGCAGGTCGCGGCGGAACAGGTACGGGTCCTTGCCCGCCGCATGCGCGGCCTCGTCGATGAACGCCTCGACCGCGTACGCGGTGTGCGAACTGCCGACGACGCGCCACCACAGCACCGGCACGCCGGCCTTCGTCGTCGTCAGCTCGACCGAGACGTTCGGCACCGCGTACGGCAGGTTCGCCGCGCCTTCGACCGACGTCTGGTCGATCCCGTTCTTCACCATCACCGGCTCGAACGGCGTGCCGGCGAGGATCGACTGGCCGACGATCCGGTGCCGCCACGCGACGAGCTTGCCGTCCTTCGTGAGCGCCGCGTCGAGCTTGTGGAAGTACATCGGCCGGTAGAGACCGCCGTGGATGTCGTCCTCGCGGGTCCATTGCAGCTTGACGGGCGTGCCGTTCGCGCCGAGCGCCTTCGCGATCGACACCGCCTCGACGACGTAGTCCGACCACGCGTTCGCGCGCCGGCCGAAGCTGCCGCCCGCGTACAGCGTGTGGATCTTCACTTTCGACGGATCGAGGCCCGCGACGCGCGCCGCGTTGCCCTGATCGATCGTCTGGAACTGGTCACCCGCCCAGATTTCGCAGCTGTCGGCTGTCAGCGTGACGACCGCGTCGAGCGGCTCCATCGGCGCGTGCGCGAGATAGGGGAACTCGTAAGACGCGGAGATCCGCTTCGCCGCGACGGTGAGCGCGCGCTCGGCGTCGCCGTCGCGGCGCGCGGGCGTGCCGGGGCGCTCGGCGAGCTGCCGATACTCGCGCATCATCGCGTCGGAGCTGCGCTTTTCCGCGTTCGAATCGTCCCATTCGACCTTCAGTGCGTCACGGCCTTGCTTCGCGGCCCAGAAGCCCTTCGCGACGACCGCGACGCCGCGCTCCACCTGGACGACCGCCACGACGCCCGGCACCGCCTTCGCCGCCGTCGCATCGAACGACTTCACGGTCGCGCCGAAAAGGGGCGGCCGCTGCAGCAGCGCGACGAGCATGCCGGGCATCGTCACGTCGATCGTGAACTGCGCGGTGCCGTCGGATTTCGCGAGCGCGTCGACGCGCGGCACCGGCTGGCCGATCAGGCGGAACTCGCGCGGCGACTTCAGCGTGACCTTGTCGGGCACGGGCAGCGCGGCCGCGGCCGTCGCGAGCGAGCCGTAGGTCGCCCCGCGGCCGCTGCCCGCGTGGCGCACGTAGCCGTCGCGGGTCGTCAGCTCGGCGGCGGGCACGCTCCATTGCACGGCGGCCGCCGACACGAGCATCGCGCGCGCCTTCGCCCCCGCTTCGCGCAGCTGCATCCACGAATTCGCCATCGCCGAGCTGCCGCCCGTGCCTTGCAGCTTGCCGAACTGCAGGTTCGCGTAGCGCGTCGCGTCGGCGGGCGCGCTCTCGACGCGCACGTCGCGCCAGTTCGCGTCGAGCTCTTCGGCGACGATCGTCGCGATGCCCGTGTACGCGCCCTGGCCCATCTCGAGGTGTTTCGCGATCACGGTCACGCTGTTGTCGGGTGCGACGCGCAGGAACGCGTTCGGCGCGAACGCGCCGGTCGCGGCGGCGGCGTCCGCGCCGGCAGCGGGCGCGGTGGCGGCGAGCGCCGGGCGGCTCGCGTCGAGCCATTCGAAGCCGATCGTGAGGCCGACCGCCGCGGCGGCGCCGGCGGCCTTCAGGAACGTGCGGCGGGACGCGCGCACCGCGTCCGGGAGATCGAGGTCGGTGGTCATCGCTCAGGCCTTCAAGGTGGCGGCCGCTTCGTGGATCGCGGCGCGGATGCGGGTGTAAGTCGCGCAACGGCAGATGTTGCCGTTCATCGCGGCGTCGATGTCGGCGTCGGTCGGCGCTGCGTTCTGCTCGAGGAGCGCGGTCGCCGACATGATCTGGCCGGACTGGCAGTAGCCGCACTGCGGCACTTGCAGCTTGATCCACGCGGCCTGGACGGCCTTCGCGGGCTTGCTCGACAGCCCTTCGATCGTCGTCACGCGCTTGCCGGCGACGGCCGCGAGCGGCAGCACGCACGAGCGCACCGCCTGGCCTTCGAGATGCACAGTGCACGCGCCGCATTGCGCCGCGCCGCAGCCGAACTTCGTGCCGTGCAGGCCCGCATCTTCGCGGATCGCCCAGAGCAGCGGCATCGCGGGATCGGCGTCCAGCGTCAGATTCTTGCCGTTCAGCACAAACGAGGTAGACATGGACAATCTCCGTGGGGATATCCCGGACTTGGCGCCGGGTGATAGCCGGCAGTGTGAGGGACGGACCGCCGTCGTGTTTACACAATCCTGCAAAAATATTGAACAATCCTGCAAATCCCCGAGGGCCGCGCGCGGCGGTTGCATCGTCCGCGCGCGTGCCTGTTCCGATCACGACCACTGACGCTTTTTCATTGACGATGGAACAGCGCTACAACACGTTCGAGCCCGCCGCGCACGCGGCGTCCCCCCGATCCGATGCGCAGCCGCCGCTCGCGCCGCGCGAAGCCGCGCGCCGTGAGCTTGCCGCGCTGATCGACCGCTTCGCGCCCGTCGACGGTGCGTATCCGAGCGCGATTCCCGCGCTGTCGTTCTTCCGCTGCTCGTCGCCCGCCGACCTCGGCTGCAGCGTCACGCGCGCCGCGTTCGTGTTCGCCGCGCAGGGCGCGAAGCGGGTGACGGTCGCGGGCCACGCGTACGAATACGACCATCAGCACTGCCTCGTCACGTCGGTCGATTTGCCGATGCTGTCGCAGGTCACGCGTGCGTCGGCCGATGCGCCGTATCTGTGCGTGAAGATCGCGCTCGATCTGCAGCGGATCGCCGAGCTCGCGGCCGAGATGCGGATGCCGCCGCCGGACGCGGTGCCGACGGGCGAGGGAATCGTCGTCGGCGCGCTGTCCGCGCCGCTGTTCGACGCGGCGTTGCGGCTCGTGCGATTGCTCGATACTCCAGACGACATCCCGATCCTCGCGCCGTTGATCGAAAAGGAACTGCTGTACCGGCTGCTGACGGGCGGGCAGGGCGCGCGGCTGCGGCACATCGCGGTCGCGGGCAGCCAGACGTATCGAATCGCGCGCGCGATCGAATGGATCCGGAATCATTACGCGGAGCCGCTCAGGGTCGAGACGCTCGCGCAGCAGGTCAACATGAGCGTGTCGTCACTGCATCATCACTTCAAGCACATGACGACGCTGAGTCCGCTCCAGTATCAGAAGCAGCTTCGGCTGCACGAGGCGCGCCGGCTGCTGATCGGTCAGCACGCCGACGTCGGCTCGGTCGCGCTCAGGGTCGGGTACGACAGCCCGTCGCAATTTAGCCGCGAGTACAGCCGCCTGTTCGGCGCGCCGCCGTTGCGCGACGTCGTGCAACTGAGGCGGCGCAACGGAATCGGCATGCAGGAATGATGTGAGGGCCGCGCATCCGATCGAACGCGAGACGCCGGTCTCGATTGGGGGGGCATGTCGCGCGGCGAGGGACGTGCGTCTCATTTGTTCCGCATGGTCATGCGCGCATCTGCGCGCGAGCGACGCGACGATACGAACATGAATAGGGACATCGAAATGGCTGTCGACGTGGCGCGCGAGTTCTGGCGCTTGATGAGCACGAACGATTTTCACGCGGTCGCGGCCGTGCTTGCGGACGACTTCGTGCTCGAATGGCCGCAATCGAACGAGCGTATTCGCGGCGCCCGAAACTTCGCGCTGCTGAATAGCGAGTATCCGGCGCATGGATCGTGGATGTTCACCGTCGGCCGCTTGATCGGCGACGCGCACGAGGCCGTGTCCGATGTGTCGGTGACCGACGGCGTTCAGCGGGCGCGGGCGATTTCATTCTTCACGGTGGCGCATCGGAAGATCGTGCGCATCGTCGAGTTCTGGCCCGAGCCGTACGATGCGCCATACGATCGCTCGCATCTCGTCGAGCCGATCGAATAAGCGAAGCGATATGACGGGCGTGAAGCGTCGGATTGCATCGGATCGTGTCGCACGGTCGCGAATTGCATGTGCACGTGCATGCATGTACGCGCGACGTGCGCTTCGAACGATGCGATGCGGACTGCGAGAAAATCAGGCGCTCGCTTCAGGAAAGCTTGACGAAGCGCGCGTCGCGAACGGCCGCGCATGTGCGCACTCGAGCCTCAGGCACGAGCCTCTAAAATGCACGCCATCAATGCAAAGCGGCGTTCGCCTGGTCCGCGAACGCCGCTCTCGACGTGTGATGTGTCGTGGTGGTTTGGAAGGGCGATTTCCGATCGGCGTTCCGATTCGAAAATCGATTGCGTGGCCGATCGTTCCGCGCGGCACCCGGCGATGCGTCGCCGGACGCGCGCCGCGTTCAGCGCACGACGGTGAAGCCCTGATGCTCGGGCTGGAACGACTCCGAGTCGACCGCCTGCAAGCGCCACGCGCCTTGCGGGCGCTTGCCGCCGAGATCCACGGCGCCGTGCTCTTCGTCTTCGGACGACGGCTGTACGTTCGAGAACGACAACCCTTGCAGCCGGCACAGCGCTTCGCCGCTGTCGGCCGAGCACAGCGCAATCGCGCCTTCAACGTCCTTCATTTTGCCCCACGTCGGCAGATCGATGCCCTGATGCGCTTCGCGTGACCACAGATGCTCTTCGGTGTCGAGCCACAGGACCGCGAATTGCTGCGCAGAAGAATCGCTGCCATTGATTCGAATGGTGAGGCGCATGCTTCGTCTCCTTTCGAGGGTTAGCCGGTGAGCTTTCCCAGTCTAGGTGGATTGACGCGGAACGCAAGAAGCGTTGCGAAAAGATTGACGCGGGTCACATCGTCCTGCGTTGGACGATGCGCGCGAACAAACGTGAGCATAGCGTGCGCGCGCGGACTCTTCTGCGCAATCAGGTGTTTTCACGAGCGATGCATGCAAACGCGTGTCATATATGATCCGACCTCGTCGCATGTAGGTGCGTCGATTTGCCGCCTGCATTCGGTCTGCATGCCGCCAATGCAGCGCGCGCGATGCGCATCTTCTGCGGCCCGGAATAACGATTCCCGAATCGATCGGTTGGTCGCGGCGAGCCCCGTTGATAGATTGGTCCCTTGTTCTTCAACGGAGACACGCATGTCCGCGATCTATGAGACGACAGTCCAACCCGCGCGCGACGCGTCCGCGCGAGACGCGCATCCAATCGCGAGCGATGCCGAGGCGCTCGACATCGCGCGCACGCTCGCCGCGCGGCTCGCACAAGGCGCTGCCGAGCGCGATCGCGAACGCCGGTTGCCATACGACGAAATCGACTGGTTCTCGCAATCGGGCCTGTGGGCGATCACGGTGCCGAACGCATACGGCGGCGCGGGCGTGTCGCACGTGACGCTGACCGAGGTCGTGAAGATCGTCGCGGCCGCGGACCCGTCGCTCGCCCAATTGCCGCAGAACCATTTCGGCCTCGTCGACGTGATCGCGCTCACGGGCACCGATGAACAGAAGCGCTTCTTCTTCGGCGAGATCCTGAAGGGCAAGCGCTTCGGCAACGGCTTCTCGGAAAAGGGCACGAAAAACGTGCTCGACCTGAAGACGAAAGTGATCCGCGACGGCGACGGCTATCGCGTCGACGGCACGAAGTTCTATTCGACGGGCGCGCTGTTCGCGCATTACGTGCCGGTGCTCGGGATCGACGATGACCGCAAGGGCTGGCTCGCATACATTCCGAAGGGCACGCCGGGGCTTTCCGTGATCGACGACTGGTCGGGCTTCGGCCAGCGGACGACCGCGAGCGGCACGGTCAAGCTCGACAACGTGCGCGTGCCCGCGTCGCACGTGTTTCCCGCGCATCGCGTATCGGAGCAGCCGACGCTGAACGGTCCGCTGTCGCAGATCATTCAGGCGGCGATCGATGCGGGCATCGCGCACGCGGCGCTCGACGATACGCTGCGCTTCGTGCGCGAGCGCTCGCGACCGTGGATCGACAGCGGCGTCGAGCGCGCGGTCGACGATCCGCTGACGATTCGCGAGATCGGGCGTCTCTTCATTCAACTGCACGCGGCCGATGCGCTGCTCGAGCGCGCGGCGCGCACGCTCGACGCGATCGCCGCGCAAAGCGAGATCGCCGAGGACGACGTCGCGCGCGCATCGGTTGCGGTCGGCGAGGCGAAGGTGCTGACGACCGAGATCGCGCTGCTCGCGAGCGAGAAGCTGTTCGAGCTCGCCGGCACGCAGGCGACGCTCGCCGAGCACGGCCTCGATCGCCACTGGCGCAACGCGCGCACGCATACGCTGCACGATCCGGTGCGCTGGAAGTACCACCTCGTCGGCAACTACTATCTGAACGGCGTCGCGCCCGCGCGCCACGCGTGGAACTGAGCCGATGAACGCCGTCACGCAATCGTCCGCCGCGCGCGCGGCGCGGCGGATTTCGAACGACGCCGAAGCGATCGATGCGGCCCGCACGTTCGCGGCGACGGTCGCGCCCGACGCCGCCGCGCGCGACCGCGAGCGCCGCCTGCCGTATGCGGAGCTCGACGCCTATTCGGCGACGGGCCTCTGGGGCATCGCTGCGCCGCGCGCGTTCGGCGGCGCGGCGGTATCGGCCGCGACGCTCGCGGAAGTGACCGCGATCGTGTCGGAGGCGGATCCCGCGATCGGCCAGATCCCGCAGAACCATTTCTTCATGCTCGAAGTGCTGCGCGTGAACGGCACGCGCGATCAGCAGCGTTTCTATTTCGAGCGTGCGCTCGCGGGCGAGCGCTTCGGCAACGCGCTGTCCGAGCGCGGCACGAAGCACGTGCGCGACTATCGGACGACGATCACGCCCGACGGCGCGGGATTCCGGCTCAACGGCCGGAAGTTCTATTCGACGGGCGCGCGCTTCGCGCACTGGATTCCGGTCGTCGCGAAGGACGCGAACGAGCGGCTGCACGTCGCGTTCACGCCGGCACATGCGCCGGGTCTCACCGTCGAGGACGACTGGAACGGCTTCGGCCAGCGCACGACGGGCAGCGGCACGACGCGGCTCGACAACGTGTACGTCGACGCATCCGCGGTCGTGCCGTACAGCGATGCATTCGATGCGAAGCCGACGCCCGTCGGCCCGTTCGGCCAGCTGCTGCATGCGGCCGTCGATCTCGGCATCGCGCGCGCCGCGTTCGCCGACGCGCGCCGCTTCGTGCGCGAGCGCGCGCGGCCGTGGATCGACAGCGGCGTCGAGCGCGCGAGCGACGATCCACTCACGCTCGAGATCTTCGGCAAGCTCGCGGTGGATCTCGACGCAGCCGGCGCGCTGACCGAGCGCGCGGGCTTGCGCGTCGACGCGGCGATCGACGACGCGAACGAGCGCACGGTCGCGGCCGCGTCGATCGCGGTCGCGAAGGCGCGCGCGGCGACGACCGAGATCGCGCTCGCGGCGTCGTCGCGTCTGCTCGAACTCGCGGGCACGCAAGGCGCGCTCGCCGAGCACGCGCTCGATCGCCACTGGCGCAACGCGCGCACGCATACGCTGCACGATCCGGTGCGCTGGAAATACGTCGCGATCGCCGACTACTACCTGAACGACGCGCTGCCGCCGCGCCACGGCGCGCTGTGACGCGGGACCGCGCATCGATCAACACCGACCAGCACCGTCCCGCATCGAGCACCGACCCGCATCGACCGAATCGAGAGACCGCTCCACCATGACCCGTCAGATCCGTTTCAACGCTTTCGACATGAACTGCGTCGGCCATCAGTCGCCGGGGCTCTGGGCGCATCCGCGCGACGAGTCGTGGCGCTATCGCCAGCTGAGCTACTGGACCGAGCTCGCGCAACTGCTCGAGCGCGGCAAGTTCGACGGCCTCTTCATCGCCGACGTGCTCGGCATCTATGACGTTTATCAGGGCAGCGGCGAAGCGGCGATCCGGCAGGGCGCGCAGGTGCCCGTCAACGATCCGATCCTGCTCGTGTCCGCGATGGCGGCCGTGACGCAGCACCTCGGCTTCGGCATCACGTGCTCGCTGTCGTACGAGCATCCGTATCCGTTCGCGCGGCGCATGTCGACGCTCGATCATCTGACGGGCGGGCGCGTCGGCTGGAACGTCGTCACGTCGTATCTCGACAGCGCCGCGCGCAACCTCGGACTGCCGCAGCAGACGAGCCACGACGAACGCTACGCGATCGCCGACGAGTATCTCGACGTCTGCTACAAGCTGTGGGAGGGCTCGTGGGAGGACGGCGCGATCGTGCGCGACGCCGCGCGCCACGTGTTCGCCGAGCCGTCGAAGGTCCATCCGATCGGCCATCACGGCCGCTATTACGACGTGCCCGGCATCCATCTGTGCGAGCCGTCGCCGCAGCGCACGCCGGTCCTTTATCAGGCGGGCGCGTCGAAGCGCGGCAAGGACTTCGCTGCGCAGCACGCGGAGTGCATCTTCGTCGCCGCGCCGTCGCGGACGATCCTGAAGGCGTTCGTCGCCGACATCCGCGAGCGCGTGAAGCAGTTCGGCCGCGATCCGCGCGACGTGCTGATCTTCAACCTGCACACGGTGATCACGGGCCGCACGTCGGCCGACGCGCACGCGAAGCATGCCGACTATCGCCGCTACGCGAGCGACGAGGGCGCGCTCGCGCTGATGTCCGGCTGGACCGGGATCGACCTGTCGAAGTACGACCTCGACGCGCCGCTCGAGCACGTCGAGAGCAATGCGATTCAGTCGGCGGTCGAGGCGCTGTCGAGCGCGGATCCGACGCGCAAGTGGACCGTGCGCGAAATCGCGCGGTGGGGCGGCATCGGCGGACTCGGGCCGGTGTCGGTCGGCGATCCGCGCGAGATCGCCGACGATCTGCAGTCGTGGGTCGACGAGACCGGCGTCGACGGCTTCAATCTCGCGTATGCGGTGACGCCGGAGACGTTCGTCGACGTCGTCGAGCTCGTCGTGCCGGAACTGCAGCGGCGCGGCGTCTATCAGACCGACTACGCGCCGGGCACGCTGCGCGAGAAACTGCATCGCGCGGGGCCGCGGCTTGCCGCGCCGCATCCGGCCGCGCGCTATCGCGTCGGCGGCGAGCACGCGGTCGCGGAGCGCGTCGCGGCGGGGGAGTGAGAGCGGAGCGGCGGGGCGGCGTCGTCGCTCGGCGGCGACGCGGTCGATGAATGGTTCGACGCGGCGTCGCGTGATCGCGGATTCAACGGCAGACCGAGTGGGGAATCGGGTGGCAATACGAACGGCGAATCGAACGGCAAAGCGAGAGGCGAATCGAACGGCAGAGCGAACGGCAGAGCGAACGGCGAAGCGAGCGGCAAAGCGAACGGCAAAGCGAACGGCAAATCGGCGCCGCCAAGCGGATGCGGCGCGTCTCGAGGAAGCGACGCGCGTCGACCCGATGCATCGCTAGCCGCTTACGCGAAGCGGCCGGCGCGATTCATGGCGAATCGCCGCCTCCGCCACAGTCGACTTGCGTCAAGTCACCCTCTCCCGCGCCATCTGCTCGCGAGCCGGCACCTCGAGCGCCGGCAGCGTGATCGCGAAGCGCGCGCCGCCGATCGGCGCGTCGCCGAGCCGCACGTCGCCGCCGTGCGCGAGCGCGACGCGCCGCACGATCGTAAGCCCCAGCCCGAAGCCGCCTGTCTGCCGGTCGCGGCTCGAATCAAGCCGATGGAACGGCTCGAACACGCGGTCGCGATCGGCGGCCGGAATGCCGGGGCCGTCGTCGTCGACCGTCAGCACGAGCGCGCCCGCTTCGCCGGGCGCCGCCTGCAGCGAGATCGTCGTCTCCGCGTAGCGCATCCCGTTGCGGATCAGATTCAGCAGCGCGCGTGCGACGAGCTTCGCATCGCACACGTGGCACGCGGGCGCGCCGTGAATCGATACGTCGAACGTGAGGCGGCGATCGGCGATGTCGTTCGCGACGCTGCCCGCGACGCTGTCGACCAGCTCCGCGACCGTCACCGGCATCAGCACGAGGTGTCCTTCGCCTTGCTCGAGCCGGCCGATCGTCAGCAATTCGGTGACGAGCTCGTCGAGCTCGCGCACGTCGCGGCGCAGCGCCTCCTGCCGTTCATGCATGCGCCCGGTCGCGTCCGGCGACGCGAGCAGCGCGAGGCCGAACTCGAGCCGCGCGAGCGGCGTCTTCAGCTCGTGCGAGATCCCGTGCATCATCTCGCGCTGCCGCTGGATCGACGCTTCGATCCGCTGCGCCATGTCGTTGAACTGTTGCGAGAGCCCGTAGATGTTCGACTTGCGCGATAGTTGTGCGCGCGTCGACAGCCGGCCGCCGCCGAATGCGCGCGCGGCCGCCTCCAGCTTGCGCAGATCGCGCCAGTGGTAGTGGATCCACAGCGCGACGGCGAGCAGCGTCGCGAGCGCGACGGTCAGGTACGCGGAGATCTGGATGTCGAGGCTCGGCGGCTCGTTCGGGTGCGCGTGCAGCACGGTGCCGTCGACGAGCGGCATGAAATAGTTCTTGCCGTCGTAGCTGATCGCGATCTCGCCGCGATCGAGGTCGCGGCGCTGCTCGGCGCTCAGCAGCTTGCGGGCGTCGTCCATCGAGATGAACTCGAAGCCCTCGTCACCGTGCTTCGCGAGCTCGCTCAGCGCGTGCTTGCGCTCCGGTCCCGGATGGCGCTCGAGATAATCGTTCAGCACGAACGCGTAGGTGGCGAGCGTCTCGCGCGCCGCGCTCGAGATGCGCGCGTAGAAGAACCGGTCGAACGACGTGTTGATGAAGATGATCGCGGCCGCGGCGCAGATGACCACGACGAGATACAGCCTGACGAGCGAGCGCAGCATTCAATCGTCCCACGCGGAAGGGCTGAACAGATAGCCGCGTCCCCAGATCGTCTTGATCTTGTGCGGCTCGGACGATGCGTCCTCGAACCGGCGCCTCAGCTTCGAGATGCCCGAGTCGACCGAGCGGTCGAGACCGTCGAACTCGATGCCGCGCAACTGCTTCAAGATGTCGTCGCGGCTCAGCACGGTGCCCGCCGCGCGCGCGAGGATCAGCAGCAGGTTGAATTCGGCCGTCTTCAGGTCGACGGGCTCGCCGCGCCACGTGACCGTGCGGTTCGGCGGCGAGATCGTCAGCTCGCCGAACACGAGCGCTTCGCTCGCCGGCGTGTCGACGGGCGCGCCCGGCTGCGTGCGGCGCAACAGCGCGCGGGCGCGCGCGACCAGCACGCGCGGCTCGATCGGCTTCGTCACGTAGTCGTCGGCGCCCGTTTCCAGGCCGGCGACCTGGTCGTAGACGTCGGAGCGCGCGGTCAGGATCAGCACCGGCACGTTCGAGAACGCGCGGATCCGGCGGCACACTTCCATGCCGTCGAGATGCGGCAGCATCAGGTCCAGAATCACGAGCGCGGGCTGGTGCTCGCGCACGGCCGCGACGGCGAGATCGCCGCGCCGGATCACCGTCACCGAGAATTCGTAGCTGTCGAGATACTCGCGGATCAGCTGCGCGAGGCGGTCGTCGTCTTCGATCAGCAGCACCCGATATTTGAGCGGGACTTCGTTCATGGTCTCCTCGGAATGGTTCCGCGCGCGCGCGTGGGCGCGGGCAGGGCACGCGCATTCTAGCCGCGCGCGCCGTTTGTCGGGGTCGGCTGCAACAATCGCCGACAATCGAACACAAATCCGCACATATTCCCGAAACTTTCGGGACAGATTCGCGCGGCGCACGAACCTAGACTGCGGACTTCCCGACTCTTCCCCCGACATCGTGAGCCCGTCCATCCACTCTCTTCGCTATTGCGTGCCGTTCGCCGGCTTGATGTCGGTCGCGGCCGCGCATGCGGAAAACGTCTATACGCTCTCGATCGGCGGCGGCTTCGTGCCGCGCTATGCGGGCAGCAACCAGTATCACGGCGTGGTCGCGCCGTTGTTTTCCGCGAAGCTCGACAACGGCTTCTTCATCGGCCCGCTCGACGGCGTCGGCTACAAGCTGAAGCTGCCCGGCGACGCGTTCGTCGCGGCTGCCGTGACCTACGATCCGGGCCGCGCGGACGAAAACCGCTTCGATCTGCCGGGCTCGAACTACCTGAAGGGAATGGGGCGCGTGCCGGGCTCGGTGCTCGTCGCGGTGCGGGCGGGCGTGAAGCTGTACGGCGGCAGCATGCTGAGCGTGACGGTCGATACGCCCGTCACGCATACGTCGCGCGGCGTGTCCGGGCACGTCGACCTCGCGGTGCCGGTGTTCAGCGCGGGGCGCCACGAAGTCGTCGTGACGGGCTCGGTGCACGCGGCGTCCGGCCGCTATACGCAGACATTCTATGGCGTGACCGACGCGCAGGCGGCCGCGACCCGCTTCGCGCCGTACTCGACGAAGGGCGGCATCGACAGCGTGTCGATGTCGGTCGCGTGGACCTACGCGTTCTCGAAGCACTGGTCGGTGAACACGACGGCGGGCGTCACGCATCTGCCCGGCCGTTACGGGAACAGCCCGATCGTGCAGCAGAAGACCAACTACTTCGGGCTGTCGTCGTTGATTTATCGTTTCTGATTCTGAAGAAGGAGGTGGCCATCGTGCTGATCTGGAAAACTGCGCTCTCGCTGACCTGGCGGGCGGACCTCGTGTCGCCCGCGAGCGCGCCCGCCGCGGCAGCGCACGTCGACCGGATCGTGCTGACCGGCGCGACCGGTTTCATCGGCGGCGCGGTGCTCGTATCGCTCGTCAATGCCGGGCTGCTCGATCGCGTCGTGTGCGTCGTGCGCGCGTGCGACCGCGCGCACGCGCTCGTGCGGTTGCGCGCGGCGGCGCTCAGGAGCGGCCTCGCGCCGTTCTGGGCGGAGCGGCTCACCGAAGCGAACGTGATCGCGGGCGAGCTCGACGGCGCGTTCGCCGACGTCGATGCGGCGCGCCTCGCATCGGCGTCGCACGTGATTCATTGCGCGGGCGTCGCGTCGCTCGCCGACGTTCCGGTCATCAACGAGACGAACGTCGACGCGACGCTGCGCTTCGCGCGCCGTTTCGCGGGCAGCCGGCGGCTGCAGCGTTTCGTGCACGTCGGCGCGGCGTTCGCGTGCGGGATGAAAGGGCGCAGCACGGTTTGCGAGGACGATGCGCCGACGTGCGGCCGCGAGGTCGACTTCGTGCCGTACACGCGCGGCAAGCGCGACGCGGAAGCGCAACTGCGCGCGCTCGGCCTGCCGCTCGTCGTCGTGCGGCCGTCGTGCGTCGTCGGCCATACGCTGCTCGGCACGCAGCCGTCGGCGAGCACGTTCTGGATGTTCCGGATCGTTCACGCGGCGCGCCGCTTCACCGCGCGGCCGATGACGCGCATCGACGTGGTCGCGGTCGACGACTGCGCGCGCGCGCTGATGCTGCTCGCGCTGAAGCCGTCGCTCGCGCACGACACGTATCACGTATCGGCGGGCGACGAAGCGCCGACCGTCACGCAGATCGTCCGCGCGATGGACGAGGCGGTGGGCCTCGGCGACGAGCCGCGCTATGCGCTCTGCTCGTCCGCCGAGTTTCCGTCGATCGCGCGCGACGTGCTCGGCCGCCGCGACGTCGCGTGTGCGCGCGTGATCGAGCGGGCGTTGCAGTCTTACGCGGCTTTCGCCGAACTCGACTACGTGTTCGACAACGCGCGCGTGCGCGACGAGATCGACTTCGAACCGCTGCCGTTCGTCGACTACGTGAACGAGTGCATGCGCACGTCGCGCGGCGTCGACGTGCTCGCGCAGATGCCGCGAGCGGTCCGCTGACGGCGCGCGCGGCGGCCGCGCGTCACGAGCCGCCGACTTCGATCAGCTTGTCGAGCGCCTCGTATACTTCGCTCAGCGCGTCCGCGCCGAAGCGTTGCTCGATGAGCCGGTACTGCTCGTCGATGCGCGGACTGATCTGCGTGACGAGCTGACGGCTCTGCGGCGTCAGGCTGACGATCAGCCTGCGCTGATCCTCCTGGGCGCGCGTGCGGCGAATCAGGCCGTCGCGCTCCATCCTCTCCAGCACGCCCGTGAGGCTCGGGCTCAGGATGCAGCAGCGCCGCGCGATCTGCCCGGCTTCGAGCTCATGAGACGGTTCGCCGTCCAGCACGCGAATGATCCGCCATTGCTGCTCCGTCAGCGCAAATTCCTTCAGGATCGGCCGGAACCGGCCCATCAGCGTTTCGCGGGCCTCGAGCAGCAGCATGGCCAGATTGCGATGATCGAACGTACGATTCATGAGGTTCCTGGAATGACGGTTGATCCATCAATCTTAGCAGGGCGAAAATCGTCGGTGACCGCCTTATCGAAGTTATCAGGGTTATCGCGGTTGTTCTTTTCCTGGGCCGTAGTTAATATGTTAAGTAATTGACCCGGCCGCGCGACGCGGTGGAGGATGAATCGTATGGAGCTGTCCCTTGTCGCCGATGGCGCAACCGTCGAAACGGTGCGCATCGGTACGGTCTACGGCGCGTTGCTGAACGACCGCGGCGCGCTCGCGGCGCTCGGCGACGCGGTACATGCGCCGCCGTACAACAAGCCGCCGCAGGCGCCCGTGCTGTACGTGAAGCCTGCGAACACGCACGTGGGCGACGGCGCGGCCGTCGTCGTGCCGGCGGGCGTCGATGCGCTCGAGATCGGTGCGACGGTCGGCGTCGTGTTCGCGCGGCGCACGACGCGCGTGCCGGTCGAACGGGCGCTCGACTTCGTTATAGGTTTTACGCTTGCAAGCGACGTGTCGGTCCCGCATCCCGATTATTATCGGCCGGCGGTGCGCTTCAAGTGCCGCGACGGCTTCTGCCCGCTCGGGCCGGCGATCGTTGCGCGCGCAAGCATCGGCGATCCGGATGCGCTCGCCGTGACCGTGCGCGTCGACGGCGAGCGGCGCTACGAGGCGAGCACCGCGAATCTGATTCGCCCCGTCGCGCAGTTGATCGCCGACGTGTCGGCGTTCATGTCGTTCGACGCGGGCGACGTGCTGCTCGTCGGCGTCGGCCCGAATGCGCCGCGCGCGGCGGCGGGCAGCGCGATCGAGATCGAGGCGCCGGGCCTCGGCGTGTTGCGGCATACGTTGACGGCGGAGGACGCACGATGAAGACTGCACGCGTAGTGTTCAACGGCGCGCTGCACGCGGCCGAGCCGGCGGGCGAGGGGCGCGTGCGGCTCGATACCGGGCGCGTGCTCGCCGAGACGGACGTCTCGTGGCTGCCGCCCGTCGCGCCGCGCACGACGTTCGCGCTCGGCCTCAACTACGCCGATCACGCGAAGGAGCTCGCGTTCAAGGCGCCGACCGAGCCGCTCATCTTCCTGAAGGGGCCGAACACGTTCGTCGGCCATCGCGCGCAGACGGTGCGGCCGGCCGACGCGACGCACATGCACTACGAGTGCGAGCTTGCGGTCGTGATCGGCCGCGTGGCGCGCAACGTGAAGCGCGCGCAGGCGCTCGGCCACGTGCTCGGCTACACGATCGGCAACGATTACGCGATCCGCGATTATCTCGAAAATTACTACCGACCGAACCTGCGCGTGAAGAACCGCGACACGTGCACGCCGCTCGGGCCGTGGCTCGTGACCCGAGACGAGATCGGCGATCCGATGAATCTCGCGCTGCGCACGACGGTCAACGGCGTGGAAACGCAGCGCGGCAACACGCGTGACATGATCTTCGACGTCGCGTCGCTGATCGAGTACATCAGCGGCTTCATGACGCTCGCGCCCGGCGACCTGATCCTGACCGGCACGCCCGAAGGGCTCGCCGACACGAAGCCGGGCGACGAGGTCGTGACCGAGATCGAGGGCGTCGGCCGGCTCGTCAACACGATCGTCGGCGAAGCGGATTACTATCGCGTCGGCTGACGCCGTCGCACAAGGAGAGACGCATGAGCATCAAGCACTGGATCGGCGGCCGGGAGGTCGAAAGCCGAGAGACGTTTACGACGTTCAACCCGGCGACGGGCGAGCCGATCGCCGAGGTCGCGTCGGGCGGCGCGGAAGAAATCGACGCGGCCGTGCGCGCCGCGAAGGAAGCATTCCCGAAGTGGGCGAACACGCCGGCGAAGGCGCGCGCGAAGCTGATGCGCAAGCTCGGCGAACTGATCGAGCGCAACGTGCCGGCGCTCGCCGAACTGGAGACGCAGGACACCGGCCTGCCTATCTCGCAGACGAAGAAGCAACTGATCCCGCGCGCGTCGGAGAACTTCCACTTCTTCGCCGAAGTGTGCACGCAGATGAACGGCCGCAGCTATCCGGTCGACGACCAGATGCTGAACTACACGCTGTATCAGCCGGTCGGCGTGTGCGCGCTCGTGTCGCCGTGGAACGTGCCGTTCATGACCGCGACGTGGAAGACCGCGCCGTGCCTTGCGCTCGGCAACACCGCGGTGCTGAAGATGTCGGAGCTCTCGCCGTTGACGGCCGACCAGCTCGGCCGCCTCGCGCTCGAAGCCGGCATTCCGGCCGGCGTGCTGAACGTCGTGCAGGGCTACGGCGCGACCGCGGGCGATGCGCTCGTCCGGCATCCGGACGTGCGCGCGGTGTCGTTTACGGGCGGCACGGTGACGGGCAAGCGGATCATGGAGCGCGCCGGCCTCAAGAAATATTCGATGGAGCTGGGCGGCAAGTCGCCCGTGCTGATTTTCGACGACGCCGATTTCGACCGCGCGCTCGACGCGTCGCTCTTCACGATCTTCTCGATCAACGGCGAGCGCTGCACGGCCGGCTCGCGGATCTTCGTGCAGCGGACGATCTACGACAGGTTCGTCGCCGAGTTCGCGCGCCGTGCGAACAGCCTGATCGTCGGCGATCCGGCCGACGAGAACACGCAAGTCGGCTCGATGATCACGCGCGCGCACTGGGAGAAGGTAACGGGCTACGTGCGGCTCGGCATCGACGAAGGCGCGCGGCTCGTCGCGGGCGGCCCGGACAAGCCGGCGAACCTGCCCGCGCATCTCGCGAACGGCAACTTCGTGCGGCCGACCGTGTTCGCCGACGTCGACAACCGGATGCGGATCGCGCAGGAAGAGATCTTCGGGCCGGTCGCGTGCCTGATTCCGTTCGACGGCGAGGAAGACGGGCTGCGCCTCGCGAACGACACGCCGTACGGCCTCGCGTCGTACATCTGGACGCAGGACGTCGGCAAGGTGCATCGGCTCGCGCGCGGCATCGAGGCGGGGATGGTGTTCGTCAACAGCCAGAACGTGCGTGATCTGCGCCAGCCGTTCGGCGGCGTGAAGGAATCCGGCACCGGCCGCGAGGGCGGCGAATACAGCTTCGAGGTGTTCGCCGAGATCAAGAACGTCTGCATCTCGATGGGCAGCCATCACATTCCCCGCTGGGGCGTGTGAGGTCCGCGGACAACGAACGATACGCCGCGCGCCGGCGCCGTCGGCCGGCGACGCGGCAGGAGACTCACGATGGGAAAGCTGTCACTCGCCGCGAAGATCACGCACGTGCCGTCGATGTATCTGTCCGAGTTGCCGGGCAGGCATCACGGCTGCCGTGCCGAGGCGATCCGCGGTCATCAGGTGATCGGCGAGCGCTGCCGCGCGCTCGGCGTCGACACGATCGTCGTCGCCGACACGCACTGGCTCGTCAACGCCGGCTATCACGTGAACTGCAACGGGCATTTCGGGGGCGTCTACACGAGCAACGAGCTGCCGCATTTCATTCGCGACATGCGTTATGAATATCCGGGCAATCCGGCGCTCGGCCATCTGATCGCCGCGACCGCGAACGAGCGCGGGATCGGCACGCGCGCGCACGAGATCGACAGTCTCGAGCTCGAGTACGGCACGCTCGTGCCGATGCGCTACATGAACGCCGATCAGCACTTCAAGGTCGTGTCGATCGCGGGCTGGTGCATGTGGCACTCGCTCGACGAGAGCCGGCGCTTCGGCGAGGCGCTCAGGCACGCGATCGAAGCGAGCGATTCGAACGTCGCGTTCTTCGCGAGCGGCTCGCTGTCGCATCGCTTCAACGACAACGGCAGCCCCGAAGCGGCGATCCACATGATCAGCCGCGAGTTCTTCAAGCAAGTGGATCTGCGCGTCGTCGAGCTGTGGAAGCAGGGTGACTTCGCGACGTTCTGCAAGATGCTGCCCGAGTACAACGAGCATTGCTTCGGCGAAGGCGGCATGCACGACACCGCGATGCTGCTCGGCCTGCTCGGCTGGGATCGCTACGACAAGCCGATCGAGATCGTGACCGACTACTTCGCGAGTTCTGGCACCGGGCAGATCAACGCGATCTTTCCGCTGCCGTGAGCGCCATGAGCGCCGTGTGCGCGTCGCGCGCCGATTCACTTCGGATGCCGACGGAATCCTGAGGAAATCCTGAAGAATACGGAGAGCCGACATGCCTCACATCATCGTCGAATACACCGCGAACATCCGTGACGACGCGCGGATTCCCGTGCTGCTCAAGACGGTCAACGAGACGCTGATCGCGCAGGGCGGCGTATTCCCGACAGGCGGCATCCGCTCGCGCGCGATCGAGCTGCAGGATTACTGCGTCGCCGACGGCACCGCCGACGACGCGTTCGTCCACGTGACGCTCAAGATCGGCTCCGGGCGTGACGAGGCGACGAAGAAGGCCGCGTGCGACGCGCTGTTCGACGCGATCAAGGCGCATTTCGCGGCGCTCTACGCGCGGCGCTACCTTGCGCTGTCGATGGAGCTGACCGAGTTCAGCGAGACAGGCTCGTACAAGCACAACAACATCCACGCGCGCTACAAGCGCAGCGCGTGACTCCAACCCCGACAATGACGACCATGCTAGATTCCGCCACCATCGAGTTGCTCGCCCGCCGGCTGCACGTCGCCGAGCGCGAGCGCAGGCAGATTCGCCAGATCTCGCTCGACTATCCGGAGATCACGATCGACGACGCGTACGCGATCCAGCGCACGTGGGTCGACATGAAGCTCGCCGAAGGACGCGTGCTGAAAGGGCACAAGATCGGCTTGACGTCGAAGGCGATGCAGTCGTCTTCGCAGATCGACGAGCCCGACTATGGCGCGCTCCTCGACGACATGTTCTTCGAGGACGGCGCGACGATTCCGACGCGCCGCTTCATCGTGCCGCGCGTCGAGGTCGAGCTCGCGTTCGTGCTCGGCAAGCCGCTGAAGGGGCCGAACTGCACGGTGTTCGACGTCTATGACGCGGTCGACTACGTCGTGCCCGCGCTCGAGATCATCGACGCGCGCAGCCAGTCGATCGATCCGGACACGAAGCGTCCGCGCAAGGTGTTCGACACGATCGCCGACAACGCGGCGAACGCGGGCGTCGTGCTCGGCGGGCGCCCCGTGCGGCCGATGGACGTCGACCTGCGCTGGGTTGCGGCGATCATGTCGCGCAACGGCGTCGTCGAGGAGACGGGCGTCGCGGCGGGCGTGCTGAACCATCCGGCGAACGGCGTCGCGTGGCTCGCGAACCGGCTCGCGCGCTTCGACGTGTCGCTCGACGCGGGCGAGATCATTCTCGGCGGATCGTTCACGCGGCCGTGCGCGGCGAAGAGCGGCGATACGTTCAGCGTCGATTACGGTCCGCTCGGCGCGATCCATTGCTACTTCGAGTGACAGCCGACGATGCGGATTCCTGACAACACGTTCAAGGCCGCGCTCGCGCGCGGCGAAGCGCAGATCGGGCTGTGGCTCGGACTCGCGAATCCCTATAGCGCCGAAGTCGTCGCGGGCGCGGGCTTCGACTGGCTGCTGATCGACGGCGAGCACGCGCCGAACACCGTGCCGACGATCCTCGCGCAATTGCAGGCGATCGCCGCGTATCCGTCGCATCCCGTCGTGCGCGTGCCGTGGAACGACGCGGTCGCCGTCAAGCAGGTGCTCGATCTCGGCGCGCAGACGCTGCTCGTGCCGATGGTGCAGAGCGCGGACGAGGCGCGCGCGGCCGTCGCGGCGAGCCGCTATCCGCCGCACGGCGTCCGCGGCGTCGGCAGCGCGCTCGCGCGCGCGTCGCGCTGGAATCGCGTCGACGATTACCTGCGGCAGGCGAACGACCGGATCGCGGTGCTCGTGCAGGTCGAGACGCGTGCGGGGCTCGACGCGATCGATTCGATCGCGCGCGTCGAAGGCGTCGACGGCGTGTTCATCGGGCCGGCCGATCTTGCGGCCGATCTCGGGCATCTCGGCGATCCCGCGCATCCGGACGTGCAGGCGGGAATCGACCGCGCGATCGAATCGATCGTTGCGGCGGGCAAGGCGGCGGGCATCCTCAGCGCGGATGCGCGTGCCGCGCGGCGCTATCTCGAAGCCGGCGCGACGTTCGTCGCGGTCGGTGTCGACACGACGCTGCTCGCGCGCAGCGCGGAGCGGCTCGCCGCGCAGTTCAAGTCGACGGCCGACGACGCGGCCCGGGCGGGCGACGGCACTTACTGACTCCGCGTCCCGCCCGAATCGGAGGGGCGCGCGCGCCGCGCGCCTTCCCGATGCTTGCCGGACTCCGCGCTCACATACTGCCCAGGCGTCGTGCCGAGCGCCCGGCGGAACATGTCGATGAACGCGCTGATGTTGTCGTAGCCGAGATCGAGCGCGACCGTCGTCACCGTCACGCCGTCCGCGAGCTGTTCGAGCGCGCGCAGCAGGCGCGCCTGCTGACGCCACTGCGCGAGCGTGAGCCCCGTCTCGGCCACGAAGCGGCGGCTCAGCGTGCGCGGCGCCATGCCGGCCCACGCTGCCCATTCGTCGACGCGGCGATTGTCCGCCAGATCGCCGGCCAGCGCATCGGTGATCCGCACGAGTCGCGGATCGCGCGGGCGCGGCAACCCCAGCGATCCCGCTTTCGCCGTCGCGATTTCATCCAGTATCACGTCCGCGATCCGCGCGCGCGCGCAGTCGAGCTCGGCGCCGCGCCAGCTCGCCGCGCGGCGAACCGCCTCGCGCAGCAGCGGCGACGCGACGATCGCGCGCGGCGCGTCCGGCAAGGATGCGCACCGGTGTTCCGCGATGAAGACGCTCCAGCCGGAAAACGGGCCGAACGAGCGCAGCGAATGCACGCGGTGCGGCGGAATCCAGATCGCGTGGATTGCGGGAACCACCCAGTCCTGGTCGTCGAGCCCGATCGACACGAGCCCGCTCGATGTGCCGACGAGTTGTCCGCGCGCGTGGCTGTGCGGCGCGGTCGTGCGCGCGTCGTGCTGCGTCAATTCGGCGGCGGCGACGAACGGGCCGTCGGAGGACATCACGAGTTCGACGGGAAGGAGTGGATCGACCATGGCCTGAATACCGTATCGAATGGCTTTTATACCGGAGACTGGCCTTGAATGCACGCCTACACTGCGTTCACGTTTGTTCGATCCGGCGTGCGGTGCGATGCGAGCCGAACCGATCTTCCCCGAACACACCGAGCGACTCGAAGCCGGCGCGTGGCGATCGGCGGCAGCGCCGTCGCCCCATGCCTCGCGAATGCGCGCGCGGCGGCCGGCGTCGCCGGTGCGCTGTCCGCGCCGCAAGCGATCGATTCGTTCGACCCACTCGAGATCCGCGATGCAGCGCCGCGCGTGTCGCCACGCGCGGCGATCGCGCGATCCCGTTGCAATTCGATGAGCAAGGAGCCTTCATGAAAGCTGCTGTCGTCCAGGGCGCGGGCCAGCGCCCGAGCTACGCCGAATTCGATCCGCCGCGCGCATCGGCCGGCCATCGCGTGATCGACGTGACCGCATCCGCGCTGAGCCGGCTCGCGCAGGCGCGCGCATCGGGCGCGCACTATTCGTCGACGGGCCGTTTCCCGTTCGTGGCAGGAGTCGACGGGACCGGGCGTCTCGACGACGGCCGGCGCGTCTATTTCCTGGGTCCGCAGGCGCCGTTCGGCGCGATGGCGGAGCGCACGCTCGTGCCCGAAGCGAACTGCGTTCCGTTGCCCGATTCGCTCGACGACGTCACGGCGGCCGCGATCGCGATTCCGGGCATGTCGTCATGGGCGGCGCTGACCGAGCGCGCGCGGCTCGTGGCGGGCGAGACGGTGCTCGTCAACGGCGCGACCGGCGCGTCGGGGCGGCTCGCGGTGCGGATCGCCAAACATCTCGGCGCGGCGAAGGTGATCGCGACAGGGCGAAATGCGGATGCGCTCGAAGCGCTGAAATCGGCGGGCGCCGACTTCACGATCTCGCTGGCGCAGGATGACGAACCGGTGGCGCGTGCGTTCGACACACATTTCCGCGCGGGCGTGGATGTCGTGCTGGATTATCTGTGGGGCGCGAGCGCGCGGTCCGCGTTGATTGCCGCGGCGAAGGCGTCGCCCGATGGGCATCCGGTGCGCTTCGTGCAGATCGGCACGATCGGCGGCGCCGACGTGTTGCTGCCGGGCGCGGTGCTGCGCGCCACGGCGATCACGCTGATGGGCAGCGGCATCGGCAGCATTTCGCTGCCGCGCCTGTTGAACGCGGCGCGCGCGGTGTTCGGTGCGGCGGATGCCGCCGGACTGCGGATCGACACCGAAACGATGCCGCTCGCGCGCGTCGACGCGCATTGGGACGACGCGGACAGCCGGGTGCGCCCGGTGTTCACGATGAATGCGTCCGGGTGACGGCGCGCCGCCGCGCGGATGCGGTGCGCGCCGCCCTGCGTCATCGCGCGTCATCGCGCGTCGGCGATCAGAATCGCTGTTGCATCCCCACCGTGACGCCGACCTGCGTGTCGGCATATCCGACCGAATCGCGCGACAGGCTCACGTTCCGCCCATGCTGCGCGATCGCGAAGCCGCCCGCCGCGTACAGCACCGTGCGCTTCGACAGCGCGTATTGCGCGCGCAGCGACACGAGCGTCGGATCGGCGTCGCCGCCGCCCTTGACGTTCTGGTGATAGACCGCGCCGATCAGCGAGAACGCCGGCGTGAAGTCGTACGAGCCGCCGATCCAGTACATGTCGCTCAGTTGCGTCGCCGCTGTCGTGTGGTATGTGCGGCGGTAGTTGCGGTAGCCCGCCATCGTTTTCAGATGGCCGAAGTCGTAGCTGACGCCCGCATGAATCCCCTGCACGTAGTCGACCGGGTCGGCGGGCGTCACACTGTCGCGTGCGCCGTTCTGGCGGTCGAACGTGACGACCGCGGCGAACGGGCCGCTCTCGTAGCCGAGTGCGAAGTCGTACTTCGAGCTCGTCTTCATGCTGCCCGGCACGTTGCCGAAGCCGTACATCGCGCCGAAGCGGAAGGCGCCATACGAGCCGTCGTAGCGCACCGCGTTCGACGAACGCGTGAAGAGGCCGTCCTTGCGGCCGCCCGTCGCCGTCGACGACGTCGCCCACGAGTAGTTCTGCGCGTAGCCCATCGGATCGAACGGCAGCATGTAGTCGTACGTGACGGTGAAGTTGCGGCCGAGCGTCAACTCGCCCCATTTGCCCCTGAGGCCCACCGTCGCGCGCCGCGCGAAGATCGAGTCGGGGCCGTCGTCGAAGCCGCCGTTCGCGAGATCGATCCCGCTTTCGAGCCGGAACACCGCCTTCAGGCCGCCGCCGAGATCCTCGACGCCGCGCAAGCCCCAGCGCGACGTGTTCTTGTTGCCCGACTTGAGACGAAGCGCGCCGCCGCCTTCGGGCGCCGCGTGGTTCACGTACTCGACGCCCGCGTCCATGATGCCGTACAGCGTGACGCTCGATTGCGCGAGCGCGTGGCTGCCCGCAAGGCTCGCCCACGTGGCGATGCCGGCTGTGATCGCCATTCTGCCGGCGATGCGGCGGTGCTTTTTCATCTTCGGTGTCTCCGATTGAGTGATGTTGTTTTAGGTGGCGCGTGCGCATCCGCCGTCGAGCGGCGTGCGCGCGCCGGGTGCGCCGGCGGATGTCGGCGCGGGGTTGCCGCGTGGCGCTACAGGGGCGCTACAGGGGACTTCGTCGAGGCGGCCGGAGAGGGCGTCATGCTGGGTGATCCGAAACAATGGGCGGCGCCGCGTGCGTCGAGCGATTCGTCGCGGCGTTCGCATGCAGCCGATTCCGCGTGCATGCCGCTCGACACGGCTCGCTGTTCACTGTCCGCATCGCGTTCGCCATCACGCACGCCAAAGGCAGTACGTCGTCCGACGCATGCGCCGCCGCCGGCCGCGCCCGGTCTCGGTCAACCCGCCTTCGCGAACGCCCAGCAGTCGTTCGCCGGGAACTCGAGCCAGTGCCGGCCCGCCGCGCGCGGCACCGAGCCGAATGCGCGCAGCCGCAACTCGCCGCAATGGAACAGGTATTCCCACCGGTCGCCGAGATACATCGACGTCACGAGCTCGGCGGGCAGCCGGTTGTCGCCCGGGCCGTCCGCGACCTGCACGCGCTCGACGCGAATCACCGCGTGCGCGTCCTGGCCTGGCCGCAGCGCGCCGCGCGCGAGCGCCGCGAGCCGCCAGCCGTCGCCCTCGAGCGTCACGCGCTCGCCTTCGACCGCGTCGACGCGCGCGTCGATCCGGTTGTTGCTGCCCATGAACTCGGCCGTATACAGCGTGCGCGGCTCGCCGTACAACTCGGCGGGCGTGCCTTCCTGCTCGATGCGGCCGTCGCGCAGCAGCAGGATGCGGTCCGACATCGCCATCGCCTCGGCCTGGTCGTGCGTCACGCACAGCGCGGACAGCCCGAGCGACACGATCAGCTCGCGCAGCCACGCGCGCGCTTCTTCGCGCAGCTTCGCGTCGAGGTTCGACAGCGGCTCGTCGAGCAGGATCACGGGCGGGTTGTAGACGAGCGCGCGGGCGATCGCGACGCGCTGCTGCTGGCCGCCCGACAACTGATGCGGATAGCGTTCGGCGAGCTGGCCGAGGCCGAGCTGGTCGAGCGCGCTCTGCACGCGGCGCTCGATCTCGCCCGCCGCGACGCGGCGCAGCTTGAGCCCGTAGCCGACGTTGTCGGCGACGGTCCGATGCGGCCACAGCGCGTACGACTGGAACACGAGGCCGAGCGAGCGCGCCTCGGCGGGCAGGTCGACGTGGCGCGCGCCGTCGAAGAACGTACGTTCGTCCAGCCGGATGCGGCCGGACGACGGCGTTTCGAGCCCGGCGACCGCGCGCAGCAGCGTCGTCTTGCCGCTGCCCGACGCGCCGAGCAGGCACACGACCTCGCCCGCGTTCAATTCGAACGACACGCCCTTGAGGATCGGGTTCGCGCCGTAGCTCAGATGCAGATCGTCGACGATGAGCTTATCCATGCAGTTTCACTCCGAAGCGCAACGCGACGGCGAGTCCCGCGCCGACCATTGCGATGTTGATGACGGACAGCGCGGCGACCTGATCGACCGCGCCCGTCGCCCAAAGCGACACGAGCAGCGCGCCGATCACCTCGGTGCCGGGCGACAGCAGATAGACGGCCGTCGAGTATTCACGCTCGAAGATCATGAAGATCAGCAGCCACGCGGCGAGCAGGCCGAAGCGCACGAGCGGCAGCGTCACGTCGAGCGACACGCGCGCGCGCGTCGCGCCGACGCTGCGGCCCGCTTCCTCGAGCTCCGGTCCGACCTGCAGGAGCGCGCTCTGGATCACGCGCATCCCATAGGCGAGCCACACGACCGTGTACGCGATCCAGATGCTCCACATCGAGCTCTTCAGCTCGCGCAGGCCCGGCACGAACAGGAAGATCCACAGGAACGCGAGGCCGGCGAGGAGGCCCGGCACCGCGCGCGGCAGCAGCACGATGTAGTCGAGCATGCGCGCGACCCAGTCGTGGCGGCGGTGGCCCGCGAACGCGACGAGCGAATAGAAGCCGATCGCGAGCGCGCCGCCGATCACGCCGATGCCGAGCGTGTTGACGATCGCGCGCACGAGGTTGTCCTGCTCGAACAGCTCGACGAAGTTCGCGACCGTCAGCACTTCGGCGAGCGCCACGCCTTCGCCCCAGTTCGTCACGAACGCGCGCAGCACGATGCCCGAGATCGGCACGATCACGGTGAGCGCGAGCCACACGGCGACGATCGCGAGCGCGACCCAGCGCCACGCGCGCAGCGGCAGCACGGTCGGGCGGCCGGCCTTGCCCTTGACGGTCACGTAACGGTTCGCCGATTTCAGCAGATGGCGCTGCAGCAGCACGAGCGGGAACGTGATCGCGATGATGCACACGGCGACGGCCGCCATCAGGTGATACGACGGCACGCCGAGCTTGTTCGTCAGCTTGTACAGGTATGTCGCGAGCACGAGATGGCCTTCGGGGTCGCCGAGCACGAGCGGCAGCCCGAACACTTCGAAGCCGAGGAAGAACACGAGCACGCCCGAGAAGAGCAGGGCGGGCAGCGTCATCGGCAGGCTCACGTCGAGCGCGACGCGGAATGGCCGCGCACCCGTTACGCGCGCCGCTTCCTCGACGTCCGAGCCGAGGTTGCGCAGCGCGGCCGACGCGTACAGGTATACGTGCGGCACGTGCGTCAGCCCGGCGATCAGCGTGATCGCGAAGATCGAATAGACGTTCCAGGGTACGCTCGATACGCCGAGCAGATCCTTGAACCACACCGAATAGAAGCCGACCGGACCGGCCGCGACGACGTAGCCGAACGCGAGCACCATCGGCGACACGAACACGGGCGTGAGCACGAGCGGCTCGAGCCAGCGGCGGCCGGGCAGGTCGGTGCGCACCATCAGGAACGCGAGGATGCCGCCGAGCGGAATCGAGATGAACAGCATCCCGCCCGCGACGATGAACGAGTTCTTCACGGCCGACCAGAAGTCGGGATCGGTGAAGATGAAGCGGAAGCCTTCGATGCCGAGCGTGCGGTTCGCGTCGAAGAACGGCGCGGACAACAGGCTCTGGAACACGATGAACGCGATCGGCAGCGCGACCGCGATCGTCAGGACTGCGACGACGATCCAGCGCAGCATGCCCGCGAGCGGCCAGAGTCCGCCCGCCGCCGGCGCGGGCGGCGCGCCGTCGCCGCGAGCGTGCGTAACGGGCGCGGACGGTCGGCCGGTGCTGGTTGTAAGCATGAGTTCGCCCTTGCGGCCCGCGGGCCGCGTCGATGGAGAAGGAATGCGAAAAGGGGCGTTCGCGCGGCGGCGGGCCGCGCGCACGGTCACGCGCGCGGGCTCAGCGCTTGATCGATTGCTGCCACTGCTTGAGGAACGCGAGGCGCTTCGACTGATCGAGGTAGACGAGCAGGCCCGAGCCGATCTGGATCGGCTTCAGCGAATCGCCGAGATCCTTCGAGAGGCTCGTCATCGACGTCTCGCCCGCTACGTCCGCGCGGATCGAGTAGAGATTCGCCTGGTTCGCGATCAGCGTCTGGCCGCGCTTCGACAGCAGGTAGTCGACCCACAGCTTCGCCGCGTTCGGATGCCGCGCCTGCTTCGAGATTGTCACGAGGCGGCTCACGACGAGCGTGTAGTCCGTCGGAAACACATAGCCGATCGATTTGTCCTTCTTCGCCTTCGCGTACGCATACGAGCCGATGATGTTGTAGCCGACGAGATTCTCGCCCGACGAGATGCGCTCCATCATCGCGCCCGTGCTCGACTGCAGCTTCGGCCCCGTCGCGCCGATCGCGCGCACGAGCTCCCACGTCGCCTTGTCGTTCACGTGCGCGTCCTGCGTCAGGTAGTTGAAGCCGACGCCGGACTTCTCGATGTCGTAGGTCGTCACCTTGCCCTTGAACTTGTCGGGCTGCGACTGCAGCAGCTTGATCAGGTCGGCGCGCGTCTTCGGCACGTCGTTCCCGGGAATCAGGCGCTTGTTGTAGACGATCGCGAGCGGTTCGTAGGTCGTGCCGTACGCCTGCTTCTGGTACTGCGCCCATTGCGGCACGTGCGGCGTCTCGGGCGAGTCGTACGAAGCCATCAGCCCGTCGTTGACGAGCTTCACCTGCAGATCCATCGCCGAGTTCCACAGTACGTCGGCGCTCGTGCTTTTCGCGGCGCTTTCGCTGACGTAGCGGTTGTAAAGCTCGGTGCTGTTCATGTCGTTGTATTCGATCTTCACGCCATACAGGCTTTCGAAATCCTTGATGAGCGGGCGCACGAGCGCGGTGTCGGTCGTCGAGTAGACGACGAGCTTGCCTTCCTGCTTCGCGGCGTCGATCACGCGTTGGTAGTTGCCCGGATAGCCGGCCGGGACCTGTGCGCCGACAGTGCTTGCGGCGACGAAAAGAATGGCGGCGATGGCGGCCGGTGCGTGCTGCATATCTTCCTCCAGTCGTGTCTTGTTTGGTTCGAGTGACGCGGATGTTAAGCGGCGGGCACTTTCAGTGCGCTTTCATTTTTCGTCACAATGGCTTTCTTTTGATGATGGATTTCCCGAGGTTTGCTGATGCGCGTGCTGCTCGTCGAAGACAATCCGATCCTCGCGCAGTCGCTTGCCGACGCGCTCGCCGCCGCACGTTTCGCGGTCGATCACATGGCGGACGGCGAGGCCGCCGACCACGTGCTGCACACGCAGGACTACGCGCTCGTGATTCTCGATCTCGGGCTGCCGAAGCTCGACGGCCTGGAGGTGCTGCGGCGGCTGCGCGCGCGGCGCAACCCGGTGCCCGTGCTGATCCTGACCGCGCACGGCTCGGTCGAGGACCGCGTGCGCGGGCTCGATCTCGGCGCGGACGACTACCTCGCGAAGCCGTTCGAGCTGACCGAGCTCGAAGCGCGCGCCCGCGCGCTGATCCGGCGCAGCCTGGGCCACGAGCACGCGCGCGTCGAATGCGGGCCGCTCGTGTTCGACAGCGTCGATCGCAGTTTTCGCCTGAACAATGAAGCGCTCGCGCTGACGCCGCGCGAGCGCTCGGTGCTCGAAGTGCTGATCCTGCGCAACGGCCGCGCGATCAACAAGGAGACGCTGTCGGAGAAGATCTTCGGCCTCGACGAATCGGTGAACGCCGACGCGATCGAGATCTACGTGCACCGGCTGCGCAAGAAGCTCGAACGCAGCGGCGTCGCGATCGTCACGCTGCGGGGACTCGGCTATCTGCTCGAGGCGCAGCCGCGATGACGCGGCTCAATCTGCGCGCGCAGGTCGCGCTGTGGCTGCTGCTGCCGTTTCTCGGTCTTCTCGCGCTCGATTCGTGGCTCACGTACCAGCGCGCGATGAACGCCGCGCACGTCGCGTTCGATCGCACGCTCGCGTCGTCGCTGAAGTCGATCCGCGAGGGCGTGCGGCTCGTCTCCGGCGACGTCGAAGTCGATCTGCCGTATCTCGCGCTCGAGATGTTCGAATCGAACGACGGCGGCAAGATCTATTACCTGATTCGCGGCGACGACGGCCGGGCGATCACCGGCTACCGCGACCTGCCGCCGCCTCCGCCGAAAGCGGGCGCGCCGCTGTACGCGCCGTCGTTCTACGACGCCGTCTATCGCGGCGAGCAGCTTCGGATGGCCGCGCTGCGGCTGCCCGTGCACGACGTGCCGACCGCGCGAACGCGCGTCGTCTGGGTGATGGTCGGCGAGACGATCGAGGCGCGGCAGGCGCTCGCGCGCGAGATTCTCGCCGGCTCGCTGCTGCAGGAGGGCTTGCTCGTCGTGCTCGCGCTCGGCATCGTGTGGCTCGGAGTCGGGCGCGGGCTGCGGCCGCTGAACCGGTTGTCGGCGAAGGTCGCCGCACGCGCGGAAGACGACCCGACGCCGCTCGAGACGAGCGGCATGCCGAGCGAAGTCGCGCCGCTCGTCGAATCGATCAACCAGTACATCGGCCGCACGCAGCGGATGCAGGTCGCGCGGCGGCGCTTCTTCGCCGACGCCGCGCATCAGTTGAAGACGCCGCTCGCGGCCGCGCAGGCGGGTGTCGAGCTGGCGCTGCGGCCCGCCGAGCACGCGCGCGTGAGCGTGCATCTGCGGCGCGTGAACGGCGCGGTGCGGCAGGCGGCGAAGATCGTCCAGCAACTGCTGTCGCTGTCGCGGCTCGAATCGGACGTCGCGCCGGCGATCGCGCGCAAGCCGGTCGCGCTCGCGAAGCTCGCGCGCAGCGTGACGCTCGACTGGTCGAGCGTCGCCCGCGCGCGCGGCATCGATCTCGGCTTCGAGCAGGACGCGAGCGTCGACGTGATGGGGCGCGCGGATCTGCTCGGCGAGCTGGTCGGCAATCTGATCGACAACGCGATCCGCTATGCGGGCGACGGCGCGGTGATCACGGTGCGGGTCGCGCGCGACGGCGACTTCGCGCGGCTCGAAGTGATCGACGACGGGCCGGGGATCGCGCCCGGCGAGCGCGACGCGGTGTTCGAGCGCTTCTATCGGAGCCAGGCGACGCTCGCGGTCGAGGGGACGGGGCTCGGGTTGTCGATCGTGCGGGAGATCGCGCGCGTGCATTGGGGGAAGGTCGAGCTGGACGATGTGCTCGGCGAGGGCGATGAGGGCGATGAGGTGGGCGAAGGCGGCAGGAGCAGCGAGAGCAGCGAGAGCGAGGGGTGGTCGAGCGATGGTCCGGCGGACCGCCATGCGCAAGGCCGCGGGCTCGTCGTGCGAGTGACGCTGCCTGTGCATTCGGCGTGAGCGCTTGTTGCGACGGAGGCGGGCCGTCGATCGATCGGCGCGGCGCGGACGGGCGGCCGGCCGGCCGGCGAAGCCTCATCGCTCGAAACCCTTGCGCGCTCCCGCCTTCGCGAGCGCGGGCGAGCTCAATCGTCGAACGCGATCTCCGCGTCGACCGACTGCCCGACCTCCAGAAACGCGCCTTCGCCGTTCACGATGATCGCGTTCTTGCCGAACGTCAGCGCGCCGTCGAACTGCGCGCTGCCGCGATAGACGCTCATCGTGTCGAGCGGTTCGTTCGGCCAGGCGGGGTCCGGCGCGCCGGTGCGCTGGTCGATCGTCGGGACCGGGCAGCGCGTGCAGAGCTTCACGAGGCTCAGGCGCACGCCGCGATTGCCCGTCTGCACGTCGAGGTAGTCGACGTAGTCCTCTTCGTAGGCGTCGAGGCCCGTCAGCACGACGTTCGGCCGGAAGCGGCCCATCGGCACCGCGGACGCGCCCTTGCGGCGCAGCCGCGCGTTCAGATCGTCGAGCGACGACTGGCCGACGACCATGATCGGAAAGCCGTCCGCGAACTGCGCGTACGACGTGAACGCGCCCGTCCATTTCGCGCCGACCACGCGCCGCGCATTGGGCGCGAAGCGCGCGAGCCGCGCAGGCGTGCCGAGGAATTCGCTGAACCAGCGCGCCGCATGCGCGCCGGCGTCGAGTGCGTTCACGGTGTCGCGCCAGATGGTCGCCGCGAGCGGTTCCGCGCCCGCGAGCGCCGACGCCGCGAGCGGCGTGCGCAGCTCCGGCATGCCGGGCGCGGCGACGACGAGGTCGCGCTCGCCGATCTCCGTGCGCACGAGCGCGAGCTTCGGATGTGTGCGCTGCGTGATCATCGCGCCCGTCGGGTCGGCGACCATCCAGTTGCGGTCGTATTCGAGCCCCGTGACGAGCAATTGCGCGCGAACCGTCGCAATGCCCGCGCAGGACTTGATCGGATAGACGAAAAGATCGCTGATGACTGGCATGGCGCGCTCGAACACGGAGACCGGTACGGAGTAAGGAAAACGCAGGCGGAATCGTGATTCTGCCAGATTGCCCGCGTCCCCGACGTTCGGGGCCGAGCGTGTCCGCCAGACGTGCCGAGGCGGGCCGCGCGAATCCCCGGCCGGCCTTGCGTTCGCGCGGCGGCGGCAGGAGGGCCGATCGTCGCGTCACGCCGTGTGGGCGAGCGTGTGCGATGCCCGCCGTCGCCGGTCCGGGGCCCGGTCTTTCCGCCATTCAGGGCCATTTTGCCGAGGGGAAGGGGCTCAAACCTCAAGCGTCAATCCCGAAGCATCCGGCGCCAAGCCCTTGACATCAGGCGTCGCGAGCCGCACAGGCCGGGCGTCGCCGTCCGGATGCCCAAGCTTCCAAGCCCTTGAGCGGCCGAGTTTTCGACCACGCCGGCACCCGGCTCCCGAGATCTCGAATCGTCGCACGAAAGCTTTATGGAAGGCATCTGGAAGGACTGTGTGAATGTAAATTCGGGTAAATACCGGGTTGGAGGGAACCGGTTCCAACTATCGGCGCACGCACCCGCCAAACCCTTGCTGGTGCAGCGTTGAAACTAACTAGTTAGTGAATTCCAGCGTTGTGCGGAGCCTACGAATCTTTATTCTCCGTTTTGCAACAACGACGAATCGGTGAGAATGGCGGCCGCATGGACACACCATGCGTGACACACACCAGAAGAATTTCTTGAGGACGGAGAATCAATGAAAAAGCGCACAGCGGTCGCGATGGCGGCCGTCGGATTGGCGGCTGTCGCCACGGCGCACGCTCAGAGCAGCGTGACGCTTTACGGTATCGTCGATAACGGTATCGCGTATCAGAACAGCAGCACGTCGCTCGGTTCGACGACGGGCGGCCACTCGGCCGTGAAGATGTCGACGGGCGTGTGGGCGGGCAGCCGCTTTGGCCTGAAGGGCAGCGAAGACCTGGGCGGCGGCTCGAAGGCGATCTTCCAGTTGGAGTCGGGCTTCAGCACGGCCAACGGCACGTCGCAATTCTCGGGCGGCATCTTCACACGTCAGGCGTGGGTCGGCCTGACCAATCCGACGTACGGTACGCTGACGGCCGGCCGTCAATACACCGCGTACTACACGCTGCTGTCGCCTTACAGCCCGACGACCTGGCTCACCGGCTACTTCGGCGCGCACCCGGGCGACATCGACTCGCTCGACACCAGCTACCGCACGAACAACTCGCTCGTCTACATGTCGCCGAAGTTCTACGGTTTCACGTTCGGCGGCTCGTATGCATTCGGCGGCCAGCCGGGCAGCGTGAACGCCGGCTCGACGTGGAGCGCGGGCATCCAGTACATGAACGGTCCGCTCGGCGTCGCCGCTGCGTTCCAGCGCGTGAACAACTCGACGCCAGGCGGCGGCGCCGTGTGGGGTGCGAATTCGGCGACGTCGAACGGCGGCGCGCAGACGGCCATTTCGGCGATCAACAACGGCTACACGACCGCGCAGGCGCAGCAGCGCGTCGCGGTGACGGCGGGCTATCAGTTCTCGTCGGCGTGGGACGTATCGGTGTCGTACTCGAACGTGCAGTACATCCCGGGCGTGAACTCGACGTTCCGCAACACGGCGATCTTCAACACCGCGGGCGCGGTGCTGCACTTCAAGCCGTCGGCGACGTGGGATTTCGCGGGCGGCTACGCGTACACGCGAGCGACGCAGTCGAACGGCATCACGAGCGCGGCGCAGTACCATCAGTTCACGCTGTCGCAGTACTACAGCCTGTCGAAGCGCACGGGCCTCTACGCGGTCGAAGCGTATCAGCGCGCGAACGGCAAGACGCTCGCGGGCGGCAAGATCATCGACGCGACCGCATCGATCGGCGACGGCTTCAACGCGTCGCCGTCGTCGTCGCGCAGCCAAGTGGGCCTCGGCGTCGGCCTGATCCACCGCTTCTAAGCGCGGCATTCGGCGCGGCGCTTGCGTCGCGCGCGAAGTCGAACGAGCAGCCGGCCTTCGGGCCGGTTGTTTTTTTGCGTGCGATATTGGCATGCGCGTGTCGTTCACGATCGCTCATCCGCGCGAATGGCGGCGATGTCACCGCGCGCGACGTGTATGTTCGATTTTCGTCCGTTGCCGATTGGCGTGCACGGCGTGCCGCATTCGACAGCGGAAGAACGTTGCATGGAAGATGTGCGCACCGCGCGCCGTTCGCTCGGCCATGCGGATGGCAGCGATGCCCCAGTGCGAGCGGCGTTCGTTCAGCGTGCGTCTATTGGCGACGGGCGTGCATCGATGTGCCGCGCCGGGCGGAAGACGGAGGATGCATCGATGGATCGGGCCGTTTTGCGGTTGTGTGGCCCGCATGCGAGAGCGAGACGGTCGGGCCGTTTTCGTCGCCTCCATGTGATCGGCTGCGCGTCGACGCGCAGCCGCGATCGACGGCCTTTAGCGCGAGACTTCGACGCCGTAGCCCTGCGTGCCGACGCGCAGCACGTTGCCGTCCGGCGTGAATTGGCGGGGGATGTCGGGGGCGGCGGGCGACGGCAGCGCGGGCGTCGCGCGCGGCAAGTCGTCGTCGATCGCGCGCGGCTTCGGCGCGATCTTCACGGCAGTGGGCGGATGATGCATTCGCGCCTCGACGACGCGCGGTGCGACGTGCTTGCGCTTCGCGGCCGGTGCGGGCTTGCGGGCGGACGGATCGTGGCGCGCGCCGATGCTCGGGCCGGTGCGCGCTTCGGGCGGATTCCAGATCTCGACGTATCGCTCGCTTGCGAACGTCGAGGACGTGAAAGCCAATAACAGCAACCCGTATCCAACTCGTTTCACTCTGTCTTCTCCGTGGCCCGTCTCGCGATGCCCGATCGACTTCGGCCGCCTCGCCGATGGGCGAACGGCCCGTCGGACTGTCCGGCGGCACGCGATTTTCGCATGGATCGCCGGTAGCGCGAGCTGTATGAATATACAGCTTTTTCCGGCGATGTCCACCGCTGCGGCGATCTCCTGCGGGCTGTGTCGGTTTTTCGCCGCATCGGCGGATCGGCTTGCGCGCATCGCTTGACGCGACGCGATTTGATTCGGTCGCGATACCGTATACCTTTGTCGAAAACGCACCGGGCGAGGCGGCGGTCCGCACCTGCATGCACCGGTCCGCACGGGCAAGATCCGCATGCCAATCGAGGAGGACGACATGGAACCATCCAGTCACGCATCGGCGCCGCCGCTGCTGCGCGACGATCGCGACGGCGTCGCGACGCTGCGCCTGAATCGGCCGTCGCAGTTCAACGCGTTGTCGGAGGCGCTGCTCGACGCGCTGCAGCGCGAGCTCGCCACGCTCGCCGACGATCCGCGCGTGCGCTGCGTCGTGCTCGCCGCCGAGGGCCGCGCGTTCTGCGCGGGCCACGACCTGCGCGAGATGCGCGGCACGCCCGATCTCGCGTACTACCGCGACCTGTTCGGCCGATGCAGCCGCGTGATGCAGGCGATTCAGGCGCTGCCCGTGCCCGTCGTCGCGCGCGTGCACGGGATCGCGACGGCGGCGGGCTGCCAGCTCGTCGCGTCGTGCGATCTCGCGATCGCCGCCGACACGGCCCGCTTCGCGGTGTCGGGCATCAACGTCGGGCTGTTCTGCTCGACACCCGCCGTCGCGCTTTCCCGCAACGTGTCGACGAAGCGCGCGTTCGACATGCTTGTCACCGGGCGCTTCGTCGATGCGGCGACGGCCGTCGACTGGGGGCTCGTCAACGAGGCGGTGCCGGAGGACGCGCTCGATGCGGCCGTCGCGCGCACGGTCGCGGCGATCGCGTCGAAGAGCCCTGCCGCGGTGCGTTACGGCAAGGCGACGTTCTACCGGCAGCGACAGATGCCGCTCGACGACGCGTACGCGTATGCGTCCGACGTGATGGCGCGCAACATGATGGAACCGGACGCGTGCGAGGGCATCGACGCGTTTCTCGAGAAGCGGCCGGCGCGTTGGCGGGAGTGAGTGCGCGGGTGTGTTTGCGCGGCCGGGCGTGCGGCCGCGGACGTGCGTCGAATGCCGCGAGATCGGTTTCGCACGAGTGGGCGCGTCGTCGATCGCACGCCATCGGCCGGGGGCCGAACTGCTTTGAATGCGCGAGTCGTCCGCGCGGCGCCGAACGCGAAGCCGCCGACGCGGCCGAACGCGTCGCCCGCCGCCGCCCGGCCGATTGCGCTCAGCGCCCGTAGCTGCCCGTTCGCGCGTGCTCGGGCTGCGCCGCCACGGCCGGATACGGATCGACCACCACCGGCACCCGCCGCGCGAGCGCGCACATCAGCTCGTAGCCGATCGTGCCCGCGGCCTCGGCGACGTCGTCGACGCGCACCTGCGCGCCCCACAGCTCGACCGTCGAGCCCACGCCCGCGTTCGGGCACGGCGTGAGATCGACGGTCAGCATGTCCATCGACACGCGCCCGACGACCTGCGTGCGCACGCCGTCGACCGCGATCGGCGTGCCGGTCGGCGCGTGGCGCGGATAGCCGTCCGCGTAGCCGCACGCGACGACGCCGACGCGCACCTCGCGCTCGGCCGCGAAGCGGCGCCCATAGCCGACCGTCTCGCCCGCCGCGAGCGTCTGCACGCCGATGATCCGGCTCGTGACGGTCATCGCCGGCCGCAGCGGCACGTCTGCGATGTGGCGGGCCGCGCCCGTCGGCGATGCGCCGTACAGGATCGTGCCGGGCCGCACCCAGTCGCGATGCGCGCGCGGATGCCACAGCACGGCCGCCGAGTTCGACAGCGTGCGCTCGCCGGGCAGGCCATCAGTCGCCGCGTCGAACGCGCGCATCTGCCAGTCGATCTCGCCTTCGTCGGCGTTCGCGAAGTGCATCATCAGCGCGATGTCGCCGATCGACGGCGCGGCGGCCGCGCGCGCCCACGCGGCGCGGAACGCGTCCGGCCGATAGCCGAGCCGGTTCATCCCCGAGTTCATCTTCAGCTGAATGTCGATCGGCCGCATCGTCTTCGCGGACGTCAGCAGCCTCAATGGCTCGTCGCCGTGCACGGCGACCGTCAGCCGATGGTGGTCGGCGATCTCGACGTCCGCCGCCTCGAAAATCCCTTCGAGCAGCAGGATCGGCTTCGTCCAGCCGAGCTCGCGCACGCGCACCGCTTCGTCGAGGTCGAGGAGCGCGATGCCGTCCGCGTTCGCGAGCGCCGGATAGATGCGCTCGATGCCGTGACCGTAGGCATTCGCCTTGACGACCGACCAGACGCGCGAGCGCGGCGCTTTTTGCCGGACGATTGCAAGATTGTGCGCGACGGCGTCGGGATGAATGCGGGCGACGATGGGGCGGGGCATGAATCTCTCTGCGAAGTGAAGGAAGGCGGTCCGCGCTTCGCTGCGGTTCGCCGCGATGGTCGATCGAGGGTGCGCGTTCGGTGTATATCCACCGTACGAAACGTCACTGCCAGTGTCGGCCGCTATAGTATTTGCAGATCGATGGTTTTATTTAATGTATTTGTCGTATTTTCAGTAAAAACTTGCGGATGTGGCGCACACGCGATGCGCGGCGGCGCTCGTGAACGGTTCGTTGCGCGCGACGGGGCGGAAGGGAACCTCGGCGTGCGCAGCGGTCTATGCGGAAAGGGCGATGCGCATCGGCCATCGATCGACTGTCGCCGCGCACGCAGGAACGAAATCTGCGAACACGAGTGTCAGCGCGAACCGCGCGCATCGCCGTCCGATCTCCGTACGAGGTGCAATTAACGGCGTTCGCAACGGTGATTGTTCGTTCGCTTCAACTTCAGAATTCACGGTTCGTGTGTCGCCCGCCGCGCCCGAGCGGCGTAGGATGTCGCCGAAGTTCGACGTGTTTCGCAACCGGAGGTGCTTTCATGACCCAGTCAAGCCATACCGTCAAGATTCCTGGCCCGGACCATCCGATCACGATCGAAGCAACGGGCGAGCGTGTCGTCGTCGACGCGGGCGGCCACGCGCTCGCCGATACGCGCGACGCGCTCACGCTGCGCGAGGCGTCGTATCCGCCCGTGCAGTACGTGCCGCGCAAGGACGTCGACATGTCGCGGCTCGAACGCACGACGCACACAAGCCATTGCCCGTACAAGGGCGACGCGTCGTATTACAGCATCAAGGGCGCCGGCGAGCGCGGCGTCAATGCGGTTTGGTCGTATGAAACGCCGCATGACGCGATGAAGCAGATCGCCGGCCATCTCGCGTTCTATCCCGATCGCATCGACTCGATCACGATCGGCTGACACCGACGCCATTCATCCACACAAACGGGGCGAGCCGCGAAAACGGTGCTTGTCGCGCGCGGCGTCGCGATTCAGGTCGCGACGCCGCGCGCGTGTCCTATTCTTTGTTGCATGGGTTCGCAGGCGAGGCGTGACGCGCGAGCGAACCATCCAGTCGGGACGGTGCAGATGACGAAGAACGAAGAATCGACGCGCAGTCTCGCGTCGGACCTCGCGCGCGGCTTCACGGACGTGCGCAGTTACAGCGTCGAACTCGCGAGGCCGCTGTCCGCGGAGGATCAGGCGTTGCAGTCGATGCCGGACGCGAGTCCGACGAAGTGGCATCTCGCGCATACGACATGGTTCTTCGAAACCGTGATCCTCGCGCGGCATGCGCGCGGCTACAAGCTGTTCGATTCGCGCTATCCGTATCTCTTCAATTCGTATTACGAAGCGCTCGGCCCGCGTCATGCGCGGCCGCAGCGCGGGATGCTGTCGCGCCCGTCGCTCGACGACGTGCATCGCTATCGACGCCACGTCGACGACGCGCTGCTCGATCTGCTGCGCACGGCCGATCTTTCTTCGCTGGTCGCGATGGAGCCGGAGATCACGCTCGGCCTGCATCACGAACAGCAGCATCAGGAGCTGCTCCTCACTGACATTCTGCATGCGTTCTCGCTGAATCCGCTGCTGCCCGCCTATCGGAGCGACGCGACGCCGGCCGACGACGCGCCGCGCGCGAACGGCGTCGCGCGCTGGTTGCCGCAGCAGGGCGGCATCGTCGAGATCGGTCACGACGGCCGCGGCTTTTCGTTCGACAACGAGCGGCCGCGTCATCGAACGATCCTGCCGCCGTACGAGATCGCCGACCGGCTCGTGACGAACGGCGAATACGCGGCGTTCATCGACGACGGCGGCTATTCGCATCCGGAGTGCTGGCTGTCCGACGGCTGGGCGATGGTCCAGCGCGACGGATTGAAGGCGCCGCTGTACTGGATCGCGTCCGACGGCGGCGAAGGGCTCGGCTGGCGCGAGTTCGGATTCGACGGGCTGCGGCCGCTCGTGCGCGACGCGCCCGTCTCGCACGTGAGCTTCTACGAAGCGGCCGCGTACGCGGAATGGGCGCGCGCGCGCTTGCCGACCGAAGCCGAATGGGAGGCCGCGTTCGACGCGCCGGGCATCGCTCAGATGACGGGCTGTGTGTGGCAGTGGACGCGCTCGTCGTACGACCCGTATCCGGGCTTTCGTCCGATGGCGGGCGTGGCGGCGGAATACAACGGCAAGTTCATGGTCGGGCAGCAGGTGCTGCGCGGCAGCAGCGTCGCGACGCCGCCGGGACACGCGCGCGCGACGTATCGCAACTTTTTTCCGCCGGCCGCGCGCTGGCAATTCACGGGAGTGCGTCTTGCGAGAGATATCTGAAGGGATGGAAGCCGCCGCGGGCGTGGCGATCGAAACGGCGCGCGACAGCGCGTTCGGCCGCGACCTGATCGCCGGACTGCGCCGCTCGCCGCGCAGCATCGCGCCGAAGTATTTCTACGATACGGCGGGTTCCGCGCTGTTCGATCGGATCTGCGAGCTGCCCGAATACTATCCGACGCGCACCGAGCTCGCGATCCTGAAACGTCGCGCAGCCGAGATCGCCGCGCAGATCGGCCGCGACGCGAACCTGATCGAGTTCGGCGCGGGATCGCTGTCGAAGATCCGCGTGCTGCTCGATGCGTGCGCGGCGTCGAATCCGCCCGCGCGCTATCTTCCCGTCGACATCTCGGCCGGTCATCTCGCGCACGCGGCCGCCGCGCTGCGCGACGCGTATCCGTGGCTCGACGTGCAGCCGGTCGTCGCCGATTATCTGCAGTCCGATCAAATGTGTGCGCTCGAGCGTGTGAAGGGCAGGCGCGTCGGGTGTTTTCTCGGCTCGACGATCGGCAATTTTTCGCCCGACGAGGCTTCGGCGTTCTTGCGGCGCGCCGCTTCGTTGCTGGAGGGCGGCGGCCTTCTGATCGGCGTCGATCTCGTGAAGGACGTGTCGATCCTGCACCGCGCGTACAACGACGCGGCGGGCGTGACGGCCGCGTTCAATCTGAATCTGCTCGCGCGCGCGAATGCCGAGCTGGGCGCCGATTTCGTGCTCGATGCGTGGGCGCATCGAGCGTTTTACGACGTCGAGCGTCAGCGCATCGAAATGCATCTCGTGAGCCGGCGTGCGCAGACGGTGCGCGTGGCCGGGTATGCGTTCCGGTTCGAGGCCGGCGAGACGCTGCATACGGAGAACTCGCACAAGTTCACGGTCGACGGGTTTCGCGAGCTGGCGCGCTCGGCGGGGTTTACGCCGGGGACGGTTTGGGTCGATGACGCACGGTTGTTCAGCTTGCATTGGCTCGAGCGTCGCGGGTGAGCGGATAACCGGCCGCGTCGATGCGAGGCTGGACGAATGGGCGGCGACGGCGGCGCGCATCGTCGGATGCGCGCATGCCGACATCGTCGTGGGATGAGCCGGCTTACGCTTACTTCCAGAAGACGTAATGCGCGTAATACGGCGAGCTGCCGACTTGATGCTCGGTCGAGCACGGCGTCGCGGGCGCGGCGCCGCCCATCGTATCGAGCCGCTGCACGTAGCGCACGGATGCGAGCGAGCCGTTCGCGGTCGCGTGCGTCGAGAGGAGCAATTGAGGAATGCTGCCCGCGTTCGGACTCGGCGCGTCGGCGATTTTCTCGCCGACGATGCGGCTGCCGTCCCGTGCTTCCCACGACGGGCCGGCGCCGTGCCGGATCACGGCGACGCCGGACGCGTCGTAAAGCGTGGCTTCGGGGTGCTGGAACACCCATGCGATGCGGCGGTTGCCGTCGTATTCGCAGGAATAGATTTGAAGGCCGGTGGCGGTCGTGACGAATGCTCGTTCGGCATCCTTGGGAATCAGGTTCGACGGAGGCGAGGCCGCGTCGGCGGCGACCGCGCTCGCCCATGCAGCAAGCGCGGTCGCAAACCGTAGCCGTAGCGTGACGCACCGCCGGTTTCGTCTTTGAGCGAGGCCCGTCGTGGACAGGAGGGGATGGCGATCGGATTGGGCGCTTTCGTGCACGATGACGATCCTCGTCGGAATAGGCCGGTCGAATGAAGCATAGCGGACGTCTCGTGGCATGCAAGGCGCGCACTGCGGCGCATGTCGCAAAATCGGCCTGTGCGGAGATTCGAAACCGTCGAGCGCCGCACGTCGCGAATGCCCGGTTGCATGCTGGATGGACAGTCAACGTGTGGAATCGACATGGCGTTGTCGCCCGGCCAGTTCATCGATCGGCACGCTGTCACGTGTGCTCGAGACCATGGCCGGCAAGCGCATGGCGTGCCCCTCGTCGGCAAGCGGCGGTGTGAATGCGCCCATCGCCTACACTTGATCATGGTATTCAGGTCGACCAAACGTCGCATTCGGCGAATGCATTGCATTGAACCCGGGATGCAACTCGGGCAATCGATCGGTGGCCGGCCCAGGCTGCGTCGCCGGCGACGACGCAACGGCGCGTGAACCGCATCATCGACGGCGCATCGGCGGAACAATTCAGCGGGGCGAGCCATGATCGTGAGCCAGCCAGCACGAATGGAATTGCCGGGACAAGTCGTGCTCGTATTTCAGGGCGGCGGTGCATTGGGCGCCTACCAACTCGGCGTCTATCAGGCGCTGGATGAATCCCGAATACGGCCGGATTGGGTGGTCGGTACTTCCATCGGTGCGATCAACGCAGCGTTGATCGTTGGGAATCCGCCGGAGCGCCGCTATCGACGCTTAGCGGAGTTCTGGAATCGGGTCACCGACCAGACCCGACTGGACGTGTCCGCCGCATGGCTCGGCTGGGACAAGACGCTTGCCGAACTGATGATCATCGGCGGCGGCATAGCGGGATTCTTCCTGCCCAATCCGGCTTCCTGGCTCGGGCCGTTGGCCCGATTGGGCGTGGATCGCGCGTCGTATTACCTGGCGGCTCCGCTCCGCGAAACGCTGACCTCTCTCGTCGACTTCGACCTGCTGAACGCCGGGCATCCGCGCCTGACCGTCGGCGCGGTGAACGCCTGCACGGGCGCGATGCGCTATTTTGACTCGCGCGAGCAGCGCCTGACCGTCGAGCACGTCATGAGTTCGGGGGCGCTGCCGCCCGCTTTCCCGGCAGTGCGGATCGATGGCGAGCCCTATTGGGATGGCGGCGTCTATTCCAATACGCCGGTAGAAGTGGTGCTGGACGATAACCCTCGCAAGAGTTCGGTCATCTTCTCGGTGCAGATGTGGAATCCGGCCGGCCCCGAACCGGAAAGCCTGTGGCAGGTATCGGAACGACAAAAAGACATCCAGTACGCAAGCCGCACCGACAGTCATATCGCGCGTCAGCAGCAGATACATCGTCTGCGCCATGTGATCCGCGAACTGGTCAAGCGCTTGCCCGAAGCCGAGCGTGCGACGGCCGAGATCAGGGAACTGGCCGCCTGGGGCTGCCATACCAACATGCGTCTCATCAAGCTCGCCGCGCCTCGGCTCGACGGGGATAACCAGTTGAAGGACATCGATTTCACCCCGACGGGCATCGCTGCCCGCCAGCGTGCGGGCTATGAAGAAGCGATGCGAGCCATCGCGGCGCGTCCGTGGGAGGGGGCAATGGATCCGATGGAAGGATTGACCGTCTACAGCGCGGACTGAGCCGTATCGGGGGAAAGATGCGCTTGACGCTTTGCGGCGAAAGTACGAGGCGCGGGATCGAGCGTCGGCGTCCGGCGTCCGTCGTCCGTTGCTTGTTGCTTGTTGCTTGTTGCCTGTTGCCTGTTTCGCTTTCGGAGCCGTTCCACACGCACGGCAGGGGCATTCAACGCCTTCTAGACGACCGGTCTAATCCCGCGCTATCATCCGCCCTCATGAACGCAGCAGCCACCACCGCCGACGTGCGGCAGCACATCCTCGACACCGCCAAGCCCATCATGCTCTGCAAGGGCTTCACGGGCGTCGGTCTGAACGAGATTCTGGCGGCGGCCGGCGTCCCGAAAGGGTCGTTCTACCATTATTTCGGGTCGAAAGAAGCATTCGGCGAGTCGATCCTCGAGTCGTACTTCGCCGACTACCTCGCGCATCTCGACGCACTGCTCGTGCGCGGCGCCGGCCCCGCGGCCCATCGGCTGATGCGCTATTGGAGCCAATGGCAGGACATGCAGGCGGGTAACGATCCCGAGGGCAAGTGCCTCGTCGTCAAGCTCGGCGCGGAGGTCTGCGATCTGTCGGAGGCGATGCGGGCGGCGCTCGATCGCGGCACGACGCAGATCGTCGCCCGGCTCGCCGCGTGCATCACGGCGGCGTTCGAGGACGGTTCGCTGAAGGTCGATCTCGATCCGCAGCAGACCGCCGCGACGCTTTACGAGCTGTGGGTCGGCGCGACGCTGATCGAAAAGATCCGGCGCAACGGCGAGCCGCTCGCGACCGCGATGGCGACCACCCGCCGCATCCTCGGCCTGCCAGGAGCGCGCTGAGCACGAACTTCAATGCGCGGCGGCGCGTACGACGAACGTCGCGCCGCCGCGTTTTTTACGATCATTTTCTAGACGACTGGTCTAATAGGGGCGCGCGGCATGCCGCATTTCGATGATCGCAATGCAGTGCGAATCCGGTTCGGCGAACGGATCGAAGCGGCAATGACGCGCACCCGCGCGGGCGACGAAAGTCTCGATGCGATGCCGCGCCCGTTCGATCATGGCATCACCGTCGACGTGCTCGCCGGCGATGTCGCACGACGGGCAATGCATGCGACGGCGGCGCTCGATGGCCGTACGCCGCGCAGCGACGAGACGTGACGTGACGCGACGCGACGATGAAGCTGCGCGCGACGCGGATCGCCGCGCGCGCGTTCGAGCGATTCGTAGATGCATGACCGGCGGGCCCGGGCGGGCCGCGCCGCTTGATTTCAACGCTTCAAGGAGGGCATCCAAATGAAGATTCTCGTAGTCCTGACTTCGCACGACGAACTCGGCGCGACCGGCAAGAAAACCGGTTTCTGGCTCGAGGAACTGGCCGCGCCGTACTACGCGCTGAAGGACGCGGGCGCCGAGCTGACGCTCGCGTCGCCGCGCGGCGGGCTGCCGCCCGTCGATCCGAAGAGCAGCGATCCGGCGTCGCAGAGCGATGCGACCCGCCGTTTCGACAAGGACCCCGAAGCGCAGTCCGCGCTCGCGTCGACGCGCAAGCTCGCCGACGTGTCGATCGACGATTACGACGCTGTGTTCTATCCGGGCGGTCACGGTCCGCTGTGGGATCTCGCCGAGGACCGTCATTCGATCGCGCTGATCGAGCGCGCGGTCGCGACGAACAAGCCGGTCGCGGCCGTCTGTCACGCGCCTGGCGTGCTGCGACACGTGAAGGACGCGTCCGGCGCGCCGCTCGTCAAGGGCCGCAAGGTCACGGGCTTCACGAACAGCGAGGAAGCGGCCGTCGAGCTCACCGAGGTCGTGCCGTTCCTCGTCGAAGACATGCTGAAGACGAATGGCGGTGACTATTCGCGCGCGGCCGACTGGGCGCCGCACGTCGTCGTCGACGGGCGGCTCGTCACCGGGCAGAACCCGGCGTCGTCGGAGCCCGTCGCCGAAGCGCTGCTCGAGCTGCTCGAGCAGTGACGCGCCGTGCGGGCGGCCATCCGGCGCGCCGCCCGCAGCGCATGCGCCGCGTCGCGATGCCCGTGCGCCGGCGAACGACGTCGTTGCATCGCATCCCTTCGCATCGCCGAATCACCGAATCATTTCACCGACCCGCAATACGAACACCGAAGAAGGAGTAGTAGATGGCTGCATTGTTCGAACCGCTTCAGTTGAAGGACGTCAAGCTGCGCAACCGCATCGCGGTGCCGCCGATGTGTCAGTACGTCGCCGAGGACGGCGTCGCCAACGAATGGCATCACGTGCATCTCGCGGGCGTCGCGCGCGGCGGCGCGGGGCTCGTGATCGCCGAGGCGACCGCGGTATCGCCGGAAGGCCGCATCACGCCGGGCTGCACCGGCCTCTGGAACAACGAGCAGGCGGCCGCGTTCGAACGCTCGGTCGATGCGATCAAGGCGGCGGGCGCGGTGCCCGGCATCCAGCTCGCGCATGCGGGCCGCAAGGCGAGCGCGAACCGTCCGTGGGAAGGCGACGACCACATCGCCGATGGCGATCCGCGCGGCTGGCGGACGATCGCGCCGTCGGCGGCGCCGTACGGCGCGCATCTGCCGAAGGTGCCGCGCGAGATGACGGTGGGCGACATCGCGCGCGTGAAGGCCGATTACGTCGCGGCCGCGAAGCGCGCGCTCGACGCGGGCTTCGAGTGGCTCGAGCTGCATTTCGCGCACGGCTATCTCGCGCAGAGCTTCTTCTCGGTGCATTCGAACCGCCGCACCGACGCGTACGGCGGCTCCGCGGAGAATCGCGGGCGCTTTCTCGTCGAGACGCTCGCGGCGGTGCGCGAAGTGTGGCCCGAGCGCCTGCCGCTCACCGCGCGCTTCGGGGTGATCGAGTACGACGGTCGCGACGAGGAGACGCTCGCCGAATCGATCGAGCTCGCGAAGCGCTTCAAGCAGGAAGGGCTCGATCTGCTGAGCGTGACGGTCGGCTTCTCGACGCCCGAAGCGCGGATTCCTTGGGGCCCCGCGTTTCTCGCGCCGGTCGCCGAGCGCGTGCGCCGCGAAGCGCAACTGCCCGTCGCGTCTGCTTGGGGGATCGATACGCCGGCGCTCGCGGAGCGCGTCGTCAAGGATGGGCAGCTCGATCTCGTGATGGTCGGCCGCGCACATCTCGCCGATCCGCACTGGCCGTACCGCGCGGCGCTCGAACTCGGCGTCGACCGCGCCGCGTGGACGCTGCCCGCGCCGTACGCGCATTGGCTCGAGCGCTATCGCGCGGCTTGACGGGATCGAGCGGGGATCGGGCGTGCGCGCGTCGGGCCGAGCGGCGACGATGCGTTCGCGTCGGCCGCTGCGCCATCGTCGATTCGACGATTCGTTGCCGCACGCGTGCGACACGGCGCTCGCGCTGCCGCTCGAGCGGGCGTTCACGGCACGGCGCTTCGCATTGTGGCGGCGGCGTGACCCGGCCGCGGGCGGGCGACGTCACGTCGTCCGCCCGTTTTCCTTGGGCGCCCGTGTGCGGCGTCGTCCGATATCGTCCGCCCTCGACGCTTGCCCGCCACGATGCCGCCCTGCCCGGCATGCGGCGTTTGCATCGCGCCGCGCAGTGCCTGTTCGCGATGAAGCGAGCCGCTTCCCGCAACCGAAACGAGATCTGCCGAGCCGTGTCCCGTTGATGTCGATCAACACGCGGCCCGCATCGATCGCCGACAGTCGACGGGCGAGCAACGTGCGGCCGCGTGCCGCACGAGCGCGGACGGCGGCGCGGCATTCATGACGTGAATGTGTCGATTCGCATCGACACGCCGATCTTCGCCATGCGGTCCGGCGCGCCGCCCGCACGCCATCGAACGACCGTCGAAGGAGATCCCTATGCGTCTTCAGCACAAGCGTGGCTTGATCATCGGCATTGCAAACGAAAGCAGCATCGCGTTCGGCTGCGCGAAGGTCATGCGCGAGCAGGGCGCCGAGCTTGCGATCACTTACTTGAACGCGAAGGCCGAGCCTTACGTCCGGCCGCTCGCGGAGCGCCTGGAAAGCCGGCTCGTCGCGCCGTGCGACGTGCGCGAGCCCGGTCAGCTCGAAGACGTGTTCGCGCGCATCGAGCGTGAATGGGGGCGGCTCGACTTCGTGCTGCATTCGATCGCGTATGCGCCGAAGGAAGACCTGCATCGCCGCGTGACGGACTGCTCGCAGGCGGGCTTCGCGATGGCGATGGACGTGTCGTGCCACTCGTTCATTCGCGTCGCGCGTCTTGCCGAGCCGCTGATGGCGAGCGGCGGCTGCCTGATGACCGTCACGTTCTACGGCGCCGAACGGGTGGTCGAGGACTACAACCTGATGGGGCCGGTGAAGGCGGCGCTCGAGAGCGCGGTGCGCTACCTCGCCGCGGAGCTCGGGCCGCGGCGCATTCGCGTGCACGCGTTGTCGCCCGGGCCGCTGAAGACGCGCGCCGCGTCCGGCATCGACCGCTTCGACGCGCTGCTCGAGCGCGTCCGCGCGCGCACGCCGGGGCATCGCCTCGTCGACATCGACGACGTCGGCCACGTCGCCGCGTTTCTCGCGAGCGACGATGCGGCCGCGCTGACGGGCAACGTCGAATACGTCGACGGCGGCTATCACGTCGTCGGCTGATGCCGATGGGCGCGGCGAAGGCGCGTGACGGAGCGCGCGCGTTTGAGCGAACGGCGTACGCACGCTAAGATGGCCGTCTCAGTGCGCATCGACTCGACATCCGCCACGCCCCGAAGGACCGCCATGCCGCCCGTCACGCTCGTCGTCACCGACCGCCCCGAACCTGCGGAGATCGAATTCATCGGCGCGGGCCTGACCGCGTACAACGTCGAGCGCGCCGGCGTCAACGACGAACGTCCGCTCGCCGTGTTCGCGAAGGATCCGGACACGGGCGAGCTGCTCGGCGGCCTGACGGGCCGCACGTCGCTCGGCCTGATGTTCGTCGACCTGTTCTATCTGACCGACACGCTGCGCGGCGACGGCATCGGCCGCGAGATCCTGCGGCTTGCCGAGGAGGAAGGGCGCAGGCGCGGCTGCGGGGCGGCCGTGCTTTACACGATCAGCTTCCAGGCGCCCGCGTTCTACGAGAAGTTCGGCTGGCGACGGTTCGGCGAAGTGCCGTGCGATCCGCCCGGCACGAGCCGCGTGTTCATGACGAAAACGCTGCGCTGAAGGCGGACGCGCGCAACGGTCGGCCGCCGCACCGGCGGCGGCGCGCGCGTCCATTAAGATGGCGGTGTCGCGGCGCTTGCCGCGCTTTCTCATTGCGCCAAGAGTCCTCATGATTCAGAACGCGTCTGTCCCGCCGGAGCCGTCCAGCCGTCCGAAGGCCCAGTCGATCGCGCTCGGCGCGCTGTATGCGGCGCTCGTCGCGCTCGCGTTGTGGGTGATCCGCGATTTCATTCCCGCGATCGCATGGGCGTGCGTCGTCGCGATCGCGCTGTGGCCGGCGTTGCGCCGCATCGACGCGCATCCCGGCTTCCACGGCCGCGCGACGCTCGTCGCCGTCGCGTTGACGTCGGCGGTCGCGCTGCTCGTCGTCGTGCCCATCGCGGCCGGGCTCGTCGAGGCGGTCGATCAGAGCCGCGAGCTGCTCGGCTGGCTGCATCGCGCCGAGCAGACCGGCATTCCCGCGCCCGACGCGCTCGCGCATCTGCCGTTCGGCTCGCAGCAGGCGAGCGCGTGGTGGCAGGCTTATCTCGCGAAGCCGCTGCATCCGGAAGCGGCCGTCAAGGGCGTCGACGGCGGGACCGTCGTCACGTTCGGCCGGCACTTCGGCTCGCGGATCGCGCACGCGGCGGTGCTGTTCGGCTTCATGCTCGTCACGCTGTTCGTGATCTTCCAGGCAGGCCCGCGCCTGTCGGGCGCGCTGCTCACCGGCGTGCGGCGCGCGTTCGGCGACAACGGCGCCGTGCTGCTGCAGCGGATGGCGGCGGCCGTGTACGGGACGGTGACGGGGCTCGTCGTCGTCGGCTTCGGCGAAGGCGTGCTGCTCGGCGTTGCGTACGCGTTCGCCGGCTTGCCGCACGCGGCGTTGCTCGGCCTCGTGACGGCCGTCGCCGCGATGCTGCCGTTCTGCGCGCCGCTCGTGTTCTGCGGCGCCGCATTGTGGCTTTTCGTGCAAGGGGCGGTCAGCTGGGCGATCGGGCTCGCGGCGTTCGGCTTCGTCGTCGTGTTCGTCGCCGAGCACTTCGTGCGCCCGGTGCTGATCGGCAGCTCGGCGCGGCTGCCGTTCCTGCTCGTTTTGTTCGGCATTCTCGGCGGCGCGGAGACGTTCGGGCTGCTCGGCCTTTTCATCGGTCCGGCGCTGATGACGGTGCTGACCGTGTTGTGGGCGGAGTGGGTCGGTTGACGGCGCGCATCGAACGATGCGTTGTTTTTCCGATTGTTTTTAGAAAATTCAACAAAAAGAGAGCGAAACGTCGATTAGCATGCAGTTTTCCACTGCGACGGCTTCGCGCCGCACGGCTGAGCAGCATGCCATTTCAGACGACGAACCGCACCGTTCCCGTACTTGCTTTTCCGCTCGCCGCCGCGTTGCTGATGAGCGGCTGTTCGTGGTTCAGCGGCTGGTTCGACGCGTTCTCGTATGCGAGGCTGCCGCTGCCGAAGGCGGCCGAGCAGCCGGGCGCGACGCAGGTGCAGATCGTGGCGGCGGGCGGCAATCCGGCGAGCGTCAGGATGGTCCGCGACGGTGCGGGCGTCTGCTATAACTACGATCTGCGCCACGGCAACGACCATCGGCCGTACTACGTCGTGTTCGACCGGCGCGGCGTCGTCTCGCGGCACGGCTTCGCAACCTGCGCGGAAGCCGACCGCAACGGGCTGCTGCGCGGCAGCGCGCGCTCGACGCGCGACGAGCCGCGCGCGTGAGCGGCCGCTACGCGATCGCGTCGGCGCCGCCGCCGCTGCGTCGCGCGGTCCGCGCGTCGCGCAGCGCGTCGTCGATCGCGACGCCGAGCCGCCGCACGCACGCGTCGATCCGCTCGGTCGGCACCGCGCCGTAGCCGAGCACGAGGCCGTTGTACGCGGCGTGATCGGTGCCCGGCAGGCAGAAGCGCGACAGCGGCCGCACCGTGATCGAGCGGGCCATCGCCGCGCGCGCGACGTCCGCGTCGGCGACGGGCGCGTCGAGCCGCGCGGACAGATGCATGCCGCCCGCGCCGCCCGACACCGTCAGCGCGCCGCCGAGATGGCGCGCGAGCGCGTCTTGCAGCACGTCGCGCCGCTCCTCGTAGAGCCTGCGCATCCGGCGCAGATGCCGCGTGAAATGTCCCGCTTCGATGAAGTCCGCGAGCGCGAGCTGCTCGGCGAGGCGGCCGCGCGGCGTCAGCGCGCCGATCGTGCGGCGCAGCTCCGGCGCGAGCGCCGCGGACGCGACGACGAAGCCGATCCGCAGCGTCGGAAACATCGTTTTGCTGAACGTGCCGAGATAGACGACGGGCGCGTCGTCGCCGAGGCTCTGCAGCGCGGCGAGCGGCGCGCCGAAATGGCGGAACTCGCTGTCGTAGTCGTCTTCGACGATCCATGCGCCCGCCGCGCGCGCATCCGCGACGAGCGCGACGCGCCGCTCGACGCTCATCACCGCGCCGAGCGGGTACTGGTGCGACGGCGTGATGTAGACGAGCCGGGGCGGATGCGTGCGCCAGTGGTCGGCGGTCGGCGCGAGGCCGTCGGCGTCGACGGGGATCGGCACGAGCCGCAGGTCGGCCGCCTCGAACGCCGCGCGCGCGCCTGCATAGCCAGGGTTCTCGATCCAGACGGTATCGCCCGCGTCGGCGAGTGCGCGCGCGCACAGGTCGAGGCCGTGCTGCGTGCCGTCGGTGACGAACACCTGGTCCGCGTCGCAGCCGATCCCGCGCGACACGCGCAGATATTCGGCGATCGCCTGCCGCAGCCGCAGGTTGCCGCCGAGCGGCGCATGACCGAGCTGCACGGGGCCGATCCGCCGCCACGCGCGCTCGACCGCGCGTCGCCACGACGCGAGCGGAAACTGGTCGAGCGCCGGCATCTCCGGAAGGAACGGCAGCGGCGCTTGCTCGTCGTCGATGTCGGTGTCCGGCAGATCCGCGATGCGCCGCGACAGCGCGGGCCTTGCGCGAGTGGACGATGCGGACGCCCCCGTGGCGGGCAGGCCGACGCGCGCGACCATCGTGCCTTGCCGCCGTGCGACGACGAAGCCCTCGACGGCAAGCCGCTCGTACGCATAGAGCACCGTGTTGCGCGCGATCCGCAGCGTTTCGGCGAGCGCGCGCGACGACAGCAGATACGTGCCGGGCTCGAGCGTGCCGTTCAGGATCGCCGTGCGCAGGCACGCATAGAGCCGATGTTGCTGCGACGCGCGCGCGAGCGCATCGTGCGCGTTGTCCCGCTCGAAATTCGACAGCAATACGCCGTAGTCCATCGTGGCTCCAAAAACTAGTAATCACATGGATCTATTCATGGTGCCACAGATTTTTTATCGTCGAGTCCGTTGAAACGAACATGCCCATGCAGGAGCCACGCCGATGACCTCGACCGCAGCCGATTCTTCGCCCACCGCACCGACCGCGCGCACCCGCTTGCGCCGCGTCGCCTATCGCGGCCACTACGACCGCGCGACCCTCGAAGCGATTCTCGACGCCGCCTACGTGTGCCACGTCGCGTTCGCCGACGAGTCGGGCGTGCATTGCATCCCGACCGCGTGCTGGCGCGAGGGCAATCATCTGTATATCCACGGCTCGAACGGCAGCCGGATGCTGAAGCTCGCGGCGGCGGGCGCGCAGGTGTGCGTGACGGTCACGCATCTCGACGGCCTCGTGCTCGCGCGCTCGGCGTTCAATCATTCGATGAACTATCGATCGGCGGTGATCTACGGCGAGTTCGAGGTCGTGCCCGATTCGCGCAAGGCGGCCGTGCTCGACACGTTCGTCGAGCGGATCGCGCCGGGCCGCAGTCGCGAAGCGCGGCCGGGCGACGCGAACGAGCTCGCGGCGACGACCGTGATGCGCATCGCGCTCGACGAAGCCGCGACGAAGATCCGCACGGGCGGCCCGAAAGACGACGAAGCGGATCTCGGCTTGCCGGTGTGGGCGGGCGTGCTGCCGATGCGCGACGCGCATTTCGCGCCGATCACCGACGCCGCGCCGGCCGGCGTGCCCGATTACGTGCGGCGCTGGCAGGATGCGGTGCCGCTCGGCGAGACGGAGGACGAAGAGGCGAGGCGGGTCGCGGTGCGTTGAGCGGCGGGCTGTCGACGGCGGTTTCGCGCGATGGTCTTGATGAGCGAAGCGACGCCGTGCGCATCGCGCAGGCTATCGCGCAGCGGATGGCCTGCGTCGATTGTCGCCCGCTGTTCGCTGTCCGTCGCCTGTCGCCTGTCGCCTGTCGACCGCCGCTCAAGTCGTCTTCAGCGTCGGCTGCCGCGCGGCCGCCGCCGTCCGCACGTCGCGCGCCTGCGGCTCGGCGTCGGCCGGCCGCGCGGTGACCGAGAATCCGATCGCGTTCCATCCGTCCGCGCATGTGACGAACACGGCGCCGCCGTGCATTTCGGCGACCGCCTTCACGATCGACAGCCCCAGCCCATGGTTCTCGTCGCTGTTCGCGCGCGCTTCCTCGATCCGGTAGACCAGTTGGGCGCGAGCGATGCGCGTGCGGGTGCGGCCGGGCGCCAGTACGAATCGGCCGGGGCGATCCGCCATGCGGCGGGCGTGTCGACGGGCGGGCGACGATAGTCCGGGCCGACCGCGCAGCCGGCGAGCGCGACGGCGGTGAGCGCGAGCGGGAGGAGCGGGCGGCGTGGACGGCGTGATTGCGACTCGAGGGGCTTGGGCGGTTTGGGCGGTTTGGGCGATTCAAGCGATTCAAGCGATTCAAGCGATTCAAGCGATTCAAGCGCGGAGTCTGATTTCTCCATCGTACCGTTCTTGTTCCGCGTTCCAATACAGATCAAGTTGCTGGCTCGGGATCCGTACCAATTCTGCGGATTGTTGCCCTGTAATATCGAATTCAATTTCTGAGATCTTGGTGCCACGCCTGCCAGCCACGGCCGCAAAGATTTCGACCTTATATGTTCCCATTCCATATAAAAGCGTGTCGGGTGCTCCGCGAAGATTGAAATGATGATCGCTGGCAATCCCAGTTGGTCCAACGAACAATCCACTACCGATGGTCAAGCGCCCACTGTCAGTATGTCCCCATAAATTGAATCGATAGATTTGCCCATCCTTGTGAACATGCAGAAATAGATTTTCAACTGCCATCCCCTTTGTCCCTGTCGAGTACAAGCACGTACGGATAAATAGCTTCGGCCAGTTCGGTCCCGCATCCCTTTTCAGGCAGACATAGGTTGGACGGGTCATCTTGAGTTTTCCTCGATTGAACTGAACCAACCAGAAGGTGTACGCCGAGACCACGACCGACACCCCTGAAAGCACCAGTGTGAAAATGTCTTTCAATTCCATGGTGATTGTCCTTTGTCTGAGCGAGGCAGCCGTTTGAATGTTCCAGTGGAAGTTTAGGCGAACGGCCGCATCTGACCGCTCGCAACACCCGCCCAATCACTCTCCGCTGCACGACGCAATAACAACTCAATCGCAGCGCCCAAAATCCCGGAAATCCGGGCGACGACGCATTGAATCGGCGAATCGAAAATCGAATGCGAAATAGAAACGGTTCCTGTCCGCAGACTGCCGGATACCTCGCACCACCCTCCCGATACTGCCCCGGCGTCGCCGCCATCACTTTCCAAAACGCCCGCTGAAAATGCGCCTGATCGGCGAAGCCGGCGTCGAGCGCGACGTCGGCGATCGGCCTGCCGAGCTTCAAGCGCGCGCTGCCGTATCGAATGCGCCGGTTCACGAGATACGCATGCGGTGTCATCCCGTAATGCGCGTCGAACGCGCGGACCAGATACGACGGCGACAACCCGGCCGCCGCAGATGTCGTCGAGCGACAGCGCGTGCGTATGACGCCCGTCGATGCACGGCTCGGCCGCCCTCAGGCCGCCCTCAGGCCGCCCCGAGCGTCGCGGCGGCCCTTCGTCAGATCTGCTCCGTCCCGAACGCCGCGAGCCTCGGCAGATCGAGCACGTCGATCTGGTTGTACGCGATACGCAGCGCGCCGAGCCGTTCGAGATGCTGGAGCGCCTGATTGATCCGCTGCCGCGACACGCCGACCAGCATGCCGAGCTCCTCCTGCGAGATCGCGAGCGTCGCGCCGGTGTCCGGATACAGATCCGGATTGAAGAGCTGCGTGAGCGACTGCGCGACGCGCGCGTTCACGTCGAGCAGACGGCTGTTCTGGATCGACGCGATGAACTCGCCCATCCGGTTGTTCAACTGGCGGATCACGAAGCCCGTGAACGGCAGGCTGCTGTCGAGGAGCGCGTGGAACGTCGTAGCAGGCACGAACAGCACGAGCGAGCGCTGGATTGCGATCACGTCGTACTTGCGCAGCTCGCGCTTGATCACGCTGCCTTCGCCGAACCAGCCGCCCGACGGCACGCCGGAAAATGTGCAGCCGCGCCCGGATGCGTTGTAGATCGCGAGCTTCACGAGCCCGCGATGCACACCGATCCAGTATTCGGACGGCGCCTGCCGGCGCGCGACCCAGTCGCCCGCGTCGCGATGCTCGGCGTGCGACTGCGCGACGACGAGCGCCTGATGCTCGGGCGCGAGCGCGTTGAACCAGCCGCAGCGGGAGAAGAGCGCGCGGAGATCGCCGGGGCCGGTCGCGCCGGCCGTATCGGCCCGCGGCGCGTCGAGCGGCGGCGCGCGGCGAATCGCTTGAACGTCGTCTTGCATCACACAGGGTTTGCGAGGATAGGGAATACGCGGGATCGTCGCGGGCGCGTCTGTCGCTTGGGTGACAGACGGCTCACAATGGCCGCGAGTAGGCTTGTGCAATTGAACCACACACCAACGATATCGAGGCGCGAGCCTTGCAGGAGACGACATCATGACGCAGAGGTTCGAGGAGGGACTCGGCAGGCGCGACGCCAATTACGTGCCGCTCACGCCGATCGATTTCATCGCGCGCGCGGCCGAGGTGTATGGTGACCGCCTCGCCGTCGTGCACGGCGACGTGCGCCGCACGTGGAGTGAGACCTATGCGCGCGCGCGGCGGCTCGCGAGCGCGCTCGAGCGCGCGGGCGTCGGGCGCGGCGACACGGTGGCCGCGCTGCTGCCGAACATCCCGCAGATGATCGAGGCGCACTTCGGCGTGCCGATGGCGGGCGCTGTCCTCAACGCGCTGAACACGCGGCTCGACATCCCGTCGATGCTGTTCATGCTGCGTCACGGCGAGGCGAAGGCGCTGATCGTCGACACCGAATTCGCGGAGTTTGCGCATCGCGCGGCGCTCGAGGTGCCGGGGCTCACGATCGTCAGTGTCGCCGACGCGATGCCCGCCGACCCGGCGCGCTTTCACGGCGCGACCGATTACGAAGCGTTTCTCGCCGGCGGCGATCCGGGATACGCATGGGCGCTGCCGTCCGACGAATGGGATGCGATCGCGCTGAACTACACGTCGGGGACGACGGGCGATCCGAAGGGCGTCGTCTACCACCATCGCGGCGCGTATCTGGCCGCGATCAGCAACATCCTCGAATGGGACATGCCGAAGCACGCGGTCTACCTGTGGACGCTGCCGATGTTCCACTGCAACGGCTGGTGCTTTCCGTGGGCGGTCGCGGCGCGCGCGGGCGTGAACGTGTGCCTGCGCAAGTTCGACGCGAAGCGCGTGCTCGACCTGATCCGCCGCGAGCGCGTCACGCACTACAGCGGCGCGCCGATCGTGCAGAGCGCGATCGCGAACGCGCCGGCCGAATGGCGCGCGGGGATCGCGCACGAGGTGCATGCGTTCGTCGCGGGCGCGGCGCCCGCGCCCGCGGTGATCGCGAAAATGAAGGAGATCGGCTTCGACCTCACGCACGTCTACGGGCTCACCGAAGTGTACGGACCCGCGACCGTCTGCGCGAAGCAGTCGCACTGGGATGCGCTGCCCGACGACGAAATCGCGCAGCTCAACGCGCGGCAGGGCGTGCGCTACCATCTGCAGGCGGGCGCGACGGTGCTCGATCCCGACACGATGATGCCGGTGCCCGCAGACGGCGAGACGATCGGCGAGATCATGTTCCGCGGCAACATCTGCATGAAGGGGTACCTGAAGAACCCGCATGCGACCGACGAGGCGTTCGCGGGTGGCTGGTTTCACACGGGCGATCTGGGCGTGCTGACGCCCGACGGCTACATTCGTATCAAGGATCGCCGCAAAGACATCATCATCTCGGGCGGCGAGAACATCTCGAGCATCGAGGTCGAGGATGCGCTGTACCGGCATCCGGCCGTCGCGGTCGCGGCGGTCGTCGCGCTGCCGGATCCGAAGTGGGGCGAGGTGCCGTGCGCGTTCGTCGAGCTGCGCGACGGCATGACGGCGACCGAGGAGGAAATCATCGCGCACTGCCGGCTGCTGCTCGCCGCGTACAAGATTCCGAAGATGGTGCGGTTCGGCGAACTGCCGAAGACGTCGACCGGGAAGATCCAGAAATTCCAGTTGCGCGCGCAGGTCGGGTCGAGTTCCGCGATCGATCTGGCGGGAGAGGCGGGGAAAAAGGGCTGAGCGGCGCGGGGGCGGCCGGACAGTATCGATCGTTCGGCGTTCCGCAACCCGGCAGCGTGGTGTGTGGCGCGTGGCGTGTGGCGGCGTTCGCGTTCGCCACGCGGGCGGATCGTCGTCGGACACGCGAGTTCGACGGACGTGGCGCGCTGGCGGACCTGACGGTCTCGTCGGGCGCCGGGTCGGCGCGGCGGCGCTGGGTGCCGGCGGTTCCGTCGCGCGCGCTGTGCGCGGGCTGCCTCGACCGATCCTCGGTCAGTCGTTCAGTGATTCCCCCGTCGTCGTCGCTGCCGATCGATCGTCGCGGGCCGTTGCCCGACGCCCTCGCGCTACCCGACGTTCATCGGCAACAACACCATCTGCCGCCCTTGCTGATGCAGCCGCGCCTGCAGTTCGACGGGCGTCTGGTTGTGCAGCCACGCGGTCAGGAAATTCACGCGCCTGAAGATCAGCTTGCTCGCGAAGCAGACGCTGTTCGGAAACGCGTCCATCGTTTCCTCGGCGAGCCGCATGAATTCCACGATCGGATGCGTGCCGAACGCGATCCGGTAGTCGGCCGCGATGCCGTGGCGGCGGCAGTGCGCGACGTAGTAGTCGAGCGACGACGTGATCGTGCGCCGCAGCCGCTCGAGATGCTCTTCGCCGTCGTAGCTCTTCGCGTCGACTTCGCCGACCGCGAGAAAAATCACGTTGCGGAAGTGCCCGGGGAACAGCCGGTTCACCCACAAGAGCGCATGCATGCTCGCGCCGCGATGCTTGCCGACGAGCAGCACCGCGGTCGGCTGCGCCGGATCGGGTTTGCCGGGCGCCGTGGCGTCGTCGACGGCGGGCGGCGCGCCGCCGAACAGCGCATCTTCCTTCGCGAGTTGCGCGCGCGTATCCGAATAGTGTCGCTTGATCAGCAGGCACGCGGCGATCACCGCGCTCGTCACGAGCACCGTCAGCCAGCCGCCCGCCGTGAATTTCTCGACGAGCGTGATCACGAGCACGACGCTCGTCACCGACAGCCCGAGCGCCGACAGCGCGAAATGCTTGAGCCAGCCGGCGTCGCCGCGGCGGCGTCGCCACCAGTACGTGCAGAGGCCGAGCAGCGACATGCTGAACGTCAGGAACACGTTGATGCTGTACAGCACGACGAGGACGTCGACGTTGCCGTGCGTCCACCAGAGGATCAGCAGGCTCGCGACGCCCATCACGACGATTCCGTTCTGGCGGACGAGCCGCGTCGACAGATCGCGAAAGTGGCGCGGCACCCACGAATCGGACGCCATGTTCGACAGCACGGCCGGGCCGTCGAGAAAACCGGTCTGCGCGCCGACGAGCAGGAGCCCCGCCTCGAACGCGAGCACGGCCGCGAGGAGCGCATGCCGCGTGAACGACGAGCCGAGCCCGAGATGGTCGATCACGTTGCCGAACACGACAGCGTTGAGCGTCTGTCCTTCGACGGGCTTCGCATGCCACAGCATGTAGAGCAGGATGATGCCGCCCGCGGTGAACGCGAGCGACGTCGCCATGTAGAACATCGTCACCTTGCCGCTCGGCACGCGCGGCTCGGCGAGCATGTTGACGTTGTTCGACACCGCTTCGAGGCCCGTGTAGGTGCCGCCGCCGAGCGAGAACGCGCGCATCAGCAGCGCGATCATCACGATCGGGCCGAGCGTGTGCGACATCCCGTGCGCTTCGCCCAGCGCGTCGGGCACGACGGCGGCGAGGTGGTCGCCGTGCACCGCGACGCCGTAGACGATGAGGCCGAAGTGCAGCACGACGAAGCCGACGAAGATCGGCAGCAGTACCATGATCGATTCCTTCATCCCGCGGAAGTTGAGGCCCGTCATCAGCACGATCAGCGTGAGCTCGGTCGTGAGCTTGAACGCTTGCGCGCCGACGGGCAGCAGGCTGAAGAACGCATCGACGCCGCTCGCGAGCGACGTCGCGACGGTCAGCACATAGTCGACGAGGAGCGCCGCGCCCGATACGAGCCCGGGCGTCGGACCGAGCAGCGCGGTCGCGACGCGGTAGCCGCCGCCGCCCGTCGGGAACAGCTCGATGACCTGGTTGTAGCCGAGCGCGATGATGAACACGGTCGCGGCGGTCGCGAGCGCGAGGAAGAGGGCGAGCGGCGTGTGCTGGCCGAGCGCGAGGAACGCTTCCTCCGGACCGTAGCACGACGACGACAGCCCGTCGGCGCCGAGCCCGACCCACGCGAGGATCGGCGTCACCGCGATCGCATGCCGGGTGCGCGGATCGAGCGGATCGAGCGGCTTGCCGAACAGGAACTGCCACATCTTGTCGAGCGCGGTCATCGATTCCCTCCGGAGCGAGCGCGGCGGGCCTGCATTCATGCCGCGAGCACAAGGTAAGGGAGCCGCGCGCCGTTTGTCAGTCGGCGTTATCCATGAGGCGGAAGCGTAAGCTTTCGGATGCCTGACGATGCGTCCGAAAGCTCACGAAGGCGTACGCGCTAGTGCGCGCCGGCGTACGCGCGCGCTTCGTGCGTCTGCTGCGCGCCTTCATCCGTCGCGAGCCTGAACACGCTGACCGCGTGCGCGAGCTGCGCGGCCTCGTCGCGCAGCGCGGCGGCTGCGCGCTCGGCGTCCGCGATCAGCGTCGCGTTCTGCTGCGTCGCCGCGCCGATCTGCGTAACCGCGAGATTCACCTGCTCGATCCCGCTCGACTGCTCGCGCGATGCCGCGCTGATTTCGGCGATGATCGCGCGCACCTGATCGACGCGCGCGACGATGTCCTGCATCGCCGCGCGCGCGTCCTCGGCGATCCGGAAGCCGTGCTCGACCGTCGACGCCGATTCGCCGACGAGCGCGTCGATCTCCTTCGCCGCCGACGCGCTGCGCTGCGCGAGTGCGCGCACCTCGGACGCGACGACCGCGAAGCCCTTGCCGTGCTCGCCCGCGCGCGCCGCCTCGACGGCCGCGTTCAGCGCGAGGATGTTGGTCTGGAACGCGATGCCTTCGATCACGCCGGTGATTTCCGCGATCTTGCGCGCGACGCCCTGGATGTCGCCCATCGTCGCGACGACGCGCTGCACGGCCGCGCCGCCTGTCGTCGCGGCGGACGACGCGCCCGTCGCGAGCGCGTTCGCCTGCGCCGCGTGGTCGGCGTTCTGCTGAACGGCCGCCGTGATCTGCTCCATGCTCGCGGCGGTCTGCTCGACGCTGCTCGCCTGCGTCGCGATCCGCGCGGCCATGTCGCTGCTGCCGGCCGCGATCGTCACGGTGCCGTGCGCGATGTCGGCCGCGCCGCGCCGCACCTGCGCGACGATCCGCGCGAGGCCGTCGCCGATGCCGTCGACCGCGCGCACGAGCCGGCCGATCTCGTCGCCGCGGCCGTTTGCATGCGGCGCGTCTGCGCCGTCGTGCGCGCCGTGCGCGGCGATCCGCGCGCTCAGGTCGCCCGCCGCGAAGCGCTCGGACGCATGCGCGGCCGCATCGAGCGGCTTGCTGACGACGCGCTTGACGACCGCGACGAAGAGGGCCGCGAACGCGAGCACGAACACGCAGCCGATCGCGGCGAAGCGGTTGCGGGTCGCGCGCATGTCGGCCATCACTTCGTCGTCGATCGCGATGCCGCCGACGAGCCATTGCCACTGCGGGATCGTGACGAACGACACGAACTTCGCGCGCGGCGCATCGTCGCCTGCGGCGCTGTCGGTCGACGTGAACGACAGTCGGCCTTCCTTCGCGGCGAGCATCTGTGCGTACGGCGCGGCCGCGTCGTCGGCGCGCTGGCCGGCGCGTTCCGGATGGACGATCAGATTGCCGCGGGTCGGGCCGCTCGACGCGTCGAGCACGAAGTAATAGCCGTGCTCGCCGATCTTCAGCTGGCGGATGCCGTTCTCGACGAGCCGCATCTCCGCGCCGACGTCGATCCCGACGAAGAGCGCGCCGACGATCGCGCCGCTCGCGTCCGCGACTGGCTTGTATTGGGTGATGTAACGTTTGCCGAACAGCGTCGCGAGACCGGTGTAAGTCCGGCCAGCCATCAGCGGCGCGTACGCGGGGCCCTTGCGGTCTAGCAGCGTGCCGATCGCGCGGCTGCCGTCCTGCTTTTTCAGCGACGTTGTCACGCGGACGAAATCGTCGCCGGTGCGCGCGAAGATCGTCGTGATCGCGCCGCTCTTCTGCAGGAACTGGTCGGGGATCGAGAAATCGAGGTTCAGCGTCTGGCCGCCGGCGGTGAGCGCGGGCGTCGCGACGCCCGCGATGTCGATCGTCCGTGCGGGATCGAGCGCGTAGCTCGCCGGCAGGAAGCTGGCGAAGAGCGTCATCGCGCGGCTCGCCTCGGCGGTCAGCGCCTCGTCGAAGAGCGCGATCATCGCGGCGATCGAGCGGTCTTTTTCGTCGATTCGCGCGTGAACCTGGTCGGCGACCTGGCCGCCGGCGGCGTGGGTCAGCGCCCAGACGAACGCGGCGAAGAGGAGGGCGAAGAGTGCGCTGGACAGCGCCGCGAGGCGTGCGCCGACGCTCGCGCGCCGGAAGAAGGGCACGTTCATGATGACTCCGGAGTGCGTGAACTGGGGCGTTGGCGGAACGCACGCGTCACCGCTCTCTGATGGCGTGGTTGTCGGCAGGCGGAGGAGATTCTTTAGGATTTTGTAAGGGGGCGGGGCTGACGAGGGTGAGACAGGCGCGCTGCGTGCGGTCCGGCCGCTTCGGCGCGCATTCGTCGCGTGCCCGGCGGGGGGGCGTTTCCGCCGCGCAAGTCTGCGTCGGCGGCGGTTCTTGTCGTTTGGCCGGATTGGATGCGCGCCGGCGTCGAGCTCGAGATCGAATCGGACGTTCGCGGTTGTTTGCGGTTGTTCGTGATTGTTCGTGATTGTTCGCGGATGATGGCGCAACGGCTTCCGGCGATATCCGGTCCGGGAGACTTGACGCGGGCCGGAATCGTGTGTCGGCGATCGAGCGTCGTTCGTCTTGTCTTTATGGCGCCGCCGACTTTCGGATGGTCGCCTGGCTCGGCAACGGGTTTTCGAACGGCGAGGGCTTTCTTTGCTTCGCCGGCCCGAAATGCGGTTTGGCAACGGATGCCGCGCCGCTCGCGGCAGCGAACGGCCGATTTCGCGCGAAGCCGGCGTCGGCGCCTGAAGCGCGCGCGAAGTTCGCCGCCCGCATCGGCCGCGGGCAACAGCATCGCGACTCGCCGCTCGCACGCCGCGTACGGTACGCGATACCACCGAATCTCGCCGCACTGTCACGTCGCCCGCCGTCTGCGGCTACGGTTGCATCTGCGGTTGCGGTTGTGATTGCGGTTGTGGTCGCGACTGCATCTGCTGCTGTGGCCGCATCTGCGACTGCGTTTGCGACTGCGTTTGCGACTGCGACTGCGACTGCGCCGCCACCGCGCCGGTCGATTCGATCCAGCCCCCGCCCAGCGCCTTGTATAGCGTCACGCGGCTCGTCAGGCCCGCAAGCTTGTAGGTCACGAGCGACTGCTGCGCGCCAAAGAGCTGGCGCTGCGCATCGAACACGCCGAAGTAATCGTCGATGCCGTTGCGGAACCGCATTTCGGCGAGGCGCTTGGTCTCGCTCAAATCGCGGATCATCGTCTCCTGCGCTTTCGCTTCCCGCTCGTAGGTGCCGCGCGCGGTCATGCTGTCGGAGACTTCGCGGAACGCGCTCTGGATCGTGCGCTCGTAATTGGCGACGTTGATGTCGCGGCGCACCGTCGCCAGATCGAGGTTCGCCCGGTTGCTGCCCGCGTTGAAGATCGGCAGGGTCAGTTGCGGGGCGAACAGCCAGGCCACGCCGCCGGAGAACAGCCCGGCCAGGCTCGCGCTTGCGACGCCCAGCGCGCCCGTGAGCGAGATTCTCGGGAAGAACGCCGCGCGCGCCGCGCCGATGTTCGCATTCGCGGCGATGAGCTGGTGCTCGGCGGCCATGACGTCGGGGCGGCGCTCGAGCAGCGTCGACGGCAGGCCGGCCGGACACTCCGCCAGCAGCGTCTGGTTGTCGAGCGGCGCCGCACTCGACACCCCGCTCGGCAACGGTCCGCCGGTCAGCAGGGTCAGCGCGTTCTCGTCCTGCGCGACCTGCCGCGTGAATTGCTCGACGGCGACCTGCGCCGTTTGCACCTGGGTGTCGGCGCGGTGTTCGTCGAGCTGCGCCATCGCGCCCGCCTGCTTGCCGCGATGGATCATCTCGGCCGCATCCTGCTGGCTCTTGAGCGTGTCCTGCGCGAGCTTGAGCAGCGCGCGGTCGGCCAGCAAGGTCAGATAGGTGTTCGCCACTTCGGCCACCAGACTGATGTGGACGCTTCGCCGCGCCTCCTCCGTCGCCAGGTATTGCTCCTGCGCGGCATGGCTCAGGCTGCGCACGCGGCCGAATACGTCGATCTCGAAACTGGTGAGGCCGACGCTCGCGGCATACGTGTTGATCAGCGCGGACTGCCCCGGCGCGCGCAACGCGGGGCTCAGGCGCTGACTGGTGAGCCCGACGTTGGCGTCGATCGCGGGAAACTGGGCGGCGCGCTGGATCCGATACAGCGCGCGCGCTTCGTCGATGTTGAGCGTCGCGATGCGCAGGTCGCGGTTATTGGCGAGCGCCCGCGCGATCAACTGCTGCAATTGGGTGTCGACGAAGAAATTCCGCCAGCCGAGATCGGGCGCCGCCGGGCCACTCTGAGTCGCCGCCGGGCCGCCCGGCGCGGAATAGGCCGGGCCGCTCGGATACGCGGACGGGATGGGCGCATCGGGCCGCTTGTAGGTGGGCTCCATCGAGCAGGCGGCTATCCCGAGCGCGAGCACGATGGGCAGCACGCGCAACGGAGGCGAGGGAAACGGAGGGCTTCGCATGGTCGGCGGTTCCAGGACGAGAAGACGGTTGGGCGGGACGGCGACGGCCGGGCTCAGCCCGACAGCGCGCGCTGCATCAGGCGCGAGAGGGCGAGCCGGGGCTGGCCCTGCGCGGCGATGTTGTGCGGCGGATCGCCGAACAGCATGCGGATCAGGCTGTGCCGCGCCGCGATGTCCGCATGGAGCGCGACGCCGACCAGCGAGCCCTGGCGGCGCGCGATGCGGCACGGTACCCAGCCGGTCTGCTCGAGCCACAGCGCGCCTTCGCTGCCTACGGGCAAGGACGACGCGAGCGGGGTCGTCACGGCCGCGCCGTTGCACGACAGATCGCGCGTGGTGACGGAATATTCCCGTTCGCCCAAGCGCAGCAGCGCACGCACGCGATACGGAAAGCGCTCCTCCTTGCGCGGTCGCGGCAATTCCACGCACACCAGCAGCGACGTGAGGTAGAGCGCGAGCGCAATGCTGGTCCACACCGAGTTGAACACCAGTCCCGGCGACGCCGGATCGACCAGCAACGCGCGCCCCAGCCCGAGCGCCGACAGCCCGATCAGGCTCGCATAGAGCGCCACGAACTTGCCGTGGATGATGAGCTTCGAGCGGTCCAGTCCTTTGTTCGTCACCTTGAAGGGCCGCCCGAACGGCCGGACGATCGCGCTTGCGAGCGACGCGCTGACCGCCAGCGCACAGACGATCTGCGTGACCTCGGTGAAGATCGGCAGCGCGCGCCGTCCGGTGATCCACATGCTGTAGCCCCAGTAGCCGATCAGCGCGGGCAGGCCGTAGGCGAGGAACTGCATCGGCTCGCCGTACAGCGTGGGGACGTCGAAGTACCAGTACAGCGGCGGCCCGATGAGCAGCATCAGCGTGAAGGGGCGGCTCAGCCAGTGCAGCATCCCGTGCACGTAGTGCAGCCGCTCGGTGAACGTGTAGCCGCGACCGAGCAACGGGCCGTCCCGCGTGAGGGCGACCTGGATCGTGCCGAGTCCCCAGCGGCTGCGCTGGCTGATGTACTCCGGCAGCCCTTCGGCAGATAGCCCGACCGAAAGCCGCTCGTTGAGCCAGCGCGTCACATAGCCGTGCGGCATCAGCCGATAGGTCAGGTGGATGTCTTCGGTGACCGTGCCGGTGGGGAAGCCGCCGATCAGCTCGACCAGATCGCGCCGCACGACGAACGAGGTGCCGATGCAGAATGCCGTGCCCCACGCATCCTTGGCGGGCTGCATGACGTCGAAGAACGCGCGCTGCTCGTCGACCCAGCATTCGGTCGAGCGCAGGTTGTACTGCACGGGATCGGCGTTGTAGTAGAACTGCGGCGTTTGCACGACGCCGACTGTCGGATCGGAGAAGAGGCCGATCGTGCGCAGCAGGATCTTCCGGTGAGGCGCGAAATCGGCGTCGAGCACCATGATGTAGGGTGCGCCGCCGTCTTCGCTCTGCGCGCTCCGGCGCAGCCCGTTGTTGAGATTGCCGGCCTTCGCGTGCGTGTTGTCCGCGCGCGTGACGTAATGCGCGCCCACCTGCTCGCAGAATGCCTTGAGCCAGTCGCGGCGCGTGTCGTCCAGCACCCAGACGCGGAAGTCCGGATAGTCGATCGCGAACGCCGCGACGATGGTCTTCTCCAGGATGTCCAGCCCTTCGTTGTACGTGGCGATGAAGATGTCGACGCGCGGCACCTTCGCGGCGCGCCGCAGCGCGGCTTCGCCGGCATCGGCGTCGGGCGTGTGGTTGGTGGCGCGGGAGAGCACGACGACGGAGATGAGCGTGTAGGCGAGCGCCGTGCACTCGAAGCCGAAGAAGACGTGCGACCACACGCTCGGGAAGTCCATGCGAGGCTCGGGCAGCGTCTGGGTCGCGCGCCAGATCAGATAGACGATCAGCAGCACGACGGTGATGCCGCCGAACAGGATGCGATCGACGGCGCGCTCACGCTTGCCGAGCAGCGTCAGCAGCAGCACGACCAGCAGCACGCCGCCGTTGATGTCGAGCAATGACTGGTTTTCGAGAAAGAGATCGAACATCGTCACTCCTGAGTATTCCGGGCATTGGGGGCGGCGGTGCGTGGGCCTGGGCAGCCGGCGGGCAGGCAGCCGCCGGGGCGAAACGGGTTCCAGCCCGCCGCTGCGAGCACGGCCCACGCGGTGGCGCCCAGGTGCGGGAGATGGAAGTAATAGAAGTCCTCGGTGGTCGACGTCGGGCCGATCGACAGGCCGGTGCGGATGCGTGGCTCGGGCGTCGCATAGAGCAGGCCGGAAGGCGCGCGCTGCGCGAGCAGCAGCGCCCACAGCGGCCGCGCCTTGTCGTCGTCGCCGACCGCTTGCAGCGTGAGCGCCGCCTGGCCGGTGCCTTCCGTCCATAGGCCGTCCGGATGGGCGTTGAAGCCGTAGCCGCCGTCGATGCGGTGCGCTCGCTCGACCCAGGCGAGGCTGCGGCGCCAGTCGGCCGGCGCGTCCGGTATCGCGAGCAGCGGCCATAGCGACGCGTCGAGCGCCGACGGACCGATGTTGGGGCTGTGGCCGTCGTCGCGCGTGCCGATCAGGAAGCGGCCTTCGCGCGCATCCCACATGGCCGCGACGAAGCCCCGCGAACGCTCCGCGGCGGCGCGCCAGCGGGCTTCGCCCGTGCGCTCCGCGAGCCAATGAAAGACTGCGTACGCATCGACGTTGTGCTCGGTGGATTTCCACCCCTGGCGGATCGGGCGAGGTTCGTGCCCGAACTCGCCGCCGACATAGCCGGCCGGCGCGGTGGCATCGAGCCGGCCCGGATCGACCCAGCTCATCAGCGCGGCGGCGCCGTCGAGATAGCGCTCGTCGTGCGTCGCTTCGTGCACGGCGAGCAGCGACAACGCGGCCCAGGCGACGTTGCCGGTGGCGGTGCCGGCCTGATACGCATCCTCGAACCACCGTTTGCTCGGTGCGTCCCACCAGCCGGGCAGCGGCGCCGCGCCGGTCGGCAGCGCGCCGGCCCGGTAAGCGTTGCGCACGCGCGTGTCGTGGTAATGGCGATCCTGCCTGCTGGCTTGCAGTATCGCGTCGGCAATGCGGCGCGCCTCGTCGGGGCGGCCACAGGCCACCAGCGCGACGCTGGCGAGTGCGTTGTCGTAGACGAACGCCGCCTGCGTCAGTGCCGGCGCCAGCGCCGCGCCGCCGGGCGCTGGCTCGTAGCTGCCGAGAAAGACGGGTCCCGAGCCGGGCACGGCCGCGACGCGCTCGGTCAGCGTCTTGCATCCGGCGGCCAGCAGTTCGGCGCGCTGCGGCGGGCGCTCCGCGCCGTGGGCGTGGCAGGGGGCGAGCATGACGGGCGCCATCGGCAACATCGCCAGCCATGCCACTTTGCGCAAGCAGTGCATGATGTGAAGTTTCATCGGCACTTGTCCGCACGCGCTCAGGCGAGCGACTTGATGTTTTCCGGCCAGTGGCGGCCGCGATCGACGGTCGCCTTCAAGTCGTTCAGCCAGCGCCGGCCGGTCGGCTTGAACTCGTCGAGCCAGCGCCGGCCGCGGTCGACGGTCGACTTGAAGCCGTCCAGCCAGTTCGGGTCGAGGTGGCCCAGATCGGAGACGTTGCTGACGAGCCAGCTCTGGTCGAGGCTCACTTTGGCCCAGTGGCCCATTGCGCAGCGCTCCGTCGGATCGCCGCTCGCGCCGTGAGGCAGCGACGCGAGCGGCCGGTTCAGCTTGGCGATCACGTAGATCTCGTTCTTCTCGATGGGCGGGAAGGGCACGAAATAGCGCGCCTGCTCGCCTTCGGACGCGCGCGGCAGCACCTCGGACACCGAAGCGGGCAGCAGGAACGGCACGCCGTCCATGCGCACGTTCAGATGCGTGCCGGGCAGCAGGTCGTCGCTCAGGCTGCGCGGGAACACCGCCACCACGCGCGATTGCGCGCAATTGCTCACGCGGATCAAGGTCGCGCCGGCGGCCACGCGGGTGCCGGGCGGCGCGAGCACGTCCTCCACCACGCCCGGCTCGCTCGATCGGATCTCGAGGTTGGTCAGGCGCTCGAGCCGCTCCTTCTCGGCGTCGATCAGTTTGTCCACCGATTGGCCGTAGGCGTCGAACTGCGTCATCTCGGCCTTGCGCTGCACGATGTCTGCGCTGAGCAGCCGGCTGCGCTGCGCGAGCGACGCGACCGGGCCGTCGGTAGCGGAAGCGTAGACCTTGCTCCGCGACGCGTCGCCGTTGGCGATCGCGTGTTCGAGCTCGGCGGCCGCGGCGGCCTTGGCGTTGGACAGGATCGACAACTGGTAGCGCGAGGCATTCGTGTACGCCTCGCTCACGGCGCCCGCCCACTGCATCGCCTGGTTGCGGTTGACCACGTCTTCCTGCTGGTCGACTTGCGCTTTCGCAGCCGCCAGTCGCGCCTGCAGCGCGTGGATGTCGGCCGCATGTTCCTTTTGCGACGCAGCCTGATAGCGCTGCAGATCACGCTGAGTCGCGGCAAGCTGGCTCTCGTCGCCCGCGAGCTCGGCGCGCGCCGCGTCGTGGTGCTGCTGATTGTCGAGCGCCTTGCCGGTCAGGTCGATCAGCAGCGCACGATCGATGTTGGGATTCTGCACCGTCATCAGCGGCTGATTGGCTTCGAACGACTTGCCGATCGCGACGTGCTGCTCGGTCACGACGCCTTCGACCGGCGACGTGACGAGCGTCACCTGGCTGTCGACCACCGCGCGTTCGGACGAGCGCGTGAAGATGTTGGGGAACATCATGGTCAGCACCATCCAGATGACGAAGAGCACCAAGCCGTAACTGGCGGTGCGCGGGACGAGATGCCAGAGCGGGCGCCGTACGCGGCGGCCGCGCGTCACCGATTCGTCGCGCGTCGCGAGCAGTGCAGAGCGGGTATCGGCCGGGCGGTTCTCGAGTTGCTGGTCGGGCATGTTGCTCTCCTGCATGGCAAAAATGCGAACAAAGAGACAAAGGATCTCGCACGCCCAGCGCCGTTCGTCGGCCCTGTGCGCTGCTGTCGAATCGAGCCGGTTCCGTCGCGCATGAGCGTGAGCGCGCCGATGCCGGCTTTTCGGTCTAGTTGGTTGCCTGCAGAGCGCCGCGTCCGAGCATCCGTCGGATCGACGCACCGTATGAAAAGGCCGGCTGTACCGGCCCAAGATCAGCCCCGTAACCGCGCAACGCATGCGCACGCGGTCTTGAACTTGCAATGAAGAATCGAGCGGCCCGTGAAGACCCATGCGGCCAAGGCGCTGCGATTGAATTCAGGCTAGTGAAATCGCCGGTGCGCTACTGTAAAAGTGTGTAAAAGGTGATTTCACTAGGACCCCAAAAGGCGGATGTTATGTATGCGCCGAATTCGGCTCGCATGACATTCGTCGTACATAGCCGCCGAGGGTGGCGGGGCGCGGGCGTGGCCGCCGATTGTCCGGGGACGATGCGATTGCGGACGGGATTGCGCTCGCCCTCGATCTTCGATCGTCGCCGCGCTTCGAGCGCGGATTCCTGGTATGAAACTCGCAGCGATCGAGGTGTGATGGATCGGACGCGTAGCGTGTCGCCGCCGGTATGCTCGATGCGGGCGCGAACGCGGACTGCATGCCCATCGCTCGATGTCTGCCAACCTGACGCGAGCGTGGTGGGGGCTGACAAGGCGCGGCGTTTCATGTTCGAGACGCACAGTCGCGTCTCGATTGCAGCGATACGTGTTACGTAACATCTGTGAATCATTTTGATGATGGCCTCGCGTCAGAATGGCCGAGACAGGATGCGCTGCGAAGGCGGGCGTCGTTGATCCTGCTGTGTTCGGGCCGCCTGGTTACGGGGCTGAACGGCCATCGCCGAGCTGCTGCCGGCTTTCTCGCGACCCACATTCTCGACGCTGGCACGGATTCTGCGGCGCATCGCGCACGTGTTTGCGCCGGCCGATCGGCGCAAACACGTGCTAACCGACGGGCGTATCGACCTGATCCGCTCGCCCAACATAGGACGGAGCAAAACATGGACGCGCTCCCGAATCAGTCCGACACGCAATTCCGAGCCTTCCTGGCCAAGCTGCTCGAGCAACCGCAGCCCGCGTGGGGCGAGAAGCAGCAGATCGAACTCGACATGGCGCGTGCGCTGTCCAACGAGATGCTGCAGATCGCGGAGCGCATGCACGCCCATACCTCGGATCTCGAAAGCTGCCTCGTGCTGCTCAAGTACGCGAAGGTGCTCGATTTCATCTTGTCGTCGCTCGCCGCGCGGCGCGATATTCATCCCCGGACGCTCCGCACGATCTTCAAGCTCGCCAAACTCAAGGTCGACGACTCGTATCCGGAGTGAGCCGAATTCGAACGGCGTCGAAGGACGTTCGTCGGCGGCGTCGTGCAAAAGGGGCGAGCGCGGCGGTCGCACCGTTTGCTTGGTCATCGGTCGCGACCGACAAGCGCGCGCTTCCTCTTTCTCTTTTTCGCCGCCGCGCGCGGCGTCGCACGATCTCTTCGCTGGAAAGATCTCTGCGCTGGAAACGGTCGACGCGGGAAGGCGTCGGATCGGCGGTGGCGTTCGGGGTCTTCGTCGTCTCCGTGATCGGGCCGAATGTCGGGCCTCGATGCGCGTGATCGAAGGCGAATCGCAGATGTGCGTGACGCTTCGCTGGATCGGTGACCGGCGTCGCGCCGGGCGCGCGTGGGCGGCAGCCTGTCCACGGATCGTCGTCGACGCGTTCGTCGAGTGCGTGGCGATCGGATCGCGCATGGCTTGCGCTTTCGAGGCGAGATCGAGCGCCCGCGGCGTCGCCTGAGACGATGCGGTCGCTCGACCATCCGAAAGGACGCGACCGGCGACGACAAGTGCATTCGGATCGCTAACCGAATCGGATGCGATGTGGCGCGACGCGCCCGGCAACGGGCTGCGCAGATTCGCGATTTCACCATCGACGTCAACGGACGAATTCCTCGAGCGCGCACATTGCATCGACGAGACGGCTTTAACGGCGGCGTCGTGGAGTTGACGACGAACGCCGATGAATTTGTCCGCCTGATTGGTGCGGAAGATGGAGCGCCCGACCTGTCGGCATGGCGCACGCAATGTATGGCGCAACCGATTCGATGCTTGAATCGCCCCCGTATGCAGCGGATTGCCACGCTGACGGCCTCGTGCGCCAATTGCATCGATTCGATTCGCCGGTCGGAGGCGAGATGTCGGATGCGTGATGCCTTATGAACGAGGCAGGTAATCATTCGTTCGGCGATCACGCGCATCGCCATGGCGATGCTTTTCCAGGCATGCGCGAAGGATCGAATCGGGGCGCGCGTTGCGCGATTGCCGATGCTGCAATCCCGACGCGACGGCATGGCGCAGACGCCTGTGACTTCTCCGTGCTCGAAGGAGCCATGTCGTCTGCTTCATTCTGGAACCGGAATTTTTCGAAAACCGTTTTCAGCCTTTCGGCGCAATTCTGGTGCGACGACCATTCCTTTCCAATCGATTTTTATTGCATGGCACGTCATGATTAGAAAATGAATTTCATCGAAAAATCGGGATATTGCTGCCGTTTTGCGAGGAATTTCTCGCGCTCGAAGGTCCGGCCTTCGATGCCAAGCTGATCGCGGCGCAACGCGCGACGTGCAAGGTGATGGGCATCAACGTCCTCGGCGGCGTAGCCGATTTCGACAAAATCACCTGAGACGCCGCGCGCCGTTTTCCTGCGCCTGCGCTATCTTCGCGCCGCGCGTCCCCGGGGCCGGCGGCCGGTCTCGCGCCTGTTCGCGCTTGTGTCGCGCGTGCGTCGCGGCGGACGCGCGGCGTCCGGGCAACGCCGACGATGCGATAACGGACGTGCGCCGCGCGATGATCCAGGGGCGGTGTGATAGTATCGCGGCCGTGCATGGCGGCGCATTCGCGGCATTCGATTATTCATTTCTCCGCCACGGTGAATGCGCGCATTTCGAATGAATATCGAAAACGGCCGAAAAGCGTGGGCAGTCCGGCGATAATTCACGTCGAATACCTGAGCGTCTGCATTTGCAGCCGGAGAAACACGACATGACGAACGTAACGTATCTTGACTTCGAAAAGGCGATCGGCGAGCTGGACGCGAAGATCGACGCGCTGCGTTGTTCCGAGGACGAATCGGCGATCGATCTCTCCGAGGAGATCAACCGGTTGTCGGCGCGCAGCGAAAAGCTGACGAAGGAACTGTACGAGCGGCTGACGCCGTGGCAAATCGTCCAGGTGGCGCGACATCCCGCGCGGCCGTACACGCTCGATTACGTCAATTATCTGTTCACGGATTTCCACGAGCTGCACGGCGATCGCTGCTATGCGGACGACCAGTCGATCGTCGGCGGGCTCGCGCGCTTCAACGACCGGCCGTGCGTCGTGGCCGGCCACCAGAAGGGACGCAACACGAAAGAGCGCGCGATGCGCAATTTCGGCTATCCGCGGCCCGAGGGATATAGAAAGGCGCTGCGGCTCTTCAAGCTCGCCGAGAAATTCAAGCTGCCGATCTTCACGTTCATCGACACGCCGGGCGCCTGGCCCGGGATCGATGCGGAGGAGCACAACCAGTCCGAGGCAATCGGTCGCAATCTGATGGAAATGGCGAGCCTCCAGACGCCGATCGTCACGACGGTGATCGGCGAGGGCGGCTCGGGCGGCGCGCTCGCAATCGGTGTCTGCGACGTGTCGATCATGCTCCAGTTCGCGACTTATTCCGTTATTTCGCCCGAAAGCTGCTCGTCCATTCTCTGGAAGAATCCGAACTACGCGGAGCAGGCGGCAAACGCGCTGGGCCTGACCGCGCACCGGCTCAAGGCGCTGGGCTTGATCGACAAGATCGCGAACGAACCGGTGGGCGGCGCGCATCGCGATCCGCAACAAATGGCGCTGATGCTCAGGCGCGTCTTGCAGGAAAGCCTGCGAAACGTCGAGTCGCTCGATGCGAAGCAGCTTCTCGCCCGCCGTCACGAGCGGCTCCTGCACTACGGCAAGTTCCGCGAAACGGCGGCATGAACGCATTCGGCTGCGCCGTCGGGCGCCGCGCGCGATAGGCGGCCGGCCGTCACGTGCGTGTGTTCTCCGTATCGGATCTGCACGTCGAATATCCGGGAAACGCGAGGTGGGTGGAAGCGCTCTCGCGTGACGAGGGCACGCGTGACGCCCTCACACCAGGCCGCTTCGATGACGCATGCGCGTGACCGGATTCGTGCCCGCGGTGCGCGGACCCGCATCGATCGATCACGGACCGGATACGCTGCGCGCATGCAGCGATCTCGTGGACGTCAACTGCGCCGAGCATTTAAAGCCGGATGTTGCCGTCGGCGGCTGGACCAAAATGCGACGCATGGCCGGCGATATGGCGGCGGCGATGCTCCGGCCGTCTTGCCGCGGTGTCCGCCGGTCTACTCGATGCCAGTTATGACGAACGCCGGCGACATCGAGATTGTCGGCATCGTCATTTGAACGGACGCCAATCCGTTCGGGATTTCCTGCATCCCGATCCTCAATGAAAGCGAGTGGTGCACGGCGAGCCGATGCCAGTGCCTCGTGCTTTTCATCTTTCCGGAATAGGTTGAAAAGCGCGCTGCGCGGAGGGCGGGATTTGCATGCCACGGCGGCGCGGCACCGTATGAAAATAAGAGGCGGCCGATCGGCAATCGCCGGTCGGCCGAAAATCAAGTAAAAGAATCCAGTGCAATGGATTTCGCGGATCGATTGACCGCCTGGTTATCGAATGGCGAATCGGCTCGCTGCCGTTCCATTCGCGCATACATTGGCGTAGATGTAGAAAATCCTGTTCGTGGAAAAGGCCGAGTATATGAGTGAAAAGGTCTCTTTTTCGCTAAATGAATAAGTGGTGTCGGCGATGGTTGCCAGAAGGTTGCCGTTCGTATCGGTTTCGATTTTGCTGATCGGTCCTGATTTGCAGAGTATGTCTGCGGACGCGTAGGAGGACGCAAACATCATGGCTGACAAAAGAACGGTCACGATTTTTCTCATGGCTTTTCCCTTGAGGAATGTATTGATGCATTGGATTGAGGTGCTGCTGATGCTCGGTGCTATATTGCCGGGCTTTCGAAACTATCGGCGCCAGTGTGCTCCGCAATATGTCGTTGATTAATGCGATGCTGAATTGGAAATAAATTCATTCATGGTTGCCGCTTTGATGTTGGTGTACTGCGAAAATGATGAGTATTTTGATCTGTATTGCGGCGCACAACGAAGGTTATTATTTGGAATTGCGAAGTTCCAATAATATTAATTCATCGATCCTTGTGATTAATAAGTATCTTGAATGGCTTTCTGGTTTAAAAAATCTCGATCCTTATTGTTCAGTTTTTTTGTCGATTGATTGTGACGGTTTCGTAAATGACGGATATTGGTATTGAATTCATATAAACGACGATGGTGTTGAGGAGGCGCAGGGACAAGTGCGATCGACGCCGAAGCGAGCGAACGGCTCGGCGCGATCCCTGAACAGCTTCGCGTCATCCGGCATCTGCCGGTCGCATCGGCTCCCCATGCGAATGTCAATGCACAAGATGTCGTTGGATGACGGCCTGCGTCTCGTTCATGGCGGCGACGCAGTTCGGTTGACTGCGGCGGTTCCGCCCATCGCTGCGACAAGCCCGTCGCGATCCCAGGCGGCGCGCCGGGATGTCGGATAGAGAGTCGAACCTGAACAATCCTGGACGGCTTATACGGAAAGGCGGTGAGGCCGAAACGGTGTTGTTGGATTTGCAGGAAGCAGGCATATTGACGCGTGAATCCTGCAAATCCTGACGAGGTGTGGATGGGTCCGAAGTTGCCGGTGACAGAGGGAGATTTCTTCCGCCAACCGCTGCGCGAGCAGATCAATCTGAAGCATCCGTTGATTCGCCTGGCCGATCTGATCGACTGGGCTCGGTTGAGCACGACGATGAGTGCGAGTTTCGCATCGTCTCGTGGCCGACCGGCAACGTCGCCGCGTTTGATCGCAGGGCTGCTGTACTTGCAGCACGCGTTCGACCTGTCGGATGAAGAGGTCGTCTGGCAATGGCTGGAGAACCCGTACTGGCAAGTGTTCACCGGCGAGACGTACTTGCAGACGAAACCGCCGATCGATCCGTCGAGCCTGACGCGCTGGCGTAAGCGCCTGGGCGAAGCCGGCGTTGAAGAACTGTTGGCTGAGACGATCGAAGCGGCCAAACGCGCAAAGGTCATCAAGACGACGAGCCTGAAGCGGGTGATTGTCGATACGACGGTGATGGAAAAGGCGATTGCGCATCCCACCGATTCGCGCCTGCTCGAACGTTGCCGGGAACATCTGGTGAAGGCCGCCGCCCAGCACGGGCTGAAGCTGCGGCAGAACTACAACCGCGAAGCGCCGCGTCTGGCGGGCCAGATCGGGCGCTATGCGCATGCGAAGCAGTACAAGCGGATGAAGAAGGCGCTGCGCACTTTGCGTTCACGAGTGGGGCGCGTGATGCGTGACGTGGAGCGGCAACTGGAAGGCGTTGTTCAGCAAAGTCGCGCGGAGTTGGAAGACTTGATCAGCCGCACGAAGCGGATTCTCACGCAGAAGCAGAAGGACAAAAACAAGCTGTATGCGCTGCACGCGCCGGAAGTGGAGTGCCTGGCGAAAGGCAAAGCGCGCAAGCCGTACGAATTTGGCGTGAAGGTGTCGATCACCACGACGCACAAGGAAGGTCTGGTAGTCGGAGCTCGTTCAATGCCGGGCAATCCATACGACGGGCACACGTTGGCCGAAGCGTTAGAACAAGCGGCGATCCTGAGCGATGTGCAGCCGGAGATCGCCGTCGTCGACCGCGGCTACAAGGGCGTCGCCGTCGATGGTGTGAAGGTCTATCACCCAGGTTTGCGACGCGGTATCACACGCGGCCTGCGAGCAATGATCCGGCGTCGCAGCGCAATCGAACCGGCCATCGGGCACATGAAGGCCGACGGCAAGCTCGATCGAAATTGGCTCAAGGGTTCGTTGGGCGATGCGATTCATGCGGTGCTGTGCGGCGCTGGCCACAACCTGCGGATGATCCTGCGCAACCTGCGGCTTTTTTACGCCCTGATTCTCGTCGCTTTGCTCAGCTTCCGAGCCGCTGCGCCGTCGGCGGCGTAGCTTCATCTGCGCGACAAAACGAATTGTTCAGGGCCGACTAGAGAGAAGTCATTCGTTGATCGCACACGATCAATTTGGGCGCGGTAGGCGACGGCGACACGGCATCGGCGGATCGCCGGAGCGATCGCGTGGGCTACGCGCGGCAAGAACGGCTGCGCGCGATCGACGGACGATGAATTGCGGCCCGTCGGTACGGACGGCCCCGATGCCGCGATTCGACCGGGCTGCGGTACTGGACGCCCCGTTGTGCCCACGCTCCGTTCAAGCCAAGCGGGACGACCGGCGTGATGATTCGGCTTCGTGTTCAAGACCGCTCAGGGCCGGCCTCCGGGAATGCGCGGCCTTCCGCGCGTGCGGCTGCGCCGGGCCGGCAGCGTTTCGTCACCGACTGCAGTCGACCGGTTGCGATCAGTCGCGGCGCGGCGATCCGGTGCGGCAAGCCGCGCTGCGCGCGTTCAGCGCGTGACGAAAGGCGGCGCGACATCCGGCGTCGCGCGAGCGAACTTGCGTTCGCGCAGCAGCGCGACCCGGCCGTTCTCGCGCGCCGTCTCGTTGCCCGCTTCGTCGAGCAACACGAGATCGCCGCGCATCACGTTGAACGTCACGACTTCGCCCGTCTCCGACGCGATCGCCTCCGGCGTATGGTGCGAGCCCGCCGGCTCGAGCACCGTGCTGCCGGGCCGCGCGATCCAGTCGTATTCGCGATAGCGCCACTCTCCCTGCAACGTGTAGACGAATACCGCGCCGTCGTGCCGATGCCGCGGCAGCGCGAGCCCGACCGGCATCTTGAGCAGCACGGTCATCTCGTCGTCGGCGACGTTGATGTGCAGGTACTTGATCGCGAGCCCGGGCAGGCGCGCGTCCATCGGCAGCCATGGGCGGTCGCCGTCCTGCAGGCACGAGATCGGCGGCAGGAGCGCGGCGGAGGCGGGCGGCAACGATGGGTTCATGGCTTGGCGCGGCGCATCATGCGCGCGGAGGAATGCGGGAAGCGGAATTATCGCAGAGCGGGAGGCGGTAGTGGACGGCTGGCGCGCACGGCCCGCGGAGCCGTTCAAGATCGTCGCCCGTCGGGCACGTCGAACATGTTCTTTCGCATCGTCAGTCACGTTTTCTTCGCAAGGGAAGACAATCCGAGCATGCCGCCGGGCTTCCCTTGAACGATCTTGGCGCGTGCGCACCCTTTCGACGACTCATCCTGTAGTGAAAGTGGTCTTCTACGCAACACGCGCGATCGCATTCGCGCCGGTCTGGTGATGGCGTAGTCCTTTCGAGCGGAAATCGTCCGGAAAAGGCACGTCGGCTCGCCGGTCTTCGGGCATATGGCGGTGACGTGACGTGTCGTCGGAAAGCTCGATTACGTTTTCACCATCGAAGCTCATCCGATTCGAACGGTTTTCGCCCGGCTGTCCGCAGTATCCGGCGTGCCCGCGTGCCTGTTCGTGCAAGCGGCGAAGACCTCGCCGCAAATCCGAACGAGCCATTCGCATCAGAATGCGGAAAGGGGGCGCACACCGCGAGCGAGCGGACGGTCGCGGTGCAAGCCGAGCGCGGCGTTCGGACGGCTATGAAGAAATCGTCGGTCTTCACGCTTGGCACCGGTCGACCGCGGCGGCCGCATGGAAGCTGCCGGCTTCATCGACCGAATGTCGGAGGATTCGGGCCTCGCGCTCATGCTTTCGCCGGCGCCGCCGCATGCGCGGCCTCCAGGCAGGCCTGGAACAGCAGCGCTGCCCGCGACGGCTGCGGCGAGCGCCGCAGCAGGCTCACGAACCGGCACGAATAATGAAACCGCTGCGGCGCGACCGGCCGCATCAGCCCCTTCGCCTCGAAGCTCTCCGCATAGTGATCGGGCAGGAACCCGAGATACCGTCCCGACAGAATCAGCGTCGCGATCGATTCCTGATCGGACGCCGTCGCGCTGCGCGTCAGCTTCGCGCGGTGGCTCAGCTCCATGTTCGGCGAATGGTAGCCGAGCCCCGCGAACGCGAAGCCGCGCACCTGGCTCCATGTCAGCTTGCCGTGCGGCGCGTCGAACAGCGGATGGCGCTTGCCGCAGTAGAGCAGCATCCGTTCGTCGAAGAGATCCGCATAGACGAGGCTGCCCGAGCTTCGGTGCGCGGGAATGATCCCGACCTGATAACTGCCGTCGATGATCCCCCGCTCGACCTCGTTGATCGACGCGACGTGCAGGTTCAGCGCGACGTCCGGCGCTTCGTCGTGAAAGCGCCCGATCGCGTCGCCGAGCCGCGCCTTCGGGTTCGTCGCGGTCTTGTCGAACACGGCGATGTGCAGCTCGCCGCCCATCCGGTCGTGAATCCCGTCGACGCGGCTCCTGAACGCCTCGACCGACGCCATCAGCCGCAGCGTCTCCTCGTAGACGGTCTGGCCCTCGGGCGTCAGCGTGAAGCCCGCGCGGCCGCGCCGGCACAGCACGAGGCCGAGGCGCGTTTCGAGATCCTTTACGTGCCGGCTGATCGTCGAGATTCCGATGTTCAGCTCCAGTTCGGCAGCCGCCATCCCGCCGCACTGAACGACGCTCCTGAACACGCGCAGCAGGCGCAGGTCCATGTCGGTGAGCTGGCCGAGGAGCGCGCGGCTCTTCGGTTTTCTTGCTTGCATGAATGCTCAAGTAAACATTGATATTGCGATATTCAAAAGACTATTCGTCGACTCGACAATGCGCAACATCTTCATTTCTCCGCGCGCCGCGATGCCGACCGACATGAACGCTCTGACCGAACCGACGACCCCCGACACGCCCCTGCGCACCGACGCCGCGTGGCTCGACGCCCACTGGATGCCGTTTACCGCGAACCGCCAGTTCAAGCAGGATCCGCGGATCATCGTCGAAGGCACGGGCGCGTACTACACGGACGCCGACGGCCGCAAGATCTTCGACGGCCTGTCCGGCCTCTGGTGCTGCGGCCTCGGCCACGGCCGCGCCGAGATCTCGGACGCGGTCGCTCGCCAGGTCGCGCGGCTCGACTATTCGCCGGCGTTCCAGTTCGGCCATCCGCAATCTTTCGCGCTGGCCAACAGGATCAAGGCGCTGACGCCCGCCGGCCTCGACTACGTGTTCTTCACGGGCTCGGGCTCGGAAGCGGCCGACACGTCGCTGAAGATGGCGCGCGCGTACTGGCGCGCAAAGGGCAAGGGCACGAAGACGCGCCTGATCGGCCGCGAGAAGGGCTATCACGGCGTGAACTTCGGCGGCATCTCGGTCGGCGGGATCGGGCCGAACCGCAAGCTGTTCGGCCAGGGCATCGACGCCGATTTCCTGCCGCACACGCAACTGCCCGAGAACACGTTCTCGCGCGGGCTGCCCGAGCACGGCGCCGAACTGGCCGACCGGCTGCTCGACCTGATCGCGCTGCACGACGCGTCGAACATCGCCGCGGTGATCGTCGAGCCGTTCTCGGGCTCGGCGGGCGTCGTGGTGCCGCCGAAGGGCTATCTGCAGCGGCTGCGCGAGATCTGCACCGCGCACGACATCCTGCTGATCTTCGACGAAGTCATCACGGGCTTCGGCCGCGCGGGCGCAATGACGGGCGCGGAGGCGTTCGGCGTCGTGCCGGACATCATGAACGTCGCGAAGCAGGTGACGAACGGCGCGCAGCCGCTCGGCGCGGTGATCGCGAAGCAGGACATCTACGACACGTTCATGGCCGCGGGCGGCCTCGACTACATGCTCGAGTTCCCGCACGGCTATACGTACTCGGCGCATCCGGTCGCGTGCGCGGCGGGCGTCGCGGCGCTCGACCTGCTCGAGAAGGAAGACGCGATCGGCCGCGTGCGCGAACTCGCGCCGCATTTCGAGGCGGCCGTGCACGGCCTGAAGGGCGTGCGCCACGTCGCCGACATCCGCAACTGCGGGCTCGCCGCGGGCCTGACGATCGAGCACGCGCCGGGCGAACCCGCGCGCCGTCCGTACGAGATCGCGATGCATTGCTGGAAGAACGGCTTCTACGTGCGCTACGGCGGCGACACGATTCAGCTCGCGCCGCCGTTCATCGCCGAGAGGCGCGAGATCGACAGCCTGATCAGCGCGCTGAACGATGCGCTGATCGCGACGGCCTGACGCGCAGGGCCGCGCGCTTCGGACGGCGGCCGGACGGTTTTCGGCCGCGCTCGGGCGGCGCGACGGCGTTCGCCCGATCCGGCGGTCGCTGTTCGGCACGGTTCGACTGGGCCCGGCTGGTTGCGGCCCGGCTCGCGCGGCGCACGTTGGCGCGGCGCTTGTTCGCCCGGCCGCGCGGACGCGGATTCAACGACACACACGATTGCAGGAAACATCGCGATGAAACACGACAGCAACGTCACCCCCACCCTCGGCCACCTGATCGGCGGCAAGCGCGTCGACGGCGGCGACCGCATCCAGCCGGTGTTCGACCCGGCGACGGGCGCGTCGGCGAAAAGCGTGCAGCTCGCCGACAAGCCGACCGTCGAAGCGGCGATCGCCGCCGCGCAGGCCGCGTATCCGGCGTGGCGCAACACGCCGCCGTTGAAGCGCGCGCGCGTGATGAGCCGCCTGAGGACGCTGCTCGAGGCGCACGCGGACGAGCTGTGCGCGCTGATCACGGCCGAGCACGGCAAAGTGCTCGGCGATGCGATGGGCGAGCTGCAGCGCGGAATCGAGAACGTCGAATACGCGAGCTACGCGCCCGAGCTGCTGAAGGGCGAGCACAGCAAGAACGTCGGTCCGGCGATCGATTCGTGGAGCGAGTTCCAGGCGCTCGGCGTCGTCGCGGGGGTCACGCCGTTCAACTTCCCGGTGATGGTGCCGCTGTGGATGTGGCCGATGGCGGTCGCATGCGGCAACACGTTCGTGCTGAAGCCTTCGGAGCGCACGCCGTCGTCGACGCTCAGGATGGCCGAGCTCGCGCTCGAAGCGGGCCTGCCGCCCGGCGTGCTGAACGTCGTCAACGGCGACAAGGAAGCGGTCGACACGATCCTGACCGATCCGCGCGTGAAGGCGGTGAGCTTCGTCGGCTCGACGCCGATCGCCGAGTACATCTACACGACGGGCTGCGCGCACGGCAAGCGCGTGCAGGCGCTGGGCGGCGCGAAGAACTTCGCGGTCGTGATGCCGGACGCCGACATCGGCAACGCGGTCAATGCGCTGATGGGCGCCGCGTACGGCTCGTGCGGCGAGCGCTGCATGGCGATTCCGCTTGTCGTCGCGATCGGCGACGAGACGGCGGACAAGATCGTCGAAGGCCTCACGGCCGAGATCGCGAAGATGAAGGTCGGCCCGGGCACGGGCGACGGCGTCGACATGGGCCCGCTCGTCACGCAGCAGCATTTCGAGAAGGTGACGGGTTTCGTCGACGCGGGCGTCGCCGCGGGCGCGTCGCTCGTCGTCGACGGGCGCGGCGTGAAGATCGACGGCCACGACGGCGGCTACTACCTCGGCCCGTGCCTGTTCGATCACGTGAAGCCCGGCATGCCGATCTATCAGCACGAGATTTTCGGGCCGGTGCTCGGCGTCGTGCGCGTCGCGTCGCTCGGCGACGCGATGGCGCTCGTCGATGCGCACGAGTACGGCAACGGCACGTGTCTCTTCACGCGCGACGGCGAAGCCGCGCGCTTCTTCAGCGACAACATCCAGGTCGGGATGGTCGGCATCAACGTGCCGCTGCCGGTGCCCGTCGCCTATCACTCGTTCGGCGGCTGGAAGCGGTCGCTGTTCGGCGATCTGCACGCATACGGCCCGGACGCGGTGCGCTTCTACACGAAGCGCAAGACGATCACGCAGCGCTGGCCGTCGGCCGGCGTGCGTGAGGGGACGGTGTTCAGCTTTCCGTCGAGCCGCTGAGCAGCTTTCAAGTTTGGCCCATCCAGGTCGTTCGGCGGCGCGTTTCGTCGACGGCTTGTTCGAAGCCCGCGGAAACGCGGGTTTTTTCTTTTCGGGCGTGCGCGGCCCGCGGCGTGCGGCGCGTGCGTCGCGTGCGTCGCGTGCGGAGCGGGCGGCATCGCGTCGTTCTTCGTTCGCTGTCGATCGTCGTGTCGACGTTCGCCGTTCGCTGATGGGCGGCTTCGGCGGCGCGGCTGCGGTTTTCCGATGCGCGGGCGGATACGCTCGCGGTGCGTCGCGGCGCGATATCGCGTGTGTATCGAGCGCTGTGGTGGCATCGGCGTCCGGGCGGAAGACGGCCGATCGTCGCGCATCGAGGCACTTGCGCGCCACGCGATTGCGGCGATACGCGGGCCTTGAGTTGCGGGCCGAGACGTGCGACTTGCGACGCAGCGCTACAGCGTCGACCGGGATAGGTTCTGGAATGCGCAAGTATCGCGAGGCATGCTGTCGAATTTGGCGTCCGCGATGGCGGCGCGCATGCGGTCCGCACTGCGCGTGTGTGCTGACGGTGCTGCTCGTCGGCACCTTCCGCGTCAATGGAACGCGCGTGCCGCTCTCGATAGGCTTGGCGCTCGCGCGACCGACCGTCGCGATCGAAGGTGCGGCGCGCGGCGCCAGGCGAGTGCGAGAGAAGCGCTATGCTGCGATGTCCGCGCTCGCACTCGCCTTGCACTTGCACCCGCGCAGCACCGCACCGCTTACGTCATCTCGCCGCGTCGCCCCCTCGGCGCGTTTACTCCTTCAGTGCGTGCCAGACGTCCTTGAAGCCGTCGCCTTTCATGTCGCCTTTCGCGGCGTCCTTCGCGAAGAAATAGAGCGGCTTGCCCCGGTACGCCCATTGCAGCGTGCCGTCGTCGCGCTTGATGATCGTGTAGCCGCCCGTCGGCTGATCGGTTGCGCTCGCCTTGTACGGCGGCCAGTTCGTCGTGCACGGGCCGTTGCACATGCTCTTCCCTGAGTTCGGGGCGTCCTTGTCGAACGTGTAAAGCGTCATGCCGTTGGCCGCGACCAGCATGCCGCCGCTCGGCATCGCGGGCGCATCGGCGAGCGCGGCGACCGGCGCGAACCCGATCGCGAGCGCGTAAGCGACATAAGCGACATAAGCGGTTCTCATGGCTGTCTCCTTGTCCTGGCGGGCGCGGCGAACGCACGGGCGGCGCCGACGCGACGGCGCTATTGCGTCGCGGCCGTGCCGCATGCGTTCCGAGCCCTTTCAAACCATAGGCGGTTTTCCGGTAGGAGGAAAGGCGATCGTCGCGCGCGCGGCCGGGAAAACCGCCGGCCGCGCGGCTCGCGTGCACCGTCGCATCAACGCGGGACGTCGTGCCCGAGCGCCTGCAGGAACAGCGAGAACAGCTCCGGCTGCGACGAAATCCCGAGCTTCGAATACAAGTGCCGCCGATGCACCTTGACGGTTTCGGGCGAGATCGCGAGCCGCTCGGCGATCGCCTTCGACGAGTTGCCGCGCAGCACGAGCCGCGCGATCGCCATCTCGCGCTCGGTCAGCAGCTCCGCGCCGAAGCTCGCGAGCGCGCGCTCGACGCGCGCTGCGAGATCGTCGTCGGCGCGTCCGCGCGCCGCGTCGCCTTGCAGCTTGCGCTGCTGGCGGATCGCCGCGAAAAGCCACGGCGCGCACGTGGCGAGCCGGCCGATCGCGTCGGTGCCGAAGCGCGTGTGCGCACCGAGCGACAGCGACAGCGTCTCGTCGGGCCGCGTGCGCACGATGATCTGCAACTCGTCCTCGCCGACCGCGTCGCGGAAATAGCTGAGGAAATACTCGCTTTGCCGGAACAGGTCGGGCGCGATTTCCTCGAGCCGATAGCAGCCGTCCGCGAGGCCGTCGTGCGCGGCCTGCAGGAACGGATCGAGCAGATAGAGTCCGTCGAGATAGAGCGGCACGGGCGACGGCCCGCTTGCGCCGCCCGTGTCGTATTCGTCGAGCACGACGGGCGCGCCGTCGCGGCCGAGCGCGGTCGCGAGCGCGTTGTCGAACGGCACGATCTCGTTGAGAAACAGGATCAGAAAGCGCCAGAAACGCGGCTCGCCGAGGTGATCGAGCGCGCGTCCGAACGCTTGATGCATCGCTACTTCGCTGAACAGTCGGTCCATGTGCGACCCGGTTTGGCGTAACCCCAAGGGGGAATGGCGGCGCGCAATTTGGCTTCCTAGACTGCGCCCCATGCGTGGCCCGAGTATGGGCGTTCAAAAATCCCGCGGCAAAGGAGTGCAAGATGGCGATGATATCGGAGTCTTCGAGCGTGGCGTCCGCCGCGCCGGCTGAAGTGCGCGCACCGGATGCGCTCGTGCGGTCGCTCAGCGTGCGCGACGTCGTGATGATCACGGTGTCGGGCGTGACGCCCGCGAGCTCGATCTTCGTGATCGCGCCGTTCGCGATCCAGCAGGCGGGCAGCGGCGCGGTGATGTCGTTCGTGCTGGGCGGGCTGCTCGCGTTCGCGTTCGCGCTTTGCTACGCAGAACTGAGCGCCGCGCACCGCAGCGCGGGCGGCGAGTACGTGATGGTCAAGCGCGTGTTCGGCGCGCTGCCCGGCTATCTGACGTTCGTCGCGGTGCTCGCCGTCAACGTGTTCATCCCAGCCGTGCTCGCGAGCGGCGCCGCGCCTTACCTGAACGCCGCGCTCGGCACGCATTTCGGCAATCAGTCGGTCGCGCTCGCGATCGTGCTCGCGAGCTATGTTCTCGGCATCCTGAACATCCGGACCAATGCGTGGATCACCGGCGCGTTTCTCGTGATCGAGATCCTCGTGCTCGCGTTGATCGCGTATCTCGGCTTCTCCGAGCCGCATCGATCGGCGCTCGCGCTCGTGCACCCGGTCGTCGCGAACGGCGCCGCGCTCGTGCCCGCGACGCTCGCCGCGATCATGCCGGCCGTCGGCACGGCGATCTTCTGCTACAACGGCTTCGGCGCGGCCGTGTTTCTCGCCGAGGATCTCGAAGGCGGCAACCGCGACATCGCGAAGGCGGTGATCTGCTCGCTCGCGGTGATCCTCGTCGTCGAACTCGTGCCGCTGACCGCGATCGTGCTCGGCGCGCCGTCGTTCGTCGAGCTCGCGAAGAGCGCCGATCCGATCGGCTATGTCGTCAGCGCGCTCAGCAATCCCGGCGTGTCGCGCGTCGTGAGCGGCGGCATCTTCCTGTCGGTGTTCAATGCGATCATCGCGATCGTCATCATGGTCGGGCGCTTCCTGTACAGCAGCGGACGCCATGCGTTGTGGGCGCGCTCGTGCAACGGCGCGTTCACGCGCATCCATCCGCGCTTCGAGTCGCCGTGGATTGCGACGCTGACGCTCGCGGTGCCGTCGACGCTCCTCGTGTTCGTGTCGAGCCTCGACGAGCTGACTGCGTTCACCGTCGATCTGCTGCTGCTCATCTACCTCGCCGTCGGCGTCGCGGCGCTCGCGAGCCGCGTGATGCGGCGCGACGTCGATCATCATTACCGGATGCCATGGTGGCCGCTGCCGCCGGTCGTCGCGATCGCGGGCGCCGGGTATACGTTGTATACGACGATCGCCGCCGCGACGAAGCCGACCGACCTATACATCATCGCCGGACTCGCCGTCGTCTCGCTCGCGACCTACGCGCTCTGGGCGCGCCGCAGCACGGCGTTCCGCGAACTCTGACCAACGAACTGGGAGAGGACCATCAGCATGCGCACACGAGATCTGGGCATCCGCATCGGCCGCGGCAAGCCGGGACGCTTCAACGCGATCACCGACGTCGCGGGCGTGCGGGTCGGGCATCACACGCTGCACGTCGATGCGGGCGACGCGTCGGCGCACACGGGCGTGACGGTGATCGAGCCGCGCGCCGGCCGAGCGCGCGACGAGCCTTGCTTCGCAGGCGTTCACGTGCTGAACGGCAATGGCGACGCGACCGGGCTCGAATGGATCCGCGAGGCGGGGCTCTTGACGACGCCGATCGCTTATACGAACACGCATGGCGTCGGCGTCGTGCGCGACGCGCTGATCGCGATCGAGCGCGCGCAGGGCGGCGCGCGCGATCGCGATCATGTGTACTGGTGCATGCCGGTCGTGATGGAGACCTTCGACGGACTCCTGAACGACATCTGGGGGCAGCACGTGCAAGCCGAACATGTTGCGCAGGCGCTCGCCGTCGCGTGTTCGGGGCCCGTCGAGGAGGGCTGCGTCGGCGGCGGCACCGGGATGATCTGCCACGAGTTCAAGGGCGGCATCGGCACCGCGTCGCGTGTCGTCGCCGATGCGTCGGGCGGCTGGACGGTCGGCGCGCTCGTGCAGGCGAATTACGGGCAGCGCGCCGCGCTGCGCGTCGCGGGCTACCCGGTCGGAGAAGTGCTGCGCGACGCGCATTCGCCGTTCAGCGAGCCTGCCGCGGCGGGCGAGCCCGGAATGGGCTCGATCGTCGTGACGCTCGCGACCGATGCGCCGCTGCTGCCGCATCAATGCACGCGGCTCGCGCAGCGCGCGAGCGTCGGCCTTGCGCGCGTCGGCGGCGGCACTGACAACTCGAGCGGCGACATCTTCGTCGCGTTCGCGACCGGCAACACCGGCTTGCCGGTCGCGAGCTACGGACGCTCGGGGCCGACGACGATCGGCGTGCGGATGGTCGCCGACGCGCACATCTCGGCGCTATTCGACGCGGCGGCGGAAGCGGTCGAGGAGGCGATCGTCAACGCGCTCGTGGCGGCGACCGGTCTCGCGGCGCGCGGCGTGCGCGTCGACGCGCTCGGTGCGGCGCGGCTCGTCGATGCGATGCGCGAGACCGGATGGCGGCCGCGCACGGGCGACGCTCAGCCGTAGCCGTGGCAACGCTTCAGGCCCGCGTAGTCGTAGAAGCGGCTGCCGGGCGCGATGCGCGCGTCGTCGCATGCGGCCTGGAAATCGGTCTCGCGCTCGTTGTACAGCATCTTCACGATGAGCCGTGAACCGTTGCGGTAAACGTCCCACTGCAGGTTCGCGGCCATCGGCGACACCGTCTCGCCGCGCCACGGGTTGCTCGCGTATGTGTAGGTCTGCGCCTGCGGCACGGGCGCGAATACACTTTTGAGCTTCAGGATCGACGCGAACGGAATCACGACTTCGGCATGCGTGAAGCGCAGCTTCGCCGCGTTCGTCAGGTCGCCGCGCGCGATCGCATCGATCTCGCCGAAGAAGTCGTCGACGAGCCCCTGCGCCATCCGGTACGTGACCGGATTCGCTTCGGCGATGCCTGGGCCTTTCTCGTAGAAATCCTCGGCGTCCTGAAGATAGGCGAGGTACTCGGCCTGCGGCGCGGCGATGTAGCGCTCCATCGCGACGCCGCCTGTCTCGGTCGTCATCGCGGGCGCGACCTGCAGCAGGTTGTACAGCACGTTAGCGGCGTCGGCGGCCGACTTGATCTTCGTCTTGCCGTCGCCCTTGATCGTGTTGCCGAACTTGCCGTCCGCCGACGCGAACGTATACGTGCCCGTGTTCGAGAACGTGTAGCCCGTCGTGCCGAGCTTCGCGACGAAATCGGGCGTCACGAGGCCGGCGAGCACCGTCTGCGCGACCTGTGTCGTCTGCGGCGACTGCGCGATCGCATCGAGCTTCGCGGTGACGACGGAATTGCTCCCGTACGCCTGATACGCGATGCTGTCGCGATAGATCGCGTAATACGGATCGGTCATCGACGTGACGAGATCGGTCGCGGGCTTCAGCGAGTGGAAGTACAGGAGAAAGCGGTTGACGCCCGCGGCTTGCGCGACGGGCGCGCCTTCCGGGTAGCCGGCCGGCGCGGGCGGCAGCGTGATCGACTGCGCGAGCGCGGGGCGCGCGGCGACGAGCGCGCCGGAGAAGTACGTCGAGCTGTCGACTGCGCGATCCTGGCCGGAATTGACGACGACGATCCTGCGCGGCGCGCTGCCGGCCGCCGCGCCCGCAACCGTGTCGAACAGCGCGGGCAGCCGCTGCAGCAGCCGCGCGGCGAGTTGCCGATGCTCGCGGATGCCGGCTTGCGTGAGATTGCCGTAACCGGGCGTCGAGATGCCCGCGACGCCGTAGCCGAGCAGCGCGTTCGCCTTCATCATCGTGAACGTGTCGGCCTTCAACTGCTGGCCGAGCGGCGTCAGCGCACCGTCGGCGTCGGCCTTCTGCAGCATGTCGTAAATCGCGCCGTCGTACTTGAAGCCGGACAGCCCGCGCGAGCCGTGGCGCGCGACCATCTCCGTATAGACGGGTGCGTAACCCGCGGGCGGCGCTTCGTAGGTCGATGCGTCCTGCTGCGGACGATAAGGCGTCTTCGTCTGATAGTAGGTGGGTGTCGCCGATGCCGGGGACGGTGCCGACGCGGGTGCATCAGGCGTCGGGTTCGGCTGCGCGGACGGCGGCGAGCCGTCGTCGTTCGCGTCATCGGCGCCGCAAGCGGCGAGCGCGGCGCACAGCAGGGTTGGAGCGAGAAGGCGGGAGAGGCGACGTTTCATCGACACGGAGGAGCGAAGGCTGATCGGCTTGAAGGCACCGCCGCTCGTCGAGACGTTGCGCGGACGGTGAATCGAGCGCGCAGTCTCGCAAAGGAATTTGACAGCTTGAAGTCATGAAACGGAAAGCTCTTCGCGAGCTTTCCGTGCAGGCGGGAGCGCGGCGCGCACGACGCTCAACTGCCGAAGTAGATGTTGCAGAAGCTGACCGGGCCGACGCATTCGTTCGGGTCTTTGCGGTCTTGATGGGCGGCGGGGACGCGGCCGGCGGATTGCACGGTCTCGGTGCGGTTCGCCGGTTGCCGGCCCGCGTCGGCGGCGGGTTGCGCGTGAGCAGCGGCCATGACGGCAGACAGCGACAGCGCGACGACGGCGATTTGCAGCGACTTCATTTGAATTTCTCCTTGAGGTTTTCCGTCTTGCGTGACGGTGATGAAACTATATGACTCGGATCGGATTGGATTAATCGGCCGGCCTGGGGAGCTTCTTTCCATTTCGCACAACGATCGTTCGGTGCGTCAGCCGCGCCTTGCGCGCTCGCGCTCGCGGGCGCGCGCGCCGCGATTGAATGGCGCGTCCTGGTCGATCAGCGCGCAGCGGATGAAGTGCAGGCAGCTCACGATGCGCTGCATCTGCCGGCGCTCGTCGGGCACCGCATACCACAGGTGCTGCGTGTGCTGGACCGCGCGGATCGCGAGATTGACCGACTTCAGCGCGCGCGCGAGCCGATGCGCGTCGGGCGTCTCGAAGAGCGGCGGCAGCGCCTCGCGCACCGCGTCGATCAGGACGGTCCAGCGCAGCGCCTGCGCGGGCTGCGCGGCCGTGAACGACTGCATCTCGCGGCGCAGGTCGATCACCGCGTGGCCGACTTCGAGCGTCGCGAGCATCCAGTGCAGCGCGTCGCGATGTCGTCGCGAGCGCTTCATCAGCAGGTTGCGCAGCTGCGACATCAGATCGTGCGAGCTCGACTGGAAGCGCTGGTCGAGGCCTTGCAGCGGGCCGTCGCACGCGAGCGTGACCTGGCGGCGCAAGTCGCGCGTGATCCGGCCGGTGAGCCACGGCATCTCTGCGGGGAAGATCACCGCGAACGCGAGCGACGCGGCGAGCATCGACGCGACGAGCGCAAGCCCGTTGTTCATCAGCGCGTCGGGAGCGTAGGCGATTACATTGTCGGGCCCCGCGAGCAGGCAGAAGAACACGACGAAGCCGATCCCGTAGCCGGACTTGCCGGGGCGTGTCGCGAGATACGCGCCCGCCGCGAGCGTGGGGGCGAGCGTCACGCACAGCAGCGGAAAGCCATCGATGTTCGGATACACGTAGCAGATGTACAGATAGCCCGCGATCGTCGCGAGCGCCGCGCCCGCGGCCATCTGCGCGACGAAGCGGCTCGCGCGCGGCGCGGTCGAGCTGAGCGCGCACGCGATCGCGGTGCCGATCACCGCGAGCCCGCCGCTCGACCATTCGGATGCGATCCAGAACGCGCTCATCGCGCCCATCGCGGCGAGCGTGCGCAGGAACGTGAAGCCGACGAAGTAGCGGTTGGTCTTCACCGCGTAGCGCGTGACCGAGCGCTCGAGCACGTGGCTGTCGAGCGCGAGCGACGCATGTGTCTCCGCATAGCCGAGGAAATCGTCGACGAAGCGGTAGAGCAGCTCGATCGCGGTGTCGAAGTCGAGCACGCCGGCGCTCGCGAGCGTCTCGACCGCGCGCCGCGACGCGCGCGCGCGCTTCGGCAGCGCGGCGAGATACGCGCTCAGCTCGACGAGCGCCGGCGCGGGCGGGCTCGCTTGCGCCGCGCGCTGCCGCGCGAGATCGTCACGCAGCGCGGACAGCACGGCCGGCAGCGCATCGACGTGCGGGGCGATCGCCGCGAGCACTTCGACCGCACGGTTCGCGCGCAGCCGCCTGAGCAACTGATGGAATGCATGGAGCCGTGCGCACGCGTTCATGAACTCGCTGTTCAGTCGCGCGAGCCGCCGGCTGCGCGCGCGGATGTGCGGATCCTCAAACGATGCGAACGCGCGCGTCGCCTCGAAGCCGACGATGCCGTCGACGAAATCGGCGAAGCGCCGCTCGAAATCGCTGCGTTCGACGGAGCCGGCCAGCGTGCTCGCGGCGAACGCGACGAAATCGGCGTGCCGGCCGTTCAGCGAGCGCATCAGCGCGTCGCTCGAGCTGACGGGAAACACGAGCGCGCTGACCGCGCCCGAGCAGAAGATGCCGACCGCGACTTCGGCCGCGCGCGTGAGCGCGGACAGGAACAGCGTGTTCGGCGCCATCACCGCGGGCAGGCCGATCAGCGCGGCGGTATAGCCGGCGAGCACGTAGCCGTACCAGCGGAAGTGCCGGTTGCGCACGGCGGCCGCGATGCAGCCCGCGACCCACAGCGTGATGCCCGCCATGTAGAGCTCCGGCTGCTGCGCGAACAGGCCGCCCAGCGCGAGCGCGGCGGCGAGCCCGACGCCCGTGCCGACGATGCGATAGAAGCTCTTCGCGAACACCATCCCGCTCATCGGCTGCATCAGCACGAACACGGTCGTCATCGCGATTCGCGGCTGCGACAGGTCGAGCAGCATCGCGATGCCCATCGCGAGCAGCGCGGCTGTGACCGTCTTCGCGAGATGCAGCCAGACGAGGCCGTCGCGGCCCGCCCAGTCGCACGCGAGCCTGCCGACGCTTCGCAGCCGCTCCTGCCATCGTTGCGGGTCGATGAGGATTCGCTGTAGCGTGGGCTCGTGCTTCATGGCTTGTGGCAGTGCTTCTGGCAGACGCATATCGAGGGCCTCCGGCCTGCGCGACGATGCCAGTCCCGGCCGGAGAGGCGCCGATTGTAGGAGCCGCGCGCCCGCGTATTAACGCAACTGCGGGGAAACCTTAGTTGCCGTGGCGGCAACAATGCGCGTGTCCCGCTGGAGGACAATATCGACTCTTCGGAATGTTTTGGACACGAATGGATACGTTACAGAACATGCGGGTGTTCGCTCGCGTGGTGGAGGCAGGCAGCTTCACGGCAGCCGCGCAATCACTGAATTCGACGACGGGCGCGATGTCGCGCGCGGTGTCCGAGCTCGAGGCCCGGCTGCGCACGCGCCTGATGAACCGCTCGACGCGGCGTCTCGCGTTGACGCCCGCCGGCGAGCGCTATCTGCTGCGTTGCCGGCAGATTCTCGCGGACGTCGATCAGGCGGAAGAAGATGCGAGCCGCGCGCACGAGCGACCCGCCGGCGTGCTGCGGATGCATAGCTTCGCGAGCATCGGCCAGCATTACGTATTGCCCGCGCTGACCGCATACCGCGGCCAGCATCCGGACGTGTCGATCGAGCTCACGCTGTCGCAGCGGATGCCGGACCTGTTCGACGGATCGAGCGACATGGCGGTCGTGACCGCGTCGTCGCTGCCCGATTCCGAGCTCGTGTCGCATCTGCTCGGCTCGACGTTCAGCATTCTGTGCGCGACGCCCGCGTATCTGCGCGCGCACGGCGCGCCGCGCGCCCCGCGCGATCTCGCGCGGCACGCGTGCCTGACGCTGCGCACGCCCGCGTTCCCGACGCACGAATGGCTGCTCGAAGGGCCGAACGGCACCGAGGAGATCAAGGTCGACGGTCCGGTGCAGACCAATACCGCCGAATCGCTCGCGGTCGCGATCCGCGCGGGGATCGGCATAGGCATGCTGCCGCTCTATGCGGCGATCGAAGACCTGCGCTGCGGCAATCTCGTGCGTGTGCTGCCCGCGCATCGGCTGCAGAAGATGAACGTCTATGCGCTCTATCCGTCGCGCCGTTTCATCGATGCAAAGGTGCGGACCTGGGTCGACGCGCTGCGCTTCCACATGCCGAAGATGATTGCGCGCGACGAAGCGATGCTGGCGGCGATCGGCGCGGAGGCGTCCGACGCGACGCAAAGCACGATCGCCGTGGCGCTCGACGTCGGCCTCGAATCGACGCACGCGCTCAGTCATTGATCGAGCTTTCGGTGGCGGCGGGACGCGCTGCCTCGCCGTTCCGGATGGACGGCGGCGCGTCGCGTATCGTGTCGCTTGCGGGCTTGGCGTGTTGCATTGTCGTGTCGAGAGCGGGACGTTGCGCGGCGCGGTCGAGGGTGGGTTGGATTCGCTGCATGTTCGCGTCGTCATTGCATCGTCATTGACCAGGCGATGAAACGATGTGCGAGTGGACCGGTTGCGCAATGCAACGGCGAGGCAGCGAAATAATGAAGCGGCAAACAGCAAACAGCAAACAGCAAAGAGACGATGCATCGCGCATCGCCTCTTCTTCCGTGATGTCTCCTTGCCCGACGTCTCCCGAGCGACGCTCGCTTATTGCGCGTTCGCCGCCGGCTTGCCGGCCTGCGTGGCACCCGCGACAGCCGGACCGTGCGCGGACTCGGCGGCCTTGCGCGCGGCGAGACGTTTCGCTTCGAGACGGCGCTGCGCAGCCTGGATGTCGTCCGGATAGGTCGTCTCGTTGCCGCGCGACGGCTGATAGCCGACCGATTCCAGATCGGCGAGCTCCTGAATGACTTGCGCGCGCGTGAGCGAGCCGTTCGCTGATTGGGCAAACGAGACGACCGGTGCGGCGAGCACGAGTGCGGTGGCAACGGTGACGACGATCGATTTCAAGATGACCTCCAGTGTGATTCGGTTCGATGCAGTTCGCGATGGACGATCCGAACTGACGAAGCAAAGTCTACGCAGCGGCCGCGCGTGGAAAAACCGGCGGCGCCGGTACGCAGCCTTCCAGATCGCACAACACTGAAAAGCAGAAGGGCGCGTCACGCAGCCAATCGGGGTGCGGTTGCGTGACGGAAATGTGTCCGTTCGTTCCGGCCTGCGCAAAGAAGCGCTGCGCGCCGGGCCGCTGATCCGGGACGGACGAATCCCTACACTCGATCGTCGTCGGATCGAGTCGTTTCATTTCCATCAACAAGGAGTTTCGTTGTGAAAAACATCCGGTTTGCATGCGCGACCGCAGGGGTCCTGGCCGCGACGGCCGCACACGCACAGAGCTCGGTCACGCTGTACGGGCTGATCGACGCGGGGATCATGTATACGAACAACGTCGCGAGCGGCAACGCGCACGGCGGCCTCGTGCAGGCGACGACGGGCGCCGTCAACGGCAGCCGCTTCGGCGTGCGCGGCGCCGAGGATCTCGGCGGCGGCCTGAAGGCGCTGTTCGTGCTGGAGAACGGCTTCAACGACGAAAACGGCAAGCTCGGCCAGGACGGCCGGCTGTTCGGCCGCTTCGCGTACGTCGGGCTGTCGGACAATCGTTTCGGCACCCTGACGATCGGCCGGCAGTACGATTCGCTCGTCGATTTCGTCGCGCCGCTGTCGGCGACGGCGGGCACGTTCGGCGACGCGAGCTTCGCGCATCCGTTCGACAACGACAACCTGAACCACTCGCTGCGAATCAGCAACGCGCTGAAGTACACGAGCAACACGTACGCGGGCTTCAAGTTCGGCGGCATGTACGCGATGTCGAACAGCACCGATTTCGCAACGAACCGCGCATACAGCTTCGGCGCAAGCTACACGCGCGGCCCGCTGAACGTCGCAGCCGGCTACTTGCAGATCAACGGCTCGAAGGGCGCGACCGCGAGCAGCCCGGGCGCGGTCGACGTCGTCGAACCGGCGGCGAACGGCAAGGGCGGCTTCTCGCTCGGCGCGGACCGGATGCGCTCGTACGGCGGCGGCGTCGACTACGCGTTCGGCCCGGCGACGGTCGGCTTCGTATACACGCGCGCCGAATACGAGAACACCGCGTCGTTCGGCTCGACGGGCGGCACGGTCCGCTTCGACAACTACGAGCTGAACGGAAAGTACCAGGTGACGCCCGCGTTCAGCGTCGGCGCCGCGTACACGTATACGGATGGCCACGTCGACGACACCGTCAAGTACGGTTCCGATCCGAAATGGCATCAGGTCGATCTGCAGGCCGTGTACCGTTTGTCGCTGCGCACCGACGTTTATCTCGAAGGAATGTATCAGCACGCATCGGGACGCAACTACGTGGCGATGATCAACACCGCGGGCGGCGCGTCGTCGACGGGGAATCAGGTCGTCGCGGCAGTCGGTTTTCGTACGCGCTTCTAACGATTCCGGCGGCGCGGCGCGGCGTGCGCAGCCGAGCGACGGAGCCCGAATCTATGGCTTGACAGGGCATGCGGCTTTGACGAAAGTGATTTCCCGTCAACGCCGAAGGAGCCGTTCAAATGCATGCCACATTCCGTCGTCCGTCGTTCAGCAGTGCGGTGTTCTACCGCGATCCGCGCGTCGCGCTCGAATGGCTCGAACGCGCGTTCGGCTTTACGCGCAGCCTGGTCGTCAACGATGCGGAGGGACGCATCGCGCACGCCGAGATGTCGTTCGGCGAAAGCGTCGTGATGATCGGCGCCGGCGGTTGGAGCGACTTCGCCGTCAGCCCGTCGTTGCTCGACGGCAAGAACACGCAATGCGTGCACGTACAGCTCGAGTCCGGCATCGACGCGCATTGCGAGCGGGCCCGCGCGGCGGGCGCCGTCATCCTGCAAGAGCCCGCCGATCAGTTCTACGGCGACCGCACGTACCGCGCTCGCGATCCTGAGCGACATGTCTGGACGTTCGGCCAGACGGTGCGCCGCGTTTCGCGAGAAGAAGCCGAGCAGCGCAGCGGGCTGACGATCGAAGGCTGGAAGTGAAAGCGGCGTGACGATGCGGCGTGCAGTTCGCACGGCGCATCGTTTCGTCTATCCGCGTCAAACCGTCACGCCGTTGCGTCGCCGCGAGAACGCGGCGTCGTTCCTAGTCTTCAAATCGATGTCCGTCTCGCGGGCAATCGGCCGCGCGCGGCGGCCCCGCACGTTCGCCGCCCGGCGTCGTCTCCACGTTTATCGGCGGGCTTTTCAGCACGCACGCCATGCCCGATTTCAACGGAATATGTCCGTCAAAATTCAGACATAATCGGCAATTTTTAAACGTAGAGGTGAATCGGTTATTGCGGCCCGAAATACTTCCATTTAATCGCATTATCGCGTTAAGCGATTTGCACAGTAGAATGGCGGCCGAGTGGCGGTATGATGCACGTCGCTTGTGCAAGGTGAATGACGAAGATTGTCCGCTTTGCAATATTCGAGTTCGATTTCGGTATGGATTGTCCGAATCGGGATGCGGCGGCCTTATTGACCGTGCATCATCCGTTCACGCTGGAATGCTGGAGACCAATAAACGATGGCGACACGGGGCGAATTCTCATTGAGCGAAGTGCCGGCGCACGAGCGCAAAGGCGTGCTGTCGATCACGATGGTGCTGCTCAGCTTCACGTTTTTCACGGGCACGATGTTCGCGGGCGGCAAGATCGGCGTCGCGTTTCGCGTCGTCGACATGTTGTGGGTCGCGGTTGTCGGCAACCTGCTGCTCGCTGTCTACGCGGCGGCGCTCGCGTTCGTCGCGTCGCGCAGCGGTCTGAACTCGGTGCTGATGGGGCGCTTCTGCTTCGGCGAGGTCGGCAGCAAGCTGTCCGACTTCCTGCTCGGCTTTGCCGAGCTCGGCTGGTATGCATGGGGCACCGCGACCGTCGCAATCGTGCTCGTCAAGCTGCTCGGCTGGCCCGCGTCGGTCACGACGCCGCTGATGGTGCTGTTCGGGTTCGGCTTCGCGATCACCGCGATCGTCGGCTATCGCGGGATGGACGCGCTGTCGCGCGTGTCGGTGCCGCTGATGTTCGTGCTGCTCGTCGTGTCGATGTGGATCGCGACGCGCGACGTCGGCGGCTGGCCCGGCCTCGCGAAGATCGTGCCGACGCAGCCGATGAGCTTCGCCGCCGCGGTCACGATGGTGTTCGGCACGTTCGCGAGCGGCGCGACCCAGGCGACCAACTGGACGCGGCTCGCGAAGAGCGGCCGCGCGGCCGTCGCCGCGAGCATGATCGGCTTTTTCGTCGGCAACGGCCTGATGATCGTCGCGGGCGCGTATTGCGCGATCGTCTATCAGCAGCCGGACATCGTCGAAGTGATGATGCTGCAAGGGCTGTCGATCGCGGCCGTCGTGATGCTCTGCATGAACCTGTGGACGATCCAGGGGCCGACGATCTACAACGTGTCGGCGGCCGCGTGCCATTTGCTGCGCACCGAGCGTCGCCGCGCGCTGACGCTCGTCGGCGCGGCGGTCGGCATCGTGCTCGCGATCGGCGGCATGTACGAACTGTTGATTCCGTTCCTGATCTTGCTCGGCTCGATCATCCCGCCCGTCGGCGGCGTGATCCTCGCGGACTTCTGGTATCGCCACCGCGGCCGCTATCCGGCGATCGCGACCGCGCCGCTGCCGCGCTTCAACGTCGCGGGGCTCGCCGCGTATGCGATCGGCGCGGCGCTCGCGTATGCGTCGCCGTGGATCGCGCCGCTCGTCGGCATTGCCGCGTCGTCGCTCTGCTACATCGTGTTCGTGCAGGTCGCGAGCCGCATCGCGCGTGCGCCGTCGATCCAGGGGGAGTGAAGCGATGAGTCTGACCGTCAGCGAGATCCTGCAACTGCCCGGCCTCGAAGAGCTCGAGCTGCGCGCGGGTGAGCGCGGCGTGCAGCGGCCGGTGCGCTGGTACTACGTCGCCGAGAACGAAGGCATCGCCGACTGGGTGATGGGCGGCGAGCTCGTGTTCGTCACCGGGATCAATCATCCGCGCGACGAGGCGAACCTGCTGCAATTGATTCGCGAAGGCGCGAAGAGCGGCATCGCCGGGATGGTGATCCTCACGGGCGAGGCGTTCATCCGCCGCATTCCCGATTCGGTCGTCGCGCTCGCCGAGCAGCTCGGGATTCCGCTGATCGAGCAGCCGTATCTGCTGAAGATGGTGATCGTCACGCAGCTGATCGGCACAGCGCTCGTGCGACACGAGAATACGCTGCGCTCGCAGCGCGACATCGTCAACCAGCTGCTGACGGGCGATTACCCGAGCATCGACATCGCGGCCCATCGCGCGCGCAACCTGCAGCTCGCGCTCGACCGGCCGCGCCGCGTCGTCGCGCTCAGGCTCGCGGGCGTGCCCGCGCTCTTCGACGGCCGCGATCCGGCCGCGGCCGAGACGCTGCTGCAGGATGCGCGGCGGACCGTCCAGCGCGGTCTCGACGACTGGCTGCGCGACGAGAACGGCGCGCTGCCCGTCGTCGAGCAGGGCGAACTGTTCGTGCTGCTGCTGCCGTGCGACGATCCGCGCTTTCGGAAGAGCAAGCTCGCGCTCGGCGCGCTGCGCGACGCGCTGAGCCGGCAAATCGGCCCGCTCGCGCTGTTCATCGGGATTTCGTCGACGGTCGGCGCCGCGGGCCATTACTGCCGCGGGCTCGCCGAGGCGCGGCAGGCGCTCGGCGTCGCCGAAGGGATGCGGCCGGGGCAGGGCCTGTGCGATTACAGCGAGCTCGGCGTGCTGAAGCTGCTTGCGGCGATTCCCGATCCGACGCTGATCGACAGCTTCGTGAAGGAAACGCTCGGTAATCTGCTCGACAGCAACCGCAAGCACCCGACGATGCTGATCGAGACGCTCGAGGCGCTGCTTCAGGAAAACGGCAATGCGATCAAGACGGCCGAGCAATTGGCGATCCATCGCAACACGCTCAATCACCGGCTGCGCAGGATCGAGACGCAGTCGGGGCAATCGCTCGCCGATCCGTATTTTCGGTTGAACGCGTCCGTCGCGCTGCTCGCGTGGCGGATGTCGGACACGCAACGACAGGAGTTCTGATGAAGCTCATCAACGCGACGCTGCGCAAGCGCAGCGGTCTTTTCAGCATCGCGCTCGACGGCGGCGCGATCGCGAGCGTCACGCCGCAGTCGGCGCGCGTCGCCGCGCAGGGCGCGGACGATATCGACGTCGAAGGCCGGCTCGTGATTGCGCCGCTCGTCGAGCCGCACATCCATCTCGACGCGGTGCTGACGGCGGGCGAGCCCGAATGGAACATGAGCGGCACGCTGTTCGAAGGCATCGAGCGATGGTCGCAGCGCAAGGCGACGATCACGCACGAGGACACGAAGACGCGCGCGCACGCGGCGATCGCGATGCTGCGCGATCACGGGATCCAGCACGTGCGCACGCACGTCGACGTCACCGATCCGACGCTTGCCGCGCTGAAGGCGATGCTCGAAGTGAAGGACGAGGCGCGCGGCCTGATCGATCTGCAGATCGTCGCGTTTCCGCAAGAAGGGATCGAATCGTTCGACGGCGGCCGCAGGCTGATGGAGCAGGCGATCGAGATCGGCGCGGACGTCGTCGGCGGCATCCCGCACTTCGAGAACACGCGCGAACAGGGCGTGAGCTCGATCCGGTTCCTGATGGATCTCGCCGAGCGCACCGGCTGCCTCGTCGACGTGCATTGCGACGAGACCGACGATCCGAACTCGCGCTTTCTCGAAGTGCTCGCCGAGGAAGCGCGCGTGCGCGGGCTCGGCGCGCGCGTGACGGCGAGCCACACGACCGCGATGGGCTCGTACGACAACGCGTATTGCTCGAAGCTGTTCCGCTTGCTGAAGCGCTCGGACATCAACTTCATCTCGTGTCCGACCGAGAGCATCCATTTGCAGGGCCGCTTCGACACGTTCCCGAAGCGCCGCGGCGTCACGCGCGTCGCCGAGCTCGACCATGCGGGGATGAACGTGTGCTTCGGGCAGGATTCGATTCGGGATCCTTGGTATCCGCTCGGCAACGGCAACATCCTGCGCGTGCTCGACGCGGGGCTGCACATCTGCCACCTGATGGGCTATCAGGATCTCGCGCGCAGCCTCGACTTCGTCACCGACCACAGCGCGCGGACGATGCATCTCGGCGAGCGCTACGGGATCGAGCCGGGACGGCCCGCGAATCTCGTCGTGCTCGACGCGAGCGACGACTACGAAGTGCTGCGGCGGCAGGCGAAGGCGCTGCTGTCGATTCGCGGCGGCGACGTGATCATGCGCCGGGTGCCCGAGCGCATCGACTATCCGGTCGTACGCTGACGCACGGCGGCGGCGGGGCATATGCGTTCCGTCGCCGCCGTGCGCCGTCATTCGTGCCCGTGCTTGAGCCGCAGGCTCGCGAATGCGGCGACGACGAGCGCGATCGCGAGGAACGCGAGGCCGTTCTTCGCGTTGCCGGTCACTTGCTCGATCGTGCCGACGACGGTCGGGCCGACGAAGCCGCCGAGCAGGCCGCATGTGTTGACGAGGCCGAGCCCGCCCGCGAGTGCGCTGCCGGACAGCCGTGACGCGGGGAACGTGAACACGATCGACTGCACGACGAAGAACATCGACGCGGCGACGCACACGCTGAGGAGCGCGGCCGCGGGCTGCGCATACGCCGCGCAGACGAGTCCCGCCGCCATCACGACGAGCCCCGCGCACAGCATCCGCCGCGACTGCGACGAGTCGCGCGCGAAGCGCGGCAGCGTCGCCGCGCCGAGCGCCGCGGCGATCCACGGCATCGCGGCCAGCAGGCCGATGACGATGGGCGTGAAGCGCCCCGATTCGCCGATGATGCCGGGCAGGAAGAAGATCATCGTGTAGATCGTCAGTTGATGGCAGAAATACACGAAGATCGCGAGCCAGATCTGCGGATCGCGCAGCGCGATGCCGAACGTATGCGTCCCGTGCGCGGACGCGCCCTCCGCCTGTTCGCTCGCGAGCGTGCGTTCGAGCGCGCGGCCGACTTCGGGCGCGAGCCAGCGCGCGTCGCTCGGCCGGTCCGGCAGGCGGGTCCAGACGACGAATGCAAGCGCGATCGCCGGAATGCCTTCGATCATGAACAACCATTGCCAGCCGTGCAGCCCGAGCGCGCCGTCGAGTTCGAGCAGCGCGCCCGCGAGCGGGCCACCGACGATGTTCGCGATGCACACGCCGAGCAGAAAATAGCCGGTCGCGCGTGCGCGTTCCTCGCGGCCGAACCAGTAGGTCAGATACAGCATCACGCCGGGAAAGAGCCCGGCCTCGGCGGCGCCGAGCATGACGCGCATCGCATAGAACGACGTTTCGCCGCGCACGAGCGCCATCGCGACCGACAGCGCGCCCCACGTGATCATGATTCGTGTGATCCAGAACCGCGCGCCGACGCGATGCATGATCAGATTGCTCGGGATCTCGAAGAGTGCGTACGTGACGAAGAAGAGTCCCGCGCCGAGACCGTAGGCGGCCGACGAAATGCCGAGATCGACGCCCATCGAATGCTTCGCGAACGCGATGTTCGTGCGATCGAGGAAGCTGATCACGTATGCGGTGATGAGCAGCGGCATCAGCTTGCGGAACAGCAGGCGGTTCAGCGACGCGCGGGCGTCGCCGGCGGGCGGACAGAGAGCTTCGGCGTGGTGAGCGGACATGGGTGCGACTCCGGTGGGAACGAGCCGGAGCGCACGGCAAGCACGGCGCTCCGCGTTCAGATGACGGGCAGATGCGCAGGTCGCGCGCCGGCGGCGCTCGTCGGGAGCGGGGCGAAAGGCGGCCTGCCGGGCATCGGCTTGCGCCGATGCCGCGTTTCTGCGCTTGCTTGTCGAATGGTCGGGCGGCGCGTCGTCAGAAGTTGACCGCGTCGCCGCCCTTGAGCGCGAGCATCGCGCGCGCGTCGGCGGGCGTCGCGATCTCGAGCGACAATCCTTCGAGCACCTGACGAATCTTGCGCACCTGGGCGGCGCTCGATTCGGCGAGCTTGCCCGGCGCGATCCACAGCGAATCCTCGAGGCCGACGCGCACGTTCGCGCCCTGCGCGGCGCCGATCGTCGCGAGCGGAATCTGGTTCTTGCCCGCGCCGAGGATCGACCACACGTAGTCGCCGCCGAACAGGCGGTCGGCCGTGCGGCGCATGTGCGCGAGATCTTCCGGATGCGCGCCGATGCCGCCGAGGAGGCCGAACACGCTCTGGATGAAGAACGGCGGCTTCGCGAGCCCGCGATCGACGAAGTGCGCGAGGTTGTACAGGTGCGAGAGGTCGTAGCACTCGAATTCGAAGCGCGTGCCGTTCGCGCCGCAGCTCGTCAGGATCGTCTCGATGTCCGCAAAGGTGTTCTTGAACACGAGGTCGCGGCTTTTCTCCAGATGCTCGCGTTCCCACGGATGTCTGAATTCGCGGAACCGCTCGAGCATCGGATAGAGGCCGAAGTTCATCGAGCCCATGTTCAGCGACGCGACCTCGGGCTGGAAATGATGCGCGGGACGCAGCCGCTCCGCGACCGTCATGTGCGGGCTGCCGCCCGTCGTGATGTTGATCACCGCGCCGGTGCGCGCCTTGATGCGCGGCAGGAATTCGGCGAACACGGCCGGGTCTTGCGTCGGCCGGCCGTCGGCCGGATCGCGCGCGTGCAGGTGCAGGATCGCCGCGCCGGCTTCGGCGGCCGCGACCGCCGCTTCCTCGATCTCGCGCGGCGTCACGGGCAAGTGCGGCGACATCGACGGCGTGTGGATCGCGCCCGTCGGCGCGCAGGTGATGATGACTTTGCGGGTGCTGGCCACGTTAGGGCTCCTTTCGATGCTCGACCGTGAATGGCGATGGTTGATGGCGCGTCAGAGCGCCTCGACGTTGCCGCAGACGGAAATCGCCTGCCCGGAAATCCCGTGGCCGCCCGGCGAGCAGAGGAACAGCGCCGTCGCGGCGATCTCGTCCGGGTCGGTCATTCGCCGCAGCGAGATCTTCTCGAGATAGCGCGCTTCCATCCGATCGTAGTCGATGCCGAGCTGCGCGGCCCGCGCTTCGATCACGCGGCGCATCCGCGGGCCGCGGACGATGCCCGGCTGGATCGCGTTCACGCGGATGCCGAGCGGGCCGAGTTCGATCGCGAGGCTTTTCACGAGGCCGACGACCGCCCATTTGGTCGCCGAGTACGGCGTGCGGAACGCATAGCCCAGGCGTCCCGCGACCGACGACAGCGCGATGATCGCGCCGCCGTGCGGCGCGTCGCGCAACAGCGGCACCGCGCGCCGCGCGAACTGGAACTGCGCGTTCAGGTTGATCGCGACCGTCTGCTCCCATTGCGCGGGATCGATTTCGTCGATGCCGCCCGTCGGTCCGGCGATGCCGGCGTTGTTGACGAGCACGTCGAGCCCGCCGAGCGTTTGCACGACGTCGGCGAACACGCGCTCGACGGCGGCCGGATCGGCGACGTCGGCGAGCGTCGTGCCGAGCGCGGCGCGCGACGGGCGGTCCGCAAGCCCGGCGAGCGCCTTCTCGGATGCGTCGCAGACGTGAACCTTGCCGCCGCATTCGGCGAACGCGTCGGCGATCGCGAGCCCGATGCCGGACGCGCCGCCCGTCACGAGTACGCGCAGACCGGCGTATGGCTTCAGTAGATCGAGTGCGGCCATGAGTGTCTGTCTCCAGTGATGTCTGTGGTTTTTTTGTGATGTCGCCGTGGTTTCCTCGGCGATCTGCAATCGGCGATCGTCGATCGCTCGCCGCGCCGCCGATGACGGCCCGGATGTGCGACGGGCGGCGCGCCGCGCGGCTTGCCTCGAAGGCTGCACCGCTTATTCGTTCGCGAGCCGGCGCGGCCCGAGTCGTTCGCGTTCGGCCGCGAGCGTCGCGGCGAGATCGTGCGCGGCGCCGCCGATGTCGAGCGCGATGCCCGCGCGCACGCCCGCGCCGTCGCGGCGCTCGAGCGCGTCGACGATCGCGCGGTGCGCGTCCATCGAGCGCCGCATGTGCGGGACGTCGAGCGCGACCATGTTCAGGAACGGGCCGATTCGCATCCAGAGGTTCTGGATGATCGCGCGCGTGCTCTCGCTCGCGCCGTGCGCGTAGATCGCGCTGTGGAACGCGAAGTTGCTTTGCAGGTACGCGCGGCTTCGGCCGGCTTCGACGTGCGCATTCATCGTCTCGCAGATGCGCCGCACTTCGGCGATCTGCGCGTCGGTCATCCGCGTCGCCGCGCGCTCGGCGACGCAGCCTTCGAGCGCGATCCGCACGTCGCGCAGCTCGCCCAGCATCTCGACCGTCATCGGCGGCACGACGAGCGCGCGGTTCGGGCCGTCGACGAGCGCACGCTCCGCGCGCAGACGCGTGAGCGCGGCGCGGACCGGCATCGTCGACGAGCCGACCGCCTCGGCGACGCTGCGCAGGCTGAGCGCCTGGCCGGGAGCGAAGCGGCCGCTCATCAGCGCCTGGCGGAGTTGCTGATAGACCTTGTCGGCCATCGTTTCCTGTTCGATGGCCTTGAGGGCGGGGGGGACGATGCGCGGCGCCAAAACGGACTCCTCGGGGTTTGATATGTGATCCGTGATCACACTTGCCATGTCATGCAGTGTTGTCGATGCGATGCGAGGAGTCAAGCGCGCGGCGATCAGGGAAAACGCGGGGGTCGTCGTGCCGACGCATCGAGCGAGACGTCGCTTCGGCGCGGTGCGGGAGATCGCGTCGCATGCGTGCGGTGAGGCGCCCGCGGCGCATCGCGCCGGAATGAATGCGCTGAAATCATCACTGGGTCAGAAAAAGCCATTCGTTTCATGATCTGGCGGCGCATACGATGGCGCCATTCGTTCCCGTCGCGCTTGCTTGTCGATGCATGCGCGCGCTCATTCGATTCGTCATCGCTCATGTCCACCCCGATCGCATCCGCTTCGTCCGTTCCCGCCGCTCCGGCCGCTCCGGCCGCGCCCGCCGCTGCTCGCGGTTCGCGCGTCGAGCTCGCGGCCGTCACGCTGCTGACGGGCGTCGGCGCGGGCCTCGGCGGGATGCTGCTCGCGCCGCTGCTGCATGCGATCCGGCACGTCGCGTACGGATACGACGTCGCGCAAGTCGTCGGCGACGAGCGCTTCCTGCAGGACATGACGGCCGCGCCGCCGCTGCGGTGCATGCTCGTGCTGATCGGCTGCGGCGTCGTCGCGAGGGGGAGGCTGGTGGGCGCTGTACCGGTTCGGCGCGCCGCTCGTCAGCATCCGCCGCGCGGTGCGCGCCGACGATCCGCGGATGCCGGTCGTCAGCACGATGGTGCATGCGCTGCTGCGGATCGTCACGGTTGCGCTCGGCTCGCCGCTCGGCCGCGAAGTCGCGCCGCGCGAGACCGGCGCGATGTGGGCCGGGTGGCTCGCGCATCGCCTGCAGGCAGCCCGACGCGATGCGCGCGCGATGGTCGCGTGCGGCGCGGGCGCCGGGCTTGCCGCTGTCTACAACGTGCCGCTCGGCGGCGCGCTCTTCGTGCTCGAAGCGAGTTGCTCATGCATCCGCCGAATCGAACCGGACGATAGCATCGTCCTCGCCGACGGTGCGACGACGCGCCGCGTATCAGGCCGAATGCCGCATGCGGATCGCGGAAGGCAGGCATGATCCGCCGAGCGCAAGACGGCTTCGCCTCTCGCACGCCAGGCATGAAGCGGAAACGGATCGAAGGAACGGTGCGCCGCGCATATACGGCGACAGCGTGAGGCGCGCAGTGACGATCGGCAATGCCCGTTGCATCGAGCATGCGACGGGCACCGCCGAATTCCGCGCAGCGACGCGCTATGCATCGCTTGGCGCGAGCACGGCGCGCGATGACACGTCAGGCGGGTGTCTCGGCGATGTACGACAGATGGAGATTCTGCCCCCAGCCGCTCGTCGTATAGTTGGCGCCGACATAATCGGTGCGACAGATGTTGACCGTGAAATCGGTGTTGGTGACGCTGATCACGGTGACCGCGAACGTGTCGGGGTAAGCGGGCGTGTGATTCGGATCCTGCAACGTACTTGCGATGACGATCGGCCTGGTGGTGAACGGGGCCGGGAACGGAATCTTGACGGTCAGCGGCGTGTTGGTCCACGGCTTGCTGGCCGGCAGTTTCTCGCGCGGACCGACCACGTGCGTACCGACGAATTTTTGCGTCATGTCGAATTCTCCATGGTTTTATTGATGTGGAGCGATGCACGGACGCGTCGAGCGACGGGCGACCGTAAGCACGTTATAGAAACCTCCCGAAGCGCGGAACAACCAGGAAGTCTTGTAGGTTGCGCATGTCGACTGTCGATGAGCGGAAGCCGCGAACGCGGAGCGGGGCGAGCGGGAGACGCCCCCGTTCCGCGATCGATCCGGCGCACGAAAGCGAGTGCGATGCGGCGGGCCCGAAGCGTGTCGCGTGCGGCCCAGGTTCTCGAGCCGGCCGAGACGGAAATCGTGAATGCAATCGATCGTTCGCGATTTCCGTCGCCGCGCTTCGTGTGAAGGTCAGCGCTTCCCGTCGGTCAGCGTCTTCAGAAACGCGACGATGTCGCGCATGTCCTGCTCCGTCATCGCCGGTCGATCGCCGGGCTTGCGGTCGAACGGCGCGTCGGCGACGTCGACGTTCGCGCGGTATGCGGGCGGGATGTCGTCGTATTGCAGCACGCGACCGCTTGCGTCGCGCGGATAGATCTTGCCCGGATCGGTATTGCGCACGTTGTAGAACGCGAGCACCTGATCGAGCGAGTGATAGACGCCGTTGTGAAAGAATACGCGGCGCGTCGCGACGTTGCGCAGCGACGGCGTCGCGAACATCCCGCAGTATTGCGTCTGCGTCTTGAGATCGTCGCGGAACGGCCCGCAGATGCCGAGATCGTGGAACGCCGGATTGCGGTTCTGCGCGAGCGCGCGGTTGCGCGGCACGCCGAGCGCTTCGTACTGGTAGTCGGTGAACATCGGCGGCAGCCCGTCGACGCTCGGCTTCGACAGATGGCAGCCCGCGCAATTGGCCTTGTGCGGATCGTCGAAGAGCCGCAGCCCGCGCAACTCGGCCTGCGTGAGGCGCGCGTCGCCTTCGAGCCAGCGGTCGTATTTGCTCGAATACGGATGGAACGACCGATCCTCGACCTGGTAGCGCGCGATCGCGAACATCGCTTCGGACACCGCAAGACGCGCGTCGTCGAAGATGCGCGGGCCGAACAGTTGCCGGAACTGCTGCGCGTACCGCGCGTTCGCGAGCTTGCGCGCGACGTCGTCGATGCTCGCGTTCGCCATCTCGACAGGATTCAGCAGCGGACCGAATGCCTGCTGCTGCAGCGTATCCGCGCGGCCGTCCCAGAACATTCCGCCTTGCGGCACGAGTTGCGGCGCGGCGTCGGCGCCCGCCGTCTTCTGCGCGCGGACGACGCCCGCTGCCGACGCGGCCTGCTGCGCGACGCTCGCCGCGTCGTCGTTCTCGGATGCGTCGGGACCGATGCTGAAGTTCGGCTGACGGTACAGATACATCAGCGACGGCGGCGGCCGGTAGCCGGGCTGCGACAGCGCGGCGCCGCCCAGTTGCACGTCGAGATCGTTCGGCGGCCCGTATGCATGGTCTGGGCTGTGGCACGACGCGCACGACTGACGGCCCGACGCGGACAGCGACGGATCGAAGAACAGTGTTTTGCCGAGCTGCGCGACCACGCTCAACGGCTCGGCGGCCGGGCGGCGCAGCACGACCGGATGCGGATTCGCACCCGTCAGGTCTTCGACGATCGCGCCGACCGCGTCCGGCGCATGCTCGGGAAATGCGAGCGCGAATGCGGCGAATGCGAATGCGCCGAACGCGGCGAGCGACAGCGCGTGACGCACGGCGCGCGCATTGCGGCGGGGTGCGTCGACTGATGCGGCGGCACGCGCCGACGCGGCGGATTCGGCGAACGGAGTGGACCGGTCGGATCCGGCGGAGCTGGAGCGGGAAGAAGAGGCGGGCTGGGCGGAAAGCGGCTCGGCCATGCTGGAACGTTCGGTCGTCATCGTGCGAATGAAAAATCCGGCGCATGCGCCGCCGGAACGACGGCGGCCGGCGCTGTGCGCGCCGGCCGGTTGCGGGTCGGACGCGTCGAGCGGTTGCGCGCCGCGCGACGCCCGATGATCGGTCAGATCGAGGGCGGCGTCGCGACCTTCGTGCCGAGCGTCGGATCGAGATACAGCGGCGTCGTGTTCACCATGCCCGAGAAGTCGAACAGATCGCGGATGTCGCCTGCCGTCGCATCGAACGAGCCGCCGCCGATCCGCTGGCCGCCCAGCCAGTTGTCCTCGATGAAGCGGACGATCGACGCCTGATCGATCAGCGCGTGGCTCACGTAGTTCTGCTTCGCCCACGGCGACACGACGACGAACGGAATCCGCGTGCCGGGGCCGCAGCGGCCGTTGACGGCGCCGCCGCCTACGCCCGTCGTCGCCGCGCCGGAGCCGCACACACCGTTGCCGTTCAGCTGATCGACCGCGTCGAACGACGCGCGCGTCGGCTTCGTGTACGCATGGTCATACCAGCCGTCCGAGTCGTCGTACGTGACGATCACCGCGGTGTTCTGCCAGTCGGGCTGCTGCTGAAGGAAGTTGATGACTTTCGTCACGAACTGTTGCTCGTCGAGCGGATCCGAGTAGCCGGCGTGCGCATCCTGCGCGGCGGGCGCCTTCAGGAAGCTGACCGACGGGAAGTTGCCCGCCTTCACAGCCGCGAAGAAGTCGTCCGAATCGTACTGGTGGTTCGCGGGCTCGGCCGTCTTGCCGTCCGTCTCGACGCTCGCGCCGATCGCGGCGACCGAGCTCGGGCGCGTGTGCTGCGGGTTGGCGGTCGACGCGTAGTACTGGAACCAGTTGTGGTGCGGGATGTAGTCGGACGTCGCCGCGTTCACCGCGGTCGCGATCGTGCTGCGCTTGCAGCCCGTCGTGCCGTTCGCGTTCGTCGTCGACAGGTTGAAGCCGCCCATGAAGCCGCCCCACGTGATGTTCCGCGCGTTCAGCAGATCGCCGATGTTCTTGCCGGACATCATCGCCTGGTCGGTCGTGCTCGAGCATGCGTCAAAGCCCGGGTCGACGTCGTTGATCATCGTGAGGCCGCCCTGGCCGTCGTTGATGTAGTACGACGTCTTCGCGAGCGTCGACACGGCCTTCGACGTCTTCACGATCTGCATCCCGTCGGTCTGGCCGGCGATCACGTTGAGCGCGCCCGGCGTCGACGGACCGTAGGTCGACGTGTATGCGTTGTCGCTCATCGCGAAGCGCTGCGCGTAGTTCCACAGCGCAGTCACCGTGTTGCCGTCGAAGTAGCCCATCACCTGGCCCGTCGTGCCGAACGCGCCGGCGCCGCCGCTCGAGCCGTTGCCGGTGTATTTCGGGAAGAGGTCGGCGAGGCCGTTATCGTACGCCTGCTCTTCGGCGGTGTACGCGTGGTTCTGGTCGGCCGTCGCGGCCTGCGTGCGGTCGAGGCGGAACGGATTCGTCGCGCCCGTGCCGTTCGCCGGATTCGTCGCGTTCGGGTTCGCGGTCAGCAGCAGGCCCGACAGGCCGTTGATCGACGGCGTGCCCGACGCGGCGCTGAACGCCGGCTCGCCCGACGGGTTCGCGGCGTTCGGATAGGTGCCGAAGTAGTGGTCGAACGACACGTTCTCGCCGTAGATCACGACGAGATGCTTGATCGGCGTCGCGGTCTGCAACGCGTTTTGCGATGTGACGGGCGCCGCGCTGTCGGTGTCGCCGCACGCATAGAGGGCGATGGCTGATCCGACGCACGCGGTGGCGATCAAGGCTCGACGAAGCATCTGGTAGGACTCCAATGAAAGACCGCTCGAGCGACGCGAATCCGTGGCGGATCTCGCGACGGAAATCGGCTGCGCGGGAAGGGCTAGCGTCACGAGCGCGCCGCGCCGTGCGCCGGAAACGAAACGGCTGCATTGGACCAGTTTGGTATGAAGCTATGGAGGCGATGTGCCTTCGATAAAATTACAGGCGGATGTCGGCGGCATTACGGGCGGGGGCGTGGGGAAGCGGGCCATGCGCCAAGCCGAGCATGCGTGCGGCTTGCGCCGCGTCGTTGCGCGTCGCGCACGTGACGGCGCGCGACGTGTGACGCGGCGTTACTTCGCCTTGCTGCGAGCGATGGCGTGCGGCATGTCGCGCGCCGCCCGCGATCGCGTCATGGCAGAAGTCGATTCAGCCGCGCCCGCTGTTCGAAGAGCGCCGGCCACGCGTGCACGACGCTGCCCGGCTTGCCCATTCCCCAGCCATGGCCGCCCGTCTGGAACGCGTGCAGCTCGCCGGGTACCTGCGCGGCGCGCAGCGCGCTCGCCATCGGCAGGCTGTTGTCGTCCGGCGCGATTGGATCGTCGAATGCTTGCGCGAGAAACGTCGGCGGCGTGCGCGCGCTCACGTGCAGATTGACCGACAGCGCTTCGCTGTCGGTCTGCGCCGGATGTGCGCCGACGACGTGCAGACGCGTGCGCGTGCGATCGAACGACGGCATCATCGTGCGTCGTCCGGATGGACGCGTCGCGTCGCGCAACTTCATCGGCATCCTCGCGTCGGTGAACTGCTCGGCGACCGTGATCAAGCAGATCGCCGCATGGTTCGCGCCGGCACGGCTCGCGGCGTTTCCGAACGTCGATGGCGTCGTCGCGTTCGCGCAGCCGTGCATCGTCGCGCGGCCGCCGCGCGGCTTTCGAGTCGATCGCCCTCACAACGGTTCGCCGATCTGATGCGCGATCGCGTAGCGGACGAGCGCCGATTCGTTCGGCAGTTCCAGCTTGTCGAGCACGTGCGCCTTGTAGATCCGGACGGTCTTCGCGCTGATCCCGAGCGCTTGCGCGATCTCGGCGGGCGTGTCGCCGGACGCCAGGTGGCGGAACACTTCGAATTCGCGCTTCGACAGCCGCTCGTGCAGCGGCGCGTCCGACTGCGAATGAAGGTTCTCCGCGAGTTGCTCGGCGACATGCATGCTGACGTACACGCCGCCCGAGGCGATCTTGCGAAGCGCGGCGATCAATTCCTCGCAGCCGCTTTGCTTCGTGAGGTAGCCCGATGCGCCGGCCCGGAACGCATCGGCCGCGTGCCGCTGATTCGTCTGTGCGGTCATCAACAGGATGCGCATCGACGGCGCCGCCTGGCGGATGCGATGGATCACGTCGGCGCATTCCCGGCCGAGGGTGGTCTGATCGAGTATCGCGATATCGGCATGACCGTGCTTGACGAGCTCGAATGCGGATGCCGCGTCGCCCGCTTCCCCGTCGATTTCGAAATCACCCGATTTTTCGAGAATATGTCGCAGGCCGTCGCGCAGCACGACGTGACGGTCGACCATCAACAGCTTGATCATCAGTGAAGTCTCGCAGCTCCAATATCCCATGGCCGTCGTGTCTCGGTAGTCGGCACGCGTTCGCGCCGCGTCGCGACGAAGCGCGAACGCATCTGGCGAGCCGGCCGAACTCCGGACGCTTGTTCCCCGGGCCGTTGCGTCGCGCCAAGCGGCGAGCGGGTTTCCCCGAGCGCGTCGCACGCGTCGCGACAGGTCGCCACGGCTTGAAAAGCAAAGTCGAAACCGCCGCTTCGAGCGAGCCGCGCGGCGCTGACGATACCCGGCGGCATGCGATGCGACGCGTGCCTTCCAGGTTCTCGTTCGTATCATCGGGATCGTCGCCCGCCGGTGGCGGACGTGTGGCCAAAATGCGAGCGCCACGTTTCAATTTTATGCCGGAATGCTTACGCAATCCTGATCGTTGCGCGCGCAATCGCATCGGTGAAATCGCGAATGGCGTGCCGGCGCGCTGTTTTGCGAATTGTTCATACCGTAGGACGACTGCGCTTTCGCGCAATGCGAAGACAGGCCGAGGCCGCTTTCCGTTCTTCGTGATCCGAAGCATGCGATGCACGGTGCTCGACGATCACGCAAGTTCCCGCATCCGCTCATTGCTCGCGCGTTTGCATGTGTACCGGCGACGCGATCCACGAATTGCGATACGCCGTGTCGACGCGAATGGCATGCCGACGCGTTCCGGCCGGTTCGGTCGTGTGAATCGATCGCGCCGCGACGGAACGCATGCTTTCATCGCCTCGCGGCGCACGATGCGACATGTGCGCGCAGGCGGGTGCGGGTCGGAACGAGGAAAGCGTTTCTGAAACGTCGATGTTTGGCATCGGCATGCGCATGGCATCGATCGAACCGTGGCACAACTGCAGCGCATTGCGCGATCGAATCGACTGCGGATTCGGCAAATTCCTACATGTCGGTGCACAGCGGCTGTGTGCTTATCTCGCAATTGCCGATTTGCTTTCGCGGTCCCGACCTGCACAGTGCGATGGAACGCAGTTTCCCATCGCAGTTGAAACGAGGGCGGTGTGGCCGGCGCAGGCTGACGCCGCTCGATGTCGGAGACATGACCATGTTGACGCCGCATGAATTCTCGACGTTGTTGTGCATCGCTCGCTCGCCCGAAGACGTCGACGTGGCGGACCCGGAATTCGTTTCTCTCGTCGAAATGGGACTCGCGATGACGACGGCGCGCGGACTGCCGGTCGCACGGGAGCCGCTCTTGACGTCGCGCGGCCGTGAATTGCTCGAACGGATCGTGTGCGCGAAGTCGGCCGCCGTACAGCGGATGTGACCGTCGGCGAGTCGCGGCGCATGCGCGATTCGCGCGTGGTCGGACGACGATTGCAGCGTGTGATGACGTCGTCGGGCGATCGACGAATGATGCCTTTGTCGACCGTCACATTGTTTGGCGGATCGATCTCGCATGCGGCACGGAACGCATGCGTTTCCGTCCCATTGTTGATGCAACGCAAGCCATACGTCGCGCGATGGCGCACGCTCATCGTCAGCCAGCCGTTCACGCGGGGCATCGCACGCCGACCGCCTCGCGCGCGGCGTTCGGCGCATTCGACGCAACGCAGAAAAGCGCGGCGTCAGGCAAGCGAAGCGAGCCGGCGCGCGCCGATGCGTGCGTTGAGCCTCATCAATCAACGGGCGACAAGTATGGAACACACGCACCGCCTATCCGAGAACGCAACGCGATTGCTCGCGTTGCTCGATGCGTTGCTCGCGGAGTTGTACGGCGAGCGGAACGGCCATCGCCACGCGACGCTCGACGCGCAGTTCGAGCGCGATCTCGGCTTCGACAGCCTGACGCGTGCGGAGCTGTTCGACCGAATCGAGCGTGCGTTCGAAGTACGCCTGCCGGTCGACGTGTTCGCATCCGCCGCGACGCCCGCGGACGTCGTGCGCGTGCTGGCCGACGCACACGCGCACGCGCAACCGCAGGCCTTCGCCGATGACGAAGCCGTGTCGATGTCGCCCGCCGCCGCATGGCCCGTCGACGTCGACACGCTGATCGACGCGCTGCGCTGGCATGCCGAGCGTCATCCGGATCGCGTCCATCTGCGGCTGCTCGAAGACGGCCTGACGGCGACGCCGCTCACGTATGGCGAGCTGTATTGGCGCGCGTCGAGCATGGCGAACGGCCTGCGCGAGCGCGGAATCGATCCCGGCGACACGGTCGCGCTGATGCTGCCGACGGGGCTCGACTACTTCGTGTCGTTCGCCGCGATCCTGTTCTGCGGCGCGATTCCGGTGCCGATCTATCCGCCCGCCAATCTGGCGCAGCTCGACGCGCACGTCGAGCGCCACACGCCGATCCTCGAAAACGCGCAGATCAAGGCGCTGATCGCATTTCGCCCGGCCGTCTCGATCGCGCAGTTGCTGAAGCTGCGCGTGAGCACGCTGCAGCACGTGTTCACGCCCGAGCAGATCGCGGGCCGCGAGCATCTGCCGCCGTTTCGCGCGGCCGCCGACGACGTCGCATTGCTCCAGTACACGTCGGGCAGCACCGGCACGCCGAAGGGCGTGATGCTCAGTCATGCGAATCTGCTCGCGAACATCCGCGCGATGGGCGACCGGATGCGCGTCGACGCGACGGACGTGCTCGTGAGCTGGCTGCCGCTGTATCACGACATGGGGCTGATCGGCGCGTGGCTCGCGCCGCTTTACTTCGGCATCCCGGCGATCGTGATGTCGCCCGTCGCGTTCCTCGCGCGGCCGGCGCTCTGGCTGCGTGCGATCTCGCGGTATCGCGGCACGATCACCGCTGCGCCGAACTTCGCGTACGAGCGCTGCGCGCGGCGTCTCGCCGCGCTCGAACCGACCGAATTCGATCTGTCGTCGCTGCGCTTTGCGTTCTGCGGCGCCGAGCCCGTCAATCCGGACACGCTGCGCGCGTTCGCCGCGCGCTTCGCGTCGTGCGGCTTCGATGCGCGCGCGCTGGCGCCTGTCTACGGGCTCGCGGAAAACACGCTCGGATTGACGTTTCCGACGCCGGCGCGCGGACTGTGGGTCGATCGCATCGCGCGCGAACCGCTCAACGCGAGCGGCCGCGCGACGCCCGCGCCCGGCGACGCGAATGCGCTCGACGTGCCGAGCTGCGGCTATCCGCTCGACGGCACCGAGCTGCGGATCGTCGATGACGGCGAGCGCGAGGTTGCCGAGCGGCAGGTCGGGCGCATCGAGTTTCGCGGCACGTCGGCGACGCGCGGCTATTACCGCAATCCCGCGCAGACCGCGCGCCTGTTCCACGATAGCTGGCGCGATACCGGCGATCTCGGCTACGTCGCCAACGGCGAGCTGTACGTTACCGGACGCGCGAAGGACATGATCATCCGCGGCGGCCGGCATTTCTTTCCATACGAGCTGGAGAAGGCGATCGAGCGGCTGCCGGGCGTCGTGACGGGCGGCGTCGCGGTGTGCGGCGGCGCCGATCCGGTGAGCGGAACCGAGCGCGTCGTGATTCTCGTCGAGAGCGACGCAACCGATGACGCCGCGTGCGAGCGTCTGCGCGCGAGCGTCAACGACGTGACGGCCGCGCTCTGGGGAATGCCGGCCGAGCAGGTGAGCGTCGTCGCGCCGCACGGCATCCTGAAGACGCCGAGCGGCAAGATTCGCCACGCGGCGACGCTCGAGCAGTTCGAGCGCCATGCCGGACGGCTGCCGCAGGCGCCCGCGTCGTGGCGGCAGTTCGCCGACCTGGCGGCCGGCAGCGTCGCGCCGTTCGGCCGGCGCGCATCGCGGCGCGCGGCACACGTGCTCCGGGGGCTGTACTGCTGGGCGCTCGCGGCGCTGCTCGCGCCCGCGCTGTGGGTGCTCGTCGCGTACCGGAAGGATCTTCAGGACAATTGGACTCTCGCGGCATACGCGTGCCATACGTTCCTGCGTTTCGCCGGCGTGCGCACGAACCTGATCGCCGATCCCGACGCGCTCGCGGCCGGACCGTCGATCGTCGTCGCGAATCATACGAGCTATATGGACGTCGTTGCGCTGCTCGCGCTGCTGCCGCACCCCGTGCACTTCGTCGCGAAGCGCGAACTCGCGACGCGACCGTTCGTCGGCCGTTTCCTGCGCGCGCTCGGCACGCGGTTCGTCGAGCGGCGCGAATACAGCCGCAGCGTCGAGGACGAGGCGCGGCTCGTCGCGCAGGCGGCCGCCGACGATACGCTGCTGTTTTTCCCGGAAGGCACGTTCACGCGCGCGGCGGGGCTCGCCGCGTTCCGTCTCGGCGCGTTTCGCGCGGCGTGCGTCGCGCAGCGGCCGGTGGTGCCCGTCGTGGTGAGCGGCGCGCGCGCCGTGCTGCGCGACGGCGATTGGCTGCCGCGCCGCGGGGAGATCACCGTGACGATGCTCGCGCCGATCCGGCCCGACGGCACGGATTTCGGCGCGATGGCGCGGCTGCGCGACCGCGCGCGCGGCGCGATTCTCGCGCACTGCGGCGAGCCGGACTTGCGCGACGGCGGCGGTCAGCGCGTGGAGTTCGCGCCGGCCGCATAATGCGCGCGGCATTCCGCCTCGCGCCCGCGCACCACGCGCCTGCCGATCAGCGCGCCGCGCGTTTCGGTGACGACGGTGCGCTGATGCTCGTCGTGTTCGGGGTCGTAGAAGTACAGGATCACCCAGTCCGCGGTGCGGCCAAGCTCGTGCGCGCGTCCGGTGTGCGAATAGAACGCCGTGAAATGCCAGTCGTCGCGCGTCGCGTGCAACACCGGCAGCCACGCTTCGTGCCGCGGGTTCAGCCGCTTCGGCGCGATCATCGGCAACGTGCCGGCCGCGGCCTTCTCGCGATAGAGGCGGTCGACGTCGAGCAGCACGGATACGGGCGGCTCCTGCGCGGGCGTCGCGCCACGCACCAGCGCCTGCCTGCCGCGCCGGCGACTCAGCAAGTCCTCGAGCGCTGCGCGGATGCCCGCGATCCGTCGCGGACCGAGCCCTTCGACCGTCGCGAGCCGGCCGTCGTGCACGGCGAGTTCGAGGTCTTCGAGCGTGTCGATGTGGAGCGCATCGTGGATGCGCTCGGCGAGCGCCTGGCCGACTCCGGGCACCATTCGGAACGACAGCGTCGGGCTTGCCGAGCCGCGCAGGCGATCGAGTTGGCGCCAGCGGTCGGTGATCAGCATCTCGGCGATCGCGCGCGCGATGCCGAGGCCGATGTGCGGCAGCGCGTCGAGCGCTTCGATGCCGCCCGCGTCGAATAGCTCACGGACGTCGCGACCGAGGCTCGCGATCGTATCGGCGGCCGAGCGATACGCGCCGGCCCGATACGGATTCGCGCCCTGCGCGTCGAGGAGCTGCGCCGCCTCGAGCAGTCGGTCCGCGATGCGCCGGTTGTCCGGCGCGGCGGTAGGTAGGGCAGTCTGCATCGTTCGAAGGCGGTTGATTGCGCGGCGAGGCCGGGGTTCGCGTCGGCGAGCGATGCGAATGCGTGTTGCGTGGGGCGATCGAGCGACGCGGTTCCGGCGCGCACGGCGAACGGCGCGCGCCGTTCGAAGCCGCCGAATCCGCTGCGCGCGCGGCTGCGAGTCGGAGCGTCGAGGACGGCACGGGCTCATGAGCGCCGGCGCCGTATCCGTATCCGTATCCGTATCCGCATCGCATTGCATTGCATTGCATCACGCCGCGATCGACCGATCCTCTGGAAAATTCTCATCGAACGAATGCACGGGAAATTGACGATCGTCAACGGTGTGCGATTGGGATGCGTGTGGCGACGCTTGTCGGTGCGCGACGTTTCCCGCCGTGCGATGCGGGGCCGGCACGACGGAGCGCGATCCGGAAACGCGGTCCCGCATGTCGTCGATCGGCATGTCGCCGTGCATGGGCCTGCCGAGGCCGAAACGACAGCGGTCGCCATGCATGGCTTGCGGTTCGCGCCGCGTGAGGTCGGGCCGGCGCGCGCTGGCGGCGATATGACGAAATCACTGACGCCGTGTCGGGCGAACGGCGCGACGCGCGCGGGATCGAACGGTGCTTCCGCTTCCGATCGTCGCGTTCGTGCGCGTGCGGCGCTCGCATGCGAGTCGAGCGAACGTCTGCGATGTCGCATCCGTCTGCCGCGCGCGCCCGGAGCCGTTCGCAGCGGCACGCGCCGCGCACGCGTAGTCAGACCGCCGCGCCGTCAATCTCTCGCGCGGCGTCGCGAATCGCACCGATCGTCACGTTCGCGCAGGCGCATTCGCCTCGTGTTTTACCAATATCTGGTACGCGGCGGCATTCTGTTGCTCACGGTGCTGTTCGACCCGTATCGTCGCAATCAGCGGCGCGCGATGAGGGGCTGACGGCCGCTCGGCTGCGCCCGGGATGAAAGGACGCAAGTGGGGTTCGTTCGGTTGCCGCCTGGCCGGATGGCGGCGCGAGCAGTCGAGCAGCCGAGCGGAAACGACAAATCCCGCCTCGCGCGCGCTCGACGCCTGCAGCCATCCGGCTGCGGAGAACGACGACGATATCTGGAGGCAGCATGGAACAATCGAATCGACCGTCGCGTCCGAACGCGGAGAACGCGGAGAACGCGGAATCCGCCGCCACGCTGCTGGTCGACTGCCGGAACGCGCTCGGCGAGGGTGCGACGTGGTGCGACGCGACGCGCGCGCTGTATTGGACCGACATCGAAGGCGCGCGGCTATGGCGATACCGCGCAGACGACGCGCACGGCAGCGCGGCGACCGAAACCTGGGAGATGCCCGAGCGCCTTGCATGCTTCGCGTTCACCGACGATCCGGACGTGCTGCTCGTCGGCCTCGCGTCGCATCTCGCGTTCTTCGACGTCCGCCGTCGTACGTTTACGCGGATCGTCGACGTCGAGCCCGATCTGCCGACGCGGCTCAACGACGGCCGCTGCGACCGCGCGGGCGCGTTCGTGTTCGGGACGAAGGACGAGGGCGGCGGGGCGCCGCGCGCGATCGGCGGCTACTATCGTCTGAATGCGGATTTGAGCGTGCAGCGGCTCGCGCTGCCGCCCGTCGCGATCGCGAACGGCATCGCGTTTTCTCCGGACGGATCGAGGATGTACTTCTGCGATTCGCCGACGCGGGAAATCCACGTCTGCGACTACCGGCCGGGCGGCGGCGTCGATCGCGTGCGATCGTTCGTGCGACTGGGCGACGCGGATGGCGAGCCCGACGGCTCGACCATCGATGCGAACGGCGGCCTGTGGAACGCGCAGTGGGGCGGCGCGCGAGTCGTGCGTTACGACTCGCGCGGCGTCGTGACCGACCGCATCGCCGTACCGACGCCGCAGCCGAGCTGTGTGACGCTCGACGGCGGCGGGCGGCTGTACGTGACGAGCGCGCGCGTCGGTCTCAGCGACGACGCGCTGGCGAGCGATCCGCATGCGGGCGGCGTGTTCGTCGCGGACACCCGACATGCAGGCTTGCCGGCATCGAGGTTTGCGTATCGCGGTTCGCGCTGAAGCGAAAGACGGGGCAACGGCGCGCCGGCTGCGGCGGCGCGATCTCCGGCATCGCGTGCGATACGCCGCCCGCACAACGTGCGCGCACGGCGTTTCACGTCTTTTGCTGTTTTGGCGCGGCTGGCGTGTGATCGGTGCGGGCGTCTGCCGGCAGGGGCGCTCACAAGCCAAGCATCAAGTTGCTTCGGCTGCCGGCGTTTTCCGGCGGCCACGCTGCTCGAGCGGGATCTTCTCCTTTCCGCCACGAACGGGCGTCCCGCTGTCATTGAGCGCGCGCCGCCGCTATTGCGACGCCTTTGCACCGCGTGACACCGGCTCGGAGACGGATCGTTAGCAGACGAGAACATTCGCGCGCAGGCGCTCGGCGTGCATGTTCGCACCCCGCCTTGTTAATTTATTACAAGTCGGTCAATTATTTCTTGCGATTGCGTGACGATTTCTTACACAATGGCTGCCTCCGGTTCGTTCAGGGATATCGACTGGCGATAGTCTCGCCGTACCTGAAAGCCGTGTTTTCTTCTGATTCCCGCATTGAACCGCAGCAGAGGTAGATCATGTCCCGTCCCGTTTTCGAGGCCGTACGATTGGACGACGTCGTATTGCAACCTTCTCCGATCGACCCGGCTTGGATTCTCGAAGGGAATCCTGTCGCGCGCAGCGGTCAGTGGTCCTGCAGTCCCGACTCGACGACATCCATGTGGGTCTGGGATTGCACCGCGGGGCGTTTCAACTGGCACTTCGACTGCGACGAAACCATACATGTGATCGAAGGCGAAGTGATCGTCACGTCGGAAGGCCACGAGCCGCGCACGTTGCGGGCGGGCGACGCCGCGCTGTTCCACGCCGGCAGCCGCGCCGAATGGCACGTGCCCGAGTACGTCCGCAAGCATGCGATTCTGCGTCCGCCTATCTCCAGGCCGGTGCTGTTCGTTCACAAGGTCGTCCGCAAGTTGAGCAGCACGCTGAGATGAGACGCGCGCGGAGAGTCTGCCCGGTCCGGAGAGGGCGCGAATCCCGCGGCCTACTTTGCTCGCTTTGACTTTGCTTTTCCGCCGGATGTATTGAGCGCGATCGCGGCATGGATGAGGGCCTTGAACGCGTGCTCATCCAGCGCCTCGCCCTCATGGATGTCGATTGCGCGCCTTACGTTTCCGTCGAGGCTTGAGTTGAAGAGCTTGGCCGGATCCTCCAGCGATGCCCCCTTGGCGAAGGTCAGCTTCACGATCGACTTGTAAGACTCGCCGGTGCAGATGATTCCGCCGTGCGACCATACGGGCGTGCCCATCCATTTCCATTCCTCCACGACGTCCGGGGCCGCCTCCCGAATGAGCTTGCGCATTCGGCTCAAGGTTTTTCCGCGCCAGTCTCCGAGCTCGGCGATTTTCTTGTCGATCAGCTCAGAGGCCGACTGGCCCTCGGTCGAATTCGGCTTTTCCATGTTCTCCTCCTGAGACTTCCAGACTCGTTCAGATTTCGGGGAGGCTTTTCGCTGCGCTCGGGGGCGTCGGATGTCTTCGTGTTCGCTGCTGTCGGCTGCTTGGCGGACACCTACATGGACTTTGACGCCGTCGCGGCGGGCACGACGGAGCGGGCGGGGCCTCGGCAGCTGGCTGCGCTCCTCGCACAATACTCGATTCCCGCTGCGCTCGCGCGCGCTTCGCCTTTCGGCCGAGGGCGGTCGTTCGGCTCGATACCCCAATCGTTGACGCACGGACACGAGCGTCGCGATTGAGACGGGTTGGCCTGATAGAATACGCAGTCGCCGACTCTCCGAGGTTCCATGATGAGAATTGACGCCGCTCCTCCATCAGGATACTCAGGGGTATCCCTTCGGCAACTCGAACGCTCGGATGTGGACGCCTGGTATTCGTACCTGAAGCTCCCGCACGTCTTCGAGCATACGAGCTGGGACTTGCGATCCCGGGAAGACCTCATGCCGATGTTTGACGGATTCGAATCGACGTCTGCTCAATCAGTCCGGCGCCTGGCGATCATCGGAGATGACGACCGGAAACTGATCGGCACGATCGGGTTCCATACCGTCTCCGATGTGAACCGCACGGCAGAGATCGCCTACGACCTTTCTCCTTCGCATTGGGGAAGAGGGATCGCTAGCGCTGTATGCGCCGCCGTCACCGCCTGGTCGTTCGGCGCGTATGGTTTTGTTCGTGTTCAAGGCACGGTGTTGAAGACCCACTCGCGTTCGGGCCGCGTGCTCCACAATTGCGGTTACCGATACGAAGGCTTGCTTCGGTCCTACCGCATGGTGCGAGGCGTACCCGGAGACTTTGCGCTCTATTCGCGATTGGCGACTGACTAACGCGCATCCGGGATCGGCGAATTTCGGACGTCCGGCATCGCCTGCCGATGCCCGGAAAGCCGTAGCGGATCGGGCGGCTTACCTCGCCTGGAATTCGTTCGTTATCCGGTTTGACGGCGACTGATACGAGGGCGCATCGCCGCCTTCAGGAAAATCGCGAAGCGACGGCCGCGAGAAAAAGCCTGGTGCCCACAGGGCGGGATTTGAACCCGCACGCCTGTCGGCACTCCCCCTCAAGATAGTGCGTCTGCCCATTCCGCCGCCTGGGCAAAGGGGCGCCGCTGTAACGATTGAATGCGCGTTTGTGAACGCAGCGTATCCCGGAAGCCGGCCGCTACACCCGATCAAGCAGGTCGCGCAGCACCTTCGCCCCGTCGGCCCCTTTCGCCGCATCCGCCCATAGCCTGTCGATCATCTTCCGATACATCGCGACCGCATCGGCCGACGTCGTGATCGTCGCGATTCCGGTGCGGATGTTCGGCAGTTCGCCCAGCCGGAATGGCGATGCCGCGACATGCGCGCTGTCGTCGTCCTCGAAGATCTGGAAGGTCTCGTTCGGCTGGTTGTCGTTGACGATCCCGATCCGCACGCCTTCGGTATCGTCCCAGAGCATCCCGACGATCCGCATCACCTCCCGACGCGCGGTGCTCCGATACTGCATCGCGACCAGCGCTGCTGGGCGTGGTGTTCGTGATTCCGATCAATGCGCTGTGATGGCGGTTGATCGGGCTGCTGTAGGTTTTCCTGAACGGTGATTCCGATGATCGGCAACGATCTGATTGCGGTGCGCGTGATCGCGCGCGAGCGCGTCGCGTGCGACGTGATTTTGCTGCGGCTCGTCAGCGACGGTCAGCGACGCGCCGGACCTTCCGCTGCCGGCGTTCGAGGCCGGCGTGCATATCGACCTGCATCTGCGCGACGGGCTCACACGCAAGTATTCGCTGTGCAACGACCCGTTCGAGCGCGGCGGGTACGAGATCGCGATCAAGCGTGAGCCGGCGTCGCGCGGCGGCTCCGCGCATGCACGACGTGGTTCGCGTCGGCGACGTGCTGCGGATCGGCGCGCCGCTGAATTATTTCCCGCTTGCGCCGGACGGCGGCCCGGCCGTGCTGCTCGCCGCCGGGATCGGCATGACGCCGCTGCTCGCGATGGTGCACAGCCTGATTCGCGCGGGGCGGCCGCTCGCATTCCACTACTTCGTGCGCTCGGACGGCGCGGCCGCGTATCGGCTGACGCTCGCGTCGCGGCTGGCGGACGTCGCGACGGCGCACACGGGACTGACGCCGGACGCAACGGACGACGCGATCGCGCGCCCGGCGTTCGGCGATGCGCGGCTGCATCGCGAGTACTTTTGCGCGCCGATCGCGGGCGACGAATCCGATGCCGGCGATGCCTCGGGCGAGGCCGGCGCGTTCCGGATCGAGCTCGCGCGCTCGCAACGCGTGTTGCTCGTGCCGCCGGGGCAATCGCTCGCCGACGTGCTGTTCGACCACGACGTTCCGATTGCCGCCTCGTGAGAAGCGGGCATCTGCGGCGCATGCCGGACGGGGGGCTCGAGGGCACCCCAGATCATCGCGACGCGTTTCTGAGCGCGGCGGAAAAAGCCCGCAACGAATGCATGATGCCGTGCGTGTCGCGATGCCGCGGCGAACGGCTGGTGCCCGATCTTCGAGATGCGCCGAAGGCACTGAACGGCGATTTCGATTGGACTGTCTCGGATGAGAATGGGCGAGGGTGCGCCGTCGAGCCGCCCGGGCGGCATCGTAAGCGGGATCGCGCTTCGTCGAGATTGTCGGCGTCGCCTAACCGTTCAAGCGCTGTCACGTGAACCAAGCGCACCCGCAACAATGGCGCGTCCTCTGCGATAGGCCGAATTGAGGTGTCACGAAAAGCCGCGGCAGAGCCGGGATTTCCAGGGTTCAATAGACACATTTATTTTCACTCTCAACCAAACAGATCTTCCGCTCACCTGTATTCGAATAAATGTATCTATTCGCATCGCCACTCTGAACGTGTGACAAAACGGTATCGTATTGATGGATATATTGTCGAAATTGTGAAATATTTAATTTTGGCATGAGACGTTATATGGAAATTCCTGGATTTGTGCCGACTACGATCTATCTTGTCACTGAGAGGCAGAGATTTTGGCGAGTCTGGATGGTAAAGGAGCTTTGCTCGGGATCGAGCAAGCGTGCTTCGGCAGTAGTCGCGTTGAGATTTTCGCTATTTGAAGAATTTCTCATTATTTACGATGGAATCAATCAGGAACGGGCATATGCGAAGGGATCGAGCAGCGCGGACCTCCGGCGTTGACAGGCCGATATCCGCTGGTTTGGCTGGGCGGTAGCGACCGGCGAATTCATCACTGTGCCGTAAATTCAGGGCGTGATTCGACTGAAGTTTTTGCACCAACGGTTTTCTTCGTGGCCTGTCGATTTTTCAACGACGTACCGGACATGTGCAGGCCCGGACGACGTTGGTTTCGCGCATCGAGGCTTACGCGGCCGCCTCGACAGCAAGTGCAAAGAGCAATCGTTTACGAGCCGCGTATTTCGGAACATTCGATATTACATCTTTCATTTGGAGGCCATGCAATGAGCGCAACGTTTTCGAAACGTCGTTTAGGTCGCGGCACATCGGTGGCATTGGCGCTCGGAGTCTCGCTGGTTCCGGCTCTTGCCTCCGCGGACGCGGGAGCCGAACTCGGAATTCGGAATTTGTCCAGCGTGATCGCGACCCCCGCATCGCCGAACGCCGTCGGCCCTACATGCACGCAAAATGTGACCATTACGTCTCTTGCCAACCACGACCTCGTCTCGACGGAACTGGGATACGCCGGGAACGAATATGCGATGTTGCGCGCCCGAGCGACCGTGGCGGGTCCCTGGGAGCAATACAGTATCTGCAACTTCCCCAGCGACGGATATTGGACGATTCAATCGGAGGCCGACGGGCTGTTCGTCTCCGCGGAGCTCGGCTACACGGGTGACCAGTATGCGATGTTGCGCGCGCGTGCTTCCGTCGTAGGCCCTTGGGAGAAGTTCACCCTCGTGCCCTGCGGCTTGAGCTGCACGTCGATTCAATCGCTCGCCAACGGATTGTTCGTCTCCGCGGAACTCGGCTACACGGGTGGCCAATACGGGATGCTGCGCGCACGCGCTTCTGTCGCAGGTCCATGGGAACAATTCCGATAGCGCGATTCGGTGCATGAGGGGCACGCGCGCGGCATGACGAGCTGAACGCGAACGCGGGACATCCAAGAAGATTCACGGTTCAATTCCTGGCTGTCCCCATCGGCCTATTCGATCCCGGCAAGGTGACGCCGCGCTGTGGTTGATGGAGCTGATCCGCTTTCATGGACACCGGCTCTTCCAAAGGGCATGGAGCCGTAACAAGCGGACATTCAAAACTGCGACGCCGATTGTCTGTTTCGGATCGGCTTCGGAACACTAGAAATCGCACGGCGCAGCTGACAGCGTAGGTAATCTGTCAGAGCCTTGTCGGACGAGATGCAGGTACTGCTGCATCAGTCTTTCCAGCGTGAAAAGTAGAGGATCATTCGCAAGATATCTGTCAATTTTGGTTAGGCGGACTTGGCCGGCGCGCCGTAAGCCGGCCGATTTCCCGTTTGCTTCAGTGGATTCGGTATCCTTATTCGCCAAAGATGGCGGTTCGCCGGTTCCGATACCGCGCTCGATCGCCTGACAACAAGGGGCGCGACGCCCCATTCCGGCGAACCCGAGAAAAAAGGATTTGAACCATGACGTTGGGGCCGCGCGGGCCGCAGGAGACTGCGTTTGCGCCGATCTTCGAGGCGATTCATCGTGGGCTGTTGCAGCGCGAGCGGCTGCTGAAGCTCGACACGCCGCTCGGCGCGAACGCGCTCATTCCGTTGCGTGCGGTCGGCGAAGCGAAGCTCGGCCGCGATTACACGTGGACAATCGACGTCGCGACCACGCGCGACGATCTGAATGCCGACGCGCTGATCGCGCAGCAATCGTCGCTAAGCGAGCAGCATCGCGCGGAGAGTCTGAAAGCGGGTCACGACGCGCTCACGGAACTGACCGGCGCGACGCGGCAGCCGGTGGAGCCGGGCTTGAGCGGCGGCCGCACGTCGGGCGGCGGGACGGGCAGCGCGAACGGCTTCAGGGTGCCGGCAATGCTGCTCGGCAGCGGGCGGGATGGGCCTCACGACGCTTCAGTCGCTGCACGCGTCGGCGGATCGGCACGTGAACGTCGTCGCGGGTCAAAGCGCGTTCGTCGCGACCGGGAAGTCGTTCGTGACGAGCGCGGGCGAGAAGGTGAGCGTGTTCGCGCAGGACGGGATCAAGCTGTTCGCGAAGGACGCGATTCAGATCGAGTCGCATCGCGAGACGATCGACCTGATCGGCCAGAAGACGGTGCGGATCGTGTCGGCGACGGAGCGGATCGAGATCGCGGCGGACAAGGAGATACTGATTACGTCGGGGCAGGCGTATATCCGCCTGAAGGACGGTGACATTCAGATCCATGCGCCGGGCAAGATCGACATCAAGGGCAGCATGCACAACTTCTCAGGCCCGGCCAGCATGCCGTATCCGATGCCGACGCAGCCGGATGCGGTCTGTGTGCCATGCATGATGAAGCAGGCGGCCGGACGCGGCGCGTTCGTGACGACGGGGGCGTGACGACCGAGCGGAATACCCAAGACTCCGGCATCCAAGTCACGTTCGCCGAGGCTGAAGCGTTGGGCGCGCATGTATACGTACTCGCGGCGCCGTTGCATAACGGCAGCTTGCCGGGGGCGTTGTCGGTTCGTCGCGACCATGTCGCATGCATGCTTGACGGCGGAGCGGACGTGCAGGTCGTATCGCCACACCTGATCTACATTCCGCCAAGTCACTTTGAGTCGGCTCGTGCGTGGCTGGAACGACATGGGCCGTCATCGCCGTGTGCAACGATTCTCGCATCGCCATTGCCGCTTGCTGCGCTCGCGGCGCATCTGAAGTCGTTTTTGCGCGTGCGCTTGCCGGATGGCGAACCGATCGTGCTCGCGTATTGGGATCCGGCGATTCTCGCGACGCTCGCCGGCTCGGTCGAGGACGAGACGCTGTTCGTGAAAGGGCCGGTGCTGTCCGACGCGCAGCATCAGGCATGGCTCGCGCCGATTCTGAGGTGGACATATTGGGACCGCAAAGGCGCGCTGCGTCAGATCGACTGGCGTCAGGATCGGATGCCGGCCTCTACAGCGACGCTCAAGCCGCCGTTCAAACTTGATCAAGGGCAGGTGGATGCATTGATCGATGCGAGTGTGCCGGACGGCTTGCTATTGCATCTCAATGAACGCGATCCGTCGACGTTAGCTGGAATCCCGGAAGGCGAGCGCTACGGATTCGTATGCCGGCAGATTGAACGTGCTTGGCAGCACGGTATCGAGGGAGTCGGCGTGCTCATGGAATACTGCTCGCTTGCCGTCCGGTATGGGGAGGCGTTCGAGGCATCGCCCGAAGGCGCTGCATTATTGAAACCGCTACTACCGGTTACGATCGATCGACCCCAAGCATAATCGGGCTATTTGCCAAGAAGGACGCACAAGATGACCTTTGCCACATTCCGGCGTATAGCTTTCGCGGCGGGCTTTGCTGTCTTTACACTGACCGCTTGCGCCGGTTCCGACATCCTTCCCGATGATCCGTTTGCCGGGGAAGGGCCGGCGCTTGCGATGGTGCCAGCCAATCATACCGATCGCTGGGCAGTGAACATCTTTGTAGAGAAGTATTGGGCGGGGGATGTGAGCCCTCGGGGAGGGGGCGCGAAGGCGGCATGCTGTTTCCCTGGCATGAAAGACTGGAGTAAGCCGGTCACAGTGACTTGGACTTGGGACGCCGTCGAAGACCCGAAAACCAAGGCCGTAACAGTACCTGAAGAAAAGCGCAGTGTTCAGGCGAACTTTCCGCCCGGCGGTCCGCATCAAGATTCCGACTGGCACAAGGCGGACGCCTACCTGTGTGTCATTTTACGAGATCGCAATACCGCTGCTTTGGCTTTTTCGCCCAGTCGATCGGGGTGCATGGCGAAATAACTACACAAGGGGAGAGATTCATGACGGTTCGACAAGCGGGCGCGCCAATTACCAACGAAGCACTCAAACAAGCAGCAATCGACGGCGTAACGGAACGTATCCTTTTGCAATGCCCCGAAAATCAGGCAGAAAAAATTGCGTGCCGTCTTTACCCCGCACTGTCGTTCTTTTTCGACGGTACGAACAACAACATGGAACGAGACTTGCCGCAGAACAAGCACTCGAATGTCGTCAAATTATTTCGAGCGGCAAAAGATTCCATCCAAGAAGACGCGAGGTCCATCTATCTTTCTGGTGTGGGGACGCCATTCAAATTCGTCAAGGTAGCTGGCTACACCGATCATCTGAAAGACGATGAAGGCGGGGTGCTTGGGCTTGGACTCGGCGCGGGCGGTGTGAGCTTCGTATTAAGTTTGCCCTCGCGGAATTTTCTCGATTGCTGGAAGTTAAATGGGGGCCGGGCTCATGGAAGCACATGCGCGCAGTTACTGTCGCGATCTTCGGCTTTTCTCGGGGTGCGACGGAAGCGCGCGCATTTGCTCGTCGATTAATTGAACAAAAATGCGTGAAGGGCGGGGGCAAGCTGTAGTGGGCAGCCCCGAGCGGCGTGCGCGTGCTGTTACGTATTACCTTCATGGGCATTTTTGATACGGTCGCCTCGGTCGGCGGTCCCGCTCTGCATCTCGATTGGGCGTCGGAATTGGCGATACCGGCCGAAGTAGAGCGATGCGTGCACTATGCTTCGGCGCACGAAGTTCGACGCGCATTTTCGCTCGATTCGGTTCGTGTCGATAAGTCCTACCAGGGTAACTGTGAGGAAGTCGTGTATCCGGGCGTGCATTCCGATGTCGGCGGTGGTTACGGGCCTGAGGAGCAGGGACGCGTTCACGATCTTTCGTTGATTCCGTTGAGGCATATGTTTGCGGAGGCGTTAAAGGCCCGCGTGCCGATGATCCCTATCGATCAGATGCCAAGGAACATCAGGAAGGATTTCGATCTGCCCGATGATGCCCGAATTGCGGGGCTGTACACCGAGTATATGGCTGCCCTGCCGTCCGCATCCGGCGACACGCTCGAAGCGCTGATCCAACCGCACCGTTACCTGAACTTCCGGTGGCGCAGCATCCTTGCTCGCAACCGTGCGGACGACCGCGTATTGGGGCAGCTCTATCAGAAAGTGGGCGCATCGTTTTGCGCGGCCGTGTCGGCCGGAACCGACGCTGACCACCCGCCGTGCCAGCCGAACGAATGGGTCTATGACGTTCCGAAGGATCCCGAAGAGCAAGCCAGACAACTGTTGGGCGAGCAGCGGCGGCTGGAGCGGCATATCGAGTTCCTGCGCAATCCTGTCGAACGCCGCCCGGGGCCGCATAGCTATCCGCCGACGCCGCGCGAACTGACTCCATACGAAAAAATGATCCTGTCGGCGTGGGACGAGCAGGAGCCGCCTTTGCTGGTCGTCGATCAACTGCTGGCGGAATACGCTCACGATTCGGTTGCTGCATTCACGTCGTGGCCCTGTGCGCTATGGGATCAGCGGGGGATCTGGTGTGACCAGAGGCGCTATCTCGCGGAGAATGAACCGATGAATGCGGGAGATTTAGCCGTGGCGTAGGGACGGCGGGGCGCGGATCATCGGCCTGCCAAAAATACACCAGCTCGGGGTTTATATGGCGGCGTCTGCTGTTGCGCGCCGAGCTTCGTCAGGATCAGCTGGTGCGCGGTGTGCGTCGAGAAACCGGTCGGCGGCGGCACGGCGATGTCGTGGCCCGGACGGCGGCCAATGAATTGACGGCCGGTACGTTGAGTGCCGCGCCGTCGCTTCGGTTCGCTCCGCCGGCGCGCGCCTGGAGGGGCGAGTCCGACGCTGCCTCGCGCCGAGCGGCCGGGCGATCCGGTGCTCGGTGCGTTTCCGGGCGACTGCCCGCCCGCGGCCGGTCCCTCACTTCGAAACCGATCGCCACGCCGCGATCGCGAGCGCTTCCCGATATTTGGCGGGCGGCGACTTGACCCGGCCGTTTAGCCACGCGCGACAGTAGTTTTCCGATTGGCCGACGATGAGCGACGGCAGCAGTTCCGTCGGCCATTGCGCCATCTCGTCGCGCCCTTGCGCGTGCGCGAACCAGCCGATGACGCGGCGATTGCGCGCACGGTTCTTTTCCGCCAGCTCGTCGGCGCGCGGCCCCGAGGCGACGGCCGTGCGCGCCATGAACTGGAAGCGTGCGAATTCGGGCTGAGCGCTGACCCAGTCGACATAGCTGTGGACGAGCGCGGCGACGCCCTCCCGCGCGGTCGTCGCGCGCCCGATGTAGTCGGCGAGCAATTGCGCCTGGTCTTCGATCGCACACAGGAAGAGCGCGGCGATCAGGCCGTCCTTGTTGCCGAAGTGGTGATAGATGTTGCCGACGCTGGTGTCGCAGCGCTCGCGGATCATCTCGATCGTCGTGGGCTCGAGCCCGTGATCGTTGAAGCAGGCGAGCGCGGTCGCGAGGATCGTGCGCTTCAGGTGCGCGCGGCGGCCGGGAAACTGCCGCGTCAGGATGTCGAAGGTAGGCAAGCGGGATCGCGAACGAAAAACTGGAGTCACGCAATAGTACCTTGACGCTTGCCAATCAAACAGAATAATCTTCTGTTGCAGAACATTGTTCTGTTTTCATCGAAACGGGAGACAACATGAGTCAGGTTCTCGAGATGTTCAAGGCGGCCGGGGCCGCGCAATTCAGCAAGATGGTCTGTCAGATGGCGCCGTTCTTCGGCACGATCGAGCCGCAGGTCGTCGAGCTGCAGCCCGGTCGAGCGGAGGCGAAAGTCGGCTTCCGGCGTGAAATCACCAATCATCTCGGCACGGTCCACGCGATCGCGCTGTGCAACGCGGCCGAGCTGGTCGCGGGGCTGATGACCCAGGTGTCGATTCCGGACGGCCTGCGCTGGATTCCGAAAGGCATGACCGTCGAATACCTCGCGAAGGCGAAGACGGACGTGACGGCGGTCGCCGACGGCTCGGCCGTCGACTGGCAAAGCGAAGGCGACAAGATCGTGCCGGTCGAAGTGACCGACGCCGAAGGCAAGACGGTGTTCACCGCGCGGATCACGATGAACATCAAGGCTTGAGGCCGCCGCGCAGTCGCCGCCGGGGAAGGCGGCACCTGCGCCGGCGACGCGAAGGCGCGCATGCGCGTCTCGCTGCAGCGAATTTTGACCGGCTATGATCTGATCATATGATCAACGTCCGTCCAACAAGGAGACTGCAGTGAAAATGAAAATCCGCAAACTGTTGCCGATCAGCGCGGCTGCGATGCTCGCGGCGGCGGCCGCGACGCATGCGGCGGCCGACCAGGTCGTCAAGATCGGCAGCGCCGAGCCACTGACGGGCGGCATCGCCCACCTCGGCAAGGACAACGAGAACGGCGCGCGTCTCGCGGTCGAGGAGATCAATGCGAAGGGCCTCACGATCGGCGGCCAGAAGATCACGCTGCAGCTCGACGCGCAAGACGACGCAGCCGATCCGCGCACCGCGACGCAGGTCGCGCAGAAGCTCGTCGACGGCAAGGTCGTCGCGGTCATCGGCCACCTGAATTCGGGCACGTCGATCCCCGCGTCGAAGATCTACAGCGACGCCGGCATCCTGCAGATCTCGCCGTCGGCGACGAACCCGGCTTATACGCAGCAAGGTTTCAAGACGACCTACCGGGTCGTCGCGACCGACGCGCAGCAAGGCCCGGCGCTCGCCGATTACGCGAAGCAGAAGGGAATCAAGACGGTCGCAGTCGTCGACGATTCGACCGCGTACGGCCAGGGCCTCGCGAACGAATTCGAGAAGAAGGCGAAGGCGCTCGGCCTGAAGGTGCTGTCGCACGACGCGACGAACGACAAGGCGGTCGACTTCCGCGCGATCCTGACGAAGATCAAGGGCACGAATCCGGACGCGATCATGTACGGCGGCATGGACGCGACGGGCGGCCCGTTCGCGAAGCAGGCGAAGCAGCTCGGCCTGCGCGCGAAGATCTTCTCGGGCGACGGCGTGTGCACCGAGCAGTTGCCCGCGCTCGCGGGCGCGGCGGCCGACAACGTCGTGTGCTCGCAGGCGGGCGCGGCGCTCGAGAAGATGCCGGGCGGCGCGGCGTTCCAGGCGAAGTACGAGAAGCGCTTCAACCAGCCGATCCGCTTCGACGCGCCGTTCACGTACGACGCGGTGTACATCGTCGTCGACGCGATGAAGCGCGCGAACTCGACCGATCCGGCGAAGATCCTCGCGGCGATGCCGAAGACGAACTACACGGGCGTGATCGGTACGACGATCTTCGATTCGAAGGGCGACCTGAAGCACGGCGTGATTTCCCTGTACGACTTCAAGGGCGGCAAGAAGACCTTCCTCGATCAGGTCACGATGTAAGCGGCGCGGCGGAGCTTGCCGCCGGATGTGCCGATTGAAAAGACGGGCGGGCGCCGGATGCGGCGTCCGCCCGTCTCGTTTTTCGTCCGGCGGGAGGAAGGATATCGCGTTGTCGAGACGCCACCATTCCGACCGAGGCCGTCGCCGAGAAGCGCGCGCATTCGCTCGACGCCGTGCGGCTGTCTGCCTTGCAGGCGTCGCGCGCATCGCGACTGCGAAATTCGGGGTAGTCTCGCCGTTCATGAACTTGCCGGCTGCCGCCGGGCGGCGAATTGCCTGCGGCAGTGGCGTGCCGATCGGCAATTTTCCTCTTCCGGCGACTTTCAGGCGTTTGGAGACGTATTTGAAAACCCGGAATGTGTATTGTCGAAAGCGCGATCACCCCGATGCTCCGGCGCGATGTGCTTTGGCCGATCAATTGTAGCGGCGTAGTGGCGAGGGTAATAACCGTAGTAAATGTCGACGGTGCCGTCATTGGCGGCGAATCGCGCGACATAGGCTTCGATGCCGGGTTCCGACGGAGGCTGCGAAACGTATTGATCGCTGTCCGCGTCCATGAAGCCCTGTCATCTGCGCGGCGGCATGGCGTGCCGCCGCATCCGCGAATTGCAACGCGCATGCGGCGACCGGGACGATTGGCGTGGCGTTTTCTCGAGCCTAGCCGACGTTATTGCGGCAATGCCGTCGCGCGGAAGCCGATCGGGCCTTCGCCGCTGTAGGTCATGCTGCCATGGAACGTGTTGCCGTTGTCGCCAGAGGTGATGTAGAGCTCCACGACGTTTTGGCCTGAGCGGCAGCCGAGCAGCCAGGTGCCGCCCGGATGCCACGGAGCAGACGTTCCACCCCACTGATTTTCGACCGCGTAGTTGTTGCCCGCGACCGAATTCCCCTTGAAGCCGATCGGCCCCTCGCCGGCATAGGTCATGTTCCCGTTCAGCGTCTTGCCGCTGTCCGTGGAGCCGATGCTCACCGAGACAACGGCCTGATCGCGCGCGCCGATCACCCACACGCCGCCGTTGTGCCAGGGGGCCGACGAACCGCCCCATTGATTCTCGACCGCGTAGACGCCACCGTCGGCCTGCTGGCTCTTGAAACCGATCGGGCCTTCGCCCGCGTACGTCATCGTTCCCGCGAGCGTGGCGCCCTGGTCGCCGGATTCGATGTCGAGCGCCACCACGTTCTGATTGACGCGGCAGCCGATGATCCACGTGCCGCCCGGATGCCAGGGGGCCGAGCTTCCGCCCCATTGATTTTCGACCGCGTATGTGTTGCTTTGCGTGAGCGTCGCCCTGAAGCCGATCGGACCTTCTCCGACGTAGGTCATCGTGCCGGTCAGGGTCCTCCCACCGTCTCCGGACTTGATGCTGAGCGCCACGACGTTCTGACCGGAACGGCATCCGAGCACCCACATGCCGCCTTCATGCCACGGTGCCGACGAGCCACCCCATTGATTCTGCACGTGCTGCAGATTGTTGAAGCCCTTGCTGGTCTTTGCCATTTTTATCTCCGGTGATGGTACGGGTAGCGTGGGAGTTCAACCCACGTACGGAGAACGGCCTTGCACTTTGATTTTCATTGCCGCGCCCGTCATCCTGTTCCAGAAAGCGAATGCCCAAGCAGCATGATCGAATTTGGACAAGGCAAAGACGTGTTTTGCGATTGCATGGCCGATCAAACGAGTGACCACGATTGCCTGCATAACGAGCCGATTTGTTTCTCGCAGGCGATCGACGCTGCGACTCATTCTCAAAAAAAATAGTTCAGATCCGAATCCATCACAACTACCAGAACCCGTAGGTAAGCCGCTGATTTTGCGATGGCGCGGCGACTCGGGAACGGGCGCTGTGCTGTTGCCGTACCGAACGCGGGGCAGGTCATCGTCCGCGCAGACACCTACCAATACTGTCAGGCTCCCGCCCTTGAGCGATCGCCTAGACTTCAATCATTTCACCGGGGTCCGCGCGTGATCTTTCGGGGCGGTATCGGTGCTTCTCAGATCGGCGCGCTGCACGACACAGCATGACCGAGGCCCCGTGAATCGGCGGGACTCGCCGCGTGAAATCGGGCAGGGCGCAGACATTTGGGGTGGTGGAGTCTCGACGTCACGGGATTCAACGCCTGAGCCGGGCGTGTTCGTAGCGGCGCATCAATCTCGGCACCGAACTTTTTCTGGTATGTGCGTGCGGCCGGCAATCTGCATCATCCGCTGGAGCGACTTTCGCATACTTCAAAAACGATGGGTGGGATACCAAATGAATTCAGCCAGCGCCGTTCAAGATGATCCGCAAGTCGCTCATCGAAAGAACGTTCTGTTTGGGATTTCAATGGACGGGGTGCTTGCTTCCGGCATCACGGAGGAGTTTCTAAAAGTTGCGTCGATTTTCAACGGGCATGGCTATCGAATATATCTCGATCTCGGCTATGACATCAGGAGCGATAAAGGCGATTTCTTTCGACCTTACGTGAACGAAGCCGATGCGTTGCCCGACTGGTTGACGTTGGTGCGCATTCAGGGTCTCGCCGCTGTCAGGGGATACACGCAGCGTTTGGTCACGGAAATGCTGGAGCAACTCCGGGAGCGTGACGGCGAGCGAATACGCAGATGCCTCGACGGCAGCATCGTTCCTCGGATTGCCGCGTCGATTGTGGACACCTGGCGACGTCTGGACGTTTCGGTCGTCGTCGTGGAGAACGGGTCCCTGCCGGAGAATCTGCTGTTTTCCGAGGCTTTGCGTGTCGCAATCGAGCAGTACGGACGTGAAAGGCGCAAGGGTCCGTTCGTGCTCTGGCGGGACCACGACCTGATGTGGTTCAGCGAAAGCGCCAAATACGGAGGGCCTCCGTTCGAAGGCATTCCGAAGCCGTCTGTCTCGAAGTACATCCGATACGTGACCCTCACGAACACCGCGAGAAAGCAGCTCAACCAGTGGGCGCCGCACGTGGATGCGACCGTACTGCCAAACTGCTTTCGGTTCGCGGAAGTCGCAATCGACGACGGCAATCGACATTTTCGCTCTCGCTACGGCATTCCCGCCGATGCGCTGCTGATCGCTCGGTGTACCCGGGTCATTCCGCAAAAAAGGCTCGATAGAGACGTCTTTCTTTTGCATGCGCTGCAGAAATCGATGCGTTCGTCAGGCGGTCAGCGGCCTGTCTATCTCTTCGTGACCGGGCCTACCGACGAACACGAGGAAGAGCGTCGCCGGCTGTCCCGCATGGCGATCGAACTGGGAGTCGACGATCACGTTATCTATGGAAACGGGCTGCTGCCGTGCTCCGCGCTATGCCGCCCCTCGAATCGTGCATCGCGGGAGACCCGGTATTCCGTCGGCGACCTCCTCGCGCACGCCGATTTGAGTTCGTTTCTGACCTCGTACGATTACGAAGGCTTTGGCAATCCTCCCGCCGAGGCGAGTGCTCAAAAACGCCCATTCATTAGCAGCACCTACGAAATGTACGAAGAGGTATACGGGGAGAAGGGTTTCAAGAGTCTTCTTTTGCGCACGCGAAAGGATTGGGACGAAATGCCCGATCACGCCTACGTGCAAGCGGTGCTCGAACTCCTTCTCGATGAACGACGGCGGGAACGATGGGCACGTTTCAACTTCGAGCTCGGGAGAAAACACTTTTCCCTGGAGTTCTTGCAGCGCCGGCTTCGCGCATGCCTGCCCGGCGCACTCGAGACGGCGCCATCCGAGGCGATGCACGGTGCAGTCAGTGTCTAGGAGGTGCCCTCAATGTCCAGCTCGCCTATTCGGATGCTAGAGCGCGTGAGCGCTCGCGAGAGCCTGTTGCTCGTCGACGAGGATTATCCTCGGCCGCGGGCAGCGGACGTGTTGTGCAGGCCCGAGAACGATCATCTTCTTCGATACGTCGTGCGCGACCCGTTTGGCTCGCACGTATTTCCGGGCACAAGGGAGTGTTCCCGGGAACGGTTTCTTCAGAGTCTTCAGGCTGAACTGGAAGGGCAAAATCCTTATTTTTTATGGGCGACGATTCCACTCTGCAAATACCATTGCTACTTCTGTCAATTTCCCATCGTCATGCGCAAGCACGATGAGGCGGCGTTTCGCGAGCAGGCTCGAAACTGGGTCGATCTGAACATTGCCGAGGCCAGGTTGTGGTTGGCGCTCGTGCCGGCGTTGCGGGACGCGCCGGTCGGAGAGTTTTGCCTGTTCGGCGGAACGCCCACGCTTTTGCCCGACGAATTGCTGGCCGAGCTCCTGGATTTCTACCGGTCGAATTTCGGGTTCAACGCCGACACCACCATTCGCATCGAAGGCAGTCCCGACAGTCTCTCGAGCGACAAGCTCGCGCTTCTCCATAAAAAAGGATGCCGAAAGATCACTTATGGCATTCAGTCTTTCGACGATCGTCTGGTTGCGCTCGCCGGGCGGGAGCACACGTCCGACGAAGCCCGGACGGTGGTTCGCCGCGCCTTCCTGTCGGGCTTCGAGCGGGTGGATGGCGATCTGATCTATGGATTGCTGGATCAGCGTGTCGAGGGATTTTGTCGCGACGTTCGGCAGATGCTGGAGCTGGGTTACAGCACGGTCGTGATGACGAAGCTGCACCTGCGTCCGTTCGGCGAAACCGGGACCGCCATCGCAGGTGTTTCCGCCAGGTGGCAGAGTCCGGCGAGCAGGGCGCGCGCGTCACGAGAGGGCCATCGCTGGCCGAGCCTGGGAGAGCAGTATCAAATGCGCGAAGCGGCAGTCGCGTTGCTGGAGGACGCCGGACGCTTCGAGTATCCGACGATGTACTTCCAGAAGCCGGAAACCGGATGCGGACGGTGGAAGTCGCTCGTCCTCGACCAGGACAAGCAGTTCGTCGAAGTCGGAATCGGGTTGGGAGCCAGTTCCGCGACTCGGCGTTGCTCCGCCAATGTCGCGACGCGGCCGGGAGAGTATCTCGATGCGATTGCCAGCGGGGAATTGCCGCTCGAACTGCTGGAAATGAGCCCGGACGAGGAGATCGCGAGCTCGATGCGCCGCGCGCTCACTACGTGTCAGCCGCTTCGAGACGATTTGCATCGGGCCAGGTTCGCCGGCGGCTCTCTCTTCGATCAGCGATGGAAGCCGGTGTTTCAAAGCCTGGAGCGGCGCGGGCTCGCGGCGATGCGACCCGACGAAGAGACGGTCGAGCTCACCAGCGTCGGCAAGACGCTGGTCGAGGCCATCGTCAACACGGAAATACGCTGAGCAGTTTGCCCGGCGGCCCCGGAGGCGGCTCGGGGAGCGCAACGGCTCGACCCGACCCGATGCTCCGGCCGTCGGACGGCATTGCGGGATCATCGGGCCTGGAGCCATTGCCGGCGGCCTTGTTCGTAGCGCGGTCGATAGACTTCGGCGAGGAACGCGAGCGAGCCGGGAATGCTCGAATGCCGAGGCGGAGGGTGAAAGATGAATTCACCTTCGCGCGTGAAGTACTCGGGGATCGGCATCGTCGAGTCGTCGACTCCAGCTTCCTTGAACGCCATTTTGAGCCGAGTGTTGTAGGTCGATGTCTTGTCACAGATGAACTCCGGCCACCGCCGCCAGAGGGGGATCTCGGACCAAAGAGGGGCCAGGCGGCTCGACAGGCGAAAGAGATGCTCCGCGTGCGGGTAATACGCTTCGAGCTTTCGGTAGCCTTCTTCCTTGGTCGTTGCGGCTTCGACGACGCCCTGGAGCAGAGTGCGATAGTAGCCGAATATCTCTTCGAAGCCGTCTGCATCCTTGACGATGAATGGATCCGCACATTCGCCCTTGACCAGCGTATCCACGCCGAAGAAAACCGACGCGAAGGCGCTTGCGTGCGTCTGCGAGATGCCGTCGCCGGGCCGGAGCGAATACCGTTTGCGCTTGATGCCGTAATGGATCGCACGCAGCACCGAGCCGGCCTTGCGGCTCAGCAGGCCGCGCCACGATGTCTTCAGGAAAATGCCGAGGAGTTCCGCCTCCGGCCGGCCGCGGATACGGTCCAGGTTCGCCAGTCCGTCCCGTCCTCGCTGCGTGAACACGAGCATGTCGGGCTGTCTGACTTCGCGGCTGCGAGTCTGCCCCACGGGCAACAGGCTGTCGAAGTATTCCAGCCGCAGGAACTCGTTGGTCCCGGGCGGGAAGATCAACTCGCGAGCGATCATGTTGACGACGATGTCATGGTCGTGGATATCGCGCTCGAGCAGCCAGGGCCAGACGTCGTACGCGAGGACGAGATCGGCCGCTGTCCAGACGATCGCATCGTCCGCGTCGGCGGCGATAAGCGGGGCCGTGCTGCGCTTGAACGAATCGAAGAAAGAGATGCGGCTCTTGTCCTCTTGCACTGTGATCAGATCGCATGTATCGCGGATCCAGCCTATCTGAGCAACGTAATCGCGCACGACTTCCGCCACACGGCAGACCTCGGGCGGCGCATAGAGGCAGATGCGGATTCCGGCGCGCGCGAAATTGAGCAGCGGCAGGACCACGACCGGAATGTTGTCGAGCACCGGGTAAAGGAACTTGACGTCGTCGACGCCGCTTTCGATCGATCTGTTCAAGCGCGTACTCTCGATCGCGTACGGACACCATTTGCGGCCAAGGCGGTGTTGAGTGAGGATTTCGATGCGGCGTTGAAGGCGATCCCGGATCGTCTCGCGAAGGGCCTCCTCGGGCGAAGAGAACAGTTCGTGGCTTGCTGCAATCGCCACGTTTCGGGCCGGCCAGCGCCTTTTCTTGCTGATCGTCGAGTCGCTCATCGGGTCTATCCTCGATTTTTTGCGGTCTGGCTCGCGCGCGAATCCGCAAACCGCCGCTGAAAGTCGCGACGCTCGAATCCGGCGGGCCAAGGGCGGCCTGTCATGAGATCCGCGGCCAGGCGTCCGAGCGTGTCCGAACACGCGGCAGCCGCACCGTTGCCTGCCGTCGCGACGAACAACCCGTCGTCCAACTCGTCGATATAGGGCTTGCCGTGCGCGCTGTAGGTGACGAGGCAGCGCTTTGCGCGAGCCGAAAGCAAGTCGAGATCGGGCAGCAGATGAAACATGGCCTCGCGTATGTCCGATCGCGGCTCGTCGGAGCCGGAGATCATCCATTGCTGAATCGCATCGAAGCTCGGCAGGATCATGTCCGCGTCCGTGTTGGCGCCGAGCTTGAGGTAATGATTGCCGTCCGGATAAAGCATCGGCGGGACGACATAGACGTCGGAAATCGAACGCGAATCGATCCGGTAGCTAATCGGCGGCAGTGCTCGAAGTCGCTCCGATTCGGCTCCGGAAACCTGAAGGAGGACTGTGTGCTCCGACTTGACGCGCAAATCGAGCTTGCGAGGCAGGAGATCGAAGCAGTTGGAGTACGCGCCGGCGCTGACCAGCACCTTGTTCGCGGTGTAGCGTCGGCCGCAGGCCGTGTTCAACTCCCAGTGTGCGGCGCGCCTGCGGATTGCCGTGACGATGGCGCAAATGACGCTCGCGCCGTTGGCTTTGGCTATCGTCAAGTGGTTGTGCCGCAACGCGAGCGGACCGAAGATTCCGGCCGGCGCGTGCTCGAGCAGGCCGTGAAAGCCAGCGGGAAAGCGGAGCGGCGATAGTCGCCCGGCGCACGCCGCGCTTGCGAGTTCGACGTGGTCCACCTTCAGGCTGCGCGCGAGCCGGACTCGCTCTTGCATGATCGGGTCATCCAGCGGCGCCACATAGAGCATGCCGAGCGGCCGGTAGGACCGCGCTCCGCCAACCTGTTCCAGACGGGCGTACTCGTCCATCGATCGATGGACGAGTCTTGCCCAGACGTGATCGCGAGAAAGCCGCGTCGCAATCCGCCCCGCGTCGTGATGGCTGGAGAAGAGGCCTCGATGTGCGCGCCCATCCCGGGGCTCGTCGGGACCGATGGCCGCGACGCTTTCGGACGCGACGCTGAGGTAGCGCAGCGTCGCGGCTCCGATGAGCCCCTTGCCGACGACTGCGTGCTCGTAGTGGCGCATCATGATCGCGTTTCGGCGCGGCATCGCAGCCGGGCGGCAATATAGGGCGCGTCGAGGTGGAATCCGGCCACCGTTCCCGAGGACTGCGTCCGAAGGCCGTGGAAGCCCAGCCAATAGAAACCGTCGACGGGGGTTTCGCAGGAAGCCGGAAGTCCGCGAGAATCCAGCGCCCGGCGAACTTCGTCGATCCGCAGCCAGCTCAAGTCGGCGCGCCAGCCCGTGGCCCACACGACGGCACGGATGCCATGCTCGCGCAGCGTCACGCTCGTGGGTGGGGTAGACGCGAGAAGCGGGGGATACGGTTGCCACGCCGGCTCGGCTGTCGGCGGCGGATACCGCGTGTGCGCGTTTGCGTCCCGGTTTGCGATCCAGTTCTCGATGCGATCGATCAGCGCCTGGTAGCCTTGCGATGCAAATGCAATGTTGGCGTGGAGATCCTCGTCGAACGTCGCAACCGCGCCGTCTGGCGAGATGCCGCTCAGGCGCCCCAGCAGTTGAACGCCGAGCCGAGCCAATGAATGGTGAGAAATCGGATGATCGTGGCCGACGATGGGCATTTGATCGGGTTGTTCGGCAGGATGCGCGAACGCGCTCTTCGGGGCGCTCAGGAACCCGATTCGGTCCAGCCAGAACATGATGTCCTCGCCGCGGTAGCTGCGCGGGGTTCCCTTGACTCTCGACGTTGCCAAGTACACGCTGCGGCCGGCCGTCGCCAATTCTTCGCTGAGCTGCACGCCCGTTTGACCGCCGCCGACCACCAGCACGGGGCCGTCCTGCACGGCCGACGGGTTCGTATATGTCCCGACGTGGAGTTGCTGCACTTCGGTGCGCAGATGCCGTGCGAAGTCGGGAATTCTCACGAGCTGGTAATTGCCCGGCGCGGCGACGACGTTCAGCGCGTCGTAACGTCGCGGGCCATCGTCGCCTTCGACGTGGACCCGGAAGCGTCCGCCTTCGATCCGCTCGACCGAGCCGACCCGGCAGCGCTCACGGATGGGAAAGCGCCTCTGCGCGATGCATGCGTCCCACATCCGTACCATCTCTTCGAGCGGGATGCTTCGCCGGATGCCGGGAAGTCCATCGATCTGTCCCATCAACCTCGAATAGGCGAGCGGAGAATTGATTCTGAACGAATCCCATCGCGCCGATCGCCATTGTTCGAGCGCGCGCGCTTTCTCCAGCACCACGTGCTCGCGTCCCTCGCGCTGCAGGACGTAGCTCATGCAAAGCCCCGCATGACCGGCGCCGATCACGACGGTGTCGATGCGTTTGTCTCGTTCCATGGCACTCGTCGACGGCGCCATGCCGTTACAGGATCAGCATGCTGTCGCCGAACATGTCGAATTCGTATCCCCCCATCTCGAGAATCTCCGCGTAGCCGCGCATGAGGAGAGCCTTGCCCGCGAAGGCCGCGGTCAGGACGATGTGGCTGGATCGCGGCCGATGGAGGTTCGTGAGCAGCCCGTTCGCGATCTTGAACTCGAATCCGGGATAGATATAGAGTTCGGTCCATCCCGCCTGGGCCCGGAAGGCGGCGCCCGGCTCGCCATGAGCCGCAAGCGACTCCAGCGTTCGCATGGCTGTGGTGCCGATCGCGATGATGCGGCGCTTCTCCGCTCGCGCCCGGTTGATTTGCTCGGCGGCCTCGGCTCCGACTTCGAAGTACTCCGGCCTGACCTTGTGCTGCTCGATCTCGTCCTCGTCGATATGGCGAACCGCGAGGATCTCCGTTGCTCCGACATGCAGCGTGACGTAAGCGAATTCGACGCCCTTGTCGGCGAGCCGCCTTAACACGTCGGTGGAAAAGTGCAGGCCTGCGGACGGAATTTCCAACGAGCCGGGTTTCCTGGCGTACACGGCGCGGTATGCATCGGGCCGCGTGCGCCAGTAAACGGGGTTGAGAGGAATCGTTTCGTCCGAGCGCCATCCGCGGCGATCGAGGACGCCGACGAGTTTCCCCGCAGGTTCGAATCGCGCGCTCCAGAGTTGATTCGGCTCCGGAGAGAGCAAGGTGCAGCTGAGCTGGCTGTCGTCCGTGGCGGTCAACGTGAGGCCGGGCCGCGGCGATTGGGAAGATCTGAGTTCGACGATGCTCGTTCCGTCGGGCTCCTGACCGTACACGATCACGTGCGCGGACTCGTTGCCATGCCGGAACGACAACGTGTTCGACAGCATGTAGCTGTCGTTGAAGACCAGAAGGTCGCCCGGCCGAAGATGGTCGGAAATGGTGGGGAAAATCGTATGCTCGATCGTGGTCGCGGCGCGATCGAGCACGATCATTTTGCCGCTGTCGCGACGCTTGCCGCGCAATTCGGCGGGATCGGTCGGCATGGCTTTCCAATCGAGGCCGAAATCGAAATCGTCGGTTTTCATCGTTTATTGTCCTTGGCAGTCCATTTTTCAGGACTGGATCCGATGACTCAGTATTCGGTAAGCCACGCGCACGACCGGCAATTAATCCGGCTCGTTGTGCCGCCTTCGGCACCATTTGGCGAATCAACGGCAAAGGTCTATCCGAAGAAAGGCGCTGAAGCTGGCCAGATGCCCCAGTGTCGAGGGCATTTACAGCCTAGGACATGCGATATCCGTTTTCAAATCGATAAAGAAATCGATGCGCGGCGGCATTGGGGTTTTCTTACGCATCCGATGATGTCGCCGTCATTCGGTTCGCTTCCGGCACGCAGAGGCGCTCGATGCGGGCTTCCAATCGCCCGCCGATCCGGACCGACAGGTGCGCTGCGGCGAACCGGGAGCGTGAGGCCGGTCAGAAGCTCGGATCCACGCTTGACGAAACCGAGTTCGAACGGCGGCGAAGCATGCGCCCGGAAACGCTATTGCTTTCGACGCGGCATCCTTCTTTTATAGTCGTCGATATCCGTCTGGTGCGTTCGATTCGATGCGCGTATGTGAAATTAAACGCGTTGCCACTTCACAAATAACATTGCCGACGTGCGGAAACATCCATGAAATACGGGATCACGATGCGAGTTGATGGATCGATTCGGCTTGAGCGCTACACGCTCGTCCGCGGATTTTTCTTCCATGTGAATGGGAAGCGGACATAGGCGCGTATTCGCCGTGGCCAGCGGATTGCGCATCAGGTTGGTCGATGCGTCGGCCCTTCGGCATCGGAAACTGAGTGCGAGAAGCAGTCCGCCGGTACCGGTGCTCGTGCCGAGCAGCGCCCATCACGACCCGATGCGGGACATGGGCCGACCGTTCGGCGCTGACTCGGGCGGCATGTGCGCAGGGATCATTTCCCGCAGTGGGTGGCGGCCGCAGCCCTATCGGCCGCACCGGAGTGCTTCGTCGGCTGAACCACGTCCGTTCCCGGCTCGTCGCACGTCGCGAGCGCGGCGCGTGTTCTTGCTCCCTGCCGCACAGCTACAGCGGCATCGCACTCGTGCACTTGATCTCGTCGAGGCACACGCTTGAATGCACGCCGCTCACGCCGGGGATGCGCATCAGCGTGTCGAGCAGGAACGTCGACAAGCCCTTCAGGTCCGCGGCGACGACTTTCAGCACGTAGTCGATGTCGCCCGTGACGGAGAAACACTCCTGAATCTGCGCGAGCTCGGAGACGAGCTTCTGGAACGTCGACAAGTCGCGGATGTGGCCGCGCTCCATCGTCACCTGGACGAACGCGGTGACGCCGAAGCCGAGCGTGCCGGCGTCGAGCCGGGTCTCGTAGCGCTTGATCGCGCCGATCTCCTCGAGCCGGCGATGCCGCCGCAGCGTCTGCGCGGGCGACAACCCAACTTCCTTGGCCAGCTCCAGGTTGGAGATGCGGCCGTTTTCCTGCAGGATGTCGAGCAGATGGCGATCGATGCGGTCGAGAAGCGCTTCTTGCATTTTTGTTTCCTTATTTGTCTCCTGGATGCAATCTTATCTCATAATGTAGGGTTTGCATGAAGGGCTTACGAAACCCCATTTCATCCCGCCAGCGATAAACTGAGCGCCGATTTTTGCGCGAGATCAAAGAAAATCGGTGCGCGCGGGCAGGAGCGGGGCGGCGGCTTTCCCGCTCGATGCAAGGCGACGCGCGCTGCGCAAGAATTCGGCATCCCCAGCCCGGCCGGCCGCCGTGACGAACCACGACGGCGGCCGGAACAGTACACAGCGCCCGGGCCGGCCCGAAGGCGCGCCGCCTCCAAGAAAGGCGGATGAGACGGAGAAGACATGGTTTCGGATCAGGACAACGACGGACTCAAGCGGGGGCTGAAGAACCGCCACATCCAGCTGATTGCGCTAGGCGGCGCGATCGGCACGGGGCTCTTCCTCGGCATTGCTCAGACGATTCGGATGGCGGGGCCGTCGGTGCTGCTCGGCTACGCGCTCGCCGGCGTCGTCGCGTTCTTCATCATGCGGCAACTGGGCGAGATGGTCGTCGACGAGCCCGTCGCCGGCTCGTTCAGCTATTTCGCGAACAAATATTGCGGGCACTTCACGGGCTTCCTGTCCGGCTGGAACTACTGGGTGCTGTACGTGCTCGTCAGCATGGCCGAGCTGTCCGCGGTCGGCATCTACGTTCAATACTGGTGGCCGGGCGTGCCGACCTGGATCTCCGCACTCGTGTTTTTCGTCGCGATCAACGCGATCAACCTCGCGAGCGTCAAGTCGTATGGCGAAACCGAATTCTGGTTCTCGATCATCAAGGTCGCCGCGATCATCGGGATGATCGGCTTCGGCGGCTATCTGCTGCTGTCGGGCCACGCGGGTCCGGACGCCGGCGTCGCGAACCTGTGGCGGCACGGCGGTTTCTTCCCGAACGGCATCGGCGGTCTTGCGATGGCGATGGCGGTCATCATGTTCTCGTTCGGCGGGCTCGAGCTCGTCGGCATCACGGCCGCCGAGGCCGACGATCCGTCGCACAGCATCCCGCGCGCGACGAACCAGGTGATCTACCGCATCCTGATCTTCTACATCGGCGCGCTCGGCGTGCTGCTGTCGCTTTATCCGTGGCAGAAGGTCGTGACGGGCGGCAGCCCGTTCGTGCTGATCTTCCACGCGCTGTCGAGCGACATCGCCGCGAACGTGCTGAACGTCGTCGTGCTGACGGCCGCGCTGTCGGTCTACAACAGCTGCGTCTACTGCAACAGCCGGATGCTGTACGGCCTCGCGCGGCAGGGCAACGCGCCGCGGGCGCTCGCGCGCGTGAACGGGCGCGGCATTCCGATCGCGGCGCTCGGCGCGTCCGCGTTCGCGACCGCGCTGTGTGTGGTGATCAACTATTTCATGCCGGGCAAGGCATTCGAACTGTTGATGGGACTCGTCGTATCGGCGATCATCATCAACTGGGCGATGATCAGCGTGATCCACCTGCGGTTCCGCCAGGCAAAACGCGCGGCGGGCGAGGAGACGCGCTTCAAGAGTCTCGGCTACCCGCTGACGAACTATCTCTGTCTCGCATTCATGGCGGCCATCCTCGTCGTCATGTTCCGGACGCCGGATCTGCGCCTGTCGGTCTACCTGATCCCCGTGTGGCTCGCGGTGCTCGCGATCGGCTACCGGTTCCGCCAGCGCGGCGCCGGCTATGCGCTCGGCGGCGGCGTCTCGGCCCGTTGACCCCGATTTTTCCTCATCAGTCAGAAACCGCCATGTTTGAACATATCGATGCATACCCCGGCGATCCGATTCTCACGCTGAACGAGAATTTTCAGAAAGACCCGCGCACGCGCAAGGTCAACCTGAGCATCGGCATCTATTTCGACGACGACGGCCGGATTCCCGTGATGGGCGCCGTGCGCGAGGCCGAGGCCGTCGTGCAGCGCGAGTCCGGTCCGAAGCCGTATCTGCCGATGACGGGGCTCGCGTCGTATCGCGATGCGGTGCAGGCGATCGTGTTCGGCGAGGACAGCGACGCGCGCGCGCACGGGCGCATCGCGACGGTGCAGACGCTCGGCGGGTCGGGCGCGCTCAGGATCGGCGCGGACTTCATCAAGCGCTACTTCCCGGGCTCGCAGGTGTGGCTCAGCGATCCGAGCTGGGAGAACCATCGGTTCATCTTCGAGCGCGCGGGCTTCACGGTCAACACGTATCCGTACTATGACGAGGCGACGGGCGGCCTGAAGTTCGACGCGATGCAGGCCGCGATCGACGCGCTGCCGAAGAAGAGCATCGTGCTGCTGCACGCGTGCTGCCACAACCCGACGGGCGTCGACCTCGACGACGCGCAATGGCTGAAGCTGATCGACGTATTGCAGGCGCGCGAGCTGCTGCCGTTCGTCGACATGGCGTACCAGGGCTTCGGCGCGGGCCTCGCAGCCGACGCGTTCGCGATCCGCGAGCTCGCGCGCCGCGGCGTGCCGGCGTTCGTCGCGAACTCGTTCTCGAAGAACTTCTCGCTGTATGGCGAGCGCGTCGGCGGGCTGTCGGTGATCTGCGACGATGCGGCGGCGGCGGAGCGCGTGCTCGGCCAACTGGCAGGCGCGGTGCGCTCGAACTACAGCAATCCGCCGACCTACGGCGCGAAGATCGTCGCGCAGGTGCTGACGACGCCCGCGCTGCGCGCGCAATGGGAAGAAGAGCTCGCGACGATGTGCCGGCGCATCGCGAAGATGCGCAGCGCGATCCACGACGGCCTGCGCGCGCACGTGCAGGGCGAGGCGCTGTCGCGCTACGTGAAGCAGCGCGGGATGTTCACGTACACGGGCCTGACCGAAGCGCAGGTCGAGTGCCTGCGCGAGCAGCACGGCGTGTACGTGTTGCGCTCGGGCCGGATGTGCGTCGCCGGGTTGAACGAGGCGAACGTCGGGATCGTCGCGGATGCGTTCGGCGCGGTGATCGCGAGCGGCGTCTGACGTTTGCCGGCGCGTCGGCGCTCGGCCGGGAGGCTTGGCGTCGGTGCGTTCGGTATGTCCGGTATGTTCCGGGCGATGCGAAGTCGCGCGCCGGCGGCCGCATGCCCGGCGCGTCGAATGAAATGGGAGCGGCGGCGCAATGCGGTTGCCGCGCGGTCGTTCGCATGAGGGGATGCGTCGCGCGTCGTCGGTTGTGCGTCATCTGCCGCGCGGCCGTGCGTCGTGCCGCATCGTCCGGCACTGCGATGCCGCGATGCGTCGCGCGCAAGTCGGCGGTTCGACGCACTTCGCGCCGATCACTCTGAACGGGAGCCCAGCATGAGCATCAGCATTGTCCAACTCGGAACGCGGCGCGCCGACGACGAGGGCGTGCGGATTGGCACCGTGCGCCGTCCGCCGCGCGGCGTGCCGAAGGAAGAATTCGCGGCGCGCGACTTCTACGATGTCTGGCTGCCGACGTTGTCGCCGAGTCCGGAGCTCGTCGCCGAAGCGCAGGCGGCGAAAACCGACGCCGACTGGAAGGCATTCGCGCGGAAGTTCCGCGGCGAGATGAAGCACGGCGACGCGAGCAAGGTGCTCGACGTGCTTGCCGCGCTGTCGGCGACGTCGAACTTCGCGATCGGTTGCTACTGCGAAAACGAGGCGCGCTGCCATCGCAGCAACCTGCGCGAGCTGCTCGCGGAGCGGGGGGCGTCGATTCGGTCGTGATCGACGGCGATTTCGGCGGGCGCGGCGAACCGTGCTTCAAAGAGCCTTGACCGGATATTTGCGTCGCCATCGCAGCCGCAGCGCGTCGAATGCACGGATCCCGACCAGCCGCAGTGCGGCGATCAAGAAAATGCCGAGTAGCGACGCGATGTTTCCGACCTGCGTGATATGGAACGGAGTCGTGAACACGCCGGTGAAGAACATCTTGATCGCTCCCCGCGGCGCGCTCGCCGTGACACGGTTCTTTTCGACTTCTCCCATGCTCACGACGAACGCGCGCGACTCGGCTACGCCGAATCGAAGCCGATCAGGAACGAGAAAGCGGCGATGCGCCAGCCGCGATGATCGACGTCGAGCCGGGGGAACAGGACGCAGACCAGTAGCAGTAGACGGTCGCGGCGATATGCGATCGCGCCGACGGAATATTGATCAATACGTCGCCCATCACCGATGAGCCTGTTATTGAACCTGTCTCTCGGAAAAGTCACGTCGCCGCGATGGCATTCACTGCCCTGACGATGTCTCCTTCATCCCAAAGGCGCCGCAACCGCAGATCTTTGATGGCGCCGGCGGCATCGATCAGCATTAGCTCGATTCGATGCCGGTTGACAGTCGTGGGCCCATAGCCCACACCCAGATGTAGCGCTTCAATGACCGCCGCGAATGATTCCGTTGTGCGAAGCAGTTGGCAACGGTCCCCGAACGGCCAGTTTCGGTCTTCGCCATAGCGACGCAATCGATCAGGAACGTCATAGTCCGGGTCATAGCTGATTGCGGCAACTGTCGTGCCGCGGTTCGCCGGAGAGTCCTCCAGGAGCCGAGACAGACGCGCCAGGTTGCTGATCGTGCGCGAGCACTTGTTGGGGTTCATGCATCGCGTATAAAAGAACCCGACGACGGCCGGACGCCCCTCGAATATCTGACCGAACGTGGCTCGCATTCCGTCCTGGTTCTCAAGCTCAACGTTGTGCAGCATCGCGATCGAGTCGGGTTGAACATGCGAATCGGTCGACCGGCTGTCTGTCTGCGCACAGTCCCGTGATTTCCGCTTGATCGCTTTCGAGGGCTCGGCTTGCGACGTGCCTCCACAACACTTCGATTCGGTGCCGGTTGGGTTTGCATCTTCACCGGCCGCGGCGAGCGTTTCCTGGAGCAGCGCTCTGGTACGCGGGGTTGCGTGTCCATCGTTCTCGATATCGTTCAAGAGTGCGATTCGTTCCGTTCGGCTGCCGATGCACGTCATGGCCAGCGTTTCGATCAGTTCGTCGATCGCGGTCGTGCAGCCGCCGGTCGGTGGCGATGGATAGATATCAAATTGCACGAACTGGTCGACGTGCCGAATGCGGTCGATTGCATCCACGAGCAGCTTGGGCATCTCCGGAGGCAGAGGACGGATACCGCGGGCGACACGAGCGGCCGCGGCCAGGGCATGCGGGTTCAAGCCCGTTTCGAGTTCCTCGAGGACGTAGGGCAACAACACGTCGGCCATGCCTGCCGCCCCGATGTGCGCCATCACATGTGCGCGGAGCAATTCGACTTCGGTCGCGCCTCTGCCGCGGTAGATGGCTGCATCCTCTCGCATCAACGAGAGCAGGTCATCGCGGCCTCCGCAGCACGCCGCGCGTGAGCCGATCCCGCGCAGGACAACTGCGACCTCGCCCTCCGACAGGGCCGGCATGTTGTTCATCGGCACCTCGCCCGGTTGGTGCGCGCGCGTCGGTTCGTTCTCGAAACGTTGCGAGCGGCGCATGGCTGAACGACCGCTATCGACGCCGACGGCTCGCGCCCTTCTTGGCCGGACGTTTCGTCGGTGCGGAGGGCGGCGTAGCAGGCGTGACGTTGGCGCGCTGAAGCGCGCCGGCCACGGTCGCCTTGATGTCCTCGAAGTCGGATTCGTCTTCGAGGATGTCCTGTGCGCATTTCGCGAACATCTGCGGGTCGAGTGCGCGCAAGGCGACCGCGCTTGCGCGCCGAACTTGCCGAAACTCCGTCTTGTCCTTCATCACGGCGTCGAGCAGCGACTTCGCGGCGGGGGCCGCACCGAGTACGCGCACGGCCTGCTCACGAACATGCTGATCGGTGCTTTGCTTCAGCAAATCGCGCGCGATGTCGTGAGCAGAGCCATGGTCGTCGCGCGCGAGAAAACCGAGCGCGACGGCCGGGGCCACGAGTGCGTCTTCCGGGCTGCTCAAGCCCTCCGTCAATTTTTGGCGCGCGAAGTCGTCCTTCTGGTTGCTCAACACATCCAGCGCCATGCGGCGCAACTCGCTATCTGCATCGGTCGCCAAGCGCCGCAGCGTATCCAGGTACTCCGCGTGTAGCGATGCAAACTGCGGAGCAAGGAAGGAGGCCGCCTGCAGAATCTGGAGTGCGCCTCTTCGGCCCGCAGGGTCGAGGGTCGAGTCGACAACGTGCTCGAGCGCTTGATTCCAGATTGCTATGGGATCGCTGTCGACGGGCGCGGCAGTCGCTTCAGCCGCCGCGGACACGCGGCGCGTCTGTAGTTGTGCTTCAATCTGCTGCCGGTATTCTTTGACGCTCACGGTGCCGCTCCTCAAGGATTAAGTTCGAACGGGACATCGTCGTAGTCGAAACCGAGCGGCTCGGTTCCGTGAACCCCCTGATAGTCGATCATATCCTTCACGGTCGGCTGCCCTCCCGGACGGGACGTGATCGGTGACGGCGGGAAGGGACCGCGCGGCGGCGCATACGTGGGTCTCGGCGGCTTTGTTGACCCGTTCCAGGGCCACATCGTGTCGTTCAGCCTGTGGCCGATGTTATTCGGCTTTCGCACCGGCCCGGTCAACGCGTAGGTGGCCGGGTCGCTGGGATCGGTGCGTCGGTTGAGCCACTGCCAGAACGCCCACAGGCGGTCGACGTTGGCATGAAGCAAGAAGAACAACGGATCTTTTGCCGCGGTCGGTACGCTGCTGATCGGCCCGTCAAAACTGGTATGCGCGCTGCCGTGCGGAGCGCTTTCCAATCGGCGGAAATTTGGATAGAGGCCGCCGAGCGCCAGCGTTGCCGCCTGGTCGATCACGGAAGGCTGTCCATTTATCGTTTGCGGCGGAGCGACCGCGATGTCATAGCGTGGGCGCCGCTCGATCGGGTCGTGAGTCGGGTCCGTCTTCCAGAATTCGAGCGGATGCCCATGAGGGAACTGAATGATGTCGCCCTGCGCCGGGTTCGCCGACGGCATGCCCAGGAACTCGGGAGCGAAAAGGCCGGGGGCAGGCTCATCGAACCGCCAGTACGGCAGGGCGACGGCGGGATCGATAGCCTGTAGCGATCGCTCGAGATCAAGCAGGTAGGCGCGGTGCCAGGGGGGGAAGCCCGGGTAGCCGTGCGCTTCATCTTGGGACGGACGAACGTGCGTGTCACGAAAGCTCTGGAACGGACCCGCCCCGGCATCGTTGAGTTTGCCGAGCGCCACCAGAAACCGATCGCGTTCGGCGGGTGCCAGTTTCACCGCGTTCTTGCGGATGCGAACCATCAGATCGCGTTGCCCGACCACCAGGCCTGCCGGCGAGACAGCTTCGATCGCGGCGTCGTCGAGGTCAGTGCTCGGGTGTTGGAATTCGCCGGCGACCCAAAATTCTACTTCGCTGCCATCGGCTGGCAAGCTCAGGTGAAGTTCGTCGGCGCCTGCATCGCTGCGCTTCGTATCGAATACCACGCGACCGCCATTCACTTTACCGCCGTTGCGCAGCGTGATGTCGATAGGCGCGGGCGGAGCGCCGTCACTGCTCAACCGCGCGGTCGACTTGATGGGAGCCCAGCCGATGAACGAACGCCCTTGTGGGTCCGTGGCCTCCAGGTTGATCTCGACCTTCATGCCCCCTCCCTGTGTGCTCGCAGTGGCATTCATGCGCAACGGACATGCAATCTACACGGCCCAGTGTGACGAATACATGCTAGTAACTGCGTTGCCAAGTGGCAAGCTCGGGTAATGGCGGATGATGCATTCCGAAAAAATCAAACTCACTCTTTCTTTTTTGGGGTCATCAAAGCGATATTCGTCGTGCCGCTCGGGACTTCGGCAACGGCCGCGCTCACGCGTATTTTGGCGACTTCATCGATGCATCGATCCTCGAGATGCGATAGGCGATGAAGTAACGCGAGGAATCGATCGGCGGCTTCGACGCGGCGACGCCGATTGACATATTTATCTTTTGAGCATGGAAATAAATGCGCCAACTCAATCCGAGAAAATCCGTTCCGCCGCGGCCCACGGTGACATATTTAATGCGGTTCACGCGTACGGACCAGACTTGCGCTTGTAGAGCATGGGCGAGGATTTCGAGGTCGAACCCAGTTGCCTTCGCGTCATGCCCGATATCGTTCAGGGACGGTTCGCCGGGGTCGTTGCGCCGGACAGCGGCCGTCGCGGTGTATCGGCAATGTGCGGAAGCGCGCCAGGCCTTCGGCGATGGCCGCGCGGAGCGTGTGGAAGGTTGGGCTGGTCGCGAGCATGGCCTGACAGTTGACGGAATCGCTCCACGTGCGCATGAAACGTGTGCGCTTCTCATTTTTTGCTCACTTGCAAATGCCGATGCGAAGGTAGCGTAGTCGGATCGCGGTTGGATTCCCAAGTATTCAAGCCGGTATGACGAAAGCGAGCGCGATGCAACGAATTCGAGTCGATGCGGCTACGGCGGCAAGGTCGTAGATAGTCGGCCCTGAACAATTCGTTTTGTCGCGCAGATGAAGCTACGCCGCCGACGGCGCAGCGGCTCGGAAGCTGAGCAAAGCGACGAGAATCAGGGCGTAAAAAAGCCGCAGGTTGCGCAGGATCATCCGCAGGTTGTGGCCAGCGCCGCACAGCACCGCATGAATCGCATCGCCCAACGAACCCTTGAGCCAATTTCGATCGAGCTTGCCGTCGGCCTTCATGTGCCCGATGGCCGGTTCGATTGCGCTGCGACGCCGGATCATTGCTCGCAGGCCGCGTGTGATACCGCGTCGCAAACCTGGGTGATAGACCTTCACACCATCGACGGCGACGCCCTTGTAGCCGCGGTCGACGACGGCGATCTCCGGCTGCACATCGCTCAGGATCGCCGCTTGTTCTAACGCTTCGGCCAACGTGTGCCCGTCGTATGGATTGCCCGGCATTGAACGAGCTCCGACTACCAGACCTTCCTTGTGCGTCGTGGTGATCGACACCTTCACGCCAAATTCGTACGGCTTGCGCGCTTTGCCTTTCGCCAGGCACTCCACTTCCGGCGCGTGCAGCGCATACAGCTTGTTTTTGTCCTTCTGCTTCTGCGTGAGAATCCGCTTCGTGCGGCTGATCAAGTCTTCCAACTCCGCGCGACTTTGCTGAACAACGCCTTCCAGTTGCCGCTCCACGTCACGCATCACGCGCCCCACTCGTGAACGCAAAGTGCGCAGCGCCTTCTTCATCCGCTTGTACTGCTTCGCATGCGCATAGCGCCCGATCTGGCCCGCCAGACGCGGCGCTTCGCGGTTGTAGTTCTGCCGCAGCTTCAGCCCGTGCTGGGCGGCGGCCTTCACCAGATGTTCCCGGCAACGTTCGAGCAGGCGCGAATCGGTGGGATGCGCAATCGCCTTTTCCATCACCGTCGTATCGACAATCACCCGCTTCAGGCTCGTCGTCTTGATGACCTTTGCGCGTTTGGCCGCTTCGATCGTCTCAGCCAACAGTTCTTCAACGCCGGCTTCGCCCAGGCGCTTACGCCAGCGCGTCAGGCTCGACGGATCGATCGGCGGTTTCGTCTGCAAGTACGTCTCGCCGGTGAACACTTGCCAGTACGGGTTCTCCAGCCATTGCCAGACGACCTCTTCATCCGACAGGTCGAACGCGTGCTGCAAGTACAGCAGCCCTGCGATCAAACGCGGCGACGTTGCCGGTCGGCCACGAGACGATGCGAAACTCGCACTCATCGTCGTGCTCAACCGAGCCCAGTCGATCAGATCGGCCAGGCGAATCAACGGATGCTTCAGATTGATCTGCTCGCGCAGCGGTTGGCGGAAGAAATCTCCCTCTGTCACCGGCAACTTCGGACCCATCCACACCTCGTCAGGATTTGCAGGATTCACGCGTCAATATGCCTGCTTCCTGCAAATCCAACAACACCGTTTCGGCCTCACCGCCTTTCCGTATAAGCCGTCCAGGATTGTTCAGGTTCGACTAGATAGCGGGCACCGGCTATCTGCCTACGTCGGCTGGCCCGATTCATCTGGCGGCGGACCATCGACTGCCGCTCACGTCAGGTCGTGGGTGGGCGGATGAAAACAAAGCCGGCGCGTGAGTTCATGCTGACGTGCTGCACATTGCCGGGGCGTGCCGCAAGCGGTCGCGAACCATGCTCGCGCCAAGTGTGAGCGAGCCGTGCCGCGACATGTGTCATCGGCTCATTGGCGCGGGGGCGTTTGCGGTTGTCGCTGCGGCGGCAACGGCCAGTTGTCGCTACGGCTTCCGCCCGTCGGCGAATTTCACGTGCTCATCGCGCATGAGCATCATCACGAAATCGGCAACGCTGTTTCCGTCCGGGATGCGCCGCGCGCCGTCGGCTGCGCGCGTACGGATGGAGCGCAGCGTGGTCTGACTGCAGCGCAGCGTGTAAATCGAACATCTCGAGCCGACGGTCGCAGCCGCTTACCGCGTAGTCGTGACCTTCGCTTCGCGCGGTCTTCGGTGCGTCGATGAATTCGCGGTGCCGCGCCCACGGCAACTCGTTCGCGGCGAAGCGCAGCGCGGTGCGCTGTCCGGACTTGCGCGTCGCGTTCGGATCCCCGCATGTCACGAACCACCAATAGGCGCTGCTAGAAGTACGTTCAGCACGACAATCCCCACGAACGCGAGCTTCCAGAATGCCGATCCAATCACGGCCCGGCCGACGCCCGATTGGATGAAGCCCGTCGTCGGATGGATCGCGTCGTGCCGTGGCAGGCTTCCTTGCAGTCTTTCGACAATCGGTTCACCAATGTCTCATCGGCTCGGCTCTTCCGGATGTCCAGGCAAGCGGCTTGCCGCAAGAGTCGATATGCACTCGGGATATTTGGAAACCATCTCCAAGTTGACGCGTTGAGCATGGCGAGGGCATTTTTATGTTGCGCAGGATGATTTTATTTTGTTATAAATATAATAAGTTAATTGTTTTGGTGGAGGTGTTCGATGGATTGAATTTTAAATATATTATTGGTATATTTTTCCAATATACTCGAGCCTATATCCATGTCTGTAGACGGAGCGCAATATGACAAGATTGCAGCGTGTTAATCCTAATTTTTGCCTGATGCGATAAATGTGGGTGTCGAGCGTGCGAAAGCTTGCCTCGTCGGGCGGGCGTCCCCAAACGAGAGAAACCATCTTGTCTCGCGGCACGACCTGTCCGAGATTCTGGGCAAGTAATTCGACGATCTCGTATTCCTTGGGGGATAGTGATATTTTTTCGCGATGAAGGTAGACTGTTTTTTCGATTGTTTGGATTTTATATGGGCCAATTTCCATCAATTCGGGCCGAGTGTGAATTTCGCGGGATCGTCGATATAGCGCCTTCACGCGCGCGACGAATTCTTGCTCCCTGGGGGGCTTGGTCACGTAATCATCGGCGCCGGCCTCCAATGCCGTAACGACATCCGACTCGAGAACCGCATTCGTCAATATGAGGACCGGGACGGTAGCGTGGTTCTTTCGTATCCAGGCCAGAACTTCAAGTCCGTCGAGATCTGGCAATCGTCTGTCGAGAATGACCAAATCCGGAGTCATTCGATGAATCTCGCGAAATGCTCGCTCGCCATCAAGCAATATCTTCACTTCCCATCCGTGTCTCGCCAAAATTGACTGGTAGTATTGAGCTTGAATTTCGTCATCCTCGACCAAGTAAATAACCACCTGCTACCTCGTGCTGTTTGATGCTCTTGTTTCATTGATTTAGACATCAATTTTGATTGAAATCGAATCGTCTGATATGGACTTATTTTTTATATTAACTAAGATATTTCAGTGTTTATGGATGTGCGGATTTTGGGGCATTGGTGAGTGCTTCAATGATTTCTATGATGATGGCGTTGGTGAGGGTGCAGTAATTGCTTGGAAAGCTCGAACCCTCTCGGCAATGCGTTGTCTCGATGTTCGCAATATGGCATATGTGCCCCTATTTTTTTGATACCGCCGACATTTATTCGCGCGGCGAAAGCGAGCGCATCCTCGGCCGTGCGCTATGCGACTTCGCGGTGCGAAACGACATCGTGATCGCGACAAAGGCATTCTTTCCGACAAGCGACGCGCCCAACGCGCGGGGACTGTCGCGCAAGCATCTGTTTGCAGGCATCGACGCATCGCTCAAGCGTCTCGGTACCGACCACGTCGATCTCTTCGTGATTCATCGCTTCGATCCGGAAACGCCGATGGAAGAAACGCTGGATGCGCTCGACGCGATCGTGCGCAGCGGCAAGGCGCGCTATCTCGGCGCGTCGTCGATGCATGCATGGCAACTGATGAAGATGCTCGCGTATCAGCGGCATCACGGGTTGGCTCCGTTCGTCTCGATGCAGAGTCAATACAATCTCATTTGCCGCAGCGACGAATATGAAATGTTGCCGATGTGCATCGGCGAGGGCGTCGCGTATACGCCGTGGTCGCCGCTCGGCCGAGGGTTGCTGGCGGGGTCGCGCCGAACCGGCACGCTGCGCGCGGACACCGATCGGCAGATGGTCGACTGGTACGGCGGGCGAAGCGACGTGGCGGCGGCCGTCGCGGCGGTCGAACGGCTGGCAGGCGCACGCGGCGTGCCGCCTGCGCAGATCGCGCTCGCGTGGGTGCTGCGGCGTCCGGGCGTAACTGCGCCGATCGTCGGCTTGTCGAAGCCGCACCATGTATCCGACGCGCTCGCTGCGCTCGCGCTCGAACTGTCCGACGACGAGATCGCCATGCTGGACGGCACGACGGAGAACAGCCTCGACGTCGCGCAATGGTGAGCGTGGCGTGCGGGTTCGCGCGGCGCTCGTCTTGTCGCAAGTCCTTCCGCTTCGCGCGTACGAAGGAAACAACGGCGCGCGACGCCAGGATCGATCGCGAAGGAACTGGTGGGGCGTGGCCGTTTGGACGACCGATCCGTCAATGCGCTTGGCCTGCCGCCGAGTATCGCCGGCGGCGGCGAACAGCGCTCGCGTTTTCCACAACACCGTTCGATTCACGCTTCTCGCTTCGATGACGCTTGTTCCGCTTTGATCATTCGCCGATCACCGGCGTGATCGACGCGATGCGGCAAAGCCGCAGCTTCATCCTGCTCGACGGCGGGAACGACGAGGTCGGCGCGTTCGGCGTGACGATCGTCGACGTGACGGACATCGGCATCGCGCAGGATGTGCTGCGGAATCGGGAGAAGCGGCTGACCGAAGCGCTCGCCGAGCTGACCGCGAGCCATGTGGAGCTGTTCGAGCTGAACCGCCAGCTCGCCGTCGGCATCGTGCTCGAGATCAACAATCCGGTGCAAGCCCGTGCGCATCGGCGCCTTCCGCGCGTATTGCATCGACCGAATCCGCCGTGATCACATGTTCTCGCGGACACCGATTGGATGAGCGACGCGCTGGCGAACCGGCTCCCCCGATCGGTATTGGCGATGCACGGTCTCCGTGGCGGGCGGCGTGCGCGGGCTCGCCGGCGGCAATCCCGGTGGCGGCCCGGTGTCCGCCAGATTGAACGTCGGCATCGAAACGGGACACTGGAAAGTCTTCAGCACGTTGCTGGTCAACGGATTGGCGACGCTGCCGGTACTCGCGATGTCGAGCACGGCCCTGCGGCCGTCGAAGTCAAGCGCGACGCGCGAGCGCCCGGGCGTCGCCGTTTCGATCAGATGCCCCTTCTGCAACAGGCGCAGCAGCGCCCATGGGCCGTCCGTCGAGACCGTCGACGTGTCGGGCCGGATGCGCGGGCTCGCCGTGATCTCCACATGGACGCCGCCGCGCGGTCCCGGCCAGCTCACCGTAAATGGGGCAACGGGACCGTGCTGATAGAGCGTCGTCTGTCCGTCGACATCGATCATCAGGCTCGTGATCGTAGGGTCCAGTTCAGGCGTCCGGATGTCGGCCTTCCAGGCGAGTTGCTTCTCGCCCGGATCGCCGAAAAAGATCTCGCGGATCGCCTTGGCATGCTGGAACGGTTCGAGATCGGGGCCCTGCACCGGTTCGGTCGCGCCGGGCAGCGTCTTGTAGCGCCACGGCCTCGTAGACGTATCGACGAACGGCGCGAGCGTCTTCGTGAAGAAGTCGTCGATGACGCCGCCCCGCGCGAACACGCGTGTGAAATCGTCGATGCGCACGTCGCGCTTGCTGTCGGTTGCAAACGGATAGTTGCCCTCGATCGTGAGCCGGCAGGTGTCGCCGACCATCGCCTCCATCTGGCGCGACAGCAGTTGGCCGATCCCCCGGTTCACCTCTCGCGAGCCCTCTATCGAGAGTTCGAGCAGCACCGCACGAAAGGGCGCCGGCATCGTGTTCGCGGCCATCTTCAGTTTCGCCGCGGCGTCGCTTGCGGGCGGCATGCTGTTGTTGGAAAGGGCGTCGTCCGCCACGGTCAGTGCGGTGTAATAGTCGTTCAGCAGGTTCGCCACGCCGTCGAGGCCGGTCTTGCCCGCCTGCGCGGCGGAGGGGGGTGTTTCCGTCCGGGCCTCCGCGCTGCCCGTCACCATTTCGCGCAAGCCGGCGAAACGACTGTCGACCAGCTCGCGCTCGACGCGCTCCTCGGCGCGAATGCCGAGCGCCTTGTCCGCTTTCTGGCTCAGCGAGTCGGTCGCCTTTTGCAGGACGGAACGGTCCGCCTGGGCGATGGGCTGCGTGAGTGTCGTTTCGTGGACCGCCGCGCGCGCGAGCCGTGCGAGCGGCGAATCCGGTGCGGCGAAGCTTCGCAGGACCAGCAGGTTGAAGGCGAGACTCGTGCCTGTCACCGTGCGGATGTCGCCGAGAAAGGCATCCCATTGCTGTGCGTATTCCATCAGGTATTGCCGGCGGATGGCTTCAGTCAGCGGATCGTCGGTATCCGCCGCCGCGCGCCCGATTGCAGTCGTTTTTTTTTGAGCCTCGCCCAGATAGGCGCGGCCCATGACCCACGCGTCGTCGTCGCGCGCGATCTGCACGAACTCGGGCAGACGCTTGTCGAACACGCGCCGATAGCCGTCGAACGTGAAGAGGCCCGGCACGCCGCGCGAGAGCGGCGCGTCGCTCGCGCGTGCGAAGACCGTCCCGGCCTGCGGGCCGACGGCCTTGAGCAGCGTGAACTCGTCCGGCGCTTCCTTCTGCATCGCCGCCTTCGCGCGCTCGTAGAGCCGCTGGGTCGCGTTGCTGCCGTCGAGAAACGCACGCGCCTGCTGGATCAACCCGTCGTTACGGATCAGCGGGGACTGCACGGCACGCTCGCCGGAGAAGAGCTGCTCGACGTGGGCGATCATCGATGCGCGACCGCCGAACACCGCCGCGCTGTCGGTCTTGGCCCAGTCGTCGAGCACCCACGCTTCGACCTGGGCGGCGTCGAACTTTGCCTTGTCGTACAGCATCAGGTAGACGCGCAGCGCATCGTAGGCGGCCTTCGGGTTCCTGCCGGCGATCGACTGAGCAAGGACCGCTTCGATGCGCTTCACGATCTGCGGCAGCAGCAGGGTGTCCTCCAGTGCGTCGTAGGTGCGATGGCTTTCGGCGACGATGTCGGGCGGTGTGTACAGGCCGAAGCGCCAGGCGCCGTCCGGGTTCGACAGGTCGAGACCCGGGTACGCGGGGAGGTGGCGCGCTTCGGTCAGCGCATCGGGCACCGCCTCGGGCTTGGGCGCCTTGTATAGCTGGCTGACCCGGGATGCGAGCGCCGCCGTCTTGTGCCCGATCGCGTCGAGATAATCGCCGTTGTTGCTCATGCTGATGCGCAGGCCGATCGCCAGCCACCCGAACAGCAGCAGCGCGAGCGCGTGGCCGATGAGACACAGCGTGCGAGAGCGATATTCCCACCGCAGATTGGGGTGTACCAGATGCGCGTCCGGAAACACGATCTTCGTCAATGGATCGTGGAGGAAGAAGCTCTGGCTGCCTTCGTGCCGCGGCGCGAGCGTGGCCGTGGCCGGCACGCGTCCGATGGCGGCCGCGAGACGCTGCGCCACGGTGCGCGGTTCCGCCGCGATCTCCCCGCCGGTTTGGGCGGCGCTCGTGAAATACACGCCGCGCAGCGTCGAGTGGCGCTGCGTATCGTCATAGCGGGAATCGAGGAACACGCGGTTGATCAGTTCGCCGAGCGTGTGCGTCAGCACGAGGAACTCTTCGGCAAAGGCGGCGAGCCGGCGGCGTCTGAGCGTTTCGTGTTCCTCCAGCAGACGTGCATTGACGCCGGCGGCGAGCCTCGCGGCCAGTTCGCCCAGTTCCTCGGTGCAGCGAGCATGGACGCCCTCGTTTGCAATGGTTTCCTTGCCGTACGGGAGCGTGAAACCCCAGGTCTGGGCACGGCCTTCCGTCGTCAGCGAGCTGAAGTATTCACTGAAGCCCGGCAACCGGTCCATCTTCGTGATCAGCAGATAGACGGGAAAACGGATGCCCAGCTCCGTGCGCAGATCGGCGAGCCGTGCGCGCAATGCGGCGGCTTCGGCAATGCGCGCGTTCTCGTCGACGCTCGTCAGTTCGGCCACGTCGACGGTGAGCAGCGCGCCGTTGATCGGCGCGCGGGGACGGTGCTTGCGCAGCATGCGCAGAAAGCCGAGCCACTCCGCCTGGTCGACGATCTGCCGCCACGTGCTTTCCTCGCCAGGCGGGAAGTCGGCACTTGCCGTGTTTGCCGAGGCCGCAGCGGCAGCGCGGCCTTCACCGGTCGTCTGGCCCTCCGAATGGCGGGCGTGGGGCTTGCCCGCGGATTCGGCGCCGTCCGGATGCCCGGACGAAGCCGGGACGGGCGGTTGCGGCAATGCATGCCGCGAGGTGCCGTGACGCGTGTAATGGCCCGCCGTGTCGATCAGGACCGCGTCGTTGGTCAGCCACCAATCCACGGCCCCGCTCTGGTTCGCCAGCCTGGCCGTCGCCCGTTGCATCTGCGCGGCCAGCGGGAACGACAGCCCGGCGTTGAGCAGCGCGCTCGTCTTGCCCGATGCCCCCGAACCGAGCGTGATGAACCACGGCAGTTCGTACAGGTAGCGCTTGCCCTGGAAGAGGCGCCCGAGTCCGCGGGCGCCGGTGCGCATCGCCTTCAGCCGCGCGAGCGCGCCGGCGACCGCCGCATTGACCTTGGCCAGTTGGCCGGCTGCGGGCGACGCGTGCTTCTTGCTGCCGAACTCGATCAGGTTCTTGAGAAAGTCCGCGTCCGTGCGCATCTTCTGCAAGAGCCGGAACGCCAGGTGGATCAGAAATGCCGTGAGGACGACCGCGATCGCAATCACCCGCGCAGATTCCGGTACGAAGGGCGTTGCGTGTCCGAACGCAAGAAGCGGCGACGCATGCCAGATCAGCAGGCACAGCAGCGCCACGAACACGACGCTGGTCGACCAGTCCGCGAGCCACAGCAGCACGCCGGCCAGCAGCAGCGCGATCACGAGGATTCGCATGCCCGCGCCCGCGAGCGGCTTGAGGCCCCCGAACGCGACAAACGGGCCGACGAACCAGATCAGCAGCGCGACGAGCAGCAGCGCGACGAAGGAGAGGAACTGGCGCGACACCAGAAAGGACAGGAACTTGTTCATGTCGAGGTTCCGAATGGTCCGGCGGGGAGTTAGTACGCAACCGTGATTTCGACGCGGCGGTTCAGCGCGCGGCCTTGCACGGTTCCGTTGTCGCCGATCGGGCCCGTGTCGCCCTTGCCGATTGACTCCAGGCGGCTCGCCGGCACGCCTGCGCTCTGGAGCATCTGCATGACCTGAGTCGCGCGCTCCTCGGACAGCGCCTCGTTCGATGCGAACTGACGGCTTTTGATCGGCACGTTGTCGGTGTAGCCCGTCACCGTCACCTTGCCCGGCATCTTGACGATCTCGCCCGCGATCTTCGCGATCAGCGGTCCCATCGCCGAATTCACGGCCGCCGCGCCCGGCGGGAACATCGCATCGCCGCGAAAGGTCACCGAGCCGTGGCCGCTGTCTTCGTCGACGCTGACCGTACCCGCGGCAATCTCGTTCCCGAGCAATGCCTTGAGACGCAGCGCGGGCGGAGCAGGGGGCGGCGTCATGCGGCCGATGTCGGCGATCCGCTGTTGCACGTCGGCGCTGCGGGTCGAGAGCACGTATTTGAAATAGCCGAACAGGCCGAGCAGGATCAGCGACAGCACGACGACCGTGATCCAGACGGGGAAGTCGTAGAACGAGACGCGCCCGCCCCTGGCGTCGGACTGCCAATGCGGCGAAAGGGCGACGGACACCGCGCCGCGTCGAGACGCGATCTCGTTGTGGAGCCGCTGGCGGACGGTCTCGTGCTTGCGCTGGCCGTCGGCTTCGTACCGGTAGCGGCCTTCGAAGCCGAGGCTCAGGAGCCGGTACACGACTTCGAGCAGATCGAGGTGTTCCTGCGGCGAGCTCATGAGTCGTCCGATCAGCAGATAGACCTTGTCGCCGCCCTGCCGGTCCTCGTGAAACGAGGTGGCGAGCCCTTCGCTGATCCAGGTGCCGAGGCTGCTTTCGCCCGACCTGGCCCACGAGGTTTGCATGGCCGCTTCGTCGAGCGCCGTGCAAAGGCAGTAGCGCGCGCCGAGCATGTGATCGCGGCGGATGTTCGCCTGATCGCAGAGCCGCTGGAACAGGCGCACTTCCTGTTCGAGCAGCAGGCGCAACTGCTGGATGCCTTCGCGATCGAGCTGGTCGGGCATGTCGGCCAACGCCCGCAGCAGAGGCCGGGCCGCTTCCAGCAGCGGGTTCGGCGCGGCCTTGATCGCGGCGAGGCGGGCAGCGGGCGACTCCGCGGCCGGGGCGCGCGTGGTGCCGCCGCGCTGCGCAAACGGCGTCACGGCGAGATCGATCGGTTCCGGTGCGGCCCTATCCGGACGATGCACGGCTTCTGAGGTCACTGGTATTCCCCGGTTCGTTTCATTCATCCAAGCGACCGGCGCACGCAGTCCGGTCGCGCTTCGTACATGCCGTTATCCCCGAATGCCCCACAGCTCGAGCTTCAGCGACGGAAATTCGCCCGCGACGTGCAACGCGAGCCCGCCGTGACGCGAGACTTCTTCCCACAACGGTCCGGTTCGCGTGAGTTCGTAATAGACGTAGCCCGCGTTGAACGGAATCTGCCGCGGCGGCACCGGCAGCGCCTGCAGCGCGATGCCGGACAGATGGCTGCGCACCAGGTCCGGGAGGCGCTCGGACGGCCCCGCCTTCGCCTGCGCGGCAAACTGCTGCTGCAGGATGTCGGGCGGCATCTGCGCGTGCACCGCGAGTACGACCGCGCTGAAGCCCTGCATGTCGGCCGGGTCGACCACGGCATTGAGCATTCCGTGTCCCTGATCGGTGAGCACGATGCTTTGCGCGCTGCGCACGAGCACGGCGTTGAGCAGCCGATGTGCATCGTCGACGACGGGCTTCAGGCACAGGTGCGGCGCGACGTGCTGATACGGCGGATGCGTGTCGAGCGGCCGGCGCGTGTCGGTCCGCACATAGGTCGACAGCTCGCCCGCCATGCAGACGAGCAGCGCATACAGCTCGGCGGGCGAGGTGGTCGGCACCCGCTGCAGATGCTGCAGAAGCGGCTCGTAGCGGTTGAGCGTTTGCAGCAGCAGGTAGTCGGACACTTCGGCCGTCGAGCCGGCCTTGCCGTCCGCGCCCGTCAGGCGTTCGGCGAGTGCGTTCGCGCGCAGGTGCGTGAGGTCGTGGATCTTCGCGAGCCAGCTCGCGAGCGTATCGCTCGCGCCGTAGCCGACCACGGGCGGAATCAGCGTGTCGTCGAGCTCGATGCTGGCGTCGGCGCGGATCGTCTTCACGCGCGTCAGCGCAAGGCCGATCCACGCGTCCGTCAGCTCCTTCTCCGGAACCAGCCGCAGACGCAGGTTCGATAGCTGAACGGTCTTCGGCCCTTGCCCGATCGAGTTCGTATCGCGCAGGTCGGTATCGAACACGACGTAGCGGGCGAGCGACTCGGCGGCATCGTCGAACGCGGTTTCCTCTCCGTTCGGCACGCGGATCGGCACCGCGAGATAGATCAACTGGTCCAGATGCTCGGGCCGGATCGTGAGCGGCGCGGGCGGGGGCGTGCTGCCCGGCGCGTCGAACGGCGTGCCGTCGGCGAATACGCCGCTGGCCGATTTGACGACTATCTTGCCGAGCGCCGGCGCCTCGGTATCGAGGCTGAAGTGGCTGAAACCGAAGAAAAACGGTGAGAGCGGCGCCGCGCGCTTGTGCGCATAGTGTTCGAGGTAGCGCTCCTGCTGCTGGAACAGTTGCGGGCGCATGAACAGTCCCTCGCTCCAGACGACCTTGTTATGCCAGCTCATGGTTTCGTTCCGCCGTTCATGTCATTTTCCGGTTTCGGTGACCTTGATCGCATGGGTGTCCAGATCGATGGTCAGTTTCAGCTTCGGCGACGAGAAGCGGTACCAGGCCGCATCCGGCGCGGGCGGCAGCCGGTAGACCGCGCGCCAGACCGCGTTCGGCAAATCGCGGTAGGCCGCGACGATGCCGATTGCGGTCGTCGCCGGATCGGCGTTGCGCCGGATCGTCCGGCGCTCGCCCGGGCGAAGCAGGAACCGGTCGCGCGTCACGAGATCGTCGGCCAGCACGGTCTTCTCGTTGTCCTGCAGCGTGAAGAAGTCGGCGGCGTTGAATGCGCCGTCGGTCTTCAGTTCATAGATGCCGACGACGATCGGCGCGGCTCGGTTTCGATCGTCCGGATTGACGGTAGGCGCGGCGTTCACGATCAGGTCGAGACGGATCGGTTCCTTCGGCTTGGGGGGGCCGCTCGCACATGCGGCGAACATCAGCGCGAACGCGACGACGGTAACGGGAGTGGGCGGGCGCATTCAGGTGTACGGTGCAGGAGGGATTCGATCGAAGGCGGGCGCTGCCCGGCGGGCGTCGTCGACGTTCGCCGGGCTCGCGACCCCGCCGCTCAAGCTTCCTTGTTGCCCTTGATGTCGAAGCTGGTCGTGACGGCGCCGCCGCTGCCGCCCTGCGCGTTCTGCACGACATACTCCTGCTTGACCTTCGCGAACGACAGCGACACCGTTTCGCGGCTGCGCTCCGCATCTGTCCTGCTGCCGGACGGCTTCACCCGCGTGACGATCACGTCGCTCATCGTGAGCTTCAGGTACTCGAGCGGGTTGCCGCCGGCCTTGCGCATGACGAGCACGGCCTGGTCGACGTGCTTGCCGGTCAGCGCGTACTTCATCAGATTCGGGCTGGCGCGGTCGATCGCATGTTCGAACGTGAGGTCCTTGACGCTCGCCTTGCCGGCGCCGCCGCCGCTGCCGGCGTGCATCGTGGATGCCTGCTCGATTTCCCAGTCCCAGTTCAGGACTTCGATTTCGTCCTTGTGACTGTCGTCGAGCGATTCGCCGTTGATGCCGTCGATCTTCAAAAAAATATCCTGAGCCATGTCGTTGCTCTCTCATGTGGATGACAAAAACAGCCGGTTTCGCGGCGCGCCGCGCGCGGTCAGCCCGCGACGAGTCCGCGATATGTCCGCGAAACCGGCCAGCCAGGGATGCCGGCCCGCAATCGCTCAGGCGGCTTCCTTGATCGACGGCAGCTTCGCAACCAGCCGCAGCGACACGGTCAGGCCTTCGAGCTGGAAGTGCGGCCGCAGGAAGAATTTCGCCTTGTAGTAGCCGGGGTTGCCTTCCGCTTCCTCGACGACCACTTCGGCGGCCGCGAGCGGTCGGCGCGCCTTCGTGTCCTGCGACGAGTTCGCCGGGTCCGCATCGACGTAGTTCATGATCCATTCGTTCAGCCAGCGCTGCATGTCCTCACGCTCCTTGAACGCGCCGACCTTGTCGCGCACGATGCACTTCAGGTAGTGCGCGAAGCGCGAGCACGCGAAGAGATAGGGCAGGCGCGCCGACAGGTTGGCGTTGGCGGTTGCGTCGGCATCGTCGTATTCAGCCGGCTTGTGCAGCGACTGCGCGCCGATGAAGGTCGCATGGCCGGTGTTCTTGCGGTGAACGAGCGGAATGAAGCCGTTCTTCGAGAGCTCGGCCTCGCGACGGTCGGAAATCGCGATCTCGGTCGGGCATTTCATGTCGACGCCGCCGTCGTCGGTCGGGAACGTGTGGCACGGCAGGTTCTCGACCGTGCCGCCGGACTCGACGCCGCGGATCAGCGAGCACCAGCCGTACTGCCTGAACGACCGGTTGATGTTCACGCCCATCGCATAGGCGGCGTTCGTCCACGCATAGCGGCGGTGATCGGCGCCGTTCGTGTCTTCCTCGAAATCGAACTCGTCGACCGGATTGGTCTGCACGCCGTACGGCAGGCGCGACAGGAAGCGCGGCATCGCGAGGCCGATGTAGCGCGCATCGTCCGTGTTGCGCAGCGAATTCCACGACGCGTATTCGAGGTTCTGCGTGAAGATCTTCGTGAGATCGCGCGGATTCGCGAGCTCCTGCCACGATTCCATCTGCAGCACCGACGGCGACGCGCCGGAAATGAACGGCGTGTGCGCGGACGCGGCCACCTTCGCGATCGAGCCGAGCAGGTCGACGTCCGGCGGCGTGTGGTCGAAGTAGTAATCGGCCATCAGGCAGCCGTACGGCTCGCCGCCGAGCTGGCCGTATTCCTCTTCGTAGATCTGCTTGAAGAGCGGGCTCTGGTCCCACGCCAGGCCCTTGTAGCGTCGCATGGTGCGGCGCAGCTCTTCTTTCGAGATGTCGATGAAGCGGATCTTCAGGCGCTCGTCGGTTTCGGTGTTCGACACCATGTGGTGCAATCCGCGCCACGCCGACTCGATCTTCTGAAAATCCTCGTGATGGAGGATCAGATTGATCTGCTCGGAGAGCTTGTGATCGATCTGCGCGATGATGGCGGCGATGCTCTTGTAGGCATCGTCGCTGATCTTGGCGGACTGCTGCAGCGCCTGTTCGGCGAGCGTGCGGACTGCGTACTCGACGGCTTCGCGGGCCTGTTCGGTCTTCGGCTTGAACTCGTGCGTGAGTAGACGCGCGAAGTCCGATGCCGGTTGCGCTTCGGCGACAGGCGTCTGCGTTTGCGGTTTTTTCATGATTCGCTCCTCGGGGTTAGCCTGTTCGACCGATCAGATTGCGTCGTCCTCGCGACCCGCGGCATCCTCGGTGCCCGGTTCGCTCGTGAGCTGGGGTTTCGGTGCGGACGCGAGCGACTGGAGCAGCGCCTGGTCCTGCAGCAACTGGTTCACGAGCGCTTCGGCGCCCGACTTGCCGTCCATGTAGGTCTGCAGGTTCGCGAGCTGCGTGCGCGCCTCGAGCAGCTGCCGCAGCGGTTCCACCTTGCGCGCGATCGCGGCCGGCGAGAAGTCCTCGATGCTTTCGAAGGTCATGTCGACCATCAGTTGCCCGTCGTCCGTCAACGTGTTCTGGACGGCAAACGCGGCGCGCGGCTTGATGGCCTTCATGCGCTCGTCGAAGTTGTCGATGTCGATATCGAGAAAGCGGCGGTCGGCCACTGCCGGCAGCGGCGTCACCGGCTTGCCGGACAGATCGGCGAGCACGCCCATGACGAACGGCAGTTCGACCTTCTTTTCCGAGCCGTAGACTTCGACGTCGTACTCGATCTGCACGCGTGGCGCGCGATTGCGCGCGATGAATTTTTGAGAGCTGCTGGATGCGGACATGCGTGACTCCATGGACGAGGGAAGGGATAGCAGGGTTAGTTCGCCTGCTCGACGAAAAGCGGCGCGGTTGGGGACGTCGCCGGGGATGTGGCGCGGTCCGCGTAACCGGGGTGGAAGGCGAGTGCCTCCAGCGCGGGCGCGGCCGGGTCCGCCACGTCGACGTCGATGCGCGCGAGCGCTTCTTTCGATCCGAACGCGTCGAGCCACAGCGCGGAGAGGCGCGGCAGCACGTGCTGCTCGATGAAGCCGATCAGCAGCCGGGCGCCGGTTTCCTGCACGAGGCACCGCCCGACGATGTAGTCGACGACCGCGTCGTCATACGCAAGGGCGATCCGATGGTTGTCGGCCATGCGCGTGACGACGCGATCCAGATGCAGGCGCACGATGCGCGAGAGCGCGCCTTGTTCGAGCGGCCGGTACGGCACGACGGTGACGCGCCCCAGAAACGCGGCGGGGAAGACCTTCAGCAGCTCGGGCATGAGCGCGTCGCGAAGGCCGGCGGCGTCCGGCGCGAGCGACGCGTCGGCGCACAGGCTCGCGCTCAGATCCGAACCGACGTTGCTCGTGAGCAGGATCGTGGTGTTGCGGAAATCGATGTAGCGGCCGTCGCCGTCTTCCATGTAACCCTTGTCGAACACCTGGAAGAACATTTCGTGCACGTCGCGATGCCCTTTCTCGATCTCGTCGAGCAGCACGACCGAGTAGGGGCGGCGCCGCACCGCCTCGGTCAGCACGCCGCCCTCGCCATAGCCGACGTAGCCGGGCGGGGCGCCTTTCAGGCCGGATACGGTGTGGGCTTCCTGATACTCGCTCATGTTGATCGTGATCAGGTTCTGTTCGCCGCCGTACAGCGCTTCGGCAAGGGCGAGCGCGGTTTCGGTCTTGCCCACGCCCGACGGCCCTGCCAGGAGGAACACGCCGAGCGGTTTTTTCGGGTCGATCAGGCCCGCGCGCGCGGTCTGCACGCGCTCGCCGATCTGGCGCAGCGCATCGGGCTGGCCGATCACGCGCGCTTCGAGGGTGGCGGGCAGCGTTCGCACGGCGGTGACTTCGTCGGTCACCATCCGGCCGACCGGAATGCCGGTCCAGTCGGCGACGATTTCCGCGACGATCGCCTCGTTGACTTCCGGGAACACGAGCGGCGTGTCGCCTTGCGATGCGGCGAGCACACGTTCGAGTTCGCGCAGCGCCGTGTTGGACGTGGCGTCCGGCGTGTCTGTCGCCGGCTCCGGATCCCCGGCCAGCGCCGCTTCGCGCGCGGCGAGCAGCGCCTGCGCCGCGTCGGCCTGCGCCTTCCAGCGTGCGTCGACGGCCGCTTCCTCGGCCGATAGCGCCGCGATGCGCTCGCGGGCGGCGGCGACGGACCGGCCGGCCGCGAGGCCGATGCGCGCCTCCTGCCGAAGCAGGTCGAGTTCGATGCGCGCCGCTTGCAGACGCTGGCGGACGTCCTGCAGTTCGCGCGGCGCGGCATGCTGCGAGAGCGCCACGCGCGCGCAGGCGGTGTCGAGCAGGCTGATCGCCTTGTCCGGCAACTGGCGCGACGGGATATATCGATGCGAGAGCTTCACCGCGGCGCGGATCGCTTCGTCGCGCACCGCGACACCGTGATGCCGCGAGAACATCTGCGCGAGGCCGCGCACCATATGGACCGCCGCCGGTTCCTCCGGCTCCGGCACCTGCAGCACCTGAAACCGGCGGGTCAACGCGGGGTCCTTCTCGATGTGCCGTTTGTACTCGGACCACGTGGTCGCGCCGATCGTGCGGATCGTGCCGCGCGCGAGCGCGGGTTTGAGCAGGTTCGCGGCGTCTCCGGTGCCGGCCTGGCCGCCGGCGCCGATCAGCGTGTGGACCTCGTCGACGAACAGGATGACCGGCGCGGCGGACTTCGCGGCGGTTTCGAGCACCCCTTTCAGGCGCGCCTCGAATTCGCCCTTCATGCTCGCGCCGGCGAGCAGTGCGCCGACATCGAGGCTCATCAGCCGTACCTCGGCGAGCTTCGGCGGCACGTCGCCTGTTGCGATCGCCCGCGCCAGGCCTTCCACGACGGCCGTCTTGCCTACGCCCGCTTCGCCCGTGAGCAGGGGATTGTTCTGACGGCGCCGCAGCAGGACGTCGATCATCGTGCGGATTTCCAGCTCCCGGCCGACGACAGGGTCGATGCCGCCGTTGCGCGCGCGGGCGGTCAGGTCCGTGCAGTACTGTTCGAGGGGCGAGCCCTTCGATGCCGGAGGCATCGCATTGGATACCTCGCCGGGCGTAGCGGGGGAGAAATCGCTGTTGTCGTAGGGCGCGTCGGCGGCTTCCGGGGAGCCTTCGATCCACGCGGGCAGCGCGTCATCGATTCCGTCCGGAGCAATCCTGCCGAAGGCCGGCGAAATGGACAGCAGCACGCGTCGCAGGTCCGGCGTATGCACGAGCGCTGCCACGAGCCACGCGCCGCGGATGCGGCGGTCGTCGAAGCGCAGCGTCGCCAGCACCCATGCGCGCTCGATCGCCGTTTCGATGTGATGCGAAAAATCGCTGATCGAACTCGCCCCGACGGGTAGCGCCGCGAGCGCGCGCGCCATGTCGCGATCCAGTGTGTCGCGATCGATTCCGGCGCACCTGACGATGCGATGGAGGTCCGAGTCGGCCTGCTGCAGCAACTGATGCAGCCAGTGGACCAGCTCGACATACGGGTTGCCGCGCAGCTTGCAAAAAGCCGTAGCCGACTCGATTCCCCTGAAGAGCGTGCCCCCGAGCTTGCCAAACAGCGCCTGACGCGAAATCGTCATGAACAGATCCTTTCTTTTGCTTACCTTGTCGTTCTTTTTATTGCGGAGGGGGCAGGTCGTTTCGCATGTTGTCTAAATGTTTTATGCGTCATTTGAAAATCGGTTGATTGCATTGAATCGACTGCCCTTGATCGAATTATTTTTGTGGGGTCGATCATTCGTCAACTACCATAAATCGTTGGCCTGTTTTATAAAGCGAAATGGTAGATGGTTATATAAGGCGAACGGAAACTGTTAAAAATTGCAAAGTCGATCCTGCTGGTTATGGACAGCGGCAATCGTCAGGCGCACACTGTTTTTGCGCTTGCGTCGGGCAGTATGTGGCTCGTAGTGAAAATGGAGCTGCGGTCATTGGTTTTTTTGAGATTGGATTGATTAATTAGCCGAAGGCTCGCGTGCGGCATGTCTGGTTTGTGAAAATCGGTTGACGTATTAAATCCGTTTCGACGGATGGAAAATTAGAATGGATGTCAGCGCCGCTTTTTAATTGAGCCTCGCAATTGATCGGATTCCCTATGCGCACTTTCAAACTGTTTCGCCGTGGCGAGCCGGATATGAAATACGCCGAAGCGATGCCGCAGCGCGCCGACGCTTCGCCCGCGGCTGCCTGCGACGCGGACGCGCCGGTCATGGAAACGCTGCTGACCGGCTCGCCGGAAGATGGCTTGCGTGACGCGATCCGCGACGGCAACGCGGTGTTCGGCCTCATCGGCACGGCGATTTCGGCGGAAACGTTCGCTCGCCGGCAGGGTGAACCCGCAACGGATGTTGCGACGGCGGCCGGCAGCCCGGTCCAGGCGCGGGATCTGATGCAGTCGCTGTACGAGCAGTACTGCGGCGCGCTTGACGATCCGCAGGCGTCGCTCGCGAGTGACTGGCCGGCTCAAACGGCGATCGTGCGCAGGCCGCCGCCCGATCAGCGGGGCGACCGGCGCAAGGGGATTGAGGAGGCCGAGGAGGCGGATTCGATCGACGCTCTCGTGTCCGGCTCGCCCGTCTTCGACGAAGTCTTCGGCTTGCTCAAGCCGGGCGATGCGCCCGATCCGGCGGCGATGGAGCCGATTCCGGAGGTCCTGCGGCTTTTTGCGCCGGCCGAATACCACGCGGCGATGGCGCGCCGGCCGGGTAGTCTGCCGCCTGCACTTGCCCGGCGGGAACACCAGACGCTTGCCATCGATAGTCCGCTGTCGGCGTCGGGTTCGACGTCGAACCACGACGCGCCATGACGATGCCGATTCCCTCCGATTCGTTCTCCGCCGCCGAGGCCGGTCCGTCGCGCGATCTGCCGCTCGAGGCGAGGCTGGCGAGCCTGGAGACGATAGTCCGGGCGCAGCCCGCGGTCGCGGAACACCGCTGGTCGCTCTTTCAGCTGCTTTGCGCAATGGGGCAATGGGAGCGCGCGGTTCAGCAGTTGCAGGTCCATGCGCAGCTCGCTCCGCAGGACGCGCAGACAGCCCAGGCATACCGCGATCTGATTCGCGCCGAGCGCTGGCGCGCCGGCGTGGCGGCCGGACAGGCGCGGCCCGGATTCGTGTTCGACGCGCCGCAGTGGGCCGGTGGTTTGCTGGAGGCGCTGCGCCTCGCGTCGATCGGCAGGCACGACGAGGCCGACCGCGTGCGGGAGCATGCACTCGATCAGGCGCCGCTCGTCGCGGCGCGCATCCCGCACGCGCTGTTTGACTGGATCGCCGACAGCGATTCGCGGTTCGGACCGGTTTGCGAGATCGTGACCGCCGGGCATTATCGCTGGCTGCCGTTTTCGGACATTTGCGCGTGGCACGTCGCGCGTCCGGCCAAGCTGCTCGATCTCGTATGGGCGCCCTGCGCGCTGAAGCTCGTCGACGGCAGCCCGATGCGGGGGTTCATGCCGGCGCGCTATCCGGGTTCGGAAGGCGGGCGGACGGGCGCCGGGCCATGCGCGCGCGAGGAAATCGACGCGCTGCGCCTGGGCCGCAGGACGGTATGGCGCGAGGTCGGCCGTACCGGCGTGATCGCGCTTGGCCGGAAGACCTGGTCGACGAGCGCGGGCGACTTCGGCCTGTTCGAACTGGAAACCTGCGAGTTCGGCGAGAAAGCGCTCGCGACCGACGCGATCGGCCGCGCAACGCATGAACCGGCATCATGCGAGGGGGACACCGATGGGCATGAATAAGAAGGGCGTGCCGGTGCAGGACAAGCGCAGCGACAGGCGCGCGGGCGACGATGGCGTGGCGACGCCGCGCCGCGCGAACACGCATCTGCTGCCCACGCTGCTCGACCGCCTGCGCGACGACGCGCCCCAGCGCCAGACGGAAGCGCCCGGCGAATACGCGGTGACGCGCATGCAGATGCGCGGCATCGTCCAGCGGGACCTTGCGTTTTTGCTCAATACGATGAGCATCGAGGAGCACATCGACCGGGAGCGATATCCGGAAGCGGCGGCGTCGACCGTCAACTTCGGCATGCCGCCGCTCGCCGGCGCGTTCATGGCCTCACGCAAGTGGGCCGAGATCGAGCGGATCATCCGCCGGGTGATTCGCGACTTCGAGCCGAGACTGATCGCGGAAACGCTCGTCGTCGCGCCATCGAAGGACACCGAGGCCAGTGAACGCGCCAACGTGCTGTCGTTCGAGGTGCGAGGGATGATCCGCATGGACCCCTATCCGCTCGAATTCATGGTCCAGAGCTCGCTCGATCTGGAAACGAGCCAGGTGAACATCACCGGCATGCGCGCGAGCTGACGCGCGGGCCGACAAACGGGAATGCACAGTGGACCCGCGACTGCTCGACTACTACAACCAGGAACTGATCTATATGCGCGAGCTTGCCGCCGAGTTCGCGCAGGCACACCCGAAGATCGCGCGGCGCCTTGGCATGCAGGCGGGCGAAGTGGCCGACCCGTACGTCGAACGGCTGATCGAGTCGTTCTGCTTCATGGCCGCGCGCATGCAGCTCAAGCTCGACGCGGAGTTCCCGCGCTTCACGGGCCGGCTGCTGGAGGTGCTGTATCCGAACTACGTGGCGCCCACGCCGTCGATGGCGGTCGCGCGCCTCTATCCGAGCCGCACGGAAGGCAATCTCGCGGACGGGTTCCGCATCGCGCGCGGCACCGCCTTCACCGCGCGCGTGCCGGCCGGCGAGAAGACCGCCTGCCAGTTCCGCAGCGGCCAGGATGTGACGCTCTATCCGCTGGAGATCGCCGAGGCGCGGCTGACGGGCATTCCGCCCGACATCCCCGCGCTCGACCGCTATGTGCCGGCCAGCACGCAGGTGCGCGGCGCGCTGCGCCTGCGGCTGCGCACGACCGGCAACGCCCGCATGGCCGATCTGAAGGGACTGGACCGGCTGCCGCTGTATCTGGCGGGCGACGACCAGGTCGCCTCGCATCTCTTCGAACTGCTGCACGCCGCCGGCGTCGCGACGATCACGGGGGCGCCCGGTGAGTTCGCCGCGCCCGGCCAGCCGCTCTCGGCCGTCACGGTCAATGCGGTCGTCCACGAAGGACTCGGCGCCGACCAGAGCCTGCTGCCGCTCACATGGTCGAAGTTCCACGGGCACAACCTGCTGCATGAATACTTCGCCTGTCCAGGGCGGTTCTACTTCTTCGCTTTGACCGGACTCGAGGCGGGATTGCGCCGCGTGACCGGCCAGGAGGTCGAGATCGTCGTGCTGCTCGACCAGTCGACGGAGCGGCTCGCGAACGTCGTCGACGCATCGCGTTTCGCGTTGTTCTGCACGCCGGTGATCAACCTGTTTCCGCGCCACACGGACCGGATCGAACTGTCGTCGGGACAGACGGAGTTCCGCCTGGTGCCGGCTCGCCTGGCGCCGCTCGACTACGAGGTGTTTTCGGTGGAGGCGATGTACGGACAGGTCGCGGCCACTTCCGCCGAACTCGAGTTCCGGCCGCTGTACCAGACGCTGAACAACGACGAGCACAATCATGGCCGATATTTCTCGACACGGCGCGAGCGCAGGCTCGTGTCGGAATCGGCGCGTCGCTACGGCACGCGTACGCCCTATGTCGGCACGGAGACGTTCGTGTCGCTCGTCGACCAGAACGAGGCGCCCTATAGCGAGGACATTCGCTACCTGTCGGTCGATGCGCTGGTGACGAACCGCGATCTGCCGAGCCTCGTGCCGCGCGACGGCGTTCGCGACCTGATGGTGGCCGAATCCGCGCCGCTCGAAAGCGTCGGACTGATCCGCGCACCGAGCGTGCCGAAGGCGCCGTATGCGGAGCGCGAGACGGCCTGGCGGCTGATTCGCCAGTTGAATTTCAATTACCTGCCGCTCGACGAACTCGATCACCGTGCCGGCGGCCAGGGATTGCGCGATCTGCTGCGGCTGTTCCTGACGGGCGACGAGGCCGACAACCGGCGGCAAATCGAGAGTCTCGTCGGCGTGAAGACGCGGCCGGTGACGCGGAAGCTGCCGGGTGCGGGCCCGCTCGTCTTCGGGCGCGGCGTCGAATGCTCGCTGACCGTCGACGAGCCGGGGTTTTCCGGGGTCAGCCCGTACCTGTTCGGCGTGGTGCTCGAACACTATCTGGCGCGGCACGTATCGATCAACGTCTTCACGCAGACCGAGCTGCATTCGATACAGCGCGGCCACATTGCGCGCTGGCCGGTGCGCATGGGCGCGCGGGGGGGAGCCTGATGGCGCATGCCATGCTCGAGACCGTCGTGCTTGATACGGTGCTTTCGTCGCAGCTGCTCGAGCGATTGCGGACCGAACCGTGGCGCTACAGTTTTCTGACGCTCTTGCGGCGCATCGGCGCGGATCCACGCATCGATCCGGTCGGCACTGCCAGGCGCCCGCAGGCGGAGCCGTTTCGACTCGGACAGCAGCCGAGCCTCGCCTTCGCGCCGCGCGAGATCGCGAGCGTCGGCGAGGCGGGCGGGCGGGTCAAGGTGCGCCTGTTCGGTCTGGGCATGCTGGGGCCGAACGGGCCGTTGCCCATCCACGTGACGGAGATCGCGCGCGATCGCGAGGAGAGTCGGCGCGACGCGACGCTCGGCCATTTCCTCGACATTTTCCACCATCGCTATCTGACGCTGCTGTATCGCGCATGGGCGTCGGCGCAGGCGGCCGCGGGTCTCGACAGGCCGGGCGACGAACGGTTTTCCTTCTATATCGCAAGTCTCACCGGTCAGGACACCGACGAGATCGGCCGCCGTCCGCTGCCCGCGCATGCGCGTCTGTCGGCGTCCCCGCATCTGGTGCGCGAGGCTCGCAATCCGGATGGCCTGCGCATGACGCTCGCGCGGTACTTCGGCGTGCCGGTGACGATCGAGGAAAACGTGTTTCACTGGATTCAGGTGGACCCGCTCGAGCACAGCTATCTCGGCAAGCCGGGTGCTTCGTCGACCATGGCCGAAGGTGCGATGCTCGGCGAGCTGGTGCCGGACCGGCAGCACAAATTCCGCATCGTCGTCGGGCCGCTCGATATCGACGCCTACCTGCGCTTCACGCCCCAGGGCGAAGACTTGCCGCGGCTCGTCGAATGGGTGAGGGCGTTTGTCGGCTACGAGTTCGAATGGGAGCTGGAACTGCGCATCAAGCCGAACGGCGCGCCGCCGGCGGTGATGGGCGGGACTCAGCAGCTCGGCTGGTCAGGGTGGCTGGGCCGTTCGCCTTCGGGGGAGCCCGTCACGGGCATGCGTTTCGAACCCGAGCGGTATGCGGACCGATTCGTTCATGATGCCGGCCGATCCGCCCGGTCACTTGGCGTATGAGGGGAGCCGATGAGCGACAACAAAAAACACGCGGGCAAATCCGCGTCCGCCCGGACGCCCAAGACTCACGACTGGCTGGCGCCGGTCGATCCGGCCGCTCCGTGCGGGGCGGATCCTGAATACGATCCCGAATTCGTCGTGCTGGCGGCGAAGGCCGCCCCGCGGGCGGAAGCCCAATATGGCGATTTCGTCGGATCGCCGGAGCCCGTGAACTGGAGCGACGTCGATCGCGACTGCCGGCGGCTGATGATGCGCAGCAAGGACATGCGCCTCGCGGTTCTGTTCACCCGGTGCCGCACCCGGCTCGCCGGGGCGACGGGACTCGCGGAAGGCGCCGGCCTGCTTGCCGCATGGCTCGCCGCGTTTCCGGATGCGATTCACCCGCAGCCCGACGTCGACGCGGATCGTGATGCGGCGCTGGAGATCCGGAAGAATGCGCTGCAGGCGCTGACCGACGCCGACGGCCTGCTGGCGGACGTGCGGGAGATCGCATTGACCCGGTCGTCCGCGATTCGCCTGCAGGTGCGCGACGTGGAGCGTGCGTTTGCGCAGCCGCGCCCGGGCGACGCGCTTGCGCCGGAGTCGGTCGCGCACCAGCTCGACGAACTGCAAGCGCAGCAGCCGGCCATCCTCGCGGGCTTCGACGAAGCGCTCGCGAGCGTCGGCGCGATCGATGCATGGAGTCGCGAGCACCTCGGTGAATATGCGCCCGACTTGTCGGCGCTCGCAGCGCTGCTTCGGCATGTCGCGAGTCGGAGCGCGCGCTCGGTCGGCGCGGACCCGGCGGACGCGCCCGCCGATGCCCCCGCCGATGCCCCCGCCGACGCGCCGTCGACGCGGAAGGGGAGACGCACGCAGGCGGACGAATCGTCGCCGGCGCTTGACAGAGGCGCTGGGGCGCCGGTTGCGGCGGCGATCGGACTCGGTGCGATCGCGACGCCGGCCGATCGTCACGCCGCACGCGAGTTGATCCGGCAGGCGCGCGAATGGTTCGAGCAGCATGAGCCGAGCAGCCCGATTCCGGTGCTGCTCAGGCGTGCCGAGTATTTCGTGGGAAAGCGTTATGCGGATGTGGTGCAGGCGATCCCGGTCGAACTGCTTGCGCAGTGGGGCGGCGACGAGTCCTGATCGCGCGTGGGCGCGACGGACGCAGGACGAGGCGATTCACCGATCGATAGCGTTTCTGGAGGGTTTCAGTCATGCCGAATTTTCCCGCCGCTCGTACCGTCATGGTGAGCGGCCCCGCATTGCCGGTGTCGCCCGTCGGCGAGCCAGCGCTTCAACTGAGTGCCGTCCACGGCAATGAGACGTTGTCGGAGATCTACGCATATACGTTGGACTGCCTGACGCCGCCGGACCTGACGCTGCCGGACGAACAGGCCGCCAACCTCGACCTGAAGGCGATGATCGGCAAGGAGCTGACCGTGACCGTCCAGCTCGAGGGAATGGGCGCGTTCGTGTCCGGCATGCCTGGGCTGTCCGGCGCGGCCAATATCGGCGAAGGCAAGCGCGAGATCAGCGGCATCGTGACGGGCGCGAGCTTCGAAGGCCAGTTGAACCGGCAGTGCCGATACCGGCTCACGATGCAGCCGTGGATCTATCTCGCCGACCAGCGCTCGGACTATCGGATTTTCCAGAACAGGACCGTGGAAGAGATCGTCGACGAAGTGCTGAATGCGTACTCGTACTCGTACGACAAGCGGCTGAGCGGCCGGTATCCGAAGATGCCCTACCAGGTGCAGTACGGGGAGACGGATTTCGCATTCATCCAGCGGCTGATGCAGGAGCATGGCATCTACTGGTTCTTCGAGCACTCGAACAAGGTGCACCGGATGGTGCTCGTGGATCATCTGGGCGCGCACAAGCCGGTGGAGAGCGCCGCGTACCGCACGCTGCGGTACTACCCGCCCGGACACAAGATCGATATGGAATATATCGACGCGTTCAATACGGCGGAGCGCATCCAGCCTGGCCGCTGGACCACGAGCGATTTCGATTTCGAGCATCCGAAGGCGCGCCTCGGTGTCGAGAACGCGCTGCCGCAGGACACCGCGCACAACGGGCTCGAACGATACGAATGGCCGGGCGACTACACGGATCCGGCGCTCGGCGAGCACTTTGCCCGGGTGCGGATGGAGGAAGTGCGCGCGCAAGGCGAGCGCGCGTCGGGCGGCGGCAATGTGCGCGACGTCGTGTGCGGCACGACGTTTACGCTGGAAGGCCATCCGCACGCCGGCGCGAACCGGGAGTACCTGGTGCTCGGCGCGTCGTTCTCGGCCACCGAAACGGAGGGGGCGGCGGGCCCGGGCGAATACCGGATCAGCACGTCGTTTGCCGTGCAGCCCGCCACCACGGTGTTCCGGCCGCCGCGCACGGTGCGCAGGCCGCGCACGCGCGGGCCGCAGACGGCGGTCGTGACCGGTCCGCCCGGGCAGGAAATCTGGACGGATCAGTACGGGCGGGTCAAGCTGAAATTTCACTGGGACCGCTCACCCGTTCGCGACCAGAATTCGTCGTGCTGGGTACGGGTGTCGTATGCATGGGCGGGGAACAGCTACGGCGGCATCAACATTCCGCGGGTGGGTTCGGAAGTGATCGTCGATTTCGAGAACGGCGATCCGGACCGGCCCATCGTGACGGGGCAGGTGTACAACGCGTTGCACATGCCGCCGTGGGCGCTGCCGGACAATGCGACGCAAAGCGGGATGCTGAGTCGCACGCCGGCCGGCAGCGGCGAGAACGCCAACATGCTGCGCTTCGAGGACAAGGCCGGTGAGGAGCAGATCAAGCTGCACGCGGAGCGCAATTACGACGTGTCGGTGGAGCGGGATTCGACGATCACGGTCGGGCGCAAGCATCTGACGCTGGTGGGGCTGGATTTGCCGCCGGTGCCGTCTACACGGTCGCCGCTGGATCGATTGATCGAGGTGTTGCGACTGGGCGGCGCGCCGCGTCCCGCTTCTCCGGCGCAACAGCCGGCGGCTCAGCAACAGCAACAGCAACAGCAACAGCAGCGGCAACAGCAACAGCAGCAGCGGCGGCAACAGCAACCCTATCAACAACTGAAACGACAGCGTCAGTTGCAACGCGCCGGCGCGTTTCAGGCGCTTGCCGCGAACGTGACGAAAGCGCTGCAGGACATCGTGGCCGTGCTCACCAACCCGTCCGCAACCGCATCGGTGAGTACCGTGCAAGGTGCGTCGACGGCCGTGGTGTTCGGCGACTCGACCGGCGTGAACGTCGGGCACACCGTGACGGTCACCAGTGGAAACGCCAGTAGGCAAGTCAACGGAACGAATTCCTTGAAATCCCCGAACAACGTCTCGTTGTTCGCTACGAATACTAGCCTCAATGGGGAGAGTGTCACTACGACAGGATTGAGCGTTGCGACGACAGGCGCGAGTATCGCGACGACCGGAATGAGCGTCAGCAATACGGGGATAGCGGTCAGCCAAAAAAAGTGCAATGTAAGGAATATCGCGGGAATTGACATAACATTTTGACCGCAGCTTCTTGCAAGCATCAGGTTGTCAAATGATGATCATCAAACCATTCAGGATCAGTCCGTTGACCCGCCTCTATCGGATGCATGGAGAGGAACACCTTGGCGTTGCAGCGCTCATGGCCGCGACACTGGGCGACGATCCGCGACTGCTGACGGACTCGGAGCTCTGGGAACTGGCCGGCGACGAACTGGGCGGATACACGCTGGACATGGCGCTGCCGAAGGCGTGTCCGGAATTTCTCGTCTCCGGATATGCGTACGGAAAATATGCGGAAGAACCGGGCGGCGGGACATGCGAGGTCGGCATCCATATCGCCGGCATCGAGAAACGGCTGCGGGTATCCGGCGACCGGCAATGGGACGGCATGCGCGCCACCGCGCCGCGGCCTTTCGAGCGATTGGCGCTCGACTGGGCATTCGCATACGGCGGGGCGGGTTGCGAGGACAACCCGAAAGGCCGGGGCGCCGAGATGCAGCAGGGCGCCGTGCGTTATCTGCCGAACATCGAATACGCGCACAGCCCGATGCGCTTCCCGGACGAACGTCCCATGCCGGCGGGCTTCTGCCCGATCGACGCGCAGTGGCCACAGCGCGCCGGCCTGTACGGCGAACTCGACCGGCAATGGCTGGAGGAAGATTGTCCGGGTTTCCCGCGCACGCTCGATCCGCGCTACTTCAACATTGCGCCGGCGGATCAGCAATTGGCCGCGCTTTCCGAATTTCCGGACGGCGCGACCTACGAATTGATGCACCTGCATCCCGAACATGCATGGCTGACCGGACGCCTGCCTGCGCTGCGCGCCAGATCGTTCGTCATCCGTAACGGCAGCGATACGCCGGAAGAAATTCCGATGCGATTGACGACCGCGTGGTTCATTCCGCATCGCGAGCGCGTGGTGATGATCTATCACGGCGTCGCGACCATCCGGCAGTTCGACGCAAGCGACGTCCACACGTTGCTGTTCGGTGCGGATTCGAGCTGGCAGCCGAGGCCGGTCGAGTGGTATCGCCAGGTGATCGAGTGGCGCACGCGACACGAGAAGGCTGCGTTATATGCGCTGCGCGATCGGGATCTTTTGCCCGAGAGCTATTTGTCGTCCGAACTTCCGGCAATGTCCGGCGCGGTTTCGCAAAGCGCGAGACAACGGCTGCTGCGGGATCAGTTGAGCGTATTTCCGAACGCCGGCCAGGCGGAGGCGCCTCGTCTGGATCAACTGGTCGAGTTCGTCGAGCGCCAGGAAGCGTTGGCCGACGAGAAGCGCGCCGGCCTGGAGACAATGCGGCAGGATCTTTCGTCTAACGAAGCGTTTTCGGCGGCAGGGCGGCGTGGTCCGCCGGCCAGTACGGCTCCCCTTGAAGACGACGTTGCACGGGGGAGCCCGGCTTCGACCGATCCGCCGGCCACGCCGCAAACGCCGCGCGATGCGGACAAGGACCTTCGTCAGCTGTACTTGCAATCGGCGCAACATCAAGATGCGCCGGCGCGGCTGGACGAGGCCGCGTCGAAGTCACGCCGCGAATTCGTCAACGCGGCCGTCGCGGCAGGACGATCGCTGGAGGGTGTCGACCTGACCGGCGCGGATCTTTCCGGGATGGATCTGCGGGGCGCACGGCTCGCCGGCGCGCTGTTCGAAAACGCCGATCTGAGCGGCGCCGATCTGTCGGGCGCGATATTGACCCGCACAGTGCTGGTGCGTGCCAGCCTGAGGCAGACGGCCTTCAGCAACGCGGATTTGACGGGAGCGAACCTCTCTCTGGCGGATTGCGAACAGACGGATTTCTCCGGCGCCAACTTGAGCGATTGCATGCTCGAGCGTGTGAGCCTGCGCCGCTGCCGCTTCAATGGCGGCATCCTGGCGAACACCCGATTCGATGACTGCCGATTCCACGCCATCGATTTCAGTCAGGCCACGTTGCGCGGTCTGATCTTCATCGATCAATCCTTCGAGGACGTAGATTTCTCGAGCGCGACGATCCGCAAGATGCTGCTGATGAATTGCGCGCTCGTCAACGTGCGGTTTTCGGCGGCCAGCATCGAGGGATTCGGGATTCTCGAGGCGCAGGCGCAAGGGCAGCTTCGTTTCGATCGCGCGAACGTGGTCAAGGCGTGCTTTATCCAGCACTGCGACATGAGGCGCGCCAATTTTTCGTTCGCGATCCTGAGAGAAGTCAACTTTCGCGAAACGAATCTGGGAGAGGCCGATTTCAGCGGCGCGCGCATCGGCAACTGCGATTTTACCGACGCCGCCCTGCGGGCCGCCAACTTCCGTGGCGCGAAGGTGGAGGGGAGCGACTTCGTGCGCGCCGATTTCACCGGAGCCGATCTCCGGAGCACCGATCTCATCGCGGCCTGTCTGCGGGGCGCGACACTGGACGGTGCCGATTTGCGCCGGGCCAATCTGTTTCGCGCCAACCTCTCGCAAATCCTGACCGACGCCGATACCCGGTGGGAAGAGGCTTATCTCAACAAGGCGATGCGGTTCCCGCTGGCGGAGGCGCGCACATGAGAGCGAACGCGGAACAGTTGCGCGAGACGATCGGCCATGGTCACGCGGTCAGGGACGTCGTGATCGATTCGGAAAACCTGGACGGGCACGATTTCTCCGGGGGCGTGTTCGAGCACGTTCAATTTATCGACGTGTGCATGAAGCGCGTGCAACTCGTTGAAGCCGTTTTCAACGAATGCCTGTTTCGCGGGGTCGACATGCAGCACGCGGATTTGTCGAAATGCATATTCGAAAAATGCCGTTTTGACGACGTTTCCTTTTCGGGAAGCAATCTTCAGGGGTGCACGATGAGCTCGACCCATGCCGTCGGCGCGGACTTTTACGGCGCGCACGCGAATGGCTTCAACTGCGTGAAGAGCGACCTGAGCGATTGCAGGTTTCATGACGCGCGTATCGAGTCCTCGGTGTTCTGCGAGACGCGGTTGGACCGTGCCGATTTCACCGGGGCCATCGTCGGCAAGACGATCTTCTACCAGCTCGATCTGAAACAGACGATTTTTGTCGATGCGACGTTCAATGACGCCGTCTTTGCCGAATCCAGTCTCGCCGGCCAGCGTTTGCGCGGCCAACGGATGCATCGCTGTCAGTTCGCCCGCGCGGATCTGAGCAGTGTCGACTTTACTGCCGCAAGCCTGGCGTACTGCAATTTCCAGGCAGCAAACCTGTCGGGGGCGCGACTGGACGAAATCGACGCGCCGTACGCTATTTTTTTCGAGGCCGAGGTGCGGGACGCCGTTTGCCGCGAGGCCGCGTTGCAGGACAGCATATGGGTTCAGGCGGACGTCAGGAATATCGACTTCACCGGCTCAACGCTGGACCGCGCCGTGCTTCAACATGCGCGATGCAATGGTTCGCGCTTTTCACGGACGAGTCTGAAGGGTTCCGATTTTTCCTACGCAGATCTGACCGAAGCCGCATTTGACGGAGCCGGCTTTGCCCGGACCGCGTTTCATGGCGCGACCGCGCCTGACATGGCGTGGCGCGACCATCCGGGCGCGCTGGATTGCGATCCGGAATTGTCGGATGCTCAAGCGTGGTCGCGGCAAAGGGATGAACGCGACCAGCGTAACCGCGATTGAGTGCTGGACGGATGTGGCGACGGGCCGGCGATGGCCTGCGCGGTTGCTTCGCCCGACTCGACGGTTTCCCTGGCGCCGCTTTCCGGCTCGCCGCTTAACGGATTAACGGCTTGACGGATGGGTCGGAACGTCTCGCGCCGGTCCATCTTTATTCAGTCATCCAGAATTGAAGGAAAGAAGATGAATTCAACGACAGCGGAATTTCATGCGAATCTTTCGCCCGATACGCTAGAGAAGGCGGCCACCGTGGTCGGCGTGCTGCCCGACGGCGTGTTCCTCGTGGCATGCGAAGGCGCGAAGGTGCGTTGCCGGCGCGCGTTCAGCTGTCTGGTCGAACCTCGGGCCGGCGACCGCGTCGCCATTTCCCGAGCGGACAGCCGATGCATTTACGTGACCTCGATCCTGGCGCGCCCGGACGCGGATGGCGTGCACATTCGCGTCCACGGCGACCTCGTGCTGGAATCGACGCAAAGCGTTCATTTGACGAGCGGCGACGCTCTTCGCCTGACGAGTCGCGAGCAAGTGTCGATAAAGACGGAGCGACTCGCGATGTCGGCGCAGGAGGCGTCGTTGTGTTCCGATAGAGCGACACTGGCCAGTGCGGAATTCCATGGCCGGCTCGGGAAGGTTCGACTGATCGGCAAGATACTGGAGATGGTGATGGACCACGTCGCGCAATCCTGCCGAAGCAGCTTCCGTACCGTGGAAACCGTCGAGCATCTGCGGGCCTCGCATATCGATCACGCCGCGACCGGGAACATGCGTCTGCACGCGAAGAATACCCTGCTCACGGCAGAGAAACTGTCGAAGATCGATGCTGGACAAATACACCTGGGTTAGGAGGAAGCGTCAATGGTCATGGTGAATTCAAGCGCGGGCGGCGACAACATTGCCACGAGCGTCAATCTCACCCCTCCCGCGGGTACGCCTGTCGCCTATTCCAACACGGCTCGGCGCGCAAGCGCCATACCGAACGTCTCCAACATCTACGTGGGCGGCGGCCCCATTCACAATGCCGCGACGACTATCCCGGGATCGAGTGGCGACGGCGGGGGGGCGATGGGCGGTGTGGCGTCGGGAACCGTATCAGGGGCCTCCCGTAATCCCCAGGGGGCCACTAAAACGTTGGTTGCCGGCATGCCGACCACCCGCATGACCGACCCGACGCGGCAGAATACCGGCAATGCTGTCGGCTCGGGCAGTTCGCCCAGCCAGACGCGTGTCCTGAATCTGAGCTGACGAGGATCGACGGGCGGCGTGGCGTCACGCGCCTCCCGTCATTCCGAGGACGCAGCCAAAGCGGCGGTTGCCGGCGCGTCGACAAACGGCGCGACTGATCCGGCGCAGCGAAATGCCGGCAACGGCGTCCGCCAACGGGCTCGCCCGGTTGGCCGCTCGATCGGGCGCGATCGTCGGCGTACATCCTCCGGCGCGTGACGCGCAAACGACGCACCGCAACGCGGTCACTGTCGCGGATTCGCCGCCGTCTTCGCAAACGCGCCGCGCACCTCGAAGCCGATCGCATCCGCGACGTTGCCGCGCGCGTCGACGAGCTCGAGCCGGTGCGGTCCCGGCCACGGCATCCACGCCATCCGGTCGCCGTGTCCGATCACTTTGCCGTCGAGCCGCCACGAGAATCGCGCCGCGCGTCCCGCAACGCGCTCGAACCAGATGCGCTGATGCTTCGGCGGAATGTCCGGGTCGATCGCGAAGATCGTTCCGTCGGTCGGCGCGCCGATCGTGAGCGGCGCGCGCGGCCCGTCCTTGCCGGGCGTCACGGACGCGGCGAGCCGCACCGTATCGAGCGCGGTGCCGGCGAGAAACCACTCGCTGCGCGCGGGCTCGACATCGCGGTCGAACGCGATGCGCCGCTGCTCGACGCCCGCGGGCGGACGTGGTGCGCGGCTCGCGAGATTGCGGTGCAGGTAGCCGACGATCGCGGCCCATACGGGCGCCGCGCCCGTCACGCCCGACACGTCCCACATCGGCGAGCCATCCGCGTTGCCGACCCACACGCCGACCGTGTAGCGCGACGTGTAGCCGACAGCCCAGTTGTCGCGCATGTCCTTGCTGGTGCCGGTCTTGACGGCCGAGAAGAAGCGTGTCGCGAGCGGGCTGTCGAAGCCGAACGTGCGCACGCGGGCGTTGTTGTCGGCGAGGATGTCGGTGACGATGTAGCTCGCCGCCTCGCTGAACACGCGCGTGCCGGTGGCGGCGCGGGCGGGCGGCGCCGCCGGCTTGGAAGCAGTCGCCGCGGATACGGTCGACTTGGAAACCGCCGCCACGGAAACCGCCGCTGGCGCGGGCACATCGACGGTCGCGCGCGCGACGCCGCCGTTCGCGAGCGCGCGATATGCGTCGGCGAGCGACAGCAGCGTGACGTCGGCGCTGCCGAGCGCGAGGCTGAAGCCGTAGTAATCGCCCTCCTCGGCGAGCGGCAGCCCGAGCGCGGTGAGCGTGCGGGCGAAGCGGTGCGGCGTCACGAGCACGAGCGTGCGCACGGCCGGCACGTTGAGCGAGCCGCCGAGCGCGGTGCGCACGCTGACCCAGCCCTTGAAGTGCTTGTCGTAGTTCTGCGGGATGTACAGGCCGCCGCCGGTGGCGAGGTCGATCGGCGCGTCGTCGAGCAGCGACGCGGCGGTCAGCCGCTTCTCGTCGATCGCCTGCGCGTAGAGGAACGGCTTGAGCGTCGAGCCGGCCTGGCGCGGCGCGAGCACCGCGTCGACGTCGCGCGCGCTCGACAGCGCGCCGGACGAGCCGACCCACGCGCGAATCTCGCCGCTTGCGTTGTCGATCACGACGACCGCGCCGTCCTGCACGTTGCGTCGATGGGCGGGCGCGTCGAGCTCGGCCAGCGCGCGCGTGAGCGTGTCGCGCGCGAAACGCTGCAGCGGGGCGTCGAGCGTCGAACGGACGCGTGCGCCCGCACCCGGCTTGACTTCGGCGGCGACGCGCCGCGCGAAATGCGGCGCGAGCGCGTCGTCGTCGCGCGCGGCGTTCGACGGGCCCGAAGTCACGAACCGCACGTATCCGTCGAGCGGCGCGCACGGCTGCGCGGCGCGCATGTCGCGCAGAATCCGGCATGCGCGCTCGGCGACCTTGGCGGCGGATGCGTTGGGCGCGCGCACGAGCGCGGCCGCGACCGCCGACTCGCGGACGTCGAGCCCGGACGGCGCCTTGCCGAAGAGCGCATGCGACATCGCGTCGAGCCCGACGGTCTCGCCGCGGAACGGCACGAGGTTCAGGTATGCCTCGAGGATCTGGTCTTTGCGCCAGCTGCGTTCGAGCCGCAGCGCGTTCATCGCCTGCACGGCCTTCTGCGGCAGCGAGCGCTGGCCCGAGCGGCGCGGCGCGTCGCTCAGGAGGCCGGCGAGTTGCATCGTCACCGTCGATGCGCCGCGGGTGCGCTCGTTCCACAGGTTGCCCCACGCGGCGCCCGCGATGCCGCGCCAGTCGACGCCGCTATGCGCGTAGAAGCGCTTGTCCTCGGACACGACGATCGCTTCGCGAAACGCGGGCGATACGTCGGCGAGCGCGATCCAGTCGCCGCGCTGCTCGGCGAGGTCGACGCGCGTGCGCGCGAGCGGCGTGCCGTCGCGCGCGAGCAGCACCCAGTCGGAACTGAGCCAGTCGCGCCGCACGTCGTCGTAGCTCGGCAGCGCGTGCGCGACGAGCGGCGCCGCGAGGATCGCCGCGACGAGCGCGCGGCGCGCGGCGGGCAGCACGCGCGGTCGCGGCGCGGGTCGCGAAGCGGACGGCGCTGCGAACCCGTTCATCGCCCGCTCACGGCTTGCCCGCATCGGCCGGCTTGACCGTGACCGGCGGATTCGGCCACAGCCCGTATACGGACGGCGCGTACAGCGCTTCGACGCGCGTCGGCGGCAGCCCGAACGTGCCGACGTTGTTCAGGCGCACCGTGTACTCGACCGTGAATTTGCCCTTCGGCAGGTAGTCGTAGTACGCGCGATAGCCGTCGAAGTCGCGCTCGACGAATGCGGGCCATGCGGCGTCGGGCGACTTCTCGCCTTGCGTCGCGGCTTCGGAATCGCGGCCGAGGCCGGAGCCGAGGATCGTCGCGCCGGACGGGATCGGATCGTTGACGACGACCCACGTCATGTCGCTTTGCGCATCGATGTCGATGCGCACGCGCAGCACGTCGCCGCGCGTGAGCGCGCCCTTGACCGCGGGCGACACCGGCGTGACGGTCTTCGCGATCCGGTAGCCGGCGGCGAACGGCGCGCGCAGCGGCGCCGCGGCGAGGCTCTCGATCGTCGCCCATGGCCGGCCGCTGCCTTCCTGCACGACGGAGAGCGTGCCCGGCGCGCGTGCGGCGCGCGGCCACGGCAGCATCACGCTGCGCACGGCGGCGGACCGCGTCGCGGCGGTCGATATCGCGGTCGTCGATGCTGCCGCGGTCGATATCGCGGCGGTCGACGCCGCGACGGCCGTTGCCGGGGCAGCCGTTGCCGCGCCCGCCGCGGCTGCCGGCTGCGACCACGCGATCGAGCGCGCGTCGGCGCCGAGCGTCACCTTCGTCGTGCCGGTCACGGGCGCGCGCTCGTAGGCGCGCGAGAAGCGCTCGACCGCAAGCAGGCCGAGCGCGTTCGCGGTCGTCGTCTGCCATGCGCCGTTGCGTTGCAGCGCGAGCAAGCCGGCCGTCACGCGCGGCATCTCGTCCTGCCAGCCCGCGTCGCCCGCGAACTCGAGTGCGAGCCGCGCGGCGTTGGTCTCGTTGCTCGTCATCAGCCACCACAGATCGTCGTCGCGCGCAGTCGAGAACACGAGCTGCGTGCCCTGGTACGTGAGCCGCGCACGCAGGATCTGTTCGGCCTGCGCGCGCCTCTCGTCGCGTTGCGGGATGTCCTTCACGCGCGAGAGGATCGCGTGATAGTCGATGACGGCCGACGTCGGCCACTGATTCGGCGCGATCTCGATCGAGCCGAGCATCCGGCCTTGCGCGGCGCCGTAGCGCGACAGCGCCTCGATCGCCGCGAGCTTGCGCAGGTCGCGGTCCTGGCGCGGCGCCCATGTGTCGCGTTCGATCCGGCCTTCGACGAAGCGCGCGAGTCCGGATTCGAGCTGCGTGCGCACGTCCTCCGGCAGCGCGAAGCGCGAATCGAGGCGGCCCGCCTCGTCGGCGAGGACGAGCAGGTACGCGGACAGCGGCGGGCTGCCTTGATGCGCATCGTCGGACGACGGCGGGAAGTAGCTCGCGAGTCCGTCGCGATCGAGGTAGACCGGCATCCGCGCGGTCAGCGCCTGCCATTGCGCCGGATCGCGCAGGCCGATCGCGCGCGACGCCTGCTGTTCGAGACAGCGGTACGGATAGCGCTCGAACCAGCGCTGCACGCCCGGCAGGCCGTCGGCGAGCTTCGACTGCAGCGACACGGCGATGCCGCCGCGCGGCGCGCCCTGCGCGTTGGCCGCCGCGCCGGCGGGCGGCGCGACGGGCAGGGTCAGCGTGCCGTCGACTTGCGCGAGCGTCGCCTGCTGGACCGTCACGGGCAGCGCGGGCACGACCTTCTGCGTGACCGCGAGCGCATCGGCCGCGCGCTTGCCGCCTTGCTCGGCCGCTTCGATGCGCCAGCTCAACGCGCCCGCCGCGTCGATCGCCTGCTCCGGCACGGTGACGGTCCACGCGATTTCCCGCGCGGCATCGGGCGCGAGCGAGACGGTCTGCGGCGCGACGTCGACGCCCGGCACGCGCGGCGTCACGACGACGTCCATCTTGCGATCCGTCGCATTGCGCACCGTGACCTGCGCGCGGAACGCATCGCCTTCGCGGACGAGCGGCGGCAGGCCGGAGATCAGCTGCAGGTCCTGCGCGCTGCGGATCGTCGCGCTGCCGGTGCCGAAGCGGTCGGCGCCCGTCGCCGCGATCGCGACGATCCGAAAGCGCGTCAGCGCATCGTTGAGCGGCACGTCGACGGTCGCGCTGCCGTTCGCGTCGAGCGCGACGCGCGGGTTCCACAGCAGCAGCGTGTCGAACAGCTCGCGCGTCGGCGCCATTCCGCCGCCGCCGCCCGCCGGCACCGCCTTGCGGCCGAAGTGGCGGCGGCCGACGATCTCCATTTGCGCGGTCGCGGTCTCGACGCCGTAGGCGCGACGCTGCAGCATTGCGTCGAGCAGATCCCAGCTCCGGTTCGGCATCAGTTCGAGCAGCGCTTCGTCGACCGCGGCGAGCGCGATCTGCGTGCCGGCCGGGGCGGGCCGTCCGTCCGGCTGCGTGACCTTCACGCGCACGTGCGCGTGGCCGCGCACCGGGTAGCGGGCCGCGTCGGTCGTCACAGCGACGCCGAGCTTGTGCGCGCCCGTGCCGACCTTGATCTCGCCGAGACCGTAGCGGAACGCCGGCTTCGACAGGTCGACGAGCGCGGTCGGCGCTTCGTAGCGGCGTCCTTCGCGCCAGAACGCGCGCGCCCATTCGAGCGGCGCCTTCCAGCCCCACGTGAAGAACGAGTACCACGGCACCTCGCGCAGCCGGCCGCGCAGTGCGAGCACCGACACGTAGACGTTCGGCCCCCACGTGTCGCCGACCTTGAGATCGACGGCCGGATTCTTGCCGTTCAGCTCGACGACGCGCGTCTCCATCACGCCGCCGCGCTCGACGGCGACGAGCGCGGTCGCGTAACGGAACGGCATCCGCACCTGGAAGCGGGCCGTTTCGCCCGGCTCATAGGCGGTCTTTTCCGGAATGACGTCGATCCGATCGGTGTTGTCGCCGCCGAACCAGAGCTCGTCGTCGCGCGTGACCCACACGGACGTCGATGCATTCGATGTGCGGCCGCCGCCATCCTTCGCGACGGCGATCAACTGCACGTTGCCGGCCTGCGCGAGCGTTGCGTCGCACGACAGGCGGCCTTGCGCGTCGGTCTTGCCGGAGCACAGCACGCCGAGGTCGTGCGTATCGTGCTTGTTGTCGTACGCATAGAAGCCGCCGACCATCCGCTTGCGCGACGACGTCGTCACGCGCGCGACACCCTTGATCTCGACCGCCGCCGACGCGCGCGGCTTGCCCTGCAGATCGACGACGAGCGCCTGCACCGGCACGCGCTGGCCGACCGACACCCAGTGGCCCGCCTTGATGCCCGCGACGACCGCGGCCGGCCACAGCATCGCGTCGCCGCGAATGGTCTGGACCTCGCCGTTCGGATCGGCGAACGTCGCTTCGAGCGCGATGCGCTTCGGCGCGTCGACGGCGGGCAGGCCCTTCAGCGTCAGCGAGCCGGAGCCCGTGCGATCGAGCGTCAGCGGGATCTTGTCGGCGATCAGCTTCGCCGCGTCGGGATCGTTGCCGCGCGACGCGCTGTCGTCGTCCTGCATGTCGTCGTCGACCATGCCGCCGTCGGTCTCGGGGCGGTACGGCGTGAAGCTGAAATCGGCGTACTGCTCGGTGAACGGCGGCGCGGCGCTTTGCAGTAACGCCGACACCTGCACTGGCAGGTTCGACGCGCCGCCGCCCGACACGTAGTCGATCTGCACCGCGAGCGGCGCTTCCTCCGCGCCGACGAGCGGGCTCGTCTTCGCGTCGCGCGCGCCGATCGAGCCTTTGAAGACGGGCAGCCGGAACGCCTCGACGCGGAAGCTGCCGCCGTAGTAGCTGGCGCTCGGTGCGTCCTCGTCGCCGTCTTCGAGCTCGACGCTGTATTCGCCGAGCTTCGCGGCGGCGGGCAGCGTGAAGCGCGTGTCCGCGCTGTGATCGGCGGCCCACGCGAGCGGCACGCGATACGTCTGGCCGCTGCCGAGATGGCGGATCGTCGCGCGCGCCGGGTAGTGCGCGGGGAACGCGAGACCCTGCAGCGTCTCCTCGCGCACGAAGTGCTTCATCGATACCGTCTCGCCCGCGCGCACCAGCGTGCGGTCGAACACGGTGTGCGCGCGCACGGTCGGCGTGCGGCTCGTGTCGGTCGGCACGTTGAAGCGCCACGACTCGATGCCGCGATTCCAGCTCGAACGCACGAATGCCATGTCGGGGCCGGTCTTCGGATCGTCGACGCGGGCCGACACGAAGTAGTCGCCGTCGCCCTTCGAATAGTCGCATTCGCGCTTCGGCTCGAACGGCGTGTCGATCGCGAGCAGCCCGTGCGCGTCGGTCCTGCCGGCGGCGATCGCGTCGCCGTTGCAGTCGGACACGCGCACCTGCGCGTTAGGCACGGGCTTGCCCCTGTCGAGCGTCGTCACCCATACGACGCTGTTCTCGCGCCCCTGCTTCAGGTGCACGCCGAGATTGGTGACGAGCACGGCGGTGCGCACGTACATCTTCGACGGCTTCGCGAGCAGCGAGCGGCCGAGCGCCGGCGACGCGAGCTCGAGCACGTAGAAGCCGGGCTTGTCGATCGGCACGCCGACGACCTCGAACGGACGCAGCGCTTTCGGGTCGGCCTTCGGCAGCGTCAGCGTCTGAACGCCGGGCTCGCCCGCGAGCAGCGACAGCGAGCGAATGTCGATCTGCCGATGCTGCGGTTTCGGCTGCCGCTCGCCTGCCGCGAGCGGCACGTAGACGGGATGCTGATCGCGCGCGAGCAGGCCGGGGCGAAGCTTGTCGATTGATTCGACGGTCATCGCGCGGCCGTCGAAGCGATCGACGAGCCGCATCCACGCGCGGATCGCCGCGTCGTTCTCGACCTTCAGGTTCGCGAACTGCGCGCCGCCCGTATTGAGGCCCGCGACGTGCAGATCGGCCTCGACGTTGCGCAGCGTGACGGGTATGAGCGCGGGCGCACCCGGTTCGGCGAAGCGCTCGACAATGCCGAACGTGCCCGACGAGAATTTCGCGAGCGGCGGCATCGGCGCAGTGCGCGTCGCGAGCGGGAACAGGTCGGCGTTGGACAGCGTGCGCCCGGTGACGTCGCGCAGGCCGGACGGCAGATCGAGCGTCAACGCGGCCTGAGCGGGCAGCGGCGCGGCGAACTGGACGTTCGTGACTTCCTCCGAGCGGTCGTCGGGCTTGAAGAACGGCTCGATTGCGCCGTCCGGGCCGCGCAGCCGGATCTTTTCGGCGGACTGACGCGCGATCGGCGCGTTGAACGACAGGGTCAGCGGGCGCAGCGGCGTACAAGGCGCCTTCGCGTTCTCGCGTTCGCACGAGAAGCTCGCGGCGAACGGCGCGCGAACGGTGTAGTCGAAGCGCCGTTCGGTGTCGTTCGCGATGCCGCTCGGGCTCGCGACGCCCTTGCCGTAGACGAGCTGCATCTTCGCGCTCGCGGGCAGCGCCTGCGCGCACGACAGCGTCAGCACGCGCGCGGCGTCCTTTTTCCAGCGGAAATGATCGAGCAGCGCGGCGCGCGTCGATGCTTCGGCGAGCGTGACGGGAATGCGGTTGCCGATGCCGGCCGCCTCGCACCAGATGTTCGCGAGCGCCGAGCGTTCGTCGGCCGGGCCGTTCAGCTTGATGACGAAGACCTGCCGCTCCTCGATCTCGCGCGAGCCCGGCCGCACGGACACGGGAAACGGGCCGCCCGTCTCGAACGCGAAGCGGCGCGGGCCGGTCACGGCGTGGCCGGCGACCGAGCGAAGTGCGTCGTTGAGCGAGACCGTGCAACGCACGCCGGGCGGCAGGTCGCTCTCGAAGTCGTAGACCCACGTCTTGTCGTCGAGCCAGTGTCCCTGGCCGCGGCCGGCCGCGGAATCGGTACAGGCGACGCGCGCCGGGTCCGGCGCGGACGCCGAGCCGAACGCGACCATCGCTTCGTCGAACTTGACGACGGCCTGCCGCACTTCGGCGACGGTGCCTTGCGGCGACACGCTCGTCGTGCGCGCCGCATCGGCCTGCAGCGACGGCGCGGCGACGGCGCCGAGCGTCGCGACCGCGCCGATGCGCCACAGCAGCCGGGCGGCCGTTCGGTTCGGTGTGTTGTGCTTGTCGTCGTGTTTCATCGCTCGATTGCTCTCGGAGGGAAGCTTTCGGTTTGATCGCACGCGATTCTAACCGACCGGTACGAGCGGAAATGGCCGGCGGTGAACGGCTCGGGGCTGCGGGAAGGCTCGCATGATCGAGCGCGCGGGACGATCGACGGGACGGGCGAGAGGCTCGCTGACGCAGCCGATGGACGATACGCTGAAGAAGTCGTCCGGCAGCCGATGCAAGCGAGGCAGTGCGCGGTGCATGAGGCGTTCGGGGATCGATCCATCGCGCTGGCGCGATCGCGCGCGGATGCCGAATCGCGATGCGCGGCGGCATCGCGTTCGACGAGGCGAGCGGGGCAGATCGATTCGTGCGACGTCGCGAGCGAGGTTGCGGCCGGCGACTGCATCGATCGATGGCCTGCCCGTTTCGATAAACGATAGATAAATCAATATCCAAGCGCCATTTCGATGCGCTTTTCTTCGAATTGCAACGGCGAAATATATGGACCGGCGCTTCTCTATTCGTATGAACATTCTAGCTTTCGAAGTGTAATAATCTATAGAATCGCCATCTTTCATTTAAATGAACAAACAGACATGGCTGAATCGACCGTAGTCAGAATGGCCCATTCCGGGGATTATCCGAACATCCTGTCATTGCAGAACGCAAATCAGATCGTCAATCTCACCGAGGCGGAGCGCAAAAATGGCTTCCTTTCTGCGGAAATTCCCGAGAAGAAGATCGACGCGATCGCGTCGGACATCGGCATTGTCGTCGCCTACGAAGAATCGGAGTTCGCAGGATTCTTCTGCATTTCCCGCCTCGATCCGTGGCGCGGCAATGCGATCATCGATGCGCTCGTCGCATCGTTCGAAAAGAGCGGCGAATATACGCTGGAAGAATTATCCGATACCGTATGTCTATTCGGCCCGATGTGCTTGAGTCGGGTGGCGCGCGGAAATGGAATTCTCGAAAAGATGATCGGTTTCGCGATCGCTTCCGCCAAAACTCGCTTCAAGAACGCAATCAGCTTCATTGCCGTCGATAACGAGCGATCAGTCAATGCGGTCGCGAAGCTCGGATATCGGCCCGTTCACCGCTTCGTGTCCGGCGAGCGCGAATATCACGCGTTGGTCGCCGATCTCGGCTGAGGGCGAAGCACACGGCATGGCCGGCCGCCGAAGACGCGCATCGCGTGCGCCGCTGGCCGCGCATCCGTCGATGCGCGGCGTGACGCGAGCCGTCGGCCGAGCGCATCGCGCACGATGTCGATCGCGCGCGGCGCCGTTTCCGTGCGATTCCATTCGGATTCCGCTCGTTTGCCGCGATCCGATCGCGCGTTCGCCGGCCCATCGCGAAGCGCGCACGCAAGGATCGCGCAAAACCGGACAGACGGCGCCGCGCGCACGGCAATCCGACAAGCGCCGCGGACGCTTCGTCACTCGATCGCATTATTGTGAAAGCCGAGTTTAAAGCGATAATAATTCAACAATATAAAATATATTGATAATTCGTCTGTTAAATTGACTTGTTAATCATCGGTGTTATATCTTTTGCGCTCCAAAATAACCGAGGGCAAGTCAAATGCTAATAACAGAGATGTCTCGCAAGGCCCGTCGCTGGTCCGCCGTCATCGCGATGTCGGTATTCACGGGCTGGGTCGGCACGGCGTGGGCCAATACGCAGCCGTCGCAGGAAAAGCAGGCGCGCATGCCGCGTTTGCCGCAGAACTTGCCGCTGTCGCCCGAGCAGGCCGAATACAATCTGCCACTCAGCAAGCAGGATCGCGCGACGCTCGTCGAACCGCTGCGGCAGAAGCAGCAGGCGACGCGCAGCAAGCGCAGCGCGCCGGGCGCTGATTGCCGCGACATGTCGGCGATGACCCAATATCACGGCGCCGCGCTTGCCGATTACATCGCGAATCTTCCTGATTACGAATGCCATTACGGCCTGTTTTCGGTCGATAAACCGCTGGCCGCGCAGATTTTCAATGCCGAAAATGTTCATGCGGTCGCGAGTCGTTTCGTGCAGGACATATATCGATACGACGCGAGCAATTTGATTTTGGTCAATTTGCTGATTTATCTGCGTTCCGCTTATTACCAATATGAGGTATCGGGTCTTGCCAATCCGATTCCGGATCTCGCCGTATGGCTGCGTCCGTACATTCGGCAGAGCCTCGCGGGCGACGCGCTGTTTCGTGAGAATTCGCGTGCGCCGAGCACCGCGAACGAGTTGATGAAGCTCATCACGAACATGAAGGACGAAGCGTACTACCTGCCGACGCTGAAAGACCGCGTCGCGCTCTACACCGCAAGCGCGGCGAATCCGCAAGCTGCGGCGCCGCTGCTGCAGCCGAGCGCGGCGGGCGGCTTCACCGGCCTGCTGACCGTGTTCTTCTACGCGCATCAGCGCAGCGCCGCGCAGCAGATGCTCGGCAGCGACGCGACGCTGCCGGAGACGCTCGATCGCTTCGTCACGGCGAACCGCGCGAGCCTGTCGAACACGAGCGCCGCCTATCAACTGGCGGATGCGGCGCGCGAAACGTTTCGCTTTCTCCGCTATCCGGCGCAGAAGCCGCGCGTGAAGAAGATGATCCAGGACATGCTCGCGTCGACGAGCATGACGGGCGCGGGCAGCGACCTGTGGCTCGCGGCGGCGGAGGCGGTCGACTATGGCGATTCGGGCAACTGCGCGGACTACGGCACGTGCGACTACAAGAAGCGGTTGACCGACGCGGTGCTCACGCGCCGTCACGCATGCAACGCGAGCGTGCGCATTCTCGCGCAGGGCATGACGGCGCCTCAGCTTCAGTCGGTGTGCGCGGCGGTCGCGCTACAGGACGACTATTTCCACCGGATGATGAAGACCGGACGCAAGCCGGTCGCAGGCGATCGCAACGATACGATCGAGCTCGTCGTGTTCGACGACTACGAGAACTATCGAAAGTATGCTTCGGTGATCTACGGAATCAGCACCGACAACGGCGGCATGTATCTCGAAGGCGATCCGTCGGCGCCCGGCAATCAGGCGCGCTTCATCGCGCACGAAGCCTCGTGGCTGCGGCCGGAGTTCAAGGTCTGGAATCTCGAGCATGAGTTCACGCACTATCTCGACGGCCGCTACGACATGGCGGGCGATTTCACGGCGAGCACCGCGAAGCCGACCGTCTGGTGGATCGAAGGCGTCGCCGAGTATCTGTCGAGAAAGAACGACAACCAGGAATCGATCGACGCCGCGCGCATGGGCACGTACCAGTTCTCGGACGTGCTCGGGACGCGTTACTCATCGAGCGACTATGTCGCGCGCGCGTACCGGTGGGGCTACATGGCGACGCGCTTCATGTTCGAGCGCCATCGCGCCGACGTCGACACGATCGTGTCGCGCTTTCGCACCGGCGACTACGACGGCTACGAGAACTACGTCGCGTACATCGGCCGCCGCTACGACAACGAGTTTGCCGATTGGGTGCGCAACGCGACGACGGCGGGCGAGCCGACGCTGCCGGCGAAGAACTGACGCGCGATCGAACGTTTGCGAGCGCGGGGCGACGGTGAAGCGAACGACGCGGACTTGGCGTCTCGCGACCGTTCGCTCTCCTCCGTCGTCCCGCGCTGCGGATCATTGGTGAATCATACGGGCGGCAGGCGTTGAAAGGCGCATATGCCGCCCGGATCGAGTCCGTGCGACACGCGTCGCCGTTCCCGGCTCGTCGATCGAGCGCTATCAATGCGCAGGGCCGCGTGCACGATCGGTCTGGCCGATGCGCGCTTCGATCAGTGATGACGATACGGCGCGTCCCAGCCGCCCGATGTCGGCGAGACGCGCTGACCGGATTGCATCGCGCCGGCGGCGGTGCCGCCGTAGCCGGAGCTCGACGTGTTGACGCCGCCGCTTGCCGATGCGATGCGAGCTTCGGTTGCCTGGATGTTCGCCGGGTACTGGTTCTTCGACGGCTGATAGCCGGCTTTTTCGAACTGGATCAGTTCGTTGCGCACTTGCGCACGCGTCAGCGGCCCATTGGACGACGGTTGCGCAAACGACAGGGCCGGAACAGCGAGTGCGAGTGCAAGCGCGACCGTTTTCAGAGCGGACTTCATGATGCGTACCTCCATTTGTCCCCGCCGCGGGCGAGCGTGCTCGCGGTCGGCCATGACAGCTTGACGAATCTGTCTTAAGACGAGGTTAACGGCGCCGTGCGGGATGTTGCCGGATGTGTTGTGATACGGGGCGTCGTCGAAGGATGAAGAGGGCCGCGAATGACGGCGGCCGTGAAAATTGACACTCGCATTCGGTGTGCGATCCTGCGATCAACCAGATCGTGGCGCTGTCCAGCGCGCAAAGCCGGCTGCGGCGTTCATCGCGATGTTCATCCGGCTGAGTTTGGGGAGCGCCGAATATGGGGGCGGCTTTCCGTTCCCGGGACCCAATCCGGACGAATCATCGATACAACTTGTTGCAGCTTTATCGCTGGACGTCCACGCGGCATGGCTTCGCGCCGATCGTGCCGGACCGCCGGAGCCGTTGTCTGCTTGCACCCCATGATGGAACGGTGCGATTGCGCGGAACATGAGACCGCTTTCCGGGTCACGCTTCGCCAGCGGTTCCCAGCAGAGCCGAGTCTCGCCCGCTCGTTTGCAATTGGGATCGGAAGTTGGCGAGGAGTGCCGAGCGATCGTGATAGGCCGTCGCCAGCGAGTGGCCGTAGGAAATCACGGCCTCGTTGACGGGATGCCGCACACGTTCGAACGAGCCCAGCGCTTCGGCCAGCGCGACCTGTCCGCTCAAATACCGGTCGAGGCAACTGCCGAGCTCGCCGGCATCCTCGATCGCGAGGTTCATCCCTTGGCCGGTAATCGGATGGATGCTGTGAGCCGCATCGCCGAGCAGCACGACATTCTGCTTGTGATAGCGGCTCAGATTCATCCGGCCGAGCGGTATCAACGGAAATTCCGTACCCGCGCCTATCATCGCCATCGCATCGGCGCTCTCGTGACTGACGAATTCACTCAGACGCGACACCAGCTTCGCACGCGTGGCGTCGGCAAGATAGCCTTGCATGTCGTTTGCGGGAAAGCTGACGACGAGACGCGTCGCTTCGTTACCGATCGGGTAGAAGTAGGCGAGCCCCTTGCTCGAATCGACGTATAGCCTGTTGCATTCCCGAACGCTGTCGGTCAGCGGAATCGTGCCGAATGCCATCGGCGTCGTATACGGAATGCGCTCGGCGTGCATGCGCAGGATGTCGGTGCGAATCATCGAGCGCGCTCCGTCGGCGCCGACGAGCACATTGGGCGAGACGGTCTCGCCGTCGCTCAATACGAGCGACGTCACCGCGCCGCCGGCGTCTTGCTCGACTTGCTCGATGGACGTCTCGAAGCGCAAATCCACATTGGGCAGGCCGTCGAGCTTGCCGAGCAGCAAGCGACGCAACTGCTCGCAAGGAATCAGAATGAAGAAGCCGAGCGTGCTGGAAACCCGATAGTCCAGCGATGCGATCGGTTCCTTGTCGTGGAACAGCTTCATCGCATCGCGCTCGAGCCCGCCGGCAGCGAAGACGTCGTCGAGCAGATCCATCCCGCGAATGATGTCGATGCCGGAGGGCTTCAGCAAATCGGCGCCGTTTTGTGCCCGATTCCGCGCCAGTTGCTCGACGACCGTGACGCCGTAGCCGCGTCTTCCAAGCAGGTACGCGAGCGCGACACCTGCGATACCGCTGCCATTGATCAGTACATCGACGTGCTTGCTTTTCATAGTGGGTTCGTTTTATTCCAATGATCGCCATTGACGATTTTCCCGACCCCGGACGGATTCGGTCAGGCGAATCGTGACGCAGGCCTATGAACAAGATTCGTGTGCCGCTTCAGTCTTTTCGATTTCGTATTCGTGGTTTATTGAATGAAAAAATTTCAGCGTGCCGCAATCCTGCCGATCTTTCCAGGGTGATTCGTCATGGAATTTGCTTGAGCTCGGGAGGGAGGCAGCCTTCCACGGCCGACCGGCGCGCATATGCAACGAAGTGAACCTATCGTGCGGACCGCTCGCTGATCGCGACCGCAATCGTATTAAAGATGCAAAAAATATGCAAATAATTATGGCAGAGAGAAATGGAAATCGATGTGCGAGATGAGCTGATGAAGGGTGATCGATTTATTTTTAGAAAAAGTCAAAAGATCTATTTCATCGATTGCGGGAAAATGTGTCAATTCGATCGCCAAATAAACTGACGCCGCAAATCGCGATGGACATATCGAATGCGCGTCACGACGACGGCCTGCTCGCCGTCAATCGCAAGCAGATCGCGCGCAATGCCCAGCGAGCTCGCGTCGTGCAGAGCCGCGGGCGCGAACGTGCGCGCGTGCGCGACGCGATGTCGCGCGCGTCCACATCGCCCGATCGAATATCCGACGCAGCGAAAGCGATGCGGACAAGCCCGCCGGTTTCGCTTCCGCGCCGCTCAGCGCGCGGTCATTTTCACGCCGCGCCGTGGCGCGCCGCTCGTCGCGATCGTGCGTGCGGCGGGCGCACGCTTCGGCCGTTCGGTCTTCCGCGCCGAAGGCTCTTCCGCGGGCGGCGGCTCGGCCGTCTTGCGCGCGGCGCGCGTGCGTAGCGGCTTCTGCCCGCCCGGCAGCGATGGGAACGCCGGCTGCCCATCGCCGAAGAGCGGCAGCGTGCCGACCGCGATCAGCTCGACGGGCGCGTTGCCGACGTTCACGACGCGGTGCCGCTCATGCGCATTGAAGTGCGGCGAATCGCCGGGCCGAGCGGGAAGTCCTGTTTGCCGACGGTGTAGCGGACGCGCCTCGACAGGACGAACACGAATTCGTCGCTGGCATGCGCGACCCATTCGGAGCAATAGCCTTCCATCATCGACACCTTGACCGCGTTGAGCTGGCTGTCCGTGAAGGTGGTCGACAGGCGCTCGTAGCGCTGCTGCGTCGGGCGGATCGAATACGATTCGCGGCTGCCTTGATGCGAATCCGGCTGATCCTGACGGGGCTGGTCGACGAGCGCGCTGAGCGGCGCGCGCAGCGCGCTCGCGACATTGACGAGCGAAGAGATCGAAATGCCGGTCAGGTTGCGTTCGACTTGCGACAGGAATCCGACCGACAGGTTTGCCTCGGCGGCGACCTCGAGCAGCGTTTTCTTCAACTCGCGGCGCAGGCGGCGGATGCGTCCGCCGATGTGCATGATGTCCGAATCCATGCATTTCCCACGAGGCTACGGTTGCCGTTCGACGCAAGCGCGCGGCGCGCTGGCGGGTTGCGTCGGCCGTGCCCGTTGCGCGGGCGCGGCGCGGGGCGATGGTGCCCGTGCATTGTACAGCGACGCTTTTGGCTTTTTGCGCGGCGGAGGCGTAGGTCTACGCGCATCGCCGACGCTTCGCCGGGCGCGTTCACGCGGGCGGACAGCGCTTGATTCACGTCAAGGCCGCCGTCGCGCGACGGGCGATCATACAGGCAGGCTGGATGGAAAGCACGCGCGTCGATCGCGCGTGACGACGCCGGCGCGCGGGCCGCGCACGCAGTCGGGCGGCCGCACACACGAAGCCAGGAGACCGTCATGGTGCGCAAATATCGGGTCATTCTCGCGACCATCGCCGTATTCATATCGCTCGCGGGGATGATGGAAGCCATTCGCGGTCTGCTGTTCGACAGTAATGCCGAATTTTTGTATGGCGTGGTGGCGCTGTCGCTCGGCGTCGCCGCGTTCGTCGTGCTGCTGAATCCGACGCCGAAGGACGAGCGCTGACCGCGTCGCGATGCGAGTCCCACATCGGACGATTCATCCGCCTGAAAGCACACGAAATCACGCCGTCGGCGCGACGCAGGCGTGGGGCTGGCCGGTCATCGAACGGCTGGCGCGGCTGTCGCGGTCGGGACGGCCGCCGGTTGTCCATCGCCGGCTTATTCCGATTCCCGGATTCATCCGCTTACCGATCAGCTCGGCACGACCGCCGAATGCGCGCGCTTGTCCGCGAGCGGCAATTCTCCCCAGCCGAGCGGAATGAACACCGTGCCGCCCGCTTTCTCGACCGTTTCGACGAACGTGCGGAGCGTCGCGCCTGCGGCGATCGACAGCGGCTCGCCGCCGAAGTAGCTTTCGGTTCGCAGCCACGGCGCGAGCCCTTCGTTGATGTCGACGACGCTGCAGGTGACGGCGCTGCGCCCGGCCTCGGGCGGCAGCAGCGGGCCGTCGAACGCGACGCGCAGGAGCTGGTCCGGACTGTCCCCATAGGGCGGCCCCGCATACAGCTCGTAAGGCGCCTCGCTCCAGCGGTCGCCGCATTGGCGGTCGAGCGGCAGGCACGTGAAGTAGGCCCACGGACTGCGCACGAAGCACAGGCGATAGGTGTCGCGGACGCCTTCGAGATTCGCTTTCAGTGTCATGGCTCGCCTCTTCGTTCGACGCTCGCGGGGCCGGCACACCGGATGTGACGGGGCGTGCGATGCGACGATCATCGTTCCGCCGCCGCCCGGCGCGTTGACGCAGATCAACCGTGCGCCGCGCGCGGCCGGTTGACGTGGGTCAAGCGCGTGCGGCGGCGCGGCTCTATGCTGAAGCATCGATGGATCCGTTGCCCGTCCCGGCAGCGGCTACAGGAGGCTGTCATGCCCGTCATGAAGATTTCGTTTCCTCAAGATCCGCCGCCCGAATATTGTGCGCGCGATCTCGTCGTCGCATTCCCCGCGCTCGTCGACGGCGAGTACGTGCAATGCGCGATCACGGCCGAGGCGCTCGAGGATCATTTCGGCGCGGCATCGCTGAAGGAAGACGATCTGCTTACGGCGTTCGACCTGCACCGCGGCAAGATCGAGCATGCCGCGCGCCGGATGCTCACCGAGATCGGCGGCAAGCCGGTCTTGCTGCACAGCGGGTTCTTTCGATTCCTTTACGAGTAGCGCCCGCGCGCCGCGCGGCTTCGCGTTGCGCCGCGGCGGCCGATTCGGCAGGAGAGCGACATGACGTTGTCAGGCAACATTCAGGAAGGCGACTGGACGGTCGAAGTGACGACGTCGCCGGTGCAGGGCGGTTACGTGTGCGATATCAAGGTGATGCACGGCGCGCCGAGCGGCGCATTCAAGCACGCGTTCCGGCACAGCAGGACGTTTCCGACCGAGCGCGACGCGATGCTCGAGGGGCTGCGCGCCGGCATGACCTGGATCGAGCTGAAGATGTCGAAGGCGTTCAACCTGTGAGGGCGCGCGGGGCGCGCGCCGGCCGCGCGTAGCCGCCGCGTGCGGGCCCGCCCGCGGCCGTCAATCCTCGTCCGGGTCGTCGATCAGCTTGTGCCGCAGCGCGTAGCGCACGAGCGCCGCTTCGTGCGGCATCTGCATCTTCTCGAGAATTCGCGTCTTGTACGTGCTGACCGTCTTCGCGCTGACGCACAGCTCGTCGGCGATCTGCGTGAGCGTCTGTCCGGACGCGATCCGGCGGAACACGTCGAACTCGCGGTCGGAGAGCCGATGGTGCGGCAGCGTCTCGGCCGGCTCGTTCAGGCTTTGCGCGAAGCGCTCGGCCATCGCGAGGCTCACGTACACGCCGCCCGACGCGACCTTCGTCACCGCGCCGACGAGCTCCGAGCTCGCGCTTTCCTTCGTCAGATAGCCGGACGCCCCCGCCCGGAACGCGCGCACCGCGTACTGCTGCTCCGCGTGCATCGTCAGCACGAGGATCCGCAGCGCGGGCTTCTCGTCCTTGATCTGCTTGATGAGCTCGACACCGTTGCGTCCCGGCATCGACAGATCGAGCACGAGCACCTGCGCGGGCGTCGAGCGGATGAGCGAGATGGTCGTCGCGCTGTCGAACGCTTCGCCCGCGACCTCGAAGCCGGATGCATTCTGCAGGATGTGGCGCAAGCCGTCGCGCACGAGCGCGTGGTCGTCGGCAATCAAAACCTTGATCATGGGTGGAGATATTCCTGTCGAAACGATTGCGTCGGGGAGGTCGACTGGTGCGCGGCGCGTTCGGCGGCGGACGGAGCAGGGCGGTCGCACGGCTGCGCACCGCGCGGGCGGCCGGCCGCCGCGCAGCCGCGTCCGGCCCGGCCGGCGCCGAACGCGCCGGCGGCCGCGAACGCGCCGGCGCGGGCCCGCACCGGCGAACCGGTGCAGGGCACGGCGTGCATGCGTTCGTTTCGTACCGTCGCACGAGCGGTCGTCAAGCTTTTACTCCCCGGTCGAGGCCGGCTGCGATGCGGCGTCCCGAACGCACGGACACCCTCGCAAGTGGGCCACGGCCTCTTATCATGAATATTGAGATGAATTGTGCTCGAATTGGCTGTTTTTGGCTAATGGGATTGCGCAGCAGGCATGGCGAACGAAGCGACGCCGCATGTTCGACGAGCGTTGCGTAGGCCGTGCGCGCACCCCGAGCGCACACTTGATCCTCGTCAACGGCGGGCCGTGCGCGTCGCGCGAGACTCTCGGCAGGGCGTGTTCGCACGCGATCGAATGGTGTTCTCCCGGAGGTGTCGACCATGTACAAACGAATCTTCGCGGCGCTCGACGGCAGCCGCAGCGCAGGCGTCGCGCTGGACGAAGCGATCAAGATCGCCGAGACGTTCGGCGCAACGGTGACGGCCGTCTGCGTCGTCGAGCACAAGCCGCAACTCGTCGACGTCAATGCCGCGTACATCGAGCCGCAGGAGGAAGACGGCTCGGCGAGCGAGATCGCGACCCGCGTGCTCGCCGACGCGAAGGCGCGGCTCGCGCAGCATCACGTCGAAGGCACGGTGCGCGCGATCGATTCGTATGGCGAGGACGTCGCGGTGGTGCTGATGCGCACGGCCGCCGAATGCGACGCCGACCTGGTGGTGCTGGGCACGAGCGGACGCCATGGCATTCGCCGGCTGCTGCTCGGCAGCGTCGCGGAATCGCTGCTGCGGATCGCGGATCGGCCGGTGCTGCTGCGCCGCTACGACGAGTCCGCGCAGTGACGCGGATCGTCGCGCCCGGCTGTTGCATTGCGGCATCGGGCGCGCGTTCGCTGACGCGGCGAGACGGCATCAGTCGTCGGAATCGCCGGCTGAAAGCATCGCGAAAGCACCACGAACTGTACGACGCGAGCGCGATGTAAAAGCGAAAGGCGCCCGGAAGCGGGCGCCTTTCTTTCGTACATATCGGCCCGGGCCGGCGGGCGGTTGCGCCGATCCGGCGCCCCGGTATCCGTTCCGGCACCGGCTCGCGGACGCGGCGCCGCTCAGTGCGACAGCAGCACCGGCACCGTCATCGATTCGAGCATCGTCCGGGTGACGCCGCCGAGCACGCGCTCGTGCGTCCGTGTGTGGCCGTATGCGCCGAGCACGAGCAGGTCCGCGTGCAGGTCGGCTGCGCGGTTCAGCAGCACCGCGCCCGTTTCGACGCCGGGCACATGCGCCGACGCCGAGAACGACGCCTGGATGCCGTGCCTGCCGAGGTATGCGGCGACGTCGATGCCGGCAGGCGCGAGATCGGCGCCCGTCTTGCGGCGCCGCAGAACGCTTTCCACCGTCACGAAGCGCGCGCGCCTGAGGATCGGCAGCGCGTCCGTGACCGCGCGCGCGGCCTCGCGGCCGCCGTCCCACGCGACCAGCACGTTCTCGCCGAACGTGCGCATCGCGCCCGTGAACGGCAGCACGATCGCCGGAACGCCGCAGCTCATCACGACGTCGTCGACGAAATGCTGTTCGATGTACGCCGTGTCGTCGCCCGGATCGGGCTGGCCGAGCACGACGAGATCAGCGTGGCGCGCATGCAGCGTCGCGACGTCGGTGGGCGGGCCGGCCGGCGCGCGCCATTCGAAGTTGACGCCCGAGCGTTTGCCCGCGGCCGTGAAGCGCGCCTGCGCTTCGTCGCGCCGTGCGGCGTGCTGAGCCTCGTTCGCCGCGAGACGCAGGCTTTCGTCGCTGCGAAAGAGCGGCCGCAGCAGATCCTGGCACACGACGTACAGGCCGATCACATGTGCGTCCCAGCGCCGCGCGAGGTCGAGCGCGAACTCGGTGCGCGCATCGCTCTGGCGGCTGTCGTCGATATGGACAAGCAAAGTCTTGAATTTCATCACGCAGTCTCCGTCGGATGAGTCGCGTTCGCGTCGTCGGCCGGCACGCTGCGGGCAGGGATCATCATCACTGGGCAGCGGGCGTGGCGCAGCAGCCGCTCGGCGACGCTGCCGAGCATCAGCCGGCGCACGCCGCGCCGGCCGTGCGTGCCCATCACGATCAGGCTCGCGCCGATCTCGCGGGCCGCGCGCTCGAGGCGCTCGGCGATGTCCTCGCCCGGCGGCTCGACTTCGATGAGCCGCGGCGCGCCGGCGACGCCGCGCCGCGTCATCCGGCTCTGCGCGTCGTCGAGCACGCGCCGGCCTTCCTCGCGAAACGCGTCGATGAGGATCGACGGGTCATAGCCCGGCGTATCGAATGCGAACACCGGCATGTCGACGACGTAGACGGGCACGAGCCGCGCGCCTGTGTCGACGGCGAGCTGCAGCGCCGCGTCGAGCGCATGCGACGCGGTCTCGCTGCCGTCGAGCGCGACAAGAATGATCGAATACATGTTTGTCTCCCAACACCTTTTTCGTTCGGTCAACATCGGCCGCGCATCGCGCCGCCCGCCTGACCCGGATCACGCGCGCGGGGCTTGCCGTCCGCGCGCCTCTTCGGGCGGCTGCGGAGGCGCGCGGCGTTGCGCGGCTCAGTGCGACATCAGCACCGGCACCGTCATCGATGCGAAGATCGTACGCGTCACGCCGCCGAGGATCAGCTCCTTCCAGCGCGCGTGGCCGTATGCGCCCATCACGAGCAGATCCGAACCCGATTCGTACGCGTGCGACAGCAGCACGTCGCCGATCGACGAGTCGCGCGAGCGTTCGAGATCCCGCACGTCGATGTTCGCGTGATGGCGCGCGAGCGTGAGCGCGATGTCGGCGCCCGGAATCCGCCCGCCGGGCGGCTCCTGCGTGGCGCCGTTCACGGTGACGATCGTCGTCTTCGTCGCGAGTGCGAGGAACGGCGCCGCGTCGTGGACGGCCCGCGTCGCCTCGCGGCTGCCGTCCCACGCGACGAGCACGCGCGTGCCGAGCGCGGACGGCATGCCCGCGTACGGCAGCAGCAGCACCGGGCGGCCCGCCGACAGCACGAGCGTGTCGGGGAAGCTGTCGTCGACGTAGGTTTCGGGGTCGTCCGGATCGGTCTGGCCGGCGATCACGAGGTCTGCGTAGCGCGCGTAGTGCGGCACCGATTCGTTCGCGCGCGCATCGGCGACGATCCACTGTCCCTGCACGTTGGCGCGCGTCAGCTCCGCGTGGAACAGGCGCTCGAGCGCCGCGCGCTTCTCGCCGCGCCGCTTCTCCTGATCGGAGAAGTAGTCGGCGGTGCCCGCCATCACGTAGAACGACGTCGGCTCGGGCGTGTAGATCGCGAAGATCGCCGTCAAGTGGGCGCCGAACTGGCGCGCGAGCGTCAGCGCTGTTTCGAGCCGCGCGCGCGCGCGGTCGCTCGTGTCGAGATGGACCAGGATGCTCTTGTAGCTCATCGCTCGTTCTCCTTGGTTCCGGCGCCCGGTGCGCCGTCTGTGCGTATGCCCCCAGTCTATGAAGGGCGCGGGCGGGGCGCTTGACTCAGATCAAAGCCCGTCCGGCCGTCCGCCCGCTCGTGGGGGACGCCGCGCGCGAGCGCCGCACGCGGATGGGCCGCGGCGCTTGATTCGCGTCAACCGGCGCGCGCGGCAAGCGCATAGAGTGGGGCGCGAGGGGCATCCCACGCCCCGCGAGCGGAGAGACGACATGAAAGCGCTGGTGTATCACGGGCCCGGCAGCAAATCGCTGGACGAGCGCCCGATGCCGGAATTGGCGGCGCCGACGGACGTCATCGTGCGCGTCACGCGCACGACGATCTGCGGCACCGACCTGCACATCCTGAAAGGCGACGTGCCGAGCTGCGAGCCGGGGCGCATTCTCGGCCACGAGGGCGTCGGCGTCGTGCATCTCGTGGGCGCCGCGGTGAGCACGCTGAAGGAGGGGGATCGCGTGCTGATCTCGTGCATCTCGTCGTGCGGCCAGTGCGAATATTGCCGGCGCGGGATGTATTCGCACTGCGCGACGGGCGGCTGGATCCTCGGCAACCGGATCGACGGCACGCAGGCCGAATACGTTCGGATCCCGCACGCGCAGACGAGCCTGTACCGGATTTCGCCGGGCGCGGACGAGGAGGCGCTCGTGATGCTATCCGACATTCTGCCGACGGGTTTCGAGTGCGGCGTGCTGAACGGCAAGGTGCAGCCGGGCTGCACGGTCGCGATCGTCGGCGCAGGGCCGATCGGGCTCGCCGCGCTGTTGACCGCGCAGTTCTATTCGCCCGCGCAGATCGTGATGATCGATCCGGACTCGAACCGGCTCGCGGTCGCGAAGCGCTTCGGCGCGACCGCGTGCGTCGACAACGGCCAGGTCGACGCGGTCGCCGAGGTGAAGGCGCTGACGGGCGCGGGCGTCGACTGTGCGATCGAGGCGGTCGGCATTCCCGCGTCGTTCGAGCTGTGCCAGCAGATCATCGCGCCGGGCGGCGTGATCGCGAACGTCGGCGTGCACGGCGTGAAGGCGGATCTGCATCTCGAGACACTGTGGGACCGCAACATCACGATCACGACGCGGCTCGTCGACACGTCGAGCACGCCGATGCTGCTGAAGACCGTCGGCTCGGGGAGGCTCGATCCGAAGCAACTGATCACGCACCGTTTTCGGCTCGCCGACATCGGACAGGCGTACGAAACCTTCGGCCACGCGGCGAACACGCGCGCGCTGAAGGTCATCATCGAAGTGTCCGAGTAGGCGCGCGGACGGCGCGGGCCGCGTGAGCCGCTCGCGCGGCCGCCGTTTGCTGTCGTTTGTTGTCGTTCGCTGTCGTTCGCTGTCGTTCGCGATTCCGCCCGGTTTCTCGAAGCCGGGCGGACGCGCGCGCTCGCTTGCTTGCACGAGCGGGTCACGAAACGCGTTTAGAATGCGGGTTGCCGATCTACGCCGCGCACGCGCCGCGGCCGGCGCCGCGGCGATTCGCGGGCGCCGACGCCACCCGGCTCGGCATTCGTCGCGTTCGAGGTGCGTTCGTGTGGCATTTTCCCCAGGCTATTCCCGCGTCGCTCGGTCCGTGGGCCGTGTTCGCCAGCGTGCTCGTCACGCAGCTCGGCATGCCCGTTCCGGCCGTGCCGATGCTGATCGTCGGCGGCACGATGGCGGCGATGGGCCAGGCGTCCTATGCGAGCATGCTCGGTGCGGCGGTCGCCGCGACCGTGCTCGCCGATTCGATGTGGTTCTTCGCCGGCCGCGCGCGCGGCCGGCGGCTCCTCAACGCGCTCGTGCGCTTCTCGCTGTCGCTCGACACGACGCTGCGCGTCGCGCGCAAGGTGTTCGAGAAGCACGGCGCGCCGCTCCTCGTGCTCGCGAAATTCCTGCCGGGCCTCGGGCTCGTGTCCGCGCCGCTCCTCGGCACGACGGCCGTCGCCGTCTGGGTGTTCCTGCTGTGGGACGTCGCCGGCGCGTCGCTGTGGGCGAGCGTGTGGCTCTTCGGCGGCGCGGCGCTGCACGACGAGATCGTGCGGCTGATGCAGTGGGTGAGCGCGAGCGGCGGCACGCTGTTCGACGCGTTCGCGGCGATCTTCGTCACGTTCGTGCTGTACCGCTGGGTGATGCGCGTCCGCTTTCGCCGCTGGCTCGCGAAAATCCGCATCAGCCCGCAGCAACTCGATGCGATGCTGAAATCGGCCGCGCCGCCCGTCGTTTTCGACGCGCGGCCACGCGCGGTGCGCGACAAGGAAGCGTACCGGATCGCGGGCGCCTATCCGCTCGATCTCGATTCGCCCGATCCGCTGCATCCCGACCTGATGACGCGGCCGATCGTCGTCTACTGCGTATGCCCGAACGAGGCGACCGCGAAGCGCATCGTCAGCCAGTTGCAGCGCAAGCGCATCCGCCACGCGCTCGCGCTGAAGGGCGGCCTCGACGCGTGGGAAAAGCTCGGCTATCCGGTCGAGCCGCTGCCCGCCGACTTCGACGCCGCGCGCTACGTCGCGCCGCCCGTCGAGCCGGATGACGGCGGTGGTTATCCGGTGCGCGCCGGCTTGACGGACTAGCCGCGCCGATCGCGGCGGCGGCTCGCCGAGCCGAAGCCGCCGCGTTGCTGCGCCGCGCTGTCGCTTCGACGCTTCGCACGAAACCCATCCCGACCGGTCACGAACCCGCCCATGCCCGCGCGTCCCGCCTCTGCCGTCCGTCCGCCGATTCCGCGCACCGTGTGGGCGCTCGGCTTCGTCAGCCTGTGCATGGACTTGTCGTCCGAGCTGATCCATGCGCTGCTGCCGATCTATCTCGTCACGACGATGGGGATGAGCGTCGCGGCGCTCGGCGTGCTCGAAGGCGCGGCCGAGGCGACTGCGATGATCGTCAAGATCTTCTCCGGCGCGCTGAGCGACTGGCTCGGCCGGCGCAAGGCGCTGCTCCTGCTCGGCTACGGGCTCGCCGCGCTGACGAAGCCGCTGTTTCCGCTCGCGGGCGGGCCGTCTACGGTCGCCGCCGCACGGCTGCTCGACCGCGTCGGCAAGGGCATCCGCGGCGCGCCGCGCGACGCGCTCGTCGCCGACATCGCGCCGCCCGAGATCCGTGGCGCGTGCTTCGGGCTGCGCCAGTCGATGGATACGGTCGGCGCGTTCGCGGGCCCGCTGCTCGCGATCGCGCTGATGCTCGCGTTCGCCGATCACATCCGAATCGTGCTGTGGTTCGCGGTGGTGCCCGCTTTCCTGGCGGTCGTGCTGATCCTGATCGGCGTCGACGAGCCGGCGCCTGCGCCCGCCGCGGCGCGCGCGTTTCGCTCACCGCTGCGCTGGCGCGCGCTGCGCGAGTTTTCGGGGCGCTATTGGTTCGTCGTGCTGATCGGCACCGCGTTCACGCTCGCTCGCTTCAGCGAGGCGTTCCTCGTGCTGCGTGCGCAGCAGGCGGGTCTCGACATCGCGTGGATTCCGGCCGTCATGGTCGTGATGAGCGTCGCGTATGCGGCGTCTGCGTATCCGGTCGGCATCGTGTCCGACCGGTTCGGCGCGCGCGCGCCGCTCGCGGCCGGCATGCTGCTCCTGATCGCGGCCGATCTGCTGCTCGGCGCGAGCGCGTCGGTGACGACGCTCTTCGCGGGCGTCGCCGTGTGGGGGCTGCACATGGGCTTCACGCAGGGGATGCTGGCGGCGCTCGTTGCGGAAACCGCGCCGCCGGACCTGCGCGGCACCGCGTTCGGCGTGTTCAATCTCGCGGGCGGGATCGCGATGCTGGCGGCGAGCGCGCTTGCCGGCTGGCTGTGGGAGCACCACGGCGCGCCGACGACGTTCTTCGCCGGTGCGGCGCTCGCCGCCGTCGCGCTCGCGATGTGCGGCTTCGTTCGGCGAGGGGCGGGACAGGCGGCGTGATGGCGGGCGGCTGACGGGCGACGGCATGTGCTCGCGCCGGCCCTCGGGCGAGCGCGAAGCGTGAGCGTTCGTGCGGATTTCGACCGACTCGACCGTCCTCCGCTGTTTTCCGAATCCGTCGTCGCGGCCGGCCGCGCAGGGCGCTCGGAAAGCGCCGATGCATCGTGGCGCGTCGGCGGGGCGGCGTCGCTCGGATTGCGTTCGATGTTTAGACGACCATCGTGACGATGCCGTGAGTGACGATCGGCAATTGGCGATCGGCGGCCGCAGTGAGCGGCTCAACGCCGGCTCGTTCGGAGGCGCATGTTCGAGCCATTGGCCCTCCGCGATTCACGCGATGACGGCTGTCTCGGCACCGATCTCGATCTCGAATGCCCGTTGGAAACGACAGCGTGATCGCGCATGTCTCAACGCGTCGCTTCGTGCATCGCCATCGAAATTTCATCGACTCGTTCGATGACGGAAGCGATCGTTCGCGCACGACGATCGCCTGCGACGCTGCTCCGCCGCACATTGATCGACACACGCCGCGAACGCCCGCTCGAACGTCTTGCGGACCGATCTCCGTCACCCGCTCGCCCCGTTTCCCGCATGCAAGACTGCGCGGCCTACAGGGTTTTAAAAACGCTCTATGCTCAACGCTCCTTCAACGAGCGTGTTCGCAGCCATCCGGATAAACATATCTCGTTTTCTTTGTTTCACACGCGCGACTGACGATATAGGGTTCGCCGATATGACCATCGATACAGAGTCGTCCTCTTCCATTCCGCTCGCATGGATCGCGGGCGTCGGCGCGAGCGCCGGGCTCGGCGCGGCCGTTAGCCGGCGCTTCGCGCGCAGCGGCTTCGCGGTCGTGTTGACGGGGCGCACGCACGAACGCGTCGCAGCGGTCGCGGACGAGATTCGTGTGCAAGGCGGCATCGCGCACGTCGCGAGCGGGGACATCGCGAACGAAGCCGATGTTGAGCGCCTCGCCGTCGAAGTGCGCACGCTCGGCACACTGCGGGCCGCGGTGTTCAACGCAGGCAACGCGGTGCGTGCGCCGACGCTCGAGCTGAGCGCCGCGCAATTCGAGCACGCGTGGCGCACGAACGTGATCGGCGGCTTTCTGTTCGCGAAGGCGGCGCTCGCGCAACTGCTCGACGCGGGCGACGACGCGCCCCGCAGCCTGCTGTTCACGGGCGCGACGGCGTCGCTGCGCGGCCGGCCGCCGTTCGCCGCGTTCGCATCGGCGAAGGCCGGTTTGCGATCGCTCGCGCAGACGCTCGCGCGCGAGTTCGGGCCGCGCGGCATTCACGTCGCGCACGCGGTGATCGACGGCGGCATCGACGGCGAGCGCCTGCGCAGCGCAGCGCCCGACCAGGCCGCGCAAGCGGGCTCGGACGGGCTGCTGTCGCCCGACGCGATCGCCGAGAGTTACTGGCAGCTGCATGTGCAGCACCGTAGCGCGTGGACGCAGGAACTCGATCTGCGTCCGTACAAGGAAGCGTTTTGACGAGGAGTAGTCGCGATGAGCACGGTCATCGAAGCGCGGCCGCCTGTGCAGGCAGGCGGCGAGATCGAAGCAGGGTCAACTATCTGGCGAAGGGTGACGCGCGCACGATCGCGCCCGACGATCTGGTGCCGAGCGACCTCGTCTATCGCGACAAGGTCGGCGACACCTATTCGGTCGTCGCGAATTCCGCGCACCACTGGTTCTACTTCCCGCGGCTGCGCGCCGACGAGACGCTGCTGCTGAAGATCTACGATTCGCTCGACGACGGCCGCGCTTGCCTCACCGCGCGCACCGCGTCCGACGCGTCCGACGACGCGCGCGACTGCCGCGCCGCGCCGGAGCATCGAGGTGCGTGCGCTCGTGTTCTGGCCGGCGGCTGCGTGAGCGTCGGCGGCAAGCGGCGATGGCGTCGCGGCGAATAGAGTAGAGCCCCGGTCGATCGACCGGAACGGGTTTCGTTTGCATCGCGCGCCGGAGATACGAACGGCGTGATGCGGCAAGGTGCGATGCGGCGAGCCACGGAAGGCCTCGCGACGCCTTGGCTCGCTGCATGCCTTCGCCGCCTCCGGCGGCACCGGTTTCATCCGCGGCCGCGTGAGCGGCCCAGCGTTTGCGCCGCCACATTGCCGTTTGCATGCGATAGAAACGGCTGGCGACGAGCGCCATATTCTTCATATAATTGCCGCTGCATTTCGACCGAGCGTGCAATGCCGATCCGAGCGCCGACGCAAGTTGCGAGGTTCGCTCGATCATCGCCGACTTCCCGAGCAACACGAAACAGATGCGCGCCCGTGGCACGCGCGCTTGTTCATGCTTGTCGGGCGGCGGCGTGCGCGCGTGCTTCGGCACGATCGGATGCGCGTTGCGCGATGCGTCGCGACACCCGGCCGAATTCGGCCGCTGCGCCACTGCGTTGCGATTGACGGAATGAAGCGGTTCGATCGCGATTCGCTTTCGATCGGGCGCGGTGATCCGATTCGCCGCCGGGCGTCGCGCCGTCTTCGCGAAGCGGTCGGCAGCGGCGGAGCACGCGGCCGGGGCCGCAGGCTGTAAGCCGTGAAATCGCACGCCGCGCGCAACACGCCACGGTCTTCCCTCGACACGACATCACAGCGGCGCACACCCGCGCGCCGACAGGAGACATGGGTGACTTCACAAGACGAACGGCTGCACCGCGGCCTGGAGGAGCGGCACATCAACCTGATGGCGCTCGGCGCGACGATCGGCGTCGGCCTCTTTCTCGGCTCCGCCGCCGCGATTCGTTCCGCGGGCCCGGCGATCCTGCTGACCTACATCCTCGGCGGCGTCGCGATCTTCCTCATCATGCGCGCGCTCGGCGAAATGGCGATCGACAATCCGGTCGCGGGCGCGTTCAGCCGATACGCGCAGGACTACATCGGGCCGCTCGCCGGGTATCTGACGGGCTGGACCTACTGGTTCATGTGGATCGTCACGTGCATGGCGGAAATCACCGCGGTCGGCGTCTACATGCACATGTGGTTTCCCGACGTGCCGAACTGGATCTGGACGTTCGCCGCGCTGATGGTGATGGGCGCGGTGAACTTCATCGCGGTCAAGCTGTACGGCGAGTTCGAATTCTGGTTCGCGCTGATCAAGATCGTGACGATCGTGCTGATGATCGCGGTCGGCGGACTGATGATCGTCGCGGGCGTCGGCAACGGCGGCGTGGCGACCGGCATCTCGAATCTGTGGGCGCACGGCGGCTTCATGCCGAACGGCTTCTCGGGCGTCGTCGACGCGCTGCCGATCGTGATGTTCGCGTATCTCGGCGTCGAGATGCTCGGGCTCACGGCGGGCGAAGCGCGCAATCCCGAGAAGTCGCTCGCGAAGGCGGTGAACTCGGTGTTCTGGCGCGTCGTGATCTTCTATGTCGGTGCGCTGTTCGTGATCATGTCGATCTACCCATGGAACCAGATCGGCACGCAAGGCAGCCCGTTCGTGATGACGTTCTCGCGGCTCGGCATTCCGGCCGCCGCCGGCGTCATCAACTTCGTTGTGCTGACGGCGGCGTTGTCGTCGTGCAACAGCGGGATCTTCAGCACCGCGCGGATGCTGTTCAATCTCGCCGAGCAGGGGCAGGCGCCCGAGCGGCTCGCGTCGGTGAACCGGCGCGGCGTGCCGGTGTACGGCGTGCTGATCTCGGCGGCGCTGCTGTTCGTTGGCGTCGTGCTCAACTACTTCGCGCCTCAGAAGGTGTTCGTGTGGCTCACGTCGGTATCGACGTTCGGCGCGATCTGGACCTGGTGCGTGATCCTGATCGCGCAGTTGCGCTTTCGCCGCCGCGTGTCGGTCGAGCGTCTCGCGCGGCTGCCGCTGCGCGTGCCGTTCCATCCGGTGTCGTCGCTCGTCGCGCTCGCGTTTCTCGCCTTCGTCGTCGTGCTGATGGCGTTTTCGCCCGACACGCGCGTCGCGCTCGTCATCGGGCCGCTGTGGATCGCCGCGTTGACCGTGTATTACTACGCGTATCAAGCGGGGCGGCGCGCGCAGTTGACGTCGCCGACGGACGGGTGAGCGTAGCGCGGCGCCGGACGAGGGCGATCGGGCGACAACGGGCACGCGTTCGCGCGCTCGTTGTCGATTGCGCTGGCAGGCGTGTTATCGCGTCGCTGCGCGACGGATGCGTTCGTGCGTTCGCGGCTGTTTCATCGTTCGATTTGCAAGGGAAAAGCGCGCTGCGGGTGTGCTCGATGTCGGCACGCGATGCGGCTTCCGATTGCGTGCGGGAGTTGCGGACGTGATCGCAAGCGCGACGTGTCGCGTTGGCCCACGCGATCGATTCGGCCGCGCCACGGAAAGCGCCCGCAAAGCGATCCGCACCGCACGTGTCATACGCCACGCATGCGGCGAACCTGCGCATCGCGCATCACACGCAATCCGTACGCGCGATGCGTGGCATGAAGGAAGACATGTGAACGAACACACCGACAAACGACGCGACAGGTGCTGCTCGCGATTCAAATCGTTTCAAATGGCGAGATGAAGCTGCGCTCGTCTTTCAGACGCCCGCATCGATTAATTCCGATACGGCCTGGTTGGGCTCGACGCCGCAATGACGACACCAGTCGAGATAAAAGAGAATATCGACATAACGTTCTCCTCGTTCGATCTTGGAGAGATAGGACTGGTCGATGCTCAGACGCTCAGCCAATTGAGTCTGGGTGAGGCCTGCCGCTCTTCTCAGCGCGCGCAAATGCGTGCGTAGAATGACATAACGAGGGTGATGAATGGAAGGGAGCATGGGCGAATGCTCCCTGCTGAATCGAAATAGTCCACCTTGGCCTAATTGGGCTATGATAGCCGAAAACTGACTTCGACACTATTCAACACAACAACGCGGTTTTCGATTGTCGGTCGAAAAGAGGCAGTGGAATCTACGGGGAAATGGTAATGGCAACATACAAGGAATTGCTTGCCCAATTAGATGTTTTGAAGCAGCAGGCGAAGACCGCGCGCGCGGTCGAACTGCCCGACGTGCTCGTCGAGCTCCGCAGAAAGATCGTCAAGTACGGTCTCACGCAGAAAGATCTGTTTCCGCCGCGTCTCGGACGTCCGAAGAAAGCCGACGCGCTGCCGAAGCCGCGCTATCGCGATCCGGAAACGGGCGCGTCCTGGACGGGGCGCGGCCGCGCGCCCGCGTGGATCGCGGGGCAAGATCGCGAGCGATTCCTGATCGAATAGCGCACTGACTGTGATCGCACGTGATGCGCTTCGTGCGCGTCTGGCCGCGGCGCGCTGTCGAGTAGGGCGTCGCTTGTGCGCGTTCGTGCGTTCGTGCATTCGCACGTTTGCGAATGAGGTCTTCGCGAATGACGATAGTGTGCGTTCGCGCATGCAGCCCGTGCAGTTTCGATCGACATGATGGGATGCGTGGCGGTTGCCGTCGGCATCGGCGACATACGACGTTCGTGTAATTCGAGGCATCCGAAGCATCGATCCGATATCCGATGCCGACGTCACGACACGTCGCCGCGCTTGTGCGACGACGTGACGATCAACGCGCGGCGTCCGTCCGCGCAGTCCCGACGCGCTCGCCGAAGCGCTCGTAATTCTCATGCGGCTGCGTGGGTTCGCGCGACGGCGAAGTTTGCTTGCCGTCGGCGATCGATGCGCGTCGGGCATGTTCGGCGATACGTCTCGTCTCGTCGAGCCGAGTCGAGCCGGACATCACGCAACGCAGCATCGCGCAACGTCGGGCCCACCGCCGTCATGCGCGATCGGAAATCGCGGCGCAACGTCGGGCCCGGCACCCGTTCGTGCGTATGCGCGAGGCGCCCGGCTAGCGTCCGGAATTCGAGATCCGCAGCCTTGCCGCCTTGCTCCGGGCCGGAATCCACGTCGCGGCAAACAGCGCGAGCGCGACCCCGCCGAGCGCGACGTCGCCCACCAGATGGATGTGCTCGCCCGGCATTATCAGACCCTGCACGAACATCAGGCCGAAATGAGCGACATTCGCGACGACCGTGAAGTCGAGAAACAGCTTGTGCTCGAACAGATCGTTGGCGGCCTCCCACAGGAAGACGCCCCACACGACGTAGATCGCCGAGATCATCAATTCGTAGTGCTCACCGCCACCGTGCACGCCGCCCCACCGCACGAGGCGCAATATCAGAAGGCCGACGGGATCGCCCGCGACCTGATGGTCGATGCCGAGCAGGATCGTGACGATCGCCGTGCCGAAGAACAGCAGGAACGACACGCCGAGCAGGCGCGTGATCAGCGATAGCCACGGCGAGGCTTGCGGCCAGTCGCGCCGCTGTATCGAATTCGAAGACATGAAATACACCGTTTGCGTGAGATTGGACGTGCCGAGCGATTCGACGCGAGGCCGCCGCGCTCGTGCTCGCGGACGGCGCAGCGATCGCCAACGCATCGCGTGTCGGCGATCGCGCTTCGCTCAGCTCGCTTGGACCGTCATCGGATGCAGCGGAATGCGCCGCGGCGCCGCATTGGCCGCATATCGCGCATTGCTCGCGTCGATGTTCGCGAGCAGCCGGTCGAGCGTCGCGAAGTGCCTGCGGTTGTCGTGATCCCAAGGATGGAAGCCGGGCTTGAAGTAGGCAAGCGTTCGCGGCGTCAGTTTCACGAGGCCCTTCGCGAAGAATCTCGCGAACGCCCACTTGCCGGAGACCTTGCCGTGCATGCGCCGGTGCGCGTTCATGAGCGCGATGTGGAAATAAAAGTTCGTTCCCCAGAACACGGCGCTCGTCAGCACCATCGATCCGACGCGCATCAGATAGCGCATCGGCCCCGGCTTCATTACCGCGTTCCACACGTCGAACGCGACTGCCTTGTGCTCGGTTTCTTCCATCGAATGCCAGAGCCACATGTTCGCGTACGCGTCGGCCGAGTCGTGGAAATGCTCGAAATTGCTGAGCAGCATGTCGGTCATGATCGCTGTGTAGTGCTCGAACGCGATCGTCTGCGCAAGCCGAAGCGGCGGCGGCAACACCTTCTGCATCAGGCCCGTGAATTTCCAGAAGCCTCGGTCGAGCCGGTGAGCCGGATAGCCGGCGGCTTCGGCGACGTCGTTGAATTCGACGTGTTCGCGGCTATGCATCGCCTCCTGCCCGATGAAACCCTGGACCTGATTCAGTAGTTCGGGATCCTGAATGCGATCCCGATAATGGCGGACCGAATCGATGAAAAAGCGCTCGCCTGCCGGGAACATCAGCGACAGCGCGTTGAAGTAATGCGTGTTGACCACGCCGTTCACGTGCCAATCGCCGATGCGATCGGGCGGAAGGGCGAAGCGGACGTCGCGGCGGACAATAGCAGGCATCGGGTCTCTCCATATCTTGCGAATCGATGGTGCGTCCGCATCGAATTGGCGCATCGCGGGCGGACACGGAAGGTCGAGCCGTCCTGGTTCCGTGCGCGGAATCCCGGTGACTCTTTTTGATAACGATCGTTACGCAATGAACGCTACGCCGCGATTTGATCGTTGTCAACTGGGTCAGTGTTTGATGTATTGACTGGGCGGCCCAGGGCGGAACGATTCCGTCGACGAGGGCGTTGATCACACGGGTCCGTTTGGCCGGAGACTCGAGCCCGGAGCTTCAGGGCCGGCGCGTGCCCGATACGTTGTGCAATGCAGCAGCGCGTCGAGACCCACCGCGTGGCGTGCCTTGCCATGACGCGTCGATCACGCCGCCGCCGCCCGCTTAACGCCGCCGCGCATATCGATCTGCGGATAAATTCGTGGCGGCTCGCATCCGACCGGCCCAGAATCGTCGGCATTCCCAACGACACGCTTCGCAAGCGAGGCCGACCGCCGATGAGCCGAGATCTGTTGCTCCTGCTGGAACCCGGGTTTACTGATCCCCAACACCCGGGCGAGCGTTTCGTCTGCCCCGGCAGCGTGCCGATCGAAGGCTTGCTCGCGAGCGATCCGTCGAAGCAGGCGCGTCTCGACATTCGACGGCTGCCATTCGCGCGGCCGCGCGAAGCGGCGATCGCCGCGCTCGACGCCGATCACCAGGGGCTGCCCGCGCTCGTCTTCGGCGACGATGCGCCGCCGCCCGACGATGCGCTGACGCTCGGCGACAAGCGCTTCGTTACCGATTCGCGCCGCATCCTCGAACTGCTCGCGGAGCGGCACGGCTTTCCGAAGCTGCATTGAGCGGCGACGCGGCCCGAGAGCGGCGCGGCCGCGCAGTGTGAGTCGAAGCGCGCATCGACGCACGCCGTCGCCAGTTCGCCGTTTCCGCGCCGCTTTCCACGATCATTGACGACCCACGTCCTGAAACGGCCGCCGCGCCGGCGATTGCATCTGAACGTCAACATCCTGCATTCGGGCTTCGTACCGTCCGCGTGGCGGGTCGACGAAGCCGATCCGCGCGCGTTCGTCGACGTCAGGCATTACGTGCGCGTCGCGCGGATCGCCGAGGCGGCGAAGTTCGACGCGGTGTTTCTCGCGGACAACGCGGCGATCGTTGATCAGATCGACTTTCGTCCGATCACCGCGCTCGAACCGGCGATCCTGCTCGCGACGATCGCCGCCGCGACGACGCATATCGGCCTCATCGGCGCGGCGTCGACGAGCTACAACGAGCCGTTCAATCCGCACGCCGCTTCGCGTCGCTCGATCACGCGAGCGACGGACGCGCCGGCTGGAACGTCGTGACGACGGCCGATCTCGGCTCCGCGCGCAATTTCGGCCTGGACGCGGTGCCCGATCATGCGCAGCGCTATGCGCGCGCGGCGGAGCTCGTCGACATCTTGAAGGCGCTGTGGGACAGCTGGGACGACGATGCGCTCATTGGCGACAAGGCGAACGGCCGCTTCGTCGACACGCGCAAGGTGCGGCCGATCGCGCACCGCGGCGCGCATTTTCGCGTGCACGGGCCGCTGAACCTGCCGCGTCCGCCGCAAGGGCATCCGGTGCTCGTGCAGGCGGGCGGCTCGGCCGACGGGCGCGCGTTCGCCGCGCGGCACGCGGAGGCGGTGTTCTCCGCCTCGCAATCGTTCGACGAGGCGCTCGGCTATGCACGCGAGCTGAAGGCCGCGGCGGCCACGTTCGGCCGCGGCGACATCAAGGTGCTGCCGGGTCTCACGACGATCGTCGGCGCGACCGACGCCGACGCGCTGCGCCGCCGCGACGCGCTCGTCGACCTGATCCCGCTGCGCTACAGCCTGAACCGGCTCGCGGGTACGCTCGGCGTGCCGGTCGAGCGGCTCGCGCCCGACGCGCCGCTGCCCGACGATCTCGCGCTGCCGGACGGCGGCAACGGCGATCACACGTTCTTCGAGGCGACGCTCGCGAGCGCGCGGCGGCACCGCTACACGGTGCGTGAGCTGATGCGCGCGATGGCGAGCGGCGCAGGGCATCGGGTGATCGTCGGCACGCCTGAGCAGATTGCCGACGACATCGCGCATTGGCTCGAAGCCGGCGCGGCCGACGGCTTCAACCTGATGCCGGACGTGCTGCCGGACGGCCTGCAGGATTTCGTCGACGGCGTCGTGCCGATCCTGCAGCGGCGCGGGATCTGCCGCACCGAATACGAAGGGACGACGCTGCGCGATCATCTCGGTCTCGTGCGGCCAGGTAGTTCGGGCGGACGCGAGCGCGCGTGAGCCGCGATCCGCTCAGTCGGGCCGCTTCGGCGGCGCATGCGCCTGCTCGATCTGCTCGGCGAGCCGATGCGCGGCGATGCGCTTTTTCGTCGCCTGTCGCCCGATTTGCCGATACGCTTTCTCTTCCCTGATTCCATGTATTCGTAATAGCGGCGTCTTCGCGTCGTCGAGCGCGCGCTGCGATTCCACCCGCTGCTCGAGTTGCGCGATTCGCCGCGATGTTCATCTTCGCGCCAGCGCCGGCGGCATGCGAGCGCCATCGCGCTCAGGAGCCCGAACGACCGGACGGGCGTCGACAGCATGCATTCGACGTCGATTCGTAGCAGCATGTCGAGAATCGCCGGACTCTCATGGTCGCGATCGCGCAGACAGGCGGGCGTCCATCGTCCTCGAGCCACGGGATCGACAAATCGGGCCGCACCGCCAGCACGACGAGCACGACGAGCACGACGAGCACGACGAAATCGGCGCGCTCGGGCAGCGCGGCGGGCGACGGCCATCGCCGTTGCGGCGGCGGGAACGATCGATGCATCGCAGCGGTGATCATGCGAATCGCGGCGCGAGTGCGAACGACGCTTCACGCGACGCAACGCCGGCGCGCAGCGAAGCAGCGGCGCGGGTATCATTCGACGCTTCCGAGCCATCGCGCGGCGGCTTCGTGCCGCGCCCACCACGGGATACCCATGAGCTTGCACAAGATCATCTATGACACGGACCCGGGCGTCGACGATTCGATGGCGCTCGTGTTCCAGGTGCTTCATCCGGACATCGAACTGCTCGGCGTGACGAGCGTGTTCGGCAACGCGACGATCGACACGACGACCCGCAACGCGCTCTATCTCGCGGGCCGCTTCGCACCCGGCGTGCCCGTCGCGCGCGGCGCGGCGGCGCCATTGCGGCGGCCGGCGCCCGAGCCGCTCGGCGGCATCCATGGCGACGACGGTCTCGGCAACACGGGCCTCAGCTTGTCCGTCGACGTCGCGCACGCGCCGAATCTCGATGCGCGGCCCGCGCATCGCTTCATCATCGACACGGTGCGCGCACATCCGCACGAAGTCACGCTGCTCGCGGTCGGTCCGCTGACGAATCTTGCCCACGTGCTCGCCGAGGACCCCGAGGTCGCGACGCTGGTCAAGCAGGTCGTCATCATGGGCGGCGCGTTCGGCACCGCGGGCGTGCTCGGCAACGTGTCGCCCGCCGCCGAGGCGAACATCTTCGGCGATCCCGACGCGGCGGACATCGTGATGTCGGCGTCGTGGCCGCTCGCGATCGTCGGGCTCGACGTCACGCAGAACACGATCATGACGACCGAGTACCTCGCCGCGCTGCGTGACGACGCGGGCGACGTCGGCCGCTTCGTGTGGGACGTGTCGCGCCATTACGAGGCGTTCCATTGCGCGAGCGCGGGGCTCGCGGGCATCTACGTGCACGATTCGTCGGCGGTCGCGTACGTGGTCGCGCCGCAGCTGTACAAGACGCGCACGGGCCCGGTGCGCGTGCTGACGGGCGGCATCGCGGCCGGCGAGACGATCCAGAAGCCGGCGACGATGACCGTGCCTGCGCCGGACTGGGACGGGCGGCCGCCGCGCGACGTGTGCGTCGGCGTCGATGCGGACGCGATGCTCGCGCTTTATCGGAAGACGCTCATCGGCTGACGGGCGGCTTGCGGCTCGCGGAGGATGTCGTGCTCGATGCGGCGTCGAAGCCGACCGTCTGCAGGAAGCGCTCGAACGTCGCCGCGTCCGCGTACGATTTCTGCGTGCCGAAGCCCGTCACCGAATGCGCGGCATATGCGGATGCGAGCCGCATCGCGGCGGGCACGTTGCCCGTCGCGACATAGTGGCGCGCGAAGCAGCCGATGTACGCATCGCCCGCGCCCGTCGTGTCGCGCGCATCGACCGCGACGGGCGGCACGCGCACGATTCCCGTGCGCGACACGAGCAGCGAGCCTTTGTCGCCGAGCGTGACGAGCACGTTCTTCAACCCGCGCTTGACGAGCGAGCCCGCCGCGCGCGTGACCGCATCGAGCGTGTCGGTCGACATGCCCGACACGAGCGCGAGCTCGGTTTCGTTCGGCACGAGGAATTCGAGCTTGGCGAGCCGCGCGAAGTCGAGGCCGGAGACGCCGGGCGCGGGATTCAGCAGCACCGGGATGCCGCGCGCGGCGGCGAAATCGATCGCATAGTTGACCGTATCGATGTCGATCTCGAGTTGCAGCACGACGAGGCGGCTCGCCTCGATCTTCGCGGCCGCCGCGTCGATGTCGGCCGGCCTCAGATGCAGGTTCGCGCCCTTGACGATCAGGATCCGGTTGCGCGAATCGGGGCTCACGAAAATCGGCGCGACGCCGCTCGATACGCCGGACACGCGGCGCACGTGCTCGGTATCGATGCCGACGCGCTCGAAGTTGCGCAATGTGTTGTCGGCGAACAGATCGTCGCCGACCTTCGACACCATCACGACACGTGCGCCGAGCTTCGACGCGGCGACCGCCTGGTTTGCGCCCTTGCCGCCGCAGCCGATCTCGAAGTTCGGCGCTTCGAGCGTTTCTCCGTCGGCCGGCATCCGCGTGACGTAGGTCACGAGATCGACCATGTTGCTGCCGATTACGGCGATCGTCTCCATCTGTGGTGTCCTCGGAATGGTTGTCATGATTATCGTGATTGTCGTGATTGTCGTGCGAGCGCGTGTCGGAACTCGCCTCCGAATGGAATCACATCGGCGGCGCGCACTCAATCGTTTTTGCGGGCGCGGTGCAATCGATGCGGGCAGCCGCGATCGGTCGCCTGTTCGTTCGTGCGCGGCTTGAAAGACGTTTTGGCATCCGACATTTTTACGTGGGCGCAGCGAAGTCGGGGACAATCGCGGAATCCGGCGAATCGGCTGGTATAGTGGCGCGCTTTGTTGCCGATGTCGTTGTCAGTGAATGAATAAGTTGTTTCTCGTGCTCAAATGGTCTTTCGTATCGCTGATCGTCGTCCCGGCGACGGCGAGCCGGGCCGGCGGACAGAACCCGTTCGACATGGCCGACGTATCGCCGCACACGTTCGCCGCGAAAGAGATCAATCGATCGGCCGCCGATGCGTCGAGCTACGGATCGCCCGTGACGTCGGTGTTCGGTGATGCGAAGGGCGCGCTGCCATCGTTCGAAGCGAAGCGGCGGAGTGGGGCGGGCGCCGTCAAATTCGCCGACGAGCTCGGGGCGGCCGAGCGACGCCAACGGCTCGCGGAAGAAGATCGCGCCGTGCAGCGATTGCGCGATTCGCATCATGATCCGCGCGGCAAGTGGCCGGGTCGGGCTAGTTCGCCGGGCGTGCCGGGCCGCCCGGAAATCGTGGTCGAAAAGCCCGTGCCCGGCGTCACGTGCGCGAGCGAGGCGGGTAATTCCATCGGGTGCAGCACGGGCTTTTGAGCGTCACCGCGCAGGGGGTTCTGCGGCGGCGCGTTGGCGGCGGGTTCTCGCCAATCCGGAGCCGCGTGACGCTCACGGCGCGAGGCCGATGAGCGCGGATGGCGACGGCCGATATGCGCACGCGCTGCGACATGTTCGCCGCGATTGTTTTGCCGGACGAATGCATGCGGCTTGCCGCTGGAAGGAAGGCGATCACGCCAGCGCCCGCGCGACACGGAAGCCGAAATACAGTTTGCCGTGATTGCGCGTGAGCGTCGCGATTGTCGGGCGTCGTCGCGCAGAATTCCGACGCATGCCGGACGGCGCACGCGGCGCGCGAACACGCGGGCCGCGGCCACTGCAATCGTGGTGTGACCGGCGTCGGACCACGAAGCGCGCCACCCACCACACATGAGCGCCGCCACGACCGTTCACGCCACGCGCGAACGGTGCCGGCCACTGTCGCAAAGCCACTGGCCGGCCGTGCGCTATCATGCGCGGATGACTCGTCTGGTCACGGTTCGCAGCCCCCGTAATTGGGGATGCACCATCGACCGCTCGTAATCGCCGAATCCCGTGCCGCCCGATCCGTCGTCTCCTCCCGCGTTCTATTACCTGTCGAATTTCGAGCGAGCGCTCGCGTGGCTCGTCGAGCGCTACGACGACGTGCTCGACGCCGACGAGCACGCGTTCGTCGCTGCGTTCTGCCGCCTGCCGCGCGCGTCGCGCGCGCTGCTCGTGCGGATGCTGATGCGCAAGGGGCCGATCTTCCGCGCGAGCAAGCTCGTCTACGACGAGATCGACTGCTCGCTCGCGGCCGCGGCGCCGCTCGTCGAACTCGGCTGGATCGATCCGGAGCCGGCGCTCGCGCTCGACGAACTGTTCGCGCTCGCGACGAAGCCCGAGCTGCGCGACGCGTTTGCCGACACGCCCGCGAGCGGCGCGATCCGCAAGGCCGACTGGCTCGACGCGTTGCGCGCGGCCCACGACGGCGAGCAAACCTGGGCGCAGTGGCTGCCGTCGATCGACGACCGCGTGCTGCGCGTGACGGTCGATAGGCTCTGCAACCGGCTGCGGCTGATGTTCTTCGGCAATCTGCATCAGGACTGGTCGGAGTTCGTGCTCGCCGATCTCGGGCTGCTTCAGTACGAGACGGTCGCGTTCGCGCCGTCGTCGCGTGCGTTCCAGCGGCGCGGCGACGTCGACGCTTATCTGCAATTGCACGCGTGCCGCGAGCAGCTCGAACGCTGGCCGGAAGAGACGCCGCTCGCGCCCCTCGTCGCGGTCGCGGCCGCGATCGACTGCGGGAACGCGTGGCTCGCGATGCGGCGCGCGAAGCTGTCGTTCGCGATCGGGCAGGCATGCGAGCGCCGCGCGGATTGGGACGGCGCGCTCGCCGCATACGAATCGAGCGCATGGCCCGGCAGCCGGCAGCGGCGCGTGCGCGTGCTCGAACGCGGCGAGCGCTTCGACGCGGCGCTCGCGCTCGCCGACGAAGCGACGCGCGCGCCCGAAAACGAAGCGGAGGCGCAGCAGATCGCACGGATGCTGCCGCGACTGCGGCGGCGCGTCGGCTTGTCGGCGACGCGCGCGGCGAGTGCGGCGAGTGCGGCGAGTGCGGCGAGTGCGCAGGCGATTCCGCGCGACTGCATCGAGCTCGCGCATCCGGGCGCGCCGTATCCGGTCGAATACGTCGCGCGCGATCACCTGAGCCGCGCGGATGCGCCCGTCTTCTACGTCGAGAACACGCTGATCAACTCGCTGTTCGGGCTCCTGTGCTGGGAGCCCGTGTTCGCCGCGGTGCCGGGCGCGTTCTTCCACCCGTTCCAGCGCGGCCCGGCCGATCTGCATGCGCCCGACTTTCGCGCGCGCCGCGCCGCGCAGTTCGATGCGTGCCTCGCGCAACTCGACGGTCCGCAATACCGCGACACGATCCGCCGCCACTACGCGCAGAAGATGGGCGTGCAGTCGCCGTTCGTGTTCTGGGGCGCACTCGACGACGCGCTGCTCGAGCATGCGCTCGCGTGCCTGCCCGCCGAGCATTTGCGGCTGTGGTTCGAGCGGCTGCTCGGCGACGTGCGCGGCAACCGCTCGGGACTGCCGGACCTCGTGCGCTTCTGGCCCGATGCGCGCCGCTACGAACTGATCGAAGTGAAAGGCCCGGGCGACCGGTTGCAGGACAACCAGATCCGCTGGCTCGACTACTGCGTGCGGCACCGGATGCCGGTGCGCGTGCTCGACGTGCGCTGGGCCGGCGACGCGCACGCGCCGCACGACGAGGAGGCGCTCGCGTGAGCTATGTCGTCGCGGTGCGCGCAATGTGCGAGTTCACCGCGCGCGAAGGCGATCTCGATCTGCGCTTCACGCCCGCGCCGAGCGCGCTCGAAGGGATGGCCGGGCACGCGACGGTCGCGTCGCGGCGCGGCGCCGGCTACGAGAAGGAGATCGCGCTCGCGGGCGAGCATCGCGGCCTGACGGTGCGCGGCCGCGCGGACGGCTACGATCCGGTGCTGAACCGCCTCGAAGAGATCAAGACGCATCGCGGCGATCTCGGCAAGATGCCGGCGAACCAGCGCGCGCTGCATTGGGCGCAGGCGCGGGTGTACGGGCATCTGCTGCGCGAATCGCGCGGGCTTGCGGAACTGACGGTCGCGCTCGTTTATTTCGACGTGGGAACGTTGCGCGAGACGGTACTGACTGAAACGCACACGGCCGCGACGCTCGAGGCATGCTTCGTCGAGCAGTGCGAGCGCTTCGTCGACTGGGCGGCGCGCGAGGACGCGCATCGCGCCGCGCGCAATGCGGCGCTGCGCGCGCTCGCGTTTCCGCATGCGCAGTTTCGGAGCGGGCAGCGTGAGCTCGCCGTCGCCGCCTATCGCGCCGCGCGCGACGGCCGCGCGCTGCTCGCGCAGGCGCCGACCGGCATCGGCAAGACGCTCGGCACGCTGTTTCCGCTGTTGAAGGCGTGCGCGGAGGATCATCTCGACCGGCTGTTCTTCCTGACCGCGAAGACGCCCGGCCGCGCGCTCGCGCTCGACGCGGCCGATGCGCTGCGCGCGGCGGCGGGCGGCGCGCTGCCGCTGCGCGTGCTCGAACTCGTCGCGCGCGACAAGGCGTGCGAGCATCCGGACGCCGCCTGTCACGGCGAATCGTGTCCGCTCGCGCGCGGCTTCTACGACCGGCTCGCGGCCGCGCGCGCCGCCGCGCTCGAACACGGCCGGCTCGATCGCGCGACGGTGCGCGCCGCGGCGCTCACGCACGACGTGTGCCCGTACTATCTCGCGCAGGAGCTCGCACGCTGGTGCGACGTCGTCGTCGGCGACTATAACTACTACTACGACGGCCGCGCGCTGCTGCACGGCCTCGCGCAGCAGAACCAGTGGCGCGTCGGCGTGCTCGTCGACGAGGCGCACAACCTGCTCGACCGCGCACGCGGGATGTACAGCGCGGCGCTCGATCAGCGGGAGCTCGCCGGGGTCCGCAAGCTCGCGCCCGCGCCGCTCACGAAGGCGCTCGAGCGATTGAACCGCGAATGGAATGCGCTCAATCGCGAGCAGGAGACCGCGTACACGGTGCACGCGGACGTGCCGCCGCGCGTGCTGTCGGCCGCGCAGAACCTGATCGGCCGGTTTTCGGAGCTCGCGGCGGAAGCGCCGCTCGCGCTCGACGCCGCCGTGCTGCGCTTCTGCTTCGATGCGATCCACTTCGTCGCGCTCGCCGAGCAGTTCGACACGCATTCGATCTTCGATGCGACGCTCGTGCGAGCGATCGCGCCGCGCCGCGGCAAGCAGGCGTCGGTTCTTTGCGTGCGCAACGTGATCCCGGCCGATTTCCTCGCGTCGCGCCACGACGCCGCGCGCGCGACCGTGATGTTCTCGGGCACGCTGAGCCCGTTCGATTTCTACCGCGACACGCTCGGCCTGCCGGACGACACGGGCGCGCTCGACGTCGAAGGGCCGTTCCGTGCGGAGCAACTGACGGTGAAGGTCGCCGCGCACGTGTCGACGCGTTGGCGCGACCGCGAGCGCTCGCTCGAGCCGATCGTCGAGCTGATCGCCGCGCAGTACGCGGCGCGGCCGGGCAACTACCTGGGGTTCCTGAGCAGTTTCGAGTACTTGCAGCAGGTCGTCGCGCGGCTGCGCGAGCGCCATCCCGGGCTGCCCGTCTGGGAGCAGGCGCCCGGCATGGACGAGGCCGCGCGCGATGCGTTTCTCGCGCGCTTCGAGCCGAACGGGCGGGGCATCGGTTTCGCGGTGCTGGGCGGGGCATTCTCGGAGGGCGTCGACCTCGCGGGCGACCGGCTGATCGGCGCGTTCGTCGCGACGCTCGGGCTGCCGCAGGTCAACGACGTCAACGAAGAGATGCGTCGCGCGATGGACGCGCGCTTCGGCCGCGGCTACGACTATGTCTACCTGTTTCCGGGATTGCGCAAGGTCGTGCAGGCGGCGGGGCGGGTGATCCGCACCGAGCACGACGAAGGCGTCGTGCATCTGATCGACGACCGGTTCCGGCGCGGCGAGGTGCGGCGGCTGTTGCCGCGGTGGTGGCGGCTGAGCTGACGGACTGCGGAGCCGCGAGCGCGGCGCGCGCGGCCGGAAGGCTCCGACCTTCGTCCAATGGGGTGCCGGCCGGCGACATCAGGCGCCGGCCGGCCTATATGGGGCGATCAGCGGACCCAATGGCACACGCGGTGGTGATGATGATCGAAATGGCATGCGCGATGCGGATGCGCTTCTGCCGACGGCACGAGCGCCGAGAGGGCAACGGCGGCGACGAACGCCGACATCAGCGGGTTCTTCATGTTTCAGTCCTTTTCCCGGGCGAATGAGGGTGTGGCGGAGCAGTCGCGAACGCAGTGCCGCGCGACCGCTGGAGGCCATCATGCGAACGTGCACTATTTCACATGTAATGAGTTGCAACGGCCGACGACGGATCACACGAGCGGTAATCGGCGGAAATAAAGTGGCGCACCGTGGTCGTCTTGCGAACCGAACGGTTGAGTGAGTCCGATCGGCGGCTGCGCCGTCAATGGAGTCTCGCCGACATCGAGCGGTTTTGCGATCCGCTCCCTTTGCCGATGTCGGCGGCGCGCACATCGCTCGCTTCAATTCACCGCTCACGCCAATCGGCGCGTCCCTATCGTCTTCCTCAGCCAATCGGCGAGCCGCTGCGCGCCGTCCGGCAAATCGGCGTCCGCGCGGCTGCACAGGTAGTAGTCGCGCCCGTCGTCGAGCGCGTGATCGAACAGCTTGACGAGCTCGCCGTTCATCAGCTCCCGCTCGATCAGCGGCGCGCGCAGCAGCGCCGCGCCGAGTCCCGCGCGCGTCGCGGCGAGCGTCAGCTGGCCGTCCTCGAAAAGCGGCCCGACTGCGTGCGTGACGTGTTTCACGCCCGCGCCCTGAAACCAGTTGACCCAGGTATTGCGATCCTCGTCGTGCACGAGCGGCACGGCCGCGAGATCGGCGGGCCGCTTGAACGGCCCGTGGCGGCGCGCGAACGCCGGACTGCACGCGGGAACGACTGCGCCCGACAGCAGCCGCTCGCAGCGATAGCCGCGCCAATCGCCGACGCCGAAGCGAATCGACAGATCCGACGCGTCGCTCAGGTAGTTGCGATGGTGCGCGTACAGCACCGTCACGTCGACGTCCTGGTTGTCCGCGAGGAACGTGTGCAGGCGCGGGATGAACCAGCCGATGCCGAACAGCGGAATCAGGCTGATCGTGATCTGCCGCAGCGACGAGCGGTCGCGAACGAACCCCGTCGCGCTGCGCAGCACTGAGAACGCCGCGCTGATCGACCGGTAGTAATCGCGCCCTTCGTCGGTGAGCGCGAGCGTGCGGCCTTCGCGGACCGTGAGCGGTGTCTGCACGAAGGTCTCCAGCAACTGCAACTGGTGGCTGACCGCGGACGGCGTGATGTCGAGCTCGGCCGCAGCCGCCGTGACGGAGCCCACGCGCGCGAACGCTTCAAACGCGCGTACCGCGCGCAATGGCGGATCGTTGGTCAATCGTTCGATATTTTTCATGAATCGAATTTTATCGAAACGTCTTTCGTTGCGGAAACGAAAAAAATTGACTTGAATACAATGCACTGGAACTTGGGTGCAGTATCGGCATAAGTATCGAACAATTGGATATTTGTGGCCATTGAGCACAATTATTTAATATTTTTCATGTTTGGCGCGCTTTCATTTCCCCCTCGATCCCCAGGTTCCGCTCTCAGATGAAATTCCCTGCCACGCTGTCGCTCGGCGCCGCACTGTCGGTCGCCGCCGTGTTCGCCGCGTCCGCTGCACAAGCGCAGACGCCCGCTCGAACCGCCGCATTCGCTCAATCCGCTCAATCCGCTCAATCCGCTCAATCCACGCAGTCCGCGCCGCGAACCGTGCTGATCGGCCTCGCCGCGCCGCTGACCGGCCCGTCCGCGCGGATCGGCAAGGATCTGCAGAACGGCGCGCAGCTCGCGCTCGACGACGCGAACAGCCGTCATCCGGCGCTGGGCGGCAAGCCGGTCGTCTACAAGCTCGTCGCCGTCGACGACCAGTCCGATCCGCGCACCGCCGTGACGGTCGCGCAGCAGCTCGTCGAGCGGCGCGTGATCGGCGTCGTCGGTCATTGGAATACCGGCTGCAGCGTGCCGGCGTCGCGGATCTATCGCGACGCCGGCATCGCGCAGATCGCGCCGGCGTCGACCGGACATCAGTACACGCGGCAGGGCTACGCAACGGCGTTCCGGATCATGGGCCACGACGATGCGGGCGGTGCGCACGCGGGCGCGTACGTCGTGAAGGCGCTGCACGCGAAGCGGATCGCGGTGATCGACGACCGCACCGCGTTCGGCGCGGGTCTTGCCGATCAATTCGTAAAAGGCGTCGAGGCGAACGGCGGCGCGATCGTCGATCGTCAGTACGTGAATGACAAGACGACCGATTTCAGCGCGGTGCTGACGGCCGTCAAGGCGAAGCGCGCGGACGTCGTGTTTTTCGGCGGGCTGGACGCGCAGGCGGCGCCGCTCGCGCGACGGATGCGCCAATTGAAGCTGAGCGCGACGCTCGTCGGCGCGGGCGGTTTCGTCACGCAGACGTTCCTGTCGCTCGCGGGGCCGGACGGCGACGGCGTGACGGCGCTCGAGCCGGGACTGCCGCTTGCCGGGATGCCAGGCGGCGCGGCGTTCGACGCCCGCTATCGTGCGCGCTATCGCGCGCCGATCGAGCTGCACGCGCCGTTCGCATACGACGCCGCGGCGATGTTGATCGCCGCCGCCGAGCGCGCGAATTCGACGGACCCGGCGCGTCTGCCGGCGGTGCTGCATGCGCTGAAACGGCAAGGCGTGACGGGCGCGATCGCGTTCGACGCCGAAGGCAATCTGCAAGACCCGGCGTTCACGATCTATCGCGCGGGCGGCGGCAAATGGACCGCGGTCGACGTGCTCGGCGGCGGCGCTGCAACCGGCACCCGAGTCGCGTCGCGTACGTCGCAGACGTCGAATGCATCGACCGCATCGAAATGACAACGAACCAGGAGACACGCTGATGACGATCATTCCCATTCATCCGGCCGAGGTCGGCGCGGCGGACGGCGAGCCGCTCGGCATCCTCGCGCGGCGGCGCATCGAGGCGGAGATCATCAAGCCGATCTACGAGATCATGAAGCGCGAGTTCGGCGTCGAGCGCGCGCAGGCGGTGATCGCGGAGGCCGTGCGCGGCGCCGCGCGCGACGCGGGACGCGCGTTCGCCGCGAAGGAGCCGGGCGGCACGAGCATCGCGTCGTTCGTCGCGCTGCAGGCGCTGTGGGAGAAGGACGATGCGCTCGAAGTCGACGTGCATCGCGCGGACGACGCGCATTACGACTACGACGTGCGCCGCTGCGCGTATGCGCAGATGTATCGCGAGATGGGCCTGGGCGAGATCGGGCATCTGCTGAGCTGCGCACGCGACAGCGTGTTCATCGAGGGCTATGACCCGCGCATCGCGCTGACGCGCACGCGCACGCTGATGCAGGGCGGCACGCACTGCGATTTCCGCTATCGGCTGATGGAGTCGCCGGAAGACGAGGCGCGCGAAGAAGCGAGCGGCGCGCGGCAGACCGCCGGCGCGCAGCGCGGGACGCCGGCCGGGCCGCGGGAGCCCGGCCTGCGCGGCGACGCTTCCGCCGCGCGGCCGGAGGCGCGTGCGCACGGCGGAGAAGCGAGTGCGCCGCAACGGGCCCCCGCATGTGAAGACGCCCGGAGCGGGGCGCGCGAGGTGCGTCCGCATCGCGGCGCGCAGGACGAAGCGGGGAAATCGCAAGCGGACGGCGGGGCGTGCGCCGCGCCGCGGCAGGTGCATGCGCGCGACAGCGCATTCGATGCGGCGGAGCCTGCCGATTCACGCACGAAACCGGAGGCGAGCGATGCGGCGTGATGAAGCGCTGCGCGTCGATGGCGCGCGCCTGTGGATGTCGCTCGAGCGGATGGCGAGCATCGGCGCGACGCCGAAAGGCGGCGTGTGCCGCCTCGCGCTGACCGACGAAGACCGGCGCGCGCGCGACCTGTTCGTCGAATGGGCGCGGGCGGCGGGCTGCACGGTCCGCGTCGACCGGATCGGCAACATCTTCGCGCGCCGCGCCGGCCGCGATCCGCGCGCGGCGCCCGTGCTGACGGGCTCGCACGCGGATACGCAGCCGACGGGAGGCCGCTACGACGGCATCTACGGCGTGCTCGGCGGGCTCGAGGTCGTGCGTGCGCTGAACGACGCGGGCGTCGAGACCGGGCGGCCGATCGATGTCGTCGTCTGGACCAACGAGGAAGGCTCGCGCTTCGCGCCGCCGATGATCGCGTCCGGCGTGTTCGCGGGCGTCTATCCGCTCGATTTCGGGCTGTCGCGCGCGGATGCGGCCGGCGTGACGCTCGGCGACGCGCTCGCGCAAATCGGCTACGCGGGCGACGCGCCCGTCGGCGGCGCGCTGGTGCATGCGGCGTACGAGTTGCACATCGAGCAGGGCGCGATTCTCGAGCGCGGCGGCCATACGATTGGCGTCGTGACGGCCGGGCAGGGGCAGCGCTGGTACGAGGCGACGCTCACGGGCGTCGACGCGCACGCGGGCACGACGCCGATGGCGCTGCGGCGCGACGCGCTCGTCGGCGCCGCGCGGATGATCGACTTCGTCGACGCGCTCGGCCGCCGCCATGCGCCGCACGGCCGCGCGACGGTCGGGATGATCGAAGCGCGTCCGAACTCGCGCAACACGGTGCCGGGCGCGTGCTTCTTCACGATCGAGTGCCGGCATCCGGATGCCGCGACGCTCGCCGACATGGACGCGGCGCTGCGCGCGGAGCTCGCGCGAATCGCCGAGTCGGCCGGGCTGTCCGCGCGGATCGAGCAGATCGCCGACTACGCGCCGGTGCCGTTCGCGCCCGCGTGCGTGGCGGCGGTGCGCGACGCGGCGGCCGCGCTCGGCCTGCCGCATGCGGACATCGTGTCGGGCGCGGGACACGACGCATGCCATCTCGCGCGGATCGCGCCGACGGGGATGATCTTCGTGCCGTGCGTCGACGGCTTGAGCCACAACGAGGCGGAAGCGATCACGCCGGAATGGGCGGCGGCGGGTGCGAACGTGCTGCTGCACGCCGTGCTCGCGAGCGCGCTCGAAACCTAGGCGGCAGGCCACGCGTCGCGCCGATCGATCCCGGATTTCGGATGCGCCGCGCCCGGCGCCGCCGCCGACATGCGTGCCGGCGGCGGCCGGATTCGCCGGCTTTCGCGCCGCGGGCTCCGGCGGTCGTCCGGGTTGAATCAAGACTTACAACAATCTTCACAATCAGATTCCAATAATTGCGATATGCTTTCATATTACGAATAACCATGAAATAAACCAACCACACAGAACGGGGGTAATTCGATGGCGATCACTCAAACGGGGGCTAATTCGCTTCTCGCGGCAAACTCGCAAAGCGACGCTTGGGCGCAAGTGCAGGACGCCGCGCAGTCGCTCATCAACGGTTCCACGGGCAAGTCGACGATGGACGTGAACGGGCTCGTTACGGCGCTCGTCAATGCGAAGACGGCTGGCCAGGCTGCGGAGATCAAGAGCCAGGTGTCCTGGAACAACACGCAGATCTCGGCGCTCGGTGCGTTGAAGCTGGCGCTCAGCAATCTGCAGACGGGCGTCGAGTCGCTGTCCGACGGCACGCTCGCGCAGAAATTCACGTCGAAGGCGAGCGGCAAGGGGATCACCGCGACGACCGACAAGGGCACCGTCGCCGGCGCCTATCAGGTCGAAGTCAAGCAGGTCGCGCGTTCGCAGACGCTCGTGTCGGCCGGTTTCGATCCGAAGCAGAGGCTCGGCTCCGGCACGCTGACGCTCAAGGTCGGCGGCCGCTCGACGTCGGTCGACATCGACGCCGCGAATGACACCCCGGCCGGCATCGCGGCTGCGATCAACTCGGCGAAGAACAATCCCGGCGTGACTGCGACGGTCGTGACGGGCACCGACGGCGCGCACCTCGTGCTGCGTTCGACCGCATCGGGCAGCGCGAACGTGATCGACGTGAGCGTATCGAACGTGAAAGACGACGCCGGCCTGTCGGGCCTCGCGGTCAAGTCGACGGCCGACGACAAGGGCGGCAAGTCGACGATCGCGTCGGCGGGCGATGCGTGGAAGCAGAGCGATTTCGCGCAGGATGCGATCGTCACGGTGGGCGGCGTGATCACCGCGCGCAGCGCGGACAACAAGGTCACGGGCGTGATCGCCGGCGTGACGATCAACGTGACCGAAGAAGCGATCGGCGCGCCGCAGACGCTGACGATCGCCCGTGACATCGACGGCCAGGCGAGCGCGGTGACGAACTTCGTGGATCTGTACAACTCGATGATCGGGACGATGGCGCAGCTCACGTCGTTCGACAAGACGGCGAAGCCGGGGCAGCAGGGCGGCCCGATGATCGGCGATTCGATGCTCAACGGCATTCGCAACTCGCTCGCGCACATCGTCGGCGGCGGCGTGCCGCACGGCGATAACAAGCGCGCGTCGCTCGCCGCGCTCGGCGTCACGTTCGTGCGTCCCGGCGACAAGCTGCCGGAGGGCTCGCTCGTCGTCGACAAGAAGAAGCTGAACGAGGCGCTGCAGAACGATCCGCAGGCGGTCGAGGCGCTGTTCAACAAGACGAACGGCGTCGGCGCGCAGATCACGAAGACAGTCGACGTGCACCTGCGCAAGGGCGGCACGTTCGACATCCGCTCGGATGCGATCGACCGCGACATGAAGAGCATCACGCAGCGGCAGGCGCGGCTCGAGACTTATACGTCGCAGCTGACCGCGCAATACAAGGCGCAGTTCACCGCGCTCGACGCGCTGATGGCGCGGATGCAGCAAAACACCAATTATCTGACGCAATTGTTCGGCGGCGCGAACAGCTCCGGCGCGCTCGCGAACAACAAGTAGCGCGAACGGGAACGCGGCGGGCGACGCGCGTAGCGTTTTCGCTCACGCGGCGGTTCGCATCGCGCGAACGGCGGCTTTTCTCGACGGCGGCGGTATGCGTGGCGGCAACACGCGTACCGCCGCCGTTTTTCGTTGTCGTTTCGTTGTCGTTTCGTCGTCCTGGAGCGACGTCGGGCGGCTAGGCATCCCACGCGGGCGTGTCGCCGAAACGCTCGGCAAGGAAATCGATCATCGTGCGCATCGCGAGCGGCATCTGCTTGCGCGACGCGTAGACCGCGTAGATGCCGAGATCGGGCGCCGTGCAGTCGGCCAGCACGCGCACGAGCGCGCCCGCGCGGATCGGTTCGGCCGCCGCGAACGTTGGCAGCAGCGCGACGCCGCCGCCCGCGATCGCTGCGCGCAGCAGCACGAGCGCGTCGTTCGCGCTCAGATTGCCTTGCACGGGCACCGTCGCTGGTTCGCCGTCGCGCGTCAGGCGCCACAGGCTCTGCCCGAAATATGCATATGTCAGGCAGTTGTGCCGCGCGAGGTCGTGCGGCTGCTTCGGCGCGCCGTGCTCGGCCAGATAGCCGGGCGACGCGCACAGCACCGAGCGGCACGTGCCGAGCCGGCGCGCGATCAGGCTCGGATCGACTTCGTTCGTGATGCGGATCGCGAGATCGATTCGCTCATCGACGAGATCGGCGGTGCGGTCCGTGACGAGCAGATCCACCGATACGGCCGGATAGCGGGCCAGATAGTCGAGGACCGCGTCGGTCACGTGCGTCTGCGCGAAGATCGCGCTCGCGGTGATCCGCAGCGCGCCGCGCGGCGCATCGCCCGGATCGGCGACGACCGTGGCGACGTGATCGGCGAGCCCGAGCATGTCGCGGCAAAGCGGCAGCATCTGCGCGCCGGCCGCGGTGAGCGTCAGGCGCCGGGTGGTCCGATGCAGCAGCCGCGCGCCCGACCATTGCTCCATGAATGCGACGTAGCGCGAGGCCATCGCGCGCGACATGTCCAGATGTTGCGCGGCTGCCGACACGCTGCCGCGCTCGGCTGTCTCGACGAACACCTGCATCGCGGTGATTCGATCCATATTCGATCAGTTTATGCAACAAATTGTCGATTTTGGCATTGTATTCGATCGATTGGATATCGAATAGACTTGCTTCACTTTCTTCAAGAACGCGTTTCCGCACGATGAACAGCTTCCAACTTCAGTACTTTTTCGATCCGCTTTGCGGCTGGTGCTATGCGAGCGCGCCGGCGCTCGCCGGGCTCGACGGCGCTTATCCGGGCGTGCTCGAACTGATGCCGTCGGGCCTCTTCGCTGACGAGGGCGCACGCGATCTGACGTCCGAATGGGGCGAGTACGCGTGGCGCAACGATCAGCGCATCGAGCAGGCGACGGGGCAGCGCTTCACGCACGCGTATCGCGAGCAGGTGCTGCTGCGCGGCGGCGTGCGCTTCGATTCGGGGCCGGCGAACCGCGTGCTGACCGCGCTGCGCGGCGTCGATGCGCGGCTCGAACGGCCGCTTCTCGAAGCAATTCAGCTCGCGCGCTATGTCGACGGCCTCGACACCGCGCGCGCGGACGTGCTCGCGCGTGTCGCGGCGGACGTCGCCGCGAAGGCCGGTGTGGCGATCGACGCGGACGAACTCGCGCACCGGATCGAGGGCGACGCGGCGCTTGCGAGCGCGACGGCCGCACGCATCGACGGCACGCAGCGGGCGATGCGGCAGCTCGGTGCGTCGGGCGTGCCGCAACTGCTGGTGACGGTCGGCGAGCACGGCTACGTGCTGCACGGCGCGAGCCTGTATGGCGGCGCGCAGGCGGCAGCCGCGGCGGTCGAGCGGGTGCTGCGCGAAGCTGCATAACGCCGATCGCGAGCGTGGCGATTCGGCGTGATGTCGCGCGCCGAATCGAGTCGAGCCGAAGCGCGTCGGAGCGTCTTTCTCTTCGCCATTCTTGTCTTTCCGCCGACGGACGGCGGCTCGCCCGCTGATGCCGACGGCGGTCCCGTCGAGCGGCTCGCGCCGCCGATCCTTTGTCAGCGCACGGTCTTTGGAAATGAGGTTTAATCGGTTTGAACCGCGCCGGCCGCGCGTTGGCATCGACCGTCGAATCCCGGCTTGTCGCGCCGCGCGACGCGTGCCGCATGCGTTGGCCGGATCATCATCGATCGGAGAGAAAAGATGGCACTACGCTCACTCGGCATTTCGACGATTCAAGTTTCGCCGCTGGTGTTCGGCGGCAACGTGTTCGGCTGGACCGCCGACGAGAACACCTCGTTCTCGCTGCTCGACGCGCTCGCTGACACCGGCATCAACTTCATCGACACCGCCGACGTCTATTCGGCCTGGGCGCCCGGCAACCACGGCGGCGAATCGGAAACGATCATCGGCAAGTGGCTCAAGCGCTCGGGCAAGCGCGACCAGGTCGTGATCGCGACGAAGGTCGGGCTGCTCGAAGCGCGTGCGGGCCTGTCGCGCGAGAACGTCCTGAAGGCCGCCGAGGATTCGCTGCGGCGTCTGCAGACCGACTACATCGATCTCTATTTCTCGCACCGCGACCTCGCCGACACCGCGCCGCTCGAAGAGACGCTCGGCGCGTACCAGACGCTGATCGAGCAGGGCAAGGTCCGGATCATCGGCGCGTCGAACTATAGCGGCGCCCGGCTGCGCGAGGCGGCCGAGCTGAGCCGCCGCACCGGCCTGCCCGCGTATCAGGTGATCCAGCCCGAATACAACCTGTACGATCGCGCCGAGTACGAACGCGATCTCGAGCCGGTCGCGACCGAGCTGAAGCTCGGCGTCGTCACCTATTACGCGCTCGCGAGCGGCTTTCTGTCGGGCAAGTACCGGTCCGAGGCGGACCTGAAGAAGAGCGCGCGCGGCGGGCGCGTCGAGCAATATCTGAATCCGCGCGGCTTGCGGATTCTCGCGGCGCTCGATGCGGTCGCGGCGAAGCACGACTCGACGCCGACGTCGGTTGCGCTCGCGTGGCAGATCGCGCGGCCGAGCGTCACCGCGCCGATCGCGAGCGCGACGTCGCTCGCGCAATTGAGCGCGTTCGGAGCGGCGATTCGGCTGCCGCTCGACGCGGAGGACATCGCGCAGCTCGACGACGCGAGCGCGCCGTAAGCGGGCGACGTCGTCGATCCGATGCGGGCCGAACGCGACGCGCGGTCGCGGCGGCCCGGCCGCGCTTTCGTTCGGCGGCTGCGCCGTCGCGTGCCGCTTTTCACGGCTCGTTCGTGCCGAGCCCGCGGAACGTTTGCCGCGCACGAGCCTCCGCCGCCAACACCGTTCATCCTTTCGGTTGATACCGCACGGCCGGGCACGCGGGCACCATGACCTCCTGTTTCGCGACCGTGCCTGACGGCGCGGCGCTCAATCGGAGGAATGCATGGAAGCAGATCCGTTGTTCATTCAAGTCGGTGCGCTGGCCGAAGGCTTCGCACCCGAAAGTCACATCCTCGAACCCGTCGGCGATCTCGCCGGGCGCACGCTCGCGCTCGCCGCGACGGACGGCGCGACGCTCGAATACACGTTCGCCGATCGATCGACGTTGCGCTGGCGTGAGCGCCGCGCGGCGCGCGGCGCGGGTGGCGGCGATGCAAGCGGCGCGAGCGGCGAGGCCGCGTACCGCGCGACGCAACTGCGCGACGGCATCTGCTTCGTCGACTACATCGATCCGACCCGGCGTGCGACGTCGGTCAGCATCGTGCTCGATCTGACGCGAGGCGTCTGGACATCGATCGAAGGCGTGCTGCCGACCGAGGACGACGTGCGCGTCGACGCGTTTTCGCGCGTCGCGCGCGGCCTGCCGCTGACGGGCGTCGAGGCGACGTTCCGCCACGGCGCGATCGTAGGCGCGGCTGCGCCCGGCCCGCTGCACGCACCGACGCGCGAGCTGATCGGCAAGCGGACGATGTACCGCTACAGCCCGACCGAGTGCTACGAGCACATTTATCTGAACGACGCGTTCTACGCATGGCATTGCCTCGAAGGCGTCGAGCGCGGGCTCGCGGACGTCGACCGCTGCCATTACTTCAAGCTCGCCGACGCGCTGTATCTGTTCGTCTGGCGCGAGAAGATCGTGCCGACGCTCGGCGTCGTGCTGATCGATCTCGACCGGTGCAAGACGGACGGCAAGATATTCGGCTATCGCGAAGGCGACTTCGGCGCGCTGTCGAATTTCCCGATTGGCGCCCATGCGCAAGTGCTGAACGAAACCGTGCATCCGCTCGCACGATGAGCGGCGCCGACTCGAAGCGCGCGGTGCTGCCGCGCGGGCGGCTCGTCGCCGATTTTCGCGGCCGCACCGTGCTCGTCACGGGCGGCGCGCAGGGGATCGGCGCGGCGATTGCCGATGCGTTCGCCGCTGCCGGCGCGACCGTCGCGATCGCCGACTTGCAGGGCGACGCGGCGGCCGCGCTTGGCGCGCGGCTCGCCGCGCGCGGGCTCGACGACGGGCAGACCGTGCGCGCGTACCGGGTCGATGCCGCGCGGCGCGACGAGCTGTTCGGGCTCGTCGCGCAGTTCGAGGCGGACAGCGGCCGGCTCGATGTCGTCGTCCACAACGCCGCGTATTTTCCGCTGACGCCGTTCGACGCGATCGCCCCCGACGTGCTCGAACGCACGCTCGCCGTCAACCTGTCCGCGCTGTTCTGGCTCACGCAGGCGGCGCTGCCTGCTTTCGAGCGCGCGGGGCAGGGGCGGGTGCTCGCGACGTCGTCGGTGACGGGGCCGCGCGTCGCGTATCCGGGGCTCGCGCATTACGCGGCGTCGAAGGCCGGCGTGAACGGCTTCATTCGCGCGGCGGCCCTCGAGCTTGCTCGCCGGAACGTGACTGTCAACGGCGTCGAGCCCGGGATGATCCGCACGCCGGCCGCAGGCAATCTCGGCGATGCGGCGCACAGCGAGCGGATCGCACGCGGCGTGCCGCTCGGCCGTCTCGGCGAGCCGGACGACATTGCGGCCGCGATGCTGTTCCTCGCATCGGACGCGGCGGGTTATGTCACCGGACAGACGATCGTCGTCGACGGCGGCGCGACGCTGCCGGAGGCTGGTGCGATGCTCGTGTAGCGCGGCCGAGTCCGCGGCCGTGTCCGTCCGCCTGCGCATGCGCAGGCGATCGATGCGCCGATCGGGCCGAAGCGCGGGTGAATCCGTTCGACGTGCCTGGCCCAGCCGCCCGTGCTCACGGCATCGGCATCGCCAGCGAGCGCAAGGCCGCCCGTGTTGTGCGGCGACCGCGTCGAGCGGCGCCTGCCGACGGCCGATCAGCACGACGTGGTCGCCTTGTGCGGCGAAACGCGCGGCGCACGCGGCGCCGATCCCGATCCAGGTTCCGGCGCCCGTCACGACGACGGTGCGCGGCGAAGCGCTTCCCATGCGAGATCCTCCTTGCATCGATGGCAGTGGTTACAGGACGAGTGTAGGGACCGGACGCGCGTCCCGGTATCGACCGTTCGGCTGAATGGACACCCGCACGATTTGCTGATTCGTGCTCATTGCGATGGCGGCGGCGCAACTAAGCTGCCGAAGCCGCTCGCCCGCGATCGAGGTGTCCGCCGCCATGACGCACGACCCCGCCAGACCCGATGCCGACGCCGATGCCGCGTCGTACGCGCACGCGCTGCGCACCTGCGTGGCTTCGTTGCAGGCGCTCGCGCGCCCGACGGCAACGGTGTTCTACCGGATCGACGCGAGCGGCGAGCCCGTCGATTTCGAGCTGTTCGGGATGGCGGCCGCGATGCATCGCGCGTATGTCAGCCGCTACCGGCCGCTCGATCCGCTGCATCCGTCGCGTTGCGCGGCGCAGCCGGGCGCGGTCGTCACGCTCGCCTCGCAATTGCCGGACGAGCGGCGCGCCGCGTCGTCGTACTGGACGGGCTTCCTGCGGCGGCACGGCGTCGCCGACGTCGTCGAAGTGCTGCTGCGCGACGGCGGCGTGGCGATCGCCGCATTCTCGCTGCTGCGTCTGGCGGGCGACGGCCGCTACTCGGCGGACGAGTTCGCCGCGCTGCGCGCAGTCCAGCCGGTCGTCGAGGTCGCGCTGCTGCCGCCGTTGCGCGCGGTGCGAGGGATTCGCCGGATCGCTTGCGACGCGCGGCTCACGCATCGCGAGGAGCAGATCGCGCGGCTCGTGCGCGACGGACGGTCGAACAAGGAGATCGCGCGCGATCTTTCCCTCGGCCAGCCGACCGTCAAGACGCATCTGCTGCGGATGTTCCGCAAGCTCGGCGTGTCGAACCGGACCGAGCTCGTCGGCGCGCTATTTTTTTGACCCGGCGAGCGACCGGTGCGGCGGTTCGAAGGCGCGGACCGCGTGCGGTTTCGTCTGCTCACCCCCCGCATCACCTCCCTTCAACCTGCCAATTTGCGCTAACCGGCCGCGAAACGGCGTCGCTACAGTGGTGCGCAACCGTCCGCGCCGTCGTTCCGCGCGGACGTCAAACCACTATCGCGAGACGCCCATGACACAGACGGACATCGTCACCGTGACCGACACGGTGCGCGCATTCACCGAGCGCGAATTCGGAATCTTCTTTGACGGCGCGATGCACGCCGCCCATTCGCCGCGCCGGCTCGACGTGTTCGACCCGGCGACGGGCGAGCGGCTCGCGCGCGTGCCCGACGCCGATGCGCACGACGTCGACGCCGCCGTCGCGAGCGCGAAGCGCGCGTTCGACACGCGCGCGTGGAGCGGGCTGCGGCCCGCCGATCGCGAGCGCATCCTGCTGAAGCTCGCCGACGTGCTCGAAGCGAATGCGGAGGCGCTCGCGCAGCTCGAGACGCTGAACCAGGGCAAGTCGATCCTCGTGTCGCGCGGCGTCGAGGTCGGCGCGACGATCGAGTACGTTCGCTACATGGCGGGCTGGGCGACGAAGATCACCGGGCAGACGCTCGACGTGTCGATTCCATTTCCGCCCGGCGCACGCTACACCGCGTACACGCGCAAGGAGCCGGTCGGCGTCGTCGCCGCAATCGTGCCGTGGAATTTTCCGCTGATGATCGCGGCCTGGAAGCTCGTGCCGGCGCTTGCGGCGGGATGCACGGTCGTGCTGAAGCCGTCGCCCGAGACGCCGCTCACGGCGTTGAGGCTCGCCGAGCTCGCGCTCGAAGCCGGCGTGCCGGCGGGCGTGTTCAACGTCGTGACGGGCGGGCGCGAATGCGGCGCCGCGCTCGCGAGCCATCCGTCGATCCGCAAGATCTCGTTCACCGGCTCGACTGCGACGGGCAAGCTCGTCGGCGCGGCCGCCGTGCAGAACATGACGCGCTTCTCGCTCGAGCTCGGCGGCAAGAATCCGGTCGTGATGCTCGAGGATGTCGATGTCGGGCAAGCGCTCGAAAGCGTCGCGGCGGGTGCGTTCTTCAACCAGGGGCAGGTGTGCGCGGCCGCGTCGCGCATCTACGTGCACCGCAGCAAATTCCGTCGGCTCGCGGACGGCCTGGCCGGCGTCGCCGCGTCGATGCGGCTCGGTCCGGGCCTCGATCCGGCCGCGCAGATCAACCCGCTCGTGTCCGCGCATCATCGCGACAAGGTCGTCGAGCACGTCGAGCGGGCGCGCCGCGACGGCCTCACGTTCCTCGCGGGCGGCACGCCGGCCGACGACCTGCCCGGCTACTTCGTGCGCCCAGCCGTGATCGCCGACGCGACGCACGACAGCGCGATCGTTCGCGACGAGGTGTTCGGCCCGGTCGTCGTCGTGCTGCCGTTCGACGATCCGGCCGAAGCGGTGCGGCTCGCGAACGCGTCGCCGTACGGGCTCGCGGCGAGCCTGTGGAGCAACGATCTGAAGGCTGTGATGGATCTCATGCCGCAGATCGAGGCGGGTACGGTCTGGGTCAATTGCCACATTCCGCTCGATCCGTCGATGCCGTTCGGCGGCTACAAGCAATCGGGCATCGGCCGCGAATTCGGCCAATACGCGATCGAAGGCTTCACCGAAACCAAATCCGTCTGCATCGCGCACTGAACGCGCGGGCTGTTCGTTTTTTCCTGGAGCAATGCAATGAGCTACAACGATTCCCGTTTCTGGCATCCGATGCTGCACCCGAACGACATGAAGCGCCGCGAGCCGATCCGCATCGTGCGCGGGGAGGGCTGCTACGTGTACGACGAGCGCGGGCGCCAGCTCGTCGACGGCGTCGCGGGCCTGTGGAACGTCAATGTCGGCCACAACCGCGCCGAGGTCAAGCAGGCGATCGTGCGCCAGCTCGACGAGCTCGAGTACTTCCAGCTGTTCGACGGCGTCACGCACCCGCGCGCCGAGGAGCTGTCGAAGCTGCTGATCGACATGATGGAGCCCGAAGGGATGCGCCGCGTGCTGTACAGCTCGGGCGGCTCGGATTCGGTCGAGACCGCGCTCAAGATTGCGCGCCAGTACTGGAAAGTGCGCGGGCAGGCGGACCGCACGAAGTTCATCTCGCTGAAGCAGGGCTATCACGGCACGCATTTCGGCGGCGCGTCGGTGAACGGCAACACGGTGTTCCGGCGCAATTACGAACCGAATCTGCCTGGATGCTTCCACGTCGAGACGCCGTGGATCTATCGCAATCCGTTCACGCAGGACCCCGAAGCGCTCGGCCGCATTTGCGCGGAGCTGCTCGAGCGCGAGATCCTGTTCCAGAGCCCGGACACGGTCGCCGCGTTCATCGCCGAGCCGATCCAGGGCGCGGGCGGCGTGATCGTGCCGCCTGCGAACTATTGGCCGCTCGTGCGCGAAGTCTGCGACCGCTACGGCGTGCTGCTGATCGCCGACGAAGTCGTGACGGGCTTCGGGCGCAGCGGCAGCCTGTTCGGCAGCCGCGGCTGGGGGGTGAAGCCCGACATCATGTGTCTCGCGAAGGGCATCTCGTCCGGCTACGTGCCGCTCGGCGCGACCTCGGTGAATGCACGGATCGAGGAGGCGTTCGCGGCGAACGCGGATTTCAGCGGCGCGATCATGCACGGCTACACGTACTCGGGACACCCGGTCGCATGCGCGGCGGCGCTCGCGAGCCTCGACATCGTGCGGCGCGAGGATCTGCCCGCGAACGCGGCGAAGCAGGGCGCGCATCTGCTCGAAGCGCTGCGGCCGTTCGTCGAGCGCTTCGACGCGGTCGGCGAGGTGCGCGGCAAGGGGTTGATGGTCGCGCTCGACCTCGTCGCCGACAAGGCGACGCGCACGCCGATCGATCCGATGTCGGGCTACGCGAATGCGGTCGCCGAGGTCGCGCGCGAGAACGGCGTGCTCGTGCGGCCGGTCGGCACGAAGATCATCCTGTCGCCGCCGCTCGTGATCCAGCGCGAGCAGATCGACCGGATCGTCGCGGGCCTCGAGGCCGGCTTCGAGAAGACGCCGTTCGCCGGCGGCTGATCGCGCGCCGATTACGGACGGCTGACGGCCGGGGCCGCGATCGCGCGGCCCCGGCCGTTTTGCCAATTTGCGCTACATGTGAGAATTTTGGCCTCCGTATTTTCTCGACATCGACGCATCAATCAGGAGACGAGGATGTCGGATTTGTCAGGTTATTCGAATGCGGAGACTCGGGCGGCGTCCGGCGGGCCGGGCGGGAAGCCCGCGCTGGCGGCGGGTGCGGTGGGTTTTCCGACGGCGCTCGCGAGCGCCGTCGGTCTCATCATGGCGAGCCCGGTGATCCTGACCGCGACGTCCGGTTTCGGGATGGGCGGCTGGGCGTTCGCGGTCGCGATGATCATCGCGTTCGTGATGATGCAGGCGCAGGCGACGACGTTCTCCGAAGCGGCGGCGATGCTGCCCACGGCCGGCTCGGTCTACGACTACCTGTCGTGCGGGCTCGGCCGCTTCTGGGCGATCACCGGCACGATTTCCGCGTACTTCCTCGTCCACGTGTTCGCCGGCACGGCGGAGACGATCCTGAGCGGCATCATGGCGCTCGTCAACTTCGAGTCGCTGAACGCCGCGTTCGAGCGGCACAACAGCGCGTGGCTCGTCGGCGTCGGCCTCGTCACGACGTTCGCGATCACCAACATCATCGGCATCAAGGTGTTCAGCAGGCTCGAGATCGTGCTGACGATCGGCATGTGGCTGTCGCTGATGATCTTCGGCGTGCTCGGGCTCGCGGCCGCGCCCGCCGTTCATCTCGACGGCTGGTTCGGGCGCTCGGAGGTCGGCGCGTCCGTGCCGGCCGTGCTGTCGCTCGTCGGGATGGCGATGTTCATGTTCGTCGGCTGCGAGTTCGTCACGCCGCTCGCGCCCGAGATGAAGACGCCCGGCAAGACGATTCCGCGCGCGATGGCGCTCGGGCTCGCCGGCGTCGCAATCTGCATGTTCCTCTACGGCGCGGCGATCAAGCGCCAGGTGCCGAACGTCGCGGTGACGCCGGACGGCCTCACGCATCTGCTCGACACGCCGGGCGCGATTCCCGCATTCGCGCTGCAGGTGCTCGGCCCGTTCGGACGCGTGTGGTTCGGCGTCGCGTTCCTGTTCGCCGGCGCGGCGACGATCAACACGCTGATGGCGGGCCTGCCGCGCATCCTGTACGGGATGGCGGTCGACGGCGCGCTGCCGAAGTGCTTCGCCTACCTGCATCCGCGCTTCAGGACGCCCGTCGTCGGCATCGTCGCGGCGGCCGCCGTGCCGATCCTGCATGCGTGGATCATCCACGGCGATCTCGACAGCATCATGCACCTCGTGCTCGCCGCGACCTGCGCATGGGGCACCGCGTATCTGCTCGTCACGCTGTCGGTCGTGATGCTGCGGATTCGCCGCCCGGACCTGCCGCGGCCGTACCGGTCGCCGTGGTTTCCGCTGCCGCAGATCGTGTCGAGCGTCGGCATCGTGCTCGCGATCTGGTATATCGCGCCGCCGGGGATGAACAGCCGCGACATCTACGTGCCGTTCGGCACGATGCTCGGGCTCACCGCGCTCTATGCGTTGTTCTGGACGCTCGTCGTGCAGCGCAAGCATCCGTTCAAGCCGGTGCCCGTCGAAGAAGTGTTGCGCAACGAGCACGTCTGATGAGCAGGCGAACGTTGGCGATTGGCAGCGTCGCGCCCGCGGCCGGATGGCGGCGCTGGCTCGCGCCGGGCCCGGTGCCGGGTTATCGGCGCGGCGCGACGCTCGTGCGCGTGGCCGCGGATCTGGATGCGGCACTCTCGATGCCGGACAACGGCGCCGCCGCGCGGATGATGTTGAGCGACGGCATCGCGCTGCGCGCCGCCGAGCGCGTCGACCGGCAATTTCTGCTGCATACGGTCAGCGTGCAATTGGAGCGGACGCTTGCGGGACCCGATGCGAACGGCTCGGCGTCAATCGCCCCGAGCGGCTGGGTGCGTCGCGGGCCGGTCGCGGCGACGGTCGCGCGCGGTGCCGGCGCGCATTTCGCGGCGCACGTCGCGACGCTGCTCGCGATGCCCGCGCTCGGCGCGCCGCTCGCGGCGCTCGATCTGACATACTGTGAAATCGTCGCGGACGGCCCGCGCTGGATGCTGCGCATCGTGCCGTTCGGCGGCAGCGAAGTGGTCGGCCGGATGCCGTCGTTTCGGCGCTACTTGCGTCTAGCCGGCGCGCAGCGCGATGCGCTGCGTGCCGCGTTCGCGGGCTTCGAAGCCGCGCTTGCGCGCGTGTCGGGCGACTGATGCCGGCCCGCCGGACGAACGGGCACGCCGCGCAGGCGCATGCAGGCGCCGTTCGTCACGCCGCATCGGAATTCTCTGGAGGCATCCATGTTGTTCCAGTCGCGTTCGCTCGAAGACGTCCACGATCACGGACTTGCCATTGCCGGCTGGCGCCAGGTCTACCGGCAGATGACGCCCGGCCGCTTCAAGGGTACGGTCACGCAGGTTTTGTATGACGATTTCCATTTCTTCCGCGAAACGACGAACCGCCGCGTCGCGCAGACGGGCATGTCGCCGGAGGGGCGCACGTCGCTCGCGGTGCCGGTGCTCGCGCCGCTCTCGGGGACGTTCCAGCGGCAGCACGTCGACGGCTACGCGCTCCTCGCGCTGCGCCCCGGCGAGGATTTCGAATTCCATACGCCCGAGGGGATGCGGCTCGTCGGCATCAGCGCTGCTCCGGACATGATCGATGAGCTGTGCGAAGCCGAGTTCGGGACGCGCGAGAGCCGCCCGCCGCGGCACGTGATCCGCCTGACGGACGAGCAGGGCGCGGCGCTCGGCGCGCGCCTGTCGTCGTATATCGACGATGCGCAGCAAAACCCAGCGTGGCTCGAATACGACGCGACCCGCAAGATGTTCCGCGACGCGATGCTCGGTGTGTTCCTCGACGCGCTCGCGGGCGCGGTCGGCGAAGCACGGCGCGACATCACGCATGCGACGTACAGCGACATCGTCAGGCGCTGCGAGCGCTATCTTTGGGCGCGGCCCGAAGAGCCCGTGACGGTGCTCGAGCTGTGCCGCGCGCTGCGCTGCAGCCGACGCACGCTGCAGACGAGCTTCCAGCGTGTCGCCGACGTGACGCCCGTCACGTACCTGCGCACGATCCGCCTGAACGCGGTGCGCCGTTTGCTGCGCACGACGTCCGCCGACGCACTGTGCGTCGGCGAGGCCGCGGCGCGGTGGGGCTTCACGCATCTCGGCTATTTCGCGCGCGGATATCGCGATCTGTTCGGCGAACTGCCGTCGCAGACGCTGCGCTTGTCCTGAGCATCCGTATCGCGCGCGCCGCGCGCATCACATGCGCCGCGTGCCTCATGCGCGCGAAGCGGCGATATGCGCATTCGCCGTTCCATGCCTGTTCCGCGCGTCGCTGACGCATTTGCCAATTTGGGATACCGGGCGAAGATTTTCGCTGGATAGAGTGCCTCCACCGCCGCCGATCGAGTCGATCGATTGGCAATCCAAATCAACGACGGGAGGTGAGGGGACATGAGGATCAGGACCTGGATCGCGGCCGGCGTCGCCGGCGCGGCCGCCGCGCCCGCTTGCGCGCAAAGCAGCGTGACGCTGTACGGCACGGTGGATACCGGCATCATCTATTCGACGAACCAGCAGTTCACGCGCGCGGACGGCAGTGTGAGCGGCGGCCACGCGTGGCAGATGGGCGGTGGGAATCTGGTGCCGTCGCGCTGGGGACTGCAGGGTGCGGAGGCGCTCGGCGGCGGATTGAAGGCAGTGTTCGCGCTCGAGCAGCAGTTCCTGTCGGCGAACGGTCAGGCGCTGCAGGGCGGTGCGGCGTTCAGCCGGCAGGCGTGGGTCGGCTTGCGTCATGACGCGTACGGCACGCTCGGCCTCGGACGCCAATACGATTCGTACACCGATACGCTCGGCGCATACGTGTCGAGCAACAGTTGGGCGACGCCGTACGGCTCGCATCTCGGCGACGTCGATAATCTGAACGCGGCGTTCAACTTCAACAACGCGGTCAAGTTCACGAGCGCCGATTTCCACGGCCTGACGTTCGGCGGCACGTTCAGCTTCGGCAGTCAGGCGGGGAATTTCTCGGCGCGTCGCGGCTATTCGGTCGCCGCCTCATACAATCGCGCACCGGTCTCGTTCGGCGTCGGCTATTTGAATCTTCGGCAGCCGCTCGACGCGGCGCTCGGCGGCGCAAGCGGATACATCGGCGATTTCGCGTGCGGCAACGCGGGCGCGATGTACTGCCTGCTGCAGGATGCGGCGTCGATGAAGGCGTTCGGCGTCGGCGCCTCGATCGCTTTCGGCGACGGGGCCGTCGCGCTGACCTATACGCACACCCGCTTGGGCAACAGCGCGTATTTCGCGACTTCGACGCATCCGCAGCGGGCGTCGATCGCATTCGACATCGCCGAGCTGAACGCGACGTATGCGTTCACGCCGATGCTGCGCGGCGGCGTCGCGTACATCTTCAACAACGCGAAGACGGACAGCCGAGGGACGACGCGCTTTCACCAATTGAACGTCGGTGCGAACTACAGTCTGTCGAAGCAGACCGCGCTCTATGCTGTTGCGATTGGTCAGATCGCATCGGGCCAAGGGCTCGGTACCGGCGCGAACGGCGCGCCCGCGAACTACGCGCAGATTCCCGTGCTCGCGAACAGCAATTCGAGTCGGCAGCTCGCGGTGCTGGCGGGAGTGAAGGTCGATTTCTGACGGGCGAAGTCCCTGTAGGCCGTGTTTCAGGCGCGAGGACATTCTCCATTTCGGCGCGAGCCGCATGAGGAGCGTCGCGTGCCGCTACGTTGGCGCATGGTGCGGCAACAAGCGATTGCGTGTCATCGGCCGGGGCCGCCAATGGACGAAACGAATCGCATGCCGAGACAAGCCGGTCATCGCGACGTGCGGGCGATTTGTTCGCTGAAGCGAGCGGCATATGCTAAATGGATTTTGATAATCGGCCGCGAGCCCGGGCCGATTGCTGTGGGCCATTCGGAAGCGGTGCGGAATCACCTTGTCTACGTCATGGACGTCGACGAGATTCCTGCGCGCCGACCGAACTGGTGCTCAACGACGACTACGTCCTGATAGAGAGCGTGGCGGTTCGGCCGGCGTATCAAGGGCCGTGCCTGGCTCGCCGATTGCTGGATCAAGCGGAACAGATGGCGGCGTCGAGCCGCCGTGCGGAGATCCGGCCGTACACGAACAAGCAGTTCGCGCGGGACGTCGGGATGTACGTCAGCCCGGCTATCCGATAGATTGCGGAGAAGCACTCAAAGGCGGTCATCTCGTGCACTTCTCCAAGCGGGTCCGATGCCGATGCGCCGCGCTGAGATGCCGCCCCTGCGGAATGCCGCTCAACTGCGCGGCGTTGCCGCTATGCCTAGCGCGTCGCGATCGCGACCGCAGCGCCCGCCATCGCGGCCGCGCTCGTGCGATTGGCCGCCTTCACCGCGCGACGGCTCGTCAGCAGTTTGCGGGCGCGCGTCGCGAGCAACGCCCATGCGCAGTCGATTGCGATCAATACGACCAGCAGCGTCGGTGTCAACTCGAGCCATGCAACGGCGCCGACGTGCGACAGGTCGACCATCGTCGGCAGCAGCGCGACGTAGAAAATCATGATTTTCGGGTTGCCCAGCGTGACCGCAAGGCCGGCCAGAAACATGCGCAACGGCGATTGTCCGCTCGGAAGCGCATCGGATCGCACGTCGGACGGCGCGAACCACATCTTCCACGCGAGGAACAACAAATAGGCGATGCCGACGAACTTCAGCACGAGAAAGCCGACCGCGAACGTGCGCGCGACCACGGCAAGGCCGGCTACCGCGCACGTGAGCCAGATCACTTCGCCGAGCCACATTGCCGCCAGGAACGGCAAGATGTCGCGAAACCCGTTCGTCAGCACGCGGGCAACCAGTGCGGCGATGCTCGGGCCGGGCGAACCGGCTGCGATCAGCAGCGCGGCGGCGAATACGGCCAGGCTGGACAGCGATATGTCGAATCTCCTGTTGCAATGCGCGATGGCGGCAGGTGCGAGGAATTGATTATAGTGGCGCGGCTCAAACCCGATCGACTCCTTAGCCATTCGACAGTGACCGAACTCGACTCCGCCACGCAACGAATTCCGATCCGCATCCGTGCCGCGCGCGCGGACGAAGCCCCGCTGCTGGCCGACATCGAAGCCGCCGCTGCGCAGCGTTTCAACGACATCGGCATGCCGCACATCGCGTCGAGCCCGCCGACCGACCTCGCCGATCTGCGCGCGCGGATCGACGCCGGCCGCGCGCTCGTCGCCGTCGATGCCGACGAGCGCATCGCCGGTTTTGCGATATACAGGATGCTCGACGCGTCGCGTCTCTATCTCGAGGAGGTGGACGTGGCGCCCGAGCATGCGGGACGGCGAATCGGCTCCATGCTGATCGATGCCGTCGCGGGGCGGGCTCGCGGGGCGGGCGCGCGGCAGATCGTGCTCTCGACGTTCCGGCACGTGCCGTGGAACGCGCCTTATTACCGCTGCCTCGGCTTCATTGATCTCGACGACGAAGCGCTCGATCCCGCTCTGACCGCGGTACGCGCGGCGCACGTCGCGCACGGGCTCGACGAATCGCAGCGCGTGTTCATGAGTTGCTCGCTTGGCGATTAGCCGACTGGCGTCGCCATTGGCGGCGAATGCGCGACACCCATCGGACTGACGACGCTTGACCACCGACCGTCGACCTCAGAGCCCCGAGCCCCGAGCCCGAACCGCCCACAATCAGGCGGCCCGTTCCCGAGACAGTCTCACGCCGCGCTTTCCAGCGCCGGATAGTCCGTATATCCCGTTTCGCCTTCGGAGTAAAAGGTCGCCGAGTTCGGCTGGTTGAGCGGCGCATTCAGCTCGAAGCGGCGCGGCAGATCCGGATTCGCAATGAAGAGCTTGCCCCACGCGACCGCGTCCGCGCGTCCGGTTTCGAGCGCCCCCTGCGCATTTTCGAGCGTGAAGTTCTCGTTCGCGATGAACGGCCCGCCGAACGCTTCCTTCAACTGCGGGCCGAGGGAATCGCCGCCGAACGATTCGCGCGCGAACAAGAACGCGATGTTGCGGCGTCCGAGCGCTTGCGCGACATAGCCGAACGTCGCCGCGGGGTTCGAATCGCCCATCGTATGCGAATCGCCGCGCGGCGCCAGATGCACGCCGACGCGCGCCGCGCCCCAGACGTCGATCGCTTCGTCGACCACTTCGAGCAGCAGGCGCGCGCGATTCTCGATCGAGCCGCCGTACGCGTCGGTGCGGCGGTTCGAGCCGTCCTGCAGGAACTGATCGAGCAGATAGCCGTTCGCGCCATGCACTTCGACGCCGTCGAAGCCGGCCGCGCGTGCGTTCTCGGCGCCGCGGCGGAACGCGGCGACGACGCTCGGGATTTCGTCGAGCTCGAGCGCGCGCGGCGTCACGTAGGGCCGCTGCGGGCGCACGAGGCTCACGTGGCCGCCGGGCGCGATCGCACTCGGCGCGACGGGCAGCGCGCCGTCGAGGAAGACCGGGTCGGACACACGGCCGACGTGCCAGAGCTGCAGGAAGATGCGGCCGCCGGCCGCGTGGACGGCGTCGGTCACGAGCCGCCAGCCCGCGACCTGTTCCGGCGACCAGATGCCCGGCGTGCTCGCGTAGCCGACGCCCTGCGGCGCGACCGACGTCGCCTCGCTGATGATGAGCCCTGCCGACGCTCGCTCCGCGTAATAGCGCGCCATCAGCGCGTTGGGAATGCGCGTGTTGCCGGCGCGGGCGCGGGTCAGCGGCGCCATGATGATGCGGTTCGGGAGCGTCAGGTCGCCGATGGTCAGCGGATCGAACAGAGAAGGCATGAGGAGACCTCTTCGAGTGTGGCTAAGCCCTTGCGGCGAATGGGCGGGTGTCAAAGGCCGCGATGCAGCGAATCGAGAAACGCTTGAATCACCGCGTCGTTGCGCTTGAAGAACGCCCATTGACCGACGCGGGTCGACGTGACGAGTCCGGCGCGCTCGAGCGTCGCGAGATGCGCGGACACAGTCGATTGCGACAGTCCGCACAACGCATCGATCTGGCCCGCGCAGACGCCGTGCGAAAACGACCCTGCGCGCGATGCGGGAAAGTGCTTGTCCGGCTCCTTCAGCCACGCGAGGATCGCGCGGCGAACGGGGCTGGCGAGCGCTTTGTGGACTGCGTCGACATCGATGGTCATGGACAGGGCGATGGGATCGTGCGAATCGTCGGTTTCCGAAGCTTATATCGGTCAATGACGATATGAACAGCAACACTCTATTGACTAGGGGCGATAGAGACCTGCAATCGATGCGATAGCGGCTGAGGTCGCGCGGCGACGGGCGGCGGACCGCGCTCCGCGAGGGTATTGGCACGGTCGCCGGATGAACCGGAACCGCTCGCCGGGCGGCGAGCACGCGCGCGGCTCGTCGAAAGCCTAGGGTTGGCGCTTGCCGCGCACAACACGCTTCGCGGAAAGCAGCCGCACGCTCCGGAACGCGCTCAATTCCAGCGCCCGTCGATATGGATCCATGTTCCTCCCCGCTGCTGCCAATAGCCTGGCACCCAGCGATGGCCGGGGCGCTGCGCGACCCAGCGGCCCGGAATCCACACGTATCGGCCCCCGCGCCAGCCCCAGGAGCCGTTCGCCCACACATAGCCACGCGGGCGCGGGGGCGCGGGACGGCGCTCGTGACGAAGCGGCGGGGGCGGCCGGTTCGGACGATCGGGATACGGCGGCCGGGCGGGCTGCGTCTGCATCGGCGGGCGGTAATCGGGCGGTCGATAGCCGGGCGGCGACTGCGGTGGTCCAGGCGGCTGTTGAGCGGTCGCGGCGGCGCCGAAGCCGAGGCCGCCGGCAAGCGCGGTGCCGGCGAGCGAGAGCGTGCGAAGAAAATGGCGTCGATTCATGGTTGCTCCGTGTAGTGGAACCGGATGCGGCGCGAGCCGAAGCGACGCCGCAGGTTCGACCCTAACGCGTCGCGCGCCGTCCATCGTTACGAATGCTGTAACGGCTGTTACGGTGCTCGATGGCCGTGCAGAAAGGAAAATTAATCTGGATCTATCGAAATTGATCTTTCGATAGCCTTTATTTTTGATGACGCCGATTGCATTGGAATGGGTAAAAAATACCGATTTCGTCTATTTTGCACGCAGGTCGTTGTTGTTTATACGCAACCGTCAAGACGCTGACACAGAAGAATGCTCGTACCGACTCCGCCAAAAATACAGTGTCAAGAAGCCAAAAACGTTATATAAAACAAATACTTATAAGGCGCTAGCATTTCTATTATTTCTAGTTCTGGAAAAGCTTATTTCTTTATTCGCGAATGGCGGCCCTAGGGTACACCCCTAAACTCACGGTTCCCATAACGGGCAACCATCCGGGCGCGGCCATGCAGGTAGTTTTGCAAGCCGATGTGGCGCTTCCGGGCGGTTGCAGACCGTTTATCGAAACGAGGTCGCAAGGCCTACCTTTTTAAAAAGGGAGCTCCACGCATGAACAAGACTCTGATTGTTGCAGCAGTTGCTGCATCGTTCGCCACCGTTGCACACGCACAAAGCAGCGTCACGCTGTATGGCGTGCTCGACGCGGGCATCACGTACCAAAGCAACGTCGCGACGCCGTCGGGCTCGGGCAAGTCGCTGTGGTCGGTTGGCTCGGGCGTCGACCAAAGCCGCTTCGGTCTGCGCGGCTCGGAAGACCTGGGTGGCGGCCTGAAGGCGATCTTCACGTTGGAAAGCGGCTTCAGCATCGGCAACGGCAAGTTCCAGAACAACGGCGGCATGTTCAACCGTCAAGCGTTCGTCGGTCTGTCGAGCAACTACGGCACGGTCACGCTGGGCCGTCAGTACGACGCAACCCAAGACTACCTGTCGCCGCTGTCGGCAACGGGCACCTGGGGCGGCACGTACTTCGCACACCCGCTCAACAACGATCGTCTGAACACGAACGGCGACGTCGCAGTGAACAACACGGTCAAGTTCACGAGCGCGAACTACGCTGGTCTGCAATTCGGCGGCACGTACTCGTTCTCGAACAACTCGCAGTTCGCGAACAACCGTGCTTACAGCGCGGGCGCTTCGTACCAGTTCCAAGGCCTGAAGGTCGGTGCTGCGTACTCGCAGGCTAACAACCCGGGCGTGAACACCGTGGGTGCGACGGACCCGCTTACGGGCCTCAGCCTGAACGGCTCGAACGTGACGAACGTGCAAGGTCGTTCGCGCGTGTACGGTGCTGGCGCAAGCTACGTGTACGGCCCGCTGCAAGGCGGTCTGGTGTGGACGCAATCGCGTCTCGACAACCAGGCTAACGGTTCGCCGACCCTGCGCGCGGACAACTACGAAGCCAACGTGAAGTACAACCTGACGCCGGCTCTGGGTCTGGGTGCTGCTTACACGTACACGAACGCCAAGGTGAATGGCGAAAGCGCGCACTGGAACCAAATCGGCGTTCAAGCCGACTACGCTCTGTCGAAGCGCACCGACGTGTACGCACAGGCTGTGTACCAGCGTTCGTCGAAGAACGCGAACGCGTCGATCTACAACGGCGACCTCAGCACGCCGTTCAGCACGTCGATCAACCAAACTGCAGCGACGGTTGGTCTGCGTCACCGCTTCTAAGGGTGATGGCTGGCTTGTCCAGTCTCGAAAAGGCGCCTTCGGGCGCCTTTTTTCATGGTGCGCCCAGCATGGGCGCACTTATATGGACGCCTCCCGGTTTGCCAGGTGATATTCGTGTTCGGCGGACAGGATCAGGCTGCAGACTTATATCCGGCCTACGGTGCGGATGTCGGTCCGCTGACCCTGATGGAATTTGCTGGGGAAGGCCTCAACTCCTGGAAGTCCTCGAAGGACCTACGCCCATTCAGGCTTGCTTGCCCACGGTCCGACCTGTTTTGCCATCACGCGTACATCAACCTGCGCAACCTATTGGCGACCCATTCCCTATAGTGAGTTGAACAATTACGCGGCTCGCGCCGCGTCGCCGGGTTCGTACGTGCGATCGTGAGCAAGAAGCGCCCAGATCGTGCGCGCGATTTTGTTCGCCAGAGCGACGACCACCACGTTGAACGGTCGTCGCGCGAGCAGTCGTTGCAGCGCTTCGCTCAAATGCTTAGCGCGTGCGAGCACGGCACGCGCACCGTGAATCAGCAAAGTACGCATGTAGATGTCGCCGCGCTGATATGACTCCCGATGTCAATCTGGTGTCAATGATCGCCGCTATGGAGCCAAACCGGGATCGGCGTATTGGCGCCACCTCAGGATCGGCGTAATGGAGCCAGCGGATGATCGCCGTATTGGCGCCACCCCAGGATCGCCGTAAAGGCGCCAGCCGATGATCGGCGTAATGGCGCCCCCCCCGCCGTAATCGGGAACGCGTTTCGAACTTCCATCAACTGGTTACCCTTCGAGCTTTTTGCTCGGAGGGGCCGTGAGTAACCGGAGGTTCGAAGTGTTTGAGTACCGCCAAGTCCTCGCGCGCATGCGCCAGGGCGATTCCGATCGCGACATCGCCCGCGCCGGGCTGATGGGCCGCAAGAAGTTAGCGACCATCCGCCAGGCTGCCCTCCAGCACGATTGGCTCACCCCCACCCGGCCACTGCCCGATGACGCCGTGCTGGCCGGCATGTTCGGCCGCAATCCGCAACTGCCGCGCACCTGCGTGTCGACGCTGGAGCCGTTTCGCGAGTTGATCACGCAATGGTTCCACGCCGACATCCAAGGCACCACGATCCACAGCGCGCTGCAGCGCAATCACGGCTACAGCGGCAGCTACTCGGCCGTGCGGCGCTTCCTGCAAGCGCTGGTCGTCGAGCGCGGAGTTCCGGCCACCACGGTGCTCGACTTCGCACCGGCCGACGCCGTGCAGATCGACTTCGGCGCCGGCCCGCAACTGCTCGACGCCGCCGGCAAGCCAGTCAAGACCTGGTTTTTCGTCGCTACGTTGTGCTGGTCACGCCACCAATACGCAGAGCTCGTGCTCGATCAAACGGTAGCGACGTGGCTTGCTTGTCACCGCCGAGCATTCGACTGGTGGGGTGGCGTCCCGGCGCGAACCGTGATCGACAACGCCAAGTGCGCCATCACACGGGCCTGCATGTATGACCCGGAAGTTCAACGCTCCTACGCCGAACTGGCCGAAGGGTATGGCTTCAAGATCGATGCATGCCCGCCGCGTGACCCACAGAAGAAGGGGATCGTCGAATCAGGAGTCAAATACATTAAGAAGTCCTTTGCTCCTTTGCGCGAGTTTCGTGATCTCGCCGATGCCAACCGTCAATTGCGCGAATGGATCATGAGCGAAGCCGGCAATCGCCTACACGGCACGACGCGCGAACAGCCGCTGGCGCGCTTTGCGCTCGAGCGATCGTTACTGGCGGCGTTGCCCGATGTGCCGCCGGTGCTCGCTGAATGGACCAAGGTCAGCGTGCACCGCGACTGCCACGTGCAGTTCCATAAAGGGCTGTACTCGGCGCCGTGCAAGCTCGTGGGCCAGACGTTGTGGCTCAAGGCGACGGACACCACGGTGCAACTGTTTCGTGAGCATGAGCTGGTCGCCGCGCACCCGCGGCTACATCGCCCTGGCGCTCGCTCCACCGTGCGTGATCATCTGCCGCCCGAAGCCCAGGCTTGGCAGATGCATGACCCGCAATGGTGTTTGGCCGAAGCCAAACGCATCGGCCCGGCTTGCCATGCCGTGATCCTCGCGTTGTTCAACGATCAAGTGCTGGTCAACTTGCGGGGCGCGCAGGGCATCTTGCGGCTCGAAGCGAAGGTCGGCGCCGCTCGTCTGGAAGCCGCCTGTCAGCGCGCGATGTCCTTCAGCAGCCCGCGCTACCGCACCATCAAGACGATCCTCGACAAGGGCCTGGATCAACTGGCCGAGCCCGTCCAGCCCGATCTGATCGACGTCGCCGACACCTATGCCCGCGGCGGCCGCTTCTGCCGTGACCTGCCTTCCATGATGAGCCACTGAGATCCCGACATGAATCCGATTCCCGAACTGAGCCCGATGCTCAAACAACTGCGCCTGTCCGGCATCCTCGACTCGCTCGAGCAACGTAACCGCCAAGCCATCGACGGCAAGCTCGCCTACACCGAGTTTCTCGCGCTGCTAATCCAGGACGAGATCGCCCGGCGTGAGCACAAGAAGCTGAGCACGCGGCTGGCGCGCGCGAGCTTCCGGCCCGGCAAGACGCTCGAGTCGTTCGACTTCGATCGGCTGCCCAAACTGAACCGCGCCGTCATCCAGGACCTGGCCACCGGCCGTTACCTACAGGAGAACGCCAACGTGCTGATCGCCGGCCCCACCGGCGTCGGCAAGTCGCATCTGGCGCAGGCGCTGGGCCACTGCGCCGCGCGTCAGGGGCACGACGTGCTGTTCCTCACGCAAACCAAGCTGCTCAACACGCTGCATGCCGCGCGCGCCGTCGGCAACTACGAGCGCCGGCTGCAGCAACTGGTGCGCGTGCCGCTGATCATCGTCGACGACTTCGCCCTCAAACCCATCACGGCGCCGCATGACGAAGCGTTCCACGACCTCGTCGCCGAGCGTTATGAGCGCCGCGGTTCACTGGTCTTGACGAGCAATCTGGACTTCAGCGAATGGGGCGACGCGTTCCCGGCCAACCGCATGCTCGGCGCCGCCACCCTCGACCGGCTGCGCCACGGCGCCTACCGGATCATCCTCGACGGCGACAGTTATCGAGTGCCCAGACAGTTATCGAGTGCCCAAATCGATGCCGGAATCGCCTGTTTCAGGCATTGAAAAACGCGGCAAAAACTAGCATTCTTGACGGCGTTCGAAACTGCGTTTCCCAACCCTTCCAAGTGGCGCCTTTACGCCGATCTTCCCAGGCTCCATTACGCCGATCCGTGACACCAGGTGCTTCGGTAGCGCTCGGCTCGGCAATTGGCAGCTTGGCCGGGTCTGGTGCCCAGGCAGCATTCGAGCGGAGGCAGCCGCTGTTGCTGGGCATCACCAAGCGCGGCGACACGTACTTGCGGACATTGGTGGTCCACGGGGCGCGCGCGGTGGTTCGCTACCTTGCCGACAAAGATGATCGGTTCTCGGGCTGGCTTCGCCGTCTCCTGATGCGGCGGCACAAGAACATCGCCGTCGTGGCAGTCGCGAACCACAATGCCCGGATCGTCTGAGCATTGCTGACACGAGGCACTACGTTCCGATCGGATTACGCGTCGTCTGGCGTCGCCGTGTAATCCGATCGGTTTGATAAGAACAGTTCTCCCCAGAGGTTGCTCAGGCAGTCACGACGTGATGACAAGATAGGTTGGACCGGGATCGAAAAACTCTGCCCTCCCACAGGCGCTTCGAGCGCGAGGTGGTGATTAGAGTCCGATCAGCAGATTCCATCAGGGGCAGAGGCAGCGTAACGCGCCTCGCAACAGTCCGGATGTATGGCCGCAATCTCGATCATCGAGCCGTCATCAACGAAGGCCTGGCAAAACAGGGGCGTCCGTGTATGGGGGAGGGGATCGGTCAGACCACCTGACCGCCCCTATTCCGATTACTGCGCCGATGTCGAGCGCGTTGCGTGGAAACAAAAAAGCGAGGGCTGCATACGCATCCGCGCTTTTTTCTTGATCGTCGGGTGTCGTAGGCGGCACGAGGGTGCCGGCGTTCGCGTGCAAGGCCGGCGGCGTTCCGACAACCGTGGGGCGCCCGGGGCTGCCAGTTCAGTGCGTGTAATCGCCGCTCGCTTCGGGCTGGTAGACGATTTCGGCGATTTTCAACGTCGCGTCCGCGCCGCCCGGAAGCGTGATCTTCACCTGCTCGTCACAGCGCGCGCCGAGGAGCGCCATGCCGACCGGCGAAAACACGTTCAGCCGGCCTTGCTCGAAATTGGCGGCGTCCGGATAGACGATGGTCCAGGTCATGTCCTGGCCGGCGGCCTCGTCGATCAGCTTGATCTGCGAGTTCATCGTCACGACGTTCGCCTGAATCTTGTCAGGTTCGACGATATCCGCGCGCTCAAGCAGCGTATCGAGCATTTCCTGATAGCGTGGGTTGCGTTCCGCGTGCCTTTCGAGGCGCGCGACGTCGAGTTCGGTGAGCTGGTAAATCCTGTTTTTCATGACAGTCTCCAAATGATCGGCTTGGGTGGCGTGGCCAACCTGCGGGATCGCCCGGAGCCTGGCTGACGCGGCTCCGGGATGGGGCTGCTGTCAGGTCAAGCGCCGGGCCGCGGCGAGCGGCGCCGCAAGCGTGCTTCGAAGGAGGGGGCACATCGCGACGGAGGCCACGGCCGTGCACGAACCGCGTGGGCGGCGCGCAAAGCAAGCGTGGAAGATCGGTGTGCGCATGATCGGGGCGATGAAGCAACGGATGAGACAAATTTTACAAATATACAACAAAACGACAGATCAGACAGCCTGCAGGCCGTTCCGCCGGGCTGCTGCCCATTGTTGCCGATACGATGCTTTTAACGACCTTTCGATCGTGATACGGCTGGTAATTATTGTCATTGGTGCAACGCTGTATGTCCAAACTAGGGGTTTCCCCGCGTTGTGCCGGTAACTAGACTGGAATCAATCGCTTAGGGCAACGATGCCTGAAGCGACGCAAATACAACATTCCGGAGGTTAATCATGAAATCGTTCGTCTATGCAGCCGTCGCCGCTTCGATTCTCGCCATGCCGCTTGCTTCGTTCGCGCAAGCCGACCAGCAGCAGCCGCTGACCCGCGAGCAAGTGAAGTCCGAACTCGTCCAACTTGAGCAGAACGGCTACAAGCCCGAATCCGGCGAAACCCAGTACCCGGCAAACGTCCAGGCTGCATCGCAACGCATGCAACCTGCGCAGCAGACGCTTACGCACGCCGACACGAGCGGCTATGGTGTACAGGCGACTGGCGCGTCGGAATCCGGCGGCCGTGCGAGCATGTCGCCGACGTCGCCGTCGTTCGGCCATTCGGTCTACTTCGGCAACTGAGACGAGCGGGCCGAATTCGCGCCCGGCGGCGCCGGGCGCCCGTCAGCAAACGTGAAGAGGTCGATTCTATAAACCGCGAGCCGGCATGATGCGCCGAGCTCGCGATACAGGAGCCGAACCTCCGTCGCCGCATTCCGGCGGCTTTGCCCAGACGCGCAGCGTTTGGGCATTTTTTGATGGATGCCGCCGGCGCGCGCTTACTGCGAATGCACGGCGGCGGGAATTCCGTGGATGTAATGCTCCAATTGATCGATCGTGAACTGCTGGTCGGCGATCACGCTCTTCACGAGATCGCCGATCGACACGAGACCGATGAGTCTGCCGTCGTCGAGGACGGGCAAGTGGCGCATCCGGTGTTCCGTCATCAGCGCCATGCATTCGTCGCTCGTTTGCGTCGGTTCGACGTAGCGCACCTTCGACGTCATGATTTCCTCGACGCGCGTCGCTTTCGACGAACGGTCGAGGAGTACCACCTTGCGTGCGTAGTCGCGTTCCGTCACGATGCCGGCAATGTCCGCGCCGTCCATCACGAGCAGGGCGCCGATGCTCTTTTCAGCCATCAGCTTGATCGCGTTATAGACGGAATCGGACTTTTCGATCGTGTGAATCGTGCGTCCCGAATCAGGCTTGGACCTGAGAATATGTGCGACGGTGAGGCTCATACGCTGTCTCCCTTGGCTGGGCGATTCGCGAAAGGCGGCGCGCGGCCGCCGCGTCGGGTGAAGCGTTCAGTATAAATCCGTGTCCGCGGGCGGGTGCGTCCAGTTTGCAGATTAGCGGTAAACTCCGTGCACTCGCTATCCAGAACATTCCTTAATTCTTTCGTTTGATGCATTCCATGATGTCTTCGCATCCTGAATCGCCGCAGCCTGACGACGGCGCCGCGCCCGAGTGCGTGACGCTTGTCGCCACGGCGACGCTTCCCACCCGCTACGGCACTTTCACGTCGTATGCGTTTCGCGTCGTGGGCGGCGATGCCGAGCACCTCGCGCTCGTGATGGGCGGCGTCGCCGAGCAGCGGTCGGTGCTGACGCGGCTTCATTCCGAATGTCTGACGGGCGATGTGTTCGGCTCGTATCGATGCGATTGCGGCGAGCAACTCGATCTCGCGTTGCGCTACATCGCCGCCGAGGGGCGCGGCGTACTGCTGTATCTGCGCGGGCACGAAGGCCGCGGGATCGGCCTGAGCAACAAGATCCGTGCGTACGCGCTGCAGGAGCAGGGGCGCGACACCGTCGAGGCGAACCTCGACCTCGGCTTGCCGGACGACGCGCGCGAGTACGATTCCGCCGCCGCGATCCTGAGGATCCTGAAGGTTACGTCGGTCCGGTTGATGAGCAACAATCCGAAGAAGTTCGACACCCTCGTGCGGCATGGCATTCCAGTCTGCGAGCGCGTCGCGCTCGCGGTGCCGGTGCGTGAGGAGAACGAGCGCTATATCCGCACGAAGCAACTCAAGTTCGGCCACTATTACTTCGACGAAAACGAGTAGACCGCACCGCACGGCGCGGCTTGCGCGCGCCGAAGCGCTGCTCGGCGATCGGCAGATCGAAGCGGCGGCGCACTTCGGTCGCGATCCAGTCGCATGTCTGCCGTGCGCAGTCGGTGAGCATTCGGCGGTCCGCGTGGCCGTCGATGTCGTAGACGAATCGCACATCGACTTCGTCGCCCGTCAGGTGCCGCTCGAGCTCGTTCAGATGCAGCCGGGGCGACAGGCCTTGCGCGAGCGCGCGCAATTCGTCGAAGTGGTATTCGAGCCAATCGGCGAAAAAGAGCGCGTCGCCGCGGTCCGCGAGGCGGAACGCGGCGCTTCGCGTCACGCGCATGCCGGCTCCGGCCTTAGCCGTGTACTGGGCGCCCGATTCGTCGCGCTTCGCGGCGTCGTTCCGGTGCGCCGGTGCCGCCGCGCGGCGGTCGGGCGCGCGTTGTGCGAGCAGTGCGTCCGCATGCCGGCAGCGCGTGCGCAGCGCATGCCAGAGAAGCGCGTCGCCGCTCGCGGCCGACGGCTGCATCGTCAGGTCGTGCGCGCCGTCGTCGCATGGCTCGACTTCGCGGATCACGAGCCGCAGCGTGCACAGCGGCTCGTCGTCGAGGTACAGCGTCGCCGAGCGCGGCAGTCCGCAGACGGGCGGCATCGCGCCGCGCGCGCGGAATACCAGCCCTTGCCTGTCGAGCCGCACGAGCGGCAGACGCACGGCGAACGACGGGAACGCGACGGCAATGCGGGTTTCGCCGGCGTCGAACGTGGGGAGCATCGCGCGAAATACCGATGAATGATCCACGGGGTATTGACCTCCTTGAATGACGAACGGCATGGTTCCGAGGACCGTCGATCGGGCGCGCTCAAGCCGCTTCGGCGCGCGGCGCGCACAGCTCCGGGTCGAGGCCGAGCGCGGCGAGCGTCTGGCTGTCGAGATCGATCCAGCATGCGACCACCATGCGCCCGTCGATCTGCTGCGCAGGCCCCGCCCGGTGCGCGTGCACGCCGATCCGGCGGAACAGGCGCTCCATGCTGAGGAACGTCACGCCGATCAACTGCTTTGCGCCGAGCCGGACCGCGCACTCGACGACGGCCGAGAGCATTGGCCGCACCGCCCAGGCCGGATTGCCGCTTCCGGTCGGATCTTCGGCGTTCGCGGCGAAGCGCGACAACTCCCAGACGGAGGCCGACTGCGGCAGCGGCATGTCGTTCGCGACCAGGGTGGGGAACAGCTCTTTCAGCAGGTACGGGCGGGTCGTCGGCAGCAGCCGGGCGCAACCGCAGATTTCCTCGTCGTCGTCGCGGGCGACCACGTAGACGGTATCGTCGCGATCGTACTGATCCCGCTCGAACCCTTCGCTTGCCGACGGTAACTTCCAGCCGAGCTGTTCGACGAAAACGCGGTGCCGATAAAGGCCCAGATCAGCCGCCAGGTCGCTCGGCAGGCGCCCATCGCCATGAACGAAAGTTCGCATGGTGTCGTCCTCGTGCGTGTGCTTTGGAATGGGCGCATTACATCGCGCGCTCCGAGGACAGGTAACTGTTAACCCTTACAGGGTCGGAAAAGCGGGGCGGGTTGGAGGAGGCGGGCGGTTGCGTCAGTGTCGGACCGCAAAGATTCGATAATTTGCTTGTCAATCCGCAACGTTCGAGGAAAATTGGACAATATGCACTGACGCGAATCACTGCAGGGTGGGACCTGCATACGAAAAATCGCTGCGACGAAGCATCGCGGCGGCGACGGCCGCCGGCCAGTTCAACTGGGCGAGCCGGCGCGACAGCGCGGCCGACGTCTGGGCCATCCCGATGTCGACGCCGTCGCTGTCGATGCCCATCGCGTTGCTGCGCACGTCGCCCCATGCGATGACGAATGCGCCCGTGGCGCCGTCGATGTACCAGTCCCAGCCGATCGTGAGGTGCGCTGCGCCTGCGCTCGACGGCCGCTCCCATTCGGTGTAGCCGGCGAGGCGGGCGTCGACCTCGCTCGCGCACAGTTCGACGAGCAATCCGGAATCGATTCCGGACGACACGTGGACGAGCTGCAGTTCGGCGAGCGCGTGCAAGGGCAGGCGCACATAGCCGTCGGTGGATGGGCCGCGAAAGCGGTGGAGCAATGGTGAATTCATGCCGCGGAATGTATCAGTCCGCGCGCGTGCTGAAACCTAGCAAGTATGACAGCGTGAAGCTGCTGGAGAACGAATGGAACTGCGCTGGCAAGATGCCTATCTTCAATTTAGCGCCGCAGAGAACGAGCAGCAGCTCTTCCGACAAATCGCCACGTATTCGAAGCGGCTCGGTTTCGAATATTGCTGCTATGGCATACGCGTGCCGCTGCCGATTTCAAAGCCGGCCGTCGCGATCTTCGATACCTATCCGAACGGCTGGATGGAGCGCTATCAGGAGATGAACTACCTGGAGGTCGATCCGACCGTGCGCGACGGCGCGCTCAGCTCGAACATGATCGTCTGGCCCGAAGCGAGCCGCAGCGACGAGACGACGCTGTGGAACGACGCGCGCGATCACGGGCTCGCCGTCGGCGTCGCGCAGTCGAGCTGGGCGCCGCGCGGGGTGTTCGGGCTCCTGACGATCGCGCGGCATACGGATCGGCTGACGTCCGCCGAGATCAATCAGCTGACGCTGCAGGCGAACTGGCTGGCGAACATGTCGCATTCGCTGATGAGCCGCTTCCTCGTGCCGAAGCTCGCGCCCGAGTCGGGCGTCGCGCTCACGCATCGCGAGCGCGAAGTGCTGTGCTGGACGGGCGAAGGCAAGACAGCATGCGAAATCGGCCAGATTCTCAGCATCTCCGAGCGCACCGTGAATTTCCACGTGAACAACATCCTCGACAAGCTCGGCGCGACGAACAAGGTGCAGGCCGTCGTGAAGGCGATCGCGATGGGACTGATCGAGACGCCGTGAGCGGACGCCGCCGCGCTCGCGCGGCGGCGGTCACTCCATCATCGGTTCGACCTCCTTCGCAGTCCAGCTCACGCTCGAGATGCTCTTTTCCATGCTCATCCGGCTCGCGATCTGCTCGAGCTTCTGCTGATCCTTCGGATGCAGCTTGAGGGTCGCCGTCACCTTGATGCGCTCGGGCGCGTCGGATTCGCGCGGCACGTCCTCGCTCGTCAGGCTCTGGAACGACAGCGGCTTCGCATACATCGAGTTCGACAGCAGCGTCCGGATGTGCACTTCTTCCGATGCGAGGCAGATCGCCGTGATCTGATATTCGCGCACGAGATCGGCGTTCGACACCGGTGTCGCGTTGATCGCCTGGCTCACGCCACGCAGCAGCGTATTCGTCAGGAGTACGACGCCCGTGCCCGCGAGCGCGGGCAGAAAGTGGCCGGCGCCCGACAGCACGCCGACCGCGGCGGAGCACCAGAGGGTCGCCGCGGTGTTGATGCCCTGGATCGAGCCCTTGTCGCGCATGATGACGCCGCCGCCGAGAAAGCCGACGCCGGAGACGACGTACGCGGCGATCTGCGTGACGCCGGGAATCCCGTTGCCTGTCAGGACGCCGAGCGTGACGAACAGACACGCGCCGCTCGCGACGAGCGTGATCGTGCGCAAGCCGGCCGTGCGCTGGCGGATCTGCCGTTCGAGGCCGATGGCGACCCCGCAGGCGAACGCGGTGAAGAGGCGAAGTGCGAATTCGAAAGTCATTGGTGTTCTGCCATGCCGAGTGCGATGCGACGCGGCGGCGCGAGCGGCCCTCGCGGGCGCGCGTGCATCACTGCGTCGCGCGCCACTTTAGCGCGCGAATGGATGCGATTGTGTGAAACGGGGAATCGCACGCGTCCCGGTGAACGCGCGCGGCGCGCGGATCGGCGCGGCAGGCTGGCGTTCAGGCGGAGCGGCGTGCGGACGTTGTGCTGCTACTGTCCACGACGGTTCCTGAAAGAATGGATGGCGGGCATTCTAGGCGCGACCCATTGAGAGAGTCAACCCGCGGGGAAGGCAGTGCGGGGAGCGGCGAGGCTGCGGTGGCGGTCTTCTGGCGGCGTTTCGCGATGGCTGTGCCGACGCGGGAATGCGGGTGGGTTGGCGACGTCGCGGCGGAAATCGTCGATATTTCGCACGAGTTCACGTGATCTGTGGGGGGCGCCCGGACGCGCGCGTTCGCTTTCGGCCGACGTTCGACGTTCGACGTTCGACGTTCGACGTTCGACGTTCGACGTTCGACGTTCGACGTTCGACGTTCGACGTTCGACGTTCGACGTTCGACGTTCGACGTTCGACGTTCGACGTTCGACGTTCGACCATGAACGGCGGCGCGCTCGCTTAGTTCCCGCTGCCGCGCACGAGCCGCACGCGCGTGATTTCCGACGGCGCGCCAAGCCGCTTCGGCGGTCCCCAATAGCCGGTGCCGCGGCTCGTATAAACCCACAGCCCGTCGAGCCGCGCGAGCCCCGCGGTAAACGGCTGCTGCAGCCGCACGAAGAAATTCCACGGAAAGAACTGGCCGCCGTGCGTGTGGCCGGACAATTGCAGCGTGAAGCCTGCGTCGGCAGCGGCCGTCGCGCTGCGCGGCTGGTGCGCGAGCAGCACGCGGATGCGCACGTCGACGGGCGCGCCCGCGAGCGCCACGCTCGGGTCGCTCCGATGCGCGGGATCGAAATGGCCCGCCGAGTAGTCGGTGACGCCCGCGATCACGAGGCGGCCGTCGCCGTGTTCGAGCGTGCGGTGCTCGTTGAGCAGCACGTCGAGGCCGAGGCGGCGGAACTCGGCGATCCATTCGTCGGCGCCCGAGTAGTACTCGTGGTTGCCCGTCACGACGTACGCGCCGTGCTGCGCGCGCAGCCGGCCGAGCGGCGCCGCGTGGCCCGCGAGTTGCGCGACCGTGCCGTCGACGACGTCGCCCGTCACCGCGACGAGATCCGGCTCGAGCCGGTTGACCGCATCGACAATCGCCTCGACATAGCCGCGCTTGATCGTCGGGCCGACGTGGATGTCGCTGATCTGGACGATCGTGAAGCCGTGGAGCGCGGCGGGCAGATCGTCGATCGGCACGTCGACGTCGACGACGCGCGCGCGGCGTCTCGCATTGACGAAGCCGACGACGCTGACCGCAAGCGCCGCGAGCGGCACGCCGGCAGCCGTCAGCGTGCGCCAGTGCGCGAGCGACACCGCGCCGGGCGCGAGCGCGTCGACGGTGACGAGCGACGCGAGCAGTACGTCGCGCGCGAGCGTCAGCACGAGCAGCGACGAGAAGAAGCCCATCGCCATGAGCCCGACCCATGCGACGCGATCGCCGAGCGGCTGCCGCTCGAACACGCGCGACAGCATGCCGAGCGGGATCAGGAGGCACGACGCCACGAGCCACAGCGCGCCCGCTACGCGGGCGGCGGGCGATGCGAGGTCCGGAACAAGACGAAAGCCGACGTATACGTGCAGTAGCACGCCGATGATCGTGAGGCGCAGCAGAAACGATGAGATGCGTCGCATGGGGCGGGGAGCGGGAGAGGCGGCGGCGCGCGAACGCGCCGCCCGTTGCGCGATTACTCGATGCGTGCGATTTCGTCGAACGAGAAGCGCGGGCTGCGCGGGAATAGGCCGGCGGGGTCGCCGTAGCCGAGGTTCACGAGGAAGTTCGACTTGATCGACGTGCCGGCGAAGAACGCGGCGTCGACGGCCGCCTGATCGAACCCGGACATCGGGCCCGCGTCCAGGCCGAGCGCGCGCGCGGCGACGATCAGGTACGCGCCTTGCAGCGACGAATTGCGGAACGCGGTCGCCTCGATCAGCGCTTCGTTGCCGGCGAACCAACTGCGCGCGTCCGCGTGCGGGAAGAGTTTCGGCAGATGATCGTAGAACGCGAGATCCATCCCGACGATCACGGTGACGGGCGCGGCCATCGTTTTCGCGAGATTGCCTTCGGACAGCGCGGGCTTGAGCTTTGCCTTCGCTTCGGGCGACTTCACGAACACGAAGCGCGCGGGGCTCGAGTTGGCCGACGTCGGGCCGAACTTGACGAGATCGATCAACTGATGGAGCAGCGCGTCGTCGACGGGCTTCGGCTGCCAGGCGTTGTGCGTGCGCGCGGTGCGGAAGATTTGATCGAGAGCGGCGTCGGAAAGTGTCATGTCGAGATCCGGATGAGCGCGCAAACGGCGTGGCGTTCGAGCGGCTAGAATTTGAACAGGGCGGCGCGGCGCCGCAGGGTGCGGTCCGCGCCATTCCGCGATGATAGCCGGATGCGGAGAATTTCACCGACCATGTTCGATTTGTTCGACGACTTGCCGAAACCCGATGTCGACTGGTATCCCGACTGGCTCGCGCCCGCCGACGCAGGCCGGTTCCATGCGCGCCTCGTCGACGAGGTCGCTTGGCGGCAGGACACGATGCGCACGCCGCGCGGCTCGCTGCCGCTGCCGCGCCTGACCGCGTGGCAAGGCGTGCCGGATGCGGTCTACGTGTATTCGGGCATCCGCAACGAGCCGACGCCGTGGACGCCCGCGGTGTTCGAGCTGAAGCGGATGGTCGAGGCGACGAGCCGCGCGCGGTTCAACAGCGTGCTGCTGAACCGCTATCGCAACGGCTTCGACAGCATGGGCTGGCACGCGGACGACGAGCCGGAGCTCGGCGCGGAGCCGGTGATCGCGTCGCTGAGCCTTGGTGCGACACGCGTCTTCGATCTGCGGCACAACGAGAAGGGCGTCGCGCATGCGTATCGTCTGACGAACGGCAGCCTGCTCGTGATGCGCGGGCGCACGCAGCAGGAATGGCGGCACCGTGTGCCGAAGGAGCCCGCCGTGCAGGGCGAGCGGATCAACCTGACGTTTCGCTGGGTGATCGCGCCGGCCGCCGCCGGGCGCCGCGCCCGGACGTGCGCAGGCGGTTGACGGCCGGGGACGCCGGCGCGTCAAAACCGTGCAGCCTTCGCGTTATGATTCGGTTTCTTTCCGTCCTCTGCAGCCGACATGGCCAAAACCACTACGACAGCCTCGGCGAAGCATGCCGCCGACGCCGAATCGGGCAATCCGCGCGATCCCGCGGTCGCCGCGGTCGCCGCGCCTGAAGCGGCCGACGATGAAGCCGCGGGCGGCGCGTCGTCCTATCTCGTTCCGGGGCTCGAGCGCGGGCTGCGTATCCTGTCCGAATTCTCCGCGCGCGAGCCGGTGCTGAGCGCGCCGGAGCTGTCGAAGCGGATCGGCATTCCGCGCACGACGACGTTTCGCCTGCTGCAGACGCTCGAAGCGCTCGGTTTCATCGAGCGCGCGAACGGCGACCGACACTTCCGGCTCGGCGTCGGCGTGTTGCGTCTCGGCTTCGAATATCTGAACTCGCTCGAGTTGACCGATCTCGGCGCGCCGGTGCTCGAACGCTTGCGCGATACGACCGGTCTGTCGACGCATCTGTTGATCCGCGACCGGCGCGACGTCGTGTTCGTCGCGAAGGCGCAGAGCAATGCTCCGATGTTCGGCTCGGTGAAGGTGCACGTCGGCACGCGGCTGCCCGCGCACGCGACTGTCCATGGCCACGTGCTGATGGGCGACCTGACGCGCGATGCGATGCGCCAGCTCTATCCGGAAAAGCGGCTCGAGGCGTTCACCGAGCATACGCCCGCGACCGTCGACGAACTGTACGAGCGTGTGCGTCACTATGCGCGTCTCGGCTACGCGGTCAGCGAGGGCGCGTTCGAGAGCGGGATCTCGGCGGTGACGGCGCCCGTGCGCGATCATTCGGGCTCGATCGTCGCAGCGATCACCGCGACGGTGCCGCGCTCGGAGATCGGCTCCGCCGACGAAAAGGAGCGGCTCGTCGAGACGGTGTGCGGCGCGGCCGTCGATCTGTCGCAGCGCCTCAACTATCGGCCGCTCGACAGCGATCCGACCGTCGCGCATGCGCGGCACAAGGTTGCGTTGTTTTAATCGCATGCCCGGCTGCGGGCGGCGTGGAGTGTGCGCCGCGATGATCGGCAGCCGTACCTGCGGGGCGAATCGATTGATGCTCGTTGCGCCAGCCGACCGCAAGAAGACGAAGCCCTCGCGCGAAGCGGGGGCTTTTTGCATCTGCGCGCGGCGCAGCGTTGCCGCGATGCGAAGCCGCGCTGCGCGCATACCATGAAGCACGTACGCACGTACGCACGTACGTACGCGCAGCACCGCACTCAGAACGAGTGGTGAATCCCTGTCAGCAGGATCACCTGATTCGCCGTGCTCGACGCGCCCGCCGTGAAGAACGCCGCCTTCGCGTTGCCGCTCGCGTGCTCGTACAGCACGTTCGCATAGAGCTGCGTGCGCTTCGACAGCGAGTACGTATCGCCGAGTTCGAACTGCGTCCAGCGGCGGCCGGCGAGCGTCGACGTCGCCGCGCCGCCCGCGATCACGTTGAACGGCGACGTCTGGTAGTTCGCGCCCGCGTCGTAGCTCTGGAACGTGTCCGAGTGGCCGCTCGCCTGCAGCTTCACGCGCGTGTAGAGGCCATGGACGAGCAGCGGGCCGAACTGATACGACAGCCCCGCGCCCATGTTCTCCGCCTTCTGCGCGACGTAGCTCGCGACGGGCATCCCCTGGAACGTGCCGCCCGGCCCCGCGATGCCGCCGACGGTCGCCATCGAGAACGCCTGATCGTGCTCGTTCGAATAGACGGCCGCCGCCTTGAACGGGCCGTTCGCATAATTGACGCCGAAGCTCATCGTCCGGCCGGTCGAGAAGTTCGTCGTGTTGCCGAAGCCGAGCATCGCGCCCGCGGTGAAGCCCGCGTAGGTGGGCGAGCGGTACTTGACCGAGTTGTTGAACGGCACCGTGCTCGTGTCCGCGAGCTGGTCGAGGTTGCCCGGATGGAACGCGTACCAGCTCTGCGCGAGGAACGCGGTCGACAGCGGATCGAGCCAGTCGAAGTTGAACGGCGTCTGATGGCCGAGCGTCAGCGTGCCGAACTTGTCCGAATTCAGGCCGACGAACGCCTGGCGGTTCCACATCGTCCCCGCTGCCGCCATCTGTCCGTTGTTCGTATAGAAGCCGTTTTCGAGCTGGAAGATCGCCTTCAGGCCGCCGCCCAGATCCTCGACGCCTTTCAGGCCCCATCGATCGGGTTGCGTGTTGCCCTGAATCATCGACCACTTCGCGCCGCCGCCGACGTTGTTCACGTAGGCGACGCCGGCGTCGAGGCTGCCGTACAGCGTGACGCTGCTCTGCGCCCACGCGCCGGCGACGGCGCCCGCCCCGAGTAATGCTGCTACCGCATGCTTGACCATCTGATCTCCTGACCTTTGCTCCAAATGACGCGGGCGGTGGTGCGCGCGAATGAGAGTCGGCCACACGCGTTCCCACGGCTGAATGTCTGGCCTTCTTTCGTTCCATATATGGAACTGCGTGCCGTTAGTGGAATGGAGTATAGAGGGGGAAATCAGCCGGAAAAAAATAAATTTTCGAATCGGGGCGACGCGCGCGATTCGTCCGGCGACATGTCTATAACGTCATGAAAAATCAAGGGAAAACCAGAAATTACAATGTTGTCCCCGCGCGGCTCGGGTTGCCTGGCATCGCGCGGAATCCGAGTCTCGGTGTTTTCCCTAGGCGCTGCAGCTTTTTATTTTGATCTTCAAGGCACACTCCTATAATCACCATCCATAAACTAACGTTCCTAATATGGAACAAACGAACGGGTCGATTTGAAGGAAGGGTGTGAGATGTCTGAACAATGGGTTTGCGCCGGACACGCCGGCGCGTTGTCCGAGGATTCGCCGATCGAGTTCAAGCGCACCGACGGCGTCGAGATCGGGATCTATCGCGTCGGCGACGAGGTGTACGCGCTCGAGAACGTCTGCCCGCACGCCTATGCGCTTCTCACGCAAGGCTTCGTCGACGACGGCACGGTCGAGTGCCCGCTGCACGAGGCGGTATTCGACATCAAGACCGGCCAGTGCCTGAAGGGGCCGGGCGGCCGCGCGCTGAAGATGTACGCGGTGCGGCTCGCCGGCGAGGACATCCAGATCAAGGTGGAATGACATGAACGAGACGACCGTGAACTTCAACCCGCTTCTGAAGCCGTGGCGCGCGCCGCAGCCGAACCACGTCGCGGGCAAGGGGCAGATCGAGATCCCCGGGCAGATGCCGAATCTCGTGTGGCAGACGCGCAAGGCCGGGCCGACGCAGTACGAGAACGATCTCGGCGACGCGCTCGAGCGTGTGTTCGAAAGCGGCGCGACCGAGCTGGCCGACGTCGTCGAAGGTTTGAACCGCATCGGCTTTCGCGCGCCCGACGGCGTCGAGTGGAGCGCCGAGCGCTTCTGCGCGGAACTCGCCGCGCTCGCCGAATGACGCGGCCGACCTCAAACGCTTCCGGAGCAAACAGATGACGTCTTCCGCCCAAACGAATCCCGGCGCCGATCCGATCCGCGACTATCTCGACCGCGGCATCCGCAACTACTGGTATCCCGTTGCGCCGAGCTGGCAGGTGTCGAGTGCGCCCGTCGGCATGACTCGGCTGTCCGAACAGATCGTGCTGTGGCGCGATCAGCAAGGCCAGGTGCATGCGCTCGAGGACCGCTGCCCGCACCGCGGCGCGCGGCTGTCGCTCGGCTGGAATCTCGGCGATCGCGTCGCTTGCTGGTATCACGGCGTCGAGGTGAACGGCGGCGGCACGGTGACGAAGGTGCCGGCCGTGTCGAACTGTCCGCTCGAAGGGCAGACGTGCGTGAAATCGTATCCGGTCGAGGAGCGCGCGGGCGCGATCTTCCTGTGGTTCGGCGACGACGCGCATCGCGAGCCCGATCCGCTCGTGCTGCCGGACGAGCTCGTCGCGCCCGAGTATGCGCAGTTCGTGTGCGTGTCGAACTGGACCTGCAACTATCAATATGCGATCGACAACGTGATGGACCCGATGCACGGCGCGTATCTGCACGCGACGTCGCATTCGATGGCGGAAGGCGACAAGCAGGCCGACATGCGCGTACGCAAGACCGAGACGGGCCTGATGTTCGAGAAGGTCGACCAGCGCGACGTGAACTTCGACTGGGTCGAACTCGGCGAGACGGGCTGCATCTGGCTGCGCCTCGCGATTCCGTATCAGCGCAAATTCGGCCCGGGCGGCAGCTTCGGGATCGTCGGCTTCGCGACGCCGATCGACAACGATCACTGCCAGGTCTATTTCTGGCGCACCCGCAAGGTCGAAGGCTGGCAGCGCGACGTGTGGCGCTTCATGTACCGGAACCGCCTCGAAGGCCTGCATTGGGCGGTGCTCGAGCAGGACCGCTACGTGCTCGAGAGCATGGCGCCGAACGCGCGCGATCACGAATACCTGTATCAGCACGACGTCGGCATCACGCGCGCACGCCGGATGCTGCGGCAGCGCGCGCAGGCGCACCTCGACGCGCTCGACGCGCATCGCGCGGCGCAAGCCGAAGCGGCAGAGCGCGCATGAACGCGCCCGTGCAAGCGGTCGCGCTCGCCGGCCGTCGCGTGCTCGTCACGGGCGGCGCGCGCGGGCTCGGCGCGGCGTTCGTCGAGGCGCTCGCCGCGGCGGGTGCAAAGGTCGCGTTCGGCGACGTGCTCGAAGCGGAAGGCCGCGCGCTCGAACAGCGCCTGCGCGATGCGGGCCGCGACGCGCATTTCGTCGCGCTCGATCTCGCGAATCCGGCGAGCGTCGCCGCGTTCGTCGACGAAGGCGCGCACGCGCTCGGCGGCATCGACGGCCTGATCAACAACGCAGCGATCACGAATTCCGGCGGCAGGCTCGCGACCGAGCTGTCGATCGACACGTGGGATGCGGTGATGGGCGTCAACGTGCGCGGCGTGTGGCTCGCGTGCAGCGCGGCGCTGCCGCATCTCGCGCGCTCGGGCCGCGGCGCGATCGTGAATCTCGCGTCGGACACGGCGCTGTGGGGCGCGCCGAAGCTGCTCGCGTACGTCGCGAGCAAGGGGGCGGTGATCGCGATGACGCACGCGCTTGCGCGCGAGTTCGGCGAGCACGGCGTGACGGTCAACGCGATCGCGCCGGGCCTGACCGAAGTCGAGGCGACGGCCTATGTGCCCGCGGAGCGCCATGCGTATTACCAGCAGGGCCGCGCGCTGCCGCGCGCGCAGATGCCGGCCGACGTGACGGGGCCGGTGCTGTTTCTTTTGTCCGGCGCCGCGCGTTTCGTGACGGGCCAGTTGCTGCCCGTGAACGGCGGCTTCGTGATGCATTGATCGATTGTTGGAACTCTTGAAGGAGATGACGATGGCGGACGCCGATATCGCGCGTAAATCGTGGGACCAGCCGGCAGGCGAGAGCTTCGCCGAGTGGATGGACGGGCGCGTCGCGCGCTTCACGACGCGTCGCTACGACTGGGACGCGCTGAAGTTCCAGGCCGATTTCGATCCGAAATACCGCCGCGCGCAGATGCGCTACGTGGGCACGGGCGGCACGGGCGTCGCGAAGGACGTGAACACGGTGCCGGCGGGCGGCTTCACGTTTTCGACGATGGTGATTCCGGCCGGCAACATCGGCCCGAGCCACATCCACGTCGACGTCGAGGAAATCTTCTTTGTGCTGCGCGGCAAGATGAAGGTGATCTGCGAGCGCGGCGGCGAGACCTGGGAAGCGGTGCTCGGCGAGCGTGACCTGATCTCGGTGCCGCCCGGCGTCTATCGGACCGAAATCAACATCGGCGAGGAGGATGCGCTGATGTGCGTGATGCTCGGCTCGCCGAAGCCGATCACGCCGACGTATCCGCCGGATTCACCGCTCGCGAAGATCAAGCGCTGAGGCACGGACGACAACGATGAGCGCGATTTCCTCGACGATGAACGACGCAGGCGCCACGCCGTTCGCCGGACTGCTCGAACGTTTTTCCGAGCGGCGCGCTGCGGCGGGCGCCGCAGGCACGATCGGCTACCGGGAGGCCGGCGGCGTGCGCGGCGAGCGCTGTCCCGTCGTGCTGTTGCACGGGATCGGATCGGGCGCGGCGTCGTGGGTGCGGCAGCTCGATGCGCTCGGCGCGACGCGCCGTGCGCTCGCGTGGGACGCGCCCGGCTACGGCGCGTCGTCGTGCGTCGCCGCCGAGTCGCCTGTCGCGGCCGATTACGCGGCGTCGCTCGGCGCATGGCTCGACGCGCTGCGGATCGAACGCTGCGTGCTCGTCGGCCATTCGCTCGGCGCGATCGTCGCCGGCGCGTTCGCGCGCGCCGCAAGCGAGCGTCTGTCAGGATTGCTGTTGATTTCGCCCGCGGGCGGCTATGGCAGTGCGCCCGCCGACGTGCGGGCCGAGCGGCGCGACAGCCGTCTCGCGCTGCTCGCGTCGCTCGGCCCGCAAGGGCTCGCCGAGCAGCGCAGCGCGAACATGCTGTCCGCGCATGCGAGCGACGCGGCGCGGGCGTGGGTGCGCTGGAACATGGCGCGGATCGTGCCCGCCGGCTATGCGCAGGCGACGCACCTGCTCGCGAACGCCGATCTCGCGGCCGACCTCGCGCATTACCGCGGCCGCGTGGCGGTCGCGGTCGGCGCGGACGACGCGATCACGCCGCCCGCCGCATGCGAGCGGATCGCGCAGGCGGCGCGCGTCGGGTTGCAGGTAATTCCGCGCGCGGGCCATGCGGGCTACGTCGAAGCGCCCGATGCGTATGGCGCGCTGATCGATGCGTTTTGCCGTCAATGCGACGGACAGCGAGGTGCGGCATGAGCGCACCGCTGCTGAAAGACGCCGACGACGCGAAAAACGATTCGAACTATGTCGTACCGGGGCTCGAGCGCGGTCTGCGGATTCTTGCCGAGTTCTCGCCGCGCGAACCGGTGCTCGGCGCGCCGGAGCTGTCGAAGCGGCTCGGCATTCCGCGCACGACGGTGTTCCGTCTGCTGCAGACGCTCGAATCGCTCGGCTTTCTCGAGCGCGCGGACAAGGACCGCAATTATCGATTGGGCGTCGCGGTGCTGCGCCTCGGCTTCGAATACCTGAGCTCGCTCGAGCTGACCGATCTCGGCTTGCCGGTGATCGAAGGGCTGCGCGACGCGACGGGCTTCACGACGCACATCGTGATCCGCGACGGCCGCGACGTCGTGTTCGTCGCGAAGGCGCAAAACGCGGGGCACGCGTTCGGCTCGGTGCGGGTGAACGTCGGCACGCGCTTGCCCGCGCATGCGACGACGCACGGCCACGTGCTGATGGGCGACCTGTCGCTCGCTCAGTTGCGCGCGCTGTATCCGGAGCCTGCGCTCGAGCGCGTGACGAAGGCGACGCCCGAGACCGTCGACGTGCTGTTCGGCGTGATCCGCGAAGACGCGCGGCGTGGCTACGGGATCGGCAACTCGGCTTTCGAGCGCGACATCTCGGTCGTCACGGCGCCCGTGCGCAACGACGCGAGCAAGATCGTCGCGGTCGTCACGGTGACGGTGCCGCGGCCGGAGATCGACGCGTCGCTCGTCGCCGACGGGCTGATCGACAAGGTGCTGCGCGCGGCGGCGGAGCTGTCGCGGCGGCTGAACTACCGGTCCGACGACGAAAACACCTATTTGAAGGCATTGGGATTGCGATGATCCAGATCGATTTGAGCGGACAGGTCGCCGTGGTGACGGGCGGCTCGTCCGGCATCGGCTACGCGAGCGCAGAGCTTTTCCTGCGCGCGGGCGCGTCGGTTGCGATATGCGGCCGCGACGCAGAGCGGCTCGCGAACGCGCAGGCGCGGCTCGCACAGCCGTTCCCGCGCGAGCGCGTGCTCGCCACGCGCTGCGACGTGCTCGACGAGGCCGATGTGAACGCGTTCGCGCAGGCGGTCGCCGAGCGCTTCGGCGGCGCCGACATGCTCGTCAACAACGCGGGCCAGGGCCGTGTGTCGACGTTCGCCGACACGACTGACAACGCGTGGCGCGACGAGCTCGAACTGAAGTACTTCAGCATCATCCGCCCGACGCGCGCGTTCCTGCCGCTCTTGCGCGCGTCGGCCGCGCCGACGATCACCTGCGTGAACTCGCTGCTCGCCTTGCAGCCGGAGCCGCACATGGTCGCGACGTCGTCGGCGCGCGCGGGCGTGCTGAGCCTCGTCAAGTCGCTCGCGTCCGAGCTCGCCCCCGAACGCATCCGCGTCAACTCGATCCTGATCGGCATCGTCGAATCGGGGCAGTGGCGGAAGCGCTACGAAACACAGGCCCTTCCGGGCGAATCGTGGGAAGCGTGGACAGCCGCGCTCGCCGCGAAAAAGAACATTCCGCTTGCGCGCTTCGGCCGGCCCGACGAGGCTGCCTGGGCGCTCTTCCATCTCGCAACGAATCTGTCGTCGTACACGACGGGCAGCCATATCGACGTATCAGGAGGCTTTGCACGCCATGTCTAACAAAACCACCACCACGGTCGGCGAGCTGATTGCCGCCTTCCTCGAACGATGCGGCGTGAAGACCGCCTTCGGCGTGATCTCGATTCACAACATGCCGATCCTCGACGCGATCCATACGCGCGGCAAGATCCGCTACGTCGGCGCGCGCGGCGAAGCGGGCGCCGTCAACATGGCGGACGGCCTCGCGCGCGTGTCGGGCGGGCTCGGCGTCGCGTTCACGAGCACGGGCACCGCGGCGGGCAACGCGGCGGGCGCGATGGTCGAGGCGCTGACGGCCGGCACTGCGCTCCTGCACATCACGGGGCAGATCGAGACGCCTTACCTCGACCAAGATCTCGCGTACATCCACGAAGCGCCGGATCAGCTGTCGATGCTGAACGCGATCTCGAAGGCCGCGTATCGCGTGCGCACGGTCGAAACCGTGCTGCCGACGATCCGCGAGGCGGTGCGCGTCGCGATGACCGCGCCGAGCGGCCCGGTATCGGTCGAGATTCCGATCGACATCCAGGCGGCCGAAATCGAATGGCCGGACGACCTCGCGCCGCCGCATGTCGCGGTGCGCGCGCACGACGCCGCGCGCGTCGCGCAGCTCGCCGAGCGTCTCGCGAGCGCGCGTCGGCCGCTCCTGTGGCTCGGCGGCGGCGCACGGCACGCGCGAGCGGAGGTCGAGCGGCTCGTCGCACTCGGCTTCGGCGTCGTCACGAGCGTGCAGGGGCGCGGCGTGCTGCCCGAAGATCATCCGGCGACGCTCGGCGCATTCAACGTCCACGCGGCCGTCGAGCGCTTCTACAAGACGTGCGACGCGATCGTCGTCGTCGGTTCGCGGCTGCGCGGCAACGAGACGCTGAAGTACAAGCTCGCGCTGCCGCGGCCGCTCTTCCGCGTCGATGCCGACGCGCTCGCCGACAACCGCGGCTATCGCAACGACCTGTTCGTGCACGGCGACGCGAAGCGCGTGCTCGCCGAGCTCGCCGACCGGCTCGAAGGCAAGCTCGCCGTCGATCCGCGCTTCGCCGGCGATCTCGCGGCCGCGCGAGAGGCGGCGGTCGCCGACGTCGGCAAGGGGCTCGGCCCGTACAAACGTCTCGTCGACATGCTGCAGCAGGCGGTCGGCCGCGACTACAACTGGGTGCGCGACGTGACGATCTCGAACAGCACGTGGGGCAACCGCCTGTTGCAGATCTTCGAGCCGCGCGCGGGCGTGCATGCGCTGGGCGGCGGGATCGGCCAGGGGATGCAGATGGCGATCGGCGCGGCGCTCGCCGGCTCGGCGGCGAAGACTGTGTGCCTCGTCGGCGACGGCGGCCTGATGGTGAACGTCGGCGAACTCGCGACCGCCGTGCAGGAAAACGCGAACGTGATGATCGTGCTGATGAACGATCAGTGCTATGGCGTGATCCGCAACATCCAGGATGCGCAGTACGGCGGCCGCCGCTGCTACGTCGAGCTGCATCAGCCGGACTTTGCGCAATTTTGCGCGAGCCTGAACCTCGCGCATCACCGGATCACGTCGCTCGACGACGCGGAGCGCATCGTCCGCGAAGGGCTCGCGCACGACGGCCCGGTGCTGGTCGAGGTCGACATGCTGTCGGTCGGCTCGTTCGCGACCGCGTTCGCCGGCCCGCCCGTCAAGAAGGACACGCCTGCGGAGCGCCAATATGCGTAATGCCCACGCTCCCGTCGACGTCGCGATGATCGGCTTCGGCGCGATCGGCGCGGCCGTCTATCGCGCGGTCGAGCACGACGCCGCGCTGCGCGTCGCGCACGTGATCGTGCCCGAGCATCAATGCGACGCGGTGCGCGGCGCGCTCGGCGATCGCATCGATGTGGTGTCGTCGGTCGACGCGCTCGCGTACCGCCCGCAGTTCGCGCTCGAATGCGCGGGGCACGGCGCGCTCGTCGACCACGTCGTGCCGCTGCTGAAGGCGGGCACCGATTGCGCGGTCGCGTCGATCGGCGCGTTGTCCGATCTCGCGCTCCTCGACGCGCTCTCCGACGCGGCCGACGAAGGCGGCGCGACGCTGACGCTCTTGCCGGGCGCGATCGGTGGGATCGACGCGCTCGCGGCCGCGAAGCAGGGCGGCCTCGACGACGTGCTGTACGTCGGCCGCAAGCCGCCGCTCGGCTGGCTCGGCACGCCGGCGGAAGCGCTCTGCGACCTGCGCGCGTTGACCGCCGAGCAGACGATCTTCGAAGGCAGCGCGCGCGACGCGGCGCGGCTCTATCCGAAGAATGCGAACGTGGCGGCGACGGTCGCGCTCGCGGGCGTCGGGCTCGACGCGACGAAGGTGCGCCTGATCGCCGATCCGGCGGTGACGCGCAACGTGCACCGGATCACGGCGCGCGGCGCGTTTGGCGAGATGTTGCTCGAGATGAGCGGCAAGCCGCTGCCCGACAACCCGAAGACGTCCGCGCTGACGGCGTTCAGCGCGATCCGCGCGCTGCGCAATCGCGCGTCGCACTGCGTGATCTGAACGATCTGAACGATCTGAACCGGCTGGGACACCCATCATCATGACTGCATTCGATTCTTCCCTCGTGCCGTCGGGCGAGATCCTGATCGGCGGCGAGTGGCGCCGCGGCCGCGGCGCGACGACGCCGAACTTCTATCCGGCCGACGGTTCGCTCAACACCGAGATCCACATGGCCGACGCGGCCGACGCGCGCGAAGCGGTCGAAGTCGCCGACGCCGCGTGGCGCCGCGCGAACTGGGCCGGCCTGAAGCCGCATCAGCGCGCGGCCTTGCTGTATCGGATCGCCGATCTGATTCAGGCGAATCACGAGGCGCTTGCGCAATTGCAGCGGCGCGACAACGGCAAGCCGATCAACGAGACGCGCGCGCTCGTCGTGAGCGCGGCGAGCACGTTTCGCTACTTCGCCGCGTGCGCGGAGACGCTCGACGAGGCGCTGACGCCGTCGCGCGGCGACTATCTGTCGATGAGCGTGCACGAGCCGCTCGGCGTCGTCGCGGCGATCACGCCGTGGAATTCGCCGATCGCATCCGATGCGCAGAAGCTCGGCCCCGCGCTCGCTGCCGGCAATGCGGTCGTGCTGAAGCCCGCCGAGGTGACGCCGCTCGCGTCGCTCGCGCTCGCGCGCCTCTGCGAGCAGGCGGGCGTGCCGCCCGGCGTGATTTCGGTGCTGCCGGGCAAGGGCTCGGTGATCGGCGACGCGCTCGTGCGCCATCCGCTCGTGAAGAAGGTGTCGTTTACGGGCGGCACCGAAGTCGGACGCGGGATCGCGCGGCTCGCCGCGGAGAAGCTGATGCCGCTGTCGCTCGAACTGGGCGGCAAGTCGCCGACGATCGTGTTCGACGATGCCGATCTCGATCACGCGGTCAACGGCGTGCTGTTCGGGATCTTCAGCTCGTCGGGCGAATCGTGCATCGCCGGCTCGCGCCTCTTCGTGCAGCGGGCGATCTACGACGCGTTCGTCGCGCGTCTCGTCGACGCGGCGCGCAAGCTGCGCGTCGGCGATCCGGCGAGCGAGCGCACGCAGATGGGCCCGCTCGTCACCGCGCAGCATCGCGACACGATTGAGCGTTACGTGGCGCTCGGCCGCGACGAAGGCGGCCGTGTGCTGTGCGGCGGCGACCGGCCGGCGGGCGAAGGCCGCGACGCGGGCTTCTTCTATCTGCCGACGATCCTCGACGGCCTGTCGAACCACGCGCGCATCTGCCAGGAAGAGATCTTCGGGCCGGTGCTCGTCGCGCTGCCGTTCGACGACGAGGCGTCGCTCGTCGCGGAAGCGAACGACAGCGTGTTCGGCCTCGCCGCTGGCATCTGGACGCGCGACTACAAGCGCGCGTGGCGCGTCGCGCGCGCGCTCGACGCGGGCACCGTGTGGATCAACACATACAAGCAGTTCTCGATCTCGACGCCGTTTTCCGGCTGGAAGGAAAGCGGGATGGGCCGCGAGAAGGGCAGCCTCGGGATTCGCGAGTACATGCAGCAGAAGAGCCTCTACTGGGGCTTGAACGAATCGCCGCTGCCGTGGGCGAACTGACGGAAAGGATCATCGAATGAGCATTCTCGGCATCGAACAGATTACCTACGGCGTGACCGATCTCGCGACATGCCGCCGCTTCTTCGCGGACTGGGGCCTCACAGAGGTCGCGCGCGACGCGACGCACGTGCGCTTCGAGACGATGAACGGCTGCACGGTGCGCGCCGTCGACGCGAGCGATCCGTCGCTGCCGCCCGCGTTCGAGGAAGGCCCGACGCTGCGCGAGGTGACGTGGGGCGTCGGCACGCAGGCGGAGCTCGACGCGCTGCGCGGCAAGCTCGCCGGCCAGCCGGGCCACTATGAGACCGACGGCGCGGTCGGCTGCATCGATCCGAACGGCATGGCGATCCGCATCGAAGTGACGCGCAAGCGCGCCGTCGACGTGAAGGGTTCACTGCCGAACGTGTGGGGCGAGACGCTGCGTGTCGATCAGCCGGCCGCGATCTACGAGCGCGCGGAGCCGATCGAAGTCGGGCACGTCGTGTTCTTCACGAACCGGCTCGCCGAGCAGGAAGCGTTCTACCACGAGCTGCTCGGCTTCGAGACGTCGGACCGCTATCCGGGCCGCGGCGCGTTCATGCGCTGCGCGCCGCACGGCGGCCATCACGATCTGTTCCTGCTCGCGCTGCCTACGGCCAAGCGCGGCCTGAACCATGTCGCGTTCACGGTGCGCGACATCCACGAAGTGTTCGGCGGCGGGATGCACATCAGCCGCTGCGGCTGGGAGACGCAACTCGGGCCGGGACGCCACCCGGTGTCGTCCGCGTACTTCTGGTACTTCCGCAATCCGGCGGGCGGCCTCATCGAATACTACGCGGACGAGGACATGCTGACGCCCGCGTGGCAGCCGCGCGAGTTCGAACCGGGCCCGACCGTGTTCGCCGAGTGGGCGATCGACGGCGGTCTCGACGGCAACACGCGCCGGCAGAAGCACGCGCAGGCGCCGGAAGGCAAGTTCATGACGGAGCGCAAAGATGACTGAGCAAGCGAATGCCGCAGCGGAGGCCGCGCCGCGCGCCGTCGTCGTGATCGGCGGCGGGCAGGCGGCAGGCTGGGTGGTGAAGACGCTGCGCGGCGAAGGCTTCGCCGGGCGCATCGTGATGATCGCGGACGAAGTGCATCTGCCGTACGAGCGGCCGCCGCTGTCGAAGGCCGTGCTCGCGGGCGATGCGGACATCTCGACCGTACGCGTCGTGCAGCCCGACGAATTCGGAACGCTCGCGGTGGAAACGTGGCAGCCGGAACGTGCGGCGTCGATCGATCGCGCGCGGCGCGTCGTGCGCACCGCGTCGGGCCGCGAGGTCGAATACGAGCGGCTCGTGATCGCGACGGGCGGCTCGCCGCGCCGCTTGCCGGATTCGATCGTCAAGATGCCTAATCTTCATTACCTGCGCACGCTCGACGAAGCCGTCGCGCTCGGCGAGAAGCTGCGCGCGAGCCGTCGCGTGCTCGTGATCGGCGGCGGCTGGATCGGACTCGAAGTCGCGGCGACCGCGCGCAAACTCGGCGTCGACGCGGTCGTCGTCGAGGGCGCGCCGAGGCTGTGTGCGCGCTCGGTGCCGGGCGCGGTGTCCGGTTTCCTGCTCGATTTGCATCGCGCGAACGGCGTCGACGTGCGCCTGAATGCGTCGCTCGCGTCGCTCGATGCGCACCCGGACGACGCGAGCCGCGTGCGCGCGACGCTCGCCGACGGCACGACCGTCGATGCGGATATCGCGGTCGCGGGCATCGGCCTCGCGCTCAACACGTCGCTTGCCGCGGACGCCGGGCTGCGCGTCGACGACGGTATCGTCGTCGACGAATACGGGGCGACGAGCGATCCGGCGATCTTCGCGTGCGGCGACGTCGCGAACCATCCGAACGCATGGCTGAAGCGCCGGGTGCGGCTCGAATCGTGGGCGAACGCGCAAAACCAGGCGATCGCGGCGGCGAAGGCGGTGCTCGGCGTGCGCGCGCCGTACGCGGAGATTCCGTGGTTCTGGTCCGATCAATACGACGTGAACCTGCAGATCCTCGGCGATCTGCCCGCCGACGCGCAGCTCGTGATTCGCGGCGACGTCGCGGCGAGGCGCGCAACGCTGTTCTTGCTGACGGGCGGCGCGCTGCGCGGCGTGATCTCGATCAATTCGGCGCGCGACCTGAAGCTCGCGCGCAAATGGATGAGCCAGGGGCGCGCGATCGACATCGCCGCGCTGGCGGACACGACAAAGGCGCTCGCCTGATCGACGAGAGCGACAACGACGACATGGAGGAGAACACACGCATGAGCACACTGGAAAGCGCCGTCGCGGGCGGGCCCGCGGCCAAAGCGGCGGCGAGCGCCGCGACCCCTGGCGCGATCATCGCGCGCCTCGAGCGGCTGCCCGCGAACGCGATGCAGATCCGCGCGCGCGTGCTGATCGGCACCGCGACGTTCTTCGACGGCTTCGACGTGATCACGATCGCGGCGACGCTGCCGCTCCTGATCCACAAGTGGGGGCTTTCGCCGAATCAGATCGGAATGCTGATCGCGTCGGGCGCGATCGGTCAACTGCTCGGCGCGTTCCTGTTTCCGGCGCTCGCGGAAAAGTACGGCCGCGTGCGCGCGATCGCGTGGAGTTCGGCCGTGATCGGCGTGACGAGCATCGCATGCGGATTCGCTTCGACGTTCGAAGCATTCGTGCTGCTGCGGATCGTGCAAGGGCTCGGCCTTGGCGGCGAGCTGCCGGTCGCCGCGACCTACATCAATGAGATCACGCGCGCGCACGGCCGTGGCCGCTTTGTGCTGCTGTACGAGATCGTGTTCCCGATCGGCCTGCTCGCGTCGATGGCGCTCGGCGCGTGGCTCGTGCCGCGCTTCGGCTGGGAGGTGATGTATTTCATCGGCGGGATGCCGCTCGTGCTCGCGCTCGTGCTGACGCGGCTCGTACCGGAGTCGCCGCGCTGGCTTGCCGCGCGCGGTCGGCTCGACGACGCGGGGCAGGCGCTGCATGTGTTCGAATCCTCGGTGAAGGGGCCGCTGCCTCCCGTGACGCACGCAGGCGAGTTCGACACGCTCGTGCGTCGTCATCCGAAGCGCCGGATGTTCGATCTGTTCGGGCCCGCCTATCTGAAGCGCACGCTCGCGGTCGCGACGCTGTGGGCGACCTGCGGATTCATCCAGTACGGGCTGTCGACCTGGCTGCCGACGATCTACAAGAACTTCTATCACGCGCCGCTGCAACTCGCGCTGAACCTCGCCGTGATCGGCTCGGTGATGGGCGTGGTCGGCTCGCTCGTATCGGCGCTCACCGTCGACGTGGTCGGCCGCAAGCCGGTGATCGTCGGGTCGTTCGTGCTGTGCGCGCTGTCGCTCGTGTTCGCGGGGATCTATCACGCGTCGTCGGTATACGTCGTCGCCGCGTTCTGCTCGCTCGCGCTCGGCCTGATGGCGTCGGGATTCATCACGTCCTATGTGTACACGCCCGAGCAGTATCCGACGAGCATCCGCGCCGCCGGCTGCGGGCTCGGCAGCGCGTGGCTGAAGATCGCGTCTTTCGTCGCGCCGATGGTGGTGCCGCGCGCGATCGTCGGCGGCGATCTGAGTCCGGCGTTCTACTTGCTCGCGGCGGTGCCGCTCGTCGCCGCGCTGACCGTGCATTTCGTCGGCATCGAGACGAAAGGGCAGGTGCTCGAGAAACTCGAGGCGTAGCACGGCACTTTCGCGGCACTCGGCAAAGCGGAGAGAACGGCCCGGGATTTTCCCGGGCCGTTTTTTTATTGTGCGCATCTGCCGCAAAAAGCGGTGGAGAAGATGCATCGAATGAGACGCCCGGCGCGCTCCGCGATTCCGTGAGTTTCCGGCTGTCGGTGCACCGGCATTCGATAAATAGTATTCCTCGGTTTTATTAATTGCTCGTTTAATATTTTCATTGATTAATCGGAATTTTCTGATGTGGAATTTTTGAGTAATGTGGGCTGGATTACATTTTTAACATTATTCCGCCAGTGTTCGATGGATTACTGTTTTTGAGTATTCTGGAAATGACGAGGTGGAAAGTTATTAATATCCCTGCCTGCGAGGCGTGATCGGGGTTCGCGATTGATGTCCCGGAAATCATATAAATGATTTTTACATTTTAATCGCAATGCGTGATTTCGTTTTCGATGGCGACAGTCCGGCGGGCTGGGCGATCGGATGCCGACCCTGCTGACGACCCGTGCGAATTGAATTCACAGGGGATATTGAGTGAACAAAATCTACAACGTTGTCTGGAGTCGGGTGCGAGGCCAATTGATCGCGGTATCCGAATTTGCCGGGTCGAATGGAAGCACGGGTTCGACGGCGCGAGCCGTCACGACGGCCGCTCGCGTCGACGCAGACGCGGCGGCTTCGTGTCGATCGCGCATTTCGTGGGCGAAGCTCGGCCTGATGTCGCTGTCGGTGGCTGCGGCGATGGGCGCGATGGCGACCGACGCCGCCGCGCAGGTCAGCTATGCGGCGGGCTATAACGCGTACGCCGGCCCCGGCGGCAATACCGGCCCGTGGGCGTTCTACAACCCGGCTTTCAGTCCGGGCTCGCTGCTGTACGGCACGGCGGTCGGCAACTACGCGTACGCGAACGGCGAGGGCGGCTCGGCCTACGGCGATCACGCCACGGCGACCGGCCGCCTGGGCACCGCGCTCGGCGTCTACTCGCAAGCGGCGGGCGACGGCGGAACCGCGATCGGCGCCAGCGCGAGAGCGCTGCCGGACTTCAGCCTGGCGATCGGCACGAACGCGCAGGCGCTGAAGGACACGGGGCAGTCGATACCCGGTCGCGAAGACATCGGCACGATCGCGATCGGCGCCGGCGCGTTCGCGCAGGGCGACAACAGCGACCCGCTGCACGTGTCGGCGCCGAACGCGTTCGGCGGCTACTCGTCGGCCACCGCGAGCGGCGCAGTGGCGCTGGGCGAGGGCGCTGCGTCGTCCGCCTATTACGCGAACGCGCTCGGCGCCTATTCGAAGGCGTCGGCGGCGGGGGCGGTCGCGGTGGGCGGCGGCGCCGAGGCGACGGCTCAAGGATCGGTCGCGATCGGCGGCGCGACGAGCGTCAACAATGCGACCGCGTTGTCCGGCTACGCGAGCGCAAGCGGCGTCAACGCGATCGCGATTGGCTCAGGCGCTCAGGCGACCGGCAGCCAGTCGATCAGCATCGGCACGGGCAACGTCGTGTCGGGTGCGAACGCGGGTGCGTTCGGCGATCCGTCGACGGTCACGGGCACGGGCTCGTATTCGTTCGGCAACAACAATACGATCAACGCGAACAATGCATTCGTGCTGGGCAACAACGTGATGATCGGCTCGGGGCTCGACGGCTCCGTGGCGCTCGGCAACGGCACGACGGTGGCGGCGGCCAATCCGACCAGCAGCGCGACGATCACCACGACGTCCGGCGGCCAGTTGACGCTGTCCGGCTTCGCCGGCGCGAATCCGACGAGCGTCGTGAGCGTCGGCGCGCCGGGCGCCGAGCGTCAGATCACGAACGTGGCGGCGGGGCGCATCACGCCGACCTCGACGGATGCCGTCAACGGCAGCCAGCTGTATGCGGTCGCGAGCACCGTCGACAACGCGGTGAACGGCGGCGGGATCAAGTACTTCCACGCGAATTCGACCGCGCCCGATTCCACGGCGGTGGGCGCCGATAGCGTCGCGGTCGGGCCGGCTGCCGTCGCCTACGGTCAAGACTCGATCGCCGAGGGCGCGAACGCATCGGCGGGCGTGAGCGGCAATCCTGCGGTCGCGGGCGACGTCGCGCTCGGCAGCGGCGCGCAGGCGACGGGCGGACGATCGCTCGCGCTCGGCGCGAACGCGTCCGTCAACACGGCGGGCGGGGTGGCGCTCGGCGCCGGCTCGGTCGCGAATCGCGCGGCCGGCACCTATACGGACCCGATCACGGGCAGCAGCTTCACGACGGCGTTCGGCGCGGTATCGGTCGGCCTCGAAGGATCGCTGCGTCAGATCACCAACGTCGCGGCGGGCACGCAAGCGACGGACGCGGTGAACGTCGGCCAGTTGCAAGGTGCGATCGCGCAACTGAATCAGTCGATCCAGAACATCACGAACGGGTCGAACTCGGGCAGCAGCGGAAACAATGGCAATAACGCCGGGCAAACCGTGTCGGGCCAGTGGATCACGGGCAATCCGTCGACCTATACGGCGCCCGTCGCGAGCGGCATCGGTTCGACCGCCGCGGGCAGCGGCAGTGTCGCGTCCGGCACGAACAGCGTCGCGGTCGGCGACGGCGCGTCGGCTGCCGGCAACAACTCGGTCGCACTCGGCGCCCATTCGGTCGCGACCGCACCGAACACGGTGTCGGTCGGCTCGGTCGGCAATGAGCGGACGATCTCCAATGTCGCGCCGGGTGTCAACGGCACCGATGCGGTGAACGTGAGCCAGTTGAACAGCGGCATCGGCAATGCGGTCGGTCAGGCGAATCAGTACACGGATCAGAAGGTCGACCACTTGCGGCGCGAGATGAACGGCGGCGTGGCTGCGGCGATGGCCGTGGCCGGATTGCCGCAGCCGACCGCGCCGGGCAAGAGCATGGTGGCGATCGCGGGCTCCACGTGGCAGGGTCAGCAAGGCTTCGCGCTCGGCGTATCGACGATCTCCGAGAACGGCAAGTGGCTTTACAAGGGGTCGCTGACGACCAGCACGCGCGGCGGTACCGGCGCGGTGCTCGGGGCGGGCTATCAGTGGTGAGATGAGTCGCGCACGACGGCCGGTCTCGTGCCAGCCGTCCAGACGATAAGGAATCCAATATGAAAATGAACAGGATATCGAAATATGTGGCGGCGGCCGGAGTGTGCGGGGCGCTGCTGGCGGGATGCGGAATGGCGCCGACCACTGCGCCGGACGGGTCGGTCGGGTTCCCGGCGCGCGACAGCGCATGGTTGAAGGAGGGCGCGTTCGTGAATGTCGAGAATCTGCGGCAGATCGGGCCCGGTCTCGACAAGAACCAGGTCTATGCGCTGATCGGCGAGCCGCATTTCAGCGAGGGGATCTTCGGCGTGCACGTGTGGAACTATGTGTTCAATTTCCGCACGGGCCACGGGCAGGACGTCGTGACCTGCCAGTATCAGATCCAGTACGACAACCACTACCGCGTGAAGTCGACGTATTGGAAGGAGCCGGAATGCAAGGCGCTGGTCGATGGGCCGAAGGAGCCGCCGGTGGCGCAGGCGGCGAGCGACGAATCGAAGCAATTCACGCTCGATTACCACCTGCTGTTCCCGTTCGACAAATCTGCGCTGCGCGATCTGCTGCCGAGCGGGCGCGCGGAACTGGACCGGATCGCGGCCACGCTGCAGCAGCAATACCAGCACATCCGCTCGGTCCGGGTCACCGGCTATACCGATCGGCTCGGCACGGATGAATACAACCGCCAACTGTCGCTCGCCCGGGCTGAAACGATCCGCTCGTACCTGACGACGCGCGGCTTGCCGGCCGATCTGATCGTCGCGCAAGGGCTCGGCAAGGCCGACCCGGTGAGCGCCGGGTGTCCCGCGGGCCGTTCATCCGAAGCGATCGCCTGTCTCGCGCCGGATCGGCGCGTCAGGATCGACATCGCAGGAGAGCGGCGCTAGGCTCGCAACGGTGCGCCATTCCGGCGTGCGTCGGTGCCCTGGCGGCGCCGAAAGCCCGCCGCGTGCGGCCGGTCGGCGTCACGACCGGTTCGTGTGCGAATTGGCGCACCGACTAGCGCACGGCGGTGACGGGTACGCTCGCGATGCTCACGAGGCGGTCGAGGATGCTGCGGTGGAAAAAATGGGTGAGCGCATGGAGCGGATCGCGGCGCGGCGCGACGACGACGATCTCGTCGCAGCCGTTCTCCGCCGCGCAGGCGGCGATCGTGTCGGCGATCGGGCCGACTTTCATCGCAACCGAATATTTGACGTGGGCGTCCTTGAGGATGGCGATGGCTTGGGCGAGTTCGCCTTCCGAGAAATCATGCTCGATCTGGCGGAGCTTCGCGAGCGAGTGGAAGGCTTCGAGGCGGGTGGATTCGAGAGGGGGCTGCACGTTGACCAATACGACTTCGGACGCACATCGCTCGTGATACAGAAAGGCGGCGTGCCGCACGGCCTGCAGCGAACGCTGCGAGTGACCGACGGGGACCAGGAGTTTGAGCATGAGAAAACCTGTTCGGTAACGCGGTGACAGTAGGCTAGTCCTGTCGCCGTCGGCATGGCCTAAAGAAATTTGGGGGCGGCGTAAAAATGTCGTAAACGTGTCCGGCGCGTCCTCGCGCTATAAAAAATATAAGAAATATAGATTTATGCGCATAAAGGGACGAGGCTCGGCCGGCGACGGATTCGCGCCGTCGGCCGTGTTCGTGCTTCGAGGCGAGCCGAGGCTTCCGCATCCCCGTGTCGATCGCAGCAACGCGAGACGAGACTTCTCGCTCCATTCGTCCATCGTAGCGCCGGCGCGAGGATTCGGCGCATCGTTAATTGGATCGTCATCTGAATCGTCTTGGGGATCGCTGCGATGCAGCAATCCGAACCCGGAGCCGGGCGGCCGCGCAGAGGAATCCGGGGCGTTTATATAATTGTCCGCGTCCAGAGAAGGCGGACTGTCGCAACGTCGTCGCACGCATCGCCGCCGGTATATTCACCGATCCGCACGGAGACCCGTATGTCCGCAGGCATTTCCCCGTCCTCCCGCCCGCCCGCCGCGCTGCTCGAGCCGCTCGTCGACATGCCCGCGCATGCGCTCGCCGTGGCGATCCGGCGCAAGGACGTGTCGTGCGTCGAGACGATGCGCGCGTATCTCGCTCACATCGAGCGTGTGAACGGCGACGTCAATGCGATCGTCGCGTTGCGCGAACCCGACGCGTTGCTCGCCGAAGCCGCGCTGAAAGACGCGGCGCTCGCGCGTGGCGAATATACGGGCTGGCTGCACGGCGTCCCGCAGGCCCCGAAGGATCTCGCGATGACGAAGGACATCGTGACGACGCTCGGCTCGCCGATCTTCCGCACGATGAGGCCGTCGGCCGACGCGCTCGTCGTCGAGCGGATGCGCGCGGCGGGGGCGGTGTTCGTCGGCAAGACGAACACGCCGGAGTTCGGGTTGGGCTCGCATACGTTCAACGAAGTCTATGGTGCGACGCGCAATCCGTACGACCTGTCGAAAAGCGCGGGCGGCAGCAGCGGCGGTGCGGCGGCCGCGCTCGCCGCGCGGATGTTGCCCGTCGCCGACGGTAGCGACTTCGGCGGCTCGCTGCGCAATCCGGCCGCGTTCTGCAACGTGTACGGCTTTCGGCCGTCGCAAGGGCGCGTGCCGCGTTGGCCGAGCGTCGACGTGTTCGTCCAGCAGCTCGGCACCGAAGGGCCGATGGGGCGCACGGTCGTCGACGTCGCGCTGCTGCTCGCGATCCAGGCAGGCTACGATCGGCGCGATCCGCTGTCGCTCGCCGAAGATCCGCAGCGTTTCGCGCAATCGCTCGATGCGGACCTGCGTGGCAAGCGGATCGCGTGGGTCGGCGACTGGAACGGCTATCTCGCGACGGAGCCGGGCGTGCTGGCGCTGTGCGAGGCGAGCTTTGACGCGCTGCGCGCGATCGGCTGCGATGTCGATGCGGCGCTGCCGTCCTTTTCACCGGAGCGGATCTGGCAGACGTGGCTTGTGCACCGGCATCTGCTGTCGGGCGGGAATCTGCTGATGCACTACCGTGAGCCGTCGCGGCGCGCATTGCTGAAGCCGGAAGCGATCTACGAAGTGGAGGGCTTGTTCGAGCTCGGCGCGTCCGACGTCTACGACGCGAGCGCCGCACGCAGCGCATGGCACCAGGCGCTGACGACATTCTTCGAGCGCTACGACTACGTCGCCGCGCCGACCGCGCAGGTCTTTCCGTTCGACGTCGGCCTTCGCTGGCCGCAAGCGATCGCAGGGCGCACGATGGACACCTATCACCGGTGGATGGAGACAGTCGTGCCGTGGACGCTTGCCGGCTGTCCGGCGATCAGTGTGCCGGTCGGATTCAACGAGGCGGGACTGCCGATGGGCATGCAACTGATCGGCCGGCCGCGCGACGATTTCGCGGTGCTGCAACTCGCGCGTGCGTACGAAAAGGAGCGGGATTGGGTGAATGCGCGCCGGCCCGCGTTACCCGGCGCTCGAATCGAGTAGACGCGGCGGCGGCGCATGACCAACGCGGTCGATCAGGCGTGCGCGGGCCGCTCCGATCGACCGCCGAGATGCTCGAGGCAGCCGGCGGGCCGAATTCGCCCGGGTTCGCACTGGGGACGCTTCAGAAAATGGGAAATAAAGCACGTTTAGCCTGAGCTACTGGGCGGACGAGTTGACGAACCGGTCTAGTCTGTGTCTGGTACAAATGGGATAACGCCCTGGCGGAAGGCGTCTTCCTGCAAATTTCTTGGGATGCGGCGCGCGTCAACGATAAGGCCGTCGATCTCGATGATCCACGCGAGCGGACTTCTGGCGAGCTGACTGGGGAGCGACCAGCGAGGGCCGAGCTGGCCGATCTTCAAAAGTTTGAGGATTGCCCCTGAGCGGACCGAACCGGTCTGGGTGCCCAATTCGAAGTGCTCGCACGGCGCATCTGCGCGCATGTGTGGCTTCCGGGATTTGTGCTTATGCGCTGTAGCGCATAAGCACTTTTAGGCACAGTTCCCTGTTATGCCCAGTTCGTCGACCGGTGTCCGTCAGCATTGGAGCGCCGGCGACGAGACTGTAGATAATCAGAGCTGTTGGAGGAAGGCGAGCACGCTATCGGAAGGCTTGAACCGGAACGAGGCGGCTTCCGTTGGCGCCAGTTTCTCGAGTGCCCGCTGCTTTGTCGCCAGATCAGCGTCGATGTAGACGTGAGTCGTTTCGATGCTTTCGTGCCCGAGCCAGAGAGCGATGAGACTGATGTCGACGCCCGATTGCAGCAGATGCATGGCCGTCGAGTGCCGGACGACATGCGGCGAAATGCGTTTGCCAATCAGGCTCGGGCATTTCAAGCCAGCCTGATTGACGGCTTGCTGGAGGATGTAATCGACGCCGTTGCGCGACGGTTGCCAGCCGCGATGACCGGGAAACGCGATCGGCGTGCGGGTGCTCTCCAGTTCATGGAACCACGTCTTCAATACCTGGGCCGTATTTGACCACAACGGAATGCTTCGTTCCTTGCGGCCCTTGCCCATCAGGTTGATCAGCGTGCTGCTGCTGAACTGGACCTGCTCCTGTCGGAGCGCGATGATTTCGGAAACGCGCGCTCCGGTGTTGTACATCGTCAGCAGCAGTGCGTAGTCGCGACGACCGCGCCAAAGGGACCGGTCGGGTGCTGCAAGCAGCGCATCGATTTCGATTCGGGTGACGTAGCTTTCGACCAGTTGTGTGAAATCGTCGGCGATCGTCTCGCCCCTGAGCGTCAACTTCCGTTCGCCTTCGAAATAGACCGGGGCGGCCGGACGTTCGCCGGAACCCGGCAACGAAATACCGATGTCCGCAAGCCGGCTTTCGCCCGGGCCATTGACGACACACCCCATGACGGCGACGTGCAGCCGCTCGACGCCCGGATAACGGAGCCTCTATCCGGGCGCCTGCTCGCGCAGCCTGCGCTCGATGTCGCTCGCCAGCGTCTGAAAGACGGTGCTGGTCGTTCGTCCGCAGCCGGGGCAGGACGTGACTGCCGGCGCAAACGCGCACAGCCCCATCGACTGCAGGATCTGTTGGGCGACCAGCACCTCGCGCGTGCGATCGCCGTTCGGCTCGGGCGTGAGCGAGATGCGGATGGTGTCGCCCCGATGCCTTGTTGCAGCAGCACAGCGAGTGCAGTCGCGAACGCGACGATGCCCTTCGATCCCATGCCCGCCTCGGTCAGGCCGACGTGCAACGGATAGTCGCAGCGGGCGGCGAGTGCGCGATAGACGGCGATCAGATCCTGCACCTGACTGACTTTCGCAGACAACACGATTCGGTCGGCGGGTAAACCGATCTCGATCGCGTGCGCGGCATTTTCGAGTACCGAAGCGACGAGCGCGTCGCGCATCACTGCGGAAGCGTCGCACGGCTGCGCGAGCCGGGCGTTCGCGTCCGTCATCCGCGCGAGTAGATCGGGGGCGAGGCTGTCCCAGTTCACGCCGATACGCACGGGTTTGCCGTAGCGGCGGGCGATCTCGATCAACTGGCAAAACTGTTCGCTGCGCTTGGCACCGTGGCCGACGTTGCCGGGAGTGCCCCGGTATTTGGCGAGCGCTTGGGCGCAATCGGGAAAGCGCGAGAGCAGCCGACGGCCGTTGAAATGAAAATCTCCGATGAGCGGGACGTCGATCCGCTGCTGATCGAGCCGTTCGCGAATGCGGGGTATCTGGGCGGCGGCGTTTTCGTCGTTGACGGCGACGCGCACCAACTCGGCGCCGGTGCGCGCGAGGCGGGCAACCTGGTCGGCGGTGTCGGTGTTCGTCATCGCCTGAATGACGATCGGCGCGTCGCCGCCGATGCAAACCGGGCCGACGTGAACTTGCCGCGCGGCGTGGCGGGAGAGGGGAAACGTCATGGTGGTCTCCAGTGGACGACGCTCAGCTACGCGCTTCCGGCAGGCGGAACACGACACGCTCTTGCTTGCCGGACAGCACGTCGATCGACATGTCTGCAGTCAAACGCCCGAGCGCTGCGAGCACGTCCTGAACCAGAGCGTCGGGCGTGGACACGCTGGCGGTGATGCCGATGGTTTCCGCGTCACGCACCCACGCAGCGCGCAGCTCGCTGCCGTCGGCGATCAGATGGCTGTGCGCGCAGGCCTCTTCGGCGATCTCGCGAAGACGCTGCATGTTCGAACTGTTCGATGAGCCGACGACGAGCACGACGTCGACAAGCCGGCTCAGCTCGCGCACGGCGATTTGACGGTTCTGTGTCGCATAGCAAATGTCACGGGTGTCGGGGCCGACGATTTGCGGATAGCGTTGTCGCAGCGCGTCGATGATGTCTCGCGTGTCGTCGACGCTGAGCGTGGTCTGCGTGACATAGGCAAGCCGAGTGTCGGCCGCGAACGGCTATCGGGTGACGTCGGCGCGCGTTTGCACGAGCGTGACGGGCGCCGGAATCTGTCCGAGCGTGCCTTCGACTTCCGGATCCCGGCGTGGCCGATCAGGATAACTGAGTAACCTCGTATGGCATAGCGACAGCCATGTTCGTGAACCTTGGTAACGAGCGGGCAGGTCGCATCGAACACACGCAACCGCGTTCGCGCGCCTCCGCCTCGACCATGCGGCTCACACCATGCGCGCTGAATGCCGTGACGGCTCCGGCTGGGACTTCGCCGAGCGCTTCGACGAAGATTGCGCCTTTGGATCTCAAATCGTCGACGACGTGTTGGTTGTGGACGATTTCGTGTCTGACATAAACGGGCGTGCCGTAGCGTTCGAGCGCGCGCTCGACGGTATCGATCGAGCGGACGACCGCCCGCGAAAAATCAACGGGGCTGGGCAAGAATGACGCGCATGATGATGCTCCGTTGGTGTAATCGTTTAGTTAAGCAAATGAATGATAAGGTCGGCGAGATTGTCGGGCGGCGTGGCGCGCGCCGAGTGGTTCTGGGGCGGCCTGTGCGCGCCGTGTGAGAGCGATGGCCGCGGCGGGGCTTCAACTGATGTCATCGTTTTCTCCTGCGGAGAATGGGGGGCGGCGCGATCGCCCGAACCGGAAGCGGTTGTCATCGCGAGCGTGTGTGTGATGCGGTGTTGCGCATCGAGTCGAATGGCGGGACGACCGCGGTTGCGGTGGCGGAATGTGCGGCGAGTTGTGCAATGAAACGCTCGACCGACGTTTGAACGCCGGGTGCGTCGAGACCGTGCAGACCCAGTAATTGGGCTGGATCGCCGTGCTCGACGAACGCGTCGGGCAGGCCGAGGCGCAGCACGGGGCGAAAGATCAGCAGGTTCGCCAGAGCCTCGATACATGCGCTGCCAGCGCCGCCATGCAGGCAACCCTCCTCGACTGTAACCAGTATGTCGTGCGTCGAGGCGACCTCGGAGAGCTGGATCGTGTCGAGCGGTTTCACGAAGCGCATGTCGATTACCGTCGCGTCGAGTGCGTCGGCCGCGCTCAGACAGGGGGCCACCATCGTGCCGAACGCGAAAAAGGCAATGCGTCGGCCACTCGGCGCACTGCTCGAACGGCGCAACATCGCTACCCCGACGGGCAGCGCACTCAGATCCGCCTCGACCATCGCCCCCGATCCACTGCCGCGCGGATAGCGTACCGCGCACGGTCCGGGTTGACGTAGCGCGGTGTGCAGCATCTGCCGGCATTCGTTTTCGTCGGACGGCGCCATCACGATGAGATTCGGGATACAGCGCAGATACGCGAGATCGAACGCGCCCATGTGCGTGGCGCCATCTCCGCCGACGATGCCCGCCCGATCGATCGCGAACGTCACGGGCAGATTCTGTATCGCGACGTCATGAATCAACTGGTCGTAGCCGCGTTGCAAGAAGGTCGAGTAAATCGCGACCACGGGCCGCATGCCGTCCGCGGCCAGGCCCGCCGCAAACGTCACCGCATGTTGTTCGGCAATGGCGACGTCGAAATAGCGGTTCGGAAAGCGCCGTTCGAACTCGACGAGACATGAGCCTTCGCGCATTGCCGGCGTGATCGCGACGACACGTTCGTCGCGTACCGCTTCGTCGCACAGCCATTCGCAGAATATTTGCCCATAGGTCTTGCGACCGGGTTTGCCGGGGACGAGACCGGTCGTCGGATCGAATTTGCTGGGGCCGTGATACTGAATCGGATCGGCTTCGGCGCGGGGATAACCGTGCCCTTTCTGCGTGAGGACGTGCAGCAGATGCGGGCCGGGCAAACCTTTCAGCGTGGTCAGCGCATCGATCAATTCGCCGACGTCGTGTCCGTCGATTGGGCCGACATAGTTGAAGCCGAATTCCTCGAACAGCGTGGCCGGAGCGATCGAGCCTTTGGTCAGCGCTTCGATTCGGCTCGCAAGCTGACGTGTCGGCGGCGCCAGGTTCAGCACGTCCTGCGCGTGCCGCTTCGCGCACGCATACATTCGACCGGCGATCAGCCGTCCGAGCGCATGCCGCAGCGCGCCTGCCGGCGTCGAGATCGACATGTCGTTGTCGTTGAGGACGACGATGAGCGGCAAATCGCGTGCGATGCCGGCATTGTTCATCGCCTCGAACGCGATGCCGGCAGACAGCGCGCCGTCGCCAATCACGGCAACGCAATGACGGGCCTCGCGCATCAGCCGCGCGGCATGCGCCATGCCGAGCGCCGCTGAGATCGAGGTGCTCGAATGCGCAGTGCCGAACGCATCATATTCGGATTCCGAACGACGTGGGAAGCCGGAAATGCCGCCGAGTTGCCTGATACCCGACATCGCGTCGCGGCGGCCGGTGAGGATCTTGTGCGGGTACGACTGATGACCGACATCCCAGACGATACGGTCGTGCGGCGTATTGAACACGTAGTGCAACGCAATTGCCAATTCGACGCTGCCGAGATTGGAGGCGAGATGACCGCCCGTTTTCGACACGCTGTCGAGTACGAACGCGCGCAGTTCGTCGGTGAGTTGAGATAGCGCCCCGCGCGTGAGCCCGCGAAGATCGTCCGGTAGCCGGACGGATTGGAGAATGCTTTGCATGATGGTCTTCCCCACGTATGGCGCGATCGACCGCCGGACCCGATATGCCCCGTGATGGTGCGTGATTGGTTGATCGATGCGCTTAATTCATTTTCTTAAGTAAATCTTTCCTGCATCTAAGGTGTTCGCCGAAAATTAAAAGTTCGTGCTTGAAAAAATAGAATTGCCATCTTATAAATGAATCCGTCAATCATCGGTCTTGGTCATCGTAGTATCTGTCGGGGAAAAATGCGAACCCATAAAATGGATTCATATTCCAATCGATTCCATAATGAATTAAGTAGTTTAATAATTGCTATGTTATTGTAATGGCGGGGCGAAAACAACGATTTCGATTTATTCACCATGGGAACCGGGGGTTCACACGATTGGCCGTAACGAATTGTCCCGCCCGACTGGGCGGAGCGAGGATGTTTGTTGGCCTAGGGACGGAGACGCCGGCACTGATGCTGCGCGGTGCGGGGATTCTTTGTCCAGGCATCATGCGGAGTCGATCGGAAAGTCGGCGGGACGATTGTCGCTATTTGCGATGGGCAGTGCCTTGGTTGACGTTCTTGTTGAGCGGTCGGTGCGGATATTTTTTGATGAAATTTTAAAAGTTGATAAGTATTCGGAGCGAGGAAATGGGGAAATTTACATAAAACGACTGAGTTGATGGTAACGACATCTGAATCCGGATATGACAAGCGAAAATTATCCTTCTCGATTGACTGGAGAGGATTTCATGTGAGATGACTGCTATTCCGGATATAGCGCGCGAAGGGTGGCGTTTTATACCTCACTTTTGCGGAGAAGGATGGGTTAGTACCCGCCTAAGGCAGGAAACCGGTCTGGCTGCGCTTGGACTACGGGTTTCGCGCAATGGGCCCGCCTGCCGTTACTCGGTGGAGGAAACGTCGATGAGTCAGGTCATTTCGGAAGTGGGCCGTTCGGATGCGGGATTGCCCCGCGACCTCGGTATCGCGCAGCCCTATCGCGTGCTTTGTGGCGCGACGATGAATCATTACGCGCCGAAGATCGTTTATACGTATCGGGACAGTCCTGAGGACTGGCGCAAGGCGATCGGCGAGCGTTTGATGTTCCAGTTCGGCGTCTATGACGATCCGCGTTCGAGGCCGCCGATCTCGCTCGACGAATCGGGGCTTCGCTATTTCGATCAGCAAATGGAGATCGCCGGATTCGGTCGGCATGGGCACGGTTCGTCTCGCATCAGGCGCATTCTCGATGTCGGCTGTGGCTGGGGATTCGGACTCAAATATCTAGCGGATCATTTTCCCAAATGCCCGAGGCTCGACGGCATCAACATCAGCCCGGCGCAGCTCGAATATTGCGCGAAGTACCACCGGGAGCAGCATCTGGATGATCGCATCAATCTCTACCTGTGTGATGCGCAGGATGTCGACTTGCTGCCCGATGCAGACGATCCTTACGATCTGGTCACCATTCGAGGCGTGATCTCGCATTTTCCCAACGACTTGTACGAGCGGGCGATGGCGAAGCTCGCAGCCCGGGTGCAGCCCGGCACAAAGGTGATCATTTCCGACAACTTATACAACGTGCCGCTCGACGTATATCAGTCGGACACCGAAGACGAGGTGGATCGGCTCGCATGCAAACATCGGAAGACGCCTGACTATTTCCGGCGAGTGATCGAGCAGAACGGCTTCGAGGTCGAAGACATGCGCGTGCTGCCCGAGAACATCGACGTCGCGCGTTGGTTCATGGACGTCAAGAAGAACATCGAGACGAACTTTACCGAAGACAACATTCCGCCGCCGCTGGAGGAATTGCGCGTGATGGCGGTGAATGTGTCGGTGGCGCTGATCAAGAACCTGTTTTCGACGTACAGCGTGATTGCGAGGCGAACCACTCATTGACGCATCAGGCTGTCGTCGGTGAAAACTACTGCCGCTCCTTATTGGGTAAGGCCAGCATATTGGACATCTCGATATCGGACTCAGAAAAAAGCAAGGAAAAGTCATGGAAGCATTGCAGCTACCCCAATTTCCCCTACCGTTTGAGTACAGATACCATCCACACTTCGATGCCGACAATCCGGAGACCGATCGTTTTGAGGTGGCGGCGCGAGCTTACAGGGATCGATTTCAACTGTTTGATAGTGAACTTCAGCGAGAACGCGTGGGCAAGATCTTGTCGGCGAAGCTCGGCGCGCTATTTTATCCCGTTGGAAGCGACGAACTTCTCCAAGTCGGGGTTGATTTTGTTGTGTGGGGCTTCACACTCGATGACGAGTATTGCGACGAGGGGCCAATAAGCAGGGATCCGACGGTATTGATCAAGAAGCTCACCGAGATCCAGCATGCATGCGACACACCGGAATGCTCGATGTCTGATGATCGCTACGTACTCGCCATGCAGGATTTGAGGCGCCGGATTGATCGATATTCAAATCCGGTGCATGCCGGGCGATTTGTGGATGCTATACGCACTTACATGATCGGAGAGATGTGGAAGGCCGTGAATCCCAGGCCGTCCCTGAATGATTACGTCCTGATGCGTTTATATGGTGGTGGCGCTTGGGCCTATCCGGTGTTGGCGCACATCATCGCTGGCATCGATATCTCTCAGGAGGAATACGAAGACCGCCGGGTCCATGCGTTGGCTCAAATCATAGGTACTATATGTGCGTTGGATACTGATCCCTTTTCCTACGTCAAGGAGCGCAGCCGCTCCGGCGAAAAGGAACACGATGTCATTACGGTGATACAACGCCAATTCAATTATTCGTTCGAGCAAGCCATAGATCACTACTTGGAGATGCGGGCTCAGGCTCTCAGCCTGTTCTTGCGACTGAGAGACGACGTTTATGCTACAGCTTCTCCGGCCGTTCGCGCCTATATTGAATCGCAAGTTCTTTACTACGCAGGCGGTGAACATTGGACTCAGTCCACCTACCGTTATTCGCCGAGCGGCCTTGATATTAGCGACGAATTCGTGCGCGGCGGGTTTGTTAACGCCCCCGTACAGGAACGCTTTGAATCGTGGGGGCTGCCATCGATGGAATGGTGGTGGGAATACGATCCTGCACGTACGGCTGGTCAGGCTGGCGACAGGCGAACAGCTTGAATCGAGCAGATTGCCGTGAAAGGTGTATTTCATGCACGGATGGAAAATGGCCATGCATTCCACGTCCGATAGTCATCGCGCCGCCATCGACGCAAGCTCGGCGCAGGTCGCCGACGATGAGATCCTTACGAAACTTCGACAGGTGCTGGCCGGAATGGGGGATGGCGGGCGGATAAGCGCATCCGTGTATGACACTGCGCAGGTTTTGCGCTTTGCGCAATTGCCGGGTGATGCATCTGCTGCCTACGCTTGGCTGCTCGACAAGCAGCGGCACGACGGCGGCTGGGGAGAATCTGACGACCCGATGCATCGTTTGGCACCCACCATTGCAGCCATGCTTGCGCTTCATGAATGCGCTTGCGACGTGCGGTATGGGGCCGCGCTGAACGCTGGAAGTGTCTTCCTGGCACAACAAGATCTGTCACGGCTGTCTGTATTGCCTGACGATATGCCCATAGGAGCGGAGCTCATTCTGCCTCGTCTCTGCGCAGAGGCTCAGGAAGCCGGCCTCGATCTTCGGATGACACTTCCCGCGACGTTGGTTGCCACGGGCGCAATTCGTCGCGACAAGCTGCGCGAAATGAGTGCGACGCAGGCTGGAAGCCCGGCGCTTCATTGCTGGGAAGCGTGGGGCGATCGACCGGCGGCGGAAATGCTCGGCGACGACGGAAGTCTTGGGTTGAGCCCGTCGGCGACTGCGGCATGGCTGAACACGGCGCGTAACTCGTGTTTCAGTCGCGATTCCCTGCGCTGCGCGACGCATTATTTGCACAGAGCCACTTCTGGCACTGGCGAAACAGCATACGGTGTCGTGCCATGCATCTGGCCGCTCGATCTCTTCGAATCTGCCTATATCCTGCATGCGCTGGCGATGGGCGGTCTGCTTCAACATCCAGCACTTGCTAAGCCAGTTTCACGTGCTGCGGCGATGTTGCGCAATGGAATCACGGAACAGGGAGCGGGCTTTTCCACTGGTCTTTCCTCCGACGGTGATACGACCGCTGTAGCGATGGCCGTGCTCGCCCTCATTGGAACTCCGTTGGAGCACGACCCGCTTCGCCGTTTTGCGCGCGGTCATCTGTTCATGACCTACCCGGACGAGCGCAATTCGTCGCTGTCGACGGTAATCCACGCGGTGCATGCACTGCGTCTGAGAGGCGAACCAGCGAGGGCCAGCGAATCCTATCTATGGCAGAGGCGTCATGTCGACGGGTTATGGCGCGAGGACAAATGGCATGCATCGTGGCTTTACGCCACGTCTCATGCCGTCGCGGCGTTGAGCGAAGGCGATATCTTTTCACAGCGTGATCTGACGCTGACGGGGATACTCATGCGACAAGATGCGTGCGGCGGTTGGGGGGCCGCCGCACCGACTTTCGAGGAAACCGCTTACGCGGTGCTCGTGTTGGTCAGACTGGCGGGAATGCAACCGTCATCCTGGGTGTTACAAGAAAGTATTTCGCGGGCTTTCCGCTGGATGCGAGAGATCGACCAGTCCCTCGCCAGACCACCGGCTCGGGCGCTTTGGATCGGCAAGCAACTGTACTGTCCGATCCGTGTCGTTCGGGTGATCGAATTGACGGGCCTATGGGTGGCTAATCGCTGGCTGCGGCAAAGTGACGAAATAGCGTCCGGCGCAAGGCCGACACATGCTTCCCAGGAAACGAGCTGATGCATTCGATCATCTTATTCCGGCCGCGAGGGAACCTATGCTGCTGAATCCGTTGAATCGACGTGTGCGCGAGCAGCAAGGCATGCCGGTCATGGCAGGAGCCTTTCCGGTGCTCGGTCATCTGCCGGCCGTCATGTCGAGTTTGACCGATCTGCTCAGGTACGCCGAGCAGCGTCACGGGACACATTTCTGGCTCGAAATGGGCACTTTCGGCCGGATGCTGGTCTGCACGCAACCCGAAGCTTTCGCGTTATTCAAGAACAAGCACGTGCTTACGGATCTGCTGGGCGAAGTGGCTCCGCCTCTCAAGGACACAATGGCGACGCAGGATGGCGATTCGCATCGAAGCACGCGTGCCTGGGCCAACCCGGCGTTTCAGCCGCAAGGCCTGACTGGGGCGAAGGTGGGCGACTTGTTCGCGGACATCATGCTCGCGAGGATTGGACAGTGGCCGGTGAGCGCCCCGATTCGACTAGTCGATGAAGTGAGTGACATGTCGTTGACGATGATCTTCCGGATGCTCGGCGTGGATGAACAGGCCATCGCGGAATGGACGCGTTTTTACAGCGATTATTTTCTGGTATCCGCGTGGCCGGTGGATTTGCCAGGTACGCGATTCCGGCGCAGCAGGCATGCGCAGACATGGATCGATGCGAACTTGCAGACGCTGATCGACGACGCGCGTGCCCGGCCTGACGCCGGCGGCCTGCTGGCCATGCTTGTTCACTCGATCGTCAGCTCGAACGTCGCACTGACTGATGCGAGTCTGCTCGCGAATCTGCGGGCTTTGATTCATGCTGCCCACAAAACCACTGCGGTCACCATGGCGCAATTGGTAATCAAGATTGCGCAACACCCCGAGTATTGGGCATTGCTGTGCGCTGAAGCCAAATCGATTGGCGAAGTGCCGCGCAATCCTGCGAATCTGGTTAGTTTTCCGTATGCGGAAGCACTGTTCCGGGAAACCCTGCGCTATCACCCTGCGTTCCCGCTTGCGCTTCGCCGCACTGAGGAGGCAATCGATCTGGGCGGTCGCTCGATCGAGGCCGGCACACGGTTCATCATTCCGCTCGTGCTGCTGTCGCGCAATGCCGAGCTTTATCCGCAGCCCGACGTATTCATGCCGGGGCGCTGGATGGGGCGCAACGAAGGTCTGAAGCCGATCGATACCATGCAATTCGGAAATGGCCCGCATCGCTGCCTTGGATATCACACGGCATGGATGCAACTGGTCCAGTTTGCGGTCGCGTTGGCGCTGACCCTGAGCGCTCGGGGAGTTCGGCCGCGTCTGGTATCCAGCGATGCAGGGCGCCATCGTTTCTTTCCGCTGACTTACCCACCCAGGACCACCCGCATCGCGTTTGAATGAGTGGGGCTGTCGGTGTAGAGGTGTTCGCGAATGCGAGCCAACGTTCTATCGCTTCGGGAGAAAACGGCAATGACGCAGAGACATGACAGCGTAGTTCCGATCAAGGTCATCAACGGAGCCACGATTGATCACTATCAGGACAAGATCGAGCAGGTTTATGCCGATTCCCCGGACGAATGGAAGAAGGTCATCGGCAACGAACTCTGGTATCAATACGGCGTGTTTGACAACAAGATGGATAAGCGCGATTTGCCGCTGGATGCGTCCGGGCGGCGGCATATGGAATACCAGTTCGAGTTGGCCGAGCGGGCCGGTGCGGACCTATCCGGGCAAGCGGTCCGCCGGGCTCTGGATATCGGTTGTGGTTGGGGGCCGGTGTTGAAGTTCCTGGCTGAGCGATTTCCCGATTGCCAGTGCATCGACGGTGTCAATGTCAGCCGGGCGCAGATGGAATGTGCGAGTCAGATGATTTCCCAGGCTGGCTTGAGCAAACGGGTTAATCTGTACCTATGCAATGCGAAGGATATCGGTGATTTGCCTCATCCCGAGATTCTCTACGATCTGGCGATTCTGCGCGGCAGCCTCATCCATTTCACCCCGGAAGTGCTCCAGGAGACGATGCGGTTGCTGGCGGCGCGGATGCGCGCCGGCGGTACGGTGATCATTTCTGAAAGCCTTTATAAAGTCGATCTCGCCACGTATCAGTCGTTCATTCCCGACAAGGTGGACCGGGCCGCCTCAGGATATCGAAAAACGCCGGAGGGTCTGCAAAAGACGCTTGAAGACCACGGATTCTTCGTTATCGATCAGCGGATTCTGCCTTCCAACCAGGAAGTCGTTCAATGGTATGACTTGGTCAGGCGAAATATCGACGCGTATTTTCCGTCACCGAGAAAAGTGACGTTCGAAGAACTGCACGATATCGCGATCAGTTTTTCGGATGCGCTGCTCAAGGATAAAGCGTCGTCCTTCAGCTTCATCGCACGTCGAATGTGACTGCCTGAGAAACAGCGGGAGAGAGCAAGGCTGATCCCAGGCCCGCACGATCGACAGGACCAATGCTTCCCCGTGTGTTTGCCGCCGTTGTCGCCATTGTGAACTTTGCGGTGCTGGCGGGGGGACAGAGCCGGTTATTCGTAGTCGGCCAGTGTTATGTCGACGTGCGAAGCATAGCGGGTATGGGGCGGGCGTGGATTGCGTCAGTGGTTCGGTGCAGCAGCGACGCGGTGATCGGCCTCAGCGGCTGATGAGCACCGTCTCTCTCACCGCGGAGGTTGCTACGAAACACTTTGGAAAAATGATATGAGTACGCTAATAAAGCCGCTAACGTCGAGCGCTATGGTTGTGAACCGCGATGCCGGGACAACAAGCTTTCCTGTACCAGTAGTTGACGAGCGCAAGTGCTTGCCCTATCCGAACGGGTGGTTTGCGGTGTGCTTCAGCCATGAACTTAAACCCGGAACCGTGCTCACCGTCCGGTTCATGGGGCGCGAATTGGTAGTGTATCGAACCTCAGCCGAAGAAGTTTGCGTGATCGATCCACATTGCCCGCATCTGGGCGCGCACCTAGGACACGGAGGGAAGATTGACGGGGACAATCTCGTTTGCCCGTTTCACGGGCTTGCGTTCGCGTCGAATGGCGTCTGTATCCGAGATTGCAACGGGCAGGCACCTCCTCGGGCCGCGTTGCACAAATGGATTTCGCACGAGCGAAATGGCATGGTGATGGTATGGCACGATCGTGACGGACGCGCGCCCGAGTGGGAGATCGCGGAAATCGATGCCACAGGCTTCTCTTCGGTCAAATACAGCCAGCGTGAGATGCAGGGATTTCCACACGACCTTGCGGAAAACAGCGCCGATGCCGCGCACTTTGCCTGGTTGCACGGTTTCACCGAGGTCGAGATGAATCATGTCGCAGGCTATCACTGGATCACTTCCAAAATGAAGGGTCGCTGGCGTGGCACTCTCATTCATCTGAAATTGACCGCTTACGGGCTTGGCCATGTCCATGCCGATATCGAGGTGCCCGATTTCGGTATGAAAATGGAAACGCGCGCTTTTTCCACGCCAACCGGGCATCATGAATGGACATTTAGGTGGACTGACATTATTCGATTCGCTAGGTTCGACGCTCTGCCCACGTTTATCAGAAAACCGTTATATGACCTGATCCTGTGGCCTACGCACTACTGGATTCTTTTAATATCGAGCAAGGATTTTCCGGTGTGGGCGCATCGTGCCTATATTCGGAATCCGAAGTTCATGGCGAGTGATGCGTCACTGGCTGCGTTTCGGCGATGGATGGTGCAGTTCTACCCAGCCAGCCCCGATTCGTCGGATGCAACGACTGAAAGTGCAGCCGTCGTTTTCGATCGTAATAGATGTCCTTGATGCAAGGGCGTCGAGCGTACGAATTGGGCCGACAGAGGTGGCCACTCAAATTCGGACAGCATCGCGCGTCTCCGTGGTTGCGCTATCTGCTCAGTGAAACGTCGGTGAACTGATCAGGCAGCAATGCTTGTACTTACGGCCACTACCACATGGGCATGGCTCATTGCGACCGATCTTCGGTTTTTCACGACGCATAGGAGCGTGTCCTGAAATGCTCGCCAACGCGTGCCGATGGGACTAGAAGTAACGGTAGATGTGGATCAGCCCAGCGATCATCGTCTGCAGAAGTTCTTCACGCTTTTCGGCAGGTATCGGCGGAGGCCTCATCTGTGGGTCGGGATCGCGCTCATGATGCAGCATCATGAGCGCGATGATCGGTCCACCGTGGTTCTCGCTGTGGATCAGTTCATCCCAGCTCGCGGAGCGCATCTGCACGCCGCGCATGAATCCGTGCGCCCAGTCGTTGGCTGGAGCAACACCATCTTCACGTTCGAGCAACACGGGCAGGTACACATTTGGCTCATGCAGCGTCTTCAGCAACTCCGTGCTGATCGTGTTCCAGTGACGCATGAGCAACCCAATAATTTCAGTGGCCTGTCCATCACTTTCGAACGAGAAATCGTCCTCCATATCTGCGGCAGATATTCGCTGGGCAACACGGCAGTCAAGGTTCATCCGGACGGCACCGGTGCGTTAAAAAAAACGGACCTTAGGCTATCGGAAAGTCCTGAGCCGGATGGACCACCAAGATTCATATGGTTGCCGCGGATGCTCGAACAGCCATAACGTTCGCGCTGTCGCCCGGCCAGGCAGGTGACGCGCCGCAGGGGCGCGAGTGACTCAAAAGCCTGGGGCCGACCAATCGGCCGCTGCACCTGTTGATGGATAAAACCTACGAGGGCGATGAAACCAGGCAGTTGGCACTCGACCTGGGCTTCATCCCGGTTGTTCCATCTAAAAGCAACCGCCTTGAGTCGTGGGAATACGACCGCGAAATGTACAAGCGCCGTAACGAGGTCGAACGTCTGTTCCGGCGACTCAAAGGCTTTCGCCGGATCTTCTCCCGGTTCGACAAGCTGGACGTCATGTTCCTCGCTTTCATCAGCTTCGCGCTTATTGTCGATGGACTTAGATAGCGTGAACACGCCCTAGTATTTTTTATACTCGTAACCTGACTCATGAAAACGCGTCAGTCCCGCACCGCCGTCAAGGCGCCGATCGGACCAGCCTTTCCGGATGCCGATTCGCTCGCTGCGTTGCGTGGCTGGTACGCTGGACTGGACTCGCGTGCGGCCGTTGGTCGTTATCTGTCAGATCACCGAATCCCCGGGCAGTCCTCACGTACACTCATCGGTCGTATCCGGCGACAGCTGATCGAATTTGCAGGAAGTCGACGTCGACCAGACCTGGCTGCCCTGTTTCGGCATACCGCCGGCGGTCGACAGCGCCATGCGAATGCCGTTGAACGTGCCATCGAGATACTGCGTGTTTTGCCTGTGCCGCAGCCGCAGATTACCGACGACATCGATCAATGGCTCGTGCCCCGCACGGCAAAGACGTTGAGCCGACACGGCTTGCGCACGCTCGCGGATCTCACGGTCCGGATCCCGCGTCGGCGTCGCTGGTGGGCCGCGATCGAAGGCCTCGGCATTACGGGCGCACGCCAAGTCGAAGCGTTCTTTGCCGCACATCCACAACTGTCCGAACGCGCCCGAGCGCTGATTTCCGTCACCCAGCCAGACGGGATCGTGCCCTGGGAACAGTTGCGCCTTCCACACGAAGTGGACGGATCGACGGGGACATTCCGCGCACCGCGCGAGGCTTGCACGCTCAATGGCACCAACGACTATGAGGCCGTCCAAGCTTGGCTTGCGTTGCACGAAACCACTTCAACCCAGCGGGCATACCGTAAAGAAGCCGAACGGCTGATCCTCTAGGCCATCGTGGAGCGCGGCCGAGCGTTGTCGTCGCTCACGACCGATGACGCGATCGCCTACCGGGCATTCATCCGGCGTCCGACGCCGCGCGAACGGTGGGTCGGCCCGCCGCGGCCGCGCGATTCGGTTGAATGGCGACCGTTCTCGGGTGGCCTGGCGGCCCGGTCGTCCGCCTATGCGCTGACCGTACTTTCCGCGCTGTTTCGATGGTTGATCGAGCAACGCTACGTGCTCGCAAATCCGTTCGCCGGCGTCAAGGTGCGCGGACACGCGTTGCGTCCGGCGCTCGATACCACGCGTGGCTTCACGGAAGGCGAGTGGTTGCTGCTACGCACGATCGCGGACGGTCTGGAGTGGTCATACGGCTGGTCGGAGCCGGCTGCACAACGACTGTGCTTCCTGCTCGACTTAGGCTACGCGACGGGCCTACGCGCCAACGAACTGGTTAGGGCGACGCTTGGCGACGTGCACGTTGACGAGCGCGGCGATCAATGGCTCCACGTGACCGGCAAGGGAAGCAAGCGCACCCGTGTGGCACTGCCGCCGCTCGCGTGCGACGCACTCAATCAGTGTCTCGTGCAGCGCCAGTTGCCCGTCACGCCTGAACAGTGGAATCCCCGAACGTCATTGGTGGCCAACCTCGGTGAGGACGGCGGCGCCAGTATCGTCGGCGCGCGGCTGTGGCACGTCATGCGTCGGTTCTTTCTGCAGGCCGCCGATATCATCAAGCCGGCGCATCCCGCGCTCGCTGAGAAGCTGCAGCGGGCAAGCCCCCACTGGATGCGTCATAGCCATGCCAGCCACGCTCTCGCTCGTGGCGCTGGATTGACGACGGCTCGCGATAATTTGCGCCATGCCTCGATCGCGACAACCTCAATGTACCTGCACGGCGACGATATCCTACGCGCCCGAGAAATCAATCAGGCGTTCGGAAGGCGGTAGCATCGACCACGGTCGATGTTAGCGTGCAATATTTTCCGTTTTCTGAAGTCTCCCCCACTGGAATGATGTCGTCAATTTTTTTGGCATGCTGAACTATTGAGGCCGGATCGATCGATTCGATTGAGCCGACTCACTTCGGCATCCTCAATTCACTCGCCGGCAGCCGGCTCGTCGATTTCAATTCGCGCATCGAAATCGTGCTGAGCAGTTCCTTGACGCCCGGCAGCGACCGGAGCCGATTCAATACGAAGCTCGAGAACGTATCGAAATTCTTCGCGACGATTTGCACGAGATAGTCGTGCTGTCCGGTCGTGTTGTGGCACGCGACCACTTCCGGCATCGCCATTACGCCTGCTTCGAACGCGCGGCAGGTTTTCTCGGTGTGGCTGTCGAGCGAAATGTTGACGAACGCGACGATCTCGTAGCCAAGTGCGCGCCGATCGAGGATCGCCTGATAGCCTGAGATGAAACCGTCGGCTTCGAGCCGGCGCAGGCGCTTCCAGCACGGCGCCGCGGACAGCGCCACACGATCGGCCAACTCCGCGTTGCTGAGGCGTCCGTTTTCCTGCAGGATCTTCAGGATCTTCAGATCTGTTTCGTCCAGCTTCATGCCGATCGCCATTTTTTATGAAGGAAATGAAGAAAGAAAGATTCTTTTGATTATAGGGGCGTGCAGGAATGAAATGGAAAGCATATTTCCTGCTAGCTTTCTTACACTGAGTCGATTGGCGATAGGCGCGGCGCGCGGCTTACCGCGCGCCGGCGGACCGAATCGCAGCCACCGTAAATAGGAGTCACCGCATGACGTATTCGAGCTATCACAAGAAGGACATCGACGGCCGTCCGTTGCATCCGGAAACGCAGATGATGTCGTACGGATTCGATCCGTTCCTGTCCGAAGGTGCGGTGAAGCCGCCGGTGTTCCTGACGTCGACGTTCGCGTTCCGCTCGGCGGAGGACGGCGCCGATTTCTTCGACGTCGTGTCGGGCCGCAAGCCGCTCCCGCAGGGCGAGGCGGCGGGTCTTGTCTACAGCCGCTTCAATCATCCGAATCTCGAGATCGTCGAGGACCGCCTCGCGCTGCTCGACGGCTCCGAGGCGGCCGTCGTCACGTCGAGCGGGATGTCGGCGATCAGCGCGATCTTTCTTGCGTTCCTGCGCCCCGGCGATCAACTGGTGCAATCGGTGCCGCTGTATGGCGGCACCGAAACGCTGATCGCGAAGTTCTTCCGCGAATGGGGCGTGACCGCACATCCGATCGAGGACGGCCTGTCGCCGCAGTCGATCGGCGCGGCGCTCGAAGCCGCCGCGCAGCAAGGCCCGGTGCGGCTTTGCTACGTCGAGACGCCGGCGAACCCGACCAACGCGCTGATCGATCTCGACGGGATGCGCCGCGAGCTCGATGCATTCGAGACGCGTCACGGCTATCGCCCGATTTCGGTGTGCGACAACACGCTGCTCGGGCCGATCTTCCAGAAGCCGAGCGAGCATGGCGTCGACATGTCGGTGTACTCGCTGACCAAGTATGTCGGCGGCCATAGCGACCTCGTCGCCGGCGGCGTGACGGGCCGCAGGGATCTCGTCGCGAAGGTGCGCGCGGTGCGCAGCGCATTCGGTTCGCAGCTCGATCCGCATTCGTCGTGGATGCTGATCCGATCGATGGAGACGGTCGTGCTGCGGATGAAGCAGGCGGCGCGCACGGCGTCGGCGGTCGCGAAGTGGCTGGCAACGAATCCATATCAGACGGTCGACGTGTATCACCCGGAGCTGATCGCCGACGACGCCTATCAGGCCGTGTACAAGCGGCAGTGCGAGGGCGCGGGCTCGACGTTCGCGTTCGTGCTGAACGGCGGCCGCGCCGAAGCATTCCGCTTCATCAACGCGCTGCATTTGTTCAAGTCGGCGGTGAGTCTCGGCGGCACCGAGTCGCTGATCTGCCATCCGGCGTCGACGACGCATTCGGGCGTTCCGCAAGAGGCGCGCAAGGCGGCGGGTGTGTCGGAAGGGTTGATTCGCGTGTCGATCGGCCTCGAGCACGAGGACGATCTGATCGCGGATCTCGACAACGCGTTTAGCCGATCCGGCCTCGCAGCGAGCGAGTAACGCGCGAGCGGCGACGGATCCGCGAACGATCGGCCCGGCGTAGTCAGCGTTCCTGAACGAGCACTGCGCCGGGTCTGACGGCGTTGGTCGATATGGACGTCTGCTCGGTGCATGTCCGGAAACGGCGGCTGGCGGCGCTGCGTCGCCAGCCGTCGGTCATGATGAATTGCTTTCGATCCCGATGCGGATCAATCGGAATGGGATCGATACGTTTCCAATGCGGCAATGATCGAATTTCTTGATTCGAGAAAGTTTTTTTGCGTTCGCTTGATTTCCTCTCCTGTCTTCGCGAAACCGATTTTCGGGACGAGCGTCGCCGCATACAGATCGATCATCCACAGGGGTGGGTGGTGGGAGACCTCATTGTAGAGCTTTGCCGCGATGGTTTCCGCATCGATTGTTGAGGGATACATAATAAAATTTTCGAGGAATTGACGTAGTTAACCTAGGTAATTTTTGGCGGTTGGTCAATTCACTGATTGATGTTTTTATGGTGCCTGATTGGAGTGGTTTGAGGCGGAAGTTAATGAATAAATTAATAAGGCATTCGAAGGTATTAGAAATTAATTAAGTGTTGAATAGCGTTGTCTTCATAGCGCGCGATGCCTCGCCCGAGACAAGGCTGCCGTCACCTTGCACGGTGTGTCGATTCCGCCCGTTGATCCCGCTGCCGGCGTGCGATTGCAATGCCGGCGATCGCCTGCCCGTCACGCCACTCGGCGTGTTCGGTCGAATCCCTGTCTCGCCGCACGTGTATCCGCGCGAAGCCTGTCAATACGTTTCGATATGTATCCGTGATTGCGTTCGTCGTGCGCTCGCCTCGACAATTCTGCACGGCAGAATTCACAGGGAGATTCGATGAAAACGATCAATCGCTTCGCGAAGCGCGCGGCGCTCGTCTGCTGCGCCGGCGGCGTGCTCGTGAGCGGGGCCGCGTTCGCGCAGGTCGATCTGCAAAGCCTCGGCGCGTCGCTGCTCGGCGGCGGTGCGTCACAGCAGGCGAGCGCGTCCGGCACATCCGGCATGTCGCAAATGCTGCAGTCGTACGTCGGCGCGAACCAGCAGGTGCTCGCGGGACAGGCGAGCCTTGCATCGGCGATGGGGCTCACGGGCGCGGCCGGACAGGCGCAGCACGCGGCAGGTCTGTTGACGAACGGAGGCGCGAGTGCGCTGACGCCCGGTGCGTTGTCGCAGGTCGGCGGCGCGCAGCAGTCAGTCGCGCAGGCGTTGACGCAGGCGTTCGCATCGGGCGGCGCGAACGGCGCCGCGTCGGGCGCGGGCGTCGACAAGGCGGCGTTCACCCGAGGCCTGACGTCGCTCGGCGAAGGCATCACGCAGTATTCGCAACTGCAATCGGGGCTCGGGAGCCTGGGGGCGTCGAATCCCGCGTCGCTGCTGCAGGCGGGTCTCGATCCGAACAATCTGAAGGCTGCGTCGTACATCGCACAGAACGCGCCGAACCAGTTCCAGTCGATCGGCGGCACGCTCAGCGCAGCCGTGCAGTTCGCGGCGAGCCATGGGATCTCGGTGCCGTCCGTCGCATCCGCGGCGCTCAAGCTGCTGCCGTAACGCGCTTCGTCGACGCGCGCGCCGCCGCGACGGCCGGCGCGCGCTTGGCCTTGCGTCAGACGGGGTTATCCGCGTAATGCTATGGTGACGCGTTTCGTCCCCATCGGATTGTCCACATGCGCGACGCAGTCGATCTTTCCCGTTATTTCGCCCGCATCGGTTATCACGGACCGGCGGAGCCGACGCTCGACGTCCTTCGCCAACTGCAGGTGCTGCACCCGCAGTCGATTCCGTTCGAGAACCTCAATCCGTATATCGGCGCGCGCGTCGCGCTCGACCTCGAGTCGGTGGTCGACAAGCTGATCGAGCAGCGACGCGGCGGTTACTGTTTCGAGCAGAACAAGCTCTTTTACACGGTGCTCGCGCAACTCGGCTTTCGCGTGACGCCGCTGATCGCGCGCGTGCGCTGGCAGCGTCCGCCCGAAGAGTCGACCCCGCAGACGCACATGCTGCTGCGCATCGATTTGGACGGCGCGACATGGTTTGCCGACGTCGGTTTCGGCTCGACGACGCTGACGGCGCCACTGCGCTACGACCTGAACGACGCGCAGTCGACGCCGCACGGCATGTATCGCGTCGTCGACGCGCCCGTCGCGGGCGAGCTGGAAATCGAGTGCGAGACGCCGAACGGCTGGCAGCCGCTGTATCGCTTTTCGCTGAAGCCCGTCGAGTGGATCGATTACGAGGTCGCGAACTGGTATACGTCGAGTCATCCCGATTCGTTCTTCACGCATGATCTCGTCGTGTGCCGGATCCTGCCCGACGCACGCGCGCTGCTTTTCAACGATGCGCTGACGTTGCGCACCACGGAGGGGGCGGCGCAAACGACCCGGCTGTCGGATGTCGATGCATGGACGGCGTGCTTGCGCGAGCGCTTCGGGCTCGACTTGAGCGGATTCGACGCGGCGGCGCTGTACGCGCGGGCGGTGGCGCGCGCCGAAGCGGCGGCGGCCGCGGCCGCCGAGCGGCGCGAGGACGGTGGGACGACGTAATGCGGAGCCGTGTGGTGTGCGGATGCGGCGGGCGGCAAGAAAAGCGATGTGTGGAATGCGCCACTTCGATTGCGGCGGTGCAGCACGCGTAAATGAAGGTTCCGGTGCGGCAAGCGCCGCTCATCGCATGCAATTCGGTGCACGGCGGCGACCTTGCGCAATCGGCGAGGCACGCCCGCGCAATCGATCGAGAGGAGACAGCCGAGGAGGAAACGGATGCGTGAAGTACGCTGGGCGCCGCTCGAAGACGACGGGATCGAGCATCTGGCATTCGAGCGACACGCGGGTGGCAGCATTGCCGAGAGCGTGGTCGTCGGGCGCAACGAAGGACGCGCGTACGGTCTTGCGTACCGCGTCGTCTGCGACGAACGCTGGCGCGCGAAGCACGTGCTCATCAAGATGATGGGCGGCGGCGCGCTCGAACTGCGCGGCGACGGCGAAGGCGGGTGGCGCAACGCGGCGGGCGAGCCGCTCACCGGGCTCGACGGCTGCATCGACGTCGACATCGCCGCGACGCCGTACACGAATACGTTGCCGATCCGCCGCCTCGAACTCGCGCGCGACGAACGGCAGACGATCGACGTCGTCTACGTGTCGATTCCCGACCTGGCACTCAGCCGCATGCGGCAGGCGTACCGGTGCGTCGAGCCGGACCGCCGGTATCGCTACGAAAGCGTGGCGAGCGGCTTCACCGCGGTGCTGGAAGTCGACCGCGACGGGCTCGTGATCGACTACGAGATGCTCTTCAGACGCTTGCCGGACGACGTACGCTGATTCGCCCGTGGCCGGTCGCCCGATTTTGCGGCGGCGACAGCAGTGAGTTTCTTCGGCTCGTGCGCGATCGCGAACCGGCCGATCCGCGCGGCGATCAGCGCCGCGTCGCGGATCACCGTCCAGTGCGACGCGGCAATCTCGTCGCGCCGGTGGGCGCCGAGCCAGCGGTCGAGGTTGCGGGTGAGGGCAGGCGTCACGTACCGATCGTAGCGCGGCACGATGATCTGCACCGGCGCCTGCGCATAGCGTTCGCGCGGCCGACGGGCGCGCTCGATGAAATTCGCGCGGTAGAGCTTGAGGCCGTTCAGCCCGTTGCGCAATTGATCCGGATCGGCGTCGACGACGATCCGCTCGGTCCTGCGCAGCCACAGCGGCCACAGCTTCGCGCCGCCCAGGCGCCACGCGAGCTCGGGGACGAACGGCAAATGGAAGAACGCGATGTACCACGACTTCAGCGTCTGCTTCAGATTGAGCGGCGCGCGAAGCACGTGATCGAGGCACGGCCCCGAAATCGACGTGTATGACGCGAGCCGACCCGCGATCGACGGATCGGTCGCCGCTTCCCAGCATTGAATCGAGCCCCAGTCGTGGCCGACGAGGTGAAACGGCCGGTTGCCGCACGTCACGTCGGCGACGGCGAGCAGATCCTGCGCGAGCGCGGGCAGCTTGTAGTCGGCGCGGCGCTTCGGCGCATCCGATGCGCCCGCGCCGCGCACGTCGTACGCGATCACGCGAAAGCGCTTGTCGAGATGCTCGCGCACGCGCTCCCACACGCGCGCCGAATCCGGATAGCCGTGCACCAGGATCACGGGCGGAGCATTGCGCGGCCCGCTCAGATAGACGGCAAGACGCACGTCGCCCGAGCGGACCGTCAGCGTGTCGCGGACGGACGCCATCGCTTGTCCGCTTACCCGTGCTGCTGCGCCGGCGACGAATGAAGCGGCACGCGGCGCGGCGCGGCCTGGTCGGCATAGCGCTCGTTCGCAGCTTCGATGTTCGCGAGCAGCGTGTCGATGCCCTGCAGGTACTGCCGGTTGTCGTGATCCCACGGATGGAAGCCCGGCCGGAAATAGTCGAGCCATTCGAGCGCGATGCTCGGGAACACGCCGTTCTTCGGGCTGTACAGGTACTTGACGAGCCGCCACATCCCCTTCAGCTTGCCGTGGCGCATCCGGTGCGCGAACATCAGGCGCACGTGGAAGTCGAACACGACCGTCCAGAAGATCAGCGTCGTCAGCAGCATCGTGCCGGTGCGCAGTAGATAGGTCTTCACACCCGGCTTCATCACGGTGTTCCACACGTCGTACGAGACCGCCTTGTGCTCGGTCTCTTCCATCGCGTGCCACATCCACACCTGCTTGTAGCCCTCGACCGAGCCGTCGATCCGATGCTCGTGGCCCGTCAGCAGCAGATTCGCGAGGATCGCCGTGTAGTGCTCGAGCGCGATCGTGATCGCGAGCTGCATCGAATTCGGCAGCACCTTCTTCATGTAGCCGAGCAGCGCCCACAGGCGCTTGTCGAGCTTGTGCGCGGGCAGGCCGGCCGATTGCAGCAGATCGTTGTACTCGATGTGCTCGCGCGTGTGCATCGCTTCCTGGCCGATGAAGCCCGCGACCTGCTTCTTCAGCTCGGGATCATGGATCTCGTCGCGGTAGTTGCGCACCGAATCCATGAAGAAGCGCTCGCCCGCCGGGAACAGCAGCGACAGTGCGTTCATGAAGTGCGTGACGGGCGTGCCCTGGACGTGCCAGTCGTGCGCGCGATCGGGGGGCAGCGCGAAGCGGATGTCGCGCCGGACCGGCATCAAATGCGGTGTCGTCATGATTGCTCTCCTCCCTGGTTGCCTGCGTTGTTGTACGTTGCGTGCACGGGCGCCGGCGTCGCGCGGCGGCGCGCGCGGGCGCTCTGCAGCTTCGTCGCGAGCACGACGAGCGACTGATACGCGGCGGGCAGCGTGCGCGCGAGCCAGTCGGCGCCGCGCGCGTCGCGGCCGATCAGCACGCGGCGCTTGTTCTTGCGCACGCCCAGCAGGATCACGCGCGCCGCTTCGTCGGCCGTCGTGATGAAGAACTTCTCGAAGTCCGCCTTGCCCTGCTGCTCGCTCTCGACCATGAAGCCGACCATGTTCTGCGCGAGCCGCGCCGATTGCGCGATGTTCGTGCGGATGCCGCCCGGATGCACGCAGGTCGCCGACACGCCGCACTTCATCAGGTCGAGTTCCTGGCGCAGCGACTCGGTGAAGCCGCGCACCGCGTACTTCGTCGCGTTGTAGCCGCTCATGCCCGGCTGCGCGAAGATCCCGAAGATGCTCGACGTGTTGACGATGTGGCCTTCGCCGGATGCCTTCAGGTATGGCAGGAACGCTTTCGTCCCGTGGACGACGCCCCAGAAGTTGATGTTCACGATCCACTCGAGATCGCTGTATTCCATCCCGTCGATCGTGCTCGACAGCGCGACGCCTGCGTTGTTGAAGACGAGGTTCACGCGGCCGTGCGCAGCGGCTGTTTCGTCGGCCCAGGCGTGCATCGCGGCGCGGTCGCCGACGTCGAGCACGCAGGTCGTTACGCGCACCGACGGCGCGAGCGCGCGGACGATCCGCTCGGTCTCGGCGAGGCCGACCGCGTTCTTGTCGGCGAGCGCGACGTGGCAATGCTGTTGCGCGAGCTGCACCGCGAGCGAGCGGCCCATGCCCGAGCCGGCGCCCGTGATTGCAGCGACTTTGTTGGAAAAGGATTTCATGTCGTAGGCTCGTGTGGTGTCTGGGCTCAGGCGGTCGTCTCGGCGGAGGTCGTCGCGACGACGGCGTTCGGCAGCGCCGGCGCCGGCTGCGCGTTTTGACGCGGGTTCGCGTAGTACGCGTGGTAGTCCGCCATCGAGAAGAACGCGGTTTCCTGCCGGAAGCGCCACGTGAAAGTCGGCCACAGCGTCGTGTTCTTGCCGTTGCGCGGATCGAGATACCAGCTGTTGCAGCCGCCCGTCGACCAGACTGCGCTCTTCAGCTTGTTCTGGATGCGATTGTTGTATTCGAGCTCGACGAGCGGACGGACTTCGATCGCTTCCGCGCGCTCGGTGCGCATCGCCTTCAATGCGCCGAGCACGTACTCGATCTGCGACTCGATCATGTAGACCATCGAGTTGTGGCCGAGACCCGTGTTCGGTCCCATCAGGATGAACCAGTTCGGATAGCCGGGGACGGTCGCGCCGAGATACGCGTGCAGGCCGTCGCGCCATGCGTCGACGACGTCGACGCCGCCGCGCCCGACGATCGTGCCGCGCGGGAACGGGTTGTTGACCTGGAAGCCCGTGCCGTAGATCAGGCAGTCGACTTCATGGCGCTTGCCGTCCGTCGTGACCACCGCGTTTTTCTCGATCCGCTCGATGCCCGTCGTGACGACGTCGACGTTCTTGCGCGTGAGCGCCGGGTAATAGTCGTTCGACATCAAAATCCGCTTGCAGCCGATCGTGTAGTCGGGTGTCACCGCGGCGCGCAGCTCCGGTTCGGAAATCTGCTTGCCGATGTGGCGCAGCGCGAGCTTCTGCACGAGCTTCATCGTCGACGGATGGATCGCGAAGCCGAGCACGCGCGATTCGAGCATCCAGTAGAGACCGCCGCGCAGCAGCTTCTGCGTGAACGGCAGATTGCGGAACAGCCATTGCTCGAAGCCGCTGACCGGGCGGTCCGGCTTCGGCATGATCCACGGCGGCGTGCGCTGGAACAGCGCGAGGTTCGCGACGCGCGGCGCAATCTGCGGGACGAACTGGATCGCGCTCGCGCCCGTGCCGATCACGGCAACGCGCTTGCCTTCGAGCGGATAATCGTGATTCCAGTCCTGCGAGTGAAACGTCTCGCCCTTGAACGTCTCGATGCCGGGGATGTTCGGATACGCGGCGCGCGACAGCCCGCCCATGCCGGATACGAGCACGCGCGCGGACACGCGCTTGCCGTTCGCGAACGTCAGGTGCCAGCGATGCGCGGTCTCATCGTAGGTCGCGTTGGCGAGCTCGTGGTTGAAGCGCAGATGCGAGCCGACGTTGAAGCGCTGCACGCAGTCTTCCAAGTACGCGCGGATTTCCGGCTGCGGCGCGAACATGCGCGTCCAGCGCGGATTCGGCGCGAACGAGAACGAATAGACATGCGACTGGACGTCGCACGCGCAACCGGGGTAGTGGTTGTCGCGCCAGGTGCCGCCGACCGAACTGGCTTTCTCGAACACCGCGAAATCCTGGTTGCCGGTTTGCCGGAGGCGAATCGCCATGCCGAGCCCGGAAAAACCGGTGCCGATGATGGCGATATCGATGGTTTCTTCGTGGTTTGTATTGTCGAGCGGATCGAAAGACATATTGCGCGCGTTCATCCAAGCGTCTCCATTTGGGCTCACTTTTTACTGTTACATTGATTGATGTAACCATAGATCGTGAGAGCCGAAACCGCAAGCCGGGTAGACACAGCCCTCTAAGCGCGGGATTCAACGGATGCCGACGCCCGCCGGATGCGCTTGCGCGGGAGAAAGCGCGGTGGGGCGGAAAATCGTCATGCTGCGTCGCAAAATAGCGTGTAATCTCCACAGATTAAGGATTGCGACGCGGATTCGATTAATTTGATTTGCGGCGCAGCACGCCGAATGCAATCGTCAATTGCGCGACGGCATAAAAACCCCAGATGAGATAATCGACGCCGGAAAACGCGCCGAGAAAACGATTGATGCCGATCAGCGCGTCGGAGGCGACGAACACGAGTGCGCCGATCGCGACCTGCGGGCCGGGCGTGCGGGCGCACAGCGCGAGGCTTGCCATCGCGACGAGCACGGCGATGTAGACGGCGACCGACGCGGCGAGCGCGGCGAGATGGGGAAAGAACGCGGCGTAGAGCGCGGGTGCGGCGATCCACAGAGCGACGAGCGCGGCGGCGCGCAGTCCGCTCGGCGCGGCGCGCCACGGCGCGAACAGCGCGCAGTACGCGAGATGCGCGAGCAGGAACGCGCCGAGGCCGGCGATGAACGACGGCGGCCATTCGGAAAGCGAGAGCAGCACGTCGCCGAGCATGGACCCGGCGAATGCGATGCCAAGCCATGCGCGCTCGCGCGCGAGCGGATGCTGCAGCGCTGCGAGGAACAGTAGCGCGCCGAGCGCGGCTTTCGCGGCGGGCTGGCCGGAATAGGGCGCGTGGCCGAGCGACAGCCCGTACAGCAGCGCGGCAAGCGCGGCGGCGAGCCAGAGGCCGCGCGTGCGCGGGGGCAGGTTGGGCAACACGATCGGGCGGTCTCCTCGCACTCAGCTCGTTATCGGTCGCGCGGGCGGCGTCGCGGGCGACGCACGACGTCCGCGCGGCCGTCCATTATCAGCAAGAAGACGTTATCGGGGACGGACGAATCCTTCTAACCGGATCGACTTGTCCGGCTGCGGGCGAGGCGCCGTGCCTATTTCGCCGCGAGCGCGGCGGCGGCGTTCCGGTCGGTCCAGACGTTGTCGCCGACGGTCAGCTTCTGCGGGATCAGCTTCGCTGCGTGAAACGCGTCGGCGACGCCCTGTTGCGACGCGACGATCTTTCCGTCGAGCGGCGCCGCGCCGTACGGCACGCGTTTCACCCAGGTCTCGACGAGCGCCTGATCGAGGCCGATTTTCGGCGCGATCAGCGCGGCGGTTTCGGCGGGATGCGCGTTGACCCACTGGCCGGTCTCGCGCAACTGCTGCAGCACCGCGCCGACGATGTCCGGATGCCGGGTCGCGAAGTCGCGCGTCGCTTCGTAGAAGTTGTAGGCGGAAGGCAGGCCCGTGTAGTCGGCGAGCGTGCGCGCCTTCAGCGCCTGCTGCGCGGCCGCATAGTACGGGTCCCAGACGACCCACGCGTCGACGTCGCCGCTCTCGAACGCGGCGCGCGCGTCGGCGGGCGGCAGATAGATCGGGCGAATCTCGTCGTAGCGCACGCCGGCCTTCTGCAGCGCCTTCAGCAACAGGTAGTTTGCGCTCGATCCCTTTTGCAGCGCGACTTTCCGGCCTCTAAGGTCGGCGACGGTCTTGAGCGGCGAATCGGCCTTCACGATGATCGCCTCGTTGTGCGGCGACGGCGGCTCCGCGCCGACGTAGACGAAGCGCACGCCACTCGCCTGCGCGAACACGGCGGGCGGAGCGCCCGTGTAGCCGATGTCGATGCTGTCCGCGTTCAGCGCTTCGAGCAGTTGCGGGCCGGCCGGGAACTCGAACCACTTGACCGCGTAGCCGAGCGGCTTCACCCGCGCCTCGAGCGAGCCTTGCGCCTTGACGACAGCGAGCAGTCCCGCTTTCTGATAGCCGACGCGCAGCACCTTGCCGCCCGCGTCGTCCTGCGCGAAGGCGGCGACGGCGACCAGCGACGCGAGCGCGGCGGCTACGGTTCGGGGAATCCAGCGGGCAGGGCGAATCATCGGCAATCTCCACGACGTTGAACGAAACGGGTGGCGCGCACGCCGCTCGGGTCGGGAAATCGTCGCACGGGCAGTCGCCGGTGCGAACCAAGCATTGCCGATATCAATATGACGCGCGCGCGTCTAACGTTTTTTCGGAGCGTCCTTCGCCGCGGTTCGTTCGAACCCGGACTCTCCGTCGCGCGCCGCCTGGGAACTCAGCTTCTTGTCGAGGATCGTCGCGACGCGGCCGCCCAAATAGGCGCTCGACGCCGCTTCGAGCGCCCGGTTCATCTCGCCTTCGACGAACACCGACGAGAGCGGACGCAGCCGCCAGATCGCGTCGACGAGCGCCGGCACGTCGGTCGGCGGCGGCAGCGAGCCTTCGTCGTAGCGATCGAGGCGGCGCACGACGAGCTCGACGAGCACGCGCGCGATCGCATCGAAATACGGCCGCGTGATGCTGATCGCGTCGAGCAGTTCGCGCGCCGGGATGCCCTCGCGTACCATCGCGGCCGCGGCTTCGAGGAGCGCCGGACTTTTCGCGACGAACGACATGCCGCGCCGCTCGAGCAGGCCGAGCTCGGCGACGCGCCCGAGCGATGCGGGCGTCTGCGGGCCGAACATCTGGATCAGCTGCGCGAGCGAGAAGGATTGCGGGCGCTCGTTGGACCAGCGGCCGCCGATCGCGTTTTCGAGCCCGAGGATCGAGCGCAGGTCGTGGCCGTCGTCGATCGCCTTGATCAGGTCTTGGATGTTCGACAGCGTGTAGCCGCGCGCGAGCAGATGATTGATGACCTTCAGGCGAGCGACGTGCGTGTCGTCATAGATGCCGACGCGGCCGCGTTTGCGCGGCGGTGCGAGCAGGCCGCGATCCTGATACGCGCGTACGTTGCGCACCGTCGTATCCGACACGCGCGCGAGCTCGTCGACCGTGTATTCGTTCAACGTCGACGCGTCCGGGGCAGCGTCGGCGGGAGTGGTTGGGTTCGATTTCGGCATGCAACGATTTTAGCGCGACCGAGCGCTTCAGTGCGAGGCGTCGGCGTCGGAGGGCGGTTTTTGTGCGCCGTCTCCGAGCACACGCTGCATCAGCGCGGTGTCGATCCAGCGGCCGTGCTTGAAGCCCACGCCGCGCAGCGTGCCGACCGGCTCGAAGCCGAGCGCGCGATGCAGCGACGTCGAGCCGCCGCTGCCGCCGTCTGCGACGACCGCGATCATCTGCCGCCATGGCCCCGCTTCGCAACGCTCGATCAGCGCGGCGAGCAGCACGCGGCCGATGCCGCGGCCGCGGTGTGCGTCGTTCACGTAGATCGAATCTTCGATCGCGTAGCGATAGGCGCTGCGCGGCCGATACGGCGTCGCGTACGCGTAGCCCGCGACGACGCCGTCCAATTCGGCGACGAGATACGGCAGGCCGTGCCGCAGCACCGCTTCGCGTCGCGTGCGCAGATCGTCGACGGAAGGCGGCGTCTCCTCAAACGACGCGACGCCCGTCACCACGTGATGCGCGTAGATCGCCCGGATTGCTTCGAGGTCGTGCTCGGCGGCGTCGCGGATGATGGCGGTGGAAAGGGTGGGCGCGTCGGAGGCTTTCATCGCAAAACGGGGCGGGAGTGATGGAATCGATACTATGCGCGCCTTCAAAAATGTCCGCAAAGCGAGGGACGCGATCGCGCGCAGCCGGAATTTCCGGAGATTGCGCGCGCAATGGGCGGTCATTCATGTTTCGATTTTCCAGCGGCGGCGAAGACGACTCGATTCGATCGATGGTGCCTTGCGATTTCGCTTAACGCCGTCGACTGCCTTATAATCCGCGGCCGTTCCGAGACGCGCGGCGTGCAGCGGGAAACCGGCGTTGTCGTTCGACACGAGCGCGCCACGAAAAAATGCCCGCGATGATTTGAACGAAATGAATAAACAAAACAGCAAACCGGCCGAACTTCAAAAGAAGAACGATGCGCGTCGCAAGCCCGGCGCGCGGGCCGCGCTCCTCGACAACGACAACATCGTATACGCGCTGCATGTCGGCCACGAGCTGAAGTTATTCCCGCAGCCGTGCAAGCGGGACGCGAAGTGATCGACCGGGCCGCCGCGCGCGCAGGCGGCTCGAGTCACGCTTTTTTCCTGAACGGCACGTCTTCGACGAACCACGCGAGCGCGAATGCGATCGCAATCACCGCCGCTGCACACAGATAGACCGTGTGCAGCGAGCTCGCGAACGCGTGCAGATACGCGCCGCGCACCGTGTCGGGCAACTGGCGGACGGCCGAGGGGCCGAGCGACGGCGGCAGCTCCGCGTCGGGCGGCAGCGCGGCCGCGAGTCGCGCGTGCAGCCCGTTCGAGAACAGCGCGCCGAACGCGGCGACGCCGAGCGAGCCGCCGATCGAGCGAAACAGCGTCGCGCCGGACGTCGCGACACCCAGATGCCGGAACTCGACCGTGTTCTGCACCGCGAGCACGATGACGGGCATCACCATGCCGAGTCCGCCGCCCAGCAGCGCCATGTACAGGTACATCGCGCGCAGCGGCGTGTCGAGCGACAGCGTCGCGAGGAGCAGCATCGCCGCGCCGGCGACGAACGTGCCCGCGATCGGAAAGAGGCGATACTTGCCGAGCTTCGTGATGAGCCGCCCGCTCGCGATCGACGTCGCGAGTATCCCGCCCATCAGCGGCAGTAGCTGCATGCCGGCCTTCGACGGCGTCGAGCCCTTGACGACCTGCAGATAGAGCGGCAGGAACGTGACCGAACCGAACAGCGACAGACCGACGACGAAGCCGATCAGGCTGCACAGCACGAAGGTCCGGTGGCGGAACAGCGCGAGCGGCATGATCGGCTCGGCGGCGAGGCGTTCCTCGTAGACGAAGCCCGCCGTCGCGACGAGGCCGAGCGCGAGCGTGAGCCATAGCTGCGGCGACGACCACGGCAGGATCGTGCCGCCCTGGCTCGTGAACAGCACGACGCAGGTGAGTGCGGTCGCGAGGAACGCGGCGCCCGCGTAGTCGATCCGATGCCGCACGTGCGCGGTGTGCGGCTTGAACGCCGCGCCAATCACCGCGAACGCGAGCGCGCCGAGCGGCAGATTGATGTAGAAGATCCAGCGCCATGACAGGTGCTGGACGAGAAACCCGCCGAGGAGCGGCCCGATCACCGTCGCGATTCCGTACACGCCGCCGAACATCCCCTGAAAGCGGCCGCGCTCGTCGGGCGGGATCAGATCGGCGATCGCCGCCATCGTGACGACCATCAGCCCGCCGCCGCCGAGCCCCTGCAGCGCGCGCAAAACGATCAGTTGCGTCATGTCCTGCGCGAGCCCGCACAGCGCCGAGCCGACGACGAACAGCACGATCGCCGCCTGCAGCACGATCTTGCGCCCGTACAGATCGCCGAGCTTGCCGTACAGCGGCAGCACGACGGTCGACGACAACAGGTACGCGGTGACGACCCAGGACAGCTGCTCGAGGCCGCCGAGCTCGCCGACGATCGTCGGCAGCGCGGTCGACACGATCGTCTGATCGAGCGCCGACAGCAGCAGCACGAGCAGCAGCGCGGCAATCGTGAGCCGCACGGACGCGCCCGGGCGGCCGGCGTCGGCTGGGGCGGGCAGCGCGGAGGATTCGGTAGGCATAAGGCGTCGTTTCGTCGTTGGGGGCGACACGGAATGTAGGAACAATCGATTGACTAGTCAATATCTGCTTCGTCACAACATATTCCAGCGGTTACGAACCGTGACGGCGGCCGTCGGGCGGCGCGCCGCGGCAAGTCGCCGCAGCGCTTGATGCGTCTCAAGTTTTCAGGCGCGGGGCCGTAATACCGGCGACTGTCCCCCAAACCGACGGCTACCACTTACGGCTTTTCCTGGTCATGAACGCTTTTTTTTCCCGCTTTTCGATTCGCACCCGGATCTTCTCGACGCTCGGGCTCGTCGCCGTGCTGCTGACGATCACGGGCGTGATCGGCTTCTTCAGCATGCAGAACTCGAACGCCGCGCTCGACGACGCGTACACGCGGCAACTCGCGGCGAAGACGGCGCTCGCGTCGTCGAGCCTCAACCTCGCGATCACGCGCACGACGCTCGATCGCGTGATCCTGCATCCGGAGGCGCCCGACACCGCGAATACGATCGCGAAGGCGGAGCAGTACCTGGCCGCGTCGGACCGCGGCTGGCGCGATTATGACGCGCTGCCCCGCAGCGACGACGAGAAGGCGCTCGCCGGTCAGGCGAACGCCGCGCGCCGCGCGCTCGTCGACGATGCGCTCAAGCCGATGATCGACGCGCTGAAGGCGGGCCGGCACGACGATGCCGATCGTCTGATGATGACGGTCGCGCCGCCGCTGTCGGTTGCGTGGACGAAGGCGACAACCGCGCTCGACGACGCGCGCGCAGCGTACGGCAAGGCGGCCCACGGCGACGCCGAGCAAATGTACGTGTGGCTGCGGCTCGCGCTCGGCGGCGGGATCGTGTTCGGTCTCGCCGCATGCCTCGGCTGCGCGATCGGCCTGCATTTCGCGATCTCACAGCCGCTCGTGCGGATCCTCACGCACCTGCGCCGCTTGTCTGACGGCGATCTGACGACCGAACTGCGCTGGACGTCGCACGACGAAATGGCCGAGCTCGTGACCGGCCTGACGACGATGCAGCGCAGCCTGTCCGACACGGTGCGCAAGGTGACGGACGGCTCCGAGTCGATCGCGACCGCGACGCGCCAGATCGCGGCCGGCAACACCGACCTGTCGCAGCGCACCGAGGAGCAGGCGGCCGCGCTGCAGCAGACCGCGGCGAGCATGGAGCAACTGACCGCGACGGTGAAGCAGAACGCGGACAACGCGCGCGAAGCGCAGAACTGCGCCGACACCGCGACCAACATCGCGACGAAGGGCGCGACGGTCGTGGGCGAGGTGGTCGGCACGATGGCCGAGATCGATCAGAGCTCGCAGAAGGTGGCCGACATCATCGGCACGATCGAAGGGATCGCGTTCCAGACCAACATCCTCGCGCTCAATGCGGCGGTCGAGGCGGCGCGCGCGGGCGAACAGGGCCGCGGCTTCGCGGTCGTCGCGGGCGAGGTGCGCACGCTCGCGCAGCGCTCCGCATCGGCGGCGAAGGAGATCAAGGCGCTGATCGGCGAATCGGTCGAGCGGGTGGCGACGGGCTCACGCCTCGTCGGCTCGGCGGGCGACACGATGCAGGAGATCCAGCGCGCGATCGCGCGCGTGACGGGCATCATGACCGAGATCTCGGCCGCGTCGAACGAGCAGCGCGACGGCATCGAGCAGGTGAACCGCGCTGTGTCGCAGATGGATCAGGTGTCGCAGCAGAACGCGGCGCTCGTCGAGCAGGCGGCGGCCGCCGCCGCGTCGCTCGAAGAGCAGGCGGACGGGTTGCGCCGCACGGTCGGCGCATTCCGCGTCGCCTGACGTTTACGCTGCCCGATTTCCCGATATTTCGGCGCGCGGGACGGTTGATCCGTGCGTGCGTCCGGCCTCGCCTGACGCGATTCGGCGCCATCTTGCGTTAGCGCCCGTCATGCGGAGGGCGCGATCCGCTCCGCTGCCCGCCGCGACGCGACGACGATCAGCTTCATCGTCGCGCGCGTCGCGCCGACGAACAGCTTGCGCGCCGCGCGCGCGTCGAACGTGTCGAAGTCGACTTCGGTCAGGATCACGCACGGCGCCGCCTGCCCTTTGAAGCGATAGATCGAATCCAGCAGCACGTCGCCTTCCCGATATTCCGGATTTCCGAACAGGTCGTACTTGCCGGTGAAGCTTTTCACGCGGTGCGGGCCGAGCTGGTCGAGCGCCGTGAACGCCGAGCCCTCCCGTCCCCTGAACGACAGCACCGCGATGTCCTGCTTGCGAAAGCCGAGCGCCAGCGCATGCGTGACCGCGCGCTTCGTCGCGTCGATGCAGGCTTGCGCGGCGGATTCCGTGTCCGTCGCATCGTAAGCGGAGATCGAGATCTCCGATCCGCCGAACGGGCTGCCCGACGCGAGCTCGGTCGCGAGCGGCTCGACGCCGCCGACGACGTCGCGCACGTAGTCGAGGATGTCGCGCGGGCTCCGGTAGTTGGTCGTTTCCTTGAGCGTCACCCAGCCGGGCAGCGGCACGCTGTCGCGCATGTAGAGATTCTGAAGCGGATCTTCGAGCCACCACCACGCGCCGCCCGGCGCGACGAGCCGCTCGAGCGCGGCCGCCCATGGCGGCTGGAAGTCCTGGCCTTCGTCGACGATCAGCGTATCGAACCGCCAGCGCTCGGCGACCGGCGTGTGCGCGAAGCGCGCTTCCAGTTGCGCGAACGCGTCGCGCGTGCCGAAGTCGGGCACGTGGCCGCCGTCGCGCGCGACCCAGTCGCAGAGCTGGTGGTAGTTCGCGATCTTCGCGCCTTCGGGCGCGATCCGCGCGACATGATCGGCGAGCGGCCGGTTGAAGCACACGTACAGCACGCGCTTGCCCGCCGAGATCGCGTCGCGCATCGCCTGCACCGCGAGCTGCGTCTTGCCGGAGCCCGCGGTCGCGATCACGCGCAGCCGGAATGGCGTGAACTCGAGCCGGCGCGCCCACGTGGCGAGGCCGCCCGACAGCCGGGTGACGAGTGTGTCTGCCTGGCCGACGAGCGCGCTCGTGTCGGGCGTCAGCGACAGCTCGTCCGCGAGGAAATGGTGGATTTTCGCGACGCTCGGAAAGGGCGGTTCGTCGGCGGGCAGCGCATCGACGATGCGCGCGGCGAATTCGCGCCTGCGCGTCGCGTCGACGATCCGCGCGGGCGCGACGCCCGCGATCGCCGGATTCTTCACCGTGTAGTCCGGGCAGTACAGCAGTTCCTCGACGCCGTACGCGCCCGCACCGAACGCGGCGGTGAGCCGCCGATGCAGGTTCTCGAGCGTGCGCGCGAGCTGGATCGACACGTTGCGTTCGGTCTGCAGATAGACCTTGGCGAGCCCCTTCGGGGTTTCGCGCAGGAAGCCCGCCTTCTGCTCGATCACCAGCACGCGTCCGGCCGGGCTCACGATCACGAAATTCGCTTCGCCGAACACCGAGAAATTCTGGTCGGCGCGCGTCCAGTGCACACCGTGGTAGACGGTGTAGGCGTCGGGCAGCATCCGTTCGAGCGTCGCGAGCGTCTCGCGCTCGCGCTCCGCCGCGCCCGTGGCGGCGAGGTTCTTCCAGTCGTCGGGAATGATGCGGGCCATGTCGGGTCCTGGCAGGGCGTGCGATGGGGAAGGATCGCCGGCTATTGTACGCAGGCGCGTGCGGGACGGGGCGCGCCGCAGTTCGCGGGACGCGATGCGAGTCGAACGAACGATCGGGCGCATGGGGGGGATCGATGTGTGCGGATGTGCGCGGCGAATGCGCCCGGCGCGCGCGGCGAATGCGCGGATCGGCGCGACATATCGTCGGCGGCGCGGAAATCGGGCGACGTGGAAAGAGGCAGGATGCCGCCGCCGATGCGCTCGCGCATGGGGCGCGATGCTTCTCGTCAGAAGCCCCAAAGTAACCAACATGTAACCAAATCCGAAGCAACCTGCCAGCCAAAGGCTTATGACGAAGTGCACCACGAACCATCATCATGAGTCCACCTGTACATTGGTGACACCCCTCCTGACGGCCCTCGCTGGGATTGCACACGGTCGAAAGACGCTCAGAAAAATCATAATGAGCCGCTATCTGGCAGCGGCGAGCATCGATTTCTACGTCAGGTTTCCTCCGAACAACTTGTGCGGCTGGGCAGGTGCGTCCCGTTTCATGTATCGCGTCCGGACGAGGACGGCATTTGCGCTGACGAACTCGTCGCCTTACCGTGCGCATCCGCCGCCTGCCTCCCTCAGATTTCGATATGCGAAACTGTTTGAGATGCAACGAGCTTCGGCGGCGGCGAACACATGCAGATACAAAGATCGTCGCTTAGCGCCACCTGCCGCCCATCCGGTCCCGTGCTCGAAATCCGTGGGCCATCGCACGCGATCTTGCCGACGGTTTTACACACCGGACACGACACCGGGTCGTGCTCATATGCCTGTTCGCGACCATTCAGCAGATCGCCTCCATCGCCCCCTTGGACGATGCCGCCGACTGTCGTCAGGTCGCCTTTCACAATGTCATATCGCCGCATCTCGTTCTCGCTCAGACCGCGCCCGGACGCAATCGCAAGCTATTCAGCAGCGTGTCCCACGTTTGCAGCGCGCCAGCCTCGTCCACGGGCGATGTTGCCTGATCCGGCGGCAGGTCGGGAGAGGGAGCACCAAGCAACAATTGGATTGCTGTATGCGGTCTCGCGAGCGTGCTCGGGTCGCCCGGAGCCAGCAGGTAGAAACGATACGACGTAATCGGGCCATCCTTCAGTTCGAACAGTACTTCCTCGCCGTCCACTCCGCCCACCGTGCGCTTGCCTTGGCGCAAGATTCGATAGCTCCCACCGCCGGCAACCCGATCCATCTGCGCACGGAGTTCGGGTAAGGTCTTGGTCAAGGGTTTCCCTTGATCCTGACTGATGGACTCCCGCATCTGGATCACCAGTAACGCCGGACGTCCCGGCATTAGAGCGAAGGACTGGCTCACTTCTTCCGTGTACGTGGACGAACCTGTCACGATTCCGCCATCGAAACAGAAGCCCGAATCCGTCGGCACCGTCCAGTTATCGCGTGCCTTGATGCGACGTATCGTATCGTTATAAATATCTTCCGCTTTCCCGATTGCTGCCGATCCAATCCTACCCGTAGCGTGAAACAACGTGCCTCCATCAAATACAAAACTCTCCGTATCAAATGGCAACCGAACACCTTCGGTATAGGCGTCCAGAAAGACAAAAACTCTAGAATTTTTCGTCGGCGAGAATGCCTGCTCCAGCCATACATGATTCGTTTCCTTACTACTATTTCCAGGATCGAATCGTTTCTTTGTGTGCAGTTCTTTTTCTCGTGCCTTTATTTTGGCTTGATACGAATCAAATGAGACATTATATTTTGTCTCCAATTTTTCACCGCGGAACTCGTATCGCTGGTTCGAAATTTCACTCGTCGCGGGGCGATCGAACACAAAGCGGCCGACACACCACGGACGCGGCTTGGACAACAAAGGATTGGTCATTGTCGGTTCCCCGGAGTAGGTTATCGAACTGGCGCACACGCCCGCCACCACAATCAGAATTCGTGCAATACGAGTCAGCATGACGGCTCCGGCGCCTCGTGCGCAATTTGTACAATGCTATAGAGCAATGCCCATCGGGTCCATGGATGGTTGTAGCTGAACTGATGCTCGTAGCCACCTTGAGCAAATACCATTTGTACACCTGGAGCCGCACCGCCACTTGCGCTGCTTGCAGGGGCTTCCGCCGACCATACAGGCACCGTGCCGTCACCTGGAACGATGCCATTCTTGCTAGGATCGGTCGTGGTGCTACCAGGAGGAAGCTTCGCCACTTTCTGCACCTCGAATTCGACGGTCAGCTTGCGCGACTCCAGATAGATTCGCAGGTTTCCCTTACCGGAATCCGAATTGGGATCGACATGCAAGAAAGTCGCTGAACGCAGTTCTTCTTCCGTCACATCAGACGGCAAATTCCCAGTCCAGATTACTGTGCCCCACCCCAATAGATCTTCAAGTTTCTCGCCCGGCTCTATGATTAGCTTACCTTTTTCATCGTTCGATGCGGATTGCCATTTTGGCTTCAAGCCACCATCACTGTACGCAACATATGTTTTTTCATGGTACGTATCTTTAATTTTATTTTGTTTGTCAACGATATCTTTTATTGTCATTGCGAAATTTTCAGCCACATTATTACTTTTATTATTAATATCAAGCCGCGCTTTTACAATTCCAGCCGGGTCGAGCAACGATGGATCAGGGACCAATCCATACCACTTTGAATTCGCGTAAATATCGCGGTACGCATTGCCGTCTTTCGGTAACTGAATTACCGGATCACCATTGATCCGCGCAAATATCCACCACGGCTCGCCCTTGTGATAATCCGGCATCGGCAATAGCTCCAACGGCCCCGGTGCATTCGCTGCAACCGCCGTGAACTCCGCCGCGTTGTTCCCGACCAAGCTGCCGTTGATGAAGCCTTTCAACACGCCCTCGTTACCGGCTCCGGTCCTGAACCGCTTCGCCGCAATCGGCGCACCCGTTGCGGGCAAGACGTTGTGAAACACCCCATACATCAGGTTCCCCGCACCGTGCATCGCGATCGCCATCCGCGCTACCAGTCCGCCCATCGAGTGCGTCAGAATGATCGCCTTGTCGGTATGGTTCTCCGCAATGATTTCCTTGATCCCCATCAGGCGCGTAATCTTCTTGGTCTTCGGATCTTTGTAATCAGAGCCGTTCACGACGTCGAATCCGGATTTCTCGTTCGATTGCAGCCAGTTATAGCCAATCGCATAGACCCGATATCGGTACTTGATAAAGCGATTAAACGCGTCCGATTCGGCATCGATCGCTTGCCCCTTGCCCTGCGCCCCTGCTTCAATCGCCCCATAGTCGGCCGGTTCGGTTCCAAGCAACGGCTTGAGCGCCCACGTCTTACCCGTTGGGTCGGGCGTCACCCAAACACCATGCGGCTTCCCCATGAACTTCGGCCGATTGAGTTGTTCTTCCAGCCAAGCCAAAACCGGGTGATAGCTGGTCCGATGTATCGACCCCCAGCCCCGACGGCGCGCTTCCGCCTCGTCCACGTACTGCTCCGGGCTATCGTTCTTGCCATGTTTGCCGACGTTGATCGGCCCATGCGGCGTCACTGCCGCCTTGGTCGGATCGAACTGCGTTTCGCGCGTGGACGAGCCCTTGAACCACAATCCAAGCAGCGCGGGAAGTGCGCCCAAGTCCCCCAGCATCCCGTCCGTGTTCGGTGCGAAGAACATCTCGTCGCCGGTATCGGTGTTCGTCAAGAGCGAGCCCATGACGCCCGGCAGGAAGATCACCGGAATGATGGGTCGCACGTCGCACAACAATTCCTTGCTGCGCGTGTCGCTCGCTGGCGTCAACGTAAAGTGGCCGTACGACGATCCATCCGGGGCAGTGCGCCCCATCACCTGCACGACCTCTTGCTCGGCAGGATCGCCATCGGACGGCGCACCGCCGCCCGCGTTGTCAGTTTGGTTATCGCTCATCGCGTTTCACTTGAATCATCTCGTTTGATGTTGGATGTCATGCTGACGTGTCGTCCGCACTCGGAGTAGGGCGCAAAGCGTGGAGTTTCAGCGACTCGACATCCTCGTTCTTCTGCTCGGCAATGTGTCCCAATTCGTTCGTCATGCCTTTGATGCGTGTGCCGTCGCCGCGCACAATCTCGTACGGATGGTTTTTCATCACTTCGCCCGTGATTTGATTTCGCAGTACGTATGGATCATTGAATTTCGCCTGCGGCAAGCTGTTCAGGTGCTGAGCGACGGAACTCGGCCCCTGACGGCTGAAGGATGCCGACTTGACCGTGCGCGGGCCTTGTGTCCCGTCCTCGATTCCGCCAGCCGTCCACCGAGTGTACGAACCGCCGGCCTTGATCCAGATTTCATCGGCATCGAGCACGATGCGCTTGGCCTTCATCATCACGTCTTTGCCCGCGTTGATACTCACGTCGTCAGTATTGGCCGACAGCTTGATCGGGCCTTTCGCCGTGACAAAGAACGCGCCAAATTTCTGCGCGAAGAAGCTGAGTTTTTCCGCGGCCGCCACGATCATCGATTTGCCCGTCGCAACATGGGTATTGCCGTTACTGACGATATTCGCCTCGCCTTCGGCAACGATATGGGCCGATCGGTCCGCCACGAGTGCAAGATCTTTCGGCGTCGATACCAGAATGTTGGGCTGCGCAAATCCGTTCGCGTTGCCCGTGCCGCCGCCGGCCGTCACGCCGCCGGACGTTGAGCCTGATACCGCGTACTGAATCTCCTTCGATAGCCCCTTGAGCGCGTCTTGGCCCGCTTGCAGGGTTTCCGCCTGCGCGGTCGTGCTCGCACTCGATAGGGACTCGACCAGCATTCCCGCCTGCTGCAACTGGGTTCGCGCCTCGTCTGCGCTCATTTGCTCGTCGTCGTAGCCCTTCGCATGCGTGCTGATCGATAAGCCCTTGCTCGCGCTAACCGCACCGAACTCGTCTGCGTGCAGTGCGAAGCCCGAACCTAGATATCGGCCGCGCGTGTTGCCGTCCTGCTGAATCAGATAGCCTTGCATCAGTGCAGCATAGCTCTTGCCCGTGTAGCTGATGATCCGCGTGCCGCTTTGATGCGTGGCGTCGTCGTGGACAAATGCGTTGTATGCGCCCGTGCCGCCAAACCCTTGCGACTGGAATCCCGACAGCAGAACATTCGAATGCCATTGCGAAGGGGTCGTGCCGCCGTTGACGCGCCCCAAAATGAACGGCTTGTCGCAATCGTTTCCCCAATAAGCGACGAGAACCCATTCGCCGGCTCTCGGCACGTGAACCGATCCATAGCCGTTACCCGTATCGGCCTGCATGGCCGACAGCAGCGGCGACGATCCGAACGTGCCGTCTGGATTCTTCCGGTCCCACGCGAAATGCACGCGGACCTGATTGCGTTCATTCGTCCACGCCTCCATCCCTTCTTGCGTGACGACGATGGCATGCTCAATCGTCATCGGCGGCTTCCGATGCACAAGCGGGCTACGATATTCGACGCTCGTCTCCTGCGCTTCAACCTCCATCACGAAGAAGCCCGTCGTGCCATCCTGCACGTGCCCCGGCGTCGTGAAATGCGTATCATGTACCGCCTGCTGCTCGGCCAGTGTCGCACGCAGACTACGCGGATATTCGGTCACCTGCTGACCAATCGGCACGTTGTTTTCGATAAACCAGCGCGCCTCGATCACGAGGAATTCCCGCTTCTTCGGGTCACTGTCCGCATGGCGCGGATGGTTGTTCAAGGTGAACCGTAATCCCGCATCGAGCCACCGTAGACCACTGACGCCGAAATACCGGCGCGCGTGTGATTCCCAGACTTGCACGCGGCGATGCGCACGCGCCTCGCCGCTGTCCGTGTCGGCATAACCGTAGGCAGTTGGCTCGTAGATCGTCATCGGAGCGCGCGGAATGCCACGTATGTACCTGTGTCGCCCATCGTCTTCTACATAGGTCGTCGATGGCAACGCGCTGCTCGCCTCAAAATGCGAGGCTGGCCGTTTGTAATCGAACGAGCGGGATATGAATTGCAGGCTCTGCATCGTCTGCATGATCACCCATTGCGTGAACCCGTCGGCCTCGTGGTCGGTATTGCCACGATAGTATTCGGCTGGTTTTGCCTCCGGCAGTGACGACACGCCATCCAGAATGACGAGCGTCGTCTTTGGCGGCTCGCCTTCGCTCGTTGGCTCATGTACCCAATAGAAATACCAACCTTCTTCTTCGAGAAGGCGGTGTACAAAATGCAGGTCGGACTCGCTTTGCCGGCACCACGAGCGCACAACCGGCTCACGCGTCAGATCGAAGCGGAACCGTCCCCGAAGCTGCGGATACCGATTGAGTATTTCCGAAATGATTTCGCGCGCATCTTTTTCGAGCCATCCCTCGTCGTTGCGGGAATAGCTCAGGAAAATCAGGGCAGAGGAAAATTCGAGCTGGTACGTTGATAGACCGCCGTCCCCGCCCAGATAGCTGACCTGATGCACAAAGCCGTGCACCGGACGATAAACCGGATCGGCATACAGCGTAGTCCGCTGCTGAATCCAAAGGGTAACGGGGTGGTGCATCAACGAAAGCAACGCGGTGTCGTCGTTCAGCGATGCAACATCGACCGTCCAGTGGTAGTCGCCGCCGATGCCGGACGATCCGCGCGCCCGCAATGGAATCAAAGCGTTTTTGCCGAGCGGGGTGTCCAGCATCAACAGCCGGTCACGCTGAAGCATTCCCCGGTGGACGGCCTCATAGAGGTCGCGATATTTCAGTTCCCCGAGCGTGGATGGTCTGAGTACCATTTTTCGTTATCCTTTCTCTGCGGTTCGACCGTCAAGAAAGTGACACGAGGACGGTCAGCCATGGCGACCGGGGTCGCTCGCGCGATTGTAGCTTACGTCAGACGAAACCAAGGGTTTGCCTCAGGACCATTTGACAATCCCATTGCCGGTCTTCGGTGGACATCTCTGCGCGCGTCGCGTAGTGCGCGATGATGCGGGCAAACAGGGTTGCAAAATCCTGACGGGGTTCCACTGCATGCTGGACGATGCTTTCGAGTATCGCGATATCGCGGTTCAATTTGCCGTAGCGCCTGCCAAAGGTCGCAGCAGATTGGTCGGTCGCGGTGGATTGGTCGTCTTGCGTCACGCACTGGCTCTCTCTTGTCAGGAGTAGCCCGCGCCGACGACGACGAAAAAACGAGGGTGGGCGGGCACGATAACGGAGTTGGAAGACCAGGAACGATGAACTGAACCGGCAGACCCGAAGGTCTCTCCGCCACGGCCCCCGTGTGTCCGGAACGCGAAAGCTGAAGTACTGGCTGACGCGGTACTTTATCGAAGATGAGGGTAGGCCCCTCGCGATCGGCGCGCAGGCGCAGGTCACAAACCACCTCAAGCCGCGAGGGTAAAGGGCCCTGGTGGTGAGCGTTGAGGAAATGGCGGAGAGGACGCCGTCAGGTATGGATCGAAGAGACGAACGAAAGTGAACCGCTGGTGAAGCGTCGTAATGGTGATTGCAGCGTCGTCGAAACCGCGGGATGTGGGCTCCCGCGGGACAAGCTCAAGGGAGCTAATGCCGGTCAATTGCATTACATTGCTTTCACCTGCTCAATACACTTAAGTTATTGACAGTGCTTCACTATTCCTCGTTGTGCAATGTCATTCACCCCGATAAATATAGATGATTGGGGGCGCGCTGATGCCCGACATCCGCGCGCCGCCATCGTCACGCGCGCGACAGGCGCTTCGCGAGATCGGCGCTCAGGATCGCCATGCGGGCAGGCTTTTCGTAGCAGACGACGTCGTACACGCGGATCACCTCGCTGATTTCGGTCTCGCTCGCACGGCCCGTCAGCAGGTCGCCCGTCAGCACGAAGATCGGCGCGCCCGGATTGTCGGACGCGCGCACGGCCTGGATCGCATCGGCGGCGGTGCGGCCGTCGAACATCCATTCGGTGACGACCGCGTCGAACGCCTGGCCTTGCAGCGCGTCGACGAAGGCGCCGACGCTGCCGAAGCGGGCCGTCACGAAACCCTGCTCGTCGAGATAGCGGCAGACTTCGCCGGCGCTCACGCTGTCGGCGTCGATCACGGCGACGAGCAGCTTGTCGCTTTCCGCGCGGCGCGGATAGATTTCGATCTTGTGAACGTCGTACGCGTTTTGATAGAGAACGCCCGTGTGGCGCAGCACGCGCCAGCGGCCCTGCTGCTCGTAGGCGACGAACTCGGGACGCGCGCCCGCGTCGAGCAGCCCGCCGATCCACGCAGTGCACGGAATTTCGGCGATGCCTGCATACAGCACCGCGTCTTGCGCGCATGCGCCGACCATGCCGGGATCGAGGGCCTGCGCGCCGAATAGCTGCGCGGCGGGCTCGCCATAGGCTTCGGCGACTTTCTTGATTTGCGCGAGCGTCCAGGGACTGCTGCCGCGCAGCTTGCGATGCCCTTGGGAAAAGCTCAGGTCGAGAATTCGACACAGCTCGGTCGTCTGCTGACGCTTGCCGATGCCGTGACGGGTCATCAGTTCGCGTACGCGCTCGGCGACGGCAAGGGCATCCGTGGTGTTTGCTTCGTTGGCCATACTGCGGGAACGGATCGGATCGAGTGATTCAGAAGGGAGCGCCTTGAGGCGCACGGTACGGCATCGTTCGATGCCACCGGATGAAGCGAGCCGACCGGCCACGCGTGGAAGGGATAACTTTACCGCAAATATAAAGTTCGTTCTGCGCACTAGTGTGCGTTTTTCTGTGAAAGGTGTTTCGTGAGGTTACTGTGACGGGTTTTCGCCAATGGCGTTTTCGCCAGAACTTCCGATATGACCACAACCTATCCGCTTCACAAGACGCTCGCGCGCGCCGACGAGCCGTTTCCCACGCAGGCCGACGTCGTGATCGCGGGCGCCGGCATCATGGGCTGCGCGGCCGCCTATTATCTCGGGCTGCGCGGAATAAAGGCGGTCGTCTTCGACAAATCCCGCATTGCGGGACAGCAATCGACGCGCGCATGGGGCTTCGTGCGCCAGCAGGGCCGCGAGGCCGCCGAGGTGCCGCTGATGATGGCCGGCATGCGCCTGTGGGAAAGCCTCGAGCGCGAGCTCGGCGTCGATCTCGAATGGCGGCAGGGCGGCTGTCTCTATATTGCCGACGACGACGACGACTGGGCGTCGTTCGTGCAATGGATCGACGTCGCGCGCACACACGGGCTCGACACACGCACGCTCACGCGCGCGGAGATCGACACGCACGCGAGCGGCCTCGCCGCACCCGCGCTCGGCGGCCTCTACACGGCGAGCGACGGCCAGGCCGAGCCGCGCCGCGTTGCCGCGGCGTTCGCCGCACGCGCGGTCGAAGCCGGTGCGCGCTTCTTCGAAGGCTGCGGCGTGACTGCGATCGACACGTCGGGCGGCGCGGTGACGGGCGTCGTGACCGAGCGCGGCGTCGTGAAGGCGCGGCGCGTGATCTGCGCGGCCGGCGCGACGAGCTTTTGCCTGCTCGACGGCGTCGGCATCCGGCTGCCGCAGCAGGCGGTGCGCGGCACCTGCATGCGCACGAACGCGTTGCCCGCCGTGTCCGCATCGACGATCTGGGGACACGGCCTCGGCATCCGGCAGCGCGCGAACGGCGCGATCAACCTCGCCGACGACATGCAGGTCGACGTCGACGTCACGCTCGGCCACCTGCGCGGACTGAGCGTCTTCTTGCCCGAACTTTGGACGCAGCGCGAGAAATTCCGCTTTCATCTGAACGGCGCGGCGTGGCGCGATCTGACGACGCGGATCGCAGGCGGTGCGCCCGCGATCGAGCCGCGCGATCCGAATCCGCAGCCGAATCCCGCGCATGCGCCGCGCGCGCTCGCGAAGCTGAAGACGATTTTTCCGGCGCTGCGCGACGCGCAGATCGTCGAGGCGTGGGCGGGCCTCATCGACGTGCTGCCCGACGGCATTCCCGTCATCGACGCGCCGCGCGCGCCGGACGGACTCGCGATCGCGACGGGGTTCTCCGGGCACGGCTTCGCGATGGGGCCGATCGTCGGCCGCTTGCTCGCCGAGTGGGTCGATACCGGCGCGACGTCGGTCGATCTGTCCGCGTTTCGCGCGGCGCGTTTCGTCGACGGGACGATGCGGCGGCCGAGAAGCATGCTGTAGCGTCGATGACCGTTCGCGACGGCGAGCATGACAGCCGCGCCGCTGCGGGCGATGCCGGCGATGCGGCGGGCGTCAAACATCGGCAAATAGCGCGCGTTCGAGCACGACGTGCGGTGCGCGACGACGGTTTCCGCCGCGCGCGGCGTCGTCCGGCAGCGTAAAATCGCGACGCCCGGTTCTGGAGATAATCATTGGCATCGCCTTCCGATTACCGCAAGTCGCTGCGCTTTCGCCTGCGCAAGGCGCGCACGCCGTGGACGGCGCCGCGTCCGCGCACGCTGTTCATGCGGCCCGCCGCGTCGCCGCTGCGCACGCTGGTGTTTCGCCTCGCGCTCGTGATCGGCCTGTGCATGCTCGCGTTCCTCGTGCTGTATCTCGATCGGGACGGCCTGCGCGACTCGACGAAGAGCGCGCCGATGAGCATCGCGGACCTCGTCTATTTCACGATGGTCACGGTCGCGACGGTCGGCTACGGCGACATCGTGCCCGTCACCGCGCGTGCGCGCCTCATCGATGCGTTCTTCATCGTGCCGATTCGCATCGGCATCTGGTTCATCTTTCTCGGCACCGCTTATCAATTCGTGATTCAACGAGTCATCGAGGACTTCCGCATGAAGCGCCTGCAAAAGAATCTGCGCGACCACGTCGTGATCTGCGGCTACGGCCTGAGCGGCTCGATCGCCGTGCGCGAACTGCTCGAAAGCGGCGTCGATCCGGCGACACTGATCGTCATCGACTCGCAGGAGCAGGCGCTCGAGGCGGCCGCGGCGCTCGGCGTGACGGGCCTCTGCGGCGATCCCGCGCAGGAGGATCTGTTGAAGCAGGCGCAGGTGCGCAGCGCGAAGGCGGTCATCATCTCGGTTACCGACGACCCGACCGCGATCCTGCTCACGCTGTCGGTGCGCAGCATCGCGCCCGATACGAAGATCGTCGTGCGGATCCAGGAGAACCTGTACCAGCGGCAATTGCGGCAGGCGGGCGCCGACGTGATCGTGTCGTCGACGAAGATCGGCGCGCTGCTGCTCGCCGATGCGGTCGAGAGCCGCTACATCGTGCCGTTCGTCAACGACATGCTGTCGACGCGCGGCCGCGCGACGCTCGTCGAGCGGCCGGCCGCCGTGCACGAGATCGGCTGCCTGTCGAATGCGGTGACGGGCGCGCTCGTCGTCGGGCTGGCTCGCGCGGGCAAGATCCTGTCGTTCTACGAAGATCCGCCGTGCCGGATCGAGGCGGGCGATACGCTCGTCGTGATCCAGTCGACGCGGGCGACGGAGCGGGCGGGCATCGACGTGGCGGACTGAGCGGACGCGTCGGGAACGGGCGTCCGGCCCGTCGCGCGTGCGTGCGCGGTTGGCGGCGCGCGGGTCTCGTGATGTCCCGATGCGCCGAATCGCGGAGGCTTCATTGGCTCGTTCGGCGGAGGAACGGTTCGCCGACCATTGGCCGATGCGTCGGCGCGATCAAGGCGATGCGCGACGCACGCGCACGCGCGCAGAAGCGTCGCGCGCCGATCGACTCGCCGCCGCGCCTCACGTGAGCAAACGCGCGCTGTTCCGGACTCGGCGCGAATCGGCCGATCCGAGATTGACAGTCAGTTCGCCGGCGCGGCGGCGAGATCGCCGGGCGCTGCGTCAGGCCCCATCGCGATCGATTCGCGTATGAGCGCGGCGAGCTTGTCGGCGTCGTGTTCGGGAATCCAGTGGGTCGCGTGCGGCAGCACCTCGAGCCGGTACGGGCCGCTCACGAAGTGCCGCGCCAGCTCGGCGCCGCGCCGCGACAACGCCGCATCCCGCGCACCCCATATGTGCAGCACGGGCACCGACACCTTGCGGGACAGATAGCCGGGCGGCGTCAGCGGGATCGCGCGGTACCAGTTGAGCGATGTCGTCAGCGCACCCGCGTCGACGATGTCGGTATAGACGGCGTCTACTTCGTCGCGCGTCATTCCGGTGCGCGTCAGCATTTTCTCGAACAGTTTGCGACCGCGCGTGACGAACAGCTCCGGCAGCTTCGGCAACTGGAAGAGGCCCATGTAGTACGAGCGGAACAACTGGTCGCTGCTCAGCATCGAGCGCATGAACGCACCCGAGTGCGGCACCGACACGGTCGTCAGCGTGCGCACCGCGGCAGGGTGCTGGGCCGCGAGCGCCCAGGCGACGGCCGCTCCCCAGTCATGGCCGACGACGTGGACCGGGCCGCCGCCGAGCCGCTCGATCAGCGCGACGACGTCGCCGACGAGGTGCGGCATCCGGTACGCGGCGACCCGGTGCGGGCGTGCGCCCGGCGAGTAGCCGCGCTGGTTTGGCGCGACGGTCCGGTAGCCGTCGGCGTTCAGCGCGGCCGCGACGCGCGCCCAGCACTTCGCCGTCTGCGGCCAGCCGTGCAGCAGCACGATGATTTTGCCGTCGATCGGGCCCGTATCGACGACGTCGAAAGTCAGTCCTTCATGATTGAACGAAGTCACGCGGCGCGCATCGGCATCATCCAAGGTCGGATCTCCTGATTTATGTCTTCGATATCCTGTCTTCGGCATTCGCGCGACGCGCGACGCAATGCGCAAGCCGTCGTCGTCGGCCTGTGCGGCGTGCGCTTGCACGGGCGTTCGCCCGTCGTCGCACGGGGGGCGCGGCGATGGGCGCAGGGCGCCGGCAGCGCGCGGCATCGAATGAGTCTAGGCTGCGGCTGTCGATTTGCCTACTGGATATTCGTGATGTGACTCATTGACCATCCGGAATTTGCTCGCGCGACATCTGGCGGCGCGCCGGACGGAAGCGCGCCGCCAAGGGGGCCCCGCAATGGGGGAAAACCTCGACCGCGAAGCGCCGGCGCCGGGATCGAAGCCGTGTAGCATCTGAGACGACCCGGAATCCACTACGAACATCCCTTTCGAGAGAGGCGCAGCATGAGCGAAGCAGACCGCGAGCAGGGCAAGGCGCGCCGGACGCAGGTGATGGGCGACGCCTTCGTCGAGCGTGCGATGAGCAACCTGGACGGCTTTTCGCGGCCGTTGCAGGATTGGCTGAACGAGCATGCGTGGGGCAGCACGTGGCAGCGCGGCGGCATCGATCTGAAGACGCGCAGCCTGTGCACGTGCGCGATGCTGGCGGCGCTCGGCCGCGGCCACGAGCTCAAGGGGCACGTCCGCGGTGCGCTGAACAACGGCGCGAGCCTCGTCGAGATCCGCGAGGTGCTGCTGCACAGCGCGCTGTACGCGGGCGCGCCCGCGGCCGTCGAGGCGTTCCGCAATGCGCGCGAAGTGATCGATGCGCTGGGGCTCGGCGTGCCCGATGACGGCGAATGACGGCGACGTGCGCCGCGTCGCCGGAATCGCGCATTGGGCTCGCGGCAGCGCCGACCGGCCGCGACGGCGGCGGCGGCCGTCTGCTTGCGGATCATCGCTGATCGTCGATACTGGAGTAGCTGAGTAGCTGAGTAGCTGAGTAGCTGAGTAGCTGAGTAGCTGAGTAGCTGAGTAGCCAAGTAGCCAAGTAGCCAAGTAGCCAAGTAGCCAAGTAGCCAAGTAGCCGAGACGACTGATCGACGCCGCAAGAGCACGAAGCCGAAGAGCAACACCGAACAACCAGAAAAGCCCCCGAACGGACCCACGAACCCGAAGCCGACGCTCCCTTCAGGAGGACAAACGATGACGACAGCGGTTTTCGACGCGGCGCAGACGTCGCGACTGACGCCGTTCGCCGAGCTGGTGGATGCATTGCGTACGGCCGCGCTCGACGCGGCCGACGGCCGGATCGCGAGCCCGGCGCGGCTCATCGTGCCGCTCAACGAAGGCGGCGTGATGCTGTCGATGCCTGCGTCGGCGTCCGATCTCGCGATCCACAAGCTCGTGACCGTGTGTCCGCGCAATCGCGGCGGCGATCGGCCGACGATCCAGGGACAGGTGAGCGTCGTCGATCCGACGACGGGCGAGCCGCTCTTCGCGCTCGACGGCCCGACTGTCACCGGTCGCCGGACGGCTGCGGTCACGCTGCTCGCGATCCGCACGTTCCTGCCCGCCGCGCCGCGCGACGTGCTGCTGATCGGCGCCGGCGCGCAGGCCGCGCATCACGTCGACGCGCTCGCCGCGCTGTTTCCCGGCTCGCGGGTGCGCGTGAAGGCGCGTACGGCCGCGCAAGCGGCGACGTTCTGCGAGCGATTGCGCGCGGTGCTGCCGACGCTCGAGCCGATCGACGGCGACGCGCCGCCCGATACGCTCGATGCGATCATCACGTCGACGACGAGCGCGACGCCCGTCTACGACGAGGCGGCGCGGGCGGGGCGGCTCGTCGTCGGCGTCGGCGCGTTTACGCCCGACGCGGCCGAGGTCGGCGCGCGGACGATCGCAGGAAGTGCGCTCTACGTCGACGATCCGGCGGGCGCGCGCCACGAGGCGGGCGATTTGATCGCCGCAGGCGTCGACTGGATGCGCGTGCATTCGCTTGCCGACGCGCTGCGCGCGAAAGAAGCGGCTGCGCCTGCATCCGCCGAGGCCGTACCGGGTACGCCGGTATTCTTCAAGAGCGTCGGCTGCGCAGCCTGGGATCTCGCCGCGTGCCGCGTCGCGCTCACTTCACGCACTCGAGCGTGTACTTGAGCGCCGGGCCGATCAGGCGCCGCCACACGTCCCACGTGTGCGCGCCGCCGACGATCCGCAGCGCGGCCGGATTCTGCGCGCGCCGCAGGTTCGTGTAGAGCACGCTCGACTCGGCCTGGATCGACAGGTCGTCGTCGCCCGCCGCGATGAACATCCGCAGCCGCAGCGGCTGCGCGAAATAGCTGCGCCACAGCGCCGGGTAGTTGAGCTCGTGCCAGACCTTCGGATCGAACTGCTTGTCGCCGAACACGCCGACGTAGCGCGCAGCCGAGCTGGCGGGCGGCTCGTTCGCGTAGATCGCGGGGCTCAGCAGCATCGCGCCGCAAAAGCGCTCGGGCTCGAGGAGCGCGAAGCGCAGCGCGCCATAGCCGCCCATCGACACGCCGCCGATCGCCCGTCCCGCGCGCTGGTTTGACACCGCGTAGTGCGCTTCGACGTCGGGAATCAGGTCGTCGAGGAAGGCGCTCTGCATCTTCTCCTTGCGGTCGACGTACCAATCGGTGCCGCCTTGCGGCATCACGATCACGACAGGCGGAATGTCCCGGCGCTCGATCAGCGCGTCGGCGGTGAACTGCAGGCGGCCCTGCGTGATCCAGTCGTTCGCGTTGCCGGCGTTGCCGTGCAGCAGGTACAGCACCGGATAGCGCGCGCCCTCCGGGTTGTAGCCTGCCGGCAGGTAGACGGTGTACGACCAGTCGCGGTGCAGCGCTTGCGAGCGGAACGTGCGGGTGGCGATGCTGCTGACGGGCGCCGCGTGCACGGCGAGAGGGAGCGCGGCGGCGAGCAGCGCGGCGAGAAACAAAACGAATCGGCGCATGACGGCGTAATTGGTATGGGCGCCGATATGCTAGCAGCAGCGAATGACAGTCGTGTGCGGGTTTTCTGCGTCAGCGCCTCGGCCGGCGCAGCGGCGGGCGCAATGGCGGCCTGAACGGCTGCAACAGCCGCGATTGCCGCACGAAGTCCGACATCCGTGCGACGAGCGGCGCGTACAGCTTCGCGACGACGTACAGCAGGCCGACCGCCGCCGCATCGGCGACGAGTCCGAGCGGCAAATTCAGGTAGCCGTCCGTCGCCGCGTACAGCAGCGAATCGACCGACAGCGAGATGCCCGTGCCGGCGACGAAGCAGAGCAGCCCCTGCCGGCCGATCGTGCCGATCCACGGCATCGCTTGCGCGATGCGATGCATCCAGCCGAGATGGACGAGCTTCGCGGCGAGCCATGCGATCGCGATGAAGTTCGCGAGCCGCAGCGGGCCGAGGTTCTGCTTGATCGACGGATCGGTCGGGAACGGCTCGATGCGCAGCCGGTAATACGCGCCCGCCGCGACGACGGCGATCGCGGCCGCGGTCGCGAACCAGCCGACCGGCCGCCGCGCGAGCACCTGATAGATCGGCTGGCAGCGCGCGACGATGCCGAGCACGAACAGGAACTGCCACGCGAACGGATTGAAGTCCCACGGCGCGCCGTCGGCGGTCGGCAGATAGCCGGCGATCTTGCGCGCGGCGAGCCACAGCGCCGCGCTTGCGACGACGAGCAGCCACCACCCGCGGCTGCGCGCGACGGGCAGCGCGAGCGGCACGAGAAGCGCGAAGAACGCGTACATCGGCAGCACCGACGCGAGATACGGCTGACGCCTGAGCAGCAGGATGTCGCGAAGCGCGGCGAGCGGCGCGTGCAGCAGCCCTTCGAGATCGTTGGTCGGCATGTTCGGCGCATCGATCGCGAATGCGTTCAGCACCGCGGTGATGAGGAGCATCAGGCCGGCCGTGAACAGGAACGCGCGGTAGATTTCAAACGCACGTTTGACGAAGCGCTGGCGCGCGGCGGCCTCGGTGTGGCGCGCGGCGAGCGAGTTGTACGCGATCGCGGTCGCGAAGCCGCCGAGGAAGACGAACACCTCGGCCGCGTCGCAGAGCGCGTACGCGTGCAGCGTGACGCGCGACAGGATGCTGCCGCCGATATGGTCGACGACGATGACGAGCAGCACGAGACCGCGGAAGAAGTCGAGCTCGGCGTAGCGTTGGGCCGGCGCGGCGTTCATGCGGCGTCGCGTGCGCGCGACGCGCGACGGACGCGGTGCGAGGCTGGAACGGCGAAAACGGGGACGGACAAGGGACGCATGATGGGGGGGCGGCATCGCTACATGATCGGATTCAGACGACGATGGTCGCGCATTGTGCCATCGAAGGCGAGGGTTTCGGGTTTACGCGAAGTTACAAACGATCCTGACGAAATCCCGACACAGTAGTTGGCAATACGCAACGAAATGTAAAAAAAGTGATGCACCAACATGGACGTTGCATTTTTTGCATGACAGTATTTCTTTCATTGCAGCAATCCCGCGACGTGGGCCGTCGGAGACGGGATGCACTCGAAATGCTCCGAAATGGGGCGCCGAAATTTGAAATGCGTCGTGGCAGCCTGGCTTGTGCGAGGTTGTCGAAAACAAAGTCTGGAGATACCGATAATGAAAAAGCAAGTCATTTCCGCAACCGCTTTGCTCGCATTCGCCGCGCCGGTTTTCGCCCAAAGCAGCGTCACGCTGTACGGCGTGATCGACGAGGGCTTCAACTACACGAGCAACGTGAACGTCAACGGCGTGGGCAAGAGCAACTACCAGCTCGCGAGCGGCTTCGCGCAAGGCAGCCGCTGGGGTCTGCGCGGCTCGGAAGACCTGGGCGGCGGCCTGAAGGCGATCTTCACGCTGGAAAACGGCTTCGATCTGAACAATGGCAAGCTTGGCCAGGGCGGCCGGATGTTCGGCCGCCAGGCGTTCGTCGGCCTGTCGCACACGCAATTTGGTTCGCTGACGCTCGGCCGTCAGTATGACTCGGTCGTCGACTACCTCGCGCCGCTGACCGCGAACGGCAACTGGGGCGGCACGCTGTTTTCGCACCCGTTCGACAACGACAACACGGACAACTCGTTCCGTGTGAACAACACGGTCAAGTACGCGAGCCCGGACTGGAACGGCCTGCAAGTCGGCGGCACGTACAGCTTCAGCAACGCGACCGGCTTCTCGAACAACCGTCAGTACAGCATCGGCGCCGCGTACACGATGGGCGGCCTGCAACTCGCCGCCGCGTACCTGCAGGCGAACAATCCGGGCAAGACCGCGAGCGGCGCAATCGCGGACAACGACGCGAACTTCACGGCCGACCGCCTGCGCATCTTCGGCGGCGGCGTCAACTACACGTTCGGCCCGGCGACGGTCGGCTTCGTGTACACGAAGGCCGACATCAAGAATCCGGTGTCGACGGTCTATCTGCCGTCGTCGACGTTCACGGGCCTCGGCCTGACCGCGACGAAGTTCCAGAACTTCGAAATCAATGGCAAGTACCAGCTGACGCCGGCGCTCTTCATCGGCGCGCAATATGTGTATACGGACGGCAAGTTCGACGCGGCCGCGGGCAACGTGAAGCCGAAGTACCACACGGTCGGCCTGATGGCGGACTACAACCTGTCGAAGCGCACCGACGTCTACCTGCAAGGCGCATGGCAGAAGGTCGCGGGCGACAAGACGGGCACGATCGCGGACGGCGGCTATGTCGTCGGTACGGATGGCCCGTCGGCTTCGGCGAACCAGTTCGCGGTCCGCGCGGCGATCCGCCACAAGTTCTGAGTGTGCCGGGAGACCGGCAAGGAGTAAGTGGTGCAAGTCCACTGCGATGAAGGTATAGCGAGCCACATCGGCCCCGAGCCGTGCGCAGGCCGCCGCGAGGCGGTCGGCGAAGCGTCGGTAGGGGAGCGTGTGGGCCAGCCATTGAGCCGCGATAGTTGTGTTATTCCGGGTGCCGACGCGGTTCAGAACGCGGAAGGCAACACGAAGGGGCGCGCAAGCGCGAGCGCCTCGACGACCCGGCGTGGTCAGAGACCCTGGCACGCACGGACGCTCCTTGTGCGGGAACCGGGAGATCTCTCGTCTGGCCAGTCGCAACACGGGCTGGTCCGCATCGGGAAGGCGAGGAGCCGTAGCCGATGATGAACGGACGGGAGAAGTCAGACTCCGCCGTATTAGCGAGGAAGCCTGCGAACAACGCCGGGAGACCGGGAGCGGAGCAGGTGGAGCGAAGGGCGGGGACCAAGGGGAACACGGGTCAGTCCAGCACGCGCCGAGCGCAGAACCGGGCAAGCGTGTCACAGGGGCTGGAACGTGTACGGCAAGCTGCAAGGCAACGGAAGAAGGAGCGGTTCACCGCGCTACTGCACCATGTCACTGTCGACCGGCTCCGGGAGTCGTTCCTTGCGCTCAAACGCGATGCGGCTCCGGGAGTGGATGGCATGACATGGCGGTACTACGAGGCAGGACTGGACGAGCATCTCCAGCGTTTGCACGCGCAGGTACACAGCGGAGCGTATCGGGCATTGCCCGTTCGACGGCAGTACATACCCAAGCCGGACGGTAAGCAGCGCCCGTTGGGGATTGCCGCGCTGGAGGACAAGATCGTCCAGCGCGCGGTGGTTGACGTGCTGAATGCGATCTACGAGGGGGACTTCCTCGGTTTCTCGTACGGGTTCCGGCCCGGGCGCAGTCAGCACGATGCGCTGGACGCATTGGCAACAGCGATCACCAGTACCCCGGTGAACTGGATTCTGGACGCCGATCTCAGGAGCTTCTTCGACTCGGTCAGCCAGGAATGGCTGGTCCGTTTCATTGAACACCGGATCGGCGATCAACGCATCATTCGTCTTGTGCACAAATGGCTCAAGGCGGGCGTGCTGGAAGATGGAGAGGTGAGCATCAGTGAGCTAGGTACGCCGCAGGGATCAGTGGTTTCACCGCTGTTCGCGAACGTGTATCTGCATTACGTGTTTGACCTCTGGGCCAATCGGTGGCGACGGCGGGAAGCCAAAGGCAACGTCATCATTCTGCGATACGCAGATGATGTAGTGGTCGGCTTCGAGCATGAAGCCGACGCGCGGCGTTTCTGGGATGCGATGCGTTCGCGGTTGGAGGAGTTCGCGCTTGCGCTTCACCCGGACAAGACGAGGCTGCTGGAGTTTGGTCGCTATGCGGCGGCCCACCGCCGGCGTCGCGGCCTTGGCCGGCCGGAAACCTTCACCTTTCTGGGCTTCATCTTTATCTGCGGCAAATCGCGCCGTGGCGCCTTCCAGCTTCAGCGGAAGACCCGGGGCGATCGTATGCGGGCGAAGCTCAGGCAGATCAAGGAGGAGCTTCGGCGACGCATGCACGAACCGATTCCTGTGCAAGGGAAATGGCTTGGGCAGGTGGTGCGCGGCTACTTCGCGTACCACGCAGTACCCACGAACTCGCGCGCACTTGGCGCGTTCCGCTACCACATCGTTGATCTCTGGCGGCGCGCGCTCCGGCGCCGTAGCCAGAAGGACCATATGACGTGGACGCGGGTCGAGAGGATCGCGGACGCCTGGCTCCCTCAACCTCGCATTCTTCATCCATGGCCGGATCGGCGCTTTGCCGTCAAGCACTCAAGGTAGGAGCCCGGTGCCCGAATTGGGCACGCCGGGATCTGTGCGGGGGGTGTTCAGTAATGGGCATTCCTACCGCGATTTCGGGGCGGCCACGCGGCGGGGCGCGATCGAGCGTGCCGCCGGCGGCCGGTTCGCTTCGGCTTGCGTTCAGCCGGCTCGTTTGGCCGGCTGAACGGCTTGGTGGTTCAGTCGACGAAGTTGGGTTCATCCAGCGGAGCTTGTCGGACCCACTGGTGAGTCGTCGACACAAATCGCGTCGGTGTGCGCAGTTGCGGGTGCATTTCAATCGGTCTTTAGCGCGGTAAACGCTTGGGTCTCGCCGAGCGGCGCTTGGGTCCTCTCCATCTTTCCCCTCGGCAGCAAGCGGATACGTGTGCGTATTTATTTTTCATCAGCGCGATGCCGTGCATCTTCGCTAACCGCTAACCGCATTTGCTGTTCGCGTCCGCCGGGCGGTTCGGATCGAACGCGGCGGAATCCACGTCTTTCCCGTTCTGCTTGTTTGCTGCACAGATCAGCTGACAATTCGCTCGACCCGAACGAGCCCCGGCAGATCGTCCATCAAGCGATGCTTGCCGCGCCGTACGCGTGGTGGGCGCGGTGCATAGCCGATCCGCGGCGATTCCCCGGGCCGAAGCGCCGCGACGAGCGAACGCCATTCGGCGACCAAGCGATCAAGCCGCGAACGATTCGCCCTTGCCCGGATCGTGCGCGAGAAACGCGATGAAATCGCGCGTGTATTTCGGCAATTCGTCGAAGCTGCGCGCACAGATCGTCAGCCGGCGGTGCGCCCACGGATCGGTGAGCTCGATCAGGCGGATCTGCATCGTCTGTTGCGCGCGCAGCGCCGCATGGCGCGACACGATGCCGATCCCGACGCCGCGCTCGATCAGCCGGCAGATCGCGTCGAAGCTCTTCAACTGCACGCGGTAGTCGATCCGCTTGCCGAGCGCCTTCGCTTGTTCGGCGAGGTGGACCTGCAGCGCGCTGCCGTCCGTCATGCCGATGAAGTCGGCGTCGACGAGTTCCGTGAACGCGATCCGCTCGCGTGCGGCGAGCGGATGGTCGACCGCCGCGACGGCGATCAGCCAGTCCTCGCGAAACGGCATCTGCTCGAGTCCGTCGAGGCCGACCGAATCGGCGACGATTCCGAAATCCGCCGTCTTGCCGCGGATCGCATGGACGATCTCCTGACTCGAGCGCTCCTCGACGCTCACCGACAGCTTCGGATGGCGCGGCAGATATTCGGCGAGCGCGTCGGGCAGGTACTCGCTGAGCGCCGCGGTGTTGCTGAGGAGGCGAATGTGGCCGCGCAGTCCGGCGCCGAATTGCTGGAGTTCGCCGCGCATGTGGTCGATCTGCTGCAGCACGACGCGCGCGTGGTGCTCGAGCGCGCGGCCGGCTTCGGTCGCGCGCGTGCCGCGCTTCGCGCGCTGCAGCAGCGGGACGCCGAGTTCTTCTTCCATGCCGCGAATTCGCTCGCTCGCGGATTGCAGCGTCATGTGCGCGCGCTCGGCGCCTCCCGTGATGCTGCCGGCTTCGCAGACGTGCAGGAAAAGTCGCAGATCGGTCAGGTCGAATCGCATGGGGCTTGCGTTGTCGTTGTAATGGCCGATACGGTAACAGGATTGCGGCGCGGCGCGTTCAGGCTGTGCCTGAGCGCCGCTTCGCCGGTTCCGTATTTTCGTGTGACGAATTGCCGCGCATCATGTCCGCTCGTTCGTCGATCCGGAGGCGCGCATGCGAAGCAACCCGTCTTGGCTCCTGGCGTTCAAGATCGCGTTGCACATCTTCTTTCTCTGCTGCGGCGTCGCTTTCGCGTATTCGACGCTGGTCGCGGCGTAGCCGTGACGCGAACGGTCGCGGAGGGTGCGGCGCACGAATTCGCCGTCGGGTGAACGGGGCGCGGCGCGTGCGGATCGCCCGGACGCCGTGCGCAAAAAAACGCGCCCAGTCGTCCGAAATAGGCTCGGTTCGGCATTTTTGACGGGGCGAACGCGTGTTTTGCGCTGTGCATCGAAGTCGTGCTTATCAGCGTCGCATCAGCGAATTATTTCGTTTCAAGCGGAATTGCAGCGGTGCAATTTCAGTTTCCACAATTCTTGCTGCGATTTTGTCATCATTCTTGCATCCGGTTACACGCGCTCGCGGCGATTTTTGAGATGCTCAAAAAATTCAATGACCGGAGTTGTCTCGAGCATGAGCAAGAGCGAGATCGACCGCAGTGTCGCGTGGCTGTCCGGCATGGCGGCCGCGCTCGTCGTCGCGGGTTGCGCAACCACGTCGCCTGTCACGCCTACCGATACGCTCGCCGATGCGGCGGCTGCCGCTTCGTCGGCGAGCGCCGCGCAGGCGGCCGCCGCGCCGCCGGCCAGCGATGCGGCGCAGCATCAGGACAAGTCCGTCGCGCCGGCGCGCTTCGCGACGCGCTACCTCGTGAAGCGCGGCGACACGCTGTCGGCGATCGCCGACGCGAACGGCTGCACGGTGCGCGACCTGCAGGCCTGGAATCACATGGGCCGCCGGACCCGAATCGCCATCGGGCAGGTGCTGCGGATCGCGCCGCCCAGCGCGGAAAATGCAGCCGCCTCGCAGGCGGCGAGCGGCCCCAATTTCGCACGTGCGCCCGGCATTGCCGCCGCCGCGGCCCGTACGAACGGTTCGGCAAGCGGGGCGAGCGCGGCGCCGGCCGGCGGCACGAATCCGTCGTCGTCGGTTGCTGATGCGTCGCAGTCGGCTTCGACGCCCGAAAGTGCCGCCGATCGCGCGGCGAACCGCCGCGTCGTGCAGGAAACGAAGCGGCATGCGCAGTCGATCGCGCTCGCGTGGCCGGCGAAGGGCGCGATTGCCGAAACGTTCCAGCCCGGCCGCAACCGCGGCATCCGGATCGTCGGACGCGCGGGCGATGCGGTGCGCGCGGCGGCGTCGGGCCGCGTGATGTATGCGGGCACGGGCCTGAACGGCTACGGCACGCTGATCCTCGTCCAGCACAACGTGGATTTCCTGACCGCGTATGCGCACAATCGCAAGGTGCTCGTGAAGACGGGCGACATCGTTCAGCAGGGCGAACAGATCGCCGAGATGGGTGCCGGCGACAGCACGCGCGCGGGGATGTTGTTCGAAGTACGGCGAGACGGCAAGCCGGTCAATCCCATGCAGTATCTGCCGGGCCGGCAGCAGGGATAGCGATCGATCGCGCACGCTGGCGGCGTGCGAACGAGAGGCGGGCGATGCGCGGCGAATTTGACGCATCGCCCGGGCGCGGCGTCGTGCGCGCGAGCGGCCACAAATCCGCACGGTTTCGTGCAGCGAGAACTGATACGCTCGTGGGCCGCGATTCCGGGTGCGCGAGTGCCGCGCCGCCCGGTTCGCGTCCGTTCACCCTCTCGCTATCCGCTTATGAACCATTCTCCGTTGCGCCGTTCACTGCTTGCTGCTGCCGTTTCCGCGCCGCTGATCGGCGCATGTGCGCCGCTGCGCGGCAACCCGAACGGCGTCGCCGCCGCCGAGCGGCAATTGGGCGAACTCGAGTCGTCGTTCGACGGCCGACTCGGCTTCGTCGCGCTCGACACGGCGACAGGCGCGTGCATCGCGCATCGCGCCGACGAGCGCTTTCCGTTCTGCAGCACGTTCAAGACGATGCTGTCGGCCGCGATCCTCGCGCGCAGCGCGGGCGACGCCACGTTGCTGCGGCGCCGGATTCCGTATGAGAAGCGCGACCTCGTCAGCTATTCGCCGATCACCGAGAAGCACGTCGGCGAAGGGATGACCGTCGCCGAACTTTGCGCGGCGACGCTCCAGTACAGCGACAACACGGCAGCGAACCTGCTGATCGCGCTGCTCGGCGGTCCGCAGGCCGTCACCGCGTATGCGCGTTCGATCGGCGACACGATGTTCCGCCTCGACCGCCGGGAGACCGAGCTCAATACCGCGATTCCCGGCGACGAGCGCGACACGACGACGCCTGCCGCGATGGCCGCGAGCGTGCGGCGGCTGCTCGTCGGCGATGCGCTCGGCGTTGCGCAACGTGCGCAACTCGATACGTGGATGCTCGGCAACACGACGGGCGGCGCGCGGATCCGCGCGGGCGTGCCGGCCGACTGGCGTGTCGCCGACAAGACGGGCACGGGCGATTACGGGACGGGGAACGACATCGGCGTCGCGTATCCGCCGAACCGCGCGCCGATCGTGATCGTCATCTATACGACGATGCGCGACAAGAATGCGCAGGCGCGCAACGACGTGCTCGCGTCGGCGGCGCGGATCGCCGCGCGGACGTTCGGCTGACGGTACGCCGTTCGGGGGTGTCCGGCGCGCGGGTGGCTGGCGGCGGCTCAACGCGTCGTGCGAGCGATGCCGTGCGCGCCATGCCGATGCGTCGGGCATCGTCGTTTCGGTGAGGCGATCGTCCGACGCGTGATCGGCTTCGGCGGTCGCCGGCATGCACGCGATGTCGATCGATCCGCTTGGTCGTGTTCGTTGCGAGGCGGGCCGCCCTGAGGCGCGCAGCGTGCGCCACGAACGGGCGCGGGCAGCATCCTCCCGTTTGGCGACGGGGATTCGAACGTTCGCCTCGGTGATCGGGCAGTGCCGCGTTCGTGCACAGCGCGAGCCGCTTCGTACCGCCGAGTTTCCTGCCCGCCGCCGGCGACGGCGATTCGAACATCCATCGCGGTATGCAGGCCGCGCCGCTTTCCCTTCTCGCACGATCCGCATCATGTCGCCGACGCCGGGAATCGTCTGTCATAACGTCACGTGACGGCGAGGCCCGCATCGCTCGCACGAGCCACGCGGCAGCGGCGATTCACGCCGCGCGTCGCGTGCGTTCCGTCCCGCCTTGTCCTGGCTCGTCAAACGCTTCGTGTTCCGAACGCTCGCACAGCGCCCGCATTTCGCTTATCGTGACGGCTTGCCCGCAGGCATCGTCCGCCGCATCGCCTGCGCGTCCCCGTGTTGCCTCCGCTTCGCCGTCGACCGCCATGCGCCGCCTTCCACCCTTGAACGCCCTGCAGATTTTCGCGACGGTCGCGCGTCATCGCAACTTCACGCGCGCCGCCGATGCGCTGTGCGTGACGCAAGGCGCGATCAGCCGTCAGATTCAATCGCTCGAAGCGCATTACGGCTTTCCGCTCTTCATGCGCCACGCGCGCGGCCTCACGCTGACGGCGGAGGGCGAGCAACTGCTGCCCGTCGTCGTCGAGAGCTTCGCGCGGATCGAGGACATTTCACGGAAGCTCACGCGCCAACGCACCGATCTCGCGCTGAAGGTGCCGACCTGCATGATGCGCTGGGTGTTGCCGCGGATCATGCGGTTCCAGCGCGAGCATCCGGACCTGCACGTGCAGATGACGACCACCTGGCGGCACGACATCGATTTCCAGAGCGAGCCGTTCGATGCGGCGATCGTCTACGGGACGTCGCCTGGCACGGACATGAAGGCCGTGCCGCTCTTCGACGAGCGCCTCACGCCCGTGTGTTCGCCGGACTTGCTGAAGGACAGGCCGATCGCGCGCGTAGACGACCTCGCGCGCCACACGCGGCTGCATCCGACGCGCGATCACCGCGACTGGCGGCGCTGGCTCGAGTATGCGGGCGCAGCCGGTGTCGACCCGGATCGCGGGCCGAGCTTCGACACGCTCGATCTCGCGACGAGCGCCGCGACGCAAGGCTTCGGCGTCGCGCTGGGCGACCTGACGTTGAGCGAGGAGGACCTTGCCGCACGGCGGCTCGCGACGCCGCTCGACATCGTGCTGAAAACGGGAGCGCGTTATTACTTCGTCTATCCGGACAGCGTCGCGCAACAGCAGAAGATCCAGCGTTTCAGCGGGTGGCTCGAAGCGAATCGCGACTGACCGGACGGCTCGTCCGGTTCGGCCGCGATCTCGCCGGGCGAGGCCGGGCGCCGAACGTGCTCCGCGCGGCCGCCGCTACAGATACGACACGACGGCGACGATGCGCTGCGGGGCGCCGGGCCGGCCCGCCGGCAGCGGAATCGTGCGCGACTGCTCGGTGAACCTGACCGTGCGCAGCGCCGCGCCGCTTTGCGGATCGACGAACGTGACGGCGCCTTTCGCAGGACGAGGGCAGGCGGGCTGCAGTTGCGCGCGCGCGCTGGCGTCGCTTGCGACCGAGAACGAGCACGGCGGCTCGACGATCATGCCGGTGAAGCGGATGATGCCGGTCTGCTGGGCGTGAGCCGAGGAGGAAAGCGCAAACATCGACACGGCCAACAGGCTGGACGCAATGAGCGATGGACGTTGCATAGAGTACTCCACGCGAATGAGCGCCCCGCAACGTTCCGAACGGCAGGCTGCGGATACGCTGCGAAGCTAAATGCGTAAACGGCAGTGCATGCGAAAACTTGATGCGAACGGATTAGAAGGTTGCGTCAACAACGAACGGGTTGGCGCCTTTCGAAAGATGCTGACGCTTTCAAGATAGAAGCGGCACGCGGCGAATACAAGGCGATGTGGGGCATGGCGTTGCCGACGAGCGCGACGCGAAGGCGCACGGCGGCGCTGCGTCGAACGGACGCATGCGAGCGTGCTGTTACGCCGCCACGCTTCGGCGTCTCGCGCGCGCGTCAGCCCGCTCGCCGATAGCCTTCCGTCGCGCGCAGCAGCGTTCTCGTGTACTCGGTGCCGACGCGCGCCGCGCGCACGTCCTCGATCCCGAGCTGCTCGACCATCGCGCCGTCGCGCATCACCGCGACGCGGCTGCACAGGAAGCCGACGACCGCGAGATTGTGGCTGACGAGGATCATCGTCAGCCCGCGCTCGCGATGCAGCCGCTTCAGCAGATTCAGGATCTCCGCCTGCACCGACACGTCGAGCGCCGACGTCGGTTCGTCGAGCAGCAGCACGCGCGGTTCGACGATCAGCGCGCGCGCGATCGCGATGCGCTGCCGCTGCCCGCCCGATAGCTGATGCGGATACCGAAAACGGAACGCGGGGCCGAGCCCCACCTCGGCGAGCGCGCGCGCAATCCGCTCGTCCGCGTCCGGCAGTCGATGGATCGCGAGCGGTTCGCGCAGCGTCTCGTCGACGGTGAAGCGCGGATGCAGCGACGCATAGGGATCCTGAAACACCATTTGCACGTCGCGGCGGAACGTGCGATCGAGTTTGCCTTCGATCGGGCGCGCGTCGATCGACAGCGTGCCGCCCGCGAGCGGCACGAGGCCCGTGAGCGCGCGCAGCAGCGTCGATTTGCCGGAGCCGGACTCGCCGACGAGCCCGAACGCCTCGCCCGCGCCGACGGAGAGATTCGCGCCGCGCACCGCGTCGACGTGGCCGGTGCGGGTCGGAAAGCGGATCGAGACGTCGCGGACTTCGATCATCGGTGCGCGTCTCATCGTGCGGTCTCCGTCAACCACGCCGGATCGCGCTCGAGCACCGGCAGGGCGTCGGGCGGATTCGAAAGCGGCGGCGTCGCGGCGAGCAGGCCGCGCGTATAGGGATGCGTCGCGTGGACGAGATCTCGCGCCGCGCATGTTTCGACGACGCGCCCCGCGTACATCACGGCGACGCGATCGCAGAACGACATCACGAGCGGCAGGTCGTGGCTGATGAGCACGAGGCCCGTGCGATGGCGCGCGATCATGTCGTCGAGCACCGCGAGCACCTGCATCGACACCGCGACGTCGAGCGCGGACGTCGGCTCGTCGGCGACCAGGAGGCGCGGGCCTGTCGACACCATCATCGCGATCATCACGCGCTGGCCCATCCCGCCCGACAGCTCGTGCGGATAGGCATCGGCGACGCGCGCCGGATCGCGGATCTCGACCGCGGCGAGCGCATCGACGATCCGCTCGCGCAGCGCGCGGCCGCGCAGGCCGGGCTCGCGCAGCCGGAATGCCTCGGCCATCTGCTTGCCGACCGTCATCACCGGGTTCAGCGAATACTTCGGGTCCTGAAGAATCATGCCCATCGCACTGCCGCACAGCTTGCGCCGCTCGCGCGCGGAGAGCGTGAGCAGGTCGCGGCCGTCGAAGCGCAGCGCCCGCGCGCGCCATTGCGCGGCGGCGGGCAGCAGGCCGAGCAGCGCGCGACCGGTCAGCGATTTGCCGGAGCCGGATTCGCCGACGATGCCGAGCCGCTCGCCCGGCGCGAGCGTGAGCGACAGGTCGCGCACCGCTTCGACGAGCGTGCCGTCGTGCGTGCGAAAGCCGATCTGCAGTCCTTCGATCTCGCAGAGCGGCGGCGTGTCCGGGGAAATGGCGGAAGCAGCCATGTCAGGCTCCATGACGCGGATCGAAGACGTCGCGCAGACCGTCGCCGAGCAGGTTGAACGCGATGCTGACGACGAGAATCGCCGCGCCCGGCAGCGTCGCGACCCACCACGCATCGAGCAGCACGTTGCGGCCCGACGCGACCATGAAGCCCCATTCGGGGCTCGGCGGCTGCGCGCCGAGCCCGAGAAAGCCGAGCCCCGCGACGGTCAGGACGATGCCCGCCATGTCGAGCGTCGCGCGCACGATCACCGACGACAGGCACAGCGGCACCACGTAGCGCAGCACGATCCGCAGGTCGGATGCGCCTTGCAGCCGCGCCGCATGGATGAAGTCCGCGTTCGCGATGCGCAGCGTCTCCGCGCGCGCGAGCCGCGCATACGCGGGCCAAGCGGTGATCGAGATCGCAACCACCGCATTGACGACGCCCGGCCCGAGCGCCGCCGCGAACGCGAGCGCGAGCACGATCTTCGGGAACGCGAGCGCGATGTCGGTGATCCGCATCAGCGCGCTGTCGACGAGGCCGCCGCAATAGCCGGCCGTCGTGCCGATCGCGAGCCCGATCGGCACGACGATCGCGACGACGAGGATCGCGATGCCGAGCGTAAGGCGCGAGCCGGCGATCAGACGCGAGAGGATGTCGCGGCCGAGCTGGTCGGTGCCGAGCCAGTGCGACGGCGAGCCGGGCGGCAGCAGCCGGTCGGCGAGCACCTGGCGCAGCGGATCGTGCGGCATGACGAGCGGCGCGACGATTGCGACCGCGACGAGCGCGGCGAGGATCGCGAGCCCGAGCAGGTTCAGCGGATTGCCGGCGAAGCGCCGCCAGCGGCGGTACGCGAGGCCGAGCGTCGCCTGCCGGCGCGATGCGGGCGCGTCGGAGAGCAGCCACGCGCGCAGCGTCGGCGCGGCGGGGTTCGAGGTGGAGCGGTCGGATGAAGCGTTCATGGCGAAATCGGTCGGGCGAGCGGGGTGCGCATCGCGTCAGCGGGCGCGCGGATCGAACACGCGATAGAGCGCATCCGTCAGCAGATTGATCGTGATGAACATGATCCCGATCACGAGCGTGCAGCCGAGCACCGCGTTCATGTCGGCGTTCAGGAGCGCGCCCGTCAGATACGAGCCGATGCCGGGCCACGCGAACACGATCTCGGTCAGCACGGAGCCTTCGAGCAGGTTGCTGTACGTGAGCGCGATCACGGTCAGGAGCGGCACCGCGATGTTGCCGAACGCGTGCCGCCAGATCACGCGGCGCTCGGCGAGCCCCTTCGCGCGCGCGGTGACGATGTACTCCTGGCTGAGCTGGTCGAGCATGAACGAGCGTGTCATCCGGCTCAGGTACGCGACCGAGTAGTAGCCGAGGATCGCGGCGGGCAGCGCGATATGCGCGAACGCGTTGCGGAACACGTCCCATTCGCCGGCGAGCGCCGAATCGATCAGCAGGCTTCCCGTGCGCGTGTCGACCATCCCGTCATAGACGGGATCGAGCCGTCCCGGTCCGGCGACCCAGTGCAGCCGCGCATAAAACAGCAGGAGTCCCATCAGTCCGAGCCAGAACACCGGCACCGAGTTGCCGATCAGGCCGACGAAGCGCGCGACGTGATCGATCGGCCGGTTGTGCCTGACGGCCGCGGCGACGCCGAGCGGCACGCCGAGCCCGATGCCGAGCAGCGTCGCGAGCGTCGCGAGCTCGAGCGTCGCGGGGAACACACGCAGGATGTCGTCGAGCACCGGGTTCGACGTCAGCAGCGACATGCCGAGATTGCCGTGCAGCACGTCGCGCGCATAGATCACGAATTGCGTCGCGAGCGGCTTGTCGAGCCCGAGCGCAATGCGCTCGGCCGCATAGGCTTCGGCCGACGCGCGGTCGCCGAGCACGGCGAGCACCGGGTCGATCGGCACCTTGCGGCCGATAACGAACGTGAGCGCGAGGAGCCCGGCGAACGTCACGGCGAGCGTGAGCGCCCAGCGCAGGATGCGCAGCGCCCAGCGCACGCCGGGCCGCCGCGCGGGCAGCGTGCGGAGCGCTTCGAGGGAGGTGGCGGGTGTCGACATGTTGCTTATCCGGTTGCTGCGTCACTGCTTCTTCACATTGCGATACGACACGAGGTCGTTGATCGGGCCGACTTCGAGGCCGCTCACGCCGGGCCGCGTCGCGACCTGCGCGACTTTCTCGAACAGGATCACGAACGGCGATTTCGCGAGCACGTCCTTCTGCATCGCCTGATACAGTTGCGCGCGCTTTGCCGCCGACGGTTCCGCGAGCGCCGCGTCGGTTTGCGCGGTCAGCTGCGGAATGTTCCAGGCGTTGCGCCACGCGAGCATCTTGTAGCTGGACCGATCGGAATTATCCGGGTTCCATGCGAATCCTTGCGCGTTGCTGTGCGGATCGATGTAATCCGCAGACCATTCGCCGATGTAGATGTCGTGCTGGCGCGCGCGATATTTCGCGAGCGTCTGCTTGTTGTCGCCCGGAATCAGCTGCACCTTGACGCCCGCCTGCGCGAAGTTCGCCTGCACAGCCTGTGCGATTTCGGTGTACGGATAGTCGTTGCGCACGTCCATCGTCACGGTGAAGCCGTTCGGCACGCCGGCCTTCGCGAGGAGCGCCTTCGCCTTCGCGACGTCGAGCTTGTACGGGTTCGCGTTCAGCGTGCCGAGGAAGCCTTCCGGCATGAACGTCTGATGGACCTTGTAGGTCGCCTTCACGACGTGGCTCTGAATCCCGCTGTAGTCGACGAGCCATTTCAGCGCCTCCTGGACTTCGGGCTTCGCGAGCGTCGGATTCTTCGTGTCGAGGCCGAGGTACAGCAGCGTCGCCTGCGGCGACGGCGCGACCTTCGCCTCGCCGTGCTTCGCGACGGCTGCGAGATCGTCGGGGCTGAGGTCGCGCGCCGCGTCGACGTCGCCGCTCTCGAGCAGCAGGCGCTGGCTCGCCGCCTCCGGCACGTGCCGCAGCACGATCCGCTTCATCGCGAGCGGCAGCCGGTAGCCTTCGAAGCGTTGCAGCACGATGCTCTCGCCCGCCGTCCACTTGACGAGCCGGTACGCGCCCGAGCCCGCCTCGCGGGTCTTCAGCCAGCCGTTGCCGAAGTCGTTGCCCTGCTGGTGCGACAGCAGCAGCTGCTTGTCGACGACCGACGCCGGCCACGAGCCGAGCACGTTCAGCGCGAAGGTCGGCGCGTACTTGCGGTCGGTCGTCACCGAGACCGTCAGGTCGTCGATCTTCTTCACGTTCGCGAGCGCGTTCGCCTTCGTGAGGCCGATGCCCGCGAGCACTGCGGCCGGCCCCTTGTCGAGCAGCACGGCGCGCTGGATCGACCACGCGACGTCGTCGGCCGTGAGCGGGTTGCCCGAATGGAACTTGAGGCCCGCGCGCAGCTTGAACGTGAACGTGAGGCCGTCTGGGCTCACGGTCCACGACTGCGCGACGTCGCCGTTGAACTTCGATGGATCGGCGAGATCGACTCGCACGAGCCGGTCATAGGTGTTCGCGACGTATTCTTCGGGCACCAGCTCGTAGATTTCGCCCGGATCGAGCGAGATGAATTCGTCGAGCAGCGTGGCCATTACGAACATGTCTTTCGGCGTCGCCGCGTGGGCATCGAGGGCCGGGGCGGCCCCGAACACGGAAGCGGCGGCAAGCGCCGAGACGAGCTTGGGCATCGGGAGTTTCATACGCGCTCCTTGGGGCTGGGATTCGGCGTGAAGGCCGTGGCTCGGGCTTCGGCCCGGTTGCGGGGCAGGCGCGGCGAGCCTGTCGCGTGCGGCGCGTGCTGGCGTCACATCAGCCGCCACGATCCGCTCGCTGCGTTGTCGATCGGTGGGAATGCGCGCGAGCCGGGCAGTTCGTAATGCCACCACTCTTCAGGAATGTGCGTGAAGCCCGCTGCGTGCATCACGCCGAGCAGCAGCAGCCGGTTGCGCTGCACGGACTCGGGCGGGCCGTCGTGAAAATGGCGCGACGCCGTCACCATCTCGTCGAAACCCGTGCCCATGTCGAGCGCGTCGCCGTGCGCGTCGACGAGCGTCAGGTCGAGCGCGGTGCCGCGGCTGTGATTCGAGCCGAGGCCGAGGTCGGCGACGAAGTTCCGGTCCGGCAGGAACGACCGCAGTACTTGCTGCGCCTGCGGCGGCCGGTAAGCGTCGTAGATGCGCAGGCGCACGCCGATCTGCGCGGCGATCGCCGTCGCGCGGCGCAGCGCCGCTTCCGCGGGCGCGAGCAGCAGGCAGTGCGCGCGAGCGTAGATCGGCCGGCCGGTGAAGTTGCGGTTGGTCGCGTAGACGATGTCGATGTCGATGTCGACGTCGTGCGTGCGAGGCGTGATTTCGACGAGGTGCGGATGCGTCATCGGATGCGGTGTCACGGTTCGAATTGATCGAGCTCGCGCTGCAGCTCGCGGTTGCGCGCGACGCGCGTGTCGATCGCATCGCCGAGCCGGTCGACGACCGCGCTGATCAGCAGGTTGAACAGGCACGTGAGCGGCGCGAGCGAATCCCAGAACTGGCCGACGTCGGTCTTCACCTGCAGCAGGTCGCACGGCAGCTCGCGCGCCCACGGGCAGTAGACGTCGGTGACGAGCGCGAAGCGCACGCCGCGCGCGACGGCTGCGTCGCAATAGCGGCGCGCGATTCGCGAGTACGCGCGCGTGTCGGTGACGATGCAGTACGGATCGGCGAATTCGGCGTTCAGCGAATCGACATACGAACCCGACATCCCGTCCGAATAGAACACGCGCGGCCGCAGATATTCGAGGTAGCTGTGGAACGCGTTGCTGATCCCGCGCGTCGACTGGATGCCGAGGATGAACACCGCGTCCGCCCGCGCGACGCGGTCCGCCACTTGCGCGAACGCCGGCGTGCTCGCGAGCCGGTACGCGTGGCGAATCGCGTCGAGCTCGCGCGCGAGCGCGTCGTCGAGCGGACCGGGTGCGTCGTCCGGCGCGGCCTCGTCGCTTGCCGGCGCGCATGCGCTCGTCACGCGGCGGTATTCGTCGAGGCGATCGGTGATCAGCCACGGCCGCTCGGTCGCGCCGCGCAACTCGCGCTTCAGGTCGTCGAGATTGCGGTAGCCGACGCTGCGCAGGAAGCGCCCGACCGAGATGCCGCTCGTGCCGGCCTGCCGCGCGATCTGGTCGGCGGTTTCGAGGCCGAGCCGGTCGAGGTTCGCGAGCATGTAGCTCGCGATGCGCTTCGCCGTGGGCGTCAGTTCGGCAAAGCGGGCTTCGACGGTCTGGGCGAAGGCGGGAGGCATGGATGCGTGCGTTAATGCACTGTCGAGAATGATGAAGTTGTCATCCATCTAACAAAGCCAAAATACGGCATACCACATCAAAATAACTATCAAATTACTATATTCATAGTGTTTAATTATCGACGACATGAATCTTTTGTGCATTGAATCGCGGCTGAAGTATTGCGCGGATGTTTTTGTTCGTGTCTCATTTCGATCGCATTACAGGACATTACATTGAAATGAAAATCACCGCCTGTTTAATCGCTTGTTCCAAACAAAACAAGCGAGCGGGCGATGCCGGTTCGGCGACGCGCACCATTGGCCGTGGGCGTGCGCCAAGCCGGAACTGCGCTGCCACGGCGACGAGGCCGATCGCCGGGAGACGGACATGCGAAGCGAGCGACGCAGGGCGATTGATCTGCCAATAATAAAAGGAGAAAAATCAATGATCCATGTTGAAAGAACGAATAAATCGGAAAACGAGGGGAATCTCAATGGCCCGGCGTGAATATCCGAGAACGATGAAGCGCGCAGGGCCGAAGCTGCTGGTTCCGGTGGTCGTCGCGGCCGCAGCCGCGGTCGCGACCCGCCCCGGATGGGCGCAGACCGCGCCCGTCGCGCCATACCAGGACCCGGGCCGGCGAGGCGACCCGGCGAGCTGGCGCACGCCGGAATTCACGAACGCATGGGGGCTCGGCGCGATGCACGCCGAGTATGCGTATGCGGCCGGCTATACCGGCGCGAACGTCTCGATCGGCGTGCTGGACTCCGGCTACTACGCGCAGCATCCGGAACTGCCCGACAGCCGATTCATTCCGGTGACGGCGGCGGGCGTATCGGGCGTGCTGAACGCGAGCAACAACAGTCACGGCACGCTCGTGAGCGGCGTCGTCGGCGGGGCGCGCGACGGTGCCGGCATGCACGGCGTCGCGCCGGACGCGAAGGTGTTCGTCGGCAACACGAACGCGACGGACGGCTTCCGGTTCGGCGTGTCCGATCCGATGTTTCCCGCGTCGGATGCGAAGTATTTCGCCGAGGTCTACGACGCGCTCGCCGCGAAGGGCGTGCGCATCATCAGCAATAGCTGGGGCTCGCAGCCGGTCGACGAAAACTACAGCACGCCGAAGAACGTCGCCGACGCGTACAAGCTGCACGAGGCGGTGCGCATCCGCACCGGCCAGGGCACATGGCTCGACGCGGCCGCCAAGGTGTCGCGCGACGGCGTGATCAACAACTTCAGCGCGGGCAACACCGGCTACGACAACGCCAGCCTGCGCGGCTCGTATGCGTACTTCCATCCGGAGCTCGAAGGGCACTGGATGACGACGACGGGCTACGATCAGTTGAGCGGCCAGGTCTACAACAAGTGCGGGATCGCGAAGTGGTGGTGCGTGATGGCGCCGACCGGCGTGCCGTCCACGTCGTACTCCGGCAGCGCGTCGGCGCCGACGGGCCCGACCTATGCGAACTTCAACGGGACGTCGGCGGCCGCGCCGCACGCGTCGGCCGCGCTCGCGCTGATCATGGAGCGGTTCCCGTACATGTCGAGCGAGCAGGCGCTGTCCGTGATGTTTACGACGGCGCAGAACATGGAGCCGGACCCGAGCCGGCCGGACTACACCAACAACGGGCTGTTCTCGACCGTGCATCCGGCGAAGCCGGGCGCGTCGAACGTGCCGAACCCGTTCGGCGGCTGGGGGCTCGTCGATCTGAGAAAGGCGATGAACGGTCCGGGCCAGTTGCTCGGCAAATTCGACGCGGCGCTGCCGTCGGGCGTCGCGGACGTGTGGTCGAACGATATTTCCGATGTCGCGCTCGCCGCGCGCAAGCTGGAGGACGACGCCGAGCATCGGGCGTGGCTCGACACGCTGAAGACGAAAGGCTGGGAGCGCGGACTGCCCGCCGGCGCGAGCGACGGCGACAGGATCGACTATGCGGTCGGCGCCGCGCGCGAGGCGGCCTATCAGGCGCGCGAGTATCAGGGCAGCCTCGTGAAGTCGGGCGGCGGCACGCTGACGCTTGCCGGCGCGAACACCTATCGCGGGCTGACGACGGTCGACGGCGGCGAGCTGAGGATCGACGGCTCGATCGCGGCGGGCGCAGTGGTCAATCCGGCGGGGCGGCTCACGGTGAACGGCCGCGCGGCCGACATCGCCGTCAACGGCGGCGTCGCGACGATCGCGGGAACGAGCGCGAACCTGTCGGTCGACCGGCAGGGCGCGGCGGCCGTCACCGGCACGACGGCGGATGTGCGGGTGGCGAGCGGTTTTGCGTCGCTCGGCGGAACGAGCGGCAATGTCGTGGTCGGCGCGCTCGGCGTCGCTGCGATCACGGGCCGGACCGCCGATGTGACGGTCGACGGTGGCCGGGCGTCGCTCGACGGCGTGAGCGGCGGCGTGTCGGTCGGCAACGGCGGCGTCGTGAACGGCAACGGCACGGTGCGCACGCTCACCGCGGCGGCCAACGGCACTGTCGCGCCCGGGCATTCGGTCGGCGCGCTGACGGTGTCGGGCGACGTGCGCTTCGCGCAGGGTTCGACCTATGCGGTCGAGGTGTCGCCGAGCGGCGCGAGCGACCGGATCGACGCCGGCGGCCAGGCGCGGATCGACGGCGGCGCGGTGACGCTCGCGCTCGAGAACGCGCCGCCTCCGCTCACGCCCGACCAGTCGCGCTCGGTGCTGGGCCGGCGCTTCGAGATCCTGAACGCGGCGGGCGGCGTCGAAGGCAGGTTCGATACGCCGGGCGGCTATCTGTTCGTCAATCCGGTGCTGGCCTACGGCCCGACGAACGTGAGCCTGACGATCGATCGCAATGCGACGCCATTCGCGAGCGTTGCGCGCACCGACAACGAGCGTAGCGTCGCCGATGCGCTGGAAACGGTGAATCCGGGCAGCGCGGTCTATAACAGCGTGCTGTTCGCGGCTTCGGCGCAGGCGCCGCAGGCGATGCTCGCGCAACTGACGGGCGAGATCTACCCGGCGGCCTATGCGGCGCTCATCAACGAGAGCCGGCAGGTGCGCGACGCGGTGCTCGACCGCTTGTGGACGGTGCGCGGCGCGCCGGGCCGGCCCGGCGCGTGGGCGCGGCTGCTCGGCTCGTGGGGCAGCGCGAGCGGAAGCGGCGACGTCGACGGCTACACGAGCTCGACGGGCGGCTTTCTCGCCGGCGCGGACGCCGCCGCGCGCGACGGCCTCCGGGCGGGCGGCTTCGCCGGCTACAGTCACACCGGCGTGCACTTGAAGGATCAGCCGTCGTCCGCATCGTTCGACAGCTTCCACCTCGGCGCGTATGCGGGCTGGCAGCCCGGCGCGCTCGGCGTGCGCGTCGGCGCCGTGCATGCATGGCATCGCGGCGGAGTCGACCGCGCGGTGCAATACGGTGCGGCCGCCGAAAGCGAGACGACCACGCTGAACGCGGAAACGACGCAGGTCTTCGGCGAGACCGGCTATCAGTTCGCACTCGGCGGCGCCACGACGGTCGAGCCGTTCGGCCGCATCGCGTACGTGCATCTGAAGAACCACGGGACGCCCGAAACCGGCGGCGCGGCGGCGCTGCGCGTGCAGGAAGGCAATCATGACGTGACGTTCTCGACGCTCGGCGTGCGCGGCGAGACGCGGCTGGGCCTCACGTCCCGGCTGCAACTGACGCTGCAAGGCAGCGCGGGCTGGCAGCACGCGCTGACGGGCGGGCAGCCCGTCGGCTCGCTCGCGTTCGCGACGGGGAGCAGCGTGTTTTCGGTGTCGAGCGTGCCGGTGGCGAAGGATGCGGCGGTGCTGAACCTGAGCGCCGGGCTCGAGCTCGGCAGGAACGGGCGGCTGAGTGTCGGTTACTCGGGATCGCTAGCGAGCCGTCAGTCGGATCATGCGGTGCAAGGCAGTCTGCACTGGAAGTTCTGACGGGCGCGCGGGGCGCGGACCGGACAACGGCCGCGCCCCGCGCGTCGCGCACGTGGCCGTTGCGGCAACGCGGGTGGCGCATCGAGCCGTCATCGACATTCACGGGGACAACGATGGATATTTCATCCCGCCCGGGCGCGTCCGGCGCCTGGCAGGACATCACGATCATCGACGATCTGCTGCCGCCGCGCGAGCACGCGGAAATCTACCGATTCCTGTCGACGGGCCAATGGAGCCACGGCTGGCGCTCGCACAACGGCGCAGGGACGCAGCCGTTCTGGAATCGGCATTTCGCGGGCGCGACAGACCCTGCTCGATCCCGCGTCGGGCCGGGCGCGGGCGACGAACTGGCGCGTGCCGCGCCACCGTTGCATGCATGCTGGCAGCGACTGGCGCAGACCCATCTGAAGCAGCACGAACTGCAGAGCTGCTACGCGAACGGCCTTCCTTACGGCGTCGACGGATCGGTGCATACGGATTCGCTCGCGACGGGCGCGTGCACGGCGGTGTATTACCCGCACGAGCGCTGGGATCCCGATTGGGGCGGCGAGACGATACTCTTCAACAAGGACCGCAGCGACATCCTGTCCGCGGTGTATCCGAAGCCGAACCGGCTGCTGATTTTTCCGGGCTTCGTCTATCACGTTGCGCGCGGCGTGTCGCGCGCCTGCCCGACGATGCGGATCACGCTGATGTTCAAAACGCAATGGCTGTCGTGACGGGCGGGTGTCGGTGCGCACGGGCGGCGTAAGATCGCTGCGGCCGATGCATACGCCGATATCCGCCGGCCGCGATTTCGGAAGAGACTGCGAATGACGAGCCGGCCGACGATCACTGCGCCGCGACGAATCGCGGCGCGGTGATCGCGCAAACCTGAGCGCAAGCCCGAGCTCGAGCGGACGCCGGCGTCGTCACTTCTTCAGCGTCTGGTACGACACGAGATCGTTGATCGGCCCGATCTCCGGGCCTGTCACGCCCGGCCGCGTGGCGACCTGCACGACCTTCTCGAACATGATCACGAACGGCGAATTCGCGAGCACCGCTTTTTGCAGCGCCTGATACTGCTGCGCGCGCTTCGCGGTCGACGGCTCGGCGAGCGCCGCGTCGGTCTGCGCGGTGAGCCGCGGCACATCCCAGCCGTTGCGCCACGCGAGCAGCTTGTGCTTCGCGTTGTCCGAATTGTCAGGATTCCATGCGAAGCCGCGCGCGTTGCTGTTCGGATCCATGTAGTCGGGCGACCATTCGCCGATGAAGATATCGTGCTGGCGTGCGCGGTACTTGCCGATCGCCTGCTTCGCGTCGCCCGGAATCAGCTTCACCTTGATCCCGCCTTGCGCGAAGTTCGCCTGCAGCGCCTGCGCGATCTCGATGTACGGATAGTCGTTCGGCATGTCCATCGACACCGAGAAGCCGTTCGGCAGCCCGGCTTTCGCGAGGAGCGCCTTCGCCTTCTCGACGTTCTGCCTGTACGGATTCGCGTTCAGCGCGCCGAGGAAGCCGTCCGGCAGGAAGGTCTGATGGACCTTGTACGTCGTCCTGACGATGTTGCGCTGGATGCCGTCGTAGTCGACGAGCCACTTCATCGCTTCTTGCACCTCGGGCTTCGCGAGATTCGGATTCTTCGTGTTCAGGCTCAGGTACAGCAGCGCGGACACGGGCCACGACGCGACCTTGATCTTGCCCGCCTTCGACAGCGCATCGAGGCTGTCGGGGCTCAGGTTGCGGGCGGCGTCGACATCGCCGTTCTCGAGCAAGAGGCGCTGCGCGGACGCTTCGGGCACGTGCCGCAGCACGATGCGCTTCATCGGATACGGCGTGCGGTAGCCGTCGAAGCGTTGCAGCACGAGGCTCTCGTTCGGCGTCCACTTGACGAGCCGGTACGGGCCCGAGCCCGCGTCGGCGTTCTTCAGCCAGCCGTTGCCGAAGTCGCCGTTCTTCTCGTGCGACAGCAGCAGCTTCTTGTCGACGATCGACGCCGGATCGGCGCTCAGCACGTTCAGCACGAAGCTCGGCGCGTACTTGCGGTCGGTTTCGATCGATACGGTCATGTCGTCGATCTTCTTCACTTTCCGCGCGACGTTGTCCTTCGTGAGGCCCAGGTCCGCGAGCACGCCGGCCGGTCCCTTGTCGAGCAGCACCGTGCGCTGCAATGACCACGCGACGTCGTCGGCCGTCACCGGATTGCCCGAATGGAACTTGAGGCCGGGGCGCAGCTTGAACGTGTAGGTCGCGCCGTCGGCGCCGACGCTCCACGATTGCGCGATCCGGCCTTCGAACTTCGACGGATCACGCAGATCGACGCGCACGAGCCGCTCATAGGCGTTCGCGACGTATTCGGACGGGACGAGTTCGTAGATCTCGCTCGGATCGAGCGTCGTGAATTCGCCGAGCTGCGTCGCGATCACGAAGATGCCGGGCGGGGTGGCGGCGTGCACGGGGAACGCGGCCGCCAGCGCGACGAGCGCGGCGCTCGCCGCGAGCTTGGACAGCAAGTGCTTCATCGAGGCTCCGTCGGAAAGGGTGTCGAGCCCGATTCTCTCATTGCCGGGCGCGTTTCAGAAACCTCGACCGGCGCGGCGCGCCGCCGCGCCGCGCTGCCGCAAAACGCGCCGCGCCGGCACGCGAATATTACAAACTTAAAGTAAATCAGATTAATTCATCGATTCATATTAACAAGTCATTTAATTTTTTTGATTATTTGTATTTAACTTGCGTGGCGGGATGATCGATTTATCGAAAATAGAATTGATATTTCGCGAAAGCCATTTTTTTGAGAAACGATAGAAGAGGCAAACATGACAAACCTGTCCCGACGCAAGATGCTCGCCAATACGGCCGGCGCGCTCGCCGCCGCCGGCATCGCCGTTTCCGCGAAGGCCGCATCGTTCGGCAATCCGGATAGTCCGCCCGAAGGCGCGGTGAATGCGCGCAATCCGCAGAGCCTGACCGACCCGGGTCCGAAAAACCAGGCGTTGATGAACGAATTCCCGTCTTTTCAGAATCCGCCGGCGACCGATATTAACGGGATGCCGATTTTCTGGGCATCGTTCAATAATGCGCACAAGCGAATTCAGGACGGCGGCTGGGCGCGCGAAGTCACCCAGGACGATTTCGCGATTTCCGAAACGATTGCCGGCGTCAACATGCGCTTGACGCGTGGCGGCATTCGCGAGATGCATTGGCACCAGCAGGCCGAATGGGCATTCATGCTCGACGGCCGCTGCCGGATCACCGTGCTCGATGAAGAAGGGCGGCCGTCCGTGCAGGACGTGAAGGCGGGCGATCTATGGTATTTCCCGCCGGGGCTGCCGCATTCGCTGCAGGGGCTCGGCGTCGACGGCGCCGAATTCCTGCTCGCGTTCGACAACGGCCGCGCGTCCGAATTCAACACGCTGCTGGTGACGGACTGGATCGCCCACACGCCGCCCGACGTGCTCGCGCTGAACTTCGGCGTGCCCGCCGACGCGTTCAGGAACATTCCGCTCGACAACCTGTGGATTTTCCAGGGCGACGATCCGGGGGCGCTCGCGGATGCGCAGCGGGCGTCAGCGTCGTCGCGCGGCGCGCCGAAGCATCCGTTCATCTTCTCGATGGGCGACATGAAGCCGACCGTGAAGACGCGCGGCGGCGAAGTGCGGATCGTCGACAGCACGAGTTTCGACGTGTCGAAGACCATCGCGGCCGCGCTCGTCACGGTGAAGCCGGGCGGCATGCGCGAGCTGCACTGGCACCCGAACGCGGACGAATGGCAGTACTACATCCGGGGCCAGGCGAGGATGACGGTGTTCGACACCGGCCCGAAGGCGCAGACGGCGGATTTCCGCGCGGGCGACGTCGGCTACGTGAAGAAGAGCCTCGGCCACTACGTGCAGAACACGGGCAATACCGATCTCGTGTTCCTCGAGATCTTCAAGGCCGACCGCTACGCGGAGGTGTCGTTGTCCGACTGGCTCGCGCACACGCCGCCGAAGCTCGTCGAAGCGCACCTGAACGTCGCGCCCGACGTGATCGCGCGCTTTCCGCGCAACCGGCCGGACGTGGTGCCGGCGTAATCGCGCGGCGGGCGAGCGGCCGAAACGGTCACGGCGGCGGCCGCCGCCCGGCCGCGCGGCCGGCGGGCGTTCCGGCTTGCCGCGCCGCGCATTCAGAAACACTCCGAACCATTCAGAACTCGAACGGACACACACCATGCTTTCCTCCACCACGATAAGCAAATCCGCCGGCGATTTCGCGCTGGCCGGCGAGGCGACGTCGCGCACCGTCCGCGCGGCGCGCGACGCGCTCGAAGGGCGCCGCAAGGGCGTCGCGGCCGCGCTGCCGTTCGTCGGGCCGGCCGTGATCGCGTCGATCGGCTACATGGACCCCGGCAACTTTGCGACCAATATCCAGGCGGGCGCCGCGTACGGCTACGCGCTGCTGTGGGTCGTGCTGGCCGCGAACGTGATCGCGATGGTGTTCCAGGCGATGTCGGCGAAGCTCGGCATCGTGACGGGCCGCAACCTCGCCGAGCTGTGCCGCGAGCATTTTCCGCGGCCCGTCGTCTGGGGGATGTGGGCGGCGTCGGAGATCGCCGCGATGGCGACCGACCTCGCCGAATTCCTGGGCGGCGCGCTCGCGTTCGGGCTGCTGTTTCATTTGCCGCTCATCGTCGGGATGGGCGCGACGGCCGTGCTGACCTGCGCGATCCTCACGCTCGAAAAGCGCGGCTTCCGGCCGCTCGAAGCGGCGATCGCGGCGTTGGTCGGCGTGATCGGCGCGAGCTATCTCGGCGAACTGCTGATCGCGCCGCAGGACTGGCATGCGGCCGCCTACCATCTCGTCGTGCCGCACTTGCGCGACCGCGCGGCGCTCACGCTCGCGGTCGGCATCATCGGCGCGACGATCATGCCGCACACGCTCTATCTGCACTCGGGCCTCACGCAGCAACGCACGACGCCGCGCAACGACCGCGAGCGCCGGCTGCTGCTGCGCTTCTCGAACCGCGAGGTGACGGTCGCGCTCGGCGTCGCCGGCTTCGTGAACATCGCGATGGTGATGATGGCGTCGTCGGCGTTCCACGAGACGATGCCGGGAATGGCCGACATCGGCGACGCGTATCACACGCTGATTCCGCTGCTCGGACCGGCGGCGGGCGCGCTCTTTCTCGTCGCGCTGCTCGCGTCGGGCGTGTCGAGCTCGGTCGTCGGCACGCTCGCCGGGCAGGTCGTGATGCAGGGCTTCCTGCGCCGCCGCGTGCCGATCTGGGTGCGGCGGCTCGTGACGATCGCGCCCGCGTTCGCGATCGTCGCGCTCGGCTGCGACGTCACGCGCGCGATGGTGCTGAGCCAGGTCGTGCTGAGCCTCGTGCTGCCGCTGCCGATGGTCGCGCTGCTGCGGTTGTCGAGCCGGCGCGCGGTGCTCGGCGATTTTGCGCTGCGCCTGCCGATGGTCTTCGCGGCGAGCGCGGCGGCGGCGGCGATCGTCGCGTTGAACGTCTATCTGATCTGGGCGGCGTTCGATTGATCGAACGCGTGACGGACGCCGAGCGGTGCATGCGATAGCCGGCGCGCGGCGCGCAGAGACATCGGTCGCCGCACCGCCGCCGTCACGACAGCCGATGGCTCGGCCCGGCGGGCACCTCATCCGGCAGCGGCACGCCGGCCAATTCGAGCAGCGAGCGCTCGATCTGTCGTGTCAGCGCATCGAGTGCGAGATGGTTCGGCCCGTCGCCGAACGGATCGGCGATCTCGCCTGCGATCGCGTCGAGCGCGATCAGCGTGTACGACACGAATACCGAGACGAACGGCGTCGCGATGCCGATCGAATCGACGAGCCCGAACGGCAGCATCACGCAGTACGCGTAGACGGTCCGGTGCAGCAGCACGTGATACGGAAACGGGATCGGCGTGGACGCGATTCGCTCGCAGCCCGCGAGTTTCGCGCCGAGCTCGTTGAGTTGCGCGTCGAGCATCCACAGCTGCGTGTCGGTGAGCGCGCCGCAACGATGCCGCTCGGCGAGCCGGCCGCGCAGCGCGTGCAGGATCGCGACCGGCCGATATTGCGCGGCCGCGACGGGCGCGAGCCAGTCGGCGGGCAGGCAGCGGCGCAGGTCGTCCGCCGGATCGGCGCCGCGCAACTGGTGCTTGAGCGCGTACACGAAGCCCGCCGTCGCGCGCGCGAACGCGGCGCCGTCGGCTGTTGCGTCGTAGCTGAGCGCTTGCGACGTCAGCGCGCGCGCCGCCGTCAGCGCGCCGCCCCACAGCTTGCGCGCCTCCCAGTAGCGGTCGTAGCTCGCGTTGTTGCGGAACGCGGCGAAGATCGCGAGCGCGAGGCCCGCGAGCGTGAACGGCGTCGGGTTGAGCGGCACCTTCTCGCCGAGAATGCGGCCGTCCGTCAGCAGCGCGACGACGCTCACGGCGCTCATCAGCGCGAGCTGCGGCAGAATCGATTGGAGCACCGAACCGTCCCAGACGAACAGCATTCGGAACCAGTGCTCGCGCGGTCTGACGATCATGCGCTCACCGTGTCATGCCGCTTGCTGCGCATCGGCAGCGGATCGATGCATCAGCACCGGAATCGACTTCGACGTCGGCGTGTTGCAGACGTCGCCGACGCTGTCGAGCGGCACGAGCGGATTCGTCTCCGGGTAGTACGCGCCGAGGCAGCCGCGCGGAATGTCGTACGCGACGAGCAGGAACCCGTCGACGCGCCGCTCGATCCCGTCGTCCCACACCGTTTCGAGAGCGACGCGCTCGCCCGCTTCGAGGCCGAGCATCGCGAGGTCGGCCGCGTTTGCGAACACGACGCGCCGCTGGCCGAACACGCCGCGATAGCGGTCGTCGAGCGCGTAGATCGTCGTGTTGTACTGATCGTGCGAGCGCGTCGTCATCAGCGTCATCAGCCGCTCGCCGTAGCGCGCGCGGGCGCGCTGGATCGGCGAGTCGACGGGCAGCGCGTGAACGATGAAGTTCGCCTTGCCGGTCGGCGTGAGCCATTCGCGCTCGCGCGACGCGATCCGCATGTGGAAGCCGCCCGGCTGCGCGATCCGCGCGTTGTAATCGTCGAAGCCTTCGATGCTCGTCTCGATCGCATCGCGGATCTTCGCATAGTCGTTCATGTAGCCGAGCCAGTCGATTTCGCCGCTGCCGAAGAGCGCATGCCCGAGCCGCGCGACGATCGCGGTCTCCGACAGCAGATGCGGCGACGCCGGCTTGTTCATCCCGTACGACACGTGAACCATGCACATCGAATCCTCGACCGTCACGCCCTGCGCGACGCCGTTCTGCAGATCGATCTCGGTGCGGCCGAGCGTCGGCAGGATCAGCGCTTCGCGGCCGTGCACGAGGTGGCTGCGGTTCAGCTTCGTCGTGATGTGGACGGTCAGGCCGCAATTGCGCAGGCCCTGCCACGTGCGCGGCGTGTCGGGCGTCGCCATCGCGAAGTTGCCGCCGAGGCCGACGAACACACCGATGCGGCCGTCGAGCATCGCTTCGATCGTCTCGACGACGTCGTAGCCGTGGCCGCGCGGCGGCGCGAAGCCGAACGCCTGGCCGAGCCGGTCGAGGAACGCATCGGACGGCTTCTCCTCGATGCCGACCGTGCGGTTGCCCTGCACGTTCGAGTGCCCGCGCACGGGACAAAGGCCCGCGCCCGGACGGCCGATGTTGCCGCGCATCAGCATCAGGTTCGACAGCATGTGCACGGTCGCGACCGAATGCTTGTGCTGCGTGATGCCCATTCCCCACGTCGCGATCACGCGCTCGCCGCGCACGTAGATTTGCGCGAGCGCGTCGATCTGCTCGTGCGGCACGCCGCTTTCCGCGGTCAGCGCGGCCCAGCTTTCCGCGCGCAGATCGGACGCGAACGCGTCGAAGCCGGCCGTATGCCCGGCGATGAAGTCGACGTCGAGCACACGTGCGTCGCCGCGCTCGCGCGCCGCGTCGTCGAGCTCGACCACGCGCTTCGCGACGCCCTTGATCAGCGCGAAATCGCCGCCGACGGCCGGCTGCACGAACATCGACGCGATCGGCGTGCTCGACATCGTCAGCATCTCGGCGGGGTGCTGCGGGCTCGCGAAGCGTTCGAGCCCGCGCTCCTTCAGCGGATTGATCGACACGATCGTCGCGCCGCGCTTCGCGCATTCACGCAGCTCGCCCATCATCCGCGGGTGGTTCGTCGCCGGATTCTGGCCGAAGATCAGCAGCGTGTCGGCCGCCTCGAAATCGTCGAGCGTGACGGTGCCCTTGCCGACGCCGACCGTGGCCGGCAGCCCGCGACTCGTCGCCTCGTGGCACATGTTCGAGCAGTCGGGGAAGTTGTTCGTGCCGTAGTAGCGCACGAGCAGCTGGTACAGGAACGCGGCCTCGTTGCTCGCGCGGCCCGACGTGTAGAACGCCGCGCGGTTCGGATCGCCGAGCGCGCGCAGGCGTTTCGCGATCAGCTCGAACGCGGCGTCCCATGCGATCGGCACGTAGCGGTCGCTGGCGGCGTCGTAGACCATCGGATCGGTGAGGCGGCCGTGCTGCTCGAGTTCGTAATCGGACTGTTCGAGGAGCGACGCGACCGTGTGCTCGGCGAAGAACGCGGGCGTCACGCGCTTCGCGGTCGCCTCGGCGGCGACGGCTTTCACGCCGTTCTCGCAGAATTCGAACGTCGACGCGTGCTGGCGATCGGGCCACGCGCAGCCGGGGCAGTCGAAGCCGTCCGGCTGGTTCTGGCGCAGCAGCGCGCGGTAGTTGCCGCCCGATACCTTTTCCTTGAACAGGTTGATCGCGACGTACTTGAGTGCGCCCCAGCCGCCCGCCGGATGGGCGTACGGTTCGATGCGCGCGTCGGGTTCCTTGGTTTTCATGTCTTGAAGAGTCTGAGCGCCGGTTGGGGACGGCGACGGAACGAAGCGTACGCGCTCGGCGGCGTGGGCCGGGAGCACACCTCGTCGGAAAGAAAAAGAGTACAGTTCGCACTTCTGGTGCGTTGCGTCAAGAAACTGTACTCTTGCGTATCGACAAACGGACAATCGAGGCACGCGGTGAAGCGCTACGAACAGCTCGCGGACGACATCGAGGCGATGATCCGGCGCGGCGTCTACCGGCCGGGCGAGCGGATTCCGTCGGTGCGGCAGGCGAGCCGCCAGCACCGGCTCAGCGTCACGACCGTCGTGCGCGCGTATCTGGTGCTCGAGAGCCGCGGCGCGATCGAGAGCCGGCCGCAGTCCGGCTATTTCGTGCGCGCGCGGCAGGACGCGCCGGAGCCGGAACTGCATGCGTCGACGCCCGTCGCGGTGTCGTCGGCCGTCGACGTGAGCCGGCTCGTGCTGTCGACGCTGCGCTCGATCGCGCGCGACGACGCGGTGCCGCTCGGCTCGCCGTATCCGGATGCGACGCCGTTTCCCGCGCAGCGGATCGCGCGGCACGCGCAGGCGATCGCGCGGCGGCGCACGCGCTGGGGCGTGATCGACGACTTGCCGCCCGGCAATCCGGAGCTGATCCGGCAGATCGCGCGCCGCTATCTGGAGAGCGGCGTCGCGGTCGATCCGGACGAGATCGTCGTGACGATCGGTGCGACCGAGGCGATCAATCTGTGCCTGCAGGCGGTCGCGAAGCCGGGCGACACGATCGCAGTCGAATCGCCGACGTTCTATGCGATGCTGCACGCGATCGAGCGGCTCGGGATGCGCGCGATCGAGGTCGCGACGCATCCGGGCGAGGGAATCGACATCGACGCGCTCGCGCGGATCCTTACGAGCGAGCGCATTGCCGCTTGCATGGTGATGCCGAATTTCCAGAATCCGCTCGGCTTTCTGATGCCGGACGAGTGCAAGCGCGCGCTCGTCGAGCTGCTCGCGCGGCACGACGTGCCGGCGATCGAGAACGACGTCTATCACGAGCTTTACTATGGCGCCGCGCGGCCGAGCACGCTGAAGGCGTTCGATTCGCGCGGGCTCGTGTTGCACTGCGCGTCGTTCTCGAAGAGCCTGTCGCCCGCGTACCGGATCGGCTGGGCGATGCCGGGGCGCTACCGCGATCAGGTCGAAAAGCTCAAGTTCCTGAACACGCTCGCGACGCCCGCGATCGACCAGCTCGCGATCGCCGAGTATCTGAAGCACGATGGCTACGATCATCATCTGCGGCGGATTCGCAAGCTCTATGCGCAGCAGGCGAGCATGATGGCGGCGATGGTGCGGCGCTTCTTTCCGGACGGCACGCGGCTGTCGCAGCCGCGCGGCGGCTACGTGCTGTGGGTCGAGCTGCCGGGCGGCGCCGATGCGATGGAGCTGTACCGGCTCGCGCTCGCGCAGAAGATCACGCTCGGGCCGGGGCACATGTTCTCGACGACGGGCGCGTATCGGCGCTTCATCCGGCTCAATTACAGCTATCCGTGGTCTCGGCAGATCGAGGAGGCGGTGAAGACGGTCGGCCGGTTGGCGGCGGTATGTGCAAAGAGATGACGGGTGGGGCGATGCGCGGCGCGCGCCCGATCGACGAGAGGACGGGACGATGATGATGGAAGGGGATCACGGCGAGCGGAACGAGCGAGGCGGTTCGGCGGAGGTCGACGAACGGGATGCGATCTCGCATGACGATGACGACGGCCGGCTCGATCCGGCGATCGTCGCGGTGCTGCTGCGATTGCGCGATGCGGCCGTCGAAGCGCGCGGCGCGCCGTGGTCGCTCGCGAAGCTCGGCAAACGCGCGCGCGTGCCGATGAGCACGCTGCGGCGCACGTTGACGCAGCTCGATGCGGCCGGCTTGACCGAGACGATCCTGCGCGACGACGGCACGGGCCGCGCGATGCTGACGGCGCAGGGGCTGGAATGGTGCGCTGCGCTTTTCGGCGATGCTGCCGCGGCGCGTGGCGACGCCTGACGCAACCACGCGCGTGCGAATCGACGACACGCATGCGGGCACGATTCGACGGGCGGCGTAAACAAGAGCGGGGCGGTCCACGGACCGCCCCGCCGTCATGCAGCAATGATCCGGCTTACCACCGCGCCGAGATCCCCGCCATCAACGAATGATCGTAGATCTGATCGTTGAGCCCGCGCCGATAGCCGATGTCGAGATCGAGCCAGCCGCGCGGCGAGTAGATCGCGCCCGCGATCACGTACGCTGGATTCGCGCCGGCGCCGCGCTCGGGATTGCGCGAGATCCCGACGTCGATGCCCAGCCGCAGCTTGTCCGTCGCGCGATAGATCGCCGCGCCGGACGCCTGCCAGATCGACGTCAGGCCGTCCTGGCGATTTGGCTGATACATCAGGCCTGCATTGGCGAGCAGTTGCACGCGTGCGATGTCGTACTGCGCGAGCAGCATCGCGCCCGCGTTCACGCGGCCGTTGCCGAGGCCGCGCGCGTCGTCGCCGACCGGCACCGTGAAGCGCGGCTTCACCGCGATGCTGAACGGCCCGCGTTCCAGCACGCGCCATTTCGCGCCGATTTCGATGTCGCCGAAGCCTGAGCCCTGTTCGTCGGAGCGTGTCTGCACGTGCGTGTACGGCGCTTGCATGTACAGATCGACGCGCTCGCCGAAGCCGCGCGTGAGCGTCGTGTTCCAGAGCTGCTGGCGGCCGATGTCGGACTGCTTCGACGTGCGCTCGACGTTCATTTCGTACTGCCAGCTACCGTCGCCTTGCGTGTTGGTGTCGTCGGACGTGAACGGGTGGTCGGCTTGCGCGCCGGAGGGCGCGAAAAGGGCGCCTGCGGCTGCGAGCGGAAGCATTCTTTTCATATCGTCACCTTCGATGAAACGAGCGGCCGGCGCGCGCGCCGCGCGCGGCCGGATGCGAGAGGGATGCGTCGCTTTAGAACCACTGTTTGTAGCGACGGACGTAAAGCGTCTTCACGATCTGCGCGAGCATGATGTAGCCCGCCATCGTCGCGACGAGCCACAGCCAGTAGCTGCCGGGCAGATGGATGAAGCCGAGCGCTTCGGCGAACGGCGAGAACGGCAGCCAGCAGCCGATCGCGATCGCGATCGTCGTCGACATCAGCACGGGCAGCGACGCGGTGCTCTGCAGGAACGGGATCTTCTGCGTGCGCAGCAGATGGACGACGATCGTCTGCGACACGAGGCTCTCGACGAACCAGCCGGAGTTCATCACGAGCTGGCCGCCCGCGCCGCCTTGCGCGTGGTACAGCGCGCCCGCGCCGAACACGGTCCACATCAGCACGTACGTCGTGATGTCGAACACCGACGACGTCGGCCCGACCCACAGCATGAAGCGGCCGATGTTCTTCGCTTCCCACTTGCGCGGCTTCTTCAGGAATTCGGGGTCCATCTTGTCCCACGGCAGCAGCATCTGCGACGTGTCGTAGACGAGGTTCAGCACGAGCATCTGCACGGCGAGCATCGGCTCCCACGGCAGGAACGCGCTCGCGACGAGCACCGAGAACACATTGCCGAAGTTCGAGCTCGCGGTCATGTTCAGGTACTTGAGGATGTTGCCGAACGTCTCGCGGCCCTTGATCACGCCTTCTTCGAGCACCATCAGGCTCTTCTCGAGCAGGATGATGTCGGCGGTCTCCTTCGCGATGTCCGCGCCGCTGTCGACCGAGATGCCGACATCGGCATCGCGCAGCGCGGGCGCGTCGTTGATCCCGTCGCCGAGGAAGCCGACCGTGTGGCCGTTCGCCTGCAGCGCCTTCACGATCCGCGCCTTCTGCAGCGGCGTGAGCTTCGCGAACACGGTGGTGCGCTCGACCGCCTTTTCGAGCGCCGCATCGCCGAGCGCTTCGACTTCGGTTCCGAGGAGCGGCTTGCCGGGCTCGAGGCCGACTTGCCGGCACACGTTCAGCGTGACGGTCGGGTTGTCGCCCGTCAGCACCTTGACCGCGACGCCGTTCTCGCGCAGCGCGGCGAGCGCCGGCGCGGCGGATTCCTTCGGCGGATCGAGGAACGTCAGGAAGCCGCGCACGACGAGGTCGCGTTCGTCGGCCGTCCGGTATTGCTCGCGCTCGTCGCCGCGCGGGATCGAGCGCGTCGCGACGATCAGCACGCGGAAGCCGTCTTCGTTGTATGCGTTCGCCTGCGTGAGAAGCCGCTTGCGCTCGACGAAATCGAGCGGGCGCACGCCTTCGTTATCCTGAACGTGCGTCGACACCGCGAGCATCTCCTCGACCGCGCCCTTGCAGACGAGCAGATGCGCGCCACGCGGGTCCTCGACGACGACGGACAGGCGCCGCCGCACGAAATCGAACGGCAGTTCGTCGATCTTGCGATAGCCCTGCGGCTTGATCCATTCGCCGAGCTGATTCGCACGATTGACGATCGCGATGTCGATCAGATTCTTCTGGCCGCTCTGGTGGAAGCTGTTCAGCCAGCCGAGGCGCAGCACGTCCTCGTTCTTGCGGCCGGACACGTCGAGGTGATGCTCGAGGATGATCTTGTCCTGCGTGAGCGTGCCCGTCTTGTCGGTGCAGAGCACGTCCATCGCGCCGAAGTTCTGGACCGCGTTCAGCCGCTTGACGACGACCTTGCGCCGCGCCATCGCGACCGCGCCGCGCGCGAGGTTCGCGCTGACGATCATCGGCAGCATCTCGGGCGTCAGGCCGACTGCGACGGCGAGTGCGAACGTCAGCGCGCTCAGCCAGTCGCCCTTTGTGAGGCCGTTGATCATGAAGACGACCGGCACCATCACGAGCATGAAACGGATCAGCAGCCAGCTGACGCTCGACACGCCGCGATCGAAGCTCGTCTCGACCCGCTTGTGGCTGACGACGTTCTTCGCGAGCGCGCCGAAATACGTGCCGGCGCCCGTCGCGACGACGACCGCGGTCGCCGTGCCGCTCACGACGTTGGTGCCCATGAAGCACGCGTTCGCGAGATCGAGCAGCGAACCGTCGTGGCCGGCGTCGCCGCTGCCGCTGCCGTTGCCGTTCGCCGGCTCGGCGGATTTCTGCGCGACGGCGCCGAGCGTGTCGTACTTCTCGACGGGCAGCGCTTCGCCCGTCAGCACCGCTTGGCTGATGAAGAGATCGCGCGACGAAATCAGCCGCACGTCCGCGGGGATCATGTCGCCCGCGGACAGATGCACGATGTCGCCGACGACGACGTCGCGCATCGGCACGTCGTGCTTGATCGGCGCGCTCGCGTCGTCGGTGCGGCGCTGCACGGTCGCCGTCGTGCGCACCATCGCCTTCAGCTTCTCGGCGGCGCGCAGCGAGCGGAATTCCTGCACGAAGCGCAGCAGCACGCTGATCGTGATCATCGCGAGCAGGATCGTGATCTTGACGTAGTCGCGATCGTCCGGCTCGGCGAAGTAGACGTCGGTGAGGAAGCTGATCGAGGCGAGCACGAGCAGCACGTAGACGAACGGGTTGTTGAACGACGTCAGCAGCTGCCGGCTCCAGTGCGGCGGCTTGTCGTGCGCGATTTCGTTCGGGCCGTCGCGCAGCAGGCGATCCTCGGCGTCGGATGTCGTGAGGCCGCGCTCGCTCGTGCGCAGGTTGTCGAGCGTGTCGGCGAGCGGTTGCGCGGATTCGTATTCGATGCGCATCGGGCGGCGATCGTCGCCGTCGTCCCGTGCGCCGTAATGGAGGAACCCGCGTTGCTTGTTCTTTGAGGGAGTGCGTTGTGTCATCGGACGCTCCGTGTGTCGCGCGCGGCGAGCGGGGAGCGTCGTCGTTATCGATGGACGAGCGTCTCCCGCCGCTTCGCGTCGCGCGCGTTCGGCTGAATGAGTGAAAAATCGGGGTCGCTCGCCGGCGCAGCCGACGCGGCGCATGCGCCGCCCGGCATGACGCCGGCGAGCGGTAATCGGCTACTGTCGTCTGCTTCCATCTGGACTCCTGTCGATCGTCGGCCGGATGCGATAAGGCATCCGGAATGAAGGGCGCGCATCACGGGTCGCTGCGAAAGCGATGCATGCACGAGCGGCACGCAAGCGCATGCGCGGCGCGGGCCGCGGATGGCGAGAACGAACGAGCACGACGCGCGCACGGCGGCGCATGCATCGTTCATTCGAGAAAATCGTGGCGGGAAGATCGAGCCGAGATGGCCGGAAAGACGCCGCATCCTGCTGGCGGGATGCGGCAGAAGCGTGGGGCTCTGCGCGAATGCCTCAGTCAGCAGTCAAGCCGGTGCAGGACCGACTACAACTCGCATCGGTGTTCACGGAACACTCCAAGTATCAAGACGGGGGCGATGGTAAGGGGTCGGCGTGCGAAGCGTCAAGCTTTTTACGGCAGGTTTACACGGTCTGCGCATTCGTTCGTGCGGCGCATGTGCGTCGTCGCGCGACCGCGGCCGCGCGCGGCGGCAAAGCAAGCGGCCGCCCGAACGGGCGGCCGCTGCACGATCACGTGCGGTTCGCGTGGCTATTTCGTTGCGGACGCAACCACGGTGCCCGCGTCGACGATCCCCGCACCCGGCGCGCGCGCGAGACAGGACGCCGTCGACGCCGACGGCCGCGCGGTGCTCGCGAGCTTCTGCGCGATCTGTGCGGGCGTCAGGTTCGGATTCACCGCGAGCATCAGCGACGCGACGCCCGCCACTTGCGGCGCGGCGAGGCTCGTGCCGCTGTGCGTGCCGTACGCGTCGGACGCCGGCACCGTCGTGCCCGCGTTGGTCGTCGACAGAATGTTCGAGCCCGGCGCGCTCAGCATGATGTCAGCGCCGAAGTTGCTGTACCACGCACGCTGGCCCGTGCTGTCGGTCGCGCCGACCGCGATCACGCCCGTGCAGTTCGCGGGGCGATCCTGGGTCGTCGCCTGGCCGTCGTTGCCGGCCGCGACGACGACGGTCGCACCTTGTGCGATGACGTCGTTGATTGCCTGCTGAAACGTGTCGCCGCACGGGCCCTTGCCGCCCAGGCTGAGGTTGATGACCTTCGCGGGCGTCAGATTCGTCGGCGCGCCGGCGACGGGGAGGCCGGCCGCCCAGCGCATCGCGTCGGCGATGTCGCTCGTCGTGCCGCCGCACTTGCCGAGCACGCGCACGGGCAGCATCTTGCCGTACCAGTTGACGCCCGCGATGCCGATGCCGTTGTTCGCGGCGGCGCCGATGATGCCGGCGACCTGCGTGCCGTGCCAACTGCTGTTCGACGGCGCGCTCGCGCAGTTATAGAACGGGCTCGACGGATCGGTCAGCTCCTGCTGCGTGACCCAGTCGCCCGGATCGGTCGCGTCCGGGCTGCGACCGTGCCCGTTGTTGCCGGTGTTGATGTCGGAAATGAAGTCGTAGCCGGGCAACAGATTTGCGATGATGTCCGGATGCGGACGATAGCCGGTGTCGAGCACCGCAGTGACGACGGTCGGCGAGCCGGTTGTCACGCTCCACGCGTTCGGCAGATCGATGCCGGCCGTCGGATCGAAGTAGTTCCACTGCTGCGCGTAGTTCGGATCGGTCGCCACGGTGTGGGCGAAGACGCGCCGGTCGGGCTCCGCGTACGCGACGTCCGGATCGGCCGCGAACGTTTGCGCGAGCGCGCTGGCGGTATCCGCGTTCATCTTTTGTCCGAGCGCGAGCAGCGCCGCGCCGCCCGACATCGTCCGCTCGACCTGCACGGCACTCGTCTGCGCGATGTTTTGCGCATACGAGCGCGCGGCGCCGCCCTTCGTGCTCCATTGCGACATCGCGCGCTGGATCACCGCGTCGAGACGCGCCGCGTCGTTCGTCGCGGCCATGATCCGCGCGCCCGACGCCGTCGTCGCCGATGCGTTTTGCAGCTTGACGATCAGATGGTCGACGGGCGCGTCCTGTTGAACGGTGCTGGAGACGAGGGAGGCGCTTGCGGCGGCCGATGCGGTTTGCGTGACGGGGCAGGCCGTCGTCGAAGTCGAGGATTGCGACGAGCCCGATGTCGGAGCAGGTGTCGGAGTCGGTTGCGCGGCTGCGGATGGTGCGCTGCCTCCGCCCCCGCCGCCGCCTCCGCCGCAACCGGCGAGCGGAACGAGGAGGGACACGGAGAGAATGCCGGCGACGGCGCGGGCTTGGCCAAACCGCGTCTGATCAGGATTGCTACGTTTGTTGTTCATGGCGCCTCTCCACCCTTGGTTTCGAAACCGCGTGTGCGGTTGACGCGGTCAAGATCCGTGGCGTGAGAAGTCCGTGAGCATCGTCGCCCTTCGGTTGCATCCCGATACATCGCCAGGTCTTGTCCGGATTCCGCCGGGCTCGTGCGCGCCCGATCGGAGGTACTGGTGTGAGTAACGGCTGCGTTTAACAATTCTTGATAGTCTTTCCGAAAATATAGTCGCTCACCGCACAAATACACGAGCATTTTTGGTGTATCGCATGGCCTGATTTGAGTGTAATTTTGAGATAAGCGCGGTAAACCGAGAACGACCGTATCAAACGGGTGAGCAAATGCGTATTCGGCGCACCGCCGGAAGGCGGCGGCGTCATGCGACCCGAAGGTTGCCGCAGCGCATGCCGCCAGTGGTTTTTGAACGGATTACGATCGCTTTTCATTCGACTTCTTTGGAGAAAAGCATGCACGTTCGTTTCAACTGGCCCGTCGCCGCGTTCGTCTGCATGGCTGCAGGCGCCGTTCATGCACAGGAACTCACCGGTACGCTCAAGAAAATCAAGGAGACGGGCGTCGTCGGGCTCGGCATTCGCGAATCGTCGGTGCCGTTCTCGTATTCCGACAATCAGCAGAAGAACATCGGCTATTCGCGCGACATCGCCGCGAAGATCATCGACGAGATCAAGCGGCAATTGAAGCTGCCCGGACTCGTCGTCAAGGAAATTCCGATCACGTCGCAAAACCGCATTCCGCTCGTGCAGAACGGCACGATCGACTTCGAATGCGGGTCGACGACGAACACGCTCGAGCGGCAGAAGCAGGCGGCGTTCTCGAACAGCATCTTCCTGTACGGCATCCGCTTCAGCACGCGCAAGGACTCGGGCATCAAGGACTTCGGCGATTTCGCGGGCAAGACCGTCGTGACGACGGCGGGCACGTCCGACGAGCGCCTCCTGCGCAAGCTGAACGAAGACAGGAACATGAACATGACGATCATCAGCGCGAAGGACCACGCCGAGGCGTTCATGAACGTGACGACGAGCCGTGCGGCCGCGTTCGTGATGGACGAGCCGCTGCTGTATGGCGAACTCGCGAAGGAGAAGAATCCGGGGGCTTACGTGGTCGCGGGTACGCCGCTCGTCCACGAGAACTACGCGTGCATGATGCGCAGGGACGATCCCGCGCTCAAGAAGCTCGTCGATTCGACGATCGCGCAGATGCAGACGTCGGGCGAAGCGGAGAAGCTCTACGACAAGTGGTTCATGCAGCCGATTCCGCCGCGCGGGCTGAATCTGAATTTTCCGTTGTCGCCGGAAATGCGCGCGCTCTTCAAGAATCCCAGCGATCGCGCGCAGTACTGAATAGGGTCCGCGCTCGGCGGAGGGCGGCGCGGCGCGCCTCGCCGCGCCGGTCCCTTGACCGGTCGATTGCGGCAGGGCCGCCGGCGGCCCAGCCGTGCCCGGATACGCGGCCGGCTCTGTATGTCGCTCGCCTCGCGCGTGTCGCGACAATCGACACGCAGCTTCACGATCCCGTCACATCGCACTGCTGCGCATTCCGGATAGTTCGGATGCCGTAACTCCATATTACGAAACAGTTTCTTGCTGAAACTGAAAAAAACAGCCGGAGCCACAATGCAAGGGAATGCAAAACGATTTGATGAACTATATAAGGTATTGTTCAATTGGCGATGAGCGCGTACATTTCGGGTCCGCGCCGGCGTTCGGGACATATCAAGACTCGTTTTCCCGAACCCGACGCCTGAGAGAAGGAACGATGAATAACGACACCAATCCCCACGCGCGTCGCTCGGGCGACGCGGCCGAGCCCATGGGTGGGGGGCTCACTCGACGCCAATGGCTGCAGCGCTCGCTCGCGCTGACCGCATTGGGCCTTGCCGGCTCGCTCACGTTGCGCGCGCTCGCCGAAGGTCCGAGCGCCGCGCCGCTCGATGCGTTCATGACGCTGTCCGAAGCGTTGACCGGCAAGACCGGCCTGAACCGCGCGGTCGGCGAACGGTTGCTGCGTGCGCTGCAGAAGGGTTCGTTCGAACTCGGCGACGGGCTGCCGAAGCTTGCCGGCTCGCTCGCTGCGAACGCGCTCACGCCCGATCAGGAAGCCCTCTCGCTGCGCATTCTCGAAGCGTGGTATCTCGGCATCGTCGACAACGTCGTGATCACCTATGAAGAAGCGCTGATGTTCGGCGTCGTGTCGGACACGCTCGTGATCCGCTCGTACTGCCCCAGCAAACCCGGCTTCTGGGCCGACAAACCGATCGAGAGGCAAGCCTGATGGCCGATACACAGCAAGCCGACGTCGTTGTCGTGGGCTCGGGCGTCGCGGGTGCGATCGTCGCGCATCAGCTCGCGATGGCGGGCAAGTCGGTGATCCTGCTCGAAGCCGGCCCGCGGATGCCGCGCTGGGAGATCGTCGAGCGCTTTCGCAACCAGCCGGACAAGATGGACTTCATGGCGCCGTATCCGTCGAGCCCGTGGGCGCCGCATCCGGAGTACGGCCCGCCGAACGATTACCTGGTCCTGAAGGGCGAGCACAAGTTCAACTCGCAGTACATCCGCGCGGTGGGCGGCACGACGTGGCACTGGGCTGCGTCCGCGTGGCGCTTCATTCCGAACGACTTCAAGATGAAGACCGTCTACGGCGTCGGCCGCGACTGGCCGATCCAGTACGATGATCTCGAGCATTACTACCAGCGCGCCGAGGAGGAACTGGGCGTCTGGGGGCCGGGCGCCGAAGAGGATTTGCTGTCGCCGCGCAAGCAGCCGTATCCGATGCCGCCGCTGCCGCTGTCTTACAACGAGCAGACGATCAAGACCGCGCTCAACGGCTACGATCCGAAGTTCCACGTCGTGACCGAACCCGTCGCGCGCAACAGCCGTCCGTACGACGGCCGTCCGACCTGCTGCGGCAACAACAACTGCATGCCGATCTGCCCGATCGGCGCGATGTACAACGGCATCGTCCACGTCGAGAAGGCCGAGCAGGCGGGCGCGAAGCTGATCGAGAACGCGGTCGTCCACAAGCTCGAAGTCGGCCCGCAGAAGAAAATCGTCGCGGCGCGCTACAAGGACCCGAAGGGTGTCGAGCATCGCGTCGAAGGCAAGTACTTCGTGCTCGCCGCGAACGGCATCGAGACGCCGAAGCTGATGCTGATGTCGACGAGCCACGATTTCCCGAACGGCGTCGGCAACAGCTCCGACATGGTCGGCCGCAACCTGATGGACCACCCGGGCACGGGCGTGTCGTTCTACGCGAGCGAGAAACTCTGGCCGGGCCGCGGCCCGCAGGAGATGACGTCGCTGATCGGCTTTCGCGACGGCGCGTTCCGCGCGACCGAAGCGGCGAAGAAGATCCATCTGTCGAATCTGTCACGCATCGACCAGGAAACGCAGAAGATCTTCAAGGCCGGCAAGCTCTTGAAGCCCGCCGAGCTCGACGCGCAGATCCGCGACCGTTCCGCGCGCTACGTGCAGTTCGACTGCTTCCACGAGATCCTGCCGCAGCCAGAGAACCGGATCGTGCCGAGCAAGACGGCGACCGACGGGATCGGCATCCCGCGCCCGGAAATCACCTACGCGATCGACGACTACGTAAGGCGGGGCGCGGTGCACACGCGCGAGGTCTATGCGACCGCCGCGAAGGTGCTCGGCGGCACGGATGTTGCGTTCAACGACGAGTTCGCGCCGAACAACCACATCACCGGCGCGACGATCATGGGCGCCGACCCGCACGATTCGGTCGTCGACAAGGACTGCCGCACGTTCGACCATCCGAACCTGTTCGTTTCGAGCAGCGCGACGATGCCGACGGTCGGCACGGTGAACGTGACGCTGACGATCGCGGCGCTCGCGCTGCGGATCTCGGACCAGTTGAAGAAGGAAATCTGATGCCGAAACGAACCCTTTCCTTCGTACTGGCCGGCTGCCTCGCATTGCCCGGCCTGGCGGGCGCGGCGGACGCCGCCACGGCTGCGTCCGCGCCCGCCGCCGCTGCGTCCGCGCCGGCTGCGGCCGCCGCGATCGCCCCGGCCGCACGCTCCGGCGATGCTGCGCTCGTCGAACGCGGCCGCTATCTGGCCGTCGCGGGCGACTGCATGGCGTGCCACACGGCGAAGGGCGGCAAGCCGTTCGCGGGCGGCTTGCCAATGCGTGCGCCCGTCCTCGGCACGATCTACACGACCAACATCACGCCCGACAAGGAAACGGGCATCGGCGACTGGACGTTCGCGGACTTCGAGCGCGCGGTGCGTCATGGTGTCGCGAAGAACGGTGACAACCTGTATCCGGCAATGCCGTACGTGTCGTATGCGAAAGTCACCGACGACGACGTGAAGGCGCTCTACGCGTACTTCACGCACGGCGTCGAACCGGTCAGGCAGCCGGCGCGCAAGAACGACATTCCGTGGTATCTGAGCATGCGCTGGCCGCTCAAGATCTGGAATCTCCTGTTCCTGAAGGACGGCGCGTACCAGCCGAAGCCCGAGCGCGGCGTCGAATGGAACCGCGGCGCGTATCTCGTGCAGGGCCTCGCGCACTGCGGCACGTGCCACACGCCGCGCGGCGTCGCGCTGCAGGAGAAGTCGCTCGACGATACGGGCGGCGGCAGCTTCCTTGCGGGCTCGGTGCTGTCGGGCTGGGACGGCTACAACATCACGTCGGACACGAGCGCGGGGATCGGCGGCTGGTCGCAGCAGCAGCTCGTCCAGTACCTACGCACGGGCAGCGTGCCGGGTCTCGCGCAGGCGGCGGGGCCGATGGCCGAAGCGGTCGAGCACAGCTTCTCGCAGATGACCGATGCCGACATCGGCGCGATCGCGACGTACATCCGCACAGTGCCCGCCGTCGCCGACGGCAGCGCGAAGGCGCGCTCCGCATGGGGCAAGCCGGCCGAGGACGGGATCCGGCTGCGCGGCGTCGCGCTCGCGTCGACGGGCATCGATCCCGCGCGGCTCTATCTCGGCAACTGCGCGAGCTGCCACCAGATGCAGGGCAAGGGCACGCCGGACGGCTACTATCCGCCGCTCTTCCATAACTCGACCGTCGGCGCGCCGAATCCGACGAACCTCGTGCAGGTGATCCTGAACGGCGTCGCGCGCAAGGCGGGCAAGGAAGACGTCGGGATGCCGGCGTTCCGCCACGAACTGTCGGATGCGCAGATCGCCGCGCTGACGAACTACCTGACCGTCCAGTTCGGCAATCCGGCGGCGAAAGTGAGCGAACAGGACGTTGCGAAGCTGCGCGCCTCGCAGTAACGTACGGGTCGGTTATCCGGCGATCGAGGAGGACGGCATCGCACCGGGCGGCTGTCCGGTGGCAGGTCGCAGTCGACAGGGAGGCGGCTCACGGCGTGCGCCGTGAGCCGTGAGCCGCCTCGGTTCGCAACCGGCACGTGCGCGACGCCTCGCGCGCGGCGTCCGCTTCCCGCTCCAGACGATAATGAGACAAACCTTCCTTGCGCCTCAGAAAGACCTTCTCCTGCTGCTTTCCCGCATTCTGCTCGTCATCCTGTTCGTGATCTTCGGCTGGGAGAAACTGCTGAATTTCTCGGGCACAGTCCAGTTCATGGCGGCCGAGGGCACGCCGTTGCCGTCGGTCGCGGCGGTCGTCGCGGTCGTGATGGAGTTCTTCGTCGGCATCGCGATCCTGATCGGCTTCTACACGCGGCCGCTCGCGCTCTTGCTCGGCCTCTACACGATCGGCACCGCGATCATCGGCCATCACTACTGGTCGATGCCGGCCGCCGAGCAGATGAACATGATGATCCACTTCTACAAGAACATCGCGATCACGGGCGGCCTGTTCGCCCTGTGCGCGGCTGGCCCCGGACGCTATTCGATCGATCGCGGTTGAGCGGCGTGCCGGACGTGTTTGGAACCTGAGAGAAGACAATAGGCGGAGAACAATGGGTTTTCATTCGAAGAAAATGATGGCTGCGATCGTCGCGGCCGGGCCGGCGCTCGCTTGCGCGCAAACGAGCGTCACGCTGTACGGCCGGGTCGACGGCGGCATCGAATACCTGAATCACATCGCGAACCCTTCGGGCGGCAGTTCGTCGCGCTGGAGCGCCGAGAGCGGCGACTGGGGCACCAGCATGTTCGGCCTGAAAGGCGTCGAGGATCTGGGCGGCGGCACGGCGGCGATCTTCAACCTGGAGACCGCGTTCCAGGTGATGAACGGCACGACGGGCGGCGGCCGGATGTGGTCGCGGCGCGCGTACGTCGGCCTGAAGAACGACATGTGGGGCACGCTGCAGGCGGGCCGCAATCTTTTCATCGACAGCGACGGCGTGTGGGAATTCGATCCGTTCGTCCAGCAGGCGTTCTCATCGGCGTCGCTCGTGCGCGGCCGCAACTGGCAGCAGACGAGCAACAACGTCGAATATCACAGCCCGGTGTTCGGCGGCTTCGACGTGCAAGCGCAATATGCGTTCGGCAACCAGTCGCGCGGCTTCAACTACGGCGCGCCCGGCGACTTCGGCCGCTCGGACGGCGTGATGCTCTCGTATCACTCGCCGATGCTCGACGTGCGCGGCATGTACGACGAGCTGCGCGACAGCAACGGCCGCATGAGCAACATCTTCTCGAGCTCGCGCGAGTACTTCATCGGGGCGAACGTGAAGGTGCAGAAGTTCAAGATCCAGGGCGCCTATACGCATTACTCGGCGCCCGACACCCCGGCGGGCCTCGCCGATCGCGCCGATCACTTCTGGCTCGGCGCGACGTATCAGGCGAATCCGCAGTGGGCGGTGACGGGCGGCGGCTACTACGTGCGCGTGCGCGGCGGCGACGGCGGCGATGCGTCGCACGATCCGTCCGGCCACGCGATCATGTATGCGCTCGGGACGACTTACAACCTGTCGAAGCGGACTTTCCTGTACGGCACGGTCGCCTATGTGCGCAACGGCGGGAATTCGAACTTCTCGCTGCTCGCGACGCCGCGCGACGCGACGCCGAACACGAGCCCGCTCGCGGGAGAATCGCAGACGGGCGCATACGCCGGGATGATGCATACGTTCTGACGCGCACGTCGCACGATGCGGGAGGAAGGGCTTCGGCGTGTCGGCCGAAGCCCTTTTTTCATGGGCCGGCGGCGCGGCGAACGCACCGGATCGTTCCTCGCGGCGGATTCGTTTCGCGGTCCGGACGAATGTGCGCCGCGGCCCGCGCAGCGTTCGAGCATGACGCGTCCGATTGGACATTAGATAGAAACACTGATTGCTGGCCATAGTCGGACGGCGCAAAGTTGTACATACAACTTCGGCGCGACTGAAATCGCCGCCAGAAGCCGTTCGTAAGCTCCCGGAAACCCGACGGACAGGTTGCGCGCCCGCTTCGCGGCGACGGCGTGCCGCGCCCGTGCACATCGAGGAAATCGCAGATGCTCTTTCAAGGCTTCGGTCCGCTGCTATGGGCCGGCACGGTCGAAACGGTCAAGCTCGCCGTCCTTTCGCTCGCCGCGTCGCTCGCGCTCGGGCTCGCGGGCGCGGCGGCCAAGCTGTCGCCGAACCGCGTGCTGGCCGGCATCGGCACGTTCTACACGACGCTGATTCGCGCGGTGCCGGATCTCGTGCTGATGTTGCTGCTGTTCTACGGGATCCAGATCCTGCTGAACGACGCGACCGACATGCTCGGCGTCGATCAGATCGACATCGACCCGTTCGTCGCGGGCATCGTCACGCTGGGCTTCATCTACGGCGCTTACTTCACCGAGACGTTCCGCGGTGCGTTCCTCGCGGTGCCGCGCGGTCAGCTCGAAGCGGGCTTCGCGTACGGGATGAGCTCGTGGCGCGTGTTCGCGCGAATCATGTTCCCGCAAATGATGCGCTTCGCGCTGCCCGGCATCGGCAACAACTGGCAGGTGCTCGTGAAGGCGACCGCGCTCGTGTCGATCATCGGCCTCGCCGACGTCGTGAAGGCGTCGCAGGACGCAGGCAAGAGCACGCTGAATTTCTTTTTCTTCACGCTCGCGGCGGGCGCGATCTATCTCGCGATCACGACGCTGTCGAATCTCGTGTTGATGTATCTAGAAAAACGCTATTCGGCGGGTGTGCGGAGGCTGGCGCTGTGATTCAGATCATCGGTCAATATTGGCAGAACTACCTGTTCAGCGACGGCTACCGGATCAGCGGCCTCGCGATCACGCTGTGGCTGCTCGTCGTGTCGATCGGGCTCGGCTTTTGCCTCGCGGTGCCGCTCGCGATCGCGCGCGCGTCGCGCAACCGCTTGCTGTCGCGCACGGTCTGGCTCTACACATACGTGTTTCGCGGCACGCCGCTCTACGTGCAGCTACTGCTTTGCTACACGGGCATCTATAGCCTGGGCGTCGTGCACGATCATGCGTGGCTCGACAGCTTCTTCCGAAGCGCGATGAACTGCACGCTGCTCGCGTTCACGCTGAACGAATGCGCGTATGCGACCGAGATCTTCGCGGGCGCGATCAAGTCGACGTCGCCGGGCGAGATCGAGGCGGGGCTCGCATACGGGATGTCGCGGTTCAAGCTGTACACGCGCGTGATCCTGCCGTCGGCGTTGCGCCGCGCGCTGCCGAGCTACAGCAACGAAGTGATCCTGATGCTGCACGCGACGACGCTCGCGTTCACGGCGACCGTGCCCGACATCCTCAAAGTCACGCGCGACGTCAATTCGGCGACCTACGCATCGTTTCAGGCGTACGGGATCGCGGCCGTGCTGTATGCGGTCGTCGTGTTCGGCCTCATCTGGCTGTTCCGCCGGATGGAGGCGCGCTGGCTGGCGTTCCTGAGACCGCAGGGACGCTGACGCGCACAGCGGCATCGATCAACGAAGCTCAACGACGATCAAGGACGACGGCGAATGTACAAGCTCAGTGTGGACGACCTGCACAAGAAGTTCGGCGACAACGAGGTGCTGAAGGGCATCTCGATGAAGGCGAAGGCGGGCGACGTGATCAGCATCATCGGCTCGAGCGGCTCGGGAAAGAGCACGTTCCTGCGCTGCATCAACTTTCTCGAGCAGCCTTGCGCGGGCACGATCACGCTCGGCGACGAGTCGATCCGCGTGGCGCGCGACAGGCGCGGCGCGCCGAAGATCGGCGATCCGAAGCAATTGCAGCGGATGCGCGTGAAGCTCGCGATGGTGTTCCAGCACTTCAATCTGTGGGCGCACATGACCGTGCTCGAGAACGTGATCGAGGCGCCTGTCAGCGTGCTCGGCCTGTCGCGCGCCGAGGCCGAGGCGCGGGCGCGCGAGTACCTGCGGAAAGTGGGGCTCGCGCCGAGCGTCGAGGCGAAATATCCGTCGCACCTGTCGGGCGGCCAGCAGCAGCGTGTCGCGATCGCGCGCGCGCTCGCGATGGAGCCCGAAGTGATGCTGTTCGACGAGCCGACGTCGGCGCTCGATCCGGAACTCGTCGGCGAAGTGCTGAAGGTGATGCAGGCGCTCGCGGAAGAGGGACGCACGATGATCGTCGTCACGCACGAGATGGGCTTCGCGCGCAACGTGTCGAATCACGTGATCTTCCTGCACCAGGGGCGGATCGAGGAAGAGGGACATCCGCAGGATGTGCTCGTCAATCCGAAGAGCGAGCGCCTGTCGCAGTTCCTGTCCGGCCGGCTCAAGTAGGCGGCCGACGAGCGCCGGTGAGGGCGCGGCGCGATCTCGCGCGCGCGCGCCGGCACCGCCCATCGATTTACTCGCTGCTCGTCCACTCGACGTTCGCGCCGACCGAGCGCAGATTCTCGACGAAATGCGGATGCGCGCGCCGGATCGGCTGCGCATTCAGGATCTCCGAGCGGCCGTCGATGCTCGCCGCGACCATCAAGAGCGCGATCGCGACGCGGATGATGTACGGGCTTTCGACGCGCGCGGGGCTGAGCGGCAGCCCGCCGAACGTGATCAGCCGATGCGGATCGGACAGGAACACGTGCGCGCCGAACTTCGACAGCTCGCCCGTCCAGCCCATCGCGCCGTCGTAGACCTTGTTCCAGAACATCACGCTGCCTTGCGCCTGCACGCCGAGCGCGATGAAGATCGGCAGCAGATCGACAGGCAGGTACGGCCACGGCGCGGCCTCGACCTTCGTCAGGATGTTGCGCGTGAACGGCTGCTTGACCTTCAGCGGACCGTCGCGCAGCGCGTGCGACCAGCCGTTCTCGTGCGCGACCTGAACGCCGAACTTCGCGAAGGTCCGGTCGATCAGCGGAAACTGCTCGGGCGAGCCGTTGCGCACCGCGATGTCGCCTCCCGTGATCGCGCCGAGTGCGAGGAACGTCGCGATCTCGTGGAAGTCCTCGTTGAAGCGGTACTCGCCCCCCGCGAGCGCGCGGCCGCCCTGGATGCTCAGATGCGACGTGCCGATGCCTTCGATCGGCACGCCGAGCATCGCGAGGAATCGGCAGAACTCCTGCACGTGCGGCTCCGACGCGGCGTTGACGAGCGTCGACGTGCCGTTCGCCGACGCCGCGCACAGCACGAAGTTCTCGGTCGTCGTGACCGACGCGTAGTCGAGCCAATGATGATTCGACGTGAGCGGCCCGTCGGCGCGCACGATCAGCGAATCGGACGTGCGCTCGATCCGCGCGCCGAAGCGCTCGAACACCTCGACGTGCGGGTCGATTTCGCGCACGCCGAGCGTGCAGCCCTTCACGTCGTTCTCGAGCCGCGCGACGCCGAAGCGCGCGAGAAGCGGCGGCACCAGCATGATCGACGAGCGCATTTCCTCCGGCAGCCGGTGCACGGCCGGATCGAACGCCGTCGCGCGGTGGTGCAGGTCGAGCGCGCCCGTCGCGTAGTCGATCGACACGTCGCTGCCGAGCGTGCGGAAGATGTCGAGGATCTTGCGGACATCGGTGATGTCCGGCACGCCGACGAGCCGCAGCGGCTGGTCGGTGAGAAGCGTCGCGCACAGGATGGGCAAGACGGCGTTCTTGTTGGCGGACGGCGTGATTTCTCCGCGAAGCGGGGCGCCGCCATGGACGATCAGGTTCGACATGTTCGGATGCAGGTGGGTGTAATGACACGCAAGGTCGATATCATGCCATCGTTCGCCAGGATTTCGCAGATTCGTCGTGCGGCGCGGCATGCACGCGTGCTGCGGCAAACGGGCGGCGCAGCGCGGGCGGGCACGGGCTGGCTGGCGGGCGCGCAACGCTGGGGCGCTTCACACGCATCGCGCGAAGAGGGATCATCGCATGGTGAGAAACATTGGCGGTCGTACCCTTTTCAAGCGAGGCGACGTATGCAAACCGATGATTCCCCGATCTACGAAGGCGGCTGCACGTGCGGCGCGGTGCGCTACCGGATGACATCCCGGCCGCTCATCGTGCATTGCTGCCATTGCCGCTGGTGTCAGCGGGAAACCGGCACGGCGTTCGCGCTGAACGCGCTGATCGAATCGGACCGCTTGCTGCTGCTGCGCGGCGCAGTCGACATCGTCGATACGCCGTCGAACAGCGGCAAGGGCCAGAAGATCGCGCGCTGCCCGCGTTGCCGTGTCGCGGTGTGGAGCCACTATGCGGGCGGCGGCAGCGCGGTGAGCTTCGTTCGCGTCGGTACGCTCGACGATCCGGATCGCCTGCCGCCCGACATCCATATCTTCACGTCGTCGAAACAGCCGTGGGTAATCCTGCCGCCCGACGCACGCGCCGTGCCCGAATACTACGCGTCCGACGAGATCTGGTCGGACGAGAGCCTCAAGCGGCGCGCGATGCTGCGTGCGAAGCGGGATCGTTAGCCGTCTCGATGGCCGTTTCGCCGGCGGGGCGGCAATCTGCCCGGCATCTCCGGCGCGTGACATGAAGAGGCTGCGTCTGACGGAGAACGGGTCGAGTCGATGACGGCGCGGCTTGCGCGCATCGATCAATGCGCGCAAGCCCTGCAAACGACACGCCGACGCGGCTTTCGCCGCGCCGGCGTGTCGGGACCATGCGGCTCATGCCGGCGTGGCCGGCATGTCAGGCTTTACAGGCAGCTATTGATGTCGCCTGCGGCCGCGCTGTCCGCCGAGCCGCTGCCCGCGCGGAAGCCGACCCACGTCTTCGCGTTGCCGGAGCGCGCGGGGCGCACGACCGCGGCCGCGCCGTTCGGCGGTTGCTGGCCCGGCACATAGACGTCAGCCGCGAGACCGTTCGCGAGCACTTCCTGCGTGACGACCTGCTGTTGCGCCTTGTCGGCCCAGGTTTTCGCGATGCAGGTCGAGACATCCTGCGCAGGCTTCTGGCTCTGTCCCACGTTCTGGACGTCGGCGCCCGCGGCGCTGGCCGAAGTTGCCACAATCAATGCGATGAACGGTAAATATTTCACGTTATCTCCCTCTGGTCGTGAATCGTGAATCGTGAATCGTGAATCGGATTTCAACGGATACTACGATCCAATGTGAGTGCGCATCGTCGGCGATGTTCCGGGCGATTCGGAAACAAGATGTTAAGGAGCTTGCCAAGCGAAGCGGAGTGCACCGGGCGTCGTGTACGCGATTGCTGCGCCGCACGCGCATGTGCGACGACCCGGCGTTGCCGAGGCGTCGCGTGTGCTTGCGGATGAATTGATTGGTGCTGCGAAGGCGTGAAGAAGAGAAAGCGGTGCGCGGATTGCCGTCCGTCATACGGGATTCGGCGCGATCGAAACCGTCAGCCTACGCCGCGCAGTTCTCCGACCGCTTGGCGTAGGGTGCATGCTAACGGTGGCCCCGTCGCGTTCGTATTCGTTGAGTTCATAATGGCAAAGACCGCGCGCGACGACTGTTAAGCACGTTCAAATCGACGGGCAAAGATTGTCATAGATTGTTTGGCGCGCGGCGCGCGTTTGACGGAGTATGCAGCCTTCAAAACTGACGAAGCTATCAACTCACGGGACTCACGCCTTGGACAGCGAAAGTCGATCTCCGAGCAGTCTTCCCGCCTGACAGGCGGAACGTCCGCCGGCCCTTCCGTTTTTTTTCCGCCGCCGTTCCGCCATCGCGCCGACGCCGCGCGATCGAGCAAGCGGCGCCGCATTCTCGGCGCGCATCCGCCGATCGAATCAATAGAGCCGCGTGCGATTGCGCTCGTCGAGTTCGCGCTCGTATTGCTCGGCGTCGAATCCGGCGGGCGCGAGCTTCTTCAGGATCGCGCCCGGCGACGGCAGTTCCGTGCGCGGCACGTGCTTCGAGGCATCCCACAGCTGCGAGCGCAGAAACGCCTTCGAGCAATGGAAATAGACGGCTTCGATGTCGACGACGATCGCCGCCTTCGCCGGCTTGCCGTCGACCGCGAACGACGCGAGCAACTCGGGATCGATCGACACCTTCGCGCGGCCGTTCACGCGCAGCGTCTCGCCGACGCCCGGCACGACGAACAGCACGCCGACGCGTCCGTTCGTGACGATGTTGCGCAGTGTGTCGATGCGGTTGTTGCCGGGACGGTCGGGGATCGCGAGCGTGCGCGGGTCTAGCACGCGGACGAAGCCGGGGCGGTCGCCGCGCGGCGAACAGTCCAGGCCGCCCGCGCCCGATGACGCGAGCACGACGAACGGCGACTTCGCGACGAATGCGCGGTAGTCGTCGCTCATGTACGGGATTTCCTTCCACAGCGAGCGATCGCTCGGCTTGCCGTAGTGCGCTTCGAGTTGTTCGAGTGTCGTGAGAAGCATCGGTGATCCTGCGTGAACCGGCCGGCGGGGCAGTCATTATGCCGGCTGCACCGAATTCCTGTCGCGGGCGGCGCGGCGGGCGGTCCGCGGCTCGTCGCGATCCGGCTCGATCGCGGCGAACCGCGGGACAGCGTGGTTGAGTGCGGCTCGACGGGCTCGTGCGGCGTCCCGATGGGCGTCGCGCCTCAATTCGAATCGAAGGTATAAGCGCCGTCGTTGTCGCGCGGCCCGTTCGCGTATCGGATGCAGCGCGCGACCACGTTGATCGCGCGGCCGAGCGGCATGCCGGCGAGCAGGCCCCAGAGCGCGAACGACAGCAGGGCGAACGTGCTCGTCGCGACCCATGGCTTCGCGGATGCGACCGCGTAGTGCAGGTACGTTTCGGCGGCGAAGGTAAGCATCAGCGTCGCGAGCAGGCTCGCGTCGCCGGGCAGCCGGACGAGCAAACGCGCTTGCCTGACGTTGAATTGCAGCCGCCAGCGGCGCGCGTGGAGCCAGCCGACCGTTGCGCCGGCCGCGAGTCCCGCCGCCGCGACGGCGTCGGCTCCCATGCCGGCGTGCGGAAACAGCGTGTTGAGGCTCGTGATGCCGAGCGTCACGAACACGATCGGCGACAGCAGCGGACGTGTCGGCGTCACGTCGCACGGGAAAGAGCGTTTGACGCCGAGGTAGACGAGCGCGCAGAACAGTATGTAGACGTAGGTCGGGAGATGGAATGTCGAGTACATGATCGAGAGTGCATTCATCGGCTTGTCTGTCCACCACGATAGGGGCGATCGAGCGGGTTTGCCGTCGTTTGCGACGAACGGCGCGTTCCGGGCGACGAACGGCGTCGACGTGCGATGAGCACGCCGGGGGGAAACGCGGCGACGCCGCCCGGCGTGATCCGCGGGGCTGCGAATTCGCCAGATTTCGGGGCGAGCGGGCTGCGGCTCGAGTGGCGCGGCGCGTGCAGTCGAGAGCACGCGGCCGTGCGCGGCGGCATTGACGATGTTGATCGTTCGGCGATCGCAACGCCGGGCGGCAGGCGATGTTTCGCCACCTGTCGCTTGTCAGTCACTCGTCACGTGTCGTGTCGTCGCCGTGCATCGCGCGTGGCGCGGACATGATCGCCATCCTGCGTCGCGGCATTAGACGCCGGGCGATCGGCGTCATGCGATGGCGGGCGGCGGAATGCACGCGCGACGGCGACGGCCACGGGGAGGGGCGCGCGACACGCTTGTCGAATCCCGCGCGGCCGATCGGCGCGGCGCTCCACTACAATCGTGACCGAGGCGCCGTCGCCCGTCGGATGCAGCGGCGCCTCGTCGCGCGTCGGCGCTGTTCGTCGCGCGCGACGCCGTCACGACGCACTTGGCGCTCAGTTGTGGAATCGCACTTCCATTCGCGTTCACGCTCGTTCGACACCATGCAAAGCCGGTTCCATTCCTTTTTTTCTGCGCGGACACCCGATTCCGGCGCCCCGCGGCCCGTGCGCAGGATGCTGGCGTTGGCCGGTCTCGTGCTGTTCAACAGCATCGTCGGCCTGAGTTTCTGGGCGAACCGCCGCGACGACGCGGTGCTGCCTTATCTCGTGCTCGCGAACGGCATCGGCCTGTCCGCGCTGCTGCTCAGCCGGTGCGTCCACCAGCTGACGCGTGGCAAGCTCGCGGTGCTGCCGAAGGTGCTGATCATCGCGCCGGCCAGTGTCTTCGCCGGCTTCGAGATCACGGCGTCGACGATCGGGTTCGTGCCGCATCTGATCGGGCGCGCGAGCGTTCGGGAGTGGCTCGCGTACGGGTCGTCGTTCGTCGTTACCGGCGTGGCTTGCGCGTTCCTTTCGTTGTTCATGCAGGCGGCGCGGATGCGCGCGTCGCTCGAGACGCAGCGCCGGGAGGCCGCCGAGGCGCGTCAGGCGGAGACGGCCGCGCGCCTCGCGCTGCTGCAGGCCCAGATCGAGCCGCACTTTCTTTTCAATACGCTCGCGAACGTGCAGAGCCTGATCGAGCGCGATCCGGCCCGCGCGTCGATGATGCTCGACAGCTTGAACCGCTATCTGCGCGCGAGCCTCGGCCGCACGCGCAAGTCGACGTCGACGCTCGGCGAGGAGCTCGAACTCGTCGAGGCGCTGCTGCAGATCGCGTCGATCCGGTTGGGCGGGCGGCTGCGATACGCGATCGACGTGCCCGCGTCGTTGCGGAAGCTGGCGTTTTCGCCGCTGCTGTTGCAGCCGCTCGTCGAGAATGCGCTGCTGCACGGGATCGAGCCGTCGATCGACGGCGGCGAGATCCGCGTGAGCGGCCGGCGCAACGGCGGGATGCTCGAACTCAGCGTGATCGACACCGGGGTGGGCCTCGGCAACGGAGAAACCAGGCTTCATGGCGGCGTCGGACTGGCGAACGTGGTCGCGCGCATCAAGCGTCTCCACGGCGAGCGCGGCCGCGTGTCGGTCGGCGCGACGGCCGGCGCCACGCGGGGCGTGACCGCGACCTTGCTGATTCCGATCGATTGACATGCCGACTGCACTCATTGCCGATGACGAACCGAACCTTTCCGCCGAGCTCGCCGGGCGTCTTGCCGAGCTGTGGCCCGAGCTCGAGATCGTCGCGATGCCGCGCAATGGCGTCGACACGCTGGCGGCGCTCAACGCCGCGCGTCCCGACATCGCGTTTCTCGACATCCGGATGCCGGGCATCGACGGGTTGAAGCTCGCGAGCCTCGTGCCCGGCGTGCACGTGGTCTTCGTGACGGCATACGACGAATATGCGGTCGAGGCGTTCGATCGATCGGCGGTCGATTATCTGCTGAAGCCGGTGACGGACGAGCGGCTGCTGCGCTGCATCGCGAAGCTGCAGCGCGGCGGCTTTGCGCTGGTGAGCGCGGACGCGCTGTCGGACGCGAGGACGTCGAAGGAGCCGACGCTGATCCGCTGGCTGACGGTGGGCCTGAAGGATACGACGCGGCTCGTGTCCGTCGACGACGTGCTGTACTTCCAGGCGCTCGACAAATACACGGAAGTGGTGGCGAACGGCGAGCGGCATGTGATTCGCACGCCGCTCAAGGAACTGCTGCCACGGCTCGACCCGGATCGCTTCGCGCAGGTGCATCGCGGCGTGATCGTTGCGTATGCGGCGATCGACCGGATCGAGCGCGATCTGCTCGGGCGCCTTCGCATTCATTTGCGCGGCCATCGGGACGTGCTGCCGGTGAGTCGCGCGTATGCGGGGCTGTTCAAGCACATGTGATGTGCCGCTCAGCCCGTCTTGCGCGTCGGCGCGAAGCGGCGCGTCACGAACGCCGCCGGATGCACGCGGCGGAAACGCTCGCGCTTGTGCTCGTCGTCGAAGTGCCGCAGCGCCGGCTTCACGAGATCGCTGCGCGAGACGATGCCGGCGAGCCGCATCGTCTCGGGACCTGCAATGACCGGCAGACGCTCCAACTGATGCACGGCGAGCCGCGTCGCGACTAGGCGGCAGGTCTCGTCGGCGAGCGCGAAGACGGGCGCGCGGCGCGGAAGCACGTCGGCTACCCGCACGTCGGCTACCCGCATGTCGCCCGCCTGCGCAGCGCCGACGCCAGCGCCGCCCGCACGCGCGCCGCCTCCGCGATCGAGCGTCGCGCGATCGAGCAAGCCGATCAGCACCCCGTCGCGCACGACCGGATAAGCGCGGTGCGCCTGCGTCGCGCCGAAGTACCGCGCACGCGCGATGTCGACGCTCAGGTCCGCATCGATCGTGACGACGTCGCGCGTCATCACTTCATCGACGTAATGACGCTCGAGCGGATCGACGCCGTACTCGCGATAGATGTGATAGCCGCGCCGCGCGATCTTCTCAGTCATGATCGAGCGCTTCATCACGATGGTCGCGAAGCCGTGCGCGACGAGCGTCGCCGCGAGGAGCGGCAGCAGCGCGTTCGTGTCGTGCGTGAGGCCGAAGGCGAACACGATCGCGGTGAGCGGCGCGCCGAGCGTCGCACCGAGTGTCGCCGCCATGCAGACGAGCGGCCACAGCGCCGGATCGCCGCCCGGCAGCACGGGCCCGAGCAGCGTGCCGAGCCCCGCGCCGAGCATCAGGAGCGGCGCGAGCACGCCGCCCGACGTCCCCGAGCCGAGCGCGATCACCCAGATCGCGGCCTTGACGACGAGAATGGCAAGCGCGAACTGCAGCGCGATGTTGCCGTGAAGCAGATCGCCGATCACGTCGTAGCCGACGCCGAGCGCGCGCGGCTCGATCAGCCCGCCGATCCCGACCGCGAGCCCGCCGATCGCGGGCCACCACATCCAGTGGATGGGCAGCTTGCCGAATCCGTCCTCGGTCTTGTAGAGCGCGACGGACAGCCCGCACGCGAGCGCGCCGGACAACAGGCCGGCAAGCACGCACGAGCCGAGCGCGGCGGCCGACGGCGGCGCGGTCACGAGCGGAAACAGCGGGCCGACGCCGAAGAACGCGGCGCGCGCGAAGCCCGCGACCGCGCACGCGAGCGCGACGGGCAGGAAGCTGCGCGGCCGCCATTCGAACAGCAGCAGCTCGACGGCGAGCAGCACCGCGGCGACGGGCGTGCCGAACACGGCGGTCATCCCGGCCGTCGCGCCGGCGACGAGGAGCGTCTTGCGCTCGGCGGCCGTCACCTTCACGAACTGCGCGATCAGCGAACCGATCGCGCCGCCCGTCATGATGATCGGACCTTCCGCGCCGAACGGCCCGCCGCTGCCGATCACGATGCCCGATGCGAGCGGCTTCAGCACCGCGACCTTCGGCGACATCCTGCTCTTGCCGAACAGGATCGCCTCGATTGCCTCGGGAATCCCGTGGCCGCGGATCTTGTCCGAACCGAAGCGCGCGATCAGTCCGACGACGCCGCCGCCCACGACCGGCGCCGCGACCACCCAGGGTCCGAGCGTGTTCAGTGCGGGCGAGCGGTCGGCGAACGAAAACTGCTGGAAGAAGAACAGGTTCGTGAACAGGTGGATGAGACTCAGCAGCGCGAATGCGGCGAACGTGCTGAGCACGCCGATCGCGAGCGCGAGGAGCGCGATGCGCGGCAGTCGTGCGTTCGACGCGAAATCGCGTTTGTGTGGGGTGGCGATGCTCATGATGTCGGGGGAACGTGGTTGGTTTTATCGGATCAGTAATCGATCTGCGGCACCTGGAACGCGCCGCGCAGCGATTTCAGCTCCGCGCGGTGCAGCTCGGCGAGCCGTGCGAGCACGCGCTCGCCGGCCGGCTCCAGATGCACTTCGACTTGCCGGCGATCGGTCTCGCTCGGCTTGCGCCGGACGAGCCCGACCGCTTCGCAGCGCGTCACCAGCGCGACGACGCCGTGATGCTGCGCCTGCAGCCGCTCGGCGAGCTCGCCCACCGTCGCCCAGTCGCGCTCGGGATAGCCCTTGATGTGGAGCAGCAGCAGGTATTGCAGCGGCGTGATGCCCTCGCTTTGCGCGGCCCGCTCGGAGAAGCGCTCGAAGCGCCGCATCTGATAGCGGAATTCGGAAAGCTGTTCGAAGTCTGCCTTGCGCAGCTCGCGTGCCGGTTTCGTCATCGACGTTCCAACGTGATCGAAAAGTGCGCAAATATATCATAATGTGATGTATTTTGACGGCATCCGGCGTGCTCGAATTCATTGTGCCGATTCCTTGCGCGATTCCTTGCGCTTACGCGGCGAGACGCACCTGCGACTGCCGATAGAGCCCGGCGATCAGGTCCGCCTGCGTGACGATGCCGGCGAGCGTCTGGTTCGCGTCGACGACCGGGATGTGGTGGTGGCCGTGATCGGCGAAGAGCGGCACGAGCTCGGCGATCGGCGTCGTCGTGCGCACCGTGTGCACGCGCGTGCTCATCACCGTCCGCGCGACGAACGCCGGGCCGGCGAGCGTGCGCGGCAGCCGCGCGGACAGGCTGCGCAAGAGGCTTGGCGTCGCGTACGGCGCGGCCCTCGACAAGTCCGCGCGCGTGACGATGCCGACGACGCGCGTATTCGCATCGACGACGGGCAGCGCCTTGATCCGGTGCCGGTCGAGCAGCGTCATCGCGGCGGGCAGCGGCGTGTCGGGCGCAATGCTGATCGTCGGGCGCGTCATGATGTCGGCGCACGACAGCTCGTCGAACGTGCGCGCGTACGCGCGCAGCTCGGTTTCGCGCAGCAGCGATTCGAGGTCTTCCGGCGCGACGTCGAGCCATTCGCTGCGGCTTTTCAGCACCGCTTCGAGATCGGCGCGCACGAAGCGCGCGTGCAGCGGCGTCACGGCCGCATCCGACTTCGGTTCCGGCTGCGGCTGCGCGCCGCCGTGCGGATAGCGGTGGCCGGTGAGTGCGTGATAGACGAGCGCCGCGCCGAGGAGGGCGGCCGATTGCAGCGCGATCGGCTCGACGACGAAGCGAAAGCCGAGCGCGTGCACGGCCGGGCCGCCGACGACCGCCGTCAGCGCGACCGCGCCCGACGGCGGATGCACGCAGCGCAGCGCGAACATCGCGCCGATCGCGCACGCGATCGCGAGCGACGCGGCGAGCACGGGATCGGCGATCCATTGCGCGCACCCGACGCCGACCGTCGCCGCGACGAGGTTGCCCCCGATCAGCGACCACGGCTGCGCAAGCGGGCTCGCCGGCACCGCGAACAGCAGCACGGCCGAAGCGCCCATCGGCGCGACGAGGAGCGGCACGTCGCCCGGAATGCCCGGCAGCATGCGCATCGCCACACCGACGCAGCCGATGCCGGCGAGCGCGCCCGCGCACGAACGCAGGCGTTCGCGCCAGCCGAGCGTCACCGGAATCGGGACGAAACGCAGGAGCCAATGATGAAGGCGATGACGAAACACGAGAGACGAAGACGAGGTCGGACTGCCGTAGCGTAAAGGGAAGGTGCGCCGGTCGGTCGCGCGCCGAGCGCGAAATTATATGTCATTGTGATACAAATTGCCGACCTCGCCGAGCTCGGGGCCGGCTGTCGGCGTTTCGGGATGCGGGAAAATGGGCGCGAGCGAGCGCGCCGGCGCGCATCGGCGTACAATTTCGCCGATCTGATCCCGACGAATCACATAATTTGCCGTCCCCGATGCCCGCCTTCCGCCTTCCCATGGCCTGCGCATCCGGTCGATCAGCCGCCTTCCGGCCGCGTTCAGCGGCGCTTGCCGCATCTCGCCGGCCATCGTTTCTCATCCCTACCCGAAGCCAATCCCATGGACATGCTCGATAACATGCGCCTGTTCGTGCGCGTCGTCGAAGCCGGCAGTTTCACCGCGGTCGCGAAGGAAATCGACGCGACCACCGCTCAGGTGTCGCGTGCCGTTTCGAATCTCGAAGCGCACGTGCAGACGCGCCTGTTGCACCGGACGACCCGTCACCTCGGGTTGACCGAAAGCGGCCAGCGCTACTTCGAACGCGCGAAGTCGATCCTCGCCGAGATCGACTACGCGAACGCCGAGGCGCGCAACGCGCTGCTGCGGCCGAGCGGCAAGCTGCGCATCCATGCGATGACGGGGCTCGGGCAGAGTCACGTGGTGTCGTCGATCGTTCGCTATCAGGAGGACAATCCCGACGTGTCGGTCGAGCTGACGCTCGCGCAGCGGATGCCGAATCTCGTCGAGGAGGGCTACGACGTGTCGATCGTGTCGGCATCGCATCTGCCCGATTCGGGCTACGTCGCGCAGACCTGCGGGACGAGCTGCAGCGTGCTCGTCGCGTCGCGCGAGTATCTCGCGCGGCACGGCACGCCGACGACGCCGGAGGCTCTCGCGAAGCACGTGTGCCTGCGGCTCGACACGCCGGCGTCGCCGGGCGGCGAATGGCGGCTCGAGCGCGACGACGGCGACGAGACCGTGTATGCGCTGCCGCCCGCGCCGTTTCAGGCGAATGTGCCCGATGCGCTTTCGGTCGCGGTGCGCGCGGGGCGCGGGATCGGCTCGATCGCGCTGTACACGGCGCTCGACGACATCCGCGAAGGGCGGCTCGTCCGCGTGCTGCCGAACTATCGGCTCGACACGCTGAGCGTCTACGCCGTCTATGCGACGCGCCGCTACCTCGACGCGAAGATCCGCACGTTCCTCGATCATCTGCGCACGACGTTGACGCCCGCGCTCGCCGAGGATGTCGTGGAGCTCGACCGGCTCACGCGTGCCGCCGCCCAGCCGGCGCGCAAGCGCGCGTGAGCGTGAACGTGTGAGCGGCTGCCGCGTTCCGTGCGCGCAATGATCGCAACGCAACGCGAACGGCGCGGGCCCGGCGGCTCGCCGCCGAATTCGACAGAGGGAGACGTGAAGCGAAGCCGCGCGCACCGGACGATGCCGACGCGCGCGGGCGGCGTCAGTGCGTGACCGACAGGAACAGGTAGGCGGCGAACAGCGACAGGTGCACGACGCCGTGCAGCACGGTCGTGCGTCCCAGGCTCAGCGTGAGCGTGCTGACGAGCAGCGTCAGCGACAGCAGCACCGTCTCCATCCCGCCGATGCCGAGCGTGAGCGGGGCGCCCGTCGAGATGAACACGGCCGCGACGGTCGGGATCGTGAGGCCGATGCTCGCGAGCGCGGAGCCGAGCGCGAGATTCATGCTCGTTTGCAGCCGGTTCGCGCGCGCCGCGCCGACCGCGGCGAGCCCTTCCGGCAACAGCACCAGTGCGGCGATCACGATGCCGACGGCCGCTTCGGGCGCGCCGAGCCTGAACACTGTGCGCTCGACTGCGGGCGACAACAGCTTCGCGAGCAGCACGACCGCGATGAGGCTCACGAACAGGAACACGATGCTCGTGAGCGTGGTGCGGCCGCTCGGCGGCACCGCGTGGACGGATTCGTCGGCGCTGCCGTCGATCAGGAAGTAGTCGCGGTGACGGACCGTCTGCACGAACACGAACATGCCGTACAGCACGAGCGACGACACGCCGGCGAACGCGAGCTGCGACGTCGACAGATGCGGGCCGGGCGCGGCGCTCAGGTAGTTCGGCATCACGAGCGACAGCACCGACAGCGACGCGAGCACCGCGAGCGCCTTCGTCGCGCCGCGTCCCTGGAAGTCCTGCTCGCCGTGCTTCCAGCCGCCGACGAGCAGGCACAGCCCGACGATCCCGTTGCAGACGATCATCACCGCGGCGAACACGGTATCGCGCGCGAGCCCGGATTTCTCGGGGCCGCTCGTCAGCATCACCGACACGATCAGCGCGACCTCGATCACGGTGACGGCGATCGCGAGCACGAGCGTGCCGAACGGCTCGCCGACGCGATGCGCGACGACTTCGGCATGATGGACGGCGGCGAACACGGCGCCCGCGAGCGCGGCGGCGACGATTACGATGACGAAGCCTTCGGCCGGCACGACGCGCGACAGCGCGAGCACCAGCCAGGCGGCGAGCGGGGCGGCGAGTGTCCAGCGCGGGAGGGCGGGCGATGAGATCGGCATGGCGTGTCCTTGGTCGAGGCGAGGCGCGAGCGGGGATTCTAACAGGCGGTCCGGCGCCGATATCCGGCAAGCGGCCGCGCGATGCGGCGCGGACCACGCAGACGGCCAAGCCGAAACACGCCGCCGTCGCGCCGCCGACGGTTGCGAGAACTGTAAGACATCTCGATGGCCGGCGGGCGTCGCGGTGCTGCCCGCGGGCGCGATTTCGACGACCGCGACGGGCAAGGCGAAGCGGGTGATCGACCGGCGCGGCGAGGCGGCGTGAAGGCGGCGGCCGCGTGGCGGCGCGCATGCGGCCGGCCGGCCGTTCGGCGCGCCGCGCATGCTCTACAATGGCGCGGCCGCGCGCGCGGCGTCTCTCAACCTTTCGTCTTCCCGGCCACTCGATGATCGTCGACCGCCTGATCTCCGAAATCCTGTTCGGCTTCACCGGCCTCATGGGCATCATCAATCCGTTCGGCATCGCGTTCCTGTTCCTCGAACGCACCGAGTCGCTCACCGAATCGCAGCGCGCGGCGCTCGCGCGCAAGGTCGCGATCAACGCGTTCATCGTGCTGCTCGCCGCGTTCTTCGTCGGCACGCCAGTGCTGCATTTCTTCGGGATTTCGCTCGAGGCGCTGCGGATCGGCGGCGGCCTGGCGGTTGCCGTCGCCGGCTGGCAGATGCTCAACCAGCCCGACGTGCCGAGCGGCGGCGACACCGCGGCGCAGCCCGTCGAACCGCGCAACGCGATGGCGCGCGCGTTCTTCCCGCTGACGATTCCGCTGACGACGGGCCCCGGCTCGATCGCGACCGCGATCGCGCTGAACGCGAACCGCACGCACAAGCTGTCGGAGTTCTTGCTGTCGAGCATCGTGTCGGTCGCGGTGTCGGCGCTCGCCGCGCTCGTGATCTGGCTGACGTACAGCCGCGCGGCATTCCTCGCACGCTACCTCGGCAGCGAAGGGACGAAGGTTGCGATGCGGGTGTCGGCGTTCCTGCTGCTGTGCGTCGGCGTGCAGATCATGCTGACGGGCTTCTCCGAGTTCCTGCAGCCGCTCGCCGACCAGATCAAGTGATCGACGCGGCGTGACGCGCGGCCGGACCGGCCGCGCGCGAGAAGACGCTCAGCGTGCGGCCGCGAGCATCGGATAGGTGAACAGGCCGAAGTGCGCGAGATTCAGGCCGACGTGCGCGAGCACCGCGGCTTGCAGTCCGCCCGTGCGATACGCGAGCCCGTAGCCGATGCCCGCGACGGTCGCGAGCGCGATCCATTGCCAGCCCCCAGCGGCGTGCGCGGCGCCGAACAGCAGCGCGGCGGCGACGAGCGCGACCGCGCCTGCGGCCGGTACGCGGTTCGCGAGCAGCCGGCTCAGCCCGCCTTGCAGATAGCCGCGGAACAGCGCTTCTTCGGCGAAGCAGACGAACAGCAGATTGTTCGCGAGCCACAGCCATGCGGAGTCGGGCCACTTCGGCGCCCAGCCGACGAGGCCGACGCCGAGCGCGAACACGAGGCAGACCGCGGAGGTCGCGACGGCCGCGACGATCCCCGTGCGCCATGCCCGCGCGCGGTCGTCGATCGGCTGGAGCCATGGCAGCACCCACAGCAGCCAGAAGCCGGCGAGCGGCTTGTCGAGATTCACGTACATCGTAAACGGCGCGGCGTCGGGCGTGTAGCGCACGGGGCCGATCACGCGCGGGTTGTGAAAGCCCGGCAGCCAGTGGAGCATCAGCGCGACCGCGAGCACGACGAAAACGACGTGTCCCGCAACGCGGACGGCCGCGGGGCGCTGGGGGGCGACTGCGTACGCCGCGGCCGCGAGGAGCGCGATCGGCGCGAGCGCGACGGGTGCCATCAGGCCGGTCGCAAATGCCCCCGCATAGCCGAGCGCGCCGAGGCCGATGCTCGCCGCGCGCAGCTTCGGAATCCAGACGGCCGCGAGCGCGGCGACGAAGAGAGCGGCCCATGGAGCCGCGAGCCAGAGGGTATTGCCAGACATGAATCGCACCACGAATGATCTGATGAAAGGCCGCACATCATAACGCGTTCGTGGTCGCGAGCCGGACGCTCGTGGCGCGGGACTCGCATCGGAGTCGGTGCGGCGCGCGTCGAATCGTCTGTTTTCCGGGCCATGCAGCGCGCCGGGCGGCGTCGTCCGACGTTGCCGCGCCCGCGCGCGTCGGGATCGCCGAGTGCGGATATCGGGCGCGCTCCGGCTCCAGGCTAACGCGCCACCCACGCGAACAGCCGTTGTCCATACCGGGCGCCGGCAACCGACGCGAGCACCGCGACGCCGACATTCCAGACGAGAATCATCGCCGTCGCGTCGATCGGATGGAACAGCGACAGCGCGACCGCGGACAGCGCGGAAACCGCGAGCCCGCCCGCCGTCGCCACCGGCATCGGCGCGAGTCGCGCGACGTGGCGCGACATCAGCAGCAGGGCGAGCGACAACGGCACGCCGACGAGCGTGAGCGTCGCGAAGCAGCGCAGCGTTTCGCCGGGCGATATGCCATTCGGCCCGATCTCGACCCAGTCCGTCAGGCAGCCGTAGCCGATCGTCGACATCCAGACGAGCAGCGCGGGCGTCGGCAACAGCAGCCATCGCAGCGAGCGTCCCGGGATGCCGACGACGAACGCGGCGACAGCCGACAGCACGCCGGTCAGCATGGCGGCGGCCACGCGCGTCGCGAACATCGGCTCGTGCAGCTTGAGCGGCAGGTCGGGCCGCGTCCGGTGCGCGACGGCCACGCACACGAGCAGCGCCGCCGCGAACAACAGCCATCCGGCCGCCCGCCAGGTCGGCGCGTGCAGGCGCCGGACCGGCGCGGCATCGGTCACGAGCGATTCGATCAGTGCGCCGGTCGACCTCATCGGCCATTTCCCCGTTGTTGCAGCAGCTTGCGCAGCGTCGCGACGCCGCGATGCACGGCGACCTTCAATGCGGCGACGGTCATCCCGGTCGCCAATGCGGCTTCCTTCAACGACATCTCCTCGAATTTCAGCAGACGGATCGCGTCGCGCTGTCCGGCCGGCAGCCGGGCCAGCATCTCGCGCAGCACCGCGGCGTCGGCGGCTTCCTCCATAAGATTCGCTCCGACGCCGGGCAAGGTTTCATGCTCCGGATCGAGCGGGATTTCGCGAGCGGCCGCGCGTCCCGAGCGGCGCAGCGCGTCGACCACGCGCCGGCCGGCGATCGCCACGAGCCACGGGCCGAACGGCCGCTCGGGCGCGTACGTGTGACGCATCTGATGAAGGGTGATCAGGATGTCCTGCACGACATCCTCGACGGCATCCGGATGGACGCCGTGGCGGGCCGCGAAGCGCCGAAGGTACGGCGCGACGCTGTCGAGCAGGCGGCGGTACGCGCCGCGATCGCCTGCCTGCGCGCGCGCCATCAGCGTCGACCAGTCGGGCGAGCCGTCGGCGCGGATCGCGGTGTGCGCGCAAGCGTCGTCTCGCGCGCTGGGGGCGGGGGGCGGCTCGCTCGCCCGGAGCCGCGTCCCGTCATGATGCATTTCGTCGGTCATGGTCGTCCACGCTCTGCGTCGGTGGCGCGGCGCAAAAAATCTTCGTTGCGCCGCGTAACCTTTTGTCGCGCCGGCGCGAAATTTCTGACAAGGTCGCATCCCCGCGATCGCAAATCCCCTCTCAGGAGAAGACACCATGAGCAGATCCGCTTTGACGATTTCGTCGCTGTCCGCCGCGATCGGCGTCGCGCTCGCGATGCAGGCCGCGCCCGGGCAGGCGCAAGGCATGAAGGACATGAGCGGCATGCCGCAGATCGTGAAGGACAATATGGCAAGGATGGCGCAAAACAAGCTCGAGAAGTGCTACGGCATCAATGCGATGGCGAAGAACGACTGCGCGGAAGGCGCACATTCTTGCGCCGGCCAGGCGAGCCAGGCGCGCGACCCGAAGTCGTTCGTGCTGCTGCCGGCGGGCGATTGCAGCAAGATCTCGGGCGGCATGCTGAAGGCCGGCTGACGCGCGCCCGATCATGAGCACGATCCCGGCGCGGATGCGCCCGACGCCCGGTGACGCATCGCCCGGCGCGATTGCCGGGCGAGCGGGCATCGGCCTGCGTTTTCGCCATCATCGGGCGGTGCTCGACGAGCGGCCCGCCGTCGCATGGTTCGAGGTGCATACCGAGAACTACATGGGCGGCGGCGCCGCGCCGCGCGTGCTGGACGCGATTCGGCGCGACTATCCGGTGTCGCTGCACGGCGTCGGGCTGTCTCTCGGCAGCGCCGACGGGATCGACGCCGCGCATCTGGCCCGCGTGCGCGACGCGGTCGCGCGCTACGGGCCGACGCTCGTGTCCGAGCATCTGTCGTGGAGCGCGGTGGGCGGCGCGTATCTTGCCGATCTGCTGCCGCTGCCGATGACCGAAGAGGCGCTCGACGTCGTGAGCCGGCACGTGGATCAAGTGCAGACGGCGCTCGGCCGGCGGCTGCTCGTCGAGAATCCGTCGACCTATCTTCGCTTCGCGCATTCGACGATACCCGAGTGGGAATTTCTGGCGGCGCTCGCGCGGCGCACCGGCTGCGGCATCCTCTGCGACGTCAACAACGTCTATGTCAGCGCGTGCAATCACGGCTGGAATCCGCTGACTTATCTTGCGGCGCTGCCGCCCGCCGCGATCGGCGAGATCCATCTTGCCGGCCATCGCATGGTGCGGCTAGACGGGGGCCGCGTGCTGCGCATCGACGATCACGGCTCGCGCGTCGCGCCCGCGGTTTGGGCGCTGTATCGCGTCGCGCTGCACAGCTTCGGCGCGGTGCCGACGCTGATCGAATGGGACACCGACGTGCCGCCCGTCGACACGCTGATGCAGGAAGCGGCGATCGCCGAGTCGGCGCTGGAGGAGGTTCGACATGAATCCGCGAACGCCGACGCTGGCTGAATTGCAGTGGGCCGTTCGACGCAGTCTGTCCGATGGCGGCGCCGCCGGCCCCGAGGCAACGGACTGGGTGCTGCCGGACGGGCTGGCGCCGGCCGCGCGTCTGCGCGTCTATCGGAACACGTCCGCGAGCGTGCTGCGGGACGCGCTGCGGCTTGCGTTCCCCGCGACGGAGCGGGTGGTGGGCGCCGCGTTCTTCGAAGGCGCGGCCGGTCTTTTCGCGCGTGCATCGCCGCCGGCGAGCGCGTGGCTCGACGCGTACGGCGCCGAGTTTCCCGCATTTCTCGCGCGGATGCCGGAGACGGCTTGCGTGCCGTATCTGGCGGACGTCGCGCGTCTCGAATGGCAGGTCGATCTCGCGCTGCACGCGCCCGATGTGGCGACCCTCGATCTCGCGCGCCTTGCGCGACTCGGCGAACCGGCGCTTCGCGCGCTCCGGCTGCGGCCGCATCCCGCCGCGCGGCTGCTGCGCAGCGCGTATCCGGTCGACGCGATCTGGCGCGCGGTGCTCGAGCAGGACGATCGTGCGCTGCGGCAGATCCGGCTCGACGACGGCCCCGTGCATCTGCTCGCGCAGCGCACCGACGACGGCGTCGACGTGCTGAGGCTCGACGAGGCGGATTGGCGCGTCGCGTGCGCGCTCTTCGCGGGCGAGCCGATCGACGCCGCGCTCGCGAACGCGCCGCAGGCGGACGCGCATGCGCGCTTCGCCACGCTCTTGTCGCGCGGCTGTTTCGCCGATACGGCGGCGCAGGACGGCGACATCGACTCGACGCACGGGGGATCGCGATCATGACTCGCCCGATTCGAACCGGCGGCATCTGGCGCGCCGAGTGCAAGGCGGGGCTGTTGCGCGTCGCGCAGCGGCTCGAACGCGTGCCTTACTGGCTGCTCGCGATTCCGCTGCGGCTGGCGGTGGCGACGATCTTCTGGAATTCGGCGATGACGAAGCTCGCGAACTGGGACACGGCGCTCGCGTTGTTCCGCGACGAGTACCGGCTGCCGTTGCTGCCGCCCGAGCTGGCCGCGTACGCGGCCGTGTCGATCGAGCTCAGCACGCCCGTGCTGCTCGTGCTCGGCCTGGCCACGCGGCCTGTGGCGGTGGCGCTGCTCGGCATGACCTCCGTCATCGAGATATTCGTGTATCCGCAGGCGTGGCCGACGCACATCCAGTGGGCGGCGATGCTGCTCGTGCTGCTGTGTCGCGGCGCGGGCACGCTGTCGGTCGATCATTGGTTGTGGCGGCGCTGGCTGCGCCCGGACGTGTCGGCGACGGTTGGCGGGGCGTAGGCGGGGCGGATCAGGCCGAGCGTCGGCCGCGCCAAGCGCGAGCTCGCTGCGGGGAGAAAGCGATGAACGAGATCGTGCGGGAATCCGTGCTGACCTGTCCGCACTGCGGTTTCGCGCGGGAGGAAACGATGCCGGAGGATGTCTGCCTGTTCCATTACGCATGCACTGCTTGCGGAGCGCTGCTGCGTCCGCGTCCGGGCGATTGCTGCGTGTTTTGCTCGTACGGTTCGGTGCGTTGTCCGTCCAGGCAGCGGACATCGGAGTCCGACGATTCGGCCTGTTCTTGACGATGGGCCAGCCGCCCGGCGTCGAGCACTGCGGCGTGCACGCGGTCCCGGCTCGGGGCGCGATGTCGCGCTCGACGGCGCGGCGCGAACGCCGGCGACGTCGTGCGCGACGCGCTTGCCCGCAAGGCTCGCACCGCCGGGCGGGCGATGGCTCCGATTCCGCCGCGCAACCGCCGACATCGCTCACGCGGCCGGCTTCTCCCCGACGACGAATTCGAACGACGCGACGCCGTCGACGCCGCCCGTCACGCGGTCGCCCGGCTGCAGCGCGGCGACGCCCGCCGGCGTGCCGGTGAAGATCAGGTCGCCGGCGCGCAGCTCGACCGCGCGCGACGCGTAGCTGACGATGTCGGCGATGGGCCAGATCATGTCGGCAAGGTCGCCTTGCTGGCGCGCGTCGCCGTTCACCGCGAGCCAGATCCGCCCGCGCTGCGGATGGCCGATCGATGCGGCCGGATGCAGCGCCGTCAGCGGACCCGACGCGTCGAAGCCCTTCGCCCAATCCCACGGCCGGCCCGCTTTCTTCGCTTCAGCCTGCAGATCGCGTCGCGTCAGGTCGACGCCGACGCCGTAGCCCCACACGTGGTCGAGCGCCGAATCGGCGGCGATCGCGCGGCCGCCGCGGCCGATCGCGATCACGAGCTCGATCTCGTGATGCAGATCGGACGTGAGCGTCGGATACGGCACCGTGCCGCTCGCGGGCACGATCGCGTCGGCGGGCTTCGAGAAGAAGAACGGCGGCTCGCGGTTCGGATCGGCGCCCATCTCGCGCGCGTGGTCCGCGTAGTTGCGGCCGACGCAGAACACGCGGCGCACCGGAAAGCGCGCGGCGGAGCCGGCAATCTCGACGGACGGAACGGCAGGCGGCGCGAAAACGTAATCGGTCATCTTCTGATCTCTGAAAGGGTTTCGGAAAGCGAAAACGGAAGCTGCGGTCTTCGGAAGCGGGACGCCCGGCCGTGCATCGCGGCAGGCGTCGGCGACACGTCGACGATAGCAATGCGGCGCGCACGGCGATGCGACGGATGTGTCGTCTTCATGGACAAAACTACGCGCGCGGCTTCGCGGCCGCCCGGATCGCGCCTTTTGCACCGGCGGCGTCCTTCGCATCCTCGGCGGCTCGCGCGACGGCGGCGTCGGGTGCGCCGTTCGCGTCGCGGTAGTCCTTCGGCGATACGCCGACGCACGCGCGAAAGCGCCGCGAGAAATACCCTTCGTCGCGAAAGCCGACCGCGTGCGCGACGTCGGCGATCCGCCGCGTCGTGTGCGTGAGCAGCGACTGCGCGAGTGCGATCCGACGCTCGGTGACGAGATCGGTGAACGTGCTGCCGGTTTCCTTGCGGATCAGATGCGCGAGGTAGTTCGGCGACAGGAACGCCGCGCGCGCGGTGCCCGCGAGCGTCAGTGCGTCGTTCGTCAGGTTTGCGCGCACGTGACGCAGCACGCGCGCAAACGCGTCGCGGCGGCCCGTGCGGTGCGCGCCGTTCTGCGCGAGCTTCGTGAGCGGCCCCGCATACTGCGTGCAGACGAGTCCGATCAGCTGCAGCAGGTAGCCGCGCAACAGCGGCGCCGAGCCGAACGTGCGCGCGCGGTCGGTTTCGAGCATCCGCTGCGCGAGGCGGCGCGCGTCGTCGAACGCCGCGCCCGTCAGAATGAAATCGAGGTGCTCCTGGAAACGGAACGGCGCGAGCTCGGGCGCGCGCTGCGCGGACACATCTTCGAGATCGAGCGGATCGACGTCGAGGTCGAGGTCGGCCCGCAGGAACGCCAGCGAAAAGTTGATCACGACGAAGTGCGCGCCCGGCGGGTGCGGAATCAGATGCTCGCGGTGCGGCAGCACGAACGCAAGCGCGCCGCGTGGAAACGGGCGCGTGACGCCGCCGATTTGCTGCTCGGTGTCGCCGCCGAGGTTGAACTGGATCTGGAAATACGCGTGCCGGTGCGGCTCGGTGATCGCCCGGCGGGTGGCCTCGTCGCGGATGTAGAAGTCGAGGCGGTCGCTGCGCTCGGGCATGCCGTACGTGCGCGGCTTGACGGTGGATGGCATGGGCGGTCGGGGCTGTCGTGATGCGAGTCTTGCAATCGGCCGCGCGCGGCGGCGCGGCGGGAAATCGTCAGATTGTCGCTAAAAATGCGTGAGCGCGGGGGCGGGCCGGCTGCGGCATCGCGTCTGCTGTCGATGCCGCGTGCAGGCTGTCGCTTCGGCATAGCGGCTTGCGTTGCTTCGGCGCACGTGCGGGGCGGCGTCGCCGGGCGTCCATGCGATGGGAGACGCCGTCGCGCAAACCGCCATTTTCTTCAACCGCCGGAACGGCGATTCTTGCATTGCCTCCGGGGTCTGCTTTCATGTGGCCGCCCGGCGAAACCGCCGCCGAAACCGGCATGCGTATCGAGCCCCGGGCGGATGATCGCGCGCCGCTATTTTGACAGACATCGCGATGGTCGCCCGCAACCCGTAATCCGCAACCCGCAACAGCAATCGGCAATCCGCTCACGACCGCTCGGCAGGCGCGCAACCGCGGCCAGGTTGGCGTCGACGCGCGCCGCCCAACTCCCGAAACGGTTCCACCGCGTTTTCCGGAACGTGTCCCAGGCGCGATCCGGCCTATCTTTGTGGTTACGGACGTCCGGAAGCGTCGGAATAAAGCGCGCCCGACGAACGTTCTTGTACACATGGGCGCCGCACGCCGCGGCGTGCGAGCGGCGTCCGAACGCAACAGGCGCGCCGCCGGGAGGCGGAAATGACATCGACACGGGTTCTTTCGGCCGTATTCGCGCTGCTCGCGCTGATGCTGTCCGCGGGCTGCGCATCGTCGGACGACATGTCATCGTCCGGCCATGCCGCGCCGACGAGCGGCTACGGCAGGGGCAGCGGCGGTGGCGGCGGCTATTGACGACGGCGCTGCGCGTGAGCTTCGAAACGGATGTGGTCGGCTGGCTGCCGCAGTTGCGCCGCTATGCGCGCGCGCTGACGGGCGATCCCGCGTGGGCCGACGATCTGGTGCAGGACACCGCCGAGCGCGCGCTCGCGCGAATGCACGCGTTTCGCCCTGACAGCAACCTGCGCGCGTGGCTGTTGACGATCCTGCGCCATTTGTACATCGACCAGTTGCGCGCGCGCCGCGAATTCGCCGTCGACGAAGACGACGGCCCGTGGCGCACGCTCGAAGCGCCGGCCGGCCAGGTCGATGCGCTCGTGCTGCGCGACGTGCAGCGGATGCTGTACCGGCTGCCGCTCGAGCAGCGCGAAGTGCTGTTGCTCGTGTGCGTCGAGGAACTGAGCTATCAGGAGGCGTCGACGGTGCTCGGCGTGCCGGTCGGCACGGTGATGTCGCGGCTGTCGCGCGCGCGGGAGCACATGCGCGCGCTGCTGACCGACGCGCCGCAGCGACGACCGTTGTCCTTCACCACAGCGAGAAATCATCGATGAGCGACGATCTCGATCCCACTGTCGCGCCGGAATTCGACGAACCGGGGCTGCTCGCGCTGTCGGCGTTCGTCGACGGCGAGCTGCCGGAGGCGGAGCGTCGCGCGATCGCCGAGCGGCTTGCCGACGATGCGCGCGCGGCGGACGTCGCGTCGCACTATCGCGCGCAGCGCGCGGCGTTGCGCGCGCTGTTCGCCGACCCCGCCGCGCAGAGCAACGGCCCGTGCGTCGTGCTGCGCGTGCGCGCTCCTTGGTGGCGTCGCGCCGCGTTCGCTGGCGGCGCGCTGGCGGCGGGCGTCGCGCTCGGGTGGTTGGGCGGCGCGGTCGCGCCGCAGTTCGCGCCGGAATTCGCGGCGCCCGCAGCCGCGCAGACGGTTTTCGCGCGCCAGGCGAATCTCGCATACGCGGTTTACGCGCCCGACGCGCGGCACCCGGTCGAGATCGCAGCCGGCCGCGACGGCGCGCTCGCCACGTGGCTGTCGGCGCGGATCGGCCGGCGAATCGTCGCGCCGTCGCTCGACGAATACGGCTTCGCGCTGCTCGGCGGCCGGCTGCTGCCGGGCGCGGCCGGCCCCGCCGCGCAGTTCATGTACGAGAGCCCGGCGGGGGGGCGGCTCGCGCTCTACGTGAGCGCGTCCGCGCAGCACGAGACGGCGGTCGAGCTGCTGCGCGACGGCGAGCGGCGCACGTTCTACTGGGTCAGCGATCACACCGCGTACGCGCTGTCCGGGCAGCTCGCCGAAGACCGGCTGCGCGCGATCGCGGTCGATGTCTGCGGCGAGCTCGGCGGCCATCCGGATCGATGGCGGTAGGCGCGAGCCGGAGTGTGACGTCGATGCGGCAAAGAGGCGATCATGGGTGCGGCAGGCTCATGCGGGAAAGCAGTCGCGACGCTCGCGTTCGTCGCCGACGGCCACTTCAGCCGGACGTCGTTCGGGCTGTCGCGCTGGCTGCCCGCCGTCGGCGACGACGTGCGGATGCGGATCCAGGCCGAATTTGTCAGGGCGCGCGCGGATCCGTAGCCGGCGCGCCCGTTTTCTTCGTTCAAGGAGAGTCATCATGATCAAAATCCTGCTGGTCGCGATTGCGTGCGCGGCGCCGGCCGCGGCGCTCGCGGAGCCGCCGAGGGCGTCGAACGGCATGGTCGTCGACGGCGGCGGCATGACGCTCTACACGCTCGACCGGGACACGATGCCCGGCAAGAGCGTGTGCGTGGGCGGCTGCGCGGCGAACTGGCCGGCGGCGCTCGCCGATCCGTACGACAAGCCGGGCGGCGACCTCGGCCTCATCGCCACGGAGGGCGGCAAGCATCAATGGACGTACAAGGGGCATCCGCTGTATCGCTTTTCGGGCGATAAGCAGCCCGGGCAGCGCAACGGCGACGGCTTCGGCGGCATGTGGCATGTCGCGAAGCCTTGACGGGCGCGGCCGCATCGCCGGCACGGCGGGCGACGGCGGGTGAGCGCGTGCGCCGCGCGCTGCCCGGGGCGGCCGTCCGCGGCGGCGCACGGTGAAACGGGAAAGGGGGCGCAGCCGCGGCCGCCGCCGGACAGCGCCGATCGTTCGGGACGCGAATGCGGTCGCGTACGCGAGCGCGACTGGAGGCGACGGCCGCAAGCGAAGCGCCGCGCGGCTGGGCGAGCGCATCGGCGGGCGCGCGTCCGGACCGGCAGGCGGTCATGGCGAGCGAAGACGAAAAGAAAGTGGCGGCTGTCCCGCAGATCGCGACGACACGCTCGCCGCACGGTTGCAAGCTTGTATATAATAATCATTCTCATTTACAAAACCGCATCCCGGCGCGACGATCCGGGGGAATCACGTCCATGCCGGCCAACACTCTGCCTTTGCAGCGAGAGATCGCTGCGCTCTACACCGGTCATCGCGGCTGGCTGCACGGTTGGCTGTCGAAGAAGCTCGGCTGCGGCGAACGCGCGGCCGATCTCGTCCACGACACGTTCATCCGCCTCCTCGCACGCGACGAGCCGATCGACGCTGCCGAGCCGCGCGCGTTCCTGACGACGGTCGCGCAGCGCGTGCTGTACAACCACTGGCGGCGCGAGCGGCTCGAGCGCGCGTATCTCGACGCGCTCGCGCAATTGCCGGAGGCAGTCGCGCCTTCGCCGGAGACGCGCGCGATCCTGTTCGAGACGCTGCTCGAGATCGAGCGGATGCTCGACGGGCTGCCCGCCGCGGTCAAGCGCGCATTCCTGCTCGCTCAGCTCGACGGGATGACGCATGCGCAGATCGCGGCCGAGCTGCGCGTGTCGCTCGCGACCGTCAAGCGCTATCTCGTGAAGGCAGGCGCGCAGTGCTACTTCGCGATCGCCGCATGAGCGGGGCGGAGCGCGTCGGCGGGCCGCCGGCAGTGCCCGCGCCCGTCGCACGGCGTGCGGTCGAGTGGTGGGTCGAGCTCGGCTCGGGCCGCGCGACCGACGCGACGCATGCGCGCCTCGCGCGGTGGCGCGCGGAGGACCCGGCGCACGATGCCGCATGGCGGCACATCGAGACGGTCAACGGGAGACTCGGCCGCGTCGCCGACACGCTGAGCGCGCAGGCCGCCCGCGCGGCGCTGCTGCCGTCGCGCTCGCGCGGGCGGCGCGCGGCGGTCAAGTCGCTCGCGGTGCTGCTGTTCGCGGGCGGCGCCGCATGGACCGCCGGCACCTGCGTGCCGTGGCGCGCTTGGGGCGCGGACGTGCGCACGGCGGTCGGCGAGCGGCGCACGGTCACGCTCGCCGACGGCACGACGGTCGTCCTCAACACCGACAGCGCGATCGACGTTCGCTTCGACGACACGACGCGCGGCGTGCGCCTGCTGCGCGGCGAGATCATGGTGACGAGCGGCCGCGACGCGGCGCGCGCGGCCGCGCGTCCGCTCGTGATCGCGACCGCGCACGGCGACGTGCGGCCGGTCGGCACGCGCTTCTCGGTGCGCGAGCGCGGCGAGGCGACGCGCGTCGACGTGTTCGAAGGCGCGGTGCGGATCGCGCCGCTGCGCTCGGCCGGCGAGCCGCGCGTGATCGCAGCCGGGCAGGGCGCGGACTTCACGCGCGATGCGCTCGTCGGGCCGCCGCGCACGATCGGCGGCGATGCGGGTGCGTGGGCCGGCGGGATGCTCGTCGCGTCGAACCTGCGCCTCGCCGACCTGCTCGCCGAGATCGACCGCTACCGCCCGGGCCGCGTGCGTTGCGACGCGGCAGTCGCGAACCTCCGCGTGTCGGGCACGTACCCGCTCGACGACCCCGACCGCATCCTCGATACGCTGCGCGAGACGCTGCCCGTCGACGTCGAATACGCGACCCGCTATTGGGTGACGGTCGTCGCGGCGCGCGAATGAGCGCTTCGGGAAAAAATCTTCGCATGGCCTGAGCTGTTTTCGATGTTCGCGTGACATGGGGAATGAAGGCTGCACTCAACCCATCGTCAACGAGTCATCGATCATGGATTCAATCTGCAATCGCAATTCGCGCGGCAGCGCGTTCGCGGACCCGGCACGCTCGCCGGCCGAACCGGCGGCGCGCATCCGGCGCGCCGCGCGCGGGCACGGGCACGGGCACGGCTGCCCGCCCGCGGTGCAAGGCGGCGAAGCGACCGCGCCGCAGTTCGCGCCGCGCCGCATCGTCACGCGCCTCGCCGCCGCCGCGCTGTTCTCGGCGTTCGCCGCACCCGCGGAGTCGAACGCCGCCGAGCCCGCGGCCGCGACGCGCGCATACGACATCCCGGCTGGTCCGCTCGAAGCCGCGCTGAACCGCTTCGGCCGCGAGACCGGCATCCTGCTGGCGTTCCCGGGCGAACTGACCGCGGGGCTGCAAAGCCCCGGCCTGCACGGCCGCGCCGACACGGCCGCGGCGCTCGACCGGCTGCTGACGGGCACGGGCCTCGTCGCGGTCAGGCAGCCGAGCGGCGGCTACACGCTCGTCAGGCTGCCCGCGGCTTCGGCCGCGTCGAGCGCGGCGGCGGGACTCGCGACCGACACGACGCTGCCGACGGTCTCGGTGCGCGCGAGCGGCCTGCACGCGGACAGCTACCGGCCGCCGCGCGAGGCGGCGGGGCTGCGCAGCGACGCGCCGCTGTCGGAGGTGCCGCAGGCCGTCAACGTCGTGCCGCAGCAGGTGCTGCGCGATCAGCGTCCGCGCAACCTCGACGACGCGCTCGCGAACGTGAGCGGCATCACGCAGGGCAACACGCTCGGCAGCACGCAGGACACGGTGATGAAGCGCGGCTTCGGCGACAACCGCGACGGCTCGGTGATGCGCAACGGCATGCCGATCGTCCAGGGCCGCTCGCTGAACGCGACGACGGACAGCGTCGAAGTGCTGAAAGGCCCGGCGTCGCTGCTGTACGGGATCATGGACCCGGGCGGCGTGATCAACGTCGTCGCGAAGCAGCCGCGGCTCGCGCGGTACCACGCGATTTCGGTGCTCGGCTCGACGTACGGGCACGGCAGGAACGGCGGCGAAGTCACGTTCGATTCGACGGGCGCGATCGGCGACTCGCGGCTCGCGTACCGGCTGATCGTCGATCAGACCGGCGAGCAGTACTGGCGCAACTACGGCGAGCATCGCGAGACGCTCGTCGCGCCGTCGCTCGCGTGGTACGGCCGCGACACGCAGGTCGTGCTGTCGTATGAATATCGCCGGTTCCTGATGCCGTTCGATCGCGGCACTGCGCTCGACCCGCGCACGAACGAGCCGCTCGCGATCCCGAGCCGCCGCCGCCTCGACGAGCCGTTCAACGACATGCGCGGCGAATCGAACCTTGCGCAACTGACGGTCGACCACCAGCTCGCGCCCGGCTGGAAGGTGCACCTCGGCTACAGCTACAACCGCGAGACCTACGATGCCAACCAGATTCGCATCACGGCGATCGATCCGGTCAAGGGCACGCTCACGCGCAGCAACGACGCGACGCACGGCTCGCGCAGCACCGACAGCTACGGAATCGCCTACGTCGACGGCCGCGTCGCGCTCGCCGGGATGCGGCACGACGTGCAGTTCGGCGTCGACAGCGAATACCGGCAGGTCTATCGCGCGGACATGCTGCGCCAGGCGGTCAAGACGCCGTTCAGCTATCTGGACCCGGCGTACGGGCTGATCTCGCCGTCGACGACCGTGTCGCCGTCGGACAGCGACCAGAGCGACACGATGCACACTGCGTCGGTGTTCTTCCAGGACAGCATCCATCTGACCGACAAGTGGATTCTCGTCGGCGGCGCGCGCTTCGTCCGCTACAGCCAGCTCGCGGGACGCGGGCGTCCATTCCATGTCAATACGGACCTGAGCGGCACGAAGTGGCTGCCGCGCGCGGGCATCGTCTACAAGTGGAACGACGCGCTGTCGCTGTACGGCAGCTACACGCAGTCGCTGAAGCCGACGTCGAAGATCGCGCCGATGTCGGGCGGCTACGTGATCGACGGCTCGACCGCGCCCGAAGAGGGCGCGTCGTGGGAGCTCGGCGCGAAGCTCGACATGCCGAGCGGCCTGACCGGCACGCTCGCGTTCTTCGATATCGACAAGAAGAACGTGCTCGTGTCGCAGTACAACGACGCGACGAACCAGACCGACTGGCGCACGTCCGGCCGCGCGCGTTCGCGCGGGATCGAGCTCGACGTGTCGGGACGGATCGGCGAGCGCTGGAACGTGATCGCGAGCTACGCGTACATCGACGCGAAGACGACCGACGATCCGCTCTACGCGGGCAACCGCTTGTGGAACGTTGCGCAGCACACGGCGTCGCTTGCGGCCGTCTACGACGCGGGCCCCGTATTCGGCGGCGACGACCTGCGGATCGGCGCGGCGGGCCGCTACGTCGGCGCGCGGCCGGGCGATTCGGCGAACAGCTTCACGCTGCCCGCGTATGCGACCGCCGACGCGTTCGCGACCTACGACACGCGGATCGGCAAGCAGAAGCTGCAGTTCCAGTTGAACGTGAAAAACCTGTTCAACCGGACGTACTACCCGTCGAGCGTGAACCGGTACTTCGTGTCGGTCGGCGACGCGCGGCAGGTGTCGCTGCTGACGACGCTGCAGTTCTGAGCGGCGGCCCCGTTTTCATTTTCCGATTTCCATATCGATCAGGCGCGCGCCGTGCCGCGCGGCACACGGCGCGGCGCGCGCGGGAGAAACCGATGAAGCAACGATTCGATCGTTTGATGCAGATGCGCCGTCGCGTGCTGCGCGGGTTGGGCGGCGCGGCGCTCGCGTGCGGTCTTGCCGCGGCGGCGCCCGTCGTCGCGTACGCGGGCGCGTCTGCGCCTGTGCCTACGTCTGCGGAACAGCGCGCGTCCGGCGACGCGCTTCGACCGGGCGCCGGCAAGCGCATCGCGATGCTCGTCCAGCTGGGCGGGCCCAATCTGAAAACCGACGAGAACGCGAAAGCGCATCTGGCGTCGCGCGGCTACGCGGTGCGGTTCGTCGACGAAGCGCAGCCCGTCGACGCAGCGGCCGACGCCGATCTCGTGATCGTGTCGTCGACGGTATCGAGCAAGCGCGTCGCGCGCGGCTGGCGCACGCTCGCGAAGCCGCTGCTGACGTGGGAGAACGACCTGCTCGACGATTTCGCGATGACGGGCAAGCGTCACGACGTCGACTTCGGCGAGACGGGCAAGGCGCGCTATCTATGGCTCGTGAACGCGCCGCATCCGATCGCCGCGGGGCTGCCGGCGGGGACGACGAACGTCTACGGTCGGCAGGCGGGGATGAGCTGGGGCAAGCCGGGGCTCGGCGCGAGCATCGTCGCGACCGTCTACGGCGAGCCGGACAAGGCCGCGATCTTCGCGTACGAGACGGGCGCGACGATGGACTATGAAACGCTCGCGCCCGCGCGCCGCGTGATGTTCTTCCTGAACAACGACACGTTCGGCAATCTGTCGCCCGAAGGCGTCGCGCTGTTCGACGCGGCGGTCGACTGGGCGGCGGGCCTGCGCTGAACGGAGCGCGCGCGGCGGGTCGACGATCGGGGGAATCGTCGAAACCGTTGAAACCGTTGAAACCGTTGAATCCGTTGAGATCGGTGGCAATCGAGCGGCAATCGAGCGGTGATCGGGCGGTGATCGGGCGGTGATCGAGCGGTGATCGAGCGGTGATCGAGCGGTGATCGAGCGGCGATCGAGCGGCGATCGGCGAAACCGTCGAGACCGCCGGAGTCGTTCGTGTCGATGAAGGCCGAGGTCTCGATCAGCAACGCGTCGATCGCGAGATCGACGGGACCGTCGACGCCCGATCGTCCGGACGAAGTGGAGGGCGGGCGGCGAAGGCGCAAGGATGGACGCGGGCCGGTCCTCCGGGCTCGCGCGAGACACGACGCGTCGAATACGGCGTCCGGCCCGCAGCCGCCCGCCTAGCCAGCTTCCCGCGCGAGCCCGCCGCGCCCGAACCCCGAGCCGAGCACGAGCACCGCGAACACGAGCGCGCCGCTCGCCGCTTGCTGCCAGTAGAAGTTCCAGCCGATCAGCAGCAATCCGTTCGCGACGAAGCTGACGAGCAGCACGCCGATCAGCGTGCCCGCGACGTTCGGCCGGCGCGTCGCGGACAGCGTCGCGCCGATGAACGTCGCGCCGATCGCGTTCAGCAGATACGCGTTGCCCGCTTGCGGCGCGTACGATTTGACCGTCGACGACAGCACGAGCCCCGCGACGCCGTAGATCAGCGCGCTCGCGACGAACACGCCCGCCGCGAGCGCGCCGACGCGCAGCCCCGAATAGCGCGCGACGCCCGGCTGCGCGCCGAGCGCGCGCACCTGCCGGCCGAGCGTCGAGTGCTCGAGCGCGAGATGCAGTGCGAGCGCGAGCGCCGCGACGATCCACAGCGGCAGCGCGACGTTGACGAACGCGCCGTGTGCGAGCGCATCGAACGCGGGCGGCGGCGCGGCGGACAGCAGATAGATCGGCTGTCCGCCGCCCGTCGCGAGCTGCTGGATCGTCTGGCCGATGAACAGCGTGCCGAGCGTCGCGAGAAACGGCGCGATCCCGAGCCGCGTGACGAGGAGCGCATTGCCCGCCCCCACCGCGAGCGCCGCGCCGAGTCCCGCGAGTGCGGCGGGGGCGAAACCCGCGCGATGCGCGAGCGCCGCGACGAACGCGAGGCTCGCGACATCGATCGCGGTGCCGAGCGACAGATCGATCGCGCCGATCGACAGCGCGAGCGTCATCCCGAGCGCGGCGATCGCGAGCAGCGCGAAGGTGTTGACGAGCACGTGCTCGACGTTCGCAAGCGTCGCGAAGCCCGGCGCGGCGACCGTGAAGAACACGAGCACGGCGACGAGCGCGCCGACGACGGCGAAGCGCTGCAGACGGTCGAATGCGTCACGCATCGAACGGGCCCTCCGACTGGCGGCGGCGCAGCAGCGCGACGGCTGCGACGACGAAGAGAATCAGCGCGCCCTCGACGCCGCTCATCCAATAGCTCGACACGTTGTTCAACTGAAAGCCGTTCGCGAGCATGCCGACGAACAGCACGGCGACGAGCGTGCCGGGAATCGTCGGCACGAGCCGCCGCGAGAATACGACGCCGAGCAGCACTGCCGCGACGACGGGCAGCAGGTTGTCGCCCGCGCCGGGCGCGCTGCCGCTCAGGAGCGTCGACGATGCGAGCGCCGCGAGCGCGGCGGCGAGGCCGCATGCGAGGTAGCTCGACGCGACGTAGCGGCGCGCGTCGACGCCCGCGGCGAGCGCGGCCGCGCGATGCGCGCCGACCGCGTGCAGCCGCAGCCCGTAACGGGTCCGGTGGACGAGCACGCCGAGCGCGGCCGCGACGCTCACGAGCGCGTACGCGAGCCACGGCGCGCCGAACGGACCGGCGCCCGCGAGCGCGGCGACGAGCGGGCTCGCGGACGGCAGCGGCGTGTTCTCGGTCAGCACGAGCTCGAGGCCCGCGCAGACGTTCATCGTCGTCAGCGTCGCGAGGAGCGGCAGGATTCGCAGCCACGCGACCGCCCATGCGTTGAGCGCGCCGACCGCGACGCCCGCCGCGCAGGTCGCGGCGAATGCGATCGCGTCGCCCTGTCCGTCGCGCGTGACGACTGCGAATACGGCCGCGCACAGGCCGAGATTCGCCGCGATCGACAGATCGAGCCCGCCTTTGATCGCGTCGGCGCCGCCGCCGATCATCACGATCGTCAACCCGAACGCGAGCAGGCCGGTGACGGCGCTTTGCTGCAGCACGTTGCCGAGGTTCGCGAACGTCAGGAACAGCGGCGAACTGACGGAAAAGCCTGCGATCACGACCGCGAGCGCAAGCCATGCGCCGCCGCGAACGAGGACGCGGCGGTCGATTGGGCGATTGCGCGCGTCCGCGCGTGACGTGGCCGGCGTGCCCGATGTGGCCGCATCCGCGCGGCCGAGATCGAATGCGCGGGCGCTGATGCCGCTCTTTTTCGCTGGCCAAGACATCAGGCGGCCTCCGCGGCGGGCGGCGCGGCGTTCGTATCGGGCGAAGCCTCCGCCGGATTCGCCGCATCATGCTCGCCGGCGCCCGCATTGCCGCGCTGCGGCTCGCGCGCGAGCGTCGCCCAGGCGAGCACGTCCTGTGTGGTCGTCCGCGCGGACGCGCGCGCCGCGACGATCTCGCCGCGCGCCATCACGTACACGCGATCGGTCACGTCGAGCAGCTCGGTCAGGTCGCTCGTGAACAGCAGCACGGCGGCGCCCGAGCGCGCCAGTTCGTCGATCAGCCGGTAGATCTGCGCCTTCGCGCCGACGTCGACGCCGGCCGTGGGCTCGTCGAGCAGATAGACCGTCGACGCGCGCCCGAGCCACTTCGCGAGCGCGACTTTCTGCTGGTTGCCGCCCGACAGGACGCGCACCGGCCAGTCGGCGCGCGCGGGGCGGATGTCGAGTCGGCGGATCAGCGCGTCGGCGGCGTCGGCCTCGCGTCGGCCGCGCACGAAGCCGAAGCGCGACACGCGCGGCAGGCCCGCGAGCACGACGTTTTCGCGCACCGACAGCGCGCCCGCGACGCCGTGCGCCAGGCGGTTTTCCGGCACGAGCGCGATGCCGTGCGCGACCGCGTCGCGCGGCCGCCGCACGCACACGGCACGGCCGTCGATCGCGATGCCGCCACGCGCGCCGCGCGCGAGACCGAAGAGGGCGCGGATCACGTCCTTGCCGCCGGAGCCGAGCACGCCCGTCAGCCCGACGACCTCGCCGCGCCGCACCGACAACGACAGCGGCCCGAAGCGGCCGGGCAGCGCGAGGTCGCGGGCCTCGATCGCGATCCCGCCCGGCGTGCGCGGCGCGACCGGCTCGCGGCACCGCGTGGCGTTCGCGTGCGGCTCGCCGATCATCGCGGCGACGAGCGTGTCGCGCGACGCGGCGCGCGCGTCGAGATGCGCGACGTCGACGCCGTCGCGCAGCACGGTCACGCGATCGCACACGCGCGCGATCTCGTTCAGGTAATGCGATACGTAGAGAATCGTGTGGCCGTCGGCGCGCAGCCGCTCGATCGTCCGCAGCAGCCGGTCGACCTCGCTCGTCACGAGCGCCGCGGTCGGCTCGTCGAATACGAGGATCTCGCTGTGCCGGATCAGCGCGCTCGTGATCTGCACGATCTGCTGCTCGGCGACGGAGAGCTCGCCGATCAGCCGATCGGGCGGCAGGTCGACGCCGAATTGCTCGTGCAACACCGCGCGGCAGTCGCGCCGCATCCGTCCGACGTCGAGCGGCAGCAGGCGGGCGAGCCGCGATGCGCCGCCGAGCGTCGGCGGCTGCGGGAAGAACAGCGCCTCGGCGACCGTGAACGTCGCGGGCAGCAGCCGTTCCTGGTGGATGAAGCCGATCCGGGCCGCCTGCTTGCGCGTGGAGCCGGAGCCAGAGCCGCTCGCCGCGAGCGACGCGCCGCCGATGTCGATCTCGCCTTCGTCCGGCGCGTGGAGGCCCGCGAGGATCTTGATGAGCGTCGACTTGCCCGCGCCGTTCTGGCCGATCAGCCCGTGCACGGTGCCGCGCTGCACCGCGAGCGATGCGCCGCGCAGCGCCGCGACGCCGTTGAAGCGCTTGACGGCGCGCCGCACGTCGAGCGCGAGCGGCGCGTCGACTTCGGGCGCGGCGGATGCCGCGTGAGCCGCCGTCATCGCCGCGCGGCCTCGGCGTCGACGGACGCCTGTCCGAGCGTGCGCTGCGCGACGCCCGCGTTGTCTTTCGCGACGAGCACCGACGGCACGAACGTGTAAGCGGGCAGCGACCGGTCGCCCGCCAGATAGCGCGCGACGTTGCGCACCGCGGTCCGGCCGATCAGCGCCGGCTGCTGCGCGACGACGGCCGCCGCGCTCGACTTCGGATTCCTGACGAGCGCGACCGCCTCGGGGCTGCCGTCGACCGCGTATGTGCGGATTTCGGCGCGGCCGGCCGCGTCGACCGCCTGCGTCGCGCCGACCTGCGGGATGTCCCACGCGGCCCAGATCGCCGAGATCGCCCCCTTCGGATACTTCTGCAATAGCTGGCTGATCTGCGCGTACGCGTTCTGCGCGGTGTTCGGGATCACGTCGCGCAGCTCGGGCTCGATGATCTTCACCTTCGGATACCACTTCAGCACGGCCTTCAACTGATCGTATCGGATCGCGCACACGGGCACGCCGTAAAAGCCGTTGAAGACGAGGATGTTGCCTTCGCCGCGGATGTCGTTGACGAGCTTGAGCGCGAGCTGCGAGCCGATCAGGAAGTTGTCGGACGTGACGACGTTCAGGCTCGACGCCGATGCGGTGTCGATCGTGAAGAGCGGGATGCCCGCCTGCCGGATCTTCTTCAGCCACGGCTCGAGCACGGACGCGGTGCCGAGCTGCTCGACGATCGCGTCCGGCTTCTGCGCGATCAGCGTCTGGATCTGTGCGATCTGGCGACTGTCGTTGTGGCCCGCGTCGAGCGCGATCGGCGTGCCGCCGAGACGCTTCACTTCGTCGACGGCGCCCTGGTACGCCTGCAGATCCCAGTCATGGTCGGTGCCGGCGACCGTGATGCCGATCCGCTTGCCGGCGAGCGGCAGCGGCGCGCGGTCCGGCTGCCCGGGTGGCGCGGCGCGGGCGGATGCGGCGGCGATGCCGACCGCGAGCGCGGCGGCGAACAGCGTGGACAGCAGGCGAGCGAGCGGCGGGAGCGGACGTGGCATGGTTCGTGGGCGTTCGGGCAATGGTGTTGAGATGAACGAATGATTCTGTGCAAGCGCGTCGGCGAAGGGAACGATGGATTCGTGCTTTGGTTATGGGGATCCGGAAAATGCACGGGGCGCACAAGCAAAGATGCGATGCTGGAATCGGAGACGGTCGGCGTTAGCCCGCGATCGTTATGTCGATTTTGTCAGGCTAATGAAAATTGACATCGAGACGACGCTAAATAGATTAGCGATCGATTCGCCGAGCCAATGATCAGTGCGCAGGAAAGAGCGGGTAAATACCGTGGCGAGCAAAAAGTCATGATGAACAAAGACTGCCCCGGCGTATCGTCAGAGCGGCCGGAACGCACGCCAGCGCTGCTGGAAAACCCGAATGATCGATGCGAGAGCCGCGTTATTCCAAACGAAAATCGTATGGCCTGTTTCGTCCGTTTTTTCGCAAATGATTGCATTGGGGCGAATCGGGAAAACCATCGATTTTTATAGGATGACTTAACCTAATTTTTAGATTCGCCGTGTCGGCGCGCTGCAGCACCGTGATAAGCTCAACCGGCAGAAAACAAGTATGAGACGAACGGGGGTGTTCGCGATGAAACACGATATCCGGCCGCCGATGGCCACGAGAAGACACGGCACGGCGACCGCATTGGCGGCGTCCGGCCGTCCGTGCGCCGCGCACGACGCCGAGGGCTTCGTCGGCATCCTGATCGAAGTGTTCGCGCGCGTCGTCGCGGCGCTTGCGCTCGGGGTTTTCGCGTATGCGGCGTACACGCAGTGGCGGCTCGATCCGTCGCGAATCACGCTGATCCTGCTCGCGGTTTCGATGTCCTTGACGGTGGGTCTGTCGCTGTTCGCCGAGCCGCCGACAAAACGCGACTGGAGCCCGCTTGCGTTGCTCTTCTCGCTCGGCGGCACCTACTACTACCTCGTCTTCCAGCTCACCGCGAGCCGCCAGCTGATCCCCGAGACGTTCGGCGCGGCGATCCAGTTGTTCGGCCTGTTCTGGCAGCTTTTCGCGAAGCTGTCTCTCAGGAAATCGTTCGGTATCCTGCCGGCCAACCGCGGCGTCGTGTCGCGCGGGGCTTACCGGTTCGTCCGGCATCCGATGTATCTCGGCTATCTGATCATCGATACGGGCTTTCTGCTGACGAACTTCAGCACGCGCAACCTGCTCGCGGTCGCGCTGCAGATCGGGCTGCAGGTCGGCCGGATCTACCGCGAGGAACGGATTCTGTTCGAGGACGTCGCGTACCGCGCCTACAAGCGATCGGTTCGATATCGGATGATTCCGGGCCTTTTCTGACCGCGTCGGCGCGCATCGGAGGCTCGATCGCGCGGGCGACGCCACGCGGCCTCATCGCCTGCCCGCGTTCGACGAGACGAGCATTCGTTATTCAAATCGATATGCCGCGCCCGCGTGCCGCCGATATGTGCACGTTCCGGCGATGTGCGCCGCGCGCGATTCGATCGGATACCTACCAAAAATACTAGGTGCGCGTCGCGGACGATGACCTAGTATTCGAACTGGCTTCACGGGCTGGCGGGGCGCACTCCGGCGGGCCGGCGCCGCCAGCCCCCGCTACCCGGTCCGCCTGGGAGATGCGACATGGCTTACAAGAATCTCGTCAATCAAAGTGGATCGCCGCTCAGCATCGAGCTGGTGACCCGCCAGGGCTCCGATCCCAGCCAATCCGGCGCGACGATCGCCGTCTCGCTGGCAGCCAACGGCAAGCAGACGGTCGAATACGGCAACAACCAGAATCCGTACCTGAATGCACTCGTCATCACATCGGCGGCAAACGGCGCGTTTGCGAACGGCTCGCAGATCGTGACGACGCGCGGCAGCACGTGGGACAACTTGCTGAACACCAATAACACGTTGACGTTCAGTGGCGTGGGCGGCCTGAACGTCGTCGGCTCCAACACGTGACGGCGTCGCGCTAGCGGTCCGCCCGCCTGCCGCCGCCGCCGGGCGCCAGGCGGGCATTCGCGGCACATCGATTGGCTGCGCGGTTCACGCCGCCTTTTCTTCCTGCTTGCCGGGCCCGCTGCCGATCTGCCATCCATACGGCGGCTCGGTTTCGTTGACGGCCCAGTCTCCGACGATCCTCGCTTTGTAGACGAGCGGATTGTGCGACGCGACCGTGCGCGCGTTGCGCCAGTGACGGTCGAGCGCCTTCGTCGTGCTGATCGCCGATGCGCCGGGCGCGTCGAACAGATGCGTCGCCGCGCGCAACACGCGCTCCGATACGACCAGTTGGCCCTGCGCCGATTCGATTTCGGCCGCGACGTTCGCGTCGTGCTCGGTGGCGGCGTCCTCGCCGAAACGCGCCTCGTACGCGCGCTGCGAAGGCTGCGCGGCGCGCAGCGCGATCGCCTCGGCCGCATACGCCCATGCCGAAATTTCGCCGACGACCTGCAGGATCTGTGCGTCTTCGCTGACACGCGACGCGTTGCCGTGGCTGTAGACCTGCTTGCGATCGCGCACGAGCGCGCTCGCGTCGCGCCCGACCGCGCGGCCGATGCCAGCGAGCGCCCGAAGCCGAGCCCCGTGCCGCGAATCGATGTCGGATACGACAGCGCCGGATAGATCATCATTTTTCAGCAGCGGCTTGTTCGCGGCGGCGAGATTCAGCGCGTCGTCGAGCGACAGCGCGCGAGCGGCGGAGGAAGACGCGGGCGACGCGCCCCGGGTTCGGACGGGGCGGCGAGCGGCCGGTCGGGCGCGACGGCGGACGGAGCGGATTGCGCTTGTGCCTGCGCCGCCGACGCCGCGATCGCGGCCGACACGAAGGCGGCGAAGATGCGCTTGGGCATGAGTGATCGAGTCTGGGTGAAACGCGATCGATGCTACGGTCGTGCCGCAATGCAAACATGAGGCGAACATGACATTTTTGTCACGTTCGCGTGGGACGCGTGTTTGGATGACGGTGAGGTAACAAGTCTGTCAGGAACGGGCCGCGACCCGATGGTCGTGCGGCTGTCCGCGACGCCGAACGCGATGAGATTGCCGGCTATTTCGCGCAACAGATGCTGCGTGAGCGCGCCGGCGCCGCCTTGGGCGAGGCGAAGCAATTCGATGAGATCCTGGGCGGCGAGGCTCATGTTGGTCTCCTTCATCGCGGCGCCGTCGAGCGCCGCCGCAGAGCATGAAAATCTATTTGTTGTGACGAAAGTATCGTCCACGGATTGCGCCGATCCAATCAGCCGGCGACGAACTTCGCGTCATCCGGTGGAGCGGTTTGTCGGCGGTTTCCTACGCCACGCGCAGCGGAAGTCGGCAGGGTGACGGCAGCGACGAGCGTGGGAAGGGAGCGGCGAATGAAGGCGATCCGCCGGAGCCGGAAGCGCGCTCGAAGACCACGCGGGCTGGTCGAAATCCACGCGCCGAGCGAAGCGGGAGCCGGGCCAATCGTGCGACGCGACGATCACGGCCCGCGCCCGAGCCGGTTCGCGCGGGGCCGTTCATCCGGCGCGTAGGATATAGTTCCAGCTTCCGAGGCTACGGCCCCATCGCTCCGGCAAACCAGCATGCATACCATTTCGAAGTTGTGGAATGAGAACAAGAAGTTGATCGCCTTCCTGTTCTTCATGGCGATCTTTCGCAGCGCGGTGGCCGACTGGAACGTCGTGCCGAGCGGCTCGATGCTGCCGACCATCCGGCTCGGGGACCGCATCCTCGTCGACAAGATGGCCTATGACCTGCGCGTTCCGTTCACGCATGTCAGGGTCGCGCATCTGGGCGATCCGCGGCGCGGCGATATCGTGACCGTCGATTCGTCGGCTGCGCGCGAATTGCTCGTCAAGCGCGTGATCGGCCTGCCGGGCGACGTCGTCGAGATGCGAGACAACGTGCTTTACATCAACGGCGCGCAGGTGAGCTACCGGCCGCTCGGCCAGAACCTGCTGTCGAGCGACGCGAGCGCGCGCGGCGAATATCTGGCCGAACGGCTGGCCGGGGCGGCGCATGTCGTCCGGCTTTCTCCCGATGCGCCGAGCCCGCGCAGTTCGTTTGGGCCGGCGGTCGTGCCGAAGGGCGCATATCTGATGCTCGGCGACAACCGCGACGACAGCGCGGACTCCCGCTATTACGGCTTCTTCCCGCGCGACGAAATCATGGGGCGGACGCGTCGCGTGGCGTTTTCGCTCGATCCGTCGCGGTTCTATCTGCCGCGAGTCGATCGGTTCGGGGCGCGCCTCGACGGTTCGCCCGGTTGAGCGGGAATCGAGCCGCAGGCGGTTCGGGCGTCGGATTCGGCCACGCCCTCGACGCGCGGGAACGCCGGCGAACGCGCATCGAGCCCGCGCCGCGCGCGATCGCCCCGAATCGCCGCCCGATCGCGCCCGGCTACGCCTTGTAGCCGATAGTGCGCAGCAGTTCCTTCCGCCAGCGCACGTCCTCGTCGTTTTCGACGCTGACGGGCGGGAATCCGTCGACGACGCCGAGAATGCTGCGCCCTTGATTGGTCTGCGCGACGACGACTTCGGTCGGGTTCGCGGTCGCGCAGAAAATCCGGCAGACCTCGGGCACGGCCTTGATCGCATTCAGCACGTTCACCGGGTAGAAACCGTCGCCGAGAAAGACGACAAAGCAATGCCCGGCGCCAATCGCGGTCGCGTTCCTGCAAGCGAGCTCGGTCAACGCGGCGTCGGTGCCGGAGCGGCGCACGAGGCGCTTGCCGGACGCTTCGCAGAACGCGATGCCGAACTTGATGCCGGGCACGGCGCCGACGAGCGCTTCGTGGATGTCCTCGACCGACTTGATGAAATGCGTCTGGCCGAGAATGAAATTCGTCGTCTCGGGCTTGTCGATCACAACAGTATGCAATTGGAGCATGTCGCACCTCGTCTCGTGGTGACGCGAATGCATCGACGCGCATGAACGGCGCGGACCGGATCGTTTTCCAGCTTAGTACGCGGCTTCCGGCGACGAAAGCGCGGTGCCGGCCGGCGTCGTCATCTATTCTTGTGGTAGGTCGGGCCGCCGGCGGAGCGGCCGGCCGAAGGGGAAAAGATCATGGACGTGCGGCAGGGTTTCGTCGACTGCGTGGGACGGACGCCGCTGATCCGCCTGGCGAAGCTCAGCGCGGAGACGGGTTGCGAGATACTTGGCAAGGCCGAGTTCATGAACCCGGGCGGATCGGTCAAGGATCGCGCGGCGCGCTACATCATCGAGGACGCCGAACGGCGCGGCACGCTGAAGCCGGGCGGCACCGTCGTCGAGGGCACGGCCGGCAACACCGGCATCGGACTCGCGCACATCTGCGCAGCGCGCGGCTATCGCTGCGTGATCGTGATCCCGGAAACGCAATCGCCGGAGAAAATGGAAGTGCTGCGCACGCTCGGCGCGGACGTGCGTCCCGTGCCGGCCGCGCCGTACAAGGATCCGAACAACTATCAGAAGATTGCCGGGCGGCTCGCGACCGAGCTCGACAACGCAATTTGGGCCAACCAGTTCGACAACCTCGTCAACCGCCAGGCCCACTACGAGACGACGGGGCCGGAGATCTGGCGCGATACCGCCGGCACGGTCGACGCGTTCGTCTGCTCGACGGGAACGGGCGGCACGCTCGCCGGCGTGAGCCGCTATCTGAAGGAACAGAATCCCGAGATCCGGATCGTGCTTGCGGATCCGCACGGCAGTGGACTCTACAGCTTCGTGAAAACGGGCGAAATCAAGGTGGAGGGCAACTCGATCACGGAAGGCATCGGATCGAGCCGCGTGACGGCGAATCTCGAGGGCACGTCGATCGACGACGCGGTGCGCATCGACGACCGCCTCTGCGTGACGATGGTCTACCGGATGCTGCGCGAAGAGGGCCTGTACGTCGGCGGCTCGAGCGGGATCAACGTCGCGGCGGCCGTCCGGCTTGCGCAGCAGTTGGGGCCGGGCCATACGATCGTGACGCTGCTTTGCGACCGCGGCGACATCTACCGTACGCGGCTCTTCAACCGCGAATGGCTGCGGGAAAGGGGGCTCGAGCCGTCATAGGTGCGGCGATGCCGCATTGTTCGGACAAGCGAACGCGACCTATCCTAGAAAGATCCTGCCAACCGGCGGAGATCAACGCTTATTAGACGGAGGTGTGCCATGTCGATGTCCGCCACCTTGCAGGACTGCCTGCGCCAGAAGGCTTCGCGATACGAAGTCATCCATCATCCGTACAGCCACTCGAACATGGAGGCCGCCGCGGCGGCGCATATTCCGGGCGATCGTCTCGCGAAGACGGTGCTGCTCGAAGACGCGCAGGGCTACGTCGCGGCCGTGCTGCCGACGACGCACGCCGTGCGGCTATCCGAGCTTTGGGCTCAAACCGGACGCCATCTCGTGCTCGCGAAGGAAGTCGAACTGCGCGAGCTGTTCAAGGATTGCGACGTGGGGGCGCTGCCGCCCGTCTGCATGGCCTACGGGATGCAAACCTTCCTCGACGAGAGCCTTGCGCGGCAGCCGGACGTGTATTTCGAGGCCGGCGATCACGAGGAACTGGTCCACATGGATCGCGACGAGTTTCTTTCGCTGATGGACAAGGCAGAACGGGCGAGCTTCTCGCACAAGATTCAGGGGGTGGTTTCTTGACGAGCGCCGTGTGCCGCTGAATCCGTCGGAGCGCGGCCATCCCCGATGCGCGAGGAACGCTGCGGGAAACGCGGCGCGATTCGTGCGTCTTGCGCATGCCGAATCATCCGGTTCGCGCGGGACATCGAGCAATGCGCTCGGCATCGCGTCGCCGATCGGTCCGTGGCAGGCAGCGCCGCGATGGGTGGTATTCGCCCCGGCGGAGCAATCTGTCCGGATCAGCGGTCGCCGCCTCGCGTGCGCATGACGATCGAGCCAGGTGCTGTCGTTCGTTCATCCAGTGAGCGCGCCGCCCATCGCGCGATGCGTCAAACTCGCGCCGAACCGTTCGGCAAGGCGCGTGATAGGCGTGTTGCCGTTCGATCATCGACCTCCTCGGTCATGCCGATTTTCGCCTTCCGCGAGGGGGCGGGCTCGTCGATTGCTTCGTCGATCACGTCAGTGTTTCTGCTCGCACGCGAGTGTCTAGCGGATCGGCGGCGATTCAAAGCGGCTGGATGCAGGTGCGGCGGACTGTCCGGCCATGACGTCGGCGGGCAATACGATGCGTGGCGTCACCGATTCAGGGCTCTCGATTTGCGCCACCAACGTGCGCCACCAACGTATTGACGGCGGCGCGCGCCATTTGCGGAAAAGGTTGTCGTATCGTCGTCAGTGACGGATGCACCTGCGACGCCATCGGAATGTCGTCGAATCCGTTGATCGGGATGTCGTCGGGAACGCTCCGGCTCACCGGTTTCATGCGACTTGCCTTCAAGGAAGGGATGCGCGACACGGAGGGCGATTGATCGCTTTCCTTGGCATCCCTGCGCGGACTGCCAAGGCCGATCGCAAGGCGCACGGCGTGCTGTGGGCGGCCGCCGGTTTCGCGGCCACCGAGATACGGTGGAAAATGGAACGGGAAGAAACGTATTGGCGGGCATGAAAACACGTCTGACTTCGACACCCCGCCGGCATCCGATCCTGCCGACTATCGCGACGCCGACGGACTTTACATGCTGCGTGCGTGGCCTGCGGCATGCCCGGCCGCAAAGCGGCGGAACACCACCTGCCGGATCGCGTCGGAGCAGGACGGTCGGCCCGAGGCATTCTCGGCGGGATTCGGCGACGACCGGTGACGATCGCGCGGCGGTTCGGCGGGCCGTGAATTTCACCATTCCAGGAGGAGACGATGGACGAAGTCCTGTTCGCTACGGATGGCGCGATCTGCACGATCACCCTCAACCGGCCGGAGCGCCGCAACGCCGTCGATGGTCCGACCGCCTCGCGGTTAAGCGAGGCGTTTGAACGGTTCGAGGCCGATGCCGCGCTCGGCGTCGCGATCCTGACGGGAGCCGGAGGCAACTTTTGCGCGGGTGCCGACCTGAAGGCGGTCGGCGATCCCGCGCGGCGCAACGCGCTCGACGCGACGGGAGGCGGTTCGGGCCCGATGGGACCGAGCCGCATGGCGCTGTCCAAGCCGCTCATCGCGGCGGTTTCCGGCTATGCGGTAGCGGGCGGGCTGGAACTCGCGCTGTTTGCCGACATTCGCGTCGCAGAAGAAGACGCCGTCTTCGGCGTGTTCTGCCGGCGCTGGGGCGTGCCGCTGATTGACGGCGGGACGGTCAGATTGCCGCGTATCGTCGGCATGGGACATGCGATGGACATGATCCTGACCGGACGTTCCGTCGACGCATCGGAAGCCAAGGGCATGGGGCTCGCCAACTATATTGCGCCGAAGGGCGAGGGGCTGTCGTACGCGACTCGCATCGCCCGACAGATTGCTCAGTTTCCTCGGCAGTGCATGCTGACAGACCGGCGCTCCGCATACGATCAATGGGATTTGCCTCTGGCGGAAGCGCTGCGCGAGGAGGGGGCAAGGGGTGCGCCGATCGTCCTTGCGGAAGGCGTGGCCGGCGCCGAGCGCTTTAGCGCTGGAGAAGGGCGTCACGGAACGTTTTCCGACTGAAGCGCTTCGCCGGCCGTCGTCGACGCAAGTGCGGCAACGAAACCGTCAGCGCGCTTTGAAACTCATCCATGGAACATGGAGGCGGACATGCCGAAGATCACGAGGGAAAGCGTCGCGGCAGCAGTGAACAGGATTCTCGGAGCCCGGCTGGCGTCATCATTTGCGGCGTGCCTGGTGAGCGCCGCGCTCGCCATGGGGCCGGCGCGGGCGCAGCCTCCGTCGTTCGAGACGTTCGCCGTCCCTGCCGGCAGCGCACCGCACGACGTCGCGCCGGCGCCCGACGGTACCGTGTGGTACACCGCGCAGGCGCGGGGCGCGGCCGGACGGATGGATCCGCGTGGCGGCAAGACCGACTGGGTCCAGCTCGGCGAGGGAGCCGCGCCGCACGGCGTGATTATCGGTCCAGATCGGGCGGCGTGGATCACGGACGGCGGCCAGAACGCAATCGTCCGCATCGACCCGAAGACACTCGCCGTCACGCGTTTCCCGTTGCCGAAAGACCGGGCGAACGCCAATCTGAACACGGCGGTCTTCGACAAGCGCGGGCATCTGTGGTTTACCGGACAAAGCGGCATCTACGGCGAACTCGACCCAGCGAGCGCCAAAATGCGCGTCTTCGATGCGCCGCGCGGGCGCGGGCCCTACGGCATCTGCGTGACCCCTGACGGCAGCGTGTACTTCGCGTCGCTGGCCGGCAGCTATCTCGGCCGTATCGATCCCGCGAACGGCGCGGTGCAGGTCATCGATCCGCCGACACCGAATCAGGGCGCGCGCCGCGTATGGTCCGATTCGAAAGGGCGTGTGTGGGTCAGCGAGTGGAACGCGGGGAAAGTGGGCGTGTTCGATCCGGCGACGCATCGATGGCGCGAATGGCGACTGCCTGGCCAGGATCCGCATGCATACGCGATATTCGTCGACGACCGGGACATCGTCTGGCTCAGCGAATGGAGCGCCAACGCGCTCGTGCGCTTCGACCCGCGAGCCGAGCAATTCGACGTGTTGACGCTGCCGCGCCCGCACGCGAACGTACGCCAGATGATGGGCCGACACGGGGAAGTCTGGTTGTCCGAATCCGGCACCGATCATCTGCTGCGCTACCGGTCTCGCGTAGCAGATGCCGGCAGCCGCCGATGATGCACGGCGGCGATATTTCCCAATGCCTCGAAACACCGTGAGCCCGCGATGGCCATTTCAGACGAATCGGAGTGCGGCGGTCGCCGGAATGACGCAGCGGCCGGTGAATCGCCGTTCGAAGGAACACGAAGGCGCTGGTGGCACCGTGCTGTCTGCCGGCCCGCAGCTCTGCTCCGCTGCAATCTGACGACAGAAATCAAATGGCCGTGCCCGGTGAGCCGCGACGTGCGAGGAATCGATCCAGTTGTCCCGCGAACGCCTTGCTGTCGCGTGGGCTGTATGGCGCCGGACCGCCCGTATCGACGCCCGTACTGCGCAATTGCTCCATCATCGCACGCAGTGTCAGACGTTCCTCGATATTTTCACGGCTAAACCAGCTTCCGCGTGGGTCGAGCACATAAGCGCCACGGTCGAGGGCGGCGGAAGCAAGGGGTATGTCCGCGGTAATCACGAGGTCGCCAGCCGTCACCAGTTCGACGATGCGGGCATCGGCGGCATCGAAGCCCGCTGGCACTTGCAATGCCTTGATGAAGCGCGAGGGCGGCGTGCGTAAATATTGGTTCGCGACCAGCGTCACGCACACTTCGGCACGTCGCGCGGCCCGAAACAACATGTCCTTGACGACAACCGGGCAGGCGTCTGCGTCAACCAGCACTTGCATTGCAGTCTTTCCGATACATGAGATGTACGATCCTACATCACCGTCGGCGCGCGTCGCGCAACGGACCAGGGAGGCAGATTTCCAGGCAGTCGATCGCCGACGCATCCCTCAGCCGTCGAAACCTGTCGCGCGCCGGCACAATCGGTTCGAACGTTCGCTATCGTCCAGAACACGAATGCCTGCATCGAAACCCTCCGCGACGATATCGGCGAGCCTCGAATCCGTGACGAATTCAACGCGACTACCCGGATATCGCGCCAAAAACGCGGGCAGCACATGGCTTGGCGCACAAGCAATTTCGCCGCGCGCCCGGACGCGCTGATCCGGATGATCCTGACCGTTGCGAAAGGGTGGATGGACGATCGAGCGAAGCGCGCGGGGCGGATGCGTTTTCATCGCGACCGGGGTGGCGCGAACACCTCGCGTCGGGTGTCGCCGTTCGCGCGTTACTTCTGGAATGTGCCGAGCAATTCGGCGTGCGCCACCACGTGGCCTTGCATCGCCTTCTCCAGCGCTGCCTTGGTGGGCTTGTGAAGATCGGGCAGCACCGTATCGAGCGCATACAGCTTGTGGAAATAGCGGTGACGGCCAACTGGCGGGCAAGGGCCGCCATACGCGGCTCGCTGGAAGTCGTTGGTGCCTTGAAGCGTGCCCGCCGGGAGCGCGCTCGCGGCGACGCCCTCCTGCAAACCGGGAGCCGTCGGCGGAATGTTGTAGAGCACCCAGTGGACCCATGTCATTCGTGGCGCGGCCGGATCGGGTGCGTCGGGGTCATCGACGATCAGCACAAGGCTTTTCGCATTGGCGGGCACCCCGGACCACGCGAGCGGCGGCGACACGTCCGCGCCCTTGCAGGTGTGGCGTCCGGGAATCTCGCCTCCCTCATGGAAGGCTTGCGAGGTGAGAGTCAAGGTCATCGTGCGCTCCTCGGCGTCGGTCTGCGTCGCCCATCCGGCGGCGCAGATCAGCAAGATCGGAATGGATGCTGTGCGGCTGCGCATCCCATGTGCTCCATCGGGTTCATCTGCGGCGATCGCGAATTGCGAGGGCGGCCGGTTATTTCGCGCCAAAGCTATTCCCATCCGCGTTTGTCTGGACGCCGCAGCATCATTCGGGCATCTAAAAAGCTAGTGCAGGTTGGGGCCCAATTCAACTGGCGCGCTGTGCCGCAGCAATGGGAAACACAGGTTTCTCGTCGGACAAAGGGCAAAGCAAGCCAAGCGGTGCGTTGACCCGTTTTCCGCGGTAATCGAGCGTGCCTCCTACGTTTGTCATGAAGCAACGTGGCCGCCGACACGCCTTCATCGCGAGCGACGCGGTCGATGTCTATCCGATGACCGCATTAACCGATCTTCCGCCAGCCGCGAGCATGGAACGTACGCCGGTTGAACTTTGGAGGCCGCCATCCGCGCGACATCGTGCCGGACGACGAAAGCAGCGCGACGCCCAACATATGATTCGCTTCACGCGGAGCGGCCGCTCGCCGCGACTGTTCGGCGAGCGACGGAAGCCGTCCAGGCGGGAAAGTCCCCACGCACTCGAACGCCCCGCTGCAAACACCGCCTAGAGTCGCGCGAGCGTGTTGTGATCCGCTTCTCCGCCGAAGTACTTTTCGAGCGCGTCCACGAATACCGCGTTGTCCGGTGTTGCATGCGAGAACAATGTGACCGACGACCTGAACTTCAGGTAATCCGGATATCCGAAAATCGTCTGGATCGAATGGCCTTCGACATCGTTGACGAGCCGTGTGCACTCGCGCAGCCGCGCGCCGAGCAGGGGATGCCGTAGATACGCGTCGGCTTCGCCCAGCGTCGAGATCGCGTACCGTTGTGCGATCGCGCTGTCACCGAGCCCCGCGATCTGCGGAAACACGAACCACATCCAGTGGCTTCGCTTGCGCCCGTTTCTTAGCTCATCGCATACCTGCGCATACACGGGATCCTGTGCGTCGACAAAGCGCTGAAGGTCATAGGGATCGTCCATGTTGCCCTCCGTCCTTTCCGGCGCGGCGAGCCGCGCGAACGATCATTGTGGGCGTTGCCTCGATGGCGCGCAAACGCGAGCGAACGCGCGCCAAGGCCGCGAGCGCACTCGACTTCGCATGGCGCCTGCGGGAGCACGAGCGATCGAATGCGCCGCGCTGCGATCGCGCGTCGCGCGTTCACGCGCGCACGCCGCCGTATGGCCGCGCGCCGGCTACGGGCGTAGCATTGAGACTCTGGCCAGCCGCGATCCTGGCGGATCAGCGGTGCGCCATGGTCCCGTCGCGGCCGGCCATGCGCAAGTGGGCCGGCAAAGGAGTGTCGATGCGCTCGCAAGCGACGTCCGTTTCGCGTCTGAAACGCTATGCAATCACGGCTGCGATCGTCGTCGCCAGCCTGATCGTCATCGGGCGCATCACCGGCGTCCTGGTCGACTGGCTATGGTTTTCCTCGATCGGCTACGTTGCCGTTTTCTGGACGATCCTGTCCGCCAGGGTGCTGCTGTTTATCGTCGTGCTTGCCGCGTCGGCGGCCGTGATCAGCGCGTCGGGGTTCCTGGCGCATCGTTACGCAACACGCGTCGACATCTGGCAAGTGGAAGCCAGATCGCCGACGCGTGCGGAGGAGGTCGTCCGGGCGCTGGCCGGGCAGGTCGCGTCGCGCATTCCTTGGCGCGCCGTCATCGCCGGCAGCGCTGTGCTCCTTGGGCTTGCCATCGCTGGCAACGCAATGTCGAGCTGGGACATCGCGCTTCGCTTTCTTCATCAGGTGCCGTTCGGCGAACGCGATCCGATCTTCGGCAGGGACATCGGCTTCTATCTGTTCTCGCTGCCCGTCTGGATCGCGCTCAAGAATTGGCTGCTGCAACTGGTCTTCTGCTGCGCGGTCGTCGCAGGCGGAGTCTACTGGCTGCGCGGCGACATCATGCTCCGGCCGCCGAAGGGGCTTTCGTCGGCCGCTGCCGCTCACGGTTCGGTACTGCTTGCACTGTTCTTCCTGCTGAAAGCCTGGTCCTGGTGGCTCGACCGCTTTTTGCTGCTCTACGACAACAACGGCGTCGTGGTTGGCGCCGGTTATACCGATGTCCACGTCGTGCTGCCCGTGCTGTGGCTGCTCATCGGCCTTGCCGCGGTTTCAGCCATTGCGTTGTCGGTCAACGTGCGCCGGCCCGGCTATCGGCTGCCTGCCGCCTCGATGCTGTTGGTGTTCGGCAGTTCGTTTGCGCTCGGCCTCGTCTACCCCGCGCTGTTCCAGCGCTTCTACGTCAAACCGAGCGAATTGCAGCTGGAAACCCCCTATATCGAACGCAACATCGCGCTGACGCGGCGCGCGTACGGTCTCGCGCAGATCGCCGTCAAGCCGTTTGCGGCCGAGCAGGGCTTGAATTTCGCGTCGCTGCAAGCCAATCGCGCGACCATCGACAACATCCGCCTGTGGGATGTGCGACCGCTGATGGATACCTACGCACAGTTGCAGGAGATCAGGACTTACTACAAGTTCTTCTCCGTGGACATCGACCGCTACTCGCTCGACTCCGGTTACCGGCAGGTCATGCTGTCGGCACGCGAACTGGAGCCGGCGATGCTTCCGGAGAACGCCCAGACCTGGGTGAACCTGCATCTCCTGTTCACCCACGGCAACGGCGTCGTGATGTCGCCCGTCACCGAGAAATCCGCGGAAGGTCTGCCTTCGCTCTATCTGCGGGACATTCCGCCCGTCGCCCAAGGCGGGCCGGCGATTCACGAACCGCGCCTCTACTTCGGAGAGGGCGAGCAGGGCTATGTCATCGTGAAGGGCAGTGTGCCCGAATTCGACTACCCCAAAGGCGACAGCAACGTCTACACCGCTTACAGCGGGCGCGACGGCGTCGCCATCGGCAGCATGGCGCGACGCAGCCTCTTTGCGTGGCAGCTCGACGATCCCAATATCCTGCTGACCCGCTACGTCACGGGCGAGAGCCGGATCCTGCTTCATCGGGACATTCGGGACCGGATACGCACGATCGCGCCGTTTCTCATCCTCGACCATGACCCGTATCTCGTTGCGAGCAACGGACGCCTTTTCTGGATGCAGGACGCCTATACCACCAGCCGATGGTTTCCGTATGCCCCGCCGGGTACCGGCGACGGCGACAATTACATTCGCAACGCGGTCAAGGTGGTGGTCGATGCGTACAACGGAACGGTCGATTTTTATGTCAGCGATCCTGCCGATCCGCTCGTGCGGACTTACCAGCGTATCTTCCCTGGCATGTTCAAGCCGCTCGATGCGATGCCGGAGAACCTTCGGCAGCATATTCGCTACCCGGAAGACCTGTTTCTGATCCAGGCGAACCTCTACCGTGCCTACCACATGGACGCACCGGAAGTCTTCTACAACCGCGAGGATCTCTGGCAGTTTCCTCGAGAACTGGGCGACATCGACGGTGGAGACGCCGCCAGCACGCGGATGGCGCCGTACTACATGATCATGCGATTGCCTGGAGACGCGCGCGCCGAGTTCGTCCTGATGCTGCCGATGGTCCCGAGCCAGCGCGAGAACATGATCGCCTGGCTGGCGGCGCGGTGCGATCCGCCCGGGTACGGCAAGCTGATCGTGTACACCTTCCCCAAGGACAAGCTGGTCTATGGGCCATTTCAAATCGAGGCCCGCATTCAGCAGAATACCGAAATCTCGCAACAGATCTCGCTGTGGAATCAGATGGGCTCACGCGTCATCCGCGGCCATCTCGTGGTTGTGCCGATCGAGAACTCGATCCTCTACGTCTCTCCGCTTTATCTGCGCGCGGCGTCCGGTCAACTCCCCGAGTTGAAGCGCGTGATCGCCGCGTACGGCGACCGTGTCGTGATGGAGGAAACCCTGAGCGATGCTCTCGGGGCGCTCTTCAAGGAGACGGCTCCGATGGCAGCGCCGGCCCGTGGCGCGACGGATGCGCGCGCCCGCGAAGCCCTTGCCCATTATGACCGCGCGATCGAGCGACTGAAGGCGGGGGACTGGGCCGGCTTCGGCTCGGAACTCGAGGCCCTCCGGCCGTTGCTCGAGAGGCTGGGCGCCGACCATGCCGAGAACCAGAAGTAGGCCAGATGTGAATGAAAGGGCGCCTGTGCGATTCGATGGGTTGGCCGTGCGTTCCTTTTCTTGTATCGCAGCCAGCCAAGACGTTCGGCGTCGATACGGGAACCGCAACGGACTTACGGAATTTCGACCGTAGACTTCGAGCGATGTTATAACGGTGCTGATGCTTCGTGACTTGTATCTTTGGTATCTGTCGAATATTGAATATTCGATTAGCTGTTACCGGCAAAATATGATTCGCACACCAAACGTCAATGGCTCTGAAGGCTGCCCGTTTTTCATGTAGGCATCCGTACTGAATTCACGATACGTCTTGCCGTTCACAGTTACCTCGCGGCGTGTCGAGCGTTCGATCGTTGCCGGTTCGCTTGCATTCCATTGGCGGACAGTTCCGGACGCGGTTACGTGTGAAGATTCCGCAATGCGCTTTGTCGTCATGTCGGCGTCGGGCCAGGGTTTGGCCTGCATATTGGCGGTGCGATGCTGGGCCGATCGCAAGGCATCGGGCGCGCTCCATGAACGGGCTTCGAAGGCTGGCGTGTAATCGAAGTGCTCAGACTGCCACGCGGGTGCGTGACCTTCCTGCGGATCGATGTAGGTGACCTGCGGATCGTCCATCATGACCATCGGAACACATCCCGCATTTTCAGCACGCGGCGGCATAGCGAACGTCTGCGGAATGCTGAGAGCATTGGCAGCACTTTGCTCGACGAGTAAGGCCTGGCTTGATGAGTTGACCTGAGCGAGCGCCTGCCCGCTACAGAATGCCAATATAAGTAATGCGTTCCTCATGATCGCCTCCATACGACTTACTCGGCAAAAAGGGGTGCAGGCCCGGGGGAGCCGGCACCCTTAAAGTAAGGGGAATATGGGAAGTACTATTCCCCTTCGTGCGCACCCGGCTACCCCCTTCCGCTAAATACGCGGAATATGGCTCGGGGCTATTCCACATTTTAGGATGTGGAGCTTGTCGACGCGGTTTTCGGGGATGCGTCAGTGGCTGGTGCGGTGTTTTGTTCCGTTACCGGTTCGTTCACGCTTTCCGGCGCGGGAATGGCGACGGGCGCTGTCTGAGGCTCGGATGACAGCGGCGCCACTTTCGTGTCGCTATCGGCCGCCGTGGCTCCGTTCGACGAAAAGCCGGTTGCGGGGATGGGCTCCGCGACGAGGTCGGGTTTCGATGCATCGGATGCATCGTTTTCCTGGACGGCGGTCGTCACCGGTACGGCGAGCGGGGCAGGGACCGGGGTCTGAGCCGCGGCTGGCTCGACCGACAGCAACGACGGGCTATTCGGCACTGGGGTGCTCATTGCTTGCGGTTTCATGAGATCCCCTGTGTTTGCCGCCGATGTGCTCGAGACGGTCTGTGCCGCAGGCGCGTCTGTTTCGATGGCAGCAGTGTGATGGGGATCCGGCGCTTGCGTCGTCTCGGCTGGGGCGGCGTGCGGATCGACAGGCGCAGTTGCGATCGTCGGCAACGGTGCAGGAAGCACCGCGGGCACGGGTACCATCGCTGGCGCGGCGGAAACGACCGGCGCCGCGGATGGCTCGGGAGCGGGGACTGCCTGCGCGGCTGAACCAACTGGTGCCGCAACGTGCGCAGAGGCACTGGTGGCTTCGCGCGATGTGCTGACGCGCGCGGCCGTACGGACGGGTGTTGCGTTGTTTCCCGCGACATCGAGCGGTGGTAAGCCTAGACGCTGGCGCACCAACGGATCGCGATATTTTTCGTCGTCCGCTACGACGGCTTCGACGTTGGCCGCACTGTTGGAGCGCGCGAGCGGTGCCGTGGTGCCCGGGCAAAGATGACCGGTCGCCTCGACAGCGCGCCGATTGGCATCGCTCTGGCATAGCAGGGCGAGCGCGACATCCGTCAACCCCATGGCCCGAAACTCGCGGGCGTCGAGGCGACGAACGCAAGCCTGATCGACCAGTGTTGTCCCACCTGTTGCGCCGAACCCGGGGAGCGACAATCCGATGCTGAGGGACCCCATGCAGGTGTCCGACAGCGTCGTGGTCAAACCCGGCGCCTGGATGGTTGGGTTCGTCTTGATAGTCTGCGTGCCGGAGTAGTTCACGTTGTCGGTGGTCTGCGTGTTGTACGGGCTCGAGCCTGGGGTTCCCACATCCTGGGCCGCGAGGGTTGCCGCTGGCGATGAACTGGTGCCACTTGACGGCAACGACACATTGACTTGAACATTTGAATTCCCGCTGCCGCGCACCTGCGACGAACTGTTGCTCGTGGCGTCTCCTCCCCGCGCATTCCCGCCGCGCGACGTCGTCGTCGTGTTGATGGTGTTGAGGCTTGAGCCTCCTCCTTGCCCAATCGACACGGAATTGGACGCGGACTGCGCACTCGAATTCGAGTTTGACGTCGTCTGTGCGTGCCCGCTGATCGTGGCCAATGCAAATACTGTCGCGCACGCCACCTTGATCTTTTCGCTGTTCATACGATACTCCGGATTAGGTTAACCTCCCGACCCTAACAACCGAATCACTTCCCGGTTCCTGCTCTACCTACTTTTTTGCTTCCCCGAGCTGTTTCCAGCCGTTGCCCAATTCGCTCCACGAATCGACCCAATAACCTCGATCCTGTTGAGCACCTGCTTCCTCGGCAGGGTTGCTTTTCGATGGCGTCGCCTGTTCCCGCGAGATGGTCGCTTGAGTTTGGTCGTTTGGCGTTTGCAAAGACGATTGCGCATCGCCAACCATATTGCGGTCGACGCAATAAGCCGATGTCGCGGCAAGCGCTAGCGCGACGGCAATCAATGTCTGCTTCATGCCAACTCCTTACGATGACAACAGAACCAATCTAAAGACCAGCGTTCGCGAGAAGCTGGTCCCCAACGGACGCGTCACTTGCTGCTCGAGAAGGCGCTGGCGTCACCTTGGCTTCCGCCAGATGCAGACGGCAAGCCGGCGTAACCCGTGCTGTTGGCGCTGGAGGTATTGATGTGACCTGCGCCGGCGATCGTGGCGGAGCCGTTCTTCCCGGTCAGCGCGATTGCACCCGCATTCGCATTGCCCTTGTCGTTCGCAGTAGTGGTCGTGTATTTCCTCGCGCCCAGAACGATCGTTGCAGTGACGCCGCCGGATAACGCATCGGCGTTTGCATTCGTGTCCTGGGTTGTTCCGCTGGCGCCGGCGACACCGATCCCACCGCCGGCTGCGAACGCGCCTCCGTCTTTTCCAGAACCACTGGCGGTCGAAGTCGAGTTGTGCATCGCGGAAGCCGTTGCGGTCGAGCCTGCAGGCGTGGCCGTGCTGTTTGCCGCCGATCCTGCAACGGACGTCGAGTTACTGGTATAGCTTCCCGAGCCGATGAGTACTGATCCGGACACGCCGCCCGTGACGGATTGCGTTTGGCTCGACGTAGTCGGCCCCGCCGCCGCAGCGGTCGAAAGCACTGCGAGAGCCGCCGCCAAAATGAAATTCGCTTTCATGACGATCCCTTTCTTGAAGGACGATTGGCAAGAAAGGAGACTGAATCCGTCCTCCCTGATGGCTTCGTTAGGATTCAGCCTCCACTTCGCTACCTGATGTCGAGTTCCCGAAACGCGCCTTAGTAGTGGTGGCGCATGCCGAGGGTCGACCATGCCTGCGCGCTTGCATCGGCGCCGCTCATGCCCTGCGCTTGCGCGTTGCCGTCGCCCTTACCGCTTACCGAGGAGGTGTTCGTATGGCCGGCGAAGGAGATCGTGCCGCTGCCGGTCACGTCCTTGCTCGAGCCTGCGATGGCGCCGGCCGCGCCGAGAGCTGCGCCTTTATCGGTCGCGGTGAAGGATCCTTTGCCATACACCGCCGCCGACGTTACGCCACCGCTGGTGGCGTCGCTCGACGAGGACGTGCCGGTACCACTCGCGAATGCCGCACCCGACACCGCGAGTACTGCTGCTGCGATCAGAAGCTTCTTCATGGCATAACTCCTATGGCGTGAACGTGGAGAAAAAGGGAAGGCTGCACGCCATCGGCCTTCCTCATTTAATTAGGATATCTAATATTAAAATTTATGTCGCAAATTCCATGGTGTTGTTTGGTTTATAAATTATCCAATTTAATATGGGGTGGCGAATCGCCTTTAAACATTGGATTTTTTAATGCGCACGATGATGCAAGGCACATATCGCCAGCATGGAGCAATTAGGAGCCGTGCTTTCGAGTATTGGGGGAGAGAGGGGGCCGGGCACGAGGATAGCTTGCTTAGCCGCCACCTCGCTCGTATCGGTCAGTATCTTGCCTAAGATTCCGCTGAGCGGCTGTCCGATCATATACATTTGAGCAAGCTTGTATGGCGGCCGATATCCTCGATCAGGACAAGTACAGTTATGAATAACTGAAAATTCTAGGCGGTTCGATTGGGCAGCGCCGTGAACCATTGCTGATTTCGTCATGAAAAAATCAAATTTGGGGATTTTTTTATATATTGATGCGATGCCAACTGGATGAAAATAGGAAATATTTCCAACGCATTTTATCGCGTTATCCATAACAATCTCCCCAGATTGCTTGTATTAATCGAGTCGTCCATTGTCTCAAGCCGGAATTGCGACTCAGTGGGTGACGAGCAAGGTGCGTGCCAAATATTAAATTCTGAAGAGTTCCAGTGGGATAAGGGCTATGCTGGACAGGGATGGCGCGACTTCCTTGGTGTCCAGTCTCAAAAATGAAACCTGGCGACTAGGCTGAAGTGAGCGAACTACCATCAGTTGATATGGCGACCAACGAACAACGCCAGACATGACGCCGCTTCTTGCGTATCGAGCTTCCTTGTTTGCATGTCGTCTCAATTTTGATACATGAGGCGATCGGGTACATCATAACTTACTAAGGATTGTTGATCTGGTGCGAAATAATCGTCCCTGTCTTAGTGATTTGGAAGTGAAAAATGCGTCTTGTCGAGGAAGGGACATCGCCTCCATAGCATTTTGCGAGATATTCTGGGGTGACGGATTTTGAAACATGCGATCAGTTTATAATTTCATAATTGCTGAGACATGAAGTTCGTCTATGCGTTTTCCTCGGATAAGGGCATCGGATGGAAACGGTCACGAGAAGGCGTGATTTTCGATTGAAACAATCGGCTCGCGAGCCGGTGTTCGAAATTTGAGAGGCAGGGCTGCCGTGCGATGGTGCCTTGCCTGGCATCTTTCTCGCTTCTCGAATCAATTTTGGTTTTGGAACAGCTGCCGGCGCGTCTGCCAGGGACGCACTCGGTCACGTGCTGGTCAGTCCGTTCGTTTTCGCTATCGTCCCGATAGACCGACGATCGCGCAGCCGAGCACTGCTGTAGGCGCAAACCCATGACACATCCGGCGTTCGAGAAGGTCGACGACGTGAGCGACGATTCGGGGTGAGCATGCGCAAGAGAATCGCGGTAGATTCAACGCGCCAAGAGATGTTGGTGCCAGAAATGTGGGCCGCGCGGGCTGGCATTTCGCCGAGCACGCGCTTAATGAGAAGCGTTGCTGGAGGCTGCTTTGATCGCCCGCGTCGGTTTGCATAATTTTGTTCCTGACTACAGGCTGGCCTGACGCCCTGTGCGGATGCCAAGGAACAATCTTTCCGCAAGACGGTTTGCGTGAAATTGTTCTTGCATCGGACGAATGAGGCGAAGCTTTGGATGTTCCGACTGAGGCATGCACCTGCCACACGCCAGTGGATATTCATGTGCCGATTTGCTTGACCGCGTCCCATATCAGCTTGCATTCCCGTAAACACCCACTATCGTTAGTGCTATCTGGGATATAGGGACTCAACTCACCGGGAGTGCGCATGGCAGCAGACGGTGATCGTGACGGCGGACCTGACTATTCGCGACGGATCATTGGTGGGCGAAGTATCGATGTCTCGCAGTGGGCTACACCCGATGAAGGGGCAATGGACAGCGCGCAGCGTGAACTTTACTTCGCTCGCAAGCGGGCCATTTCTCTATATCTGTCTGGCGCTTCCGAAAACACGATCAAACAGGCTACGTCTCTCGGAGCAAAGCAGGCCTATCGCCTGATTCGGGAGCGGTGTCTGGAAACGCATCCGGACGGCCGTCCATATGGTTGGCGAGGAATCGTGCCGTGGCTCAGGCTTAAGCCGTATCGTCGGCGCACCAAAGTTCAAATCGACCGGTTCGGTTCTGGCGGCGCAGGTGCACTGCAGACACTGCTCGATTGCCATCCAGATCTGCAACAGGCCTTCGAATCCCGCATCCGAACCAGCTATGCCAGCAAACGGCTGGTTGAAACCAATCATTCCCACAAGCGACATTGGGACTGGCTGATCAACCAGTTGCGGGACCTTGGCTATGAAGCCAGAGGGGAGTGGCCTTTCAATACGTCGAGCCGGGGCTATTACTCTATCCGACGCCATATCGAGAGAGTACTCGCGGCCGATCCACGCGCGCTGGCCGCCAAGACAGGTGGCCCGGACATGGTAGCAAAACTGAAGACCGGCGATGGTAGCAATCGTCCTGTGCTGAAATTTATGCAGCGGGTCGAAATGGATGCGCACAAACTCGATGGCCGATTCTGCGTTTCGATTCCGCTCGCGGATGGGGATTCCCAGGAAAAAATTGTCCATCGGCTTTGGGTTATCGTCATTCTGGAAGTCGTTTCTCGCGCCGTACTCGGATATTTCTTTAGCATGCGCCGGGAAGTGTCGAGCGATGATGTGATGAGTGCCGTGAAACGGGCATTGTGCCGATGGAGTGTGCGGCCGGTCAGCTTCTGTGATATGCCGTACTTGCCGGAAGCTGGGCTTCTTTCCTCACGAGGCGAACATTTCGTTGGCCTTTGCTGGGACGAAACCAGCGTGGATGGAGCCCTCGCTGAAACGAGTCAGCACATTCGAAACTCACTGCGCGACGCGGTTGGATCGATCCTACTGGAGCCGAGCAATGCGTTCTCCAAGAGGCGTAGCAAGGACGACCGCCCATTCATTGAATCCTTCTTTCGTAACCTTGCCGGTAGAGGCTTTCAGCGCCTCTCCAATACGACCGGAGCCAAACCTCAAGACCGCAAGGGAAAAATGCCTGAGGCGGTGGCGTTGGCCAGCCGTTTCCAGTATGAATATGCGGAAGAACTGCTGGATGTACTAATCGCCAATTACAACGCCTCACCGCATCGTGGAATCGGCAACCGAGCTCCACTTGCCTACGCAGAATTCCTTTACCGCAATTCTCCGTCGCCGTTTCGGCGAGCCGACCCTGCGCTCGTCGAATCGCTGTTCAGCGTGCGGAAACGGTGTGTCGTTCGGGGCGGGGCTGCGGCGGGAAGAGCGCCGTTCGTGGAGTTCTTTTACGCTAGATATACCAATGAGGTGCTGCAAAGTCGGCATGACCTCGTCGGCTCGGAAATCTGGGTGGTCTGCCACAAGGAAAACGACTGTCGGGTTGCCATGGCGTCCACGCTGAACGGGATGTCGCTTGGCATACTGCGCGCTGCTCCGCCATGGAATTTGGCTCCGCACAGCCTCTCAGTGCGCAAGGCAATCAGCCAAGCGTGTTTACACGGACAGTTTTCGATTCCGGCCGGCGCCGATGCGATCGAAACCTTCATGAACTATGTGGAGCGCCATGCGCATCACAAACTGCCCGTACATCCGGCGTACCTCGAAGCAAGACGAATTCTAGCGGAGGCGACTACGCAATCGATCGGTGAACGAATGCTGGATATGGCCATCGCCAGGAGCAAGGTGGATATGACTCGAGCCGTACAATCCCAGATGAAGTCTACGTCAGAACCCGCATCTATCGGACGAGGCATACCACGCAGCGATGCCGGTATCGAACTTCCTCCCCGACGAATGGCTCGGTCAAAGTAGCCTATGACTTTGCTCCTGCCCGAGCATATCGATCCGCGGCACTGCGTTGTCACTCGGCAATACGCGGTCTATACACCGCCGATGCACGAGATGATTAGTCAGATCGGTGACTGGATCGATCAGCAACGACCGGGAGGATACATTTACGGTGCCTCACGACTTGGTAAATCGCGTTGCGTGCAGTGGTACGTCGAGACGGTACTGGAAGAACGCTTCCAGGCAGCGATTCCGCTCGTCGTGTGGAACCGCCGCCCAGACAGCCATACCAGCGAAGCTGCATTCTGGAACGAGATCATGCTTGCCTCCCGCTTTGAGTTTGCGACGCCGTCAAAGGCTATGCGGAAATCCGAGGCCGTACACCAGTGCATGCAGCGCTTCATCTCTATCGCGAACAACGCCTTCCGCAATTTCGTGGTTCTGTTGATCGACGAAGCTCAGGATCTGACATTTAGGGAGTGGAAATGGCTCGTCGGATTGCAAAACGCGCTTGACTATGAGGGCTACTTGCTCAGTGTATTTTCCGTCGGGTCGCATCAAATGAGCTACCGGCATGAGTATATGGCTACCACCGGAAATGCTCATGTGGCGGCTCGCTTTATGGCAGCCCACGCTCGCTTTCATGGCCTGCGTTCTGCAAGCGAAATCGAATATGTTCTAAATGGCTACGACAACGATTCGGAATGGCCGAAAGGAAGCGGCATCACTTTTCTGGAATATTTTGCTCCAAGCGATTTTAAGGCTGGACGTAGGTTGGCAGAGTGTGCTGGCCTGTTATGGAAAGCCTTGATCGAACTTACACCGACAGCATCTCGCAAATATCTCGAATTCCCGATGCAGCATGTTGCCTTGGTTATCGAATCGGTCTTGTATACGCTTTCGCACGGAACCGATTGGGAGATCGCAACATCCTACGAGTCCTGGCTCCGAGAACTGGGGAAAGTAAACTTATCAGACCACATGAGAATAATTTCGACAGGATCATGAGGTGAGAGCATATCCATCCGTTAATTGGTGGCCGGAAAATCTTCGCCAATACGAATCTCGTCTCTCGTTCGCGCTGCGCTTTTGTCGGTTGAATGGTATTTCATTCCGAAGGGGACTATCGTTTCTGGATCTAGATGTAATTGGTTACCAGTCGATTGAACTTCGACATGTGGTACGCCTTGTCGATCTCTTACACGAAACACGATCTGTGGCAGAAACGGTTTTCACTCCAATGACACAGTTCTCCGGCCGTAATCCTTATGCTCCTTCGCCTGATAAAATCGCCAGAAAAATTATTCGTTACTGTGAGCAATGCGCCCGGCATGGGTATCATAGTCATCTTTTCGAGTTGAATTGGATATCGAGGTGCCCATTCCACCTGATTGACCTTAAACAACTAGAAATTTCAAGGGGTGGGGCGTCGATTTCTATTGAGAGGATGAAAACACTTGACTATCTGATGCTAGTGCATTGCCAAAGCTGGCCCAATGGAAATTCGAATTTTCCAGAAAAACAGGACCAAAAACGAATCGCTTCGCTCGTCGACTGGGTAGGCCGTGTAGACAAAGCTGCCGCCGCACTTAGCAGCGGCGAGTTTTGGGTCTCTGATGAGCATGAATACCTGGGAAAACCATCGCTCTCACAGTCACTGGGGCAAGTGCAGACTCTGTATCCCATGCCTGGATATGTCCAGCAGATCGTGGGTGGGACGGTTAATCAATGGAAATTTGAAGTCCGCTATTTCTCCGATCTCATCAGCAAGGAACTTCAGCGTGTAGATGATTATGGCCTGGGATTTTTAACTGTTTTTGACTTCTACAAACGAATTGGCCCTCACTCTGACATCGCACCGCGATATATCAGAACGCTACAGTCGCTTCAGGAGTGTCTGCGAGGAAGGCACCGTATTTGTAATTGCCGATGGAGGCGCGTGTATGACGGGCGTGAGATAAACTGGATTCAAATTCCTGCGGACGAAATACGGAGCGAGGGCTGGCTCTGTCCGTTCAGGGTTGCGCTAGAGGAACTCGAACTCGGTTGGGGCGGGGCTCGATGGTTGCGGCTTAACGCCGAGGCCCGGCGGGAACAAATACGGCTTGTCTCGCTGTCGCGTGGCCTGCACGATGCTGGGCTCATTCGATATGTAAACGGGGTTGTTATAGGGTTTGACGGATATCCTCATCCATATCAGGACCGATGGCCCTGTATCGAATGGTGCCGAACATCACCGATCACAGAATTGCTAAATGTCGCCGCTGAATGGGAAATTGAGGCGGCATTTTCCGCACTGGAATCGTGGTTGGATAGTATCGCCGCCGGAGCATCGCCGTTCGAGCGTGATGATCCGAAGTACGTGGTGCGACTGCGGGAATCGGGACGAGGGCTATGCCTACTGAAATGGTTTAGGGTCACGCCATAAACAGTCGGGCGATAACCATGAAAACTGGAAAATTCTATGGCCGGCGCAGCGAGTAAATTGAGTTTGTCTCGTCTATTTTTAGTCCCATCTCATTTATTTCACTTAATTTTCGTCCTTATCGTAATTTTTCTGATCCAGCTTTCCGGGAGTCCATCCAGGCCAACCATCCGTGACGATATGCCCGTGCATCAACTAAAGCATGATGCACTCTGTTGTCGATTTGATAGTATGCGGAGACAGCCTGGTCGTAGATCGATAAATCAATCAGCGGTCGAAGATCGAAATAATGTGAGGCTAGATTGACAGGGAGCGGCGAACCGAGCAGATCGAGCAAGAAACCAAAATCTGTTGCTGAATCGCACGCCACTTGGACGTTACGTGGGCAATCTGCAAACCACGTCTTGAGGTCAGATCTGGCTTGCACAGTTGAGCGTCGCGGACCGGTGAGAAGAAGTATGACTTCTCGCTTGACGAATTCAGTGCAATCAGCGAGGAGCCAAGTATCAGCAAGCTCCACGTAGAATTCTCGCTTTCCGTCTTCTGCCACAAGCGCCAAGCTTATGAGTTGTGGGGCAGCTTGCGAATATCCCGTGTACTCGGTATCCAGAAAGAGCAACATAGTAGAGTTGTCTCCAGCACATCCATAGCTAAAAAGTAACCTTTCCCTTCTGAATTATGCCCCGAATGATGACAGTATGGTGCGTTAGCCTCAATGCCCAGGAATGCGATCAAAGGTAGTTCTTGCTCGCGAACTTTCGACGGGCCGCAGCGACACATTCAACGCCGTGTGCAGCACATCGGTGAAGATGCAGGGCAAAAGCGACGATGGGCGGGTATGAGGCGTGCCCTTCATCGTGTGGTGGGGTCCCCTTGATTTTGATGTCGTTTACCGGGGTAGGCCGACCTAGTCCCGACAAGGCTTAGCGGTCTGCCCCTACAAAAATATCATTAAAAATCAAGCGGTTCCTATTTGCCCTCCGGCTTGCCTTCCACGCGCGCCCAATCAGTGAAATCCCTGACGCCGACGCGTTGCCGCCCCGATTTTTTGCCGCTACGCTCGTCAGTCCGTCCTTCGCCCAGGAGCGCGGCCGATGGAACACTGGCGATTGTCCTACCTCGGCATGCGGCACATCCCGCATGAGCTGACCGAGTTCGAGCTGACCACCTTTTTCACGTTCTCGGCGAAGGAACGCGCGCTCATCGACGGGCGCCGCTCCCACCTTTACCGGCTGGCCGTCGCCCTGCACCTGGGCTTCGTGCGCATGACGGGCCGCACACTCGACGGGTTCAAGCAGGTTCCCAAGAGCCTCTGGCACCACCTCGGCGAGCAGCTCGGCATCACCCCGCCCGATATAGGCACGCTGCGATCGCTTTACGACGGCCGGGCCGACACGCTGGTCGACCATCAAGTGCTCGCCTATCAGGCGCTGGGCTTCCGGCCGATGGCCGAGCATCAGCTCCGCTACGTTGTACGCTGGCTCAAGGAGCGGCTTTCCGGCCGCCAGGACCGCAGCAGCGCGCTGTTCGACCTCAAGTGCTGGCTCTACGAGCATCGCGTCCTGATCGTCCAGGACCGCACGCTCCGGCAGTTGATCGTGCAGGCTGTGCAGGATGTCGAGGCCGCGCTCACACGCAGCCTTGAGGCGGCGTATGGCGAGGCCACGCTCGACCAATGGGGCCTGCTGCTGCCGCGGCCGGAGGCCGGAGGCACGACGAGCCTTCAGCAATGGCTGTGGTCGGTGCCGCTGCGCAACTCGACGCACCAGATGGGCGAGCTCTTCAACAAGATCGACCGGCTGACCAAGCTCGGCATCCAAGCCGGCTGGCCCGCAGCCTGCACCGAGGCGGTCGTGCGGCATTACGCGCGGCGCTGTGCCAATCGCCCGCCATCGGTGAGCAAGCGCATCCGGCAGCCGTCGCGGCGGCTCGAAACCGCATGCTTCATGCGGTACGCGTTGTGCGTGGCCACGGACCAGCTGCTCTGGATGCTCGGCCGCTGGCTGCGAAAAATCGTCAACGAGGCCAGCCGCAAGGTTGATGCCGCCCGCCCCGATCTGAAGGCGCAACTGCGCGACTTCGCCGACGCCGTGAAGGCGCTGGCCGCGGACACTGAGTTGACGCGCGACGAGCTCGCCGAGCAGTTGAACACGCTGGCCGATACCGCGCTCACGCAGAGCGGCCCCAGCCGGGCCAGCCTCGTGCGCGTGCAGTTGCTCGTCAAGCAGCGCGTCGCGCGCGCCATGCTCGCGAAGCTGCTGTCGTTGCCGTTTGCGGCACAAGCCGCGCACCCCGTCATCGATGCGTTGGAGCGGCTGCGCGAGATCTACGGGCGCGGCGAGCGCGCGCTTCTGGAGGACACGGCGATTCATTTGGGCCGCGGCTGGCAGCGCGCGATCGAAGACGAAGATCGCGTGCGTGCGCTGATGTGAACGCCGGTCCAAATCCGACACTAAACGACGGCGTTCTGGAATTGAGCGTTTGAAGTGGCCGTGCTTGGAAGATGATGTTTGCGGGGTAGCGACGCTGCGGATGCCTGACGCTTTGCGCGTCGGAGGGAGCCCGTAGGGCGAGTGCAGACGCGCAAAGCGCGTTGAGGGATGACGGCGCGGATCGGTTGCGGTAGAAAGGCACACCGCCGAAGAAACAACCGGCGCGACACCGGTCAAACCGCCAAGTTCACCCCGGGGTCGCGCCACACTGGACACAGGTGCGGGGCCACGGGGCCAAGCACAGGGACACGTGCAGCCGCAGTATTCCACGGCTGGGCGGACCCTGTCGATATCGACCTGCCATCGGCGTTCCACGGGGACCGCCGATGCTGCCCACGGGCCGCTTCTTCCTGTGCGCCCGCTGCCGGGCGCAGGTGTTCATTTGCCGCCGCTGCGATCGAGGCCAGATCTATTGCGCCGGCGGCTGTGCGCAAGCGGCCCGGCGCGCGAGCTTGCGCGAAGCGGCTCAGCGTTACCAGAGTTCTCGCCGCGGGCGTCTTGCCCATGCGCAGCGCGCCCGTCGTTATCGAGCGCGACACAATAAAGTGACGCATCACGGTTCACCTGCGACGGGGCCCAGTGCTCTACTGCCAGCGGACTCGATGCGCGCCGCTGTCACTCACAGTCGTGTCGCGGCATCGGCGCCGGCGACAACGCATTGCCATCGATGCGGCTGCGCCTGTTCGCCATTCGTGCGCCTTGGCCCGTTCGAGGAGGCTCTAAAGGTGACGATTGACGCTGAACTCGAAGCCCATATCCTGCGGCTCTACCACGTCGAGAAGTGGCGCTGCGGCACGATCGCGCAGCAATTGCACGTGCATCGCGGCACCGTCAAACGGGTGCTCGCACAAGCTGGTCTGCCGCGTCATGGACCGGCGCCGCGGCCTTCGATGATCGAGCCATACCTGCCATTCATTCGCCAAACGCTGGAGAAGTATCCCACGCTCACCGCCAGCCGCCTTTACGGCATGGTGCGCGAGCGCGGCTATCAGGGCCGGCCCACGCACTTCCGACATCTGATCTCTCTGCACCGGCCACGCCCGCCTGCCGAAGCGTACCTGCGGCTGCGCACGTTGCCCGGCGAACAGATGCAATGCGACTGGGGGCACTTCGGTCACTTGCATATCGGCCGTGCGCGCCGGCCCTTGATGGCCTTCGTGATGGTGCTCTCGTACTCGCGCGAGCTGTATCTGCGCTTTTTCCTCGATGCGCGTATGGAGAACTTCCTGCGCGGCCATATCGGCGCCTTCACGCGCTGGGGCGGCCTCGGTAGGGTCGTCCTCTACGACAACCTGAAGAGCGCCGTCCTTGAACGCCAGGGCGACGCCATTCGTTTCCACCCGACGCTGCTCGCCTTCGCCGCACACTATCGGTTCGAACCCAGACCCGTAGCCATCGCGCGTGGTAACGAGAAGGGCCGCGTGGAGCGCGCCATTCGTCACGTCCGCGACGCGTTCTTCGCGGCCAGACAGTTCACCGATCTGGATGACCTGAATGCGCAAGCCGAACACTGGTGCCGCACGCAGGCGGCGGATCGCCCGTGCCCGGAGGATCGCATGATCAGTGTGCGCCAGGCGTTCGCCCAGGAGCAGCCTACGCTGCTTGCGCTACCGGAGAATCCCTATCCCGTCGAGGAAACGCTCGCCGTCAAAGTCGGCAAGACGCCCTATGTACGCTTCGATCTGAACGACTACTCGATCCCGCACACGCACGTGCGGCGCACGCTCACGGTACGGGCCGATCTCGAGCAGGTACGCGTGCTGGACGGTGCCGAGATCCTTGCGCGCCACGCTCGCAGTTACGACCGCGGCGCGCAAATCGAAGAGCCCGTTCACATCGAGACACTGGTCGGCGTCAAACGCGAGGCCCGTCATCATCGCGGCATGGATCGCTTGGCCAAGGCTGCCCCCGCCAGTCAGGATCTGCTGCGCCGCGCGGCTGAACGCAATGCGAATCTGGGCACCATCACGGCGGCGCTGCTGCGGCTGCTCGAACGCTACGGCGCTGCGCAATTGCAGGCCGCGATCGGCGATGCGCTACAAAGCGGCGTGCCGCACCCGAACGCCGTGCGCCTGGCGCTGGAGCGCCGCCGCGAAGCGCTTGAACTGCCACCACCGCTTGCCGTGTGTCTGCCGCCACACGTACGCCAGAAGGACACGCCGGTCCAACCCCACCGGCTCGATACCTACGATCAACTTGCCGGAGGCACGGATGAGCTCGCTTGAATCATTGCGCACACGCGCGCAGGAATTGCGTTTGCACGGGCTGCTGGCCCACTGGCCCGAGGTTGCGCAGGAGCCGTGGGTCGCGCCGCTCGTGCAGTGGGAAGAAGACGAGCGAGCCCGTCGCTCGCTCGAGCGGCGCATCAAGGAATCACATCTGGGCGGCTTCAAAGCCTTGTGCGACTTCGACTGGGGTTGGCCGTCACGGTGTGATCGCGGTGCCATCGAAGAACTGATGACGCTCGGGTTCATGAAGGACGCCGCCAACGTCGTGCTCATCGGCCCCAACGGCGTGGGCAAGTCGACGCTGGCGAAGAACGTCGCGCATCAGGCGCTCGTGCATGGGCACACGGTGCTGTTCACCACCGCCGGCAATATGCTGGGCGAACTGGCTGCGCTCGATAGCGATTCAACGCTGCGCCGGCGCTTGCGTCGCTATGCTGCGCCCGACGTCCTTGTGATCGATGAGGTCGGATATCTCTCCTACTCGAATCGCCACGCCGATCTGCTGTTCGAGTTGATCAGCCGGAGATACCAGAACAACAGCACCATCGTGACATCGAATCGACCGTTTGCAGAATGGTCAGAAGTGTTCCCGAACGCCGCCTGCGTCGTGTCGCTCGTCGATCGCCTTGTGCATCTCGCCGAGGTCATCTCGATCGAAGGCGAATCGTACCGCCTGAAGGAAGCCCGCGAGCGGGCCGACAAGCGCGCCCGGCAGCGTGGCCCGAGCAAATCGGCCAAAGGAGGCGAGTCATCATGACAGCCGTGCCATTGCCCTCAGGCCTCACGCGCGGCTTGAACTTCGTCGTGCCCGACGACTGGACGCCCGAGCAGGCGCTCGCCGTGTTCGAACTGCTCGACGACTTGCGCGAACTCATCTGCGCACGCTATCTGCCCGACATGCAGCGTGTCCTTCGTGGCGATCGTCGGCAACGTGAACTGCCGCTCACCGAGCACGACCCGCCGTTCTGATCGGCGACATTCAAAACAAAGGGGCCCGCGTGGCCCCTTTGTCGTTGACTGTTTCGCTCAACCTTGTGCCGTCGTTTAACGGCGCTTTTACACCGGCGCTAACAGCTGATCGCCTTCGAATGGGCGACGCTTTCGGCGCTGCGCGTCGCGTTGCGCAACGGCTCGGTCTTCGTCGACCACAGCTTTGCATTCCGCAGCCAGGCGACGCTCCTCATCCCCGACGACGTGTGGAAGGCGCAGCGCAACCACTACTACGGCCACCTGAAACTGCCGCAGGACCCGAAGGAATTCCTCGAGCCGGTGCTCGAGCATCTCGACGCCGGGCTCGAGCGGCTCGTGGAAGCGGCCCAACGGGGCGAGGTGCGTATCGACACCGCGGTGCATCTCGACCCGCTCGTGGCTCAGCGCCCGGACCCGGCAGCCGACGCGCTGCGCCGCGCGATTTTCGGTGTGCATCCGACGGGGCAGTTGCCGCGCATCATGCTCGAGATCGACAGCGAAACGCGCTTCAGCTGGCTGTTGCTCGGCCGCGAGCCGCGCTCGCGCAGCGAGTTGCTGATCGTGTACGCGGCCGTACTCGGGCACGGCACGTCGATGTCGGCCGCCGAGATCGCGCGCATGGTGCCGGAGCTCTCGGCCAGCGCGATCCGGCAGATGATGAACCGCGTCGCGGACGAGCGCACGCTGCGGCAAGCCGCCGATGCCGTGCTCGAGTTCATGCGCCGGCATCCGATCGCCGAGCATTGGGGCCGCGCCGATCTCGCCTCCTCGGACATGATGTCGCTGGAGACCACGCGCACGGTCTGGCAGGCACGCGCCGACCCGCGCCGGCGCACGGCGTCGATCGGCATCTACACCCACGTGCGCGATCGGTGGGGCATCTTCTACGATCAGCCGATCCTGCTCAACGAGCGTCAGGCCGGCGCCGCGATCGAGGGCGTAATCCGGCAGGAAAGCACCGAGGACGTGGCCCAGCTCGCCGTCGACACGCACGGCTATACCGACTTTGCGATGGCGCTCGCCAGGGGGCTCGGCTTCGACCTCTGCCCAAGGCTTTCGCACCTGCGTTATCGTCGGCTGCACGTGCCGGTCGGCCACGTCGTCCCGGAGGAACTCGTGTTGGTCACCGACCGCGATGTCCGCCTCGAAGCGATCGAGCTGATCTGGGATGAGTTCGTGCGCGTGACGGCCTCGGTGCAGAGCGGACACTGCACGGCCGTGCAGGCGCTCATGCGCTTCGGCTCTGCCGCGCGCGGCCGGCCGCTCTACGACGGCGGCGTCGACCTCGGGCGGCTCCTTCGCTCGATCTTCCTGATCGATTTCTTCACGATCCCGCCGTTCCGCCGCGAAATGCAGCACGCCTTGAATCGTGGCGAGGCGGTGCATGTCGTCGAACGCGCGATCCACCAAGGCAAGATCCCCGTGGAGCTCACGAAATACCGTCATTCGTTGATGGCCGTTTCCTCGGCGCTGACGCTGCTGACCAACGCCGTCATGGCCTGGAACACGCTGCACATGCAACGGGCGCTCGAGAACATCGAGCGGCTCGGCCAGACACTGGTGCGCCCAGAGTACATGCGCGGCATCGCGCCGACGCGCCTCGACGGGATCAACCTGCGCGGCACGTTCGATTTTCCGGTTGCGGACTATGCGCATCGGCTCATGCCCACTCTCGCCCTGGGCGTCCCCTCGTCTTCACGACGCATAGGCTGAGTGGTGAGAGTCGCAGGGTAGCCGCCACGCCGGGTCACGCAGCGCGGCGCATGGGCGAATCACCGACATCCCCGCTGAAAGTCTTGACAAAGCGCCACCCGCACCCTAATGTGTAGTCATTTTTGTATTTTGTGAGCAGCAGATGGCTCTAAACAATCCCTTCCAGGGCGGCCCTGATTTTGTGAGGGCGCTTGTCAACGCGATCGAGGCCGCGCCAACTGCCTACGCTCACCCGCCTCAAGCAAGTGGCCCTGCCACTTCTGTGCGCATGCCAAAAGAACGGGTTATGTACCTGGATGCAATTGCGACTGCGACCAATGGCAAGTGGACCAGGAATGATGTGATAAACGCCTTGCTCGATAAAGGTCTCTTCGCCTTGTTCCATGAATTAAAAGATGAGGACGTGGAGAGAATCACGGAGCAAGCCGCCCAGCAATTATTTCCACCCGCGCATGGGGTATCAAAAATGGAACCATACAACGGACACAGGATCGAAGCGCTCGCCAGCCAAACACCGGATGGACGATGGCATTCGATTTACCGGTACGCGTTGGCTGACAATCCAGCGATGATATTTACGTCGGAATCGACGGAGCAAAATTTCGCCACTGAAGAAGAGGCTATCGAGCACGGTCGGAGGCGAGCAATGGAAAGAATTGATAAATTGTAACGTATTGATCGTGCGATTCCCTTGATCGAGTGTGGTGCGTGGAGGTAGGGAGTCACGCCAGCGATGGGAGAGAGCATGCCAAGAAAGCCGAAGGGTTCTTCAACCGCTGCCAACGAGGCGTTTGTGAAGAAGCAGTTCGCATGGGCGCAAACCGAACCGATCGCGTGGGCCGGATACGCCGATTCGATGATGAGATCGTTCGAGATAATTGCGGCACAAGCCGAGAGCGACGAGCTGGCGGATGCGCAGCAGTGGGATTCCTATTCTCGGTGGAAGCAAGCCAACGACGGAAGTCCTCAACCTCCCTTGAAGGGCATTATCTCTGTAGTGCCTAACGCGATGATGTTGGCCGGGATGGCGGTGGAACTTCTGCTGAAAGGCATTGCAGTTCAAAACCCCGCCATTGTCGCTAGCATTGGGGCAGGTACGACGGCGATACCCGGGGACTTATGGACGCATCGCCTGCGTGGCATCGCTGCGCTGGCTGGGGTCACGCTCGATGCGAACGAAGACGACCTATGCAAGGGGCTCGAAGTGTTTCTGGTGTGGGCTGGACGCTACCCGGTACCGAAGAATCACGAGGCGATGATGCCGGGAACTGCGCCGGGTGGAGGCCAAGCGTCCCTTTCTATTCGATACGGCTCCGACTATTCGACAATTCGAGCGTTGACGACGCGCCTTCGCGCGTTGCTCCCGTCTGCCGACTACGATCACGTCATCGTGATGTAAATCGAGGCGGAAATGCAATCGCGGGTTGTCGGGCAGCGGGGCCATTTAGTCGGTTGTTATCAGTTGCAGATAATCCGAGCACGTGCTTCCGGTCAGTTGAAGTTATTTCGAGTAGAAAACCGCGTCGATTGCAAGCACGACCCGTTTCGATTGCAAGACATTACACCTAGGCAGTCCAATATGGAGGCGCATAATGCGTACGCTACATGTCGTAACGTTACTGTTCTTGTTGCTTTCCTTGACCATGGCGAATCCTGCCAAAGCCGGCGAAGCGCGACAAGATGGTAATTGGTGGAATGTTCAGCAGGTGGGTGAGAAAGGAAGCTACGTCTCCGGCTTCGTTGACGGCATGATGTATGAAAGCGAAATATGGGATATTGGGCTGACAATATCTCAAGGAAAGAAATTTGATCCAGTGCTTAACCGTTACGCAGCGAATGCCGAAAAGTTTGCGAACGACAACTTTAAGCAAGAGTTCGGTCATCTCACGATCGGGCAACTCGTTGATGGGCTCGATCATTTCTACACTGACTATCGAAATCGCCGAATTTCAGTTCGGAACGCGATGGTCATGGTTGTTCGAAGTATGGACGGCACCTCTGAGGAAGAAATGTCCAAACTTATTGAATACCAGCGCAAAAAGGCGTCTGAGTGATGGCTTGGGCGCTTGGCAATATTCTGTTTTCAAATAGGCGGTAATGTCCGCCAAGTATCAAGCATCCCGTCTCAGTCGATTAGCACATGCACGTCGACGCGCGAGGCGACGGCGCGCACAACCTTCTGCGTGCCGTGACCGGGGTTCGCTGCCGTCTCGACCGACACGAGCCCCGCGGCAAGCAGCGCGTCGATGTCGCGCTTCACGGCGCTGCGATCACGATGCAGGCGCGCCGCGATGCTTGTGATCGAGGCCGGCTCGGCCTTGATCGTGCGAAACAGGCCGATGCGCGCCTGCGTGAGCAACTGCGCGGCTTCGGCCGGGTCCTCGAACGTGACGATGTGGGTTTCGGCGAGCGGCTCGCCGCGGTCGGCCTGCCGCGCAAGGCGCTTGCCTCGTGCGAAAAAGTCCGCTTCGGTGCCGGTTCCGATCTGTGTCCTGGTCATGATGAACTCCGCAATGCGGTCCAGTCACGCGCGAACTGGTCCTCGATGTCCTCGAAGCTGACGAAGTCGACCGGCTCCACCTGGCCAAAATAGTGCCGATGATGGTAGCCGTGCGCGTTGTCGTAGCCGATCACCCGGCCATTGTCGCCCTGATAGAGCTCGCGGTTGATGTAGGCGAGGTTGTAACGGGTGACTTGGCCGCTCGCGTCGACCCAGACCTCGCGCCTCAGCTCACCGTTGCCTCGCCGTTTCGTGATGACGTGGCGCTCGTCATGGATCTTCGTTTCAGCCATGACCTAATTTATCATGTCTGCTTGGTTTGCGCAAAGGCCTCGTCGACCAGCGCGCGCAACTGCGAGAGGTCCGTTTTCGCGTACGCGGCCGTGGTCTGCACCGACGCGTGCCCGAGCAACGCCTGCGCGGCCGGCAACGGCACCTGATGGTCGACGACGAGCGTCCTCGCGTAGGCATGGCGCAGCCAGTGCGGTAAGGCGCGGCGCAATGCTGCGGCGCCGGCCGGGTCGACGGGTTCGAGCCGCGCGGCCGCCGCGACGAAGATCGCCTTGACCTCCTCGTAGAGGCCCGAGCCTTGCAGCGAGCCGCCCTTCAGGCCGTGAATCAGCGCCGCATGCTCGTACGGGCTCGGCTGCGGCGGCAGCCCCCGCAACTGCCGGTACGCTTGCAGCACCGGCACACACAGGGCCGGCAACGGGATCGCGCGCGGCTTGCGCCCCTTGCCGAGCACGGAGAGCGTCCAGCATCCGTGCTCGTCGACCTCGAGCCGCGGCAGTTGCGCGTCATCGGACCACACGAGCTCGACCAGACGCACGCCCGCGTAGCGGTAGAGCGTCCAGATCGCCCGGCGCCGCGCCGTCACCAGGGCGTCGTCACCGGCCACGGCGTCGGCCACCCACGCGTCGCACGCGGCGAGGAGCGCCGGCGGCAACATTCGCTGCGGCGCGAAGCTCGCGCGCGAGCGGTTGCCGCGCACGAGGCCCGCGGCCGAATTCGCGCTCAGATACCCGGTCTCGGTCCAATAGCGAAAGAGGCTCGCCACGACCGCGAGCGCCCGTGTTGGCGTGGCGTCCGAGGGCTTGCGCGGCGCGGCGCTCGGCGTGTCCACGGCCATGGGGCGCGGCGCGCGCCGCGCCTGGCGGTACGCCAGCAAGTCGTGGCGTGTGAGATCCGAGAGCGGTCCGAGCCCCTGCGCCTCGCACCAAGCGATAAGCCGCCGCAGCTCGGTCCGATAGGCGCGCAGCGTGTGCGGCGAGCGGCTCGCGCGATCGCGCAGAAAGAGTGCGACGGCCTGCGCGTCGTCGCCGACGCCGAGCGTGTTCGTCGCGCTCGCGACGGCGGCAAAACGCCCGGCGCGCGCGAGCCAGGCCAGCAGCGCGTGCGGCACGGCGACGAGCGCCGCGGCCGCGTCTTTCGGCTCACCGGGCGGCGCCGGCAACGCCGCGTCGGCTGCGCGCTTGAAGCGCCGCCGGTGCGTGTGCAGCACGCGCGCGAGCACCGTTTCGGGCGCCGGCGCCGCGTCGACGGCGACGGTGCGCGCCCGGCCCCGATCCCAGTATTCGACGGCCGCCGGCTGATCGAGCAGCAGGCGCAGGATGGTCGGGCGCGCGGCCTTGGCCTCGGCGAGCGACGCGTAGCGGCCCTTGATCGCCGCAAGCGTCCAGCGCGTGTAGACGACGTGGCCGAGCGCGTCGGCGACATATTCGAGCGCGGCCTCGATACTGTCCGGGAGTCGCCGCGGCGGGGCCACGCCGGCGTCGATCCAGTCGGCCGGATTCAGCACGCCGCTCATGAGGTTTTCGCGCGCTTGGCGGCGGGCTTCGATGGTGCGCGCGTGCGCTTGGCCGTCGCGAGGCCGGCCGCAGCAGCGGGTGAGGCCGGCGCGCGCCGCGGGGTGCCGGCCGAACCGGTCGCAACAAGCCGCATGAGCTCCTCGAGCTGCGCGTGCTGGCTCGCGTGCACGGCCTTCAGTGCCAGCGCCTCGCCGACGGCCTGCTGACGCGCGGCGCGCTCGCGCGTGAGCTCGGCTTCGCGCTGCTCGCGTTCGCCGTCGAGCGCGGCGATGCGCCGCTCGGCGAACTTGAGTTGCGAGGCGAGCTGCGCGTGGTCCTTCTTGAGGGCCTCGCGCTGATAGGCGGTTTCCTGCAAGAGCTGCTTGGGGTAATCGTCCGAATCGTGCGAAATCTGGCGGTCGTCACATGCGGAGGTGCTTGCAGCAAGGCTTCGCAGCTCCGTGACCTTTGCTCAAATAGGGAATGCACAAGCCCTTGATAGGTACGGGTTTTCAGGATCAAAGCGCCATTTTTTGCACGATTCGGACGATTACCCCGAATAGCCACTACGCCGCCTTCGACTCCTCACCACCGGCCAAGGTAATTGTCGTTCTCTAGGAAACCCACTGCAAACGGCAGTCACCGTGAAAATGCCATAAAGTAGCCTCCGCGCAACTGTCAGTTTTTGCAGGTCAAAATCCGTCATGCGCGATTCGTGAGCGAGTTGCTTCCGTTCACACGCCTCTGGTACGGGCAGGGGTGCTGGTACTCACCGAGCGGACGGACTATCTCGAAAGCCTGCAGCAGATGCTGCAAGACACGGTGCAGTCGCTGTTTATGCTGCACGGACGGCTCGGCAGAAAGGCGCGCGCCACCCAGTTGGCAGCCCTTGACGCGCTGCACGGGGACACGCCCCCCGTCGTGCTCGCAACCGGCCGCCTGGTCGGGGAAGGCTTCGACCACCCGGCGCTGGACACGCTGGTAACTGGCCATGCCGGTCGCCTGGAAAGGCACGGCGCAGCAGTGCGCCGGCCGGCTGCACCGCGAGCATGCGAGCAAGACCGGCGTGCGGGTCCTCGATTACGTGGATGGCGGCCATCCGGTGCTGCTGCACATGTGGGAGAAACGGCCAGCGCGGCTACCGCGCGATGGGCTACCAGATGCGCACGCCCGTAACAACGCCAGCTTGAGCTCGCCTGAAATCGGGCAGCCAATCCGCTTTCCGTACCGTTTCCGGCTGTTCGGCGCAGTTTTCGGACGATCACACTCGATAATCGGCCATTATCCAATGTGAGAACACCGCGCCAACAGGCCACCTTGACGCGCAGCCTCGGTACGTATATACATGCTACGTATTACAGTATGAAATTCGAGGAGCACGCTATGGCCCGCGCCGGCCTCACCCGCCTGGACGTCAAGCGCGCCCGCGAGGCACTCATCGCCCAAGGGCAGCATCCGTCGATCGACGCGATACGTATCGCGCTCGGCAACACGGGCTCAAAAACGACGATCCACCGGTACCTGAAGGAGCTCGAGGAAGCCGAAGGCGCGTCGCTGACGCGCGCCGCGCCGCTGTCCGAGGCCATTCAGGAACTCGTCGCGCGGCTCGCCGCGCGCTTGCATGAGGAAGCGCAGGCCGTGCTCGACCAGCAGACGGCGACCGCGGCCGCCGAACGCCAGCAGGCGCAGGCCGAGCGCGCGACGCTCACCGAGGAACTGGCCACGCTGCGCGCGCAGCTCACCGACGCGCGCGCCGGCCTCGAGCGCGAGCAGGTCGCGCACGCCGAGACGCGGGGCGGTTTGCAGCAGCGCACGCTCGACGTCGAGCGGCTCGGGCAGCAGGTGCGCGATCTCGCCGAGCGCCTGACCGAGCACGAGGGCTTTCGGCGCTCGCTCGAGCAGAAACTTGCGCACGCCCACGAGGCGCTCGAGCATTTCCGCACGGCCAGCCGCGAACAGCGCGAGCAGGAGGCGCGCCGGCACGAGCAGCAGGTCCAGCAGCTGCAAGCCGAGTTGCGCCAGGCGAACCAGGCGGCGATCGTCAAGCAGAACGAGATCACGCAACTGAACAAGGACAACGCGCGGCTCGTGGCCGAAGCCGGCGCCGCCGCCAAAGGCCTGCGCGAGCAGCAAGCGGCCGGCGAGCGCCTGCAGGCGGCGGTGAACCGGACGCTCGCCGAGCAGGCCCGTCTGGAGGCCGAGCGCGAGGCGCTGCAAGCGCTCAGCCGCTCGCAGGCCGAGGACCTGGCGCAAGCGCGCGCGGCGTTCGCGTCAGCGACGGCCGAGCGGGCGACACTGGCTGCCCAGCTCGAGGCTCAGCAGCAATTGCTTGCCGACTACCGGGCGCGGCTGGGTCTCGCCAGCGCGGCCGGCTGAAACCGCCAGATTTCGTACGAAAAGGACGCGGCCCCGCGAAATCGCTCAGTCGTTAAGTCATTGATTTGTAGCGTGATTTCAAACTAAACCGCCAGATTTTGCACGAAAAGGACGATTACCCCGTGCTCGGTTGGAACCTTGGGCACCTCCCCAGGTTTTGCACACTCTCTTCTACGACTGACACCATTGCTTTCGCCCCGGACAGACCCAGCTAAGGAGCCACTCAGTAGGGCCGCCAAGGCACGCCTGTCTGCAGTGTCACCACGGCGGCGGCGAGCAAGGTGAACGCGCCCGCGGCGCCTCCGATCACCAGGGTCTTGTTCTCCGTGAGCGTCCGAATCACATCGTTCAACTGCGCCCCTAGCTCGGCCGCGATAGATTGGCCGGAGCCGGCGAGCGGTGCGCGCGCCCCTGCGGCACAAAGGTGGTCAACGCTGGAAAACAGCATTCCATAGATCGCTCCTTCGAGGGCTGCTTCATATAACTGGGTGCCGCTGAGCTTTTGATTATCGATCCCGAAAGCTGCAATCGCCATTCCGGCAACATTTGCCCCGGCGTTCACCGTCGCTCCTGCGATGACCTTGATGGCCCACTTGTCGGTCAGCGCGGGCGCAATGGGGGACAAGAAACCGGCAATCCATCCCGCGACGGAGCCGGAGGCCGCGCCTTGCGTCATCGCATGGGATAAGCCCGACCAATTCCACGAACGGCTGTGCGTGCCCAAGTAGCCTATGCCGGAGCTACCCGCCCCGGTCGCCGCGCCGCTCAGCGCACCTCCGCTGGCCTTGATCGCCATGCGGGCGGCTACGCTCCTGGCGCTTTGGCGTGTGGCTGCGGCGGCGGACTGCTGGCCTGCGAGATCGGCGTCGCCGGCGATGCCCACATCGAGGTCGGCAGCGACCGCGTCGGACAGCCCGTCCGTCACGAACGAGCCAGCCGCGCCCAACGCCGTCAACGCACCCATGCCCAGATACGCACCGAACAGGCTCCAGCTGAAATGCCCGGTCGGATCGATGTGATTGAGCGGAGCATTGAGTTCGAAGGCAAAGCGATTCCACGCATCGGCGCGTTCCAGACTGCCAGAGCCGAGCCGCGAATCCGGGGTGAGGAACCGACCGATCACGGGGGCGTAGCAACGCGCGCCAAAGTCGTATAGACCGAGCTCCTGGTCCCAGGGCTTGCCTTCGTATCGCGCCAGCTCAGGCGTCGAGCCGGCGGTTGCCCGGGGCAGGCCGTAGCCATCGTAGGCGATAACTTCGAGCATGCCCCCGTCTTCACCCAGGACATGAGTGATATTGCCTTTGCGGTCGCGGCGGAAATACCGGCGCTGTACCGTCGATCCGGTTGTCTCGATCGAGGCGGCTTGCCCGAGCCGGTCGGTCAGCCATTTCACGACTCGGATGCTTCCGTCGGCGCCCACCTGCTCCTGGTAGGCGGGACCCACGTAGTAAATCGTGTGGCCATCCGCGCGCGCTTCCTTTACGCGTTGCCCGTGCTCATCCGACCAGCTGCGCATCAGCACCGCCTCGGCTCGTGCCACATTGGCCAGTCGGCCCAATCCGTCGTAGCCGAATTGAAGCGTCTCACCGTTCGATTCTCGACTCGCCGTTCGCCCGCACGCGTCCTGTGAGGCACGGTATATCACGTCTCGGCCCTTGAGGATCGTGCGGGGAAAATGCCCGTTATAGTCGGTGTAGCGATTGCCATCCTTGACCAGCAGATCGCCGCCGGGCCCGTAGGCGTAACTGCCATTGCCGTCCGGGAAACCGGGTACTGCGGCCGACACCAGCCGCTTGTCGAGATAGGCGAACGACTCCGCGCGGCGCGCGACGTGTTCCACCTCGAGAGTCAGCTGTCCGAGCAGATCGTAGTCTAGGGAAAAATCCAGCCGCGCCATGTCGTCCCGGCCAGTAAGCGTTTCGCCATAGCGCAGATCCAGCGGGTTGTAATTGTACTCGGCGCGGATCCGGTCGCCGAGATCCACCCGCCCTGGATTCCCCATGGGCGTGGCACGCTCCAGCGGATAGACGATGGACACGCCGTCGAGATCCTGCCGCGTCATCACGCCGTGGCTATACTGACGGTCCAGCCGGGTATCGTCCGGATAGCGCCGCGATGCCACCCGGCCGACCGGATCGAACACCGTCGTCGTAACGAAAGGCGCGCGCGCGCCGGCGATCGCCGAGGTTTCCTCGCAGTTGCGGCCATAGCAGTCGTAGGCGAAACGGCGCGACAGCTCCGTGGTTTCGTCGGCGGCGACGATGGTCACCACGCTCAGCTCCCCGTTGCCGTTGGCGCCGGCGTCGTAGACCTGCCTGAACTCCCTCCCGTCGGCCATGCGACGGCGGATCACCCGCCCCAGCGCATCGTGATCGTAGCGGTCAATACCGCCGGCCGCATCGGTAATGGACACCAGCAGACCCGTGCCGGCGTCGTGCCGGTAACGTAACGCATAGCCTTGGCCCGTCGTGTTCTGGTCGGGGTTGTCATAGAGCGTCTTGCGGCCCAGCGAGTCATACGCGATGGTGTTGACCACGCCAGCAGGGTCCGTGGACCGCAGCATTCGGCCGAGCGCATCGTAAGCAAAGCGGGTTTCCTCACGGCCCTGCGGGCCCGAGACCGCGCTCGCCCGCAGGTGGCCATCGAAGAAATGCGACGTCGTTTGCCGCGTATACGCCTCTGGCGCGCCGACGGCCTCCGTGACCGTCTCCCGCTGACCGGCATGGTATTCCCAGGTCAGCACGACGGAACGCTCGCCGTCCTTGCCAGCGGGCGCGACCTGCCGGGTCGGCCGGCCTTGGACGTCGTACTCCCAGGTTGTCTCCCGCGGGGCGCTCAGGGCGGACAAATTCGGCGCGAAGAACGGCACGCTGCGCGTGGCCGGCTTGCCGCACGCTGCATATGTCGTCAGGACTGCGACGTTTCCCTGTGTCCTGCCGCTTTGTGTCGCGGCGAGGGTCGTCCGGGCGAGACCGTCCACATAGTGGCGCGCCCAGCTCGTCTCCCGCGCCGCGCTGTCCGGGAACGATTGCAAGACGCTGCGCTCCGCATACAGGCCCCCTGTGCCATCACTCAGATAGTCCAATCGTTCCAGGGTCAGCACGCGCGCTCGACCAAAGGCCGGCGTGCCGGTAACCCGGCTCGTCACGCGATTCGCATCCTCCTGTGCGCACCCTTCCGGCACCGGCCCTTGCCGACATGCCTGACGCCCGAAGCCGTCCAGTCCGACGATATGTATGAAGCCATTCGCGTCCTGCTCCGCTACCCTGACGCCGAATCGCGGGTCATAGCCATAGTGAACGGCGAGCGAGACGCCTTGCGCGTTCGCCGGCATAGTCACGGTGGCTGGGTAGGTGTGATAGACGGTCTCGAACGCGATGGTCGAGGTGGCGCCGCCTGGCCGCGTCTCGGCGATCCGGTTGCCGCGCGCGTCATAGCTCAGCCGCGTGGTCAGGAACACCTCGTTGGTATCGTCCCAGCGACTCCGCGTCAGCACATCGCGGGTGCGTGGCGCGTAAGTATGGACCGTGAGCTGATAGTCGCCGGGCCGAAACGCCGAGATCCGGTCGTCGCGTGCGTTGGCGGACCGCTTCTCGTACAGCGGATAGCCCAATGCCCAGGATTCCCGCGGACCCGCCGCGTCGTTCTGGAACAGGCGGTGCGTATAAACGACTTCGTTCGCGGCCAGTGGTTCGACGGATGGAAAGGACGCCGTCGGTTGGATGCTGGATGGGTCTTGCCAGGCGACGTAGCCATACCAGACGGATGTGCTCGGGTTGCCGTAGTCGTCATAACCCGTACTGCTGGCCACTGTGTAATCCGGCACGCCGTAATCGTAGTGCCAGGCCAGCGTGCCGGTCCTCCGCACCTCATATGCGGCCGCGGTCGACACGGGCTGCGGCGCCTGATACGTGTTGACCGAGCAACTGAGCACCACGATCTTGCCGGCCGCCGTCACCCGCGGATCCTTGCTGATCGTCGGATCGGCTTCCATGCGCTCGCCGGCCAGATGACCCAGATACGGAAAATCCTGAAGATAGCGCTGCACGCGTCGCAAACCGGTTTGCAGATCCGTGCTCGTCACCTCGCCAAAACCTTCCCAGCCGTGTCCGCCGAGATCGATTCGGGCATTGCCGTATCGCATGCGGAAACTGCGTATATAGGAGTACCGGTTCGCCTGAGAGTCGTTCGTCAGGGTGTAGTCCGATACGACATTGATCGCCTGCCCAATTACCTCCTGCACCGGGAACTGTGCGGGCGACAGGCGGGCGGAATAGCGCCGCGCACTGGCATGAGGGTAGGAAGGCCGTGTATCCGAGTAATAGGTATCGGGATCGCTCAGCGTCGCATAGCGGATCGAAACGCTGCCACCCAGTCCGTTGGTGATCTGGTTGAGCAGATCCGGCATCGGACCGGCGGCAAGAAACGGCTGTACCTGCACGTTGTTTGCGGAATCTGCGTAGGTGTAGAGCAGATCCGCTTTGCCGTCGCCATTGGCGTCGCCGATCAGGTAATTGAGCGCAGCGACGCCGTGCCTCGTATCCAGATCTGCGAGCTGGCGGAAGCTGCCATCGGGCACGGAGCCGTACACCGTTGCATTCAGGATTCCATGGGTATCGCGCCAACAGTTCAGCAGGCAGGTTTGCGATCCGCCGTTGAAGCCCATCGGGAAGAGATGAGAGGCCGAGACGGCCTGTCCGGGGAAAGTCGATGAGGGCCCGGCCACAAATCCGCCCGCCGCGTCCGACAGAAACGACTGAATCGTGAGCGGCATCGATGAAGACTGGCTGACCTGGACAATGTCGACGAGGCCGTCGCCATTGGCATCCGCGGGCAGGACGAGAACCTGGTTGACCGTCGGCACGTTGAGGCACGACGACACGACACGAGAAAAGAACGCGACGCCGCCCGCGCCGCTTTGCGTAACGAACGACGTGGTGTTGACGAGGCCGTGCGGGTCTTTCCACAGCAGAACCATGTCGACCATGCCGTCACCGTTGACGTCGAGCGCCCACAGCGAATCCCGCGATGCAGGCGCCGGAAATTCCGTGACGACGGTCAGCGCCGGTGCGCGCAAACTGCCGTTGTCGCCCGAGAATTGCGACAGGTAAGTGTCGAAGGCAAGCCGGTTATGTGGATCGCCATAGGCCACAACGAAGTCCGTGCGCCCGTCTGCATCGGCATCGAGCGCATAGATGTCAACCCGGTTCTGCCCCCACGGCGCGTTCGTCTGCGTGGTCCTTGGCCCGGCAAAGCCGTCCCCCGTGGACAGGAATACATCGAATGCCAAGCGCCCGCGGTCGGAGTAGGCGACTACGAGATCGGTCAGGCCGTTGCCGTTGACGTCGCCCGGCAGGATCTGGTAGTTCGCGCTCGGACCATAAGCGCTCAACGCGCAGTCCCGGCCCCGAACATAAGTCACGCGGCCCCGCTCGATGCGCGCCAGAAAGACAGCGGCATGTAGAACCCCACGATCGGCGTAGATCTGCACCATATCGGTGATCCCGTCGCCGTTGACGTCCATGGGAATGGTCTGCAGCACACTCACGCGGTTCAACAACTGGCTGGCCGGTTGCGTGGTATCGAAGCCCGGCCGGGGTACGTCCTGCCAACCCGCGCGAATCAACCGCAGCTCGGCGCCGTCGGCACCTACGACCGTGACGGATTCCAGGCAGCTCAACCGGGTCGCGCTACTGGTCCGGTACTTCAGCGCGTACTTGCGCACCGGGACGCCGCCAGCGAGAGACACGCTGATCGTCTCCAGCAGATATGACGTGGTGACTGCATGTCCGCCCAAATACGTGCACATGACATCCGGCCGCACCTGTGAGCAGTAGATGAAATCGACATAGCGGTTTGCCGCCAAATCGGCGCGAACGGTATAGGTGATGCGGGAGAGATAAAACGCGCCGGTATTCCGGCTCCCGGGCACAGGCGTGTTCGTGTAGCGGTACTCGACCCGGTTGCCGTGCAGATCCTCTGTAGCGGCGAGCGCCCAGACGCGGACATGCCGGGTATCTCCCGCGAGGATGAGACTGTCCGGCGTCGTGCCGTACTCGCGTTTCGTCCCGTCCTTCAGGTAAACGATAAAGCCGTCCTGCGGCGCGGCCCCGGCCACGACCTTGGACCAGTCGTGGATCTCTGCGTAGTACACCGTGCCGGCGTGGCCGTATGCGCCGAATACGGCGATCAAGCGCTGTCCGTCAAGCATGTACCGGTCGTTGGGGCCGTAGTCGACGCAACCGTTGAAGCCATCGACATCGTGCGTCGCTTTCGTGCGCGTTATCGCCGACAGTCCTGTCAGGCTCCAGCCGACCCCGAGCACGCTGTTGCCTTGCTGGTGGCCGTAGGCTAGACCGATGCGCGGGTGCACCCCCGCGATGCCGGGAGGAACGTCAATGGGCAGGTGATAGGTTGCCTGCCCATTGACGTCGACCTCGAACTTCCCTTGCCGCAGACCGACCGCGGATGGAATCAGTGTCATGGGTGCCCCAGCTTCAGATTTACGCGGCTGTTGCCGGTTTCTTGACGTCCCACACGACCACCGAGCTGGGGTAGCCGCTTTGCTGTACCGTTGCTACGCAAGTTTGGGCGGTCGGCAGCATCCAGACGGAGACGTTTTGCGACGAACCGGAATTCTCATCGGTCCAGATCAGATTGGTCTCGCTGGAAAGCGTGACCTGTTCGCACAGATCCTGGCGGACGCATGCCAACAAGGAATAGGGTGTCACCGGGGGGTATCGGTAATCGGAGACCGCGACGCAGCCCAGTGCAATGTATCCGTCAGGCGCCTTCGGCATATAGATCCCCAGCTTGCTCGAGTGCTTGGAATTGTCACTGATCCAGACCTGCGTAAAACCCCGGGCATACGTCAAACCATCAAAACCATCACCCACGGATCTATAAATATTCTGACTTACCGACGGCGCATTATTGTAGTTTGGCTCCGCGGTCATGCCCAGCATACTCCAACTAACGTTCTCGATACGAGCCTTCCAGAATGAAATGCCGCGAGTCGCACCCGACCCGTGATCCGTAACCGGCGTCGGCCAGAAGTCGCTGGTCATTTCATTTTGCAGATAAATCGGCATATTCACCTCGAGAAAGTTAATTTTAGATAATGAACATCGCCACATCATTGCGACACCTGGCAGCGGTGACTGCATTCCCGTCAGCGCTTCGGTAAGAGAATTGTAATTTAAATTAATCAAATCAGGCTTGTCGGCACGAAAAAATATACTCTGAATTTTTGGCGATTGTTGGTTAAGGTTAATTTTTTTGACCTCCGCAGCAAATTTTCAGTCAATTTCTAATGAGTAAATTATTGGAAATTCGATTCTGAGCGCGTTTGAAAATTGTGCCGAAATATAATTGAAAGGGGGCGTGTGAAAAAACGAACATCAGGAACGGCAGGCTGCGTATTCCGGCGAACGTGATCAGCGATTTCGGTTGAACGTGATCAGTGGTTCCGATTGATGGTGATCGGCCGTTTCGGTCGAAGGTGATCGCTGATCACCGGTTTCCGAAACGAGCGATCATCTTGCCGAAACGGGTGATCACGTTCCCGGAATGAGTGATCAGCGAACCGAAATAGCTGATCACGCGACCGAAACGGGATGGCCGCTCCGGCTCGGCGGTGGTGTTGCGCATGTGATCAACGACGGGCGTTAGCCTTATCTCTTTTTAGGGGACAGGTTGATGCCGGCACATCGGATGAGCGTGCGCAGCGCAAACTGAAGGAAGTATTGCGGCTGAAGTGGGCGTGCGGCCTGTCGCACCGCCAAATCAGCCGCGCGATCGGCATCAGCGTCGGCGCCATCTCGGCATACGCCGCACGCGCCAGCGCGGCGGGCCTCGACAGGGCTGCCGTCGAACCGCTGGCCGACGACGAGCTTGAGATCAGGTTGGACCTGCCGGAGGAAACAGCGGCCCCGACCCGGCGGGTCGAGCCGGATTACGCGGCGATGCACCGCGACCTGCGCCGCAAGGGCGTGACGTTGCAGTTGCTCTGGGAGGAGTACGTCGAGGCTCACCCCGATCAACGCACCTACCGCTATACGCAGTTCTGCCAGCGCTACAAGGACTGGGCTGCAGCACTGAAGCGTTCGATGCGCCAGCAACACCGCGCTGGCGAGAAGCTGTTCGCCGACTTCGCCGGACAAGCCGTGCCAATCCTCGGCCGCGACGGAGGCGTCGCGTTCAAGGCCCACGTGTTCGTGGCCGTCCTCGGCGCCTCGAACTACACCTATGCATGTGCGACGCGTTCCGAGACGATGCCCGACTGGATCGGCAGCCTGATCGACGCGTTGGAATTCTACGGCGGCGTTCCCGAGCTGCTGGTGCCCGACAACCCCAAGGCATTGATCGCCAAGGCTGACCGGTACGAACCGGTTCTGGGCAACACCACGCAGGACTTCGTGAACCACTACGCGACCGCCATGTTGCCGGCGCGGCCGCGCAAGCCGCAGGACAAAGCGCGGGCTTCATATTGCACCTTGTGTGGTTGATTGAACAGCGATAAGCGTCGGAGCGGTGGAGCCGTAGCGGCCACCTTGCCCCTTGACGAGGGTGACATCGCCAACGGGTTCGAACAGACAGCGGTGCAGATTGCCGTAACGATGTTGGTGCAAGAATCCGCTTTTGCCCCACTGGTAGATTGTGGTCGGGCAAACGCCGAGTTGTGCGGCCAACTCGTTGGCAGTGAGCATGCCGCGCTCGCGCAGGCGCGTAAAACGGCTCTTAAGCTTATAAGCATTGCGAATGATGATGACCTTCTTGTGGGTAAACGACTCGCCTTTCCAGTTCTTGTAGCCCAACTCATTGAGGCGTTCGGCGACTTGCCGATCCGAACAGGTTTCGAGCAATTCGTCGACCTTCTCGACGACCTCCGGAAGTGTCTTGCGAATCAACGCAATGGGCTTGGGTTTGTCGATCTTCAGTGAGGTCACTTGACCGCCACGTAAGCGCACGTGGATCGAGACCTGCTCGGCCTTTACGAGCGTGATGTCTTCGATGAGTAGACCGAGCATGCGTTTGCGTTCGACAGGCTCGATGCGATCGTCACGCCACACGACGGCGAAGTCCTTGGACAGAGCTCGAATGCGCGTACGCGCTTCGTCGCCGAGCAACCCCTGGTCGGACTTGCGTTGGCGGTCGTGTTCTTGCTGCAGTGTGTCCAATTGCCGAAGGCGAGCGTTCCAGTCGGCTTCCAACGCGTCAGCGACCATCCGGTTTGCGGGGTCGACGTTCATGTAACGCCGGCGGGCGAGTTCAGCGTCGTAACGGGCACGCTCCAGTTGCTTGATGCGCATTTCGTTGGCTTGCTCGACGCGCCCGGCGATCTCATCCTCGACAGCGAGAGCCACTTCGATAGCCGCGGGCGCAACAGTCTCGAGCAACAGTGAGCTGATTGCCACGTCGACGGCGCGACCGCGTATTGACTGACACGGCTTGCCCGCACGATGTACGACGGCGTCATGGCACACGTAGTACGGCTCAAGTGCGCTGGCCACCTCCTGATACCGGACGCGCATGCGCTTGCCGCAAAGCCCGCAGATCACCCGTCCCTGTAGCAGCCCAACCCCTTCTCGAGGCATGGTGCCTCGCGCAATCTGGCCGAACCCCGTGGCGCTCTGCTTCAGGGTGAGCTGATTGCGTTCAAACTCCTCCCAATCGATATAGCCCGCATGGGCATCGCGGATCAAGACCTGCCAATCGCTCTGGGCAACCTTCAGTTGTGTGCTCGTCAAATCGGCCTTGCGCGCCGTCCGTGTCCGACCGTACACAAATGCGCCTGCATATCGTGGGTTGTGCAGGATCTGCAGGACACGCGACATGTTCAACTCGCCCCAATGTACCTCGTAAGCGGTCGATTGACCACGCCCTTGCGCGGTAACGCGAATTAGGTAGAGGCGGGGTCCCTGCGCTGGCTCAACCTCGATGGCAACAGCGCCTCGTAATCGTCGGCGCTGCGCGCATAAGGCAGCGCTTTGAACAACTCGGTCAGATAGCGATAGGCGTCGACGCCGTTGGCCTTGCACGTCTCGACGAGCGAATAGAGGTTGGCACTCGCCTTCGCTCCACCGAGCGTATCGGCGAACAGCCACGCACGGCGTCCCACCACGAATGGGCGAATCGCGTTCTCGCAGGGGTTATTGTCGATCGGCCACGTTTCGTTTTCGACGTAGCGGTTCAGCTTTGGCCATTGTCCGGCGAGGTAGTTCAGGGCCTTGCCTAGCAATCCGCTGGGCGCCGTCGTCGCCAGATACTCGTCGAGCAGCGCCCTGATTTGCGCAAGCACTGCGCGGCTGTAGCGCCGGCGAAGGCGAGCCCGACGATGAGGCTTTTGATCCGCGTGCGACTCCGCCGCGTACAGTTTGCCAATCAACCCGATGAACTGCGTTGTCGGTTGGTGAGGGCCACGTGCCTTCTTAGGCAATACGTCCTCAGCTTCTACGAAGTACCTCCTGGCATGCACCCAACATCCAAGGTGCACGAGGCCATTGGCATCGGCGATCGCGTTATACGGCTCGTAGCCGTCCGTCATCAACACGGCGCCACGGCGAATGCCGGCCCACAGATCGCTGCCGTGTTGTTTGCCGCGCCCCGGCGCGTAGCCGAACAGTCTCACCGGTGGCCCGCTTCCGTTCATCTGGACCCACATGTAGCTCTTCGTCTGCGGCGCTCTTCCAGGCTCCTTCAGTACCTGCACTGTCGTCTCGTCCGCGAACACAATGTCGCTATCGAGCAGGCGATCACGCATGAGGTTGATCACCGGCTGCACGGCTTCGCCTACTCGCACCACGCTCGCGGCCAGCGTCGTCATCAGCGCAACGTCGTGCTCGTTGCAGTCGAGCTTGAGCGTCACGCCATTGGGCAACTGCGCAATGAGCTGCGATGGCGGCGATAGGCCGTCGCTCGATTGCGCAATCGCCATGCGAGTCGATCGCCGGCGAACGTCAGTGGCCGAAGCGTCTATCTCCCCGATCTGAACCACGGGCACGAACGCCGGCGCTCGGATCTCGATCGCCTTGTTTGCTGCAGCGCCATTGCGCTCGCGCTCGTAGTCCCTGATCCACTTGCGTAGCAGGTTGGCGTTCACCGCGTGCTCCAGCGCCATCCTCGCGACCGATACGCCCGGTTGCATACATGCCTGGACCAATTCAAGCTTGGCCTGCGGATCAAAACGCCGGCGCCGCCCGTCGCGTTCGAAGCCCGTCACCAGGCGTGACCTCAGATCGTCGCTGTGCTCTGTCATTGCGTCCACCTCCTCGTTCAAGTGGACACAATCGTCGTCCGTCTAGCCTCGCAGGAACAGGGCGTCGATCAATGATCGCTTACCATGGATGTCGTGCTCCGCGGACTCCGATATCATCGCCGTTCATATCCGTCGCCGAGTATCCATGAGCCATGTCTGACATTGAGCGCTATGTCGCTGCTGCGACTCGCGAGAACACTCGGCGCAGCTACCAGTCGGCGATCCGGCATTTCGAGCTTGAGTGGGGTGGCTTTCTGCCGGCGAGCGCCGATGCCGTCGCGCGGTATCTGGCCGACCATGCCGAGTCGCTGTCGCTCAACACGCTGCGCGCGCGGCTTGCGGCGCTCGCCCAATGGCACCAAGCGCAAGGCTTTCCGGACCCGACCAAGACGCCGCATGTGCGCAAGGTGCTCAAGGGCATCGCGACGCTGCATCCGGCTACCGAGAAGCGCGCCAAGCCTCTGCAACTCTCCCAGCTCGAGCGCCTCGCGGCGTGGCTCGACGAACAGATCAGCGAAGCCGAGGAAACCGGCGATGCGCACCTGCGCTTGACGCATCTGCGCAATCGGGCGCTGGTGCTGCTCGGCTTTTGGCGGGGCTTTCGCTCCGACGAACTGAGCCGTCTGTGTGTCGAGCATGTCACGCTCGAACCCGGCCGCGGCATGACACTGTTCCTGCCGCGCACGAAGGGCGATCGCGCACAGCTCGGCACGACTTTCAAGGCGCCGGCGCTCTCGCGGATGTGCCCGGTGGCCGCCTACGCCGCGTGGATTTCGGCGTCCAGCCTGACTGACGGGCCGGCCTTTCGCGGCATCGACCGCTGGGGCAATCTCGGCGACGAGGGTCTGCACACCGGCAGTTTCGTGCCGCTCCTGCGCGCGCTGTTCCGGGCGGCCGGCGTGCCCACACCCGACAATTACTGCAGCCACTCGCTGCGGCGGGGCTTCGCGACCTGGGCCAACTCGAACGGCTGGGATTTGAAGATGCTGATGGAGTATGTGGGCTGGAAGGACGTGCGCTCGGCGATGCGCTACATCGACGCGGCCGACCCGTTCGCGCAGCATCGCATCGAGTCGGCGCTCGCAACGACGTCGACGCCTACTCCGTCTCTACCGGCAGCGGCTGCGCCTTTCTCGAAGACGCCGGCGCCCGGCGTGTCGGTCGGTGCTACTCCCAAAGCTGAAACGCGCCTCACTCTGCAGTTGGTCATCGAACGCAACAGCAAGTTCGTGCGCGGCATGGCGAAAGCGCGCCGGTGGATCGAGGACTTCTGCCTGTCCGAGTACGCGATGCGCTGCCTCAACCCGCGGCGCACCCGCTACGAGATCGTCATGCCGTTCGCGCATGGGCCCGAATTGGAAGCCGCCATCGAGGATCTGCTCGGCGAAATCCATTCGACGGCGGACCTGTGCAACTGCATGGCCGAAGCAGTGCTGCACGACTCACTCACCGACACGTACTGGCACTGATCAGCGTCGTCGACCTTCCGGCAAGGGGTCAGCTTGGCGCACGAAATACTTCATGAAGAGCCGCTCGGCTTCGCGCAGCCCCTCGTCGGTGAGCCCCACCGACTTTGCGCGGTTGACCGGGTCGTGGATGAAGCCTTTGACATGCAGCCGGTTCAGCGTGGGCCAGTCGAAGCTTTTCCAGGCCCGATTCCGGTCGCACAGATTCAGGTGAAGCAGCGCCAGCACAATTTCGTCGATCGCCTCGGTATCGATGTCCATCGCGTTCTCCCATCAGGGGCGCTCGTCATGATCCGGTGATACGCTGGTTGGGTACCGCTTCGAGCAGCATCTCCGCGTAGCGGTCAATCGGAAAGCTCAACGTTCCGCGAAAATTCACGTGCGCGAAGTGCGCCGGCCCCATGCGGCGCAGCCAATCGTCGGCAACATCCTGTCCCTTCTTGCGCCACCCGTCGATCGTCGCTTGCATACGCTGTGTGTTCCACGCGATGACCACGTTCGTGAGCAGCGTCAATGAGCCCGAGATCGCGATCATCTCGTCGCGGCGCCGGCCGCGCTCCGGCGCCACCCGGCCCGTGTAGATCGCACGCTGAAGCTGGTGAACCGACTCTCCTCGGTTGAGCAGCGTATGCAGTTCACGGCGAAACTCCGCGTTGCTGAAGTAATCGCACAAGAACAGCGTGCGCAGCAGTTTGCCAAGCTGGTCGGCCGCCCGATGGACCGCGTCGCCCTGGGCCGCGCTGCCGAACCGCTGCAGCGCAACGGTCGCGCTCACGCGCCCCGAGTGGATGGACGCCACGAGCCGCAGCAGTTCGTCCCACCCATCGCGAATCGCCTTGAGTGATATCTCATGGGCGACAACGGCCGCGAGCCCGTCGGGCGCGGACAGGCTGCGCGGCAGATACAGCTTGCGCTCGGAGAGGTTGCGCAGTCGAGGGCACAGGTCGAAACCCAACAGATTCGAGACCGCCATGCCCACACTCGTGTAGCCGTGCGTGTCGACCGACAGCCGCAGCAGGCCGCCATCGTCGCGGGTTTCGTTGTGACGGATCACGCCTTCGATGGCGACGCCGGCCTGCCGTTCGTTCAGCACGATCGGCTGGTTATAGACGATGCCGTGCTGGTCGAGCACGTGCGTGTAGATGCCTACGGCGTGAGTGCGCCGCCGCGGATCGACCCGGGCATAGAACAGATGCGGCGAGGTATCCAGGCTCATCGAGTCGCTCGAGGCCTGTTGACCGCTCCCCCACAGTTCCGTGATCGGATGCGTGCGCTGGAATTCCACTGCGCGATCGTTCGCGCGCGGGAGCCGCCCGGGCATTTCGAGTGCGCGCATCGCCGTCGAAACATGGGCGGGGTCCAACTGCGGGATCATCGCAGCGACGCTCCTGGCGTCGAGCTCCGTGCCATGCGCGATTAGCGCGGCATACAGCGAGACGAGCTCGTTCGCATCGCGCGCCTTGCGCGACAGCAGCACTTCGCTGAAGCCCGTGCGGGCGTCCATTTCCATGATCATGTCGGCAAACTGCACGGTGCCGATTTCCTTGAACATCAGATCCCGCGTGCGTTTCGGGATGCCGTCTGTGGGCAGCGCTTCGATCGCCGACAGGTGCAACGCGCCGTCGGAGCCGATCGTGACGCGCCCGGCCTCACGCGCTTCCTCCAGCGCGGCCAAGCCGGCCTTCAGATGCTCCGTCAACCGTTCGAGGAACGGCTCGGCCGTGTGCGGCAAGCCGAGCGACGAGAGGTGCCGGTCGCGCTCGCGCTCTCACTGCGCCGGCGGAATCAGCAATTGATCGCGCTCGCGAAACGACAGGCTATGGTTGATCCAGATCGAACCTCGGCGCAAGCCCTTGCGCAGGCCGGTGATGGCCGATGCCTCGAGGGCCCGCAGCGCACGCGCACGGTCCGCGTCGTTGACGAGATCGCGCCAACTGGCGCCGACTGGCACGTCGCAATCGGGCGGCAATTCGGTCGCGCCGCTGTCATGCAACGCGCCGATGAGTTCGAGTTGCCGCAGGCTCGGCTCCGTGTCCCGGCCCGCAAACTCAAGTTCGCGCAGCGGCACCAGCAGGTTGCGGATGCGGTGACGATCGTCGGTCAACGTCTCACGCACGCTCGCAGCATGGCTGGCGGGCGGCTTGTCGGACAGATTCTCGAGCAGCTTGCCGATGCCGGCGAGGCGTTCCTCGGCGGATCGCTCGCTATCGTCGACGAGCGCCTTGATCGCAATCAGCTGCCGCCGGTACTCGACGGCCGAGCGGGCCTGCTTGACTGTCGTTCGGTCGTAGGCCTGCCGCACCAGATCGGAGACGCGGCGCCCGGTTTGGTACAGCAACGCGTCGGTCAGTTCAAGCAGCGTGACGCGCAGAAAGAAGATCAGCTCGATCGTGCGCGTGGACGCCTTGAGTTCCCGGACCTTCGCCGGACGGCGGGCCTGGATGCGCTGTGCGTAGGCGCGCTGCTTTTCGATCGGCACGGCATCCAGCGCCCACGTATGCGCGCCAAGCTCCTTGAGAAAGCGGACTTTCGCAAGCGTCTCGGAGATTGTCGTCGGGCTGTGCCTCGCCGGCGGTGTCTTCAGCCATTCGAGCACGGTCATACCCGAAGTGCCGTGCTGGCTGGAGAGGACCGCATCGGCGCGCGCCAGTTGCGTCTGCGGAACGACCGCCTCGATCATGGTGAGCAGGCCGCGCTCAATGTCCGACCAGATCGAACGGGCGAGATCCCGCAGCGTCCGATCGGCGGGAATCAGAATGCGCCGCTCGTACAGCCAGTAGTGCGCATGCTGGATCAGCTCGTCGAGCGTGAGGGATTCGGCGGCGTCCTGTCTCATCCAGGCTTCGAGGCCGGCCCAGTGATCCGCTCCCATCGACGCGAGGCCGAGGTATTCGCAAGCCCAGACCTGATGCTCATACTGGGTCTTGTAGCGCTGGTAGAGCGTTCGCAGCGAGGCGATCGTCGGGGTGGGCAGGCCAAGCCGTTCGCCTATGTAGCGCAGCAGTTGGCGCGGCAGGGTGCCAACATGGTCCAGCGTGTGGCCGCTGGCCCGCAGGAAGACCAGTTGGACGGCCACGCCGGCCCGGCGATCACGCCGAAAGCGCTCGTTGATCGCGGCGATGTCGCTGTCCGTCAGCGCGAAGTAGCGCTCGACATCGAATTCCGACAACCGCGCGGGCAGGCGGTCCTGTCCCACATAGCGAAATCCCAGCCCCGGCATCCTGCCTCCCGTCAAGGTGGCGCGATCCGAAATCGCGGGCAGGTATCTTACCGCGGGCCTTGTCCGGGTCTGTTGACTATAGTCGGCATCGCCCGCAAAGCCTTATGTATGAAGGCTCTCAGGAGAAACCGCCAGATTTTGCACGAAAAGGACGATTACCCCTGCTTGGCGAGCGCCTCGTAGCGGTGCTGGGCCTGCGCGAGGCTTTCGGCGTGTGCACGCTCGAGCGCGGCGCACTCGGCTGCCGCCGCATCGATCCGCGCCTCGCGCTCGCTGGCAGTGGCCTCGAGCGCGGTGCACCGCTCCTCAAGCAGCATCCGCTGCGCGCGCGCCTCGGCGAGCTCGGTGTCGCGCGCCGTGAGCACCGCGCGCAGGTCGGTCAGCTCCTGGCGCAGCAGCTCGACGCGCAGCTCGGCATCGCTGCGCGCGGCGTCGGCCGCGGCGATCGCCTGCTGGGCGTCAGTTTTCAGGCGCACGACGTCGTCGAGCTGCACGGCCACGGCCGCCTGCCAGAGCGCGCGCATCTGCTCGGCGATCTCGGGCGGAATCTCGGGAATGGCGATCTCGGCGAGCCCCGAGCGCACCACCTCGGCCTCGATCGCGTTCAGGGCGCGCGCGAGCGTGGCCGGGTCGCCGGCGCCGAGCCGCGCGCGCAGCTTCCGGACCGAGACGATCTGGCGAAAGCGTGTGCCGCTCGCCGGCGCGGCATCACCGGCCTCGGCGAGCATCGCGAGCACGGCGGAGCGGATCTGCTCGGGGCTGACGGCGGCCGGACGGGGCATGAGGAGGCTCCAGACGAGTCGAGGGGAATGTCCGGCCCAATTATTCCACACGAATCTAACGTTAGAAAATCATATTTGTTCGGATAATCGACTCGTGATCCACGATAACTGCAATTATCGCGGCAAAGCGCCGTCTGATGGCCCCTCGGGGGCCTCAGCCTGCCGGGTAAGCCCGGGCGGGAGGTCTTCACGCTACGCAAAAAGACCAGTCAGGAAGTCTTTGATTCGATGGGATATTTTTATAGGGGCAGACCGATAGGCCTTGTCGGGCATAGGCCGGTCTATGCCGGTAAACGACATCAAAATCAAGGGGACCCCGTGGTGATTGCCGTGAATTCGACGTATTTAGATAACTTTTCTTATCTTCATATGCGCATTTATGAAGTAAACTTGCGTTCATGGAAACGCACGACACCTTGCCTCCGCCCGCTGCCGCCGGGCCGGCCGACTTCCCGGATGCCGACGAACTCGCCGCATTGCGAACGTGGCATTCGGGGCTGCCGACCCGTGCTGCCGTCGCTCGTTACGTCGGCGGCGAAGCAGGGCAGGGCAAGTCGTCGCGTGGGGTGCTCGGGCAGATCCGACGCCGGCTCGCGGCGATTGCCCGGCGGGTGCATCGCGACGATCTGGCGGTCCTGTTCGAATGTCCGATGGCGGAGCGCGAACAACACGCGATGGCGGTCGCGCACGCGATCGAAATCTTGCGCACCGCGCGGCCGCCCGAGCCGCAAATCGCCGACGACATCGGCCAATGGTTCTCCGAGCGGGCCGTGCGCGCGCTGCGCGCGTATGGGATCGAGACGCTCGCGGAACTGACGGTGCGGATTCCGCGCCGGCGGCAATGGTGGAAAGTCGTGCCGGGGCTCGGCGCGGCCAGCGCCCGCGACATCGAGCAGTTCTTTGCCGCGTGGCCCGCGCTGACGGAAAAGGCGAAGGCGCTGATAGCGGCGGATCGGTGCAATGACATCGTGCCGTGGGAATCGCTGCGCCTGCCGCATCGGGTCGACGGCTCCGAAGGGACGTTTCGCGCGCCGCGGCAGACATGCACGCTCGCCGCCAACAACGACTACGAGGCGGTTCGAACCTGGCTCGCGCTGCACGAATCGCCCGCCACGCAGCGCACGTACCGGAAGGAGGCGGAACGGCTGATCCTGTGGGCGATCGTCGAACGAGGGTGCGCGCTGTCGTCGCTGACGACCGAGGATGCGATCGCGTACCGCGCGTTCCTGCGCAGCCCGACGCCGCACGAGCGCTGGATCGGCCCGGTGCGCCCGCGCTCGTCGCCCGAATGGCGGCCGTTCAACGGCGGGCTATCGACACGCTCGACGGCTCATGCGCTTTCGATCCTCGGCGCGCTGTTTCGCTGGCTGATCGAGCAACGCTATGTGCTCGCGAATCCGTTCGCGGGCGTGAAGGTGCGCGGCAGCGCGCGGGCGAACGTACTCGATACGTCGCATGCGTTTACGGAGGGCGAATGGCTGTTGACGCGCACGATCGCCGATGGGCTCGAATGGTCGTACGGATGGGCGGCGCTGGCCGCGCAACGGCTGAGATTCCTGCTCGACTTCGGCTACGCGACCGGGTTGCGGGTCAGCGAACTGATTCACGCGACGCTTGGCCAGGTCAATACCGATGCGCACGGCGCGCACTGGTTGCGCGTCATGGGCAAGGGGGCGAAGGCCGGGCGCGTGGCATTGCCGCCGTTGGCGTGGGAAGCGCTGCTGCGCTATCTGGCGGCGAGGGGGATCTCGACGGTAGCGATGCGCTGGCATCCCGGCACGCCGATCATCGGCAGTCTCGACGCGGACGACGCGGCGATCAGCAGTGTACGGCTATGGGGTGTGTTGCGACGGTTCTTCCGGCAGGCGGCACGGGTGATCGAGGCCGATCATCCGGCGCTGGCCGACAAGCTGCGGCACGCGAGTCCGCACTGGATGCGGCACACCCATGCGACGCATGCGCTCGCACGCGGCGCGGAATTGACCACCGTGCGGGACAACCTCCGGCACGCGTCGATTTCGACCACTTCGATCTATCTGCACGGCGACGACGTGAAACGGGCCCGCCAGATTGCAGGGGCATTTGGTGCCTGGAAATGAAAGTGGATGTATCGATAGAAAATGCGCCGCAGCAACGGTGCTAGGTACTTTCGACCATTCCATGGAGTGCCCACGGTGAGCGGTACCCTCTACGCTACAGCGAATTCTCCGATGACAATGACGCCATGTGTAGCTGTAGCGACCTGAAATTGAAACGGGCAGGACCTGCATTCGACGCGGGTTCCGGCCAAGATTAACTGCCACTGACGGCACGCGCGAACCAGCATTATCTGCCACTGGGCCTGCATTCAGCCGCGCGTGCTTGCATTCCATCGCCGCGCGCTCACAATAGCTGCAACTGACCGGACAGTAAGCCAGTCGGTCGAGGGGTGACAACGTCACGCTCATTGGAAATACCGACTATCTGTAGCGACCTGAAATCGAAACGGACCGGACCTGCAACCGACGCGGATTCCGGCCAGCATTCACTGCCACTGACGGCGCGCGCGAACCCGAATTACCTGCAAGTGAGCCTGCATTCAGCCGCGCCGACCTGCATTCCATCATGGCGGGCCAGGATTAGCTGCAACTGACGGATTTCAGATCGGCAGCGCTAGTAGTGCCCGCGCGGGCAACGCGCCGGTACCCCTCAGTTCAGAACCACGGACCATATGCACTTCTTGGAAGGCTTTGTCGCGTAAGATCGTGGCACCCACGTATTACACGAGGCGCGCCCGTGCGACGGAACTTTCCGAGTCTTCAACTCCCCCTCATATGCGGGGTTTGAAGCGCTGTGGCGATACTCTCAAACAAGTCGATGATTCGGCGGGCAAACCGCCCGCTCTGCATGTCAAGCCAAGGCTCAACATTGACTTCCCAATCCCGGTACGATGCCGGATCACGCGCTTCGGCATAGGTGCCACGGAAAGGAAGGTGGTAGGGCCACCAGTCGGAGGGTTTTCCGTTGGCGTCAAGCCGCTTGCGGAGGCTGCTCCCTATCCGCGCCAACTGATCCCGTTCGACATCGTCATAGCTGCGGTCCTCGCGCTTGATACCCCAGATCCAGGCTTTGTGCTCACCGCTCTGCGGCTCGATGCACATATGCCAGTGCGCAGTATCTGGCAGACGTATGCCTATGCCATATTGAGTGTCCAACCGACGACAGATTATCCATCCAGCAGGCAGCAGAGTGTCAATGTCGGCCATCGCTTTGGTCTTAAGACGTGAGTACAACGCTTCCCTTGATCGAATTACCTGCAACGCTGCCGCAAGGCCGTCGGCGTCATCCGCGTGACGCAATACGATCTCTGCCACTTGATCACTCGACTCTCCCAAGACCTTCTCCTTCAAGTATTGCCGAAAATCCCGCAAGAACTGCTGTACGTTCGGAGCCTGAACCCGGTTGATTGTCGCGTCCAGCCAGGCGACAAGGCTTGCCGCTGACGCTGCCAGTGCGCGACCACTCGCCTCTGCGCCTTGCCAGTCCGATCTCGAGATCGAATGCTCCGCCGGCAACTGATCCGCCAAGGCGGTCAAGTAGACGATGATGTTCGTACCGCCCCCTCGCTTATCAAGATCAGTCAGATAGTCTGAGACTTGGCCCGCCTGATCGCCCGCGCCCTTGAGTTTGTTTTCGATGGAAATACGCCAGACTGGGGGTGACCCGTTTCCGTGGACACCTATCCTTTGGAACAGGAGGTGCCTGCCATGGGAAAGCACCACAACCCCTACGCGCCGGAATTTCGGGCGCAAATGGTCGAGTTAGTCAAAGCCGGGCGCTCGCCAGAAGAGCTTGCGCGTGAGTTCGAGCCGACGGCGCAAACGATCTACAACTGGGTCGCGCAAGCCGATCGCGACAGCGGCAAGCGGCATGATGGCTTGACGACAGCGGAGCGCGAAGAGCTTACGCGACTTCGTCGCGAGAATCGCCAACTGCGGCTTGAACGAGAGATCCTCTCAAAAGCCGCGGCCTGGTTTGCACGGGAGACCGGAACGGTGCCCGAAAAGGGTTCGAATTCATGAAAGCGAACCAGGCCAGCTTGCCTATTGCGACGATGGCGCGGCTGCTGCAGATTTCGGCCAGCGGCTATTACGCGTGGATCTCGCGCAGCCCATCGAAACGGGCGTGCAGCGACACCGATCTGCTCGGGCGTATTCGAGCCATTCATGCAAGCTCGCGCGGCACGTACGGCATGCCTCGCATCCATGCGGAGCTTGTCGAGCATGGCATGCATGTCGGGCGCAAACGTATTGCCAGTCTGATGCGTATAGCGGGTCTGTGCGGCGTGAGCCGGCGGCGCTGGATCAACACGACGCGGCGGCAGCCCGGCGCACGGCCCGCACCCGATCTCGTGCAACGGCACTTCGTGGCCGACGCCCCCAACCGACTGTGGGTAGCCGATGCCACCTACGTGCCGACAGCCGAAGGCTTCCTCTATCTCGCCGTCGTGCTCGATGTCTTCAGTCGCCGCATTGTCGGCTGGGCGATGTCCAATCATCTGTACACGGAGCTGATGCTGCGTGCGCTCGACATGGCCCTCGTGCAGCGTCGCCCCGAGGGCGTCATTCATCACTCGGATCAAGGGTGCCAATACACGTCGCTTGCCTTCGGCCGGCGCTGTCGCGAAGCGGGGGTACGCCCCTCGATGGGCACAGTGGGCGATTGCTTCGACAACGCCATGTGCGAGAGCTTCTTTGCCACGCTCGAATGCGAACTGCTGGCCCGCTCGCATTTCCAATCGCACGAGCAAGCTCGACGTGAGTTGTTCGCCTTCATTGAGGGCTGGTACAACCTCGGCCGCCGACACAGCGCGATCGGCTACCACACACCAATCCGCTACGAAACGATGTATCAACAAAAAATGCCCGCTGCGGGCGAGTTGCCCACCGCCGGCCGGCGTCGCGGTCGTGATAGGCGACCCGCCGACCGACCGTGGACAACTCGCGCAAACGCCCAACCTGGAGGACATCAACCGAGAGAAGATTCAACTGTCTAACCGTCCACGGAAACGGGTCACCCCCAGCCGGCGTCGGCCTGCGCAGCTTGCAGGAGAGCATCGACACGGCGTCGATCGGGGGCCGCCTGGTGTTTCACTTGTTCGGCGCGCTGGCCGAGTTCGAGCGCAACCTGATCCGCGAGCGCACCCGCGCTGGCCTGTCGGCCGCCCGCGCACGCGGCCACAACGGTGGGCGCAAGAAACGGCTCGATCCGGCCCGGCAGCAGCTCGCCTTGCAGCTCTATCACGAGCGCCGGCACACCGTCGAAGAAATCTGCCGGCTGATGGGCATCGGTCGCTCCACCTTGTACAACTATCTGACCGAGGCGGAACGCAATGCCCAGCGGACGGCGTAAGGCGATTCCGCCCGACTCGCTCATGCAGTTGCGGCAGCGGCTCGACCGGCTGCCGCACAAAAGTCCCGAACGGGCCGCGCAGATCGCCGCCGTTGCCGAGCTGTACGCGGTGTCTCCGACCAGCGTGTATCGCGCGTTGCACGCCTTCCAGCAACCTCATGCCGCCCATCGGGCAGACTACGGCAAGCCGCGCATCCTGCGGCAACCAGACCTCGAGCGTTACTGCGAAGTGATCGCGGCGCTCAAGCTGCGCACGACCAACAAGAACGGCAGGCACCTGTCCACGGTGCGCGCCATCGAGCTGCTGGAAGACTACGGCGTGGAAACCGTGCAAGGTCTGCTCAAAGCGCCCAAGGGTGTGCTGAGCCGTTCGACCGTCAATTACTACCTGTCTGCCTGGCGGCTCGATCAGCCGCACTTGCTGCGCCAGCCGCCCGCGGTGCGCTTTCAGGCGGAGCACAGCAATGACTGCTGGCAGTTCGACCTCTCGCCATCCGATCTGAAACACATCGAGCGTCCGGCCTGGCTCGACGTCGCGAAGGGCGAGCCCACGCTGATGCTGTTCAGCGTCGTCGACGACCGCAGTGGCGTGGCCTATGACGAATACCGCTGTGTGTACGGCGAAGACGCGGAATCGGCGCTGCGCTTCCTGTTCAACGCCATGGCTCCGAAAGCCGACCCGGCGTTCCCGTTCCAGGGCCGGCCGAAGATGATCTATCTGGACAACGGTCCCGTCGCGAAGAGCCGTGTCTTCCAGAACGTGATGCAGGCGCTCGACATCGCATGGCAGACCCACTTGCCGGCGGGCAAGGACGGCACGCGCACCACGGCGCGCTCGAAAGGTAAGGTCGAGCGGCCGTTTCGCACGGTCAAGGAGGCGCACGAGACGCTGTATCACTTCCACAAGCCAGAGACCGAGGTCCAAGCGAACGAGTGGTTATTGCGCTATCTGCAGCGCTACAACGATCAACGGCACCGGGCCGAAAAACACTCGCGCCTCGAGGACTGGCTTGCGCACCTGCCGCCAGGTGGCGTGCGCGACATGTGTACGTGGGAGCAGTTCTGCCGGTTCGCCCGCGAGCCTGAGCGGCGCAAGGTCGGCATCGATGCGCGCATCACGATCGACGGCACGGTGTACGAACTTGAGCCTGACATGGCGGGTGAGACGGTCGTGCTGTTGTGGGGGCTGTTCGACGACGAACTGTATGCCGAGTTCGACGGTGAGCGCTTCGGGCCGTACCACCCGGTGTCTGGCCCGATCCCGTTGCATCGCTATCGTGCATTCAGGCGCGGCAAGGCCGACGAACGGGCCGATCGCATCCGCTCGCTGGCGGACCAGCTCGGCTTGCCGATCGCGGCGCTCGCCGGCGACGACGTTCGGCTGGCGCCGCCGACGGCCGCGCCGACGCCGCTGCCGCACCAGCCATTTGACGCCGATGCTCACGAGTACCGCTTCCCGAGCGCGATCGCGGCCAAGCTCGCGATCGCCGACGATCTGGCGCGACCGCTCGCGAAACTGTCGCCACAGGACCGACAGTTCATCGACCAGGTGCTGGCCGACACGCTGGTTCGGCGGATCGTGCTGGCACTCGTCCGCGACTATTTCCGACACAGAAAGCCAGGAGAGGCTCATGCGAGTTGAAGTGATGCAGCATTTCGGACTGACGGTGCCGCTGAATCAGGCGGGTTACTTCGAGACCGCGCACCACCAGCAGCTGATGAAAGACATCAAAGGGGCCATCGTTGAAGGGCGGCTGATCGCGGTGTGCGGCGTCGTGGGCTGCGGCAAGACGATGATGCTGCGGCGACTTCAGCAGGCGCTCGAAGACGAGAAGCGTGTGACCGTCTCCAAGTCGCTCGCGATCGAGAAACACCGTATCAAGCTCGCGACCTTTATCGCGGCACTCTTCTACGACCTGTCGACCGAAAAGCAGGTCCGTATTCCCACGCAGGGCGAGAAACGGGAGCGCGACCTGCGCGAACTGGTCAGGAAGAACAAGCGTCCCGTCGCGCTGTTCGTCGACGAGGCACACGACCTGAACGGCAACACCCTCACGGGTCTGAAGCGCCTGATGGAACTCGTCGAGAACGGCGACGGCCGCCTGTCGGTGATCCTCGCCGGCCATCCAAAGCTGCGCAACGATCTGCGGCGCGCGACGATGGAGGAGATCGGTTATCGCACCGACATCTTCTCGCTGGACGGCATCGCTGGCAGCCAACGCGAGTACATTCGCTGGCTGGTCGGTGCGTGCGCCGGCGACGGCACCGACATCGAATCGATTCTGACCGAGGAAGCAGTCGATCTGCTCGCGACGAAGTTGCGCACGCCGTTGCAAATCCAGCTACATCTCGCGCTCGCGTTCGAGGCGGGCTACCTGACCGGCGAGAAGCCCGTCTCCGCCGAGCTGGTCGAGTCGGTCCTGTCGCGCCAGCTCGACGACATCGAGCCGACGCTGACGCGCCACGGCTATCGCGTCAAGGATCTCATCGAACAGTTCGACGCCAAGCCGGCCGAGATCAGATCCCTGTTCACGAACTCCCTTGACCCGGTGCGGGCTGCGACCTTGCGCGACAAGATGCTGGCCGCCGGCCTGCCGATCTGAAATCCGTCAGTTGCAGTTAATCCTGGCCCGCCATGACGGAATGCAGGTCGGCACCGCTGAATGCAGGCTCAGTGGCAGATAATCCTGGTTCGGGCGCGCCGTCAGTGGCAGTTAATGCTGGCCGGAATTCGCGTCGATTGCAGGTCCGGCCAATTTCGATTGCAGGTCATTACACCTACGTGTCGTACTGGGGAGCGTGCGAGCGTGATTTCTCTTCCTACAGGTACACGCGTCTGGCTGGTGGCAGGCGTCACCGACATGCGCTGCGGATTCCAAGGGCTGGCGGCCAAGGTGCAGACGGTGCTCGAGGATAATGCGTTGGGCGGCAACGTATTCATCTTCCGAGGCCGGCGCGGCGATTTGGTGAAGCTCATGTGGGCGACCGAGGACGGGCTCTGGCTTCTTGCCAAGCGGCTTGAGCGTGGGCGCTTCGTGTGGCCGCAGGCCGATGGCGGCAAGGTCCATCTGACGGCGGCGCAATTGTCGATGTTGCTCGAAGGCATCGATTGGCGACAGCCGCGTCGCACCGCTGCACTGTCGATGTTGTAAACCGAGCAGAAGGCTCGTAAACTGCGCCGCATGTCGAACGGCGCCGAACTTCCTGACGATGTTGAAACTCTGCGAGCCTTGCTGCTCGAGGCTCGTGCTCAGCTTGCCGAGCGTGATCTGGAGATCGAGCAACTCAAGGCGCAGCTCGACAAGCTTAGGCGCATGCAATTCGGGCGCAAGTCCGAGCAGTTGGACCGAGAGGTTGCACGGCTCGAAACCGCGCTCGAGGATTTGACGGGCGAACGCGGCGTCGCTGATGTGCGGCGCGCCCGCCAATCAAGCGCGAGCACGCTTGTGGGCGACGCATCGCCGAAAGAAGCGCTGCCGCCGCATCTGCCACGCGAGGAACGTGTACTCGAGGCTGACACGACCTGTCCGAAATGCGGCAACGCCATGCAGCCGCTGGGAGAAGACGTGTCCGAGCAACTCGCCCGCGTCGCGGCGATGTTCAAGGTGATTCGCACGATCCGGCGCAAGACGGTTTGTCCGTGCGGCCACCACTTCTCGCAGCCGCCGATGCCCGGTCTGCCGATTACGCGCAGCATCGCCCATCCGAGCCTGCTGGCCGACATCCTCGTCTCGAAGTACGCCGACCACGCCCCGCTGTACCGGCAGTCGCAGATAGCCGCGCGCGACGGCGTGAAGCTCGACCCGGCCAGCATGGGCCGCTGGGTTGGTCAATGCGAGGCCCTTTGCGATGCGCTGACCGAGGCACTGCGCCGCTACACGGTGGCGCCGTCGAAGCTGCACGCGGATGACACGCCGATCCCGGTACTCGAGCCGGGCAAGAAGAAGACGAAGACGGGGCGCCTGTGGGTGTATGTGCGCGATGACACTCGTTCGGGTTCGGCCGAACCGGCCGCAGTGTGGTTTGCTTACTCGCCGGACCGCAAAGGCATTCATCCCCAGACCCACCTGGACGGATTCAAGGGTATCTTGCAAGCCGACGCCTACAGCGGCTTCAACGAACTGTACGAGAGCGGCAAGATTCGCGAGGCGGCATGCTGGGACCACGCGAGACGGTACATATACGACGTGCATGCGCGAACGCCTACCGAGGCGACCCGGGAGGTGCTCGAGCTGATCGGCGAACTCTACGGCATCGAGGCCCACATCCGCGGCAAACCCGCCGCTGAACGGCTGCGCGTGCGGCAGGAGAAAAGTGTGCCGCTGCTGGCAACCATCAAGACGTGGATGACGGACAAACTCGCGACGCTGTCGAAGAAATCCGATTTGGCCAAAGCGATCCGTTACTCGCTTAACCAGTGGGATGCCCTCGCGCTGTACTGCGAAGAGGGCCGTGCCGAGATCAGCAATGCCCTGGCCGAAAACGCGCTGCGATGTGTGAGTCTGGGTCGGAAGAACTTCTTGTTCGCCGGCTCCGATAGCGGGGGCCAGAGGGCTGCAGCGATGTACAGCCTGATCGGCACGTGCAAGCTGAACGGGATCAACCCGCGCGCTTACCTCGAATATGTGCTGACCCATATCGCTGACCACCCCATTAACCGCATCGACGAATTACTACCGTGGAACGTGGCAAGTAAGCTGCCAGGCAAGCCTTGCCCGCCTGCCTCCACGGGCTGATTGCCAGCGGGCGAACCCGAGCGACCGATACCCAATCATGCCTCACGTGCGCGTCGCATTGCGAACGGCCTTCGCGAGGTGCTTACACTTATGCTCAAAGGGCGTTGTGTCAAACTCTATTTGTGCGGCGTGACGGAGGTGGCGAGCCTATGTCATTGATTGAGCAGAGGTCGTTGTGTCAAACACTATTGTCGATCCACACTCGTGCCGCCGGACTCAGCGTTGAAAAGCAGCTGAGCTATTTTAGCGCAAAGTGAACCAGGACACGCGAACGTGCGATACGGATTTCGCGCGGGGATTATTTGTCCCGAGCGCATCCACCAACCCTTTCTGGCTCTTGTCTTCAATAATGAATCGCAATCTGACGCAGGGCTGCGCAATCCTCATCGGCGCCGTTATCGGTGCGTACGTGACATTTGTATTGACAAAAACCACGGCGGCGAAAAGGCAGATTGACGTCTTTACTGCGGGCGTATATTTCGGTTGCCGGAACGCGCCAAAGGGTACCTCAGTCACCGATCGGAAACGATGCCTCATCCTCACAGGTGATGCGCGACAGATGGCTCGCAAGGAAGCCTACTTCAAATCACCTCCGGTACGCAGCGGCCTGTAGCCAGGTCGGAGATCGCGTCTATGATCGCCACACCCGAAAAATGACCTGTGAGTTCCGTTTGGGCCACTTCGGATCGTCGCAGCGACGGCACGACTATCGAACGTGCTACCGACACTCGGTCACAGAAGACCGGGAGGGCGTACTTTCCGAAAATCGAGACAAGCGACGGCCCATCAACATTGTCAACCTAACTCGAGACGTCGAAGATTCCATATGAAGCGATTCACCGTGCGCAAATCGCGCATTCACGGACGAGGCGTATTCGCGCTGCGGTCAATTAAAGCAGGCGAGTCGTTGCTCGAGTACAAGGGGCAAGTGATTACGTGGCGAACTGCAATCGTGGCGCATCGCCGCAACGGAATCGCTGGACATACCTTCTACTTCGGACTGTCCAACGGTCGCGTCATCGACGGCAGCATTGGGGGCAACAGCGCACGGTGGCTCAACCATGCGTGTGAGCCAAACTGCCTCGCCGTCGAGAGGAAGAGTCGCATCTTCATTGAGGTGATCCGCGACACCGCACCGGGCGAAGAGCTCTTCATCGACTACGGACTGGAAACCGCGGAGCCAGACACCGAGCTAGCTTGTCGCGAATATGCTTGCCACTGCGGAACATCAAGATGCAGAGGGACGATGCTGGCGTCCGAAAACTGGAAGTGACGTGCACGCCGACTCAGACCACCGCTCATTTAGGAGCTCGCCCCGCAGCAATTTTAGCGCAAGCAGCAGACAAGTTGAGAACACCATGAGAATCGTCGCCAGCGCGCCGACGGATGGGCTGATGTTATCCCGAATGCCGGTGAACATCTCGCGCGGCAACGTCGTCTGTTCGGTGCCCGCGAGGGACAGCCTGACGACCATTTCGCCAAACGACGTTGCGACCGCGAACAGTGCGCCCGACATCACACCCGGCGTGAACACGAGCAGCGTCAAGTGAAAGAACGTCGTCACCGAATTCTGGCCGAGCGACAGGCTCGAGCGCACGAGATTCCAGTTGAAGCCCTGCAGCATCGCAGCGACGGTCGTCGCGACGAACGACTCGCCGAGCGGCGCGAAGAACACATACATGCCGACGCCTACGACGACGAGCACGATCAGCGGCGACAGCAGCACCGCTATCAGTAGGAATTTCCCGCGGAAGTCCGTCTTCTTGAGGCCGAGAGCGAGTGAGGCGGCCCTAGACCGCGTACAGCACGAGTGTCGCGGCAAGCAGCAGGCCGCCGAGCGCGCACCGTCACTCAGTTGATCGTCACCGTTCGTGAAGTACGCGAGGTACTCGCTGACCGCCTGATCGTTCGGATCCCAAAGCAACGCGGGCGTGATGTAGTGGCCGATCGCAAGAATAAACGCAAGCGGCGCACCCGTGCCAACGCCCGGATAGGTCCTGCGGCACATACACGCGCTAGAATGCGACGAACGAGTGGTTGCAGAGCGACACGGGCGCGCGCTGATAGCCCGGCGTAACCGGCTTCATCACGCCGTAGAGGCGGGGCGAGATCGAGTACGCGGCAGATAGCTGAGCAGCGCGACAGCAGATGGCCTACGCGAAAGTACGGGTCCTATCGGAGCGACTAGCCTGCGCGCTGGTGTTGGACCGCAACCGGTGCGACCAGGGGAATCATTTCATAAACCTTCACGTTGACCAGCTAGCAGAAATTTTCTGTATGCCCCGGGCTTATCTCCGGACACTCTTGCGAACGCCCGACTGAATGTGGCAAGGTCGAAATACCCCAACTTCGCCGCGACATCGGAGAGGGGGATCGCGGGGTTCTGAAGGTAGTTTTTTGCCAAATCGATCATCACGCCTTCGACGAGCGCATTGAAACTTGTGCCTTGTTCTTCGAGCCGGCGCTGCAGAGTCCTCGGCTTGAAACCAAGCGTGTCCGCGACCGCATTCAGGTTTCGATAGCCAGCCAAAGATTGATAGAGTAGATGGGTGACCCGAGCGGTTATTGACTGCTTTGTCTGGTTCGCGAGTTGAGATTCGAGTTGTTTGCAGCGTGGCAGAAGTTGGCGGAAAACAGCCTTATTCGAAATGCGCAGTCGTGATCGAAGCAGCCAGGCAGGGAAGCTAACGCGGGTCACCGGCGCATTAAACTCAACAGGGCACCCAAAGATCTTTCTGTACGTCCGCTTCGGGATTTTCGTTTTTGGCCACGCGAATTCGATTTTTGTGAAAGGAGCCGGTTGACCTAGCATGTCCTGTGATTCGGTTCGTATTGCAGCAACACAGATCTCCGTGTTCAACTGGCGAAGACTTTCGTCGAATCGATAGCCCTCGACGATAATCGATGCCAGGTCTCGTTCGACCTCCATGCGCATTCGGAAGTACGACTCACCAGTCAGCGGGTGGTCACACGCGAATTGCCAGGCATCGCCGAATGTCGGCGCACATTGCATTGCGTAACCCCGAACTCCTCCGATCGACACGTGGATCGCGCAGCCGATTTTGAGTCCAAGCGTGGGGTCGTTGGAGAGGCGTTTCGCATTTTCTAGAACTGCAAGTTCTTGGGCATATGTGATCACCAAACCGTCGTTATCGAGTTGAGACGCGCTGATTTCGGTTCCCTTCAGCGCGTCAGCCGCAGATACTCCGATCTCGGATAGGAGCCCTACCACGATCGAGACCGTGTGCAATGAAACAGGCGTTTGATGCTCATCGATCG